>NZ_SRLB01000048.1 GCF_004745635.1 Methylobacterium nonmethylotrophicum | reverse complement strand
CATGCCCCGTCTCCCGCTCCCGTCGTCAGGAGCAGGGAATCACGCCCTCGCCGCGCGTGCAATTTGCAAGGAAACCCACTGACCCACGCCAAGCCCTTGCACGCGCGAAGACGTGTGCATAACCAATCCGCGCGATCTTCCAACGATTTAGACGTTCTTCACGGCCGACAGATCACGCGGAAGGCGTCTCAGCGGGATCGTCCCGGACGGCCTTGGCCGCCGGAAAGACCTGCCCGCCGGGAACAGAGGCCTTGCGATTCCGTCCAGTCCGACGGCGCTTCCGCGCGCCGCCACATTGGCCGCGGGCACTGGGTCGCCGCCTCTGCGTCGGGTCAAGGTCGCGGCGGGGTGCCGGGCGGCGTCAGGCTGCCAGGGTCCGGCGCGACGGCGACGATGCGGGGGGGCTGGCGGCACGCTGCAGCGCGGTCTCTGCGCCGCGGCGCGATTGCTTGAGCGCGAGGAGGGCCGACCAGCGCATCGCCACCTCGTGCCGGGCCAGGAGGCGGCCGGCAGCGTCGTAGCGGCGCCAGCCGCAGCGGTCCTGCCCGCTGTCGTCGGTCTCGTCGTAGGTCTCGTAGCGGGCGACGAGGCGCCCCTCGCCATCGAACTCGTCGTGGTACCAGCGCACGCCGTCCCGCGGGCCGCCGCGGCTGCGCGAGCCCCGGATCAGCAGCCGGTGCTCGACCGGTATGCGGAAGATCGTCTCGAATACGGGCGGCTGGAACAGCATGACCGTCGATACCCCCCTTACGATCGTCACCAAAGGTTTACGAATGACAGGGTGCGCTGCAACATAGACCCCGTCAAGGGCGTGCCGCGGCGGCAGACCACGCGATTCCGGACCGGGCGGGTGCTCCTTTGGTCCAAGATGCCCTAGCTTCCGCGGCAGCGACGCAGACGCGGGGGGACGACGCGACGATGCTTGGCAGGACGCGATGCGGCGCGGGGCCGCCCTCGCCTTTCACCATGGGCGACCGAGGCACCCTGCCCCATGCCGGCGACGACCCCGCTGATTGCCGCTTGCGCCTGCGGCTGTCGCCGCCCTTCCTGCTGGCCGAGGACAACGGCGCCTGCGGCGGCAAGAATGTCAGCTTCACCACCATCTGCCGCCGCAAGACTCCCTAACCTGAAGACAGCCCGAGCTTCCAGACGACGAGCAAGGAGATCCCCATGCGCCGTCACCGCCACGCCAAGATCGTCGCCACCGTCGGCCCGGCCAGCAACACGCCGGAGCGGCTGAAAGCCCTTTTTCTCGCCGGGGTCGACACGTTCCGGCTCAACTTCTCCCACGGCAGCCACGACGACCACGCCAAGGTCCATGCCGCGGTCCGGGCGCTGGAACAGGAGACCGGCCGGCCGATCGGCATCCTGCAGGACCTGCAGGGCCCGAAGATCCGCATCGGCACCCTGCGCGGGGGCAAGCTCGACCTCGCCACCGGCGACCGGATCCGCTTCGTGCGCGAGGGCCGGGAGGGCGGCGCCGACGCGATCCCCCTGCCCCACCCGGAGATCTTCGCCGCCGTGGCGCCGGGCCAGGAGCTGCTCATCGACGACGGCCGGGTCCGGGTGCGGGTCGCGGGCGTCGACGACGCGGCGATCGACGCCGACGTGGTGGTGGGCGGGCCGATCTCCGACCGCAAGGGCGTCAACCTGCCGGGCACGGTGCTGGCGCTCTCGCCGCTCACCGAGAAGGACCGGCGCGACCTCGCCTTCGGGCTCGAGCTCGGGGTCGATTGGGTCGCGCTCTCCTTCGTGCAGACCCCCTCCGACGTGATGGAGGCGCGCGGGCTGATCGCGGGACGGGCCGGGCTGATCGCGAAGATCGAAAAACCCTCGGCGCTGGAGCACATCGAGGACATCATCCGCATCGCCGACGGCGTGATGGTGGCCCGCGGCGACCTCGGCGTCGAGCTGCCGCCCGAGGACGTGCCGGGGCGCCAGAAGGAGCTGGTGCGGGCGTGCCGCCGGGCGGTGAAGCCGGTGATCGTGGCGACCCAGATGCTCGAATCGATGGTCGGGGCGCCCTCCCCCACCCGGGCCGAGGCCTCGGACGTCGCCACCGCCGTCTATGACGGCGCCGACGCGGTGATGCTCTCGGCCGAATCGGCGGCGGGCCGGTACCCGGTCGAGGCGGTGTCGATGATGGACCGGATCATCCGCCGCACCGAGCAGCACCGGCTCTACCGCTCCCTCGTCCGGGCGAGCGAGCCGGAGGTCGAGGACAGCCCGCCCCACGCCGTGGCGGCGGCGGCCGCCACCCTCGCCGACGCGATCGAGGCGGCGGCGATCGTCGCCTTCACGTCGAGCGGCACCACCGCAGCCCGCATTGCCCGCAAGCGCCCGAACGTGCCGATCCTGGCCGCGACCTCGGACGCGGCGGTGTCGCGCCGCCTCAGCCTGTATTGGGGCGCCCATTCGGTGCTCGGGCCCGAGATCGAGTCCTACGAGGCGATGGTCGACCGCGCGGCCGAGGTCGCAGCAGCCGAGGGCTTCGCGCAGGCGCCGGACCTGGTGGTGGCGGTGGCCGGGATCCCGTTCGGCCGGGCCGGGACGACCAACAACCTGCGGGTGGTGGAGCTCGGCCGCAAGGCGAGCGGGGTGTAGGATCCCGATCACGTCGGACGGCCCGACCGGCTTCCTCGCCATCCCGGGGCCGCGTCGCGACGCCCCGGGACCCGTCACCGCTGGCGTATGAGGAGGCGTCTGGCCCGCGATCCGGCGGGTCGGGTCGCGAATGGGAATCGTCGCGCTGCCATGTCGCCGGACAGCGAGGCCGCGGTTGGACGACCTCTCCGTCGTCCAACCGCGCCACATCGATGGCCGTCCCGGCGAACGACGCCGAGATCACGGCCGGGTCGCGACGGGATCGGGCCGTGCTCCCGCCCGGCGTCACTTCATGTTGGCGCTGAAGATCCGGTCGAACTCGCCGGAGGCCTTCGTCAGGTGGAGCCACTGGTCGACATAGGCCTTGAACACCGTGTCGCCGCGCGGCAGCAGGAAGCCCATCTCGCCATACTGGAGCGGCTGGTCGGGGTTCACCGCGCAGAGGCCCGGATGCAGCTTCTCCTGGAGCTTCACCTCGACGGACTCGGCGACCATCACGTCGGCGCGTCCTTCAGCGATCTCCTGCCAGATGACGCGGTTGTCGGGGAAGAGCTGGAGCTGCGCCTTGGCGAGGTTGGCGCGGGCGAACCGCTCGTTGGTGCCGCCGGGATTCACGACAACCCGGGTCGACGGCTGGTTGATGGCATCCGTCGTCTGGTACTTGGCGACGTCCTCGCACCGGACGATCGGCGCCTTGCCGTTCACGAGGTACATCTCGCTGAAGAACACCTCGCGCTGCCGCGGCAGCGTCACCGAGATGCCGCTCATCGCGACGTCGCATTGGCTCTTGAAGTCGGCGAGCAGGTTCGACCACTTGGTCTGGATGAACACCGCCTCGGCATCGAGCGACTTGGCGAGCGAGCGGCCGAGATCGATGTCGATGCCGACGAAGTCGTTGGCGCCGTCGGGGCGATACGAGAACGGGCGGTAGTCGCCGGTCGTGCAGATGGTGAGGACCTTGCGGGCGATGACCTGGTCGAGGCGTGAGGGCTCATTCGCGAAGGCCTGCGTCGCCGCGAGCGTCAGCATCGCCCCTGCCGCCAGCCGCGACGTCAACGAACCCGCATCCATGAAATCCACTCCCCGTCCAGCGCATCTCTGAGGGCGCCAGCGTAGGGACGCGGAGGGAGGGCGTCCAGATTGGCGAGGGGGCTTTTCGGCCCCGGCCGCTCCCGCCCTCCCTCATGATGGAGCGGGCTCCCCAGGATCTGCCGCGGCGGGCCGCGGTAACAGGCTTCGGCCTGGCCGTGGAAGGAGTCGCGGCGAGCCCGGTCGCCAGGCGTCCGGTCACGATGGCCGACAGGAGGACCGGTCGCGCCGGGGGCGCGGCGCGACGGGGATGCTCGTTCATGCCAGACGCAGCACGGACCGGAGGGTCCGCGGCCGATGGCAGGAGCCTCCGTCGAGACGATCGGGGCGATCGGGGCGATCGGGGCGATAAGTATCCAGTTTGTTTCCTTTAGACCGTCCCGAAATCATGTCCCGGTTTGACGGTGCATGCGGCGCGATCACAGCAGCTTTTACTGCTTCCAACGTAGTTTAGAATTATGCAAAACAAAGACATTGCGTTTGAAAGCCGTGCCATCCTCGCCTAAGAGGACGGCCGACGGGCGTGACGGCGCCCTGACGGATGACGCAGCAAGGAGCGCCCCATGGCCGACGGATCCACCTTCGCGCAGGCCTTCACCATCCTGTTCCGCGAGGGGCTGGAAGCGCTCCTGGTGGTCGCGGCCCTGGCGGCGTTCCTGCGTCGGGCCGGGGCGGCGGACCGCATCCGCCCGGTCTATGCCGGCGCGGGCCTCGCGGTGGTGGCGAGCCTCGGCATGGCCTGGGTGTTCGAGGCCTTCTTCGACGGCAACCACAACGACCTGATCGAGGCCGGGGTCATCGTGGTCGCGGCCGGCCTGATGTTCATGATGAGCGGCTGGCTCTTCTTGCGCCAGGATCCGGCGGCCTGGAAGGCCGAGCTCAACCGCATGGCGGAGCGGGCGATGGGCGCCGGCACGGTCGTGTCGCTCGCCGGCATCGCGTTCCTGGCGGTGTTCCGCGAGGGCGCCGAGACGGTGCTGTTCGTGCACGCCCTGGCGCGGACCGCCGGCGGCTTCGACGTCTCGCTGCTGAGCGGGTTGGCGGTGGCGGCCCTCGCCCTCGCGGTGGTGTTCGTGGCGATGCAGTGGCTGGCGCTGCGGCTGCCGCTGCGGCCGGTCTTCCTGCTCACCTCCGCCTTCCTGTTCGTGATGGGTCTGCGCCTCGTCGGCGCGGCGATCCAGGAATTGCAGGAGCAGGTGATCGTGCCGGTGCACAATGACGGCGTGCCGGACCTCGTCACGACGCTCGGCTTCAACGGCAGCTGGGAAGCCCTGGGCGTCCAGGGCGCGATCGTGCTGTGCGCGCTCGGGTGGCTGGTCGTCCGGCGGTCGCGGGCTGCCGCGCCGGCGGCGCGGGTGCCGGGAGTGCCGGCGCACTGAGCACTCGTGGTCAGTGCGGATCGACGGCAAAGAGGGCCCGGGACGGCATCCGTCCCGGGCCCTCTTCGTTGGGGCAGAACCGTGAGATCCGCCGGTGGCGGTGCGTGTCAGCGCGCGCCCTTGCCGTCGCCGTCGCGCAGCGCGCCGGTCGGCTCCTGCACGTGGGCCTCGAGGAACCACAGCTGCTTGTCGACCGCGCGCGAGACCTCGGTGAAGAGATCCGCCGTGTCGGGATCGCCGGCCTCGTCGGTCTGGTCGATGTTCTCGCGCACGGCGTTGGCGTAGGCCGCGTAGCGGTCGATCAGCGCCGAGAGGTGGTCGGCGATGGCGTAGATGTCGGTCGGGTACGGGGTGAGCTTCGAGGAGGCGGACACCACGGTCGCGGTGCCGAGCGCGGTGCCGCCGAGCTGCACGGCACGCTCCGCGACCTTGTCGTTGAGGTCGTCGATCTCGGTGCGGAACCCGTCGAGCATCTCGTGGATGCCGATGAATTGCGGGCCCTTCAGGTTCCAGTGCGCCTGCTTGATGTTGAGCGCGAGGTCGATGCCGTCGGCGAGCCGCGCATTCAGGGTCTCGATCGAGACGCGCTTGGCGTTCGAGTCGGTGTTGTTGCGGGTGCGGTGCTGGCGCGGCTGGCCGCTCTTGCCCGAGGAATCCGTCATGTCGGTCACTCCGTCGATTTCCCGCACCAACGGGGCCGCGCGGCGGCCGTTCCGATGCTGCGGTGGGGTTTGCGGCCCGTCCCGAGCTTTCTCGAGCGGGCCGGTTGGACGGGCCCGGGGGTCCGTCCGCTGGGGAAAGAGCTAGGGCGGAGTACCGGGCTGGACAGCCTGCGCGTAGCAACTGTCCCCTGCGCAACCGTCCCTTGCGTCAGACCACCGGCTGCCGGGGCATTGCCGGTCAGCGCCAGCGCAGGAACGCGCCGGCGGTGCGCAGCGACAGCGCCATGATGGTCAGCGCCGGGTTCGCGGCGAGCGAGCTCGGGAAGACCGAGCCGTCGCAGATCCACAGGTTCCCGACCTCGTGGCTGCGCCCGACGGGATCGACCACCGAGCTGTCGGGGTTCCGGCCCATCCGGCAGGTGCCGAGCGTGTGGGCGACGCGCTCCAGCACCCAGATGTCGCTCGCACCCGCCGCCTCCCAGATCGCCCGCATGAGCCTGGTGGCGTGGGCGTTGAGGTTGTCCTCGTTCGAGCCGTAGCCGAAGCTGATCCGGGCTTTGCGCATCCCGAGCGCGTCGGTCTCGTCCGACAGCGTCAGGACGTTGGCGTCGCAGGGCAGCGTCTCGCCGTTGATGCCGATGCCGGCGACGCGGTTGTACTGGCGGAGATAGTCGGTGAGCGGCCTGCCCCACAGGCCGCGGCCGCGGGCGACCGCGTTGCCCCAGGTCAGGGGCTCGACGCCGAGGCTCTGCACCAGGTAGCCGCCGGCGAAGTCCGCCCCCTTCGGCCGGGTATAGTCCTCGGTGATGAGCGAGGACGGGTAGCCGCGGTTCATCGCGACCGCGTCGGGGAACGTGCCCCAGACCTGCGTGGCGACGTGCCCGATGTAGTTGCGGCCGACCTGGCCGCTGCCGGTGGCGAGGTCGAGGTGGAGCAGGAGTCGCGGCGTCTCGACGGCGCCGGCGCACAGGATCAGGTTGGCGCAGCGCTGCCGGATATCGCGGCCGCCGCTGCGGTAGATCACGCCGGTGATCCGCCCCGCCTTGTCGCGCTCGACCCCGTGCATGCGGGACTCCGCCCGGATCTCGGCGCCGCGCGCCACCGCGAGCGGCAGGTAGGTCACGTCCATGCTGGCCTTGGCGCGGGTGCGGCAGCCCTGGTGGCAGAAGCCGCAATGGATGCAGGCCTTCCGCCCCGGGACGGACGCCTCGGGCGTGAAGTCGCGCGAGACCACCGCCGCCGGCGCGTCGGTCGCCGTGATGCCGAGCCGGTCGCAGGCCGCCGCCATCAGCTGGGCCGGGCCGTTGCGCAGCACCGGCGGCAGCGGGAAGCGGCGGGCCTCGTCCCACGGATAGGGCGTGGGGCCCGACGTGCCGATGAAGGCCTCGACCCGGTCGTAGAACGGCACCAGCTCGGCATGGTCGATCGGCCAGTCGCAGCCCTCGCCGCTCTCGGTGTTCAGGCGGAAGTCGCGGGGATCGGCCCGGGGCACGAAGGCGCCCCAGTGCAGGGTCGAGCCGCCGATGCCGGTGCCGCTGTTGTTGGCCCCGAAGGCCTCCGGCGTCGAGCCGCCGCTCAGGCGCTCCTCGGTCCAGTAGATCTCGTCGGCCAGCGTCTCGTCGAAGCCGTACCCGGCGGGGTCGAAATTCGGCCCTGCCTCCAGCGCCACGACCTTGAGGCCCGCCGCCGCGAGCGCGGCGAGGAGCGGCGCGCCCCCCGCCCCGGTGCCGACCACGACGGCGTCGACGACCTCGTCGGGACTGTGGCGGCTCTGGCCAGCGAGGTTCATCGGGCGTCTCCTGCGGTCATCGGGACGTGTCGGACCGGCGATTCCCAGTCCTCGCCCTCGTTCAGGCCGGTCAGGCGATAGCCCGGCAGGGCATCGGCATCGTCGCCCCCCGCCCCGATCCCGGTGAAGCCGATCGCCGCGAGGCCGGCCGGATGGGCGAGCCAGGTGCGCACCGCCTCGCCGCGCAGCTCCTCGAACCAGCAGGTCATCAGTGCGGGGGCGAGACCGTCCGGCACGGCCGGCAGGTCTCCGGAGGTGGCGCGGCCGAGGAGCGCGTCCTGCTCAGCGCCGGGAAGCGCTGCGAAGGGGCGCCCATGCGCCGCCCGGGCCGCCGCGTCGAGGGTGTGCAGGGCGCGGGCATAAGCTTCGGCGTCCGGCGGCAGGGCGGCGTAGCGCCAGCCGTCGCCGGTGCCGCTCGCGAGCCGCGCGTCGATACGGCGCGCGAGGTCGATCCGGCCGGGGCCCGCCTGCGGCAGCACCCGGTCGAGGCAGGCAGACAGGGTCGCGCGCGCGCCGGGCGAGAGGCAGAACGGGCCCTCCGGCTCGCGCATGCGCTCGCGCAGCGCCCTGCGCAGGCGGGTGTTGACCCGCTCCGAGCCCATCAGCGCCGCGAAGGCCGGCGGCAGGGTCGGCGCCTCGGCGGTCTCAGGGGGTGCCGCGACGAAGTCCCGGATCAGCCCGGCCAGGGCCCGCGGCCGCTCCAGCGGCAGCAGGTGGCCGGCGCCGATCGCCACTGCGTGGCGGTGGCGGGCGAGGTGCGGCAGGGTGAGCGCCGCCTGTGCCTCCGGCCCGAGGTCGCCGTCCTCCGCCCCGCTCACCACCAGCGCCGGGGTGGCGAGCGTCCCGACGCGGCCGCGCCAATCCTCGCAGGCGCCGCCGGTGAGCCAGGCCTTCCAGGCCGCGGGGTTGGCCCGCAGCACGTCCTCGACCGTCCGGGCGTGGTCCTCAGGGTTCAGCGGCGCTGCGACGTTGGCCGCCACGAAGGCCTCCGCCTCCCGCCTCCGGGTCTCCGGGTCGGCGTCGATCCAGGCGATCATCGCCTGCCGGCGCGCCTCGTCCATCGGCTCCGGCGCCGGCGGCGAGCCCGCCAGCAGCACGAGGCCGGCAAGGCCGGCGAGATCGGGATCGCCGTCCTCGTGACGCCTCGCCAGCGCCAGGGCGACCTTCGCCCCCATGCTGTTGCCGGCGATGAGCCAGGGCCCGCGCGGCGCCTCGGCCCGGATGCGGGAAGCGACGTGGTCGGCCATGGCGGCGACGCCGCCGCCCGGCTGGCCGGCCTCGTCGCCGAAGCCCGGCAGGTCGAGGGCGACGCATCGCGCTGCGGGCCCGAGATGCTCGGCGAGGCGGCGCCACGTGCGGGCGCTGCCCCCGAGGAAGTGCAGGCAGAAGAGGACGGGATCGTCGGTCATGCCGGCGAGATCGCGCGGCGCTGCGTTGCGTCAACGCCGCGGCACCCGCGGCGCCTTGCTGCACCCGAGTATGTTCTGTCCAGTCGTCGACGGACCAGATGCGCCGGTGTTCGGTCTCGCGGGCGGTTCTTGCAGCTCACGTCGGAGGCGAAGCCTTGCCTCGATACCCATATACATCGCGCGACAGCGGCAGCAAACGATCCCGTCATGCTAGTGATGCGATCGTTCCGGCAGCATCCAGGGCCCGGACGCCAAGATTGACATACGTTAAATCATCTCGGCCCTCAGCATCGAGCCGCGGCCTCGTCCTGGATGCCCGGCGCGAATTGCCTTGCCTGCGGCCGCCAGGTCTCGCCGGGACAGCCGGAGGCTGTCTCGCGCGTGTGGTGACAGGCCGGCTTCATTCGGGGTGCGGGAGGCCCGGACACGCGAAACGCCGCGCGGACGCTCGATCCGCGCGGCGTTGGTCTCGCGAGCCGCGGCCCCCGGGAGGGGGCCGTGACACCAAAAAGTCAGTTCTTGGCCTTGTCGACCAGGGCCTTCTCCTTGATCCACGGCATCATGCCGCGGAGGCGCTCGCCGACCTCCTCGATCGGGTGGGCGGCGTTGCGGGCGCGGGTGGCCTTGAACGAGGTCTGGTTGACCCGGTTCTCGAGCATCCAGTTGCGGGTGAAGATGCCCGACTGGATGTCGGTCAGCACCCGCTTCATCTCGGCCTTGGTCTCGGACGTGATGATGCGCGGGCCGGTGACGTACTCGCCGTACTCGGCGGTGTTCGAGATCGAGTAGTTCATGTTGGCGATGCCGCCCTCGTAGATGAGGTCGACGATCAGCTTCACCTCGTGGAGGCACTCGAAATAGGCCATCTCGGGGGCGTAGCCGGCCTCGACCAGGGTCTCGAAGCCGGCCTTGATCAGCTCGACGAGGCCGCCGCAGAGCACGACCTGCTCGCCGAACAGGTCGGTCTCGCACTCCTCCTTGAAGGTGGTCTCGATGATGCCGGCGCGGCCGCCGCCATTGGCCGACGCGTAGGACAGGCCGAGGTCGTGGGCGTTCCCGCTCGCGTCCTGCGCGATGGCGATCAGGGTCGGCACGCCGCCGCCGCGCAGGTATTCCGAGCGCACGGTGTGGCCGGGGCCCTTCGGGGCGACCATCAGCACGTCGAGGTCGGCGCGCGGCTCGATCAGGTTGAAGTGGACGTTGAGGCCGTGGGCGAACATCAGGGCGGCGCCCTGCTTCATGTTGCCCTGGAGCGAGTCGCGGTAGATCTCGGCCTGCAACTCGTCGGGGGTCAGCATCATGACGACGTCGGCCTGCTTGGCCGCCTCGGCGACCTCCAGGACCGTGAAGCCCTCGGCCTCGGCCTTCTTGGCGCTGGCCGAGCCCTTGCGGAGCGCGATCACCACGTCCTTCACGCCCGAATCGCGCAGGTTCAGCGCGTGGGCGTGGCCCTGGCTGCCGTAGCCGACGATGACGACCTTCTTGCCCTTGATCAGATTGATGTCGGCATCCCGATCGTAATAGACCCGCATGGCGGCTCCCCCTGTGTGCAGATGGTGAGAAACTCGAACGCTCCGGGCGCTGGAGCGGCCGTGCGACCGGCGGCTTGTAGCGGCGCGATTCGCGACAGGGAATAGGGGATGCGCGCGAAGGCGCACATGGGTGCTCGGCTCGACGCGCGGACAGGGCCGGACCACGGACCGACGGGAGAGAGCAGGATGCGAGGGACGACGCCGGCCGACCTGGTGGCGTTCTGGCGCGAGGCCGGGTTCGACCGCTGGTTCACCGCCGATCCAGCCTTCGACGCCGCCTGCCGGGCCTACGCCTCCCTGCACGAGGCGGCGGCGCGCGGCGACCTCGAATCCTGGGAGGAGACGCCGGAGGGCGCGCTCGCCCTGGTGCTGCTCCTCGACCAGTTCCCCCGCAACCTGTTTCGCGGCACGCCCCGGGCCTGGGCCACCGACGCGGCGGCCTTGGGCGTGGCCGAGCGGGCGCTGGCCCACGGCCACGATCGGGCGATCGCGCCGGCCTTGCGCGTCTTCCTCTACATGCCGCTGATGCACGCCGAGGACCTGGCCCGGCAGGAGCGCAGCGTCGCGCTGTTCACCGCGCTCGGCCTCCCGGCGCATCGCGAGGCGGCGATCGAGCACCGCGACCTGATCCGGCGCTTCGGCCGCTTTCCCCACCGCAACGCCGTGCTCGGCCGCCCCGAGACGGCGGCCGAGCGGGAGTACCTCGCGGGCGAGGACGCCTTCAGGGGTTGAGACCTCGCCGGGGTTGACAGCCTGTTTGACCTGCCAGGCAACGTTATCCCACTCGCGACCTCATCCTGAGGTGGCGGGTGGGATCGAACAGACGCTCAGGATGCTGGTCCTGCGAGTCAAACAGAGGCTGAAACCTTGCCGGGGCTGACCCTCAAGTCGGCAGCGGCAGGCCCTCGCGGGCGAAGGCGCGCTGCACCGCCGGCCGTTCGGCCATGCGGCGGGCGTGGTCGGTCCAGTACGGGAACTGGCGGGCCATGTCGTAGCCGAGCACCTGGCCGCGGCCCCAGTGCCAGAACACCAGCAGGTAGGGGTCGGCGACGCTGTAGCGCTCGCCCACCGCCCAGCCGCCGCGCGACAGCCCGACCTCGATCATGGTCCAGAGATCGGCGCAGGTCTCTCGGCCCTTGGCCTTCACGTCCTCGATCGCCGCCTCGTCGGTGGCGTAGCGCTCGGCCCGGCGGATATGGGCGTAGGCCGGGTGGATGGTGGAGGAGATCCAGGCCAGCCACTCCGCGCAGCGCGCCTCCTCTCGCGGATCCTCGGGCCACAAGCCGGCTTGCGGGTGGCGCCGCGCGATGTAGCGCAGGATCGCCGGGTTCTCGGTCAGCACCCAGTCGCCCTCGGCGAGCGCCGGCACCCGGCCCTTCTGGTTGATGGCGAGGTAGCGCCCGCCGCGCTGCTCGGCGGTGGCGAAATCCACCTTGATCGCCTCGAAGGCCGCGCCGGTCTCCTCGAGGGCGATGTGGGGCGCGAGCGAGCAGGCGCCCGGCGAGTAGTAGAGGGTCAGGGTGTCGGACATGGGGCCTCCCGGGCGCCGCCGCCGTCGCGCCGGCTGGGGACCGGGCCGGGCGGCGCACCCGTTCCTTAGCGCGGACGGGCGGGCAGGTGGTACTGCGCCTCGGCGCATGGGTTCGGTCGGAGGATCGACCGCACTGCCCTTCGTGAGTTACCTGACGGCAGATAACCTTCGGATCGAGCGGCATGAAGGAGAGTCAGCGTGAGCGGATCAAGCTCTTCGCCAACGCCCCTAACACGTTGGCGACGTCCTGTTTCACGGTGGGGATCGCCACACCGATCGCCGGTTAACTCTACAACGTCAGCAACTTCCGTGTGCTGGTCGAGGTCTGGGCCCTGGCGGCCGGTGTCGGCGTCTGGGTTTCCACCGCGGTCGGCTTACAGATGACGGCACGCCGCGTCCTCAGAGGACTCGACCCATGACAGCATCGTTCCTGCTGGCCTTCGTCGTCACGCCCGCCATCGTCATGGCCGCCGCATAGGCGGGCCTGCTGCTGCACGAGTGGGACCTGCGCCGCGGCCGCGACACGCCGGCCGAGTAGTGGTTCCCGAACGAGCAGGCCTCCGCCGCAGGATCCGGATGACGGCAACCGTCAGGGGCGAAGAGGGGATCGACCGCCGGAGATCGGTTTCTTACCTAAGGTAATATCTGGATCGAGGCGACCTGCGTGACCAGATCGGTTATCGATGCGGCGGAACTTGCTGCGCGCCGTAAGCATGCTGCTAAGCGCCTGAATGAGCACATCAAACTGTTCGCAGCGTACGTCAATGCGATGGCGATCGCCATCGCGGGTGCAGCCATCATCGTACCGATGGTGAGCACGCCCGCTGCGATTGTAGATTCATCGCGCGCCGCTTGGTTCACGGCGTCCCTGGCATGACATTGTGCCGGTCATGCCGTGATCCGATTTTTGCGCCGGGAGGAGTGACGATGCCCTGGGACGCCACCCTCGTGATGCTGGCTTTCGCCCTGTTCGTGTCCGTGAGCGGCTTCGCCGCCATCCTGTACGGCGTGCGCCGCTTCGAGCGCGAATACGGCGGGCCGGGGCGGATCGGCGCCCCGCCCGCCGAATAGCCCGCCCTACATTGCCTCAGGCCCGCGCCCCATGGCGGCGACGCCGGTGCGCGAGACCTCGACGAGGCCCACCGACGCCATCAGCTTGACGAAGCGGTCGATCTCGTCGGTCGTGCCGGTGAGCTCGAACACGAACGAGGACAGCGTCGCGTCAAGGGTGCGGGCGCCGAAGGCGGCAGCCAGCCGCATCGCCTCGACCCGGTGGTCGCCCTTGCCGGCCACCTTCACCAGGGCGAGCTCCCGCTCGAGCGAGTCCCCCTGCAGCGTCAGGTCCACTACCCGGTGCACCGGCACGAGCCGGTCGAGCTGCGCCTTGATCTGCTCGATCACCGCGTTGGTGCCCGCCGTCACGATGGTGATGCGCGAGATGTGCCGGGCGTGCTCGGTCTCCGACACGGTCAGGCTCTCGATGTTGTAGCCGCGGCCGGAGAAGAGGCCGGCGATGCGGGCGAGCACGCCGGGCTCGTTGTCGACGATGACCGCCAGCGTGTGGCGGTTCACCGGCTCGACGCGGACCGGATCGGGGTAGTGGGTGTTCATGGCGTTCATCGTCCTCAAAACCCTCGCCCGGTCAGACCAGCATCTTGCCTTCGTCGGAGATCACGTCCCCTAAATCCGCCCCGGTCTCGCCGAGGTAGTCCGAGAGCAGCATCTCGTTATGCGCCTTGCCCGACGGGATCATCGGGAAGCAGTTCTCGGTCTTGTCGACGATGCAGTCGAAGATCACCGGGCCGTCATGGTCCAGCATCTCGGCGATCGCGGCGTCGAGGCTGCCCGGATCGGAGCAGCGGATGCCCTTGGCGCCGTAGGCCTCGGCCAGCTTGACGAAGTCGGGCAGGCTCTCGGAATAGCTCTCGGAGTAGCGCGAGCCGTGCAGCAATTGCTGCCACTGGCGCACCATGCCCATGTATTCGTTGTTCAGGATGAAGATCTTGACCGGCAGGCGGTACTGCACGGCGGTCGACATCTCCTGGATGTTCATCTGGATCGAGGCCTCGCCGGCGATGTCGATCACCAGCGCGCCGCGATGGGCGAGCTGGGCGCCGATCGCCGCCGGCAGGCCGTAGCCCATCGTGCCCAGGCCCCCCGAGGTCATCCAGCGGTTCGGCTCGTCGAACTTGTAGTACTGCGCCGCCCACATCTGGTGCTGGCCGACCTCCGTCGTGACGTAGGTCTCGCGCCCCTTGGTCGCCTCGTAGAGGCGCTGGACCGCGTATTGCGGCTTGATGGTCGTGCCGGACGGCCAGTAGCCAAGGCATTCGCGCGCCTTCCAGCCGCGGATCTTCGACAGCCACTCGGTCAGGCGGCCCTTGTCGGGCTCCGGCGTGAGCTGACGCCACTCGCGCAGCATGTCGCCGAGCACCGAGCCGCAATCGCCGACGATGCCGATATCGGCCTTGACGGTCTTGTTGATCGACGAGGCGTCGATGTCGACGTGGATCTTCTTGGAGAAGGGCGAGAAGGCGTCGAGCCGGCCGGTGATGCGGTCGTCGAAGCGCGCGCCGATGCAGACCATGACGTCGCATTCGTGCATCGCCAGATTGGCCTCGTAGGTCCCGTGCATGCCGAGCATGCCGAGGAACTGCGGGTCCGAGCCCGGGAAGGCGCCGAGGCCCATCAGCGTCGAGGTGACCGGGAAGCCGGTGGCACGGGCGAGTTCCCGCAGCAGCCGCGAGGCTTCCGGCCCCGAGTTGATGACGCCGCCGCCGGTATAGAAGACCGGCCGGCGCGCGCCCGCCATCAGCGCCACCGCGGCGCGGATTTTTTCCGGATCTCCTTGGGTCTGCGGGTTGTAGGTCTTGTGGCTGTTGTCGAACGGGCGGCGGTAGAGGCCGCTGGCGAACTGGATGTCCTTCGGCAGGTCGATGACGACGGGGCCGGGCCGGCCGTGCGAGGCGACGTAGAACGCCTCGTGCAGGATCCGCGGCAGGTCGTCGATCGATTTGACCAGGTAGTTGTGCTTGGTGCAGCTGCGGGTGATGCCGACCGTGTCGCATTCCTGGAACGCGTCCGAGCCGATGAGATGGGTCGGCACCTGGCCGGTGATGCAGACGAGCGGGACCGAGTCGAGCAGCGCGTCGGTGAGCCCGGTGACGATGTTGGTGGCGCCGGGCCCCGAGGTGACCAGCACGCAGCCGACCTTGCCGGACGAGCGGGCATAGCCCTCGGCCGCGTGCACCGCGCCCTGCTCGTGCCGGACCAGGATGTGCTTCACCGTGTCCTGGTGGAAGAGCGCGTCGTAGATCGGCAGCACCGCGCCACCCGGATAGCCGAACAGGGTGTCGACGCCCTGATCCTGAAACGCCCGGATCACCATCTCGGCGCCCGTCATGACCTCGCCCGCACTCATCGTCGCGCTCCCGCTCACTGGTCTTGTCCGCGCTCTCGGGTTCTTCTCGGCAACAAAAAAGGGCCCCGAAGGACCCTTGCACGCGCCACCCTTGGGATGCCGGGCCTTCAAGCCCGCCCCGTCGGTGGCGCCTCCGCTACAATAAGGACCGCACGCATGCTGTCGAAAGCCTGCCCTTCTGAGAGTGGCGCGGACCCTACGCGTGTCGACCGGCAGGGTCAACCGGTTTGATCCGCGCGATCGTCATACCGATCAGCGCGGCTGAAGCGTCGGATAGGCCCGGCGCACCGCCCGAGCGATCGCTACGGCGAGGACGACCTTCACGGCGTCGCCGGGCAGGAACCAGGCCGAGCCGAGCGCCGCCTTCGCGAGGTCGACCCGGGCGACCACGGCGATCCACGGGATGCCGACCGCGTAGGTGAGCACGACGCCGCCGAGGACCAGGATCAGCACCTCCTTCCAGATCGTGAGGCTGCGCAGGGCGCGCTCGTACAGGAGCCCGATGACGAAGGCGGCGACCGGCCACATCAGCACGAAGCCGCCGCCCGGCCCCATGACGATGCCGAGCCCGCCCCGCCCACCGGCCATCAGCGGCAGCCCGGCGCAGACGAGGAGCACGAACAGCGCCAGGGCCGTGCCCCCGCGCCTGGCCCCCGCGATGGCGCCGGCGAGCATCACGCCCATCGACTGCGCGGTGATCGGCACGCCGATCACCGGCAGGGTCACGGGCGGAAACAGGCCGAGGGCGGCGGTGAGGGCAGCGAAGAGGGCGACGAAGACGATGTCCCGGGTCGACATGGATGTCCTTGGCAAGAGAGAGACGTGCGTCAGCCGCCGGCCTGGTCCGGATCATACGACCGCGCGTCGATCGCCGCGGCGATGTCGTCGCTCATCTTGAGCATGCGCACGACGACCGGGACGGTGAGCGCCACCAGGCTGCGTTCCAGCCCGCGGGCCCGCTGGGCCTCGCGCACCTCCGCCGTGATGGCGGCCAGCACGGGGATGAAGCGCAAAGTGAGCGCGATGGCGAGCCCGACCTTGGCGGGATTCACACCCAGGGGCTTCAGCCAGGCGAGGCCGTTCTGCAGCGCCTCGATCAGGTCGGCGCTGCGGGTCGTCAGCGTCACGAGGCCGGCGAGCAGCACCAGGGCGGCGAGGCGGGCGGCCACCAGCATGGCCGAGAGCCAGCCGTCGAGGGCGAGCTGGACCAGGACCAGGACGACGAGGATCCAGGCGAGCGGCCGCAGCTGCGCCAGCGCCAGGCGGGCCGTGATGCCGGCGAGCCCGTAGAGCAGGCCGGTCGCGGCCAGGGCCGCGAGCGCGAGATCGAGTCGCGGCAGCGCGAACAGGGCGGTGCCGACGGCGACGAGCGCGAGGATCTTCGCCCCGGGCGGGCAGCGGTGGACGGGGCTCTCGCCCGGCAGATACGGGGTCACGACATCATCGCCACGTAGGCCGGGAGCGCCACCGCGGGCTTGTCGTCGATCACGACGCGGCCGTCCTCGAACACCAGCACCCGGTCGAACGCCTCGAGGAGGTCGAGGTCGTGCGAGACCACGATGGCGCGCTGGGCGAGCCCGTCGATGGCCTGCGCGATCCGGCGCTTGTTGCGCAGATCGAGCAGCGTCGTCGGCTCGTCGAACACGATGACGTCGGGAGCCATCGCGAGCACGCCGGCGATGGCCAGCAGCTGCTTCTGCCCGCCGCTGAGCAGGTGGGCCGGGTGGTCGGCCACATCGTGCAGGCCGTAGCGGCGCAGGGCCTCGTCGGTGCGCCGGGCGATCTCGTCCTTCGGGAGCCCGAGGTTCTTGAGCCCGAAGGCCAGGTCCTCCGCGACCACCGGCAGCACGATCTGGTTGTCGGGGTTCTGGAACACGAAGCCGACCTTGCGGCGCACCGCCCGGCCGTCGCGGCGCGTGTCGAGCCCGTCGACCCGCACCGTGCCGCGGGTCGGCACCAGCAGGCCGTTGAGCAGACGCGCGAAGGTGCTCTTGCCGCTGCCGTTGCCGCCCACCACCGCGATCCGCCGCTCCGTCAGGTCGAGGCTCAGGTCGCGCAGAACCGTGCGCTCCCCGAAGGCATGGCCGACATGCCTGATCTCGATCATGACGGGTCCGCTCCTCTCTCGACCCAGGAAAGGCTGCCGTCCCAGGGCGGGAAGGCCTGCCGGGCGGCGCCTCATAGCATCTCCGGCGCGGCCCGACAGGGAGGAACGGCCCACCTCGCCCGGTTTGGAAACCCGCCGCGCCTCTCCTATCTCAGCTGCGATCCGCGATGGCGGACGATTGTTCGAGCGAGCGGGGCGCAGCGCGATGACGGCCGGGACGGCATACCTCTTGGTCGATGTCGCCGGGACACCCTGCGCCCTGCCGCGCGAGGCGGTGCGCGAGGTGCTGCCGCTGCCGCGCCTGTGGCGCCCGCCGGGGGCGCCGGCGGCGCTCGCGGGCTTCCTCAACCTCGCCGGCAGCGCGGTGCCGGTCCTCGACCTCGCGGTGCTGTTCGGCCTCGGCCGCCCGGTGGCGGCGCGCCAGGCGCTCTACCGCCACCTCGTGCTCGTCCACGGCGCCACGCCCCAGGCGCTGATGGTGGACCGAGCCGCGGACGTGGTGCGGGTCGCGCCGGACCAGGTCCGGCCGGTCGCCGACGCGGCGACGCTCAACGGCTGCGTCGCCGCCGAGATCCGGCTCGGCGAGGGGCTGGTGCATGGGCTCTCGGTCGACCGGATCCTCCTCGCCGAGGAGCGGGTGCGGCTGGCGGCGCAGACCCGGGACGCGCAGGCGCGGCTCGCCGAGTGGGCGGCCTGACGCCCCCGCGGGGTCCGGCCCCGCGCACCGGACCCTCACGGGGCTCCGCCCCGATCGGCGATGCGGCCTTCGCGGCGCTCAAGACCCGCCTCGTCGCCCGCACCGGGCACCATTACTACGCCGACAAGGACGACCTCCTGTGGGAGCGGATCGGCCGGCGCATGCGTGCCCGAGGCCTCTCCGAGCCCGCCGGCTACCTCGCGCTGCTCGAGGAGTCGGAGGCCGAATGGGCGGCGCTCGAGGCCGAGATCACCATCGGGGAGACGTTCTTCTTCCGCTACGCCGAGCAGTTCGCGGCCCTGCGCCGGACCATTCTCCCCGAACGGATCGCGGCACGCGGCGACGAGCGGCGCCTGCGGATCTGGAGCGCGGGCTGCTCCACCGGCCCGGAGACCCACTCGGTCGCGATCGTGCTGCACGAGCTGTTGGGCGAGCGCCTGCCGGAGTGGCGCATCGGGCTCACCGGCACCGACATCAACCGCGACGTGCTGGCGGTGGCCCGCCGCGCGGTCTACGGCACCTGGGCGCTTCGCACCCTCGGGGCGGAGGAGCGCGGGCGCTACTTCCGGCCGGGGCCGCGGGAGGGCACCTTCGCGCTGCGTCCCGAGTTCCGGGGGCTCGCCCGATTCGAGCCGCAGAACCTGATGAGCCTCATCGACGGCACCGCCTCCCTGGCGCTGACCGACTACGACCTCATCCTGTGCCGCAACGTCCTGATCTACTTCCACCCGGACACGGTGCAGGCCCTGGTGCGCGCCCTGGCGCAGCGCCTGCGGCCCGGGGGCTGGCTGCTGCTCGGCCACGCCGAGCCGAACCCCGCCTTCGCGGAGTTCCTGGACGCCGTCTCGCTGCCGGGAACCGCCGCCTATCGCCGCCCGGAGGACGGGGCCGCGCCGGGCTTGCCGGCCGACCTGCCGGCGGCCCTGCCGCCGCCGCTCGCGCGGCCGGCCCCAATCCTCGACGCAACCTGGGTGCCGCTCCTGCCCCCGACGGCGCCGGCCCCCGCGCCGCGCCCGCCGCGGCGCCTCTCCCTGCCCCCGGCCCCGCCGGTGGAGCCCGCCGCGGCGGCGGACACCTCCCGTCTCGCCGCCGTCCGGGCGCTCGCCGATGCGGGCGACCTCGACGCGAGCTGGCGCGCCTGCCGGGCGGCTCTGGGACAGGACCCGACCGACCCGCGCCTGCGCTACTACGAGGGGCTGCTCGCCCGCGCCCGCGCCCGGCCGGACGAGGCCGAACGCGCCTTCCGCGGCGCGCTCTACCTCGATAAAGGGTTCGTCATGGCGCATTACCACCTCGGGTTGACCCTGATCGCCGCCGGCCGCGCCGAGGCCGGCCGCCGCGCCGTGGCGAATGCCGTGCGGCTCGCCGCCCGCCTGCCGGCCGACGCCGTGCTGCCCGAGGGCGACGGGCTCACCGCCGCCGACCTCGCCGGCGCCGCCCGGCTCGTCCTCGGCGACGAGGCCGCCTGATGCCGCATTCCGCGCCCGCCGCCGGCCCGCAACTCCCCGGCGATGCGGCCTTGAGCGCCGCCCGGATCGACGCGATCCTGGATGCCCGCACCCGCACCCTCGCCGCCCGCGGGACCGCACCCGAGGCGCGGCCGACCCGCCGCCTGCTCGTCTGCCGGGCCGGCGCCGACGCGGTCGGCCTGCCCCTCGAGGGCGTCGCCGAGGTGTTTCCGTTCCGGCCCTGCACGCCGGTGCCGGGGGCCCCCGCGGCGCTGATCGGCCTCACCGGGCGGGGCGGGATCCTCGTCAGCGTGGTCGATCTCGCGGTGGCGCTGGGCGCCACGCCGGCGCTGGGCGCCACGCCGGCGCTGGGCGCTCCTCCCCCCGAGGGAGAGGCCGGCCACGTCGTGGTCCTGCGCCGGGACGGCCCGCGCATCGGCCTCAAGGTCGACCGGGTCCTGTCGGTGGCCGAGGCCGTGGTCGAGGCGCCGCCCGAGGGGCTGGGCAGGCGGGCGGTGGCAGGCTATGCCCGCGCCGCGTCGCATGACCCGGGTCGGGAACCGGACAGCGCGGGACCCGGCCGCACGGCGATCGACGTCCCGGCGATCGGCTTCCCCGTCATCGATGTGGCCGTCCTGCTGGCTCCGCTCCTCGCCGGCCGTTCCGGACAGGCCTGACCCGCTCCCACCAGCCTTGAAGAGACCTCACGCGTGTCGCTCTCGATCGGGAACCGCATCCTCCTCGGCTTCACCGCCGTCGTCCTGGTGATCGTGGCGCTCGGCGTCTACGCGGTCGGGCAGATCGGCGAGGTGCGCAACGCCACCGACATCATCGTCACCCGCGACCTGACGGTGATGCGCCAGCTGGAGACCATCCGCGAGGCGCAGCGCCGGATGAGCGACCTGCGCGACGAGGCGACCACCCGCTACTACCTGCGGGCGCTCGGCCGCGAGCCCGGGGCCAAGGAGGAGCCGACGGTGACCTGGCGGCGTAGCGCCGCGACCGCCGAGACCGCGCTCGCCGGCGCCATCACGACCGCCAACGACTACCGGGCCCAGTCCCTCTCGGCCGAACGCGCCGCCGCCTGGCAGCGCATCGCGGAGCTCCTGGTCGCCGCCGGGGCCGAGCTGCGCACCACCCGCACCGCGACGGAGCGCCAGTTCGAGGCGATCGCCGCCAACGACGTGCCGGGCATCCAGGCGGCCGAGACCGCCCTCGACCAGTCGGGCGAGAACTTCGTGCGCACCATGGGGGCGGCGCGCGACGCCCTCGACGGGGCCATCGCCGCCGGTCAGCGCCGGGTGGGCGCGATCTACGAGGAGAGCCGGCTCTCGACCATCGCGGCGCTCGCGGTCTGCGTCGTCATGGCCCTCGTCATCACCGTGCTGATCCGCCGCTCGGTGGTGCAGCCCCTCGACGCCGTGATGGCCTTCGTGGGCAAGGTCGGGGATGGCGACCTCACCGGACGCGTCGCCGAGACCAGCCGCGACGAGCTCGGGCGCCTGGGCGGCGTGCTCAACCAGATGGTCGAGGGCCTGCGCCAGCTGGCCAGCCAGAACCGCGCCTCGACCTCGAACCTCAACGCCGCCGCCGCCGAGATCCGCGCCTCGGCCCAGGAGCAGGCGGCGAGCGTCGAGGAGCAGTTCGCCGCCGTGCAGGAGACCGCCGCCACCGTCGACGAGATCACCCATGCGGGCGCCCAGATCGGTAAGCGCGCCCAGGAAGTGATCGCCACCGCCCAGGCCACCGCCCAGACCTCGAGCGCCGGGCTTCGCGCCGTCGACGAGACCGCGCGCGCCATGGACGCGATCCGCGAGCAGAGCGAGGCGGTGGCGGAGAACATCGTGGCGCTCAGCGAGAAGACCCAGGCGATCGGCGAGATCATCGCCACCGTCAACGACGTCTCGGAGCGCACGCATCTCCTGGCGCTCAACGCCGCCATCGAGGCGGCGGCGGCCGGCGAGAGCGGGCGCAGCTTCGCGGTGGTGGCCTCCGAGATGAAGGCGCTCGCCGACCAGGCCAAGGAGGCGACGTCCCAGGTGCGGGCGATCCTCGGCGACATCCAGCGCGGCATCAATTCCTCGGTGATGCTGACCGAGGAGGCGGTCAAGCGCGTCGCGGTCGGCAAGGAGCGCACCGACACCACCCATGCGACGATCGAGGAGATCACCGCCCGGGTGCAGGAGAGCGTGCAGACCTTCCAGCAGATCGTGGCCTCGACCAACCAGCAGCAGCTCGGCATCGAGCAGGTCATGGGCGCGCTCCAGAACATCCGCCAGGCGAGCCAGCAGACCGCCGCCGGCACCCGCCAGGTCGAGGCCGCCGCCGCCAACCTCAGCGAACTCGCAGGCGCCCTCCTGGCGCTCGCCGAGCGCTACCGGCTCTGACGGACGGAACGCCGGCTCAAGCCCGATGGACGACATCCGCCAGCTACTCCTCGCCGCCTTCGACGCCGAGCACCGCGAGCACCTCGCGGCGATCCGGGCGGCGCTCGCCGAGGCCGAGGCGGGCCGGCCCGCGGACTGGAACGACGTGTTTCGCCGCGCCCACAGCCTCAAGGGCGCCGCCCGGGCCGTCGACCTGCCGGCGGTGGAGGAGGTCGCCCACCGGCTCGAGGCCCTGTTCGACCGGGTGGTGCAGGGCCGCGCCGGCCTCGACCGGGCGACCGCCGGGGTGGTCGACCTCGCCCTCGACCGGATCGAGGGGCTGGTGGCGGGCCTGCCCGAGACCCCCGAGCCCGCGGCGCCGGCCGACGCCATCGCGGCCCTCGACGCCTGCCTGTCCGGCGCGCCGATCCCGGCGGCCCAGCCGGCGCCCCCGTTGACGGCTAAGCCGGCGCCGGAGCTGCCGGCCGACCGGGCCCCCGAGCCGGCGCCCGCACAGGCCGGCCCGCAGGACGGCGCCGTCGCCTACCTGCGCGTCGCCAGCGACCAGATCGAGAACCTGTCGAAGGCGGTGCACGACCTCACCGCCGCGCTCCAGGGCCAGGAGACGATCGGGGCCGCGGTGGCGGGCCTCGAATCGGGCGCCCGCGCCTTGCGCCGCAGCGTCGACACGGTGCAGGGCCGCACCGGCGAGATCGTGGCGCTCGCCCGCCGCCTGCGCGAGGCGGGCGATCCGGCGGGAGCGGCCCTCGACGGCTTCGTCGATCGGGTGCGCCGCCTCGACGGCGACCTCAGGGGCGTGATCCGGGGCATCTCGGCCCTGGCGCGGGTGCAGAGCCGCAGCACCGGCGCCGTCGATGCTGCGCTTCGGCGCCTGCGCGACGAATCCGACCGGCTGCTCCTGGTCCCGGCCGAGACGGTGTTCGGCGGCTACGGCCGGATGGTGAGGGAGATCGCCCGCGAGGCCGGCCTGGCGGTAGAGGTCCGCCTCCAGGGCCTCGACCTCCAGGTCGACCGCGGCCTGCTCCAGGCGCTGAAGGACCCGGTGCTGCACGCCCTGCGCAACACGATCAGCCACGGCGCGGAATCTCCCGACGCGCGGCGGGACGCCGGCAAGCCGGAAGCGCTCTCCGTCACCCTCTCGGTCGCCTCCCGCGGCTCGCAGCTCGTCGTGACGATCCGCGACGACGGCCGCGGCCCGGATCTCGCCCGCATCCGCGAGACCGGGCGTCGCCAGGGTCTGGTGGCGCCGGGATCGGAGCCCGAGACGGACGCGATCCTCGACCTCGTCTTCGCGCCGGGCTTCTCGACCGCCGCCGCCATCGACCGGATCGCCGGGCGCGGCATGGGCCTGTCGGTGGTGGCGGAGGCCGCGCGGTCCCTGCGCGGCCGGGCCTCGCTGCGGCCGGCGGAGCCCTACGGGACCGAGGTGACGATCGCCGTGCCGCTCTCGGCCGCGCGCCAGCCGGTGCTGCTCGTCGAGGCGGCGTTGCGGCCGGGCGAGGCGGCGCAGACCTTCGGGATCCCGAGCGGCGCCATCGCGGGGCTGCTGCGGCTCAAGGAGCGCGACCTCGCGTCAGTGACCGGCGAGCCGGCGGCGCGGATCAACCAGGGGGGACGGGACGTTGTCGTGCCGCTCGTTCCCCTCGCGTCGCTCCTCGGATCCGGTGTCGCCCCCCTTCCCCTCCGTGACGGCCTCGTCCGCGCCGTCCTGCTGCGCTGCGGCACCTCCCACTGCGCCGTCGCCGTCGACCGGCTCCTCGACGTGCGCGTGCTCCTCGTCGGCCCGGCCCCGCCCGTCGGCGGCGATCCCGCGCTGATGTCCGGCACCGTGATGCTCGCCGACGAGAGTCCGGCCATCGTGCTCGACCCCGAGGGCCTGTGCGCCCGCGCCCGGACCGGCGGGCTGGTGGCGGCCGCACCGATGCCGGCGGCCGAGCGCCGGATGAAGCGCGTGCCGACGGTGCTGGTCGTCGACGATTCGATCACCACCCGGACGCTCGAGAAGAGCATCCTGGAGGCGCATGGCTACCGGGTCTTCGTCTGCGTCGACGGGCAGGACGCCCTCGACCGCCTGCGCCGCGACGGGGGCGACGTCGACCTCGTGGTCGCCGACGTCGAGATGCCGCGCCTCGACGGCTTCGGCCTGCTCCAGGCGGTCAAGGCCGATCCGGGCTTGACGCGCCTGCCGGTGATCCTGATGACCTCCCGCGGCGATCCCGCCGACATCCGCCGGGGCCTCGATCTCGGGGCCGACGCCTACATCACCAAGCAGAAGTTCGACCAGCGCGAGCTTCTCGACACGATCGGTCAGCTGCTGTGAGCGCCCCCGTCCGCGTCATGCTGGTGGAGGATTCGCTGGTGGTGCGCCAGCTCCTCGCCCACATCGTCAGCCGCGATCCGCGCCTGGCCCTCGTCGCGGCGGTCGCCTCCGGCGAGGAGGCCCTGCGGGAGATCCACCGGGTCCAGCCCGACGTGATCTCGATGGACATCCGCCTGCCGGGCATCGACGGCCTGGAGACCACCCGCCGGATCATGGCCGAGCGCCCGACCCCGATCGTGGTGGTGGCCGACGCGATCGAGGATTCGTCGCTCAGGATCTCGATGAACGCCCTGCGGGCCGGCGCGCTCAGCGTGGTCGAGAAGCCGGTCGGCACCGGCAACCGCGCCTACGAGGCGATCTCCGACCAGATCTGCACCCAGCTGCGCATCATGAGCCAGGTGCCGGTGATCCGGCGCAGGCCGATCGGGTCCGAGCGCCTGGCCCGCCAGGATGCTCCCCGGCAAGACGCTCCCCGGGATGAGAGGAGCGGCCCGCTTCCCGCGACTCAGGCCCCGAGCGTGCTGGCGGTGGCGGCCTCGACCGGCGGGCCCCCGGCCTTCGCCAAGCTGCTCGGCGCCCTGCCGGCGGATTTCCCGCTTCCCGTCCTGCTGGTCCAGCACATGGGCGCCGCCTTCATGGAGGGCTTCGCCGACTGGCTCAACGGCGTCGTGCCGCTCGCCGTCGTGATCGCGAGCGAGGGCGTGCGGCCCCTGCCCGGCCACGTCTACGTCGCGCCCGGCGACCGGCACCTGACCTTGACCCCCGGCGGGCTCATCGCCCTCGTGGACGAGCCGCCGGTCGGCGGCCAGCGCCCCTCCGCCACGCTGCTGTTCCGCTCCGTCGCCCGTTCGGCGGGCCCGCGGGGCCTCGGCGTGCTGCTCACCGGCATGGGCGAGGACGGTGCGGCGGGCCTCCTCGACATGCACCGCGCGGGTGCGGCCACCATCGCCGAGCACGAGAGCTCGGCGGTCGTCTACGGCATGCCGGCGGCGGCCGTGCGCCTGCGGGCGGCCGGCAGCGTGCTGCCCCTCGACCTGATCGCCCCGCGCGTCCTGCGGGCGGTCCAGCCGGGCCTGTCGCCGTGACGGCTCCGCTTCCCGCGACACCGCCCCGCATCCTGCTGGTCGAGGATTCCGAGACGCAGGCGCTGCAGCTGCGCCTGTTCCTGGAGCGCAACGGCTTCTCGGTCGCCCGCCACGCCACCGCGGAAGCCGCGCTCGAGGCGATGAACCACGGCCTGCCCGACCTCGTCGTGGCCGATTACCACCTGCCGGGGATGAACGGCGACGAGCTGACCCGGCAGATGCGGCTCGCCATGCGCACGCGGGCGACGCCGGTCCTGATGCTCACCGAGGCGAGCGGGCGCGACATCGAGCGCCAGGGGCTGGAGAGCGGCGCCGATGCCTACGTGCCGAAATC
The DNA here is from genome assembly GCF_004745635.1 of Methylobacterium nonmethylotrophicum. GTDB lineage: Bacteria > Pseudomonadota > Alphaproteobacteria > Rhizobiales > Beijerinckiaceae > Methylobacterium > Methylobacterium nonmethylotrophicum. The sequence continues at coordinate 8,372 of NZ_SRLB01000048.1, read as the reverse complement.
CGCCGACCGCGACCTGCTGCTCCTGCGCATCCGCGCGCTCCTGCGCGAGCGCGCCGCCGTGCCGGCGGACGAGCCGGGCCAGCCCGCGAGCTTCCGGCGCGCCCGCATCCTCGTCATCGACGGCTCGGCCACGTTCCGGGCCTACCTCTCGGCGCTGCTGGCCCAGGAGGGCCACGAGGTCGTCACCGCCGACGGGCCCGACCAGGCGATGGCGGCGCTCGAGGCCCCGGGCGAGGGCTTCGACTGCGTCACGGTCGATCTCCTGGGCACCGGCTTCGACGCCATCGCGCTCTGCCGCCGGATCGACGCCCTGCGGGGTGCGGCCACGGGCGCGGGGGCGCAGGGCTTCTATCTCGTCGGCATCGGCTCCGCCGCCTCGTCGAGCAAGGACCTCCTGGTCGAGGCATTCTCGGCCGGAGCCGACGACGTCGTGGCCAAGGACGTCTCGCCGCGGGGGGTCGACGCCGATCTGCTGGCGATCCGGGTGCGCACGCTGGTGCGCCGCAAGCTCCTCGAGGAGGACGACCGGCGCGTCGCCGACGAGGTGCGCCGCCATGCGCTCGCCGCCGAGCGCGCCAAGGCCGAGGCCACCGCCGCCGAGGCCAAGGCGGCGCTGGCCGGCGCGCTGGCGCAGGCGAACCACGACCTCGAACAGGCCAACCACCGCCTCAAGGATACCCAGGCCAAGCTCGTCCAGGCCGCCAAGATGGCCTCCCTCGGCGAACTCGTCGCCGGCATCGCCCACGAGATCAACAACCCGCTCGCCTTCATCCTCGCCCACCAGGGCACGGTCGAGCGCCTGATCGGCGAGGTCGCGACCGCGGTGCCGGAGGGCACGCCCTCGCGGCGCGCCCTCAACAAGGCCAGAGACCGGGTCGGCTCCATGCGCCTCGGCCTCGCCCGGATCCAGGACCTCGTGGTCAACCTGCGCAAGTTCTCGCGCCTCGACGAGGGCGAGATGCAGACCGTCAACGTGCCGGACGCGATCGAGAACGTGCTGGCGCTGATCCAGCACAAGCTCGGCACCCGCATCACCGTGCGCAAGGACTTTGCCGGCGCGCCCGAGATCCGCTGCTCGCCGGCCCTGCTCAACCAGGTGGTGATGAACATCCTCGGCAACGCCGCCGACGCGATCCCGGAGGAAGGCACGATCACGATCGAGACGGCGATCCGCGACGACCACGACGTGATCCGGATCTGCGACAGCGGGCCGGGCGTGCCGGAGGAGTTGCGCGAGCGGATCTTCGAGCCGTTCTTCACGACGAAGCCCGTCGGCTCGGGCACGGGCCTCGGCCTCGCCATTGCGTACAGCGTCGTGCAGGCGCATAGCGGGCAACTGTCCGTGGAATCGGCGCCGGAGGGAGGGGCCTGCTTCGTGATCAGCATTCCGAGGCGGGCCGCATGACCGTGGGCACGACGAGCGAGGCGATGAACGCGGGCGGGCGCGGCACGATCCTGGCCGTCGACGACGAGCCGGATATCCTGGTCGCCCTCGAGGATCTGCTCGAGGACGAGTACCGGGTGCTAACCGCCAGCCGGCCGGCCGAGGCCCTGGAGCTGATCGCCGCCGAGCCCGACATCGACGTCATCCTGTCCGACCAGCGCATGCCGGGCCTGACCGGCGACGCCCTCCTGGCCCGGGCGCGCGAGATCTCCGACGCCCAGGCGATCCTGCTCACCGGCTACGCCGACATCTCGGCGGTGGTCTCGGCCCTCAATCGCGGCGGCATCACCGGCTACGTCACCAAGCCCTGGGACCCGACGCTCCTGCGCAACGCCGTGCGGGGCGCCTACGAGCGACACCGCCTCGTCCGGGAACTGGCCACCGAGCGCGCCCTCCTGCGCGGCCTCCTCGATCACGCGGGCGACGCGATCGCGTTCAAGGACAGGGAGGGGCGCTTCCTGCGCCTCAACGCCCGCATGGCCGCGCGCCTGGGCGCGCCCTCGCCCGAGGCCTGCTTCGGCCGCACCGAGGCCGCGTTCGTGAATCCCGAGGTCGCCGCCGCGGCCGAGGCCGCCGACCGGGCCGCGATCGACTCCGGCGCCCCGACCGAGACGGTGGCGGCGAGCGGGCCGGAGGCGGCCCAGAGCTGGAGCCAGGTCACCCGGGTGCCGATCCGCGACGCCGCCGGGACCGTGGTCCACCTCGCGGTGATCGCGCGCGACGTCACCGAGCAGCGCCTGCTCGAGGCGCGCCTGCGCCAGGCCGACAAGATGCAGGCGCTCGGCACCCTGGCGGGCGGCGTCGCGCACGACTTCAACAACCTCCTGACCGCGATCCTCGGCAGCCTGGAGCTCGCCCTGCCGAAGGTGGCGGGCGACGCGCGGCTGTCCCGCCTGATGACCAACGCCGCCCAGGCGGCGCAGCGCGGCGCGGCACTGACCAAGCGCCTCCTGACCTTCAGCCACCGCCGCGACCTCCAGGCCCGGGTCGTCGACCTCAACGCGGTGATCCGCGGCATGGACGACCTGCTCGGGCGGAGCCTGGGCGGCTTCGTCCAGGTCGAGCACGACCTCAGCCCCGACCTGTGGCCGGCGAAGGTCGACCCGGACCAGCTCGAACTCGCGATCCTGAACCTCTGCATCAACGGCCGCGACGCGATGCCGGAGGGCGGCGTCGTCGCCCTCGCGACCCGCAACGAGACGGTCCGCGCCAGCGCCGACCCGAACCTCCAGGACCCGAACCTGAAACCCGGCGACTACGCGGTGATCGCCATCACGGATACCGGCACCGGCATCCCGCCGGAGATCCTGAGCCGGGTGTTCGAGCCGTTCTTCACCACGAAGGGCGTCGGCCAGGGCACGGGTCTGGGCCTCGCCATGGTGTTCGGCCTCGTCCAGCAATCCGGCGGCACCATCCGGATCGACAGCACGGTCGGGCGCGGCACCACGGTCCGCCTCTACCTGCCGCGCTCCCGCGAGGCGGTGGAGGCGGCTCCGATCGCGCCGAGCGCGCCCGCCCCGGCCCCCCGCCGGGCCCGCGTGCTGGTGGTCGACGACGACCCCCAGGTCCGGCACGTCACCGCCTCCTTCCTCAACGGCTTCGGCTACGACGAGGCCGAGGTGCCGAGCGGCGAGGCGGCGCTGGAGCGCCTCGAATCGGAGCGGTTCGACCTCGTGGTCGCCGACCTGGCGATGCCCGGCATGAGCGGCATCGATCTCGCCGAGGCGGTGCGGGAGCGCTTCCCCGCCCTGCCCTTCCTGCTCGTCACCGGCCATGCCGAGGCCGCCCGCATCCCGGCGGACTTCGCGGTGCTGGAGAAGCCCTTTCCCTCCGCCGACCTGGCGGCCCGGGTGGCGGCCCTGCTCGCTCCCAAGGGGTGACCACGGCCGCGCGCACCGCAGGCATGGGTGAAGAGAAGCCACGGGATCCCGGCTCGCCCGCACGGAAGAGGATCCGCGCGCTCCAGACGTCCCGGGTGTCTCCGGGCGTTGCATCCGGCCTCTCTCCCGAGTCTTCCCCAGCGGAGGGGACCGAGTGTCTCGCGGGCGGCACAGCAGGTCCGGAACCATCCGGTCCCGGCAATCATTCATTCTCGCGTCAACAAAATTTGCTAAGTGTTGCCTTCGCGATGCTGAACGGTCATTGACGACCGTGCCGCAGCGGTGCGCCCGCAGACGAGAGTGTGACAGGATGCCCCGGACGCTGAGACTGAGGAGCCAGGTCGTCATCCTGGCCGTCGCCGTCGCCGGCGCGGTCTTCGCCTACCCCTACCTGCGGCCGGGCCCGCGTCAGCAGCCGATCGTCGCCTTCGCGGACGTGCCGGTCCGCCAGGCCCGCGCCTTCACCCTCACCCCGTCCCAGCTCGCCACGGTGTCGAGCGAGCCGGTGGTGAAGCGCCAGTTCTTCGAGGAGATCGCCACCGAGGGCAAGATCGGGGTCGACGAGTACCAGGCCACCCCGGTCTTCTCGCCCTATCCGGGGCGGGTCATCGCCATCTTCGCCCGGGCGGGCGAGCAGGTGAAGCGCGGCCAGCCGCTGTTCTCGGTCCAGGCCAACGAGATGGTGCAGGCCCAGAACGACTATCTCGCGGCCCTCAACGTGCTCAACAAGAGCCGCTCGCAGCTCGCCTTCGCGCAGGCCGCCGAGAAGCGCCAGCGCGACCTGTTCGAGACCCGCGCCACGACCCTGCGCGAGCTGCAGGTCGCCCAGAACGACCTCACCAGCGCCACCAACGACAACCGCACCGCCGAGGTCGGGCTCGAGGCGGTGCGCAACCGCCTGCGCATCCTGGGGCTTCGCGACGAGGACATGGCGGCGCTGCAGCGGGGCTCGGCGATCAACCCCAACACCCCGATCAACGCGCCCCTCGACGGCACCATCATCCAGCGCAAGATCGGCCCGGGCCAGTATGTCGGCACCGGCGGGGAGCCGTCCTACCTCATCGGCGACCTGTCGAAGGTCTGGCTGGTGGCGCAGCTGCGCGAAGCCGACGCCGCCAAGGCCGAGATCGGCGAGAAGCTCCTGTTCCGGGTGCCCGCCCATCCGGAGCGCACCTTCGAGGGCCGGATCAACTACATCGGCACCTCGGTCGACCCGGCGACCCGGCGCATCACCGTACGGGCCGAGATCGACAACCGCCAAGGTCTGCTCAAGCCCGAGATGTACGCCAGCGTCCGGATCATCAACGAGCGCGAGAACCTGTCCCACGCCGTGCCCCGCGCCGCCGTGATCCTCGAGGGCAACAAGGCCAGCGTCTGGGTGATCAAGCCCGACAACTCGGTCGAGAACCGCCCGGTGCGGCCCGGCATCGTCGACGGCGGGACCGTCGAGATCCTCGACGGGCTGAAGGAGGGCGAGCGGGTGATCTCCCGCGGCTCGCTCTTCATCGACCGGATGTCGACCCAGAGCTGACGACCAGCCCCGGCTGCCCGGGCCGGGGCGCCCTCCCCCATCGCTCAACGCTCCTCTCGGGATCCGGCCATGAACGGCATCGTCGGCCTCGCCCTACGCCAGCGCGCCCTCGTCGTCCTGGCCTTCGTGGCCCTGCTGGCCGGGGGGCTGGCGGCGTTCCAGAGCCTCAACATCGAGGCCTATCCCGACCCGACGCCCCCGATGGTGAACGTCATCACCCAGGCGCCGGGCCTCTCGGGCGAGGAGATCGAGCGCTACATCACGGTGCCGATCGAGGTGATCACCTCGGGCCTCCCCGACCTCAAGCAGGTCCGCACCGTCTCGCTCTACGGCCTGTCCGACGTGAAGCTGCAATTCGGCTTCGCCAACAGCTACCGGGAGGCCGAGCAGCAGGTGCTCAACCGGCTGGCCCAGCTCGACGGGCTGCCGAACGGCGCGAAGCCCGCGATCTCGCCGGTGAGCCCGATCGGCGAGATCTTCCGCTACAAGCTCGTCGCGCCGGACGGCTACAGCGTCCTCGACCTCAAGACCCTGCAGGACTGGGTCCTGCGCAAGCGGTTCCGCGCCGTGCCGGGCGTCATCGACGTCATCGGCTGGGGCGGCAAGACCAAGACCTTCGAGATCGGCGTCGACCTCGACCGGCTGATGGCCTACGGCCTGACCCTCTCGGGCGTGGTCAAGACCCTCAACGACAGCAACCTCAACGTCGGCGGCAACCGGATCACCCTGGGCAGCCAGTCGGCGGTGGTTCGCGGCGTCGGCCTGATCCGCTCGGTCGACGACATCGCCGAGACGGTGCTGTCGCAATCGGGCGGCGCGCCGGTGCTGGTGCGCGACGTCGCCACCGTCACCATCGGCCACCAGCCGCGGCTCGGCATCGCCGGCATGAACGAGGACGACGACATCGTCCAGGGCATCGTGCTGATGCGCCGCGGCGAGCGCTCGACCCCCTCGATCGAGGCGGTGAAGGCCGAGGTCGCGAAGATCGAGGCCGCCGGCATCCTGCCGCCCGGCGTGCGCATCGAGCGCATCTACGACCGCGCCGACCTCATCGCCGTCACCACCCACACCGTGCTCCACAACATGATGGTCGGGATCCTGCTGATCCTGGTGGTGCAGTGGCTCTTCCTCGGCAACCTGAGGAGCGCGATCATCGTCGTGGCGACGATCCCGTTCGCGCTGTTCTTCGCCGTCATCATCCTGGTGGTGCGGGGCGAATCGGCCAACCTGCTGTCGGTCGGCGCCCTCGATTTCGGCCTGATCGTCGACGGCACGGTCATCATGGTCGAGGCGATCTTCCGTCGCCTCTCGGGCCACGGGCCCCCGTTGCCCCCCGGCCTCGCCCACGCCAAGGGCAGGCCGAGGAAGCTCGGCCTGATCGCGCTCGCCTCCTCCGACGTCAGTCGCTCGATCGTCTTCGCGGCGATCATCATCGTCACCGGCTTCCTGCCGCTCTTCACGCTGTCGGGCGTCGAGGGCAACATCTTCGGGCCGATGGCCCAGACCTACGCCTACGCGCTGGCGGGCGGCCTCATCGCCACCTTCACGGTGACGCCAGTCCTCTCGGCCTACCTGCTGCCCGAGCACATCGAGGAGGTCGAGACCCTCCTGGTGCGCGGTCTCGACCGGCTCTACCGGCCGGTGATCCGGGCGGCACTCGCCCACCGCACCCTGACGCTGGGGCTCGCCGGCCTCCTCTTCGCCGGCGTGGCCATGGAAGGGCGCAACCTCGGCCTGGAATTCCTGCCCAAGCTCGAGGAGGGCAACCTCTGGATCCGCGCCACCATGCCGGCGACGATCTCGCTCGAGGAGGGCAACCTCTACGTCAACCGGATCCGCCGGGTGATCGCCGAGGTGCCGGAGGTCGAGCGGGTGGTCTCGCAGCACGGCCGCCCCGACGACGGCACCGACGCCGCGGGCTTCTTCAACGGCGAGTTCTTCGCGCCCCTGAAGCCCGCCGAGCAGTGGCGCGAGGGGATCACCAAGGACGCGATGACCGCCGCTTTGCTCGACCGCCTGCGCACCGAGTTCCCGGGCGTCGAGTTCAACCTGTCGCAGTACCTGCAGGACAACGTCGCTGAGGCGGTCTCCGGCATCAAGGGCGAAAACTCGTTCAAGGTGTTCGGGCCCGACCTGCAGAAGCTCACCGACCTGGCCCGCCAGGTCGAGACGACCCTGAAGCGCGTGCCCGGCGTCACCGATCTCGGCGTGTTCACCTCGCTCGGCCAGCCGACGGTGCAGATCAACGTCGACCGGGTGCGCGCCGCCCGCTACGGCCTGACCCCCGGCGACATCAACACCACGGTGCGCACCGCCATCGGCGGCGACGCGGCGGGCGAGCTCTACGACACCGGCAGCGAGCGCCACTACCCGATCGTGGTGCGCCTCGCCTCGCAGTACCGCCAGAGCGTCCGGGCCATCCGCGAGCTGCGCATCGCCGGCGAGAGCCAGGGCGGCGGGCGGGTGCAGATCCCGTTGAGCGCGGTCGCCGACGTCGAGGTGGTGTCGGGCCCGGCCTACATCTACCGCGAGGGCCAGGAGCGCTACCTGCCGGTGAAGTTCAGCGTGCGCGACCGGGACCTCGGCAGCACCATCATCGAGGCGCGCGAGCGCGTGGCGCAGGAGGTGACGCTGCCGCCGGACTACCGGCTCGAACTCGTCGGCGAGTTCAACAACATGCAGGGCGCCCTCGCCCGCCTGTCGGTCACGGTGCCGCTGGCGATCCTGCTCATCGCGGTCCTGCTCTTCGTCAATTTCGGCTCGGTCATCGACACGCTCCTGGCCCTCAGCGTGATCCCGATGGCGGCCGCCGGCGGCGTCGTGGCGCTCGCCGTCACCGAGACCCCGTTCTCGGTCTCGGCGGCGATCGGCTTCATCGCGCTGCTCGGCATCGCCGTGATGGACGGCATCATCGTGCTCACCCACTACAACGCGCTGCTGGCCCGCGGCGAGCCGCGGGCCGAGGCGATGCTGCGCACCTGCATGACCCAGATGCGCCCGGTGGTGATGACCTGCGTCGTCGCCGGCGTCGGCCTGCTCCCCGCCGCCTTCTCGGGCGGCGTCGGCTCGCAGGTGCAGAAGCCGCTGGCGCTCGTCGTCGTCGGCGGCATGAGCCTGGCGCCGGTGCTGATCCTGATCATCCTGCCGGTGCTGATCCTGCTCCTCTCCCGGCGGCGTCCGGCACCGGGGCACGCCCCGGCCGAGCCGGGGGCGGTGGCGCCGGCGGGGGCGGCGGTGCATTGATGTGAGGGCTAAGCCCGCCCTTTGATCGACGGCTGAGCCTTGCGTCCCTTGGCTAAGTGCGGTGGACAGGCGCGCATTGCCGTCGCGGGAGCGGCGCTCTGCGGAGTCGGCCGTGAAGAACGGCTAAATCGTTGGAAGATCGCGCGGATTGGTTATGCACACGTCTTCGCGCGTGCAAGGGCTTGGCGTGGGTCAGTGGGTTTCCTTGCAAATTGCACGCGCGGCGAGGGCGTGATTCCCTGCTCCTGACGACGGGAGCGGGAGACGGGGCATG
>NZ_SRLB01000047.1 GCF_004745635.1 Methylobacterium nonmethylotrophicum | reverse complement strand
CGGGGCTGTAGCTCAGATGGGAGAGCGCCGCAATCGCACTGCGGAGGTCAGGGGTTCGAATCCCCTCAGCTCCACCAAACCTTCGGGTTTCGTGGATCTCGTCGATGATCGGTCCGACCGGGGAGCGGCATTGGCCGGGCCTCGGCTGTCGCGCGTCTCGTGACGTGGCGGCGACGTCTTGCGATGGTCGCTCGGGTGGGCTGTCGGCGTTTGGGCCTTGAGGGTTCAGCCTGGAAGTCCGGACGGAACCCATCTCGCCTCCCCCGATGATCGCGGCACCCGACATCGCCGGATGAGACACGGACTTCCCGTCTGCCCGCCGAACGCGACCGTTCAGCGAAAACACCCTTTTCAAGATCAGGCGCGGGATCCCCTCTCCAGGCGATGCCGGGCTTGACCGGGATCGCCTGGAGAGGGGGATCCTGTGCCTCTTCTTGTACCTCGGACAGCTCTGTCAGAGCCTGTTCGATCTATAGAGCCAGCATCGCTGGCTCCTCTTCGATCCGATCCGCGACCTCATCCTGAGGTGTTAGTCGATCTTTGATCGACTGACCTCGAAGGAGGGCTCCAGACAGCGCCGTGATCCCTGGAGCCCTCCTTCGAGGCCGCTACGCGGCACCTCAGGATGAGGTTGTGGGTGGGACGAGCATGGAAACCAAATCAAACAGGCTCTCATCAGCGTGACCTGCCAGGCGCGATCCATCGGCGGGCGATACGGGCCGACTCGGCTGCCCTCCCGCCACTCCCCGGTCCCCGCTCCCGCGCCGCGAAAAACCCCGCCGCCACGCTCGAACCACGCCACCGACGGGACGTTGGTCGGCGATTTCAAATACCCATACCGAGTATGTCCGCTCGGCGATGGCGTCAGCGGCGCACCGCGCCCGGGATCACCCCGAGAACCGGCCAGGAGCCCCCGATGTACTATCACGACAAGCGCCTCCAGTACCCGGTCAAGGTCGAGAAGCCCGACCCCCTGTTCGCCCGCCAGCTCCAGCAGGCGATCGGCGGCATCGAGGGCGAGATCCGCGTCTGCCTGCAGTATTTCTTCCAGGCCTGGGGTGCCCGCGGGCCGACCACCAAGTACCGCGACGTGCTGCTCAACACCGCCACCGAGGAGATCGGCCATATCGAGATGCTGTCGACCGCGGTGGCCCTCAACCTCGAGGACGCGCCGGCGACCCTCCAGGAGACCACCGCCCAGGCCAACCCGATCGTCGGCGCGGTGATGGGCGGCGAGCGGCCCCGGCACGTGGTCGAGGGCATGCTCCAGCGCCACCTGCTCTCCACCGGCCTGGCGGCCTTGCCGACCGATTGCGACGGCGTGCCGTTCGACTGCTCGCACGTCTATGCCAGCGGCAACCTCGTCGGCGACATGTTCTGCAACGTGGCGGCGGAGGCGACCGGCCGCACCCTGGCGGTGCGCCTCTACAACGCGACCCACGACAAGGGCATGCAGGACATGCTCAGCTTCCTGATCGCCCGGGACACCATGCACCAGCAGCAATGGCTCGCCATCATCGAGGACATGGGCGGCCTCAAGGACTCGCTCCCGGTGCCCAACAGCTTCGACCAGTCGAAGGAGGCGCAGGAGTTCAGCTACATGTTCATGGGCACCGACCGCAACGGCACGCCGGTGCCGCCCGGGCGCTACTCGGAGGGCCCGTCGATCGACGGCCGCGGCCAGTTCCACTTCCGGGCCTTCGAGCCCCTCGGCGAGGAGCCGGTGCTCGGGCCCGCCCGTCCCGATTCCGCCGCCCAGACGGAGCAGATGGCGACGGCGCCGGTCACGAACAGCAAGATCTAGGCCGTCGGGCGCAGGGCGCGCACGGCCCGGCCGCGAGATTGAGCTTGACCTACGCGGCCCTGATGGAGGATCGATTGCCGTTCCTTAGGGACAGGGCGGCAATCGATCACCAGACCCGACGTCGCCCGGGCCGCCCGTGCCCCACCCGGACGAGCGGACCCCACGGTCGGGGAAGGCGCATCATGGATTACACCTACGTCGACGGACGCCTCCAGATCCGCCGCACCGAGGAGGAGAAAAGGCCGATCCTCCAGCGCCTCAAGCGCATCGAGGGACAGGTGCGCGGCCTTCAGGCCATGGTGCAGGAGGATCGCTACTGCCTGGACGAGGTGCAGCAGATGAACGCCATCACGGCGGCGGTGCGCGAGGCGGTGCTCCAGCTCATCAGCACCCATCTCGACGCCTCGGTCGACTACGCGGTGCGCGCCAAGGACCATGACGGCGCCGTCGAGGAGATGGTGCGGGTGCTGCGCGCGGCGCTCCGGCAGGCCTGACGGCCCGTCGCGGAGCGGCTTCGGCGAGGTCCGGGGGGGGCCGAGAGCCCGCGCTGTCCGGTCGCCCTGGCGGCCGCGCAGCCCGGGCTTATCTAGGGACCATCGTCTCACGCGCTCCGCCGCCGGGCGCGTCCCCACGCACGAGTCTCGAATCCCGCATGTCCGCCTCCGACCGCGAAGCCAATCGCTTCTCCGCCCGCGCCGCCCGCTACGCGAAGGTCGGCGCCAACGTGGGCGGCGTCGCCGCCCGGATGGCGGGGGCGCGGCTCCTCGGCCGCGAGGGCAAGGACGTGACGAGCGCCGCGGCCCTCGCCCAGGCGCTGGGCGGCCTCAAGGGGCCGATCATGAAGGTGGCGCAGCTGCTGGCGACCGTGCCGGACCTGCTGCCCCCCGAATACGCCGCCGAGCTGCAGAAGCTGCAATCCGAGGCGCCCCCGATGGGGGCGGCCTTCGTCAAGCGCCGCATGGCGGCCGAGCTCGGGGCCGGCTGGCAGGGCCGCTTCGGCAAGTTCGACCTGCGTCCCGCGGCGGCCGCCTCCCTCGGCCAGGTCCACCGGGCCGAGACCCTCGACGGCGTTGCCCTCGCCTGCAAGCTGCAATATCCGGACATGCAATCGGCCGTCGAGGCCGACCTGAAGCAGCTGGAGATCGCCTTCGCGCTGCATCGGCGCATCAGCTCGGTCATCGATACCCGCGAGATCGCCAAGGAGATCGGCGAGCGGGTGCGGGAGGAGCTCGACTACACCCGCGAGGCCAAGCACGCCGCCCTCTACGCCGACGTGCTCCAGGGTGTCGCGACGGTGCGGGTCCCGGTCGTCCATCCCGACCTCTCGACGAAGCGCCTGCTGACCCAGGGCTGGCTCGAGGGCGAGAAGATCCTGACCTTCACCGGCGGGCCGCTCGAACTGCGCAACCGCCTCGCCCACGCGATGTTCCAGGCCTGGTGGCACCCCTTCAGCCGCGCCGCGGTGATCCACGGCGACCCCCATCTCGGCAACTACACGGTCTTTTCGGAAGGCGGTGAGCCCGCGGGCATCAACCTGCTCGATTACGGCTGCATCCGCATCTTCCATCCCCGCTTCGTCGGTGGCGTGGTCGACCTCTACAAGGGGCTGCTGCACGGCGACGAGGCCCGCATCGTCCACGCCTACGAGAGCTGGGGCTTCCGCAATCTCAGCCGGGACCTCGTCGAGATCCTCAACATCTGGGCCCGCTTCATCTACGGGCCGCTGCTCGAGGACCGGGTCCGCACGGTGGCGGACGGCGTCAAGCCGAGCGAGTACGGCCGCCGCCAGGCCTTCGAGGTCCACCGCGCCCTCAAGGAGCGCGGGCCCGTGACGGTGCCGCGGGAATTCGTGTTCATGGACCGGGCGGCGGTGGGCCTGGGCGCGGTCTTCCTGCACCTGCGCTCGGAGCTGAACTACCACCGCCTGTTCGAGGCCCAGATCGACCGCTTCTCCCTCGACGACCTCGCCGCCCGGCAGCAGGCGGCCCTCTCCAAGGCGGGCCTGCCGCTCCCGGCGTAAGGCCCGGCCTCCCGGGGTGCGGCGCCGGAAAAAGATGCGCAACCGCACGCCCGGCCTTTGACCTATGACGGTGCCTCAGGCCGGCCGGGAGGGCTCCCGGCCCGGAGAGGCGAGCCCGCATAAGGGCTTGCGGCGATCCCGAGGGGTCGCGCCGCCCCGGCGCGGACCGCGCACCGGCCAATTGCCCGGACCTTGAGCATGCGCTAAAGCCCGGCCAACGAGCACAAGACGGGGTCTACCGCATCATGGCCGACATCAATCACGCCACCGACTCCGCCTACAGCCCGGAGATGGACGGACCGTCCCACGAGGCCACCTATCGCGGCTTCGTCCACTTCGTCGAGATCGCCACCACCGTCGTAATCTGCTGGGTGCTGTCGCTCGCCGTCGGCGGCGTGCGCGAGGCCTGGATCTCCGCCATCGTCGGCGTCGTGCTGGGCGCCATCGGCGGGGCCGTCGGCGCCCTCTCGCCGAATATCGGCTGGCGCGCCCCGGCCGTGGTGGCCCTGCTGCTGGCCCTGATGCTCGCCTTCTACTGAACCGCGGGCGGGGACGCGCGCCCCACCTTCCCGCGCGGTAGATCGCGCGTGACTTAATCGTTGAAGATTTGTAAACGGGGCCGTTCCCTCGCGCGAGGGAACGGCTTTACAGTTGTGGGGCAGGCGTGGCCTTGTAGGCCCTGTCCCTAGGGGGGATCGGCGCCCCGCGCCGTGTCGTTTGACTGAGGGAAGTCTGAATGCGGATCGCGGTCCTATCCGAGACCGATCCGGCGGAGCCGCGGGTCGCGGCGGTCCCGGAAACGGTGAAGAAGTACAAGGCTCTGGGGGCCGAGGTGACGGTTCAGTCCGGTGCGGGCCTCAAGGCCGGCGTCCCGGACGCCGAGTACGAGGCCGTCGGCGCCTCGATCGCGCCCGACGCCAGGGCCGCGGCCGAGGGGGCGGACATCGTCCTCAAGGTGCGCCGGCCCTCCGGCGACGAGCTGCCGGCGCTCAAGCGCGGCGCGATCGTGGTCGCTATCATGGACCCCTACGGCCACGAGGCCGAGGTCAAGGCGATGGCGGATGCCGGCCTGTCGGCGATCGCCATGGAGCTGATGCCCCGCATCACCCGCGCCCAGGTGATGGACGTGCTCTCGAGCCAGGCCAACCTCGCCGGCTACCGCGCGGTGGTCGACGGCGCCGCCGTCTACGGCCGGGCGCTGCCGATGATGATGACCGCGGCCGGCACCGTGCCGGCGGCCCGCATCTTCGTGATGGGCGCCGGCGTCGCCGGCCTCCAGGCGATCGCGACCGCCCGCCGCCTCGGCGCCGTGGTGACCGCGACCGACGTGCGCCCGGCCGCCAAGGAGCAGGTCGAGTCGCTGGGCGCCAAGTTCGTCGCCGTCGAGGACGAGGAGTTCAAGCAGGCCGAGACCGCCGGCGGCTACGCCAAGGAGATGTCGGCCGAGTACAAGAAGAAGCAGGCCGAGCTGGTGGCGAGCCACATCGCCAAGCAGGACATCGTGGTCACGACCGCGCTGATCCCGGGGAGGCCGGCCCCGAAGCTCGTCACCGCCGACATGGTGGCGGCGATGCGGCCGGGCTCTGTCCTGGTCGACCTCGCGGTCGAGCGCGGCGGCAACGTCGAGGGCGTGAAGGCGGACGAGATCGTCGAGACGCAGAACGGCGTCAAGATCGTCGGCTACGCCAACGTGCCGGGACGGCTCGCCGCCACCTCGTCGAGCCTCTACGCCCGCAACCTCTATGCCTTCGTCGAGACCCTGGTCGACAAGGCTTCGAAGGCGCTGGCCGTGAAGTGGGACGACGAGCTCGTCAAGGCGACCTGCCTGACTCGCGACGGTGCCGTCGTCCACCCGAACTTCCAGCCCAAGGCCGCCTGAGCCCGCCAGAGGAAACCCCCATGGCCACCCTTCCCCCCGACCAGGCGGCGGAGCAGGCGCGCGCCGCCGCCGCCGCCGCCCGCAACGCGGCCGACATCGCCGCCCGCGCCGCCGACCAGGCGGCGATCATCGCCGACAGCGTCGGCCACGGCGTCGCCGCCGCGACCCACGGCGCCATCGACCCGACCGTCTTCCGCCTCGCGATCTTCGTGCTGGCGATCTTCGTCGGCTATTACGTGGTCTGGTCGGTGACCCCGGCCCTCCACACCCCGCTGATGTCCGTCACCAACGCGATCTCCTCGGTGATCGTGGTCGGTGCGCTGCTCGCCGTCGGCGTGCCGCTGATCGAGAAGGGGACCGGATGGGCCCGCTTCTTCGGGTTCATCGGGCTGGTCTTCGCCAGCGTGAACATCTTCGGCGGCTTCCTCGTCACCCAGCGCATGCTCAGCATGTACAAGAAGAAGGCCTGAGGCGATGTCCGAGAACGTCTCCTCGCTCCTCTACCTCGTCTCGGGCGTCCTGTTCATTCTGGCGCTGCGGGGCCTGTCCCACCCGACCACCTCCCGGCAGGGCAACCTGTACGGGATGATCGGCATGGGCATCGCCATCCTGACGACGCTGGTCGGCCACGCGCCGTCCGGCGCCGGCGCCTGGTTCCTGGTGCTGCTCGGCCTCGGCATCGGCGGCGGCGCCGGCGCGGTGATCGCCCGGCGCGTGCCGATGACGGCGATGCCGCAGCTCGTCGCGGCCTTCCACTCCCTCGTCGGCCTCGCGGCCGTCGCGGTGGCGGCCGGCGCCCTCTACGCCCCGCAGGCCTTCGGCATCCTCGAGAACGGCCACATCCACAAGCAGTCGCTCTTCGAGATGGGCCTCGGCGTGGCCATCGGCGCCATCACCTTCACGGGCTCGGTGATCGCGTTCCTGAAGCTCGACGGCCGCATGTCGGGCAAGCCGATCATGCTGCCCCAGCGCCACGCCATCAACATCGTGCTCGCCATCCTGCTGGTGGCGCTGCTCGCCGGCTTCATCGGCGGCGAGAGCAAGGTGCTGTTCTGGCTGATCGTGATCCTGTCCTTCGTGCTCGGCGGCCTCCTGATCATCCCGATCGGCGGCGCGGACATGCCGGTCGTGGTCTCGATGCTCAACTCGTATTCGGGCTGGGCGGCCGCGGGCATCGGCTTCACCCTCGGCAACCTGGCGCTGATCATCACCGGCGCGCTGGTCGGCTCCTCGGGCGCGATCCTGTCCTACATCATGTGCCACGCGATGAACCGATCGTTCATCTCGGTGATCCTCGGCGGTTTCGGCGGCGACGCCGCGGCGGCCGGCGCGGGCGGCGCGGTCGAGACCCGGCCGGTCAAGCAGGGCTCCGCGGACGACGCGGCCTTCATCATGAAGAACGCCGAGAAGGTCATCATCGTGCCGGGTTACGGCATGGCGGTGGCGCAGGCCCAGCACAGCCTGCGCGAGATGGCCGACCAGCTCAAGAAGGCCGGCGTCGACATCAAGTACGCCATCCACCCGGTGGCGGGCCGCATGCCGGGCCACATGAACGTGCTGCTGGCCGAGGCCAATGTGCCCTACGACGAGGTGCACGAGCTCGAGGACATCAACGGCGAGTTCCCGCAGGCCGACGTGGCCTTCGTCATCGGCGCCAACGACGTCACCAACCCGGCCGCCAAGACCGATCCGCAATCGCCGATCTACGGCATGCCGATCCTCGACGTCGAGCGGGCCAAGACCGTGCTGTTCATCAAGCGCGGCATGGGCTCCGGCTATGCGGGCGTCGAGAACGAGGTGTTCTTCCGCGACAACACCATGATGCTGTTCGGCGACGCCAAGAAGGTGGTCGACGAGATCGTGAAGAACCTCTGACGGTCGGCCCGTCGGAGAACGGGAAGCCGAGGTTTTCGTCTCGGATCGGGAAGCGGGGCCCTGTGCCCCGCTTTTTGCTTTTCAGGGGAGCGCGCGAACCCTCCCCCCTGCGGGGAAAGGTTCGCGCGCCCATTCCTGAGCCCGGCATCGTCCGCCCACAGGTGTCGCCCGGCTGCGGCAGCGCGGATCCGCGAATCCCGCTACACTGCGCCCCGTGTCCGCTCTCCTCGACCTGCCCCGCCCGCTCCTCGACGTTCACCGCTCCGCCCTCGGGCGGCCCTGGCACGAGCGCTGCGCCTCGCCGGCGGCGCAGAGCCTCGCCGTCGCCATCGCGCAGGGGCACGGCCTGCCGGAGGTGCTGGCCCGGGTGCTGGCCGGCCGCGGCGTCGACCTTCACGCCGTGCCGGGCTTCCTCGAGCCGCGCTTGCGCGACCTGATGCCGGACCCCGCCGTTCTGGTCGACATGGAGGCGGCGGCCGACCGCCTCGCCGCGGCGATCCTGAAGCGCGAGCGGGTCGCGATCTTCGGCGACTACGATGTCGACGGGGCGGCGAGCGCCGCCCTCCTGGCGAGCGCCCTGCGCGATCTCGGCGTGCCCTACCGGCTCCACATCCCCGACCGCATCACCGAGGGCTACGGCCCCAACGTCGCGGCGGTGCGGATGCTGGCGGAGGAAGGCGCCACCCTCCTCGTCACGGTCGATTGCGGCACCGCCGGGCACGAGCCCCTCGCCGAGGCCGGGCGCCTGGGCATGGACGTGGTGGTGCTCGACCATCACGGCGCCCCCGAAACGCTCCCGCCGGTTCGCGCGGTCGTCAATCCGAACCGCCTCGACGATCTGTCGGGCCTCGGCCATCTCTGCGCCGCCGGCGTGGTGTTCCTGACCCTGGTGGCGCTCAACCGGCGCCTGCGCCGCGACGGCCTCGCCGTTCCCGACCTGATGGCGGGGCTCGACCTCGTGGCCCTCGCCACCGTCGCCGACGTGGTGCCGCTCCAAGGCCTCAACCGCGCCTTCGTGCGCCAGGGCCTCGCGGTGATGCGCGGCCGATCCCGGCGCGGCCTCGCGGCCCTCCTCGACGCGGCGGGCCTGTCCGAGGCACCGCAGGCCTGGCATCTCGGCTTCCTGCTCGGGCCCCGCATCAATGCCGGCGGGCGCATCGGCGATGCGACGCTCGGCGCACGCCTGCTTCTGTGCGAGGACCCGCTCGAGGCCGCCGGCATCGCGGCGCAGCTCGATGCGCTGAACCGCGAGCGCCAGGCGATCGAGGCCGCCGCCGTGGCGGAGGCCGAGGCCGCGATGGGACTGCGCCTTGAGCGCGACCCCGACCAGCCGGTCCTCGTCACCGGCAGCCCGGACTGGCACCCGGGCATCGTCGGGCTGATCGCCGCGCGGCTGAAGGAGCGCTTCGGACGGCCCGCCTTCGCCTTCGCGCTGCGCCAGGACGGCACCGCCACGGGATCCGGCCGCTCGATTCCCGGCGCCGATCTCGGCCGGGCGGTCCGGGCCTGCGTCGAGGCCGGCCTCGCGGCGAAAGGCGGCGGCCACGCCATGGCGGCGGGCGTGACGCTGGCGGCCCTCGACCTCGACCGCTTCCGCGAGGCCCTGTCGGCCGACCTCGCCGCCTCGGTGGCCGAGGCGCGCCTCGGCGAGGCTTTGCTCGTCGACGGCCTCGTCTCCGCCGGCGGGGTGCAGCCGGACCTGGCGGACGCCGTCGAGCGGGCCGGCCCCTTCGGCCAGGGCGCGCCGGAACCCGTCTTCGCGCTCGCCCGTCACCGCGTCGCCGATGCACGGGTCGTCGGCACGGGCCACGTCAAGGCGCAGCTGCGCGGCCGCGACGGCGTCGCGGTCGGCGCCATCGCCTTCCGGGCAGCGGAATCGCCCGTCGGCCGGCTGCTCCTGTCGCGCATCGGCCGCGACGTCCACGCCGCCGGCACCCTCTCCCGCGACCGCTGGCGCGGCGGCGACCGGGTCGAGCTGCGCCTCTGCGACCTGGCCGAGGCCGACTGAGCGGCCCCTCCCCCACGCCCATGAGCCGGCCATCCATGGCAGCTTGACACCCGCCGGACGCCCCACCATAAGGGCCCCGTCGCCGACGAGGCGGCCCCTGCCGGAGACGGCAGCGTGGGGGAATGTCCCGAGCGGCAAAGGGGGCGGACTGTAAATCCGCTGGCTAAGCCTTCGTAGGTTCGAGTCCTACTTCCCCCACCATCCATTCTCGCTGACAACTCTTGTACCGCAGACGCAGGATTGCGGTGCCTCCGCAAAGCCTTGGCGTAATATTGCCTATGGTGCGCCTCTCAGTACGCTGTTTCGGTAGCTGCAAGGTTCCGGATGTCGGGCGTCCACTCACACTCAGGACGTCGCGCTTCCGCAAGACTCTGATGCTGGCGCCCAGAGACGGGTTCGATCACGTCCCTTGACTCGGATAAACGCTGATCTCCACGAGCGCTCTGGTTGGATTACCAGATGCTTTCATCGAATGCCGATGTGTAAATATCAGCGTTGCAGGCTGCAGGCCAGTCGTTCGTGCTCGCGATGGGCCACGACAAAATTGCAAGCCGAACATGCGGCAAGCAACTCCCGATCCAAAGCGGCTCCTCCTGGCTGCCGCAAGGAATGTCCGGTCGCGAGGGTTTTCCGGATACATGAATTCCTGACACGCCAACCTGGCATCGCCCAGTGTGTTGAGATCTCGGGTCCAACACGTCAAATATTCCCGACTGAGATGGCGTCAATGACAGCCCGGCGCCGAACGTTGAAGGTTTGGTGCGAGAAATGGTGCCTGCCAGTGCAATCGGTTCGGCGGAGGAGCGTCTCGGCTCGACACTGATCGATGCGGGCGAGACTGAGGATGATGAGTAACGAAAGGCAAACATCTCGGCGCGCGGCGTATCACCTGAGTCTCGTGAACGCAGGCCGTGGTGCGGTTGGACGCACACTCACGGGCATCGTGATGGGGACTATCCTCGAAGGGGCAGTCGACGCGTAGGTAGCGACGAGGCCGGCCATCATGCGCACCTTTTCCGATTGGCTCATGTCGAGGGCGATGGCTTGTGCTTCCCGCTCGAGCCGCAGGTTGCATTCCTTGAGTGGCAAGTCGTCGTCGGGCGTGCAGGCATCGTGACGCGAGCAGGCCGCGTCGAGGGCGTCGACTGGCGCAAGCGGCGCGTTATTGCCCAACCCGCAGTAGTTGCCGTGCACGAGAAACTTCGGCCCGCTCAACAGTGTTGGATCGGCCAGAGTGGCGGTTGTCCAACAGCCCGCGAAGACAGCGGAGGCGGCCAGCTTGATAGCAAACGTTTGGATGTTCATAGCAGCATCTCTCCCAGACTAGAGACTTGGGCGAACCCGGCTCAGGCCGGCAACATGGATCACACCTTGGCGCTGATTGCGTGGATTTGACTTCTACGCCTTATATCCAGTGCAAGACTCGACGATCTTGTCTCAATCCGATTTAATAATACAAGGAAACTTACCGTTGTGGCCGATCATGGCATGGTCGGCGCCGGCTTTGCTGATGGTGCTGTCACCGTCTTCTGCAAAAAAGAACTTTCGCCCGTGCCGCTGATCAGCTCGCCGAGCTTTTTCTTGTATTCCATCGTCATTGTTCTGACTCTCTTGTCTCAAGCTCAATCAGGTGAGCATTGCGAGAGAGATAGCCGCGCCGTATTTCAGCCGTGTCTTGCGCGCAAGAAGATTGGTAGGTTCATTGTGTCGTCACGTGACGATCCACGGTGTTTTAGACGCAACAGAGTGCTTCAGCCCTGCTGCGGGGGGTGGGCGGTGCGCGGGCGCAGGACGGAACGGTCAACGTCGGCCGAGCGCCGCCGTAGTGCCGACGCGCTGCTGTCGCGTGTCGGCTAGCAGTAGCGCCGCGGCTCCTGCGAGCGAAATCGCCTCGATAGGCGGCTCGGCGGACGGGCGATGGTGAGCGCCTTGACTGTCCGCATAATCTGGACGCGGACGGCCTCGACCGTCGCGTCCCGGATGCGGGCGCGCGACGTGGTGTACGGGCAATTCAACTCAGGACAGCAGGATATCTCCGGCCGTCACCGTCGGCGCGATACCGCCAACCTTGTCGAGTGTGGCGATCAGGCTCGTGCCACCCGCCGCCGCACCGTTGTCGTCGAACCAGAGCGTGCCATCGGTCGTGTTGTACACGACTTGGGGCATCCAACCCTTGGCCGCCCCGGTTGCGTTCGCCTCAAACCAGTGGTCAGGATAGTACTGGTGCTTCAGATTGACGAAATTCTTCAGTTCGATGGAGATGAAATCCTCGCCATGCTTGAAGTCGTGGAGGCGATCTCCACCTTCGGCCGGATTGCGGAACGCGAAGTTGTCTGCGCCAGCTCCGCCCCAGAGATCGTCCTTGCCGGCGCCGCCCTCCAGATAGTCGTTGCCGCTCCCGCCGCGAAGCGTGTCGACCCCGGCGCGACCGAAGAGGTCGTCGGCGCCGTCGTTGCCCCACAGCTCGTTGGCCTCCCCGTTGCCTCGCAGGTTGTCGCCATGGGCCGAGCCGTCGAGCGCCTCGATGCCCGTGAGGACGTCACCTTTCGCCTCACCCTGGTTCGCCGCTTGGTTGACGAGGTCGACCGTCACGCCGGACGAGGCGTTGCGGTAATCCGCCCAGTCGAAGCCGATGCCGCCATCGAGCACGTCGCCGCCTTCGCCGCCCTCCAGCCGGTCGTCACCGCCGCCGCCGTAGAGGTTGTCCACGCCGCCCCGCCCGGACAGGTAGTTCCGCTCGGCGCCGCCGAAGGCGGAATCGTCGTACTGGGAGCCGAACACGTTCTCGATCGAGACGAGCGTGTTGCCCTCCGCGTCGCCGCCCGAGCCCTTGCCGGTCATCAGGTTGACGAACACGCCGGCCTCCGACTGCGCGTAGGTGACGCTGTCCCAGCCGTAGCCGCCGTCCAGCGTGTCCGCGCCGCCGCGCCCGTCGAAGAAGTCGTCGCCCAGGCCGCCCTCCAGCCTATTGGCCACGTGATCCCCGAGGCCGAGGAGGACGTCGGCGAAGCGCGTCCCGACGATGTTCTCGACATCGGAGAGCTGGTCGGCGCCCGTGCCGCCCGTCACTCGGCCATCCGCATGCACGACGATGCCGGTGTAGAGATCGTAATCATCTGAGTAGTCGACGGTGTCGTTTCCGCTTCCACCGTAGATCATGTCGCCGTCGGCGTCGGCGTGGATCAGGTCATTGCCCAGGCCGCCATCCACGGTGTCATGGCCATCCTGGCCGGCCAGGATGTCGTGACCGTCCCAGCCAACAACGATGTCGTTGCCGAGCCCACCCCAGAGCGCGTCGGCACCGGTGCCGCCGATCAGCGTGTCGTCGCCGCCGTCGCTCTGCAGGTAGCCGCCGCCGTTGTTCAGCATCATGAAGTTGTTGGACTCGTTACCGTAGCCCCACAGGTACCCGCTGACGAGTTCCCCGTGCGCGTCGAACCGCAGGTTCTCGATGTTGTCAGGCAACTCGTACATGCTGAGCGACGTATGAACCGTGTCCGACCCACTCCATGGGCCGGCCTTTTCGATGATGACGTCCTTCACCGTGTCGACGGTATAACTGTCGTTGCCGTCACCGCCGACCATCGTGTCGGCGCCCGTCCCGCCATCGAGGCGGTCGGAGTACCCGTCGTCCCCGCTGGCATCACCCCCGTAGAGGACGTCATCACCCGCCCCGCCGAACAGATCGTCGAAAAGATTGCCGCCCTTGAGCACGTCATTGCCGGCGCCGCCCTGCAGCGTGTCCCAGCCGTCACCGCCGTCCAGGGTGTCGTTCCCGATCCCGCCGACCATCAGGTTCGAGAGACTATTGCCGGTGCCTTTGAAATCATCGAGACCGCCGAAGATCAGATCCTCGAGATGATCGCCGAGCGTGTAGGTTGTCAATTTGCTGATGATCGTATCGTGACCTCCAGTGTAGGTCTCGACGATTTTATCTCCGGCCGAGTCGATGATGTAAACATCATTGCCATTGTAGCCGATCATGATATGATCGCCGCCAGCTCCGCTGATGGTGTCGTCACCGTTTGTTCCATACAACGAACTGCTGCCCGTGCCGCTGATCAGCTTGCCGGGTGTCTTCTTGTATCCTGTCGGCATTCGTCTCACTCTCTTGTCTCAAGCTCAATCAGGCGAGCATTGAGAGTGGGATAGCCGTGTCGTGTTGCAGCTGCGTCTTGCGCGCAAGCGGGTCGATGGGCTGATTGTGTCGTCACGTGACGATGCACGGTGTTTTCGACGCAACAGAGTGCTTCATACGATTTGCGATCGATTGCTTCGCAATGCGAAAATCGGCTTCGCTCAGATGTGCGGAGCGCAGCTCCGCCGCGCGGGCCTGTGATACGGCATCCGCTTTGATCAACCGGATCCCGCGTCACCCCGGCTGCAGGGGGCTCCGGGTCAGCACGGAACGGTCAGCGTCGGCCGCGCTCAGAACCGGGCGTACATGGCCGCTCTCCCGCACCGTACCGTGACGGGCATGCCCCTCGGTGCGGATCGATCTGTCACGGGCCTGTGCGCGCCTTCCGGCTCTCTGCCACCTGCCGGGACGGAAGCGGCGGCCTGAGTGCGGTCGATCGCGGCGCCGAGACCACGATCGACCGAACAGCGTCGGGTGCCACGGGGGCGGCAGCACGGTCGGCCCGGACGGTGACGAGTTCCTCATCGCCCTCGACCGGCCGCGCAGGTCCGTGAGCGCCGCCTCACCGGCACGACACAATTCTTGAGCGTCGGCGGCACGGGCCTGAAACGGTCGCCGGCCACTCTCTCCCGACACCGCGCGGAGCCCGTCCATGAACCCCGACGCCATCGCGATCATCCGCTCCGGCTTCCGGCACCTCGCCGCGGAGCCCGACCACCTCGCCGCCCTCTTCTACGCCCGCCTCTTCGACCTCGATCCCGGCTTGAGGCCCCTGTTCAAGGACGACCTCACGCGTCAGGGGCGCAAGCTCGTGGCGGTGCTCGCGCACGTGGTCCAGGGTCTGGACCGGCTCGACACGATCGTGGCGGACGTTCGGGCTCTCGGACGGCGCCACGTCGATTACGGCGTCGTGCCGGCCCACTACGCCACGGTCGGTGCAGCGCTCCTGTCCACGCTCGCGGACCGGCTCGGCGCGACCTTCGACGCCGAGGCCCGGACCGCCTGGACGCAGGCCTACAATCTGCTGGCAGAGGTCATGCTGGAGGCCGCGCGGGAAGCCGCCCCGGCGCATCCCGCGCTGGAGGCCGTGCCGTGAGCGGCCGACGGCTGCTGGCCTTGTGCCTCCTCGGTGCTTCAAGCCAGGGCGTCGCGGCGCAATCCCTCGACGCATTCCAGGATTGGATGCTGGGCTGCGACAATCAACGGGCCTGCACGGCGATCAGCCTCGAGCCGAGCAGCGACGTCACGGGCGTCCACCTGAGCGTCGCGCGTTCGGGAGAGGGCGCGGCCGAGCCCGTCCTGCGCGTCCGGGCCTACGACGGGCGCCGCGGCCCGCGGCGCATCCGCCTGGCGCTCGACGGCACCGCGTGGCCAGATCTCGACGCGACCGCGCGGGACGGGTTCGGTGTGATCGAGGCCGCTCTGCCCGCCGAGCGGGTGCGCCCACTGCTCGCCGCGCTCCGGGATGGCGGGCAGGCCTCCGTCACGGTGCTGCAGGGCGCCGAGACCGGACCCGAGGTCCCGCTGCGATCCCGCGGCTTGGCCGCCGCGTTGCGCGCCATGGACGAGGCGCAGGGCCGGAGCGGTACGGTGACGGCGCTCGTTCAGCCTGGCCTGCGTCCGGCCGCGAGCCTGCCGGTTCCGCCGCCGCTCCCCGTCGTCGGCCAGGCGCGAGCGAGCACCTCTCCCCTTCCGGAACGCATGCCGGCTCCGATCGCCAGGGCCGTCGCGACCGCCGATTGTGACGAGCCGCCCGGCACGAACCCGATCCGAGGGTGGCTCGACGAGCGGACCTTGCTGTGGGGCGTCCTGTGCACGCGCGGGGCGACGCGCGAGACCTACGCGCTGTTCTCGCACCGCAAGGGCGACGCCGCGGCCCGCCCGGTCGCGCTCGTCACGCCGGGCGTCGCGGCCGGGCGCGAGGCGCCGAATCTCCTCACCGGCGCCACCTTCGACGCGAGGACAGCCACGCTGTCATTCCACGACGCGGGCCGCAGCTCGGGCGATTGCGGCAGCCTCGGCCGCTTCGTGTGGGACGGCGCGCGGTTCCGGGCGGTGCACGTCGCGGCGATGCCCGATTGCCGGGGCGTGTCGTCCGCGGACTGGCCGGTCACGTGGCGCGCCGCGGTGCGCGCTGGACCACCGACCCGCTGAGCCGCCACATTGACGGTTGCCGATGTCCCGACCCACGGAGAAGACGACGCCATGCCGACGATCGCGCTCGTGGACGACGAGGCCGACCTGCGGGACGCGCTCGCCGAGTACCTGACCGAGCGCAATCTTCAGGTCCTGACCGCAGGCAGCGCCGCGGAATTCCGCGCCCTCGCGGTGAGGGAGGCGATCGACGTGGTCGTCCTCGACATCGCGATGCCGGGCGAGACCGGCCTCTCGCTCGCCCGCTGGCTCACCGGCCAGGATGGCCCACCCGGCATCATCCTGGCGACCGCCGCCGGCTCGCCGCTCGACCGAGTGGTCGGCCTGGAGGCCGGCGTCGACGACTACCTCGTGAAGCCCTACGACCCGCGCGAGCTGCTGGCGCGCATTCGCAGCGTCCTGCGCGGCAGGGCCCACCAGGGCGCCTCCCGGCCGGCGCGCAGCTCGGCATCCGTGACGGGTGCGGCGATCCTGAGGGCCGGGACGTATCGCCTCAACCTCGACAGCCGTCAGCTCCTCGCGCCGGACGATCGGGAGATCGCCCTGACCGCCGCCGAGTTCGACCTCCTCAAGGTCTTCGCCGAGAGGCCGAATCGAGTACTCCCACGCAGCCGCCTGCGCGACCTCGCCCCCGCGAATCAGGACAATGAGAACGACCGCAGCATCGACGTGCGCATCACGCGCCTGCGCCGCAAGCTCGAACGGGATCCAGAGCGTCCAGCCCTGATCCGGACGGTCCGGGGCGAGGGCTACATGTTCGTGCCGCCGCAAGACCAGGACTGAATGCCGGGGTAGTCGGGGCCCGATCAACCCCGGCTGATCCGCGATGGCGACGACGCATCTCTCGACCCTATGCTCCCGATGCGCTAGTCAAGATCGGCCGTTCAGCCTGCCACGCAGCACCGTCGCGGTTCAGTACGGAGATCGACCGTGGGACAGCACGCGCAGATCGTGATCGTCGACGACGAGGTCGACCTCGCGCTCGCCTACGCGGAGTACCTGTCGGATCTCGGCCACGAGGTGACCGTGGCGCAGTCCGGGGCGGAACTCGATGCGCGCGCCGCGCGCGGCCCGATCGACCTCGTACTCCTGGATCTCACCATGCCGGGCGAACGGGGCCTCGACGTGCTGCGGCGGCTGCGGGCCGCCGCGCCGGTTCCGGTCCTGATCCTCACCGCCAATCCCGATCCGATCGAGCGGGTGCTCGGGCTCGAACTCGGGGCGGACGATTTCGTGGTCAAGCCTGTCGATCCGCAGGAACTCGCCGCGCGCGTCGCGAGCCTGCTGCGACGCTACGGGCGCGGACGGCGGGAGGTGGTCGCCTTCGAGCGCGCGAGCGTCGACCTCACCGCCTCACGTCTCCTGCGCATCGGCGCGCCGCCCGAGCGGCTCGGGCCCGGCGAGGTGCTGCTGGTGCGCACCCTCGCCGCCCACCCGAACCGGGTTCTCACCCGGGATGAATTGCTGCGGCTCGCGCCCGGCGACAGCCACGACACGCTCGACCGGGCGATGGACGCGCGCATCGCGCGCCTGCGCCAGAAGCTCGGCACCGCTTGCATCGTCACGGTGCGCGGGCGCGGCTACATGTTCGTGCCGCGCGATCAGGTTGCCGGCGCCGAGGGCGCCGCGCGCGGCTGACGGCCGCTGCTGCGGGCTGACCCCGATGGACGAGAGCGCAGACAGGATCAATCCCGACCCGTTCGGTCCCGAGGGGCCCGACGCCGTCCTGCTCCGCGCGATCATCGACTTCATTCCCGCGCGGGTCGTGTTCGTCGACGCGGCTCACCGCTATCGCTACGTCAACAAGGCCTTCCTGGCCTTCGTGGGACTTCGGCCCGAGGAGGTGATCGGCCGGCCTGTGGCCGAGATCGTCGGGGAGGCGATCTACCGGTCCTACGAGCCGGTCATGGCGCAGCTCGCGGCCGGCGAGATGGTGTGGCGCGAGGGATGGTTCGACTATCCGGCCTTCGGGCGCCGCTACGTCCAGGAGGGTTTGATTCCCTACCGGGCCGGCGCCGTGACCGGCATCCTCGCCTTCGCCCGAGACTTCACGGAGCTGAAGGCGCACGAGGAGGAGCTGGCGCGGCAGATGGCGGCGCTGCGGGCGAGCGAGGCGCTCGGCGCCGCAATCGTGACCTCCGCCCTCGACTGCATCATCGTCATCGACGAGGAGGGCTGCGTCGTCGAGTTCAACCCGGCCGCGGAAGCCACGTTCGGACGCACCCGCGAGGCCGTGCTCGGCCGGCAGATCGGCGACCTGATCGTGCCGCCCCACCTGCGCCACCGCCACGCCGAGGGCTTCCGGCGCTACCTCGCGACCGGTCAGGGAACGGTGATCGGGCAACGCATCGAGATCGAGGGCATGCGGGCCGACGGAACGGTGTTCCCGCTCGAACTCGCCATCACGGAGGTGCGCCTGCCGGAGCGACGGCTCTTCACCGCCTACCTGCGCGACCTCACGGCAGCCCGCCGCGCAGCCGGCGAGATCGAGGCGCAGCGCCAGCGTCTGCACCAGATGGAGAAGCTCTCCGCCATGGGCTCGCTGCTCGCGGGCGTCGCGCACGAGCTGAACAACCCGCTCGCCATTCTGATCGCCCAGGCCACGCTCCTGCGCGACAAGGCCCCGACGGCCGACGTGCAGCAGCGGGCCGCGCGCATCCACGCCGCCGCCGAGCGCTCCGGCCGGATCGTCAAGAGCTTCGTCGCCATGGCGCGGCAGAAGCCGCCGCAGCGGGAGCCGGCGGACCTCAACGCGATCGTGTGCGCCGCCGTCGAGATGACGGCCTATGGCCGGCGCAGCGCCGGCGTGTCGCTCGATCTCGGCCTCGAGCCGGATCTGCCGCCCATCCTCGCCGACCGCGACCTGATCGGTCAGGTCGTGGCGAACCTGCTGATCAACGCCATGCAGGTGCTGCTCGACCGCCAGGGCGAGCGGTGCATCACATTGCGTACCCTGTGCGAGGCCGGGATCGTGACGCTGACGGTCGGCGACAACGGGCCCGGCGTTCCGCCGGCGCTGCGGGAGCGGATCTTCGAACCCTACTTCACCACGAAGCCCGTCGGTGCCGGCACCGGGATCGGCCTGTCGATTTCCCGCAGCGTGGTGGAATCTCACGACGGCCGGATCACCGTGGGGGACCGGCCCGGCGGGGGCGCGCTGTTCCGCGTCGATCTGCCCGCACACGATGCGGGACCGGACCGGGCTGGGGCGGCTGCGCCGGAGCGGGCACCAGGCCTCTCGATCCTGGTGCTCGACGACGAGATCGACGTGGCGCGCTCCCTCGCCGAGATCCTCGACGACATGGGCCACGTGACTTGCGTGCACGATTCCGCGGGCGAGGCGCTGGCCGAACTCGGGCGGCAGCGGTTCGACGCAGTGTTCGTGGACCTGCGCATGCCGGGCCTCAGCGGCGCCGAGGTGCGGGCGCGCATCGCGGAGAGCGATCCGGCGCTCGCCACGCACACCGTCATCGTCACCGGGGACACCGTGGCCGGAGCGGGCGCGACCCGCGCCGGTGCCGATCCGCCAATCGTGATCGAGAAACCGTTCACTCCGGACGACGTGCGCGAGGTGCTGATGCGCCTTCGCGAGCGGCGCGACGACCTCGAACCCTGACGTCCACCCGATCCTGCGCCTGAAGCCACCGTGCGGTGGAGCATCAGCCGATGAGCGTAGACTCGCAACAGGCGCATCACCCAGGTCACCTCCGCGGAGGCTTACCTTGACATTCAGAGCGCCGCTGCGCTGCCGCATCGTGATGATCGCCATCCTCACGCTCCAGCCGACGGTCCGGGTCGATGCCGCTTGCCGCGCTTGGCGAGCGGCCACGGACGTGAATGGCATCCAGATCGGAATGCACGGGACCGGGCGTGCGATCCTCGGCCGCTGGGATGCGCCCGACTACCCGCGGCCGGAATCCGACGAGCCCGGCGCCGAGCCAACCTTCGTGCGCTTCGCGACCCGGGACGGTCGCGAGGAACTGCGGCTCGTCCACTACCCCGGCGCCGTCGTGGACGATTACGACGCGCTGGAGGTCCGGCGTCCGGCCGGGGGAACGAGCCCGGGCAAGCGCCTGCCCTTCGCGCAGTTCGCGACCGAGCGGCGAATCCGGCTGGGAATGACGGAGCGCGACCTCATCGCGCTCCTCGGCGCCTGCTTCACGCGTGAGCGGAAGGGGGACGCCGCCCTCCTCACGTATCGCATCGCGGATAAGGCCCATCCGGCGCTGAAGCGCTCGGGCATGCCGGCCTACGAGGCGACCTACGAGTTTCGCAACGGGCTGTTGGCGCGCTTCGCGCTCGGCTTCGAGATGCCCTGATGCCCGAGAACCCGGCGAGGAATCCCATGCGCGCGCGCACCGCCCTGTGCGCCCTCACGGCGCTTGCCCCGTTCGCCGCCGCGGCAAGCGGTGCGACGGGAGAGCGGCCGGCGTGGCGGATCGTGCGCGAGCACCGGCTCCTCACCGGCAAGCAGCTGTCATGCTAGCATGGATCAGACCTGAACCAGCGATACCCGTATGGGTCAAGTTCAATGATATGATATTTTTTGTTATCCGCTTCGTGGATCCGGTTCCCGAACAGCTCAACAAGCTCTTCAACTTCGCAAGAATCCAATCTCAGCTCAACCTGGCATGTTTCATCGCCAAGATTGTGCAGGATGATGATCGATTTCCCGCCATGTCGATAGCGATGGATGAAAACGGCCGGGTCATCGGTGCCGATGATGCTCATCTCGCCCCAGCCGATCTCGGGACACGAGCGCCGAACCGCGCAGAGCCGCCTCATCCAAGCCAGAAGCGAGGTCGGATCGCGCTGCTGCGCCACGGCGTTCACGGCACCGGACCCGAAGGGACCGGCTTGGATGACGGGGTGAGGCAGCGTCTCGGAGGGCGCATCGGTGAAGCCGCCGCACGAGCTGTCCCGCCACTGCATGCAGGTCCGCACCGCCCAGCGCTCCGGCTGCGAGAGATCGTCGCCCATGCCGATCTCGTCGCCGTAGAAGATCACGGGGCTTCCCGGCATCGAGAACATCAGGCTGTTCGCCAGTTCGATGCGACGGCGGTCATTGCCGAGCATCGGCGCGAGCCGCCGACGGATGCCTCGGCTGTAGAGGCCCATGCCCGGCTCGGGCGCGAAGGCGGCGTGCACCTCCGCCCGTTCCTCCGGGCTCAGGCGCCCGAGATCGAGCTCGTCGTGGTTGCGCAGGAACTGGGCCCATTGCCCGAGCTTCGGCAGGGCCGGCGCGAGGGAGAGGCCGCGCCGGAGCGGCTCGGCCCGGCGCCGCGCCAGGGCCAGGAACAGGTACTGGTTGATCAGGAACGCGAAGGTCATGTGCATGCGGCCGTGATGGCCGACGAAGTGGGGGATCTCATCGGGCGAGACATTCGCCTCCGCCAGCATGATGGCGTCGCCGCGCCGCCAGGACAGGAAGTCGCGCAGCTCGTCCAGGATGCCGTAGTTCCGGAAGATCGAGCCGTCCGGCTGGAACTGGTCGATCAGGAAAGGCGCCGCATCGACGCGGAACCCGGAGACGCCGAGCTCCAGCCAGAAGCCCATGATGCGCTCGATCTCGTCGCGAACGGCCGGATTGGTGATGTTGAGGTCCGGCTGATGCTCGTAGAAGCGGTGGAAGTACCACGCGCCGGCAACCGGGTCCCGCGTCCACACGCTCGTCTGGAAGCCCGGGAAGACCACGCCCTCGGCGGCATTGGCCGGCTCGCGGTCGGACCAGACATAGTAGTCGCGGTAAGGCGATGCTGGATCTGCGCGGGCTGCCTGGAACCAGGGGTGCTGGTCGGAGGTGTGGTTGAGGGGCAGGTCGATGAGCAGGCGCAGGCCGCGCAGGCGCGCCTCCCGGCTGAATTCCACGAAATCGCCGAGCGTCCCGTATTCAGGAGCGATATTGTAGTAATCAGTGACATCGAAGCCGTAGTCGAGCTGCGGGCTTGGAAAGAACGGCAGCAGCCAGAGGCAGTTCACACCGAGCTCGGCGATGTAGTCCAAGCGCGTCGTCAACCCCCGGAAGTCGCCGACGCCGTCGCCGTTGCCGTCCATGTAGGCGCCGACATTCAGGCTGTAGATCGTGGCCGTCTTGTACCAGAGATCGAGCATCAGCCTGTTTCTGGGAGTGAGGAAGCCTGCGGCAGCCGCTAAGGCGGACGCCGTCGTCACGGATCGCGGTGGCGTCCGGGCGAACGCCGCAGCGGCGCGCCGCACCTGCGCAGGCCGACGCGACGCTTTCACGTGAGGAGTAGGCCGGAGCGAGCCGCGCTGACCGCCGTAGCCCGTCGAGGCCCGGCCCGATTCAGGATGCGGACCCGGCGATCAGCTTTTCGCGCTCGAGTTCTGATTGCGTTTGTCGGCGTGGGTGACGGGTCCCTTGGAGCCCTTCGAGCCGCCGCCCCATTCCTGGGCCTTCCGGATCTGGTCGCCTCCGGCGTGGTCGGGACTCACGCCCTTGTCGCTTCCGCTCGCGCGCTTGCCGGATATGTCGTCTGGTCTGTCTGCCATCAGCTCTCGCTTTCCAGCGTCGTGATGCTCTCGTGGAGGCATCCGCGCTCATGGGGCGGAGAAGGGATGCCATCGGGTCCGTACACCCGACATTTCAGGGTTCCGCCCTCTGCCTGTCGCTAGATCGGGCTGGATTCGTGGGCGTCCATGCGGCCCCATCCTAAGGGTTGATCCGGGTGCCATGCCGGCCTGAGAGCACCAAATGTCGGTCATCGGCGCGGGAGCATGAATACGCTTCAGCGATTGCGAGCTCAGGCGGATCAAGTTTCTCGGCTCGGTCTCGCCGTTCCTTACTGCGCGACCGGCACCGACATGAGGGGCCGCGCGCGAGTCGGCGCCTCACGCGCATAGACATGGACGCGGACCAACGAGTCTCTCGACACAAGCGCCTGAGCCACATGCTGGAAGCCGCTCTCCTACCAATCGGTCGGCGGAGAGCGCCCAAAGGCAAATCGAGTATGCGCCGGTGGAAATGCCGACATCCTCAGCTCGAAGACTTCAGCCAAACCATTCCAGATTGCGTGGTAACCCCGTAACTATGCCAATATCATGAAATCGACAGACGGAAGCGATGGAGATATTATGGCTCCTATAATCGGTATTATTGGCTCTTACGGTGGCTTGAACATCGGTGATGAGGCGATTTTAGCTTCTTCAATTGCGCAGCTGCGCGCCGCTGCGCCTGATTTAGAGATCGTTGTCTTCTCGCGAGATGCAGAGCATACGCGCCGCCACCACGATGTGGATCGGGCTGTCAACGCGCGTACGACATTGCGCGCTCAGATCCGTCCGGAAGTGCAACGGCTCGACCTGCTACTCCTGGGCGGAGGCGGGATTCTCTACGATAATGAAGCGCAATATTATCTGCGTGTGACTGCACTGGCGCGAGATTTGGGAGTTCCTACATTCGCGTTTGCGATCGGCATTGGGCCTCTGGAACGTCGCGACGATCAGATCGCCGTACGTGATGCGCTTAATGAGATGGCTGGCATCACGGTCCGGGAGGTTACCGCCAAACGCCTGTGCGACGATGTGGGGGTCACCGTTCCGGTCGAGGTGACGGCCGATCCGGCGCTTCTGCTCGAACCACTGCCGTACACCGATGATATGCTGGCGCGCGAGGCGATCCCGACCGGGCGTCGTCTCATCGGCTTCAGCATACGGGAGCGGGGCGGCGCCGGCCCTGGCCCGGCCCCGCGTGGCTGGTTACCGCAAGACGTAACGCGGTGCAGACGGTGTCTGGCAGACGGTCTCTGCGCGAGTTTTGTGACGTCCTGGACGCTCGGCGATCATGAGAAAAGGCAACGATGCGCAGAAGCGCATAGGGGCACTCCTCCGGCTGCGGCGCGGAAAATGGCCAAAGTCGATCTAAGTGTCTCTCACAAAACTCCCGCTGCACCGACGCAGCCCCAGCGAACGGTGTCGGTGCAGCGGGAGTTTTGTCAGGTGCACTAAGTCATCAGCATGACCAAGACCATTCCCCAGATCGTCAGGAATGTGTTGCTGACCGCATAGGTGACCGTGTAGCCGAGACCGGGAATCTGGCTCTTGGCCCGGTCGGTGACCATCCCGAGCGCGGCCGTCGTGGTGCGCGCCCCCGACACGGCTCCCAGCACGATGGCATCGTCGAAGCGAAAAAGGTACTTTCCGGCATACAGGGCGAGGATGAGCGGCAGCGTGGTCGCGAAGATGCCCCACAGGAAGATGCCGAAGCCGAGCTGCTGCAATCCGGCGACGAATTTCGGGCCGGAGGAGATGCCGACGATCGCGATGAACACGTTGAGGCCGACCGAGTTCATGAACCACACGGTCGAGGACGGGATCCGCCCGAAGGTCGGCCGGACCGACCGCAGCCAGCCGAAGAACAGGCCCGAGATCAAGGCGCCGCCGGATGTCGAGAGCGTCAGCGGCACCCCGCCGATGGTGTAGACGAGCGCACCCAGGAGGGCGCCGATCGCGATGGCGCCGCCGATGAACATCACGTCCGCGACGTCGGTCGCCCGGTCGGGGTAGCCGATCGCCTTCGTGGCGGCGCCCACGTCCTGATTGCGGCCGACGAGCGTGAGAATGTCCCCGCGGTTGATCCTCGTGCTCGGCAGGATGGGGATGTCGATCGCGGTGGCCCCCCGCGTGATCTTCCGCAGGAAGACGCCCCGCGCCCACGGGCTCTGGGCGAGGTCCGCGAGCGACTTCCCGTCGACCTCCTTGCTCGTCACGTAGACGTCGAGGCCCTCGATGGGCACCGCGAGCAGCGCCCTGTCGTCGACCTCCTCGGCTGCGGTGCCGATCAGGTCGACGAGGACCTCGCGTCGTCCGGCGACCGCGACCACGTCCCCCGCCTGGATGACCGTATCGGCGGTCACGTCCATGACCTCCGTGCCCCGGCGAAGCCGCTCGATATAGACCCGCCGCTCCGGCAGCATCCGCTCGGCCTCCGCAGCGGTCTTGCCGACGATGACCCCGTCCGGCCGGACGCGATAGGCCCGCAGGTCGAACTGGTGCCAGGCGGTTCCGGGGCCGCCGGCGACCTTCGTGCCGCCGCGCTTCTCCTCGTACCGCTTGCAGGCCGCTTCGAGATCGATGCCCAGCAGGGCCGGGCCGAGGAGGGCGATGATCACGGCGGATCCCAGCGTGCCGAAGATGTAGGTGATGGCGTAGGCGACCGGCATCGCGTCGAGGTACGCCTTGGCCTGCTCGCCGGGGATCGGCAGCCGGTTGATCGCGTCGGTCGCGAGGCCCATGGAGGCCGAGATCGTCTGCGAGCCGGCATAGAGCCCGGCCGCAGAGCCGACGTCGTAGCCGCCGAGCCTCGCCGCGAGATAGCCGCCGGCAAGGCAGAACACGCAGACGACGACGGCGAAGAGGGCCTGCGGAAGGCCGTCCTTCGCGATGCCCCGGACGAATTGCGGGCCGACCGCGTAGCCGATCGCGAACAGGAACATCAGGAAGAAGAACGACTTGAGCGGCCCGGTGACGCTGATGCCGAGCTGTCCGATGATCACGGCGGCGATGAGCGTCGCCGTGACGGCTCCAATCCCCAATCCCTTGTAGCTGAACTTGCCGAAGTAGTAGCCGAACGCCAGGGCGATGAAGATGGCGATCTCGGGATACTGACGGAGCGTGTCTGCGAACCATTCAAACATGAGGTCGTTCTCCTGTCGGGTCCACCTTGTCCAGCTGGTCGCGCTCCGTCTCAGCACCATTCCTCCATCCGGATCGGCCGCTGCCGCAGCGGCCGCCGATCCGGCGAATGATACAGGAACGAGAGTCTCGGGATCGTGCTCAGGCGGGGCTGCCCAGGCGGGGCTGCTCAGGCCGCCCGGGACGTCTTTCGGGCGGCGTCGGACGATTTCGCCTTGCGCTTTGCCGCGATCGCGTCGGGCTTGAGCAGCTTCAGTCCTCGCGTCTTCTCGTATCCGTGGATTTCCTTGACGTCGAGCTTGCGCATGAAGTCGACCGTCTCCTGCGTCAGCACCTGGCCCGGCACCATGATCGGGAAGCCGGGCGGATAGGGGATGACGAAGTTGGCCGACACCATCTCGGGGCCCTCGCGCAGCCGCCGGTCGCATTCCGGACCGAACAGCGGCACGTACTCGCACAGCGACGGATCGTAGGCGCTGAAGAAGGCCGAGCGGATATCGCCCTCGGGCGTGCCGTCGCCGGAATCCTCCCGGAAGCTCTGGTGGAAGCGGCTGAAGTTCGGCAGGTCGGGCACGTCGGTCATCAGCGACGTGACCCGTGCGTCGAAGGCGGCGCGCTCGGCGTCGCCGCCGGTGGCCAACCGGTCCTCGATGTCGCGCGCGACCTCCACGAGCACGCGGATCAGGTGGGCGACGTCGCTGCGGGTATTGTTGATGTTCGATTGCAGCAGCACGCTGTTGCGCGACGTCTTGTTGAGCTGGATGCCGTATCGGCTCGCCAGCAACCCCTTGAATTGCGTGCCGTCGAAGCCTGCCGTGCCGCAGACGAGCGTCATGCGCGTCGGATCGAGGTAGAATTCGTCCTCGCGCATCGCGCGCACGACGTCGCCCCAGGTCGCGTCCGGATCGAGGTAGTCCTTGAAGCCGGACTGGCGGTACGCGGCCGGGATCATGCGCTCGGCACCGAGGACGGTGAAGTAGCGCGACACCAGCGGATGCGTGTTGACCGCCCGCCGGATCCTGAGCGCGATCTCGATCGCGTTCATGACCAGGCCGTAGCCCTCGAGCTCCATCTGGCGCCGGGCGACGTCGAGGCTCGCGATGAGCTGCTGGTTGGGGCTGGTGGAGGCGTGCGTGAACACCGCCTCCCGGAACTGCGCCTCCACGGTGTGGAAGTCGACGTCCTTGACCAGGAGCATCGAGCCCTGCCGGATCGCCGACATCGACTTGTGGGTCGAGTTCGTCTGGTAGACGCGCAGCCGCACCTGGCGCGGATCGGGGATCAGCCGCGTCGCCAGGAGCGCCTTG
Organism: Methylobacterium nonmethylotrophicum; assembly: GCF_004745635.1. Classification (GTDB taxonomy): domain Bacteria; phylum Pseudomonadota; class Alphaproteobacteria; order Rhizobiales; family Beijerinckiaceae; genus Methylobacterium; species Methylobacterium nonmethylotrophicum. The sequence continues at coordinate 9,343 of NZ_SRLB01000047.1, read as the reverse complement.
TCGGACGGCTGGCGTCCCAGCTCGCGCTGCTGGGCCTCGTAGGCGTCGAGCGAGGCCGGATCCCGCAACCAGGCGGCGATCTCGGCCGCCGCTCCCATCGCGGTGCGGGGACGGAGGAAGGGCGAGAACCGGGCGAAGCCGGACCACGCCTCGTCCCACAGGAAGACCAGGTCCGGCTTGATCGCCAGGCATTCCTCCATCACGCGGCGCACGTTGTACATGTGCCCGTCGAAGGTGCAGTTGGTCAGGTCGAGCAGCTTCAGCCGCTGCAAACGGCCGTCGGCGCGCAGGGCGAGCATCGCCCGCTTGATTGCGGTCAGCGGCACCGCTCCGTACATCGAGTATTCCGTCATCGGGAACGCCTCGACGTAGATCGGCTGCACGCCGGACAGCACCATGCCGTAATGGTGCGACTTGTGGCAGTTGCGGTCGACGATGGCGATGTCGTCGGGGCCGAGCAGGGCCTGCACGGCCATCTTGTTCGATGTCGAGGTGCCGTTGGTCACGAAGAACACGTGGTCGGCCCCGAAGGCGCGGGCCGCCAGGTCCTGCGCCCGCTTGATGGTGCCGGTCGGCTCGAGAAGGCTGTCGAGGCCGCCCGTCGTCGCGCTGCTCTCGGCAAGGAAGAGGTTGATGCCGTAGAACGCCCCCATGTCGCGGATCCAGTCGGATTTGAACACCGACTTGCCGCGCGCGATCGGCAGCGCATGGAAGGTGCCGATCGGCCGTCGCGCGTACCGCTTCAGGGTGTCGAAGAACGGCGTCTCGTAGCGGTCCTGCACGCCCTCCAGGATCGACAGATGGATCTCGAGCGGTTCCTCGACGGCGTAGAAGACCCGGCGCACGCAATCCGCGCTGCGCGCGCCGGCCAGATCCTCCACGCGACGCTCCGAGAGGATGAAGACATCGATCTCCGGACGGATCCGCTTGAGGGCGGCAGCGAGCCGCAGGGCGGAGGTGGCGCGATCGTCCTCCACGCCCAGCGTCCGCATCACCTCCCGCAGCACCGGCGCATCGTAGCGCGACCGGAACGCGAAGCCCTCCGGCACGACCGCCGAGATGATGGCGGGATTGATCGCGGCGGCGCAGAACGCGTCCTCGAACGAGCCGACGAGGACCGGCTCGTAGACGAACGCATCCTCGGGCCGGCGGAGCCGACGCAACTCCTCGGCGAGCGCCGGCCACCGCGACGCGGGCTGCGCCGTGACGAACAGGACTTCGAAATAGGGCCGGTGCTGGCTGGCGTCGCCGAGGCCGGGCGGCATCACGTCGCCGACCTCGTCCGACCCCAGTTCGCCCCGCGGGTCCCATTCCGCGGCCCGCTCGCGGTAGGACCGCGTGAGCAGGGCATTCGAGATCCGGAGCGCCATGCGGGCCGTGCTGCCCGCATCGTCGTCCGCGATCAGGTCGCGCAAGGCCGCCAGAAGCGTCTGTCCCGGATAGGCATGAAATCCTTCGACGGGCTCCATGGCCTGGATGGCGCTCTCGAGGTCCTCCCGCCGCTTGGTCCCTGCCTGCCAGGCTTCCGCGATGACAGCAATATCCCGCCACTGATCGAGCCGGGCGGAGTGCATGAGCAAGAACTGATCGATACGTTGCGAGCGTGAGGTCGCGCCCTCGTCGACCGATTGTGGGCTCGGCTTCATCGAGGATCCGTCGCTCGTCCGCAAAGTGGATGGCAGGTGCGGTCGGTCTGTCTTCGACATCGAGGTAACCCTCTGTTTGTCCGATCGGCCTGGGCGATGATCTTGCGGAGAAGCTCCCGTCGAGCGATGTATGTTAGAGCCGCTGTTTCCGACGACGCTTGATCCAACAGGACGCGTGACGGTTGCTTCGAGTCGGGAGCTCGCCCGGCACAATCATTGGGCGCGACGTCCTCCGTCGAAAACGTCCGCAATCCGAGTCACGGCAAATCGAGGCAGGACCGATGTCCAATCCGCCGAGATATCTGGCAAACCGGATCGTCACCGGCGGCGGCGCCTGGCGGCCCTCTCGCCCCCGCGGCTGAGATCCGGTCGGCCGACCACGCCCGCTCGCGACGGCCCGGGGCCCCTCCCGTACCGCATCCGCGGCGGCGCCCGGCCGGCGTCCTCCACGTCGAGATCCTCGGGGGCGGGACGCGGCCCCGGGGATGCAGCACTCCCGATCCGCGGAGACGGTCACATGGCGGGATTCGCACATGGCAGGATCGGACGACTGATGCCGGCCGGGACGACGGGGTTTCGCGCCGACGCGGTGGCGGGCGCCACGGCCGCGGCGGTCGTCCTGCCCAAGGCCATGGCCTATGCGACGGTGGCCGGACTGCCGGTCGCGGTCGGCCTCTACACGGCCTTCATGCCCGCGATCGTCTACGGCCTGCTGGGCTCGTCCCGGGTTCTCAGCGTGACGTCGACGACCACGCTGGCGATCCTGACGGGCGCCGAGCTCGGCACGGTGATCCCCGACGGCGATCCCGCGAGGACGGCCGCCGCCTGCGCGACCCTCACGGCTCTCGTTGGGGCGATGCTCGTCGCGGCGCGGCTCCTCAAGCTCGGCGCCGTGGCCGACTTCATCTCGCTGCCGGTCCTCACGGGCTTCAAGGCCGGCATCGGGCTCGTGATCCTGCTCGACCAGCTCCCGAAGCTTCTCGGTCTCCATATCGGCAAGCAGTCGTTCTTCGCCGACGCCGTGAGCCTCGTCCAGCGGCTCCCCGAGACCTCGGTGCCGACCCTGACCGTCGCGGGGATGACGCTGGCCGCGCTCATCGGAATGGAGCGCCTCAAGCCTCACTCGCCGGCGCCCCTCGTGACGGTCGCGGCCGCGATCGCGGCCTCCTGGCTCCTCGACCTCGGGGCCCGGGGCGTCCCGATCGTCGGCCCGATCCCGCAGGGCCTTCCCGGATTGTCCCTGCCCGATCCGGCCCTCGTCCAGGCGCTGCTTCCGGGCGCCGCCGGTATCGCGCTGATGAGCTTCGCCGAGAGCATCGCGGCCGCCCGAGCCTTCGTGGCGACCAGCGACCCTCCCATCGACGCCAACCGCGAGCTCGTCGCCACCGGGGCGGCCAATCTGGCAGGGGCGTTCCTCGGCGCCATGCCGGCCGGCGGCGGGACGTCGCAGACCGGCGTCGTGCGGGCCGCCGGCGGCCGGACGCAGACGGCCTCCCTCCTCGCCGCCGCAGCGGCGCTCGCCACGATGCTGATCCTGGCGCCGATCCTGAGCCTCCTCCCGCATGCGACCCTGGCGGCCGTCGTCGTCGTGTACTCCGTCGGCCTCATCCAGCCGGGGGAGTTCAGGGCCATCCTCAAGGTCCGCCAGATGGAGTTCCGCTGGGCCGTCATGGCCGCCATCGGGGTGCTCGTCTTCGGCACGCTCCAGGGGATCGTCATCGCAGTGGCCCTGTCGCTGGTCGGCCTTGCCATCCAGACCGCTCGCCCGACGGTCGCGGTGATCGGCCGCAAGCGCGGTGCGGACGTCCTGCGTCCCGTCTCCCCCGAGCACCCCGACGATGAGACGCTCGACGGGCTCCTGATCGTCCGTCCCGTCGGGCGCCTCTATTTCGCGAATGCGCAGAACGTCGGCGACAAGATCAGGCTGCTCATCGCGCAGCATCGGCCTCGCGTGGTCACCCTCGATTTCAGCCGCGTGCCGGACATCGAGTACTCGGCCCTGAAGATGCTTCAGGAGGGCATCCGGCGCACCGAGGCGGCGGTCTGGCTCGCGGGCCTGAACCCCGGCGTGCTCGACATGGTGAGGCGATCCGGCCTCGATGAGGAACTCGGCCCGGACCGCCTGCTTTTCAATGCTCGTGTGGCGATGCAGCGGTATCAGGACATGCAGGACAAACCAGCGCCCGATTGAGCCGGCAGTGCCGGACGCGCAGCGCGCCGGGCAGGCTCAACCTGCGGCGCGAGCGACGTCGCCCCTTCGTCTCCTGCCGTTTCAAGTCTAGGCCGAGCGATCGTCAAGCTTCCTGCTCCCGCTCCCGTTGCGTGGATGCTCGACGGCATGGGGGACACGCAGGCAGGACGCCCATATCCCCTCCATCGTGCGCGATCACGCGCGAAGCCTTCGCAGGTGAAAGTCTTGCTCTCACGAAGATATGACTCGATTTGCTTCCGCACCGCCCCTATCGCGATTTTTTTTGAACGCCAGGAACCCCCGGTGGCTGCAATCGACTTAGCCTATGACGCATGGTCCGATCGGTCCATTCCGACGCAACATCCAGGCATGGCCGCATGACCGACCCCTCGACGATCGGCGATCTCTACGACCGCAAGCGCATCACGGACGAGCAGATCGATGCCGCCGTAACGGACTACTTGAACGACCCGATGCCCGGCCCGCGCCGACTCTCGCAGGGCCTTGCGATCGATGTCTGCGCGATCATGGCGGCGAACCCTCACGCCCGCGAGGTGCTGGCGCAGCGTGACACGACCGAGGCCCAGATGCGCATGGCCGTGCGGACGGCGATCCTCTTGGCGGCGCCCATCTGGACCGCGGATGCGACCGCCGCACAAGACGCGTCCGCGACGGCGCGGCGCCGCCGGGCGCGCCGCGCCGGTCTGGAAGATACCGCTACCCATGAGAAATAATCCCTGCCTCCAGAGGCGGGAACGGGTGCTTCGCCCATCATCGGCCGCCTCTATTCCACAAAGAGCAAATTCCCAGGCGCGTGCAGACAGGGCATCCATGGCTCTGCATCATTTGTAAAAAATTGTGGTCAATTTCATGGAGTAACGTTCGATTTGCACGGCGATTCGATCCTAAAAATGGGGTTGCTAAGGTTCTCCTCTGTGATATTCACGATTGCCCTAACAGGGAAGCAAGGGGAGGTACAGCGATGCCCTCCTACATGTCGCCATTTCGCGACAAGAAAAATTTCCAAAGACCACACGATTATCTTTCGCGCGGTAGCACACGATCTCTCTCGATCGGGTCCATGCCCTATAATTTTGTCCACGTACATTCAATCCAATCTGTATGCGACATTCTTCTGGAAATGGGCATCGATCCGGATTCGATATTTGAGAAGGCCGGCACTCACGCGCAGATCTTCGAAACGGTCGAGGCCGTCTCTTTCGCGATGTTGGGACGCCTGACCGCCCTGGCTGCCGAGCAGGCGGGATGCGCCCATTTCGGCCTGCTCGTCGGCCAGCGCGCCACCCTGGCCTCGCTCGGTCTCATCGGAACGCTGATGCGCCACTCCGACACGGTCGGCGATGCCCTGCAGGCCCTCGCGACCCATCACGATCTCCTCAACCGCGGCGCCATGATCGAGCTGATCGTCGACGGTGGCGTCGCGACCGTGAGCTACGCCCCCTACGAGCCTGAGACCGACGGCGTCGCGCTCCACTGCGAGCGCGCCGTCGCGACCCTGACCAACGTCCTCCGCTCGCTGTGCGGCGCCAGATGGAACCCCGACGAGGTGCTCCTGCCGCGGCTCCACCCGTCCGACTCGACGCCCTATACGGGCTTCTTCCGAGCCCCGGTCCGCTTCGAGCAGGAATTCGCCGCGCTCGTGTTCCCGGCCCGGCTCCTGAGGCGGTCCGTCGACGGCGCCGATCCGTTGATCCGCGCGAGCGTGGAGGGGCGGATCCGGCAGTTCGAGGCCGCCATTCCCCCCGACGTCACGGACGAGGTCCGGCGGCGCGTGCGCTCCAGGATCGTGCAGAACCGCATCGAGAAGGATCAGGTCGCGCAGACCCTGGCGATCCACCAGCGCACGCTGGGCCGCCGGCTGAAGGCCGAGGGAACGACCTTCCGCTCCATCGCCAACCAGACCCGACTCGGCATCGCCAAGCAGCTGCTGGCCGACACCGAGATGAGCCTGGCTCAGATCTCGTCCGTGCTGGAATTCTCGGAGCCGGCGGCCTTCACCCACGCCTTCCGGCGCTGGACGGGGACGACGCCGAGCACGTGGCGCAAGGAGCAGCGAGCGAAGTAGCCGCAAAGCAGAGATCCGGGCCCGACGGCGCGACGCTTTGGAGGGGGCCGCGATGGCGCGTGCAGGTTTCCGGCCTCGTCGCCGGGCCGGCCGAGGCTGATGATGCCGGGCTCGTCGCCGCCCCGAGCCGGGCGCTCGCCCATGGTGGCGCGTCGATCCCGTCCGAGCCGGCGCGCGGCCGCATCGGCGGCCACCGGGCCGCCGTGATCCACCTGACGGTTGCCGATGCCGACCATGCGCTCGCCAGGCGAGAGGAGGCGCCGCGGCCAGCCCGTTTCGCGGGATCCGGCGAAACGGCGCTCGGCGGAGATGTCGCGCCGTCCAGGCGGTCGGCGGTCCGCGCGGCCGGCCTCTCCACCCGATCGAGGCGATCGTCGCGGGCGCGTGCACGATCCGCGTCCCAGACTGTCGGCCCGACGGTCCTGCTGGCAGTCCGCGCGGCGGAACGGGCCGAGCCGCACGTGGCGCGCGGCCGTCCCGATCAAACCTGCTCCACCTCATGGATCACGCTCGCCAGATAGAGTTCGATCCGGCGCACGGCCCGGGCATCGCTGCCCGACACGGTGAGGGCGATATCGCTGCCGCGATGATGCGCCCGGCGGATGAGGTCCTCGGCCTTGCCAGCCGCCAAACTCTCGGTCGCGGCGCGCAGGATCGTGCCCGTGGCTCCCGTCGTGATCCTGACTTCGAAGAATGGCGGTTCGGACATGATCGGATCGCTGCCTCTCCGGTCTGCGTTCGGCCGACGGCGCCCTCCGTCTCGGAGCCACATGGGCAACGCGGCTTTGATGCAGCGGAGATCGCTCGCCCCGCAGGATCCCGGGCGGCGATGACTTCATTCTCTCAAGCATATCCGGGCGCTGCCAATGCTGCAACAGAGTTGATCCGGTCCGGCATTTTGCATGCTGTCCTATTCGATCAAGCAAGTCGGATTTGCGAGCACTATCTTTCACACTGAGCGGCAGGAGGGCTGACGGCTCCCGGTGCGAGGCGCGACCGCCGACGGACCGACCGCGCGGCATCCTCCGCCATCATCCTTATCGAGGAAACAAGGAGTCTTCGTCATGCGGATCACGATCGCTGCGCTGGCTGCCGTCGCGGCGGGGCTCGCCTCGCCGGCCGCTCTGGCCCAGTCGGCCGGGTACGCTCCGGCGCCGAGCTTCCTCGTGCACGGCAACTATTGCGGCCTGGGTAACCGGGCGCCGCTCCCGCCGATCGATGCGCTCGACGCGGCCTGCGCCCGCCACGACGCCTGCACGCCCACGGGCGGTCTGCCGTCCCGCCGCTGCAACCTGCGCCTGTTCCGCGAGGCGGACCTGATCTCGCGCGATCCGCGCTATCCCGACAGCGTGAGGACCGCGGCGGGCTTCATCGCCTTCAGCGCCTCGACGATGCCCTTCGATCCCGCGCCGCAGCCCGCATCGTTCGAGGCTCCGATCTGGGCCGATCCCCACGCCTACCGGCGCGTGCGGGCCAGCTACGCCTACTAGAGCACTGCCGCGCCTTCGAACGGGCTCGTTCGCAGGCGCTGGCTCAGCCCGAACGGGTTCGCGCCGACAGGCGCCGATGCGCCGAACGCCTTCATCGATGTGTCGATGCAAAGGCGCCCGGATATCGGCATTTGATGTCGCCCCATTTTCTTCGACGAACCGGTATCCGCTTGTTCGGACGATGCGCGAAGCAGGTTTCGCAAACGTAGCCGCCGGTTTTGCGATAAGGACCTGCGGCCAAACAAGAACCTGGGCGGAAGACGCGTCGGCCTGCCAGCACACGTCTGCCGAGGGCAGGACCGGGCACCCCGACCTGCGGGCTCGCAGGGACACGGCAGCAGGGAGAGGCACCACCCCATGAAGATCATCCTCCTCGCCATCGGACTGCTCGCAAGCCTGACGGTCTTCATCCCGACCGACGCCGAGGCCGTCGTCTGTGCCCGAGGCGTCTACAGGGCCGGGTGCGTCGGGCCGCGCGGCGCGGTCGGCGTCCGCCGCGGCGTCTACGGGGCACGCGCCGTGCGCGTGCGGCGGTACTGACTCAGCGTCTCTCACAACAACTCCCGATCGCCGGCCTTGCTCAGTGTGGCGGCCTCGGCGCAGCGGGAGTCTTGTGAGGTGCACGAAGGCCGGCCTCCCGGGTGGGCTGGGGAGCGGACGGGACGCCATCGTCGGCGTCGGACGTCCTGCGCCCAGTCGGTCGGCTAACGCGATCGCCAGGCACGCCGGAGATTGGCGCCGCGATGGGGACGCACGCGAAGGTGCGGGACGATGAGCCTTTCGAAGGCATACGAGACTTGCTCGGTCTCCTCGCCGCACCGCTCGGCCCGCTCCTTCGGCAGGTACCCCTTGGCGACGATGTCGCCGTAGCGGTGCGGGTTCGAGCCGTAAGCCAGGCAGACGAGGTTGTAGAACCGCTGCCACGACAGGCCGTGCACGTCGGCGAACCTGCCCGTTTCCATCGGCTCCTGCCGGCCGAGCGTCGCGAAGAAATATCCGCTCCCGTTCACGACGTCCCGCGCCCGGGCTGGCGCGAGCTGCAGCAGGATGAGGGAGGCGAGCTGGTCGGCCGCGTCCTCCTCGCGCCCGAAGATCGGAACGCGCAGCAGGTGGAACAGCGCGTGACTGGTCTCATGCAGCAGGATCTGCGCGACCGGCCCGCGGATCGCCTGGTCCCGCGTGACCCCGGCGGGTGACTTGGTGCGCGGCGCGAGGTTCACGATCGCCGCAACCATCTCGTAGCACATCGTGACCGAACGGCTTTCGGGGTCGTACCACGCATTCGGCTCGCCGCCGCACCCCTCCATCCGAAAGGTGAGGCGGTGAGGAAGGCGGACGAGGCTGACGATCTCGCCCAGCCGCTCCAGCACGCGCTGCCGCTGGGCGGTCCGGTAGATCTCGCGATGGGCCGGGTCGGCCGGCGGCGCGTAGCGCACGGCGACACGCAGGCTCACGGGCTTCGTGGGAAAGGCATGGGCGGGAAAGCCCGTCAGCAGGACGACCGCCCCTGCGACGAGCGCGCGGAGCGCCCCGCCATGGATGCGCGCCGTCACGCCGTGCCCATGCCCATGGCTCGCCGCGCGCGAGCCTCGCCGCCATGCCCGACCCACCGTGACCTCCAGAGGGAGCATGCCCCGCAGCGCTCACGCGTGCGCCCGATCCGGCCGCCTGGTCGGCTCATCGGCACGCCGCACCCAAGTCATACGATGTTGCGTCGATATACGTCCCGAATAACGTCATTACCGCACATATTCTCCTGTTGTGCAAGGTCTATCGCAATGCTTTGTCGAACAGCTCATGCCACACCTGTCGATCCGTGTCCCGTTCGATCAAGCGCGTCACTCAGCACACCTTAGGGCCTGTTGTCACTTGAACCACAGTAGTGTGGAGGCAAGGCAAAGGACGCCCATGAAGCTGACGGCGGTCTTTT
>NZ_SRLB01000046.1 GCF_004745635.1 Methylobacterium nonmethylotrophicum | reverse complement strand
GTCGTGAAGCCGCGGTCTCGGCGCTGCGGCGAGCTGAGGTGGTGGCCTCGGACGAGACGGGCGTGCGCATCGAGGGCAGCAACGCGTACCACTGGGTGTTCCGCTCGGACGAAGCGGTCGTTCATCACGCCGCTCCGACGCGCGCCGCCGCGGTGGTGCACGCGATGATGGACGGGCACCGGCCCGCGGTGTGGCTGTCGGACCGCTACACCGCCCAGCAGGGGCACGGCGAGCGGCACCAGACCTGCCTGGCGCATCTGGCGCGCAACGTCGCCTATGCGGTCGAGGTCAGCGAGGATCCGGTGCCGCTGCGCCTGCAGCTGTGGCTCGGGTCCGTGTTCAGCCTGGCAGAGCGCGTTACCAACTTGGCCGCCTCGACCCTCTCGGCCAAGCGCCGGACGCTGGACCGGCAGCTGTCCGACATCCTGTCCGCCCCGAGCCGGTGCGACCTGACCCGCGCGCTGCAAGCCAAGATCGGGCGAGCCCGCGATCAGCTCCTGGTCTTCCTCGACCATCCCGGCCGCGTGGCGATCACGAACAACGAGTGTGAGCGTGCTCTGCGCCCGGCGGTGGTGCAGCGGAAGGTGACGAACGGCTACCGGGCGATGTGGGCGGCCGCAGGCGAGGCGGACGTGCGCACCGTCGTCGACACCGCTCGCCTCTCGGGCGCCGACACCTTCGCCACCCTTCTCAAGACCATCCGCGCCTGATCGCTTCCCGCGTTCACCTCGTCGGTAAGGTCAGGCGGCTCGTGCACCGCGCCGAACCCCGTGGGTAATTACCGGCCATACAGCGACTCCAGACAAGCGAATGCCACTTAGGCACTTTTGGAGGAGGATGTCGCTCAGCCCAATCCGGCCGATCGCGCGAGCCAAGCGCTGCCGGGCTGAGATTTAGACGGTACTCGCCAATATAAGATATGATTCAATGCTGATGATCTGCGTTAATCGCGAATCATAAATCAGCGGAATTTTTGATTTTAGCGTGACAGCTGGCTGTACCTAAAACCCACTTAATCTGTAAATACATCCATTTTGGCCGGATACTAAGTAAATATATGTAAATTAGTAAAGCATCTGCGATGAGTGTATGCGCATCACCACCTAACTTCGAGTAATTCACGGTTATAAAACAAGTAATATTAATCTGATTTATACAATAAATTGTCGGATATATCGCTTTAAAATATGCAAAAACTCTATGTTGATTTGGAATTATATTAACAAAGCCAGTATTTTTCGATATTTTATCGATTTTTAATCGCCGCCGAATAAGCAAATTGCTGCAGAAATTTGGCGTCCCCGACGTTTCCAAGTTGTAAGCAATATTTGCTGCTTGTTGCTAGATCGGGAAGTTGGTAGCTTTGTAAGGCTACAGGGCAGATATAGTAACGCAGCGGGAGGTTGCACAATGCAAACAATATATTACACTAGAACTGCTGGCTCCAACGAAGAGCTCTGGTCTTCTGATGCTTATGGAGCAAGGCGCGTCAGAGCCATTAACACTAACAACACCGGTCTTGCAAATCTAACTACAGTGGGTAATAAATTATATTTCTCGGCGTCTAGCAACACAACCGGATACGAACTCTGGACATCAAACGGCACTGAAGCGGGAACGCAACTGGTCAAGGATATATATCAAGGCGCCAACAGCTCTAATCCATATAGTCTTACCAGTCTTAATGGAATGTTGTATTTTGCAGCAACAGATGGGACAACTGGTGTTGAAATATGGAAAAGCGACGGCACTGCATCCGGAACTACTCTAGTTAAAGATATATATTCCGGCGCACTAGGTAGCTCGCCAGGTTCTTTCATCAAATCGGGTAATAATATATATTTTTCCGCTATAGATGGCACGAGCGGTTACGAACTTTGGAAGAGCGACGGCACTTCTTCGGGAACAGTGAGAATTAGAGATATCTATCCCGGAGCGAACGACTCAAGTCCTGCAAATTTGTATTCTGCAAATGGAAATGTATACTTCACAGCTAACAACGGTGCCGATGGCTTTGAGGTTTATAAAACAGATGGTACGGCCTCTGGCACTTTAATGCTTGCTGATATTAATCCAGGTTCTGGTAGTTCTTTTGCGAGCAGTTTTACGAATGTGAATGAAACGGTTTATTTTTCAGCCTACAATCCAACATCAGGATATGAATTGTGGAAAACAAATGGTACAACTTCAGGAACAATGCTAGTAAAAGATATCAATCAAGGAGCTAACGGTTCTTCTCCGTACGGTCTAGTAAATCTAAATGGTTCATTGTTGTTTGTTGCATACAATACAATAAACGGAGGTGAATTATGGAAATCTGACGGCACTTCTTCTGGAACGGCAATTTTGAAAGATATCCGACTTGGAACATCAGGATCTAACATTTCCAATCTAACGGTTATCGGTAATAAAGCATATTTCAATGCAACCGATGGATTCGGCGATCAAGTTTGGGTGTCAGACGGCACAAACTCTGGCACACGCTTGCTATACAATATAAATCCGTCTGCAGCGTTCGCGGGGAATTCTAAATTCTTTCAGGCGAATGGCGAGATTTATTTCACTGGTTTCGATGGATTTTATTATAATCTTTACAGCACAGACGGAACAACTGAAGGTACTAAAATCGTTACAGCCGGCATAAATCCGCTTAACGTGGCTGTCACAAGCGGTACTGGATTAAATGCAACACAGATAACGGACTATAATCAGGATCAAATATCGGATATTACATGGATTAATCAATCTGGTGAGGTTGATATTTGGTATATGGATGGTACAAATATCAGAGGCGGCGGACCAGTCTTCAATGCAGCACCGGGTTTTCAGGTAGTTGGGCATAGCGATGTCAACGGTGACGGGAAGAGCGATATTGTTCTGCGCAACAGCAACACCGGTGAAATCGATCTCTGGCAAATGGATGGAAAGACCATCATCGGTGGTGGCTATGTTTCCAATCCTGGGACCGACTGGAAGGTCGCAACACTCACCGACACCGACGGCAACGGTACGAGCGATCTCATCTTGCGCAATAGTGTCTCGGGCGAGATCGATGTGTGGAGAATTGATGAAAAAGGCAAGATTGCACCGGGCAGTGGTTACGTAGGTATCCCGGGACCTGATTGGGATGTCGTCGGAAACGGTGATTTCAACTACGATGCTCACGGAGACCTAGTGCTTCGCAATCGCAACACTGGAGAGATCAATCTCTGGTTCCTGAATGGGAACAACGTTCTCGGTAGTAGCGGGTATGTCGCAAACCCCGGTATCAGCTGGACGGTGTCAACAACCGGCGACTTGAACGGTGATGGCGCAACGGACTTGGTGCTGCGCAATACGGGCACCGGCGAACTCAATGCTTGGTTGATGAACGCGCGCACCATCGTGAGCGGAAGCGGCTATATTGCCAATCCCGGTACAGCTTGGACAGCGGAACAGTCTGGAGATTTCAATTCCGACGGGAAGGCTGACCTAGTCCTCCACAATACACAAACGAACGAGGTCAACCTCTGGTACATGGATGGAGCAACTCTAACAGGTGGTGGCTTCGTCTCACAACTGGATGGAGTTTGGAAACTCAGCTGAGGCACGTACACCAGGGAGAGCGCGGCCTCGCGCTCTCCAACTGCAGCCATGGTTGTGAAGGGTCTACAAGGCGAAGCTCCTGACAGACGACGCGCTCGACGCGGCGATCGCGGCCTACCTCGCCGATCCGTCGAAGCCGGTCATGCTCAAGATCGACGGCAAGCGCCTCGACGTCGCCGCGGCCGTCCTGGGCAACGCCTACAGCACGGAGGTGCTGGCGCGGGAGGGTGTGACGGCGCCACAGAAGCGGAACGCGGTGAAGACGGCGATCCTGCTGGCGCCGGTCGGATGACAAAACCGACGCCGCCATCAGGCGGTGTCGACCAACCACTTCGTGTTGAGGATGAGAGAGGCTGCGAACAAAGCTCGTCCCGCCTCGTCGCGCAACAACACAGCAACCTGCCGACTTTCGCTCCGAGCTACCTCGTCTCGCGCGATATTTGGCAGAACTCTGATCGCTGCATCACAGGCGGCGTGGGCGTTGGGAAACTCGGTTCCGACGTCGTCAGTGGTCAGGCAGTCGTCCTGAATGTCGAAAAAGAAGCGCGGCATTGCATGTTCCGAAAGCCAGCCGGGAGCGCGCAGGTCTCACAAGCGCCGGCTGGCGGGGTCGATACCGACGATCCCGTTCTGTAGCCAGATAGCCGGTGGCGCGTGCCATCACAGGTTCAGAATTGCGGATTCTTTTCTGCCGCCCTTCGATCCGCCGGCGCCTGTCGAACGATCCTCAGCGGCCGAGGAGTAGCCCGTTGAAGGACAGGGTCGCCGTATAGACCGGCCGCCCATCCTCGTCCGTGACGAGCACGGTGACCGTGTGGTGGTCGCCGTTCTGGGGCAAGTGGTCGAGGGCCATGGCGGGAAGCGTCCGCTTCGCCTGCGCGATGGCGTCGTCGAGGTTGGAAAACTCATGACCCGTCGTGTCGCGGTTCCATTCCTCATCATGGATGTCGAAGTAGAAGCGCGGCATGGAGGCTCCTGAGTTTTGATCGGCTGGGGCGACGACCAGCACATGATATCTCCTGGCCGCATCAACGCGCGCTGCCGTAGCGAAGGACAAAAAGCGCAGCGTTATGGAGGGGTGATGTTGGAGCTGAAGCGCGATGCGAGGTCGTTGGCGGGGATGGCGCGCCTGTGAGCGCGCGCCGCATTGTCTACTCCTACCGCGACGATGGTACGACGCGCTTTTGGTCCATCCCCTATCACGGCGAGGAGCCTGCGAACGCGGTGCATGTCGAGTACGATCCTGGTGCGGCCGTGCCTTGGACGGCCCACTATGCCCTCGGCGGCTGGCCCCGGGCGGCGATCGAGCCGGCCGACATCGAGCGGGTGCTGGCTGGCGTCGAGCTGCGTGACAATCGCGGGTGGCGGATCCGGTGAGGCGCCGCAACCCCCGCCGCTCCTACGACGAGCACGGCCGCGAGATCGCGCCGCCGACCGTGGGCAGCGCCCGTGCCGAGGGCGAGACCACCGTCTCCGCGCGCTGCTACGACTGCGGACACAGCGCGATCGTGTCGACCGACCACTTTCCCGCCGATCTGCCAATCCCCGACATTGAGCTTCGCCTGAGATGCTCCGCCTGCCAGGGGAAGCGCATAGGCGTGATGAAGGACATGCAGGCGTACTACGCACGCCTCACCGCCGAGACCGGGTGGAAGATGGAGATCAAGCCGTGGCTGAAGCTGGACCCGGAGGCTTGAGCTTCGTCGTCGGGCGGGATGTGCCGTGGCTTGATCGGCGCTGAGAGCGAGAAGGATGTCGACTTCGGGAAACCTCACCGAGTGTCAAAGTCATATTATTTGGCGTTCCTCCTTCAATTTACATTTTAATGCGAACAAAATAAAATTTACATGTGCATAATACATTCTATGATGTCTCTGAATTATTTATCCAGCCATCGGGCTCTGGCATTTTGTCGATGATAACAGCTCGTATTGTTCGTTTTTTCAGCAAGTATGCCTTAGCTACGCGATGTGCGCCATCAACAATGTTTCCATTTCCAAGCATAATGATTGGATAATCAAGAATTGCTTCGTTAATGTCGCGGGCGCGCTCTGCAATGAGACGTATCGTAGGTTGTACGTTGTTCGGACCACCAAACCATACGACCTCATCGAGAATTGCAAGCCGGTCTACTTCAACCTCCACCTGAGTAGCCCCGGCCGCAGCCGCCCAAAGACTTGGAGCGCGCCAGAACGGGATACGACCGTCCGCATCCACTTCGCCGTAGAGCGTCCTCGTGTCTGCATTGGCCATGGTATGCGACCTCTGTGTGATCAGATCCATCTATGGGCGATCTTGTTCGCTGACGTTTCCGATGGGGGCAAGTAGCACGCAGCCAACAACCTATGCACACAAAAATCCTCGTTATTGCCAGACGCACAGCATATGTTTGGCGGCGCATGAAGCGCCAAGTGCCGCGCTGGGAGGATAGCAAGCTTCATCGAATAGATGATGACGGAACAGGTCGACGGCGAACTGAATCAGCCCTGCGCGAAGTTCGCCGGTCTGCTACCGAAGTGCTCCCACGTTGTCGGGCAGGATGTGCCGTGGCCGGAGGAGTAGAGGCCTGAGACGAAAAACCCGCCAAGCGGGGGCAGGGCGGGCTGAAGTGTATCTCGGGATCTATGCGCCAAACAGCGCAAAGGGTTTACAGCCGGACCAGTTGCGGGCGTCAATTCAGCCGGAGAGAGTAGGCCGGAAGAAATAGCCCCGCTCGGCGGCTGCCGGCGGGGCTGAGAAGTCCTTGGATGGTCTGCGTGCGCCCGCGGCGCGGCCTGGATTGAAGCCGAGGGAGTCTGGAGCGTCAACTAGGCTGATGATGGTGTTTCGAAATAACGAAGCGCCCCGAGCCGGAGCCCGGGGCGCGGTGACGGCTGATAAAGGGCAGGACGGTCAGCGCCGAGGCGGCGCCCGCATGGTCTCCCGGATCTCCCGCAGCAGGTCGACCGAGAGCTTCACCTGCTCCTCGAGTCGGATTAGGCGCCCAGCCGTGTCGCTGCGGTCGCGCTCCAGCGAGTCGAGACGGGCGTTGACCTGCCCGAACCGATCGTCGCCCCGCTTCGCCAGCAACATGTCCTTCTCGCCGAGCGCATCGAACCGCGCGTCGATCTTCGCTACATAGGACCCGGCCCAGACGAGCTGGCCGGCCAGCCCCATCAGCAGCGCCCCGGCTGCCCAGAATGAGGCCCGCTTCGGCAGGAGGATGGCGCCCTCGGCGGGCTCGGCGGTTCTGGACATGATGGTAGGGCCCTTTCGGCCGAGGGCGCGCCGGATCGACCGGCGCGGGCGGGTTACGAGGCCTTCAGGCCCGGCAGCAGGCCGGCTACGAGGGTGCCGACGGCGCCGACGAGGCTGACGACGGCGTTGGCGGTCTCGGGCGAGCCCAGGAACGCGGCGAGTTCGGACTTGCCGGCAAAGCCTGCGGCGACGGCCGCGACGGTGAGCAGGCCGGTGATGGTGCCCGGGGTGAGGAGCTTCTTCATCGTGGTGTCTCCGGTGGGGGATCAGGCCGCGAGCGCGGCCCGCAGCCGCGCGAGCGCGCGGGAGAGGAGGCCGCCGACGGGTGCCGGGGCGGGCTTGGCGGCGGGCGCGACGGGCGGGACCGAGGTCGCCGGGACGGTGGCGATCGCCGGCGCAGGCCCGGCGGGCACCGCGTTGCCGGCCTGCCGCGCCTTGCTCAGGGCGACCTCGACGGCGTCGGCCGAGACCAGCGCCTTGTTGAGCCCGTCGCCGGCGTAGTAGCTCTGCCCGCGCGTCACGGTGCGCTTCTGCCCTTTCGTCGGGGCGAGCACCGGGAACGAGGCCCATTCCTGCGCGATCTTGAGCCCGAACCCGGCGACCGACAGCGTCCCGGCCATGAACGCCTCGTAGCCGCGCCGCTTCAGCAGGTGATAGCCGAGCCGGTCCTGCAGGTCGGGCCCGAAGATCTCGCGGCCGGTGAGCCCGAGCTCGTCGCGCAGGCCTTCCAGCGTCGCCTTCATGAACTGGTAGCGCCCGCACGCGCTCGAGCCGAACGACCGCGTCCAGGACGGGCCGGCCGCGATCACCTCGGCCAGCGTCATGCTGGTGAGCGGCTTGGCGAGCTTCGCTTGGTTGTTGCCGTAGACGGTGCCGTAGCCCCTCGGCGCCTCCTTCGAGGCGATGAAGTCGAGCAGCAGCGCCGCGCCGGCGGGCACGGTCTTGTCCATGATGAGCCTCGGATTGAGGGTGAGGGGGATCAGGAGACCGGACCGGGCCTCGCCCGGCCGGTCAAAAGGGGGCGCTTCCGCACGCGTCGGCGGCCCCGCCGCACAGGAGCGCGGCGGCGATCAGGGCGTGCATGGCGGGTCAGGCCAGTTCGAACGACATGCCGTCGAGCGCGACGTAGGAGGCGCCGACGGGAAGCTGGCTCACGTAGATCCCACCGTCGCCGGCGCTGACCTCGAGCAGCGCGAACCCCGCGACGCCGCCGACCGGGACGATGACCCTCCGGGTGGACTTCGGCCGCAAGTTCACCGGCAGCCGGTAGATGAGGGTCCGCCCGCTCGGGTCGAGCGTAGCGACGTCGACCAAGCCGCCCAGGAACATCCGGCGTGCGGTGCCGACCTCCTGCACCGAATAGGTCGGATATTGCGTGATGCCGTTCCACCCATTGAGGAACAGCGCCGGCAACTGCTTCTCGGCAATGGAGGCGGTCATGAGCCCGCACTCCTCGGCCAGGATCGCCTTGGCGATCGCGACCGCCAGCAGCATCTTCGCGTACGGGTTGAGGTGGATGTTGTCTTCGATCGTCTGGAAGGCGTTGGCGATGCCCCCCGGGACGACCGCGCCGAGCACCTCGTTGGCGTCGACGATACTGACGCCGCGGCCGGCTGCAACGGCGATGATCGCCCCGCGGTAATCGACCTGGGTACCGGCGTTGCTGGTGGTGAACCCGTTCGGGTTGCCCTCGGTCTTGAGGTAGAACCGGGGCTCGATGACGACGATCGGGATCGCGCCGTAAGCGCGCACGCCGTCGATCCAGGCCCCGACGTACTGCCGGGTGAAGGCGACATCGGACCCGGCCTGCTGGTCGTTCACGCCGCTCACCAGGATGGCGTAGCGCGCCGCCCCGACGCCCTTCGCGACGAAGGCCTGGTACGCGTCGTAAGTATTGGTGCCCGGAACCGCGTTGTTGGTGATCGTGCCGACCCGCAGGCCGTTGGTGCCGTCGAGCGCCTCGCGCAGGGCATGCGAGATGTCGCCGGTCCGGCTGTAGGCCTGGCTGTCGCCGAAGATGACGAGGTCGCAGGCACGCCGCCCGCTCGCCTCCCGGGTGGTGGCGATCGACCAGTTGTCGACCGAAGGCACGACGGCGTCGGCCGGGGCGAGGACGCCGAAGCCGGCATCGACGATCTCGGATCCGTCGCCGGTGTCGATCGGGCCGGTGATGTCCTGCCCGTTGAGCTTGAGCCGGAAGGTCCTGTGGTTCTGGACCTCGATCTGCCAGTCGCAGACCCCGGGCTGGTAGGCGGAGGCGGTCGCGAGGCCGGCCCAGGCGGGGTAGACGCGCGTCGCGACCGGCTGGCCCGTCAGCTTGATCGCGAGCGTCGCCGTCGCCGTGGCGTTGGCGTAGATCACCCAGTAGCCGGTCGTCGTCCGCACGAACGCGCCGCGGAGATAGTTGCCGGCGGTCGCGAAGTGCGCGCGCAGGCACTGCCCGCCGTGGATCGGGACGAACCCGGCGTACCAGATGCCGCCCGTGGCGACGTTCCAGGTCAGCTGATCCGTGTTCGCGGCGACCTGCCCGGCGGCCGGATTGGAGCCCAGCACCGCCGGCGTGTCCGTCCAGGTGTCTCCGGCCGGGTAGGCGACCTGCTGGCGCGAGGGGATGTCGGTGCAGGGGATCTGCCGGTAGGTGCGCCCGGTGGCCGTGGCGAGCGACCCGTCGAGCCAAATGGCCTTTTCGATCGGGTCGCGGTTGTCGCGCGGGCTGATCGCAGTCTCGAACCGGATGCCCGCCGTGTCGGTGAGCGTCAGCAGCGGGACGAGGCAGCGGCCGAACTTCGCGACGTCGATGGCGCCTGTCAGCCGCGCGGCCGGCGTCCCGTTGAGCACGACGGCGCGCCAGTCGATCGCCTGCGACGCGTAATAGATCCGTGTCAGGTAGACCGGGCAGCCGTAGAGCACCGCGTAGCCGCGGACGGCGTCGAGCGCCGCATAGTCGTCGGTCGTCCCGTTGCCGCGCGCCCCGGCCTGCTCGGGCGTGATGACGCTGCTATCGGCGGGCTCCCACCAGGCGCCGTCCGCGCTCTGGAACGCGACCCCATGGTCAGGCTGCGCCGAAGCGCGAGCCCACTCGCTCGCACCGAGCCCGACGCGGGCAACGCCGAGGAGCCGGAGCGCGGTGACGTCCGCCGGCACCTGCGCGGCGATCGCCGCGGCCCGGGTCGGGAAAGACAGGAGCCGCCGGTTGACCGCGTCCGCGATCGGGCCCGACGCCGCCTTCTGCGCGTCGCTGGTGTTGTCGACGTTCGGGAGGCCGATGTCGGCGCGGCCGTTGGCGCCCTTGCGCGCCTTGGTCTGGTCGAGCGTGGAGAGCGCGCCGCCGATGGGATTTGCGGTATCGCTGGCCTTCTGCTCGTCGCTGGTGTTGTCGACGTTCTGCAGCCCGATATCGACACGCCCGTTCGCCCCCTTGCGGGCCTTGGTCAGGTCGAGGTCCGCCAGCTTCCCGCCGATCGGGTTGGCCGGGTCGGTGGCCTTCTGGAGATCGCTCGTGTTGTCGAGCGAGGACAGGATGTCCGAGCGCCAGGTGCGCCCGACGTCGTCGTAGGTGACGTAGACGAGGCGGCCGAGCTTGAGCCGGCCGGCATCGAACGGCCGCCCGTCCGCGTCGCGCCACGGCAGCGGGCCCGTGCCGTCGACGTTGAGGGACGGGAGGTCCGTGTTCGTACGGTCGACCCAGACCGCGAGGCTCAGTCCCGGGCGGAGCGTGGTGATCCCGGACGCGGTCGAGACGACGTAGGCATTGGCGGTGCCGGTGGTGACGAGGGCGCCGCCCTGATCGTCCGCGAGCGCCCGGCTCGCCGCCATGATGGTGCGCAGCGACTCGGGGAACGTGCGCGACGACGCGCCGTCGGCGGACTGGATGGCGGGGTCCGTGGCCGCGTTGCGCGCAGGCGTCGGCGCCCAGGCGGGGATGCCCATGGACAGGTGCTCCGATGTCGGGGAGGTGAGGCGCCGGCCGTCAGGTCTTGATGACGAACTGGACGACGAGGCCGGGCGGGATGCTCGAGTGCGGCTGGCCGCCACCCGCCGCGTCGATCGCGAGCGGGTGTTCGTGCGCCGCGGCGGCCGGTAGGGTGTGGAAGTGATCGTCAGCAGCCACGATGGTGTGGACGTGATTGCTCACGTTGCTGATCGTCGCCGCGTGGCTATGCGCACCACTATTCGGGATTGAGACGGGGTGGATGTGCCCAGGATCGGTCGAGGTGCTGCGTTTTTCCTCGAACGCTTCGTATGAGCCGACGTCTGCGACGAACGCAAAGCTCGCGCCCGGCGCGTTGATGTTGGCATTCCCGCGCGTGAGGCTGAACCCGCGCCCTTCGCCGCCGGCCTGGCCGGTCGTTCCGGTGTGGCCGTGAGCGCCGTCGTTGGCGACCGTGGCGGTGTGGGTGTGGCCGCCCTCGGGCTGGGTCTGGCCGCCATGGTTGTGCGAGCCGGCGAGGCCGGTTGTCCCGCCACCGGTCGCGCCCCCCGACTCCGCCGTGCCGGCGTGGCTGTGGCTCGGCATCTGCGCGGTGGTCAGGGTCACCGTCTCGGCGCCACCCGCATTGCCGAGCCCGCCGCCGAGGCCGCCTACGCTGGTCAGCCGCCCCGCGCCGGCATCGACGCCGAACGGGGCGCGCCCGCGGAGGTCCGGGATCTGGAAGGTGGTCGAGCCGTCGCCGCCGCCGTAGTAGCCGCCGATTGCCAGGAACAGCGCGCTGTAGGCGGTGCGCGACAGGGTGCGGCCGTCGCAGGGCAGCCAGCCGTCGTCGACCACTGGGCCGGCCTGGACCCGGATCGTGCCCGGCGCCGCAATCTCCGGCGAGGTCAGAAAGTAGGCGCCGGCCGACGGGACGTAGGCGGCGCGGTAGAGCACGCCCGGCGTGAGGTCGCCGGGCCCGAGCTGGCGCTGGTGGCGCCGCAGGACCGGCTTGCCGTCGGTGCCGTTGACCGAGAGCGTGGCCGGCCCGGAATTGGTGCTTCCGACGAAGAAGGCGACCTCGAAGGGCTGGGTGAGGTCGCTGATGCTCTGGTCGAGGCCGAGCGCGTAGGCGTTCCCGGTGGCCGAGGCGCCCCGCGTGCCGTTGGTGTCGCGCAGGAGGCAGGCGATCGCCGCCATCATGGCGCGCGCGCTGTCGTTGACGGCGGCGGGCGACATCCCCTCCGGCCAGTAGATCGGCGCGTCGATCGAGGCGTTGCTCGGCGGGTCCGGGGACCAGGCGTTCGGGTTGGGCATGGGCGGCCTGAAGGCGAGCGCCGCCGTTCCGGGAGCCGGGCGGCTCCAGGTCGGGCAGGCGGGATATGAAGGCGGGTCAGGTCCGGCGGCGGCCTGTGGCGGGCAGCAGGGCGAAGAAGCGGCCGGCGTCGAACTGCGGCGGCGGGGCCTGGGGCTGAGGTGCCGGCGCGGGGGCGGGTGCCTCCGCCGGTGCCGTCGGCTGCTCCTGCGCGGCAGGCTTCGGCATCAGGGAGCGCAGGATCGCCGCGACGTCGGCGGTGTCGTCGGTGGCGGGTGCCGACTGGGGCGCGGGCGCGTCGCCCTTCGGCGCCTGAAACCCGAAGGGCGTGGCTGGAGCCTCGTTGGTGCCGGCCGGCATGGTCGGGGTGAAGTCGCCGCCGAGGAAGGCGGCCGCCTTCGCCCGGTGGGCGCCCATCTGGGTGTTGACCTTGTCGGCCACCGTGCCAGGCGCACCGCCGTTGCCGGCGTCCGAGGCGTTGTAGCGCCCGGGCCGGCCGGCGTTGATGGTCGAGTAGAGGTCGAGGATCCCCATGCCGGGCTGGAAGCCGCGCGCCTGGAGGTAGCGCTCGGCGGCCCCGAGCTGCTCCTCGAAGCTCTGGCCCTGGCTCGCCCCGTAATCGCGCTGCTCGGCCGGGCCGAACTGGATCAAGCCGATGTGCCGGTTGCCGGCTCCGCCCCGGATGCTCGGGGAGAAGGTGCCGCCGGTCTCGTAGGAGATGACCGTCGCCAGGTCGAGCGGGTTCGCGCCGATGCGCTGCGCCGAGGCGATCAGCGCGTCGCGGAGGGGGCTGGCCATGTCGGATCCTGAAACGACGAAGGCCGCCCCGAGGGACGGCCTTGCAGGTCCCGGCGCGCACGCCTGGGGACAGTGCTGGTTTCCGACGGAACGCCCGTCGGGTCAAGGGTCGAGGGTTGCAACCACCGCAACGAACAGTGAAGCTGCGCCCTATGCCGAGATGGTTGAAGCAACTGCTCTGGATGTGTGCCCAGGCCTACGCGGTCTGGTGGATGACAGACGGCATGATCCGGGATCTCGGGCCGCAGGGGGCGATCGGCTACCTCATCATGAACGTCATCATCGTGGCGTTCCTCACCGCGCTCCTCACGAACGTTTGGGACTGGGTGAGGGCCAGGACGCGCGGGCTACCGTTTCGGCTCGGCTTTGCGGTCGCCCGACTGATGGGCAGCGTTCGTCACCGCTGATAGCCGACGGGCGAAATAGGCAGCATTCGGGCTTCCGGGTGGGGAGGCGACGAGGGCGCGCAGATCCGGCAGGGCCGCAGGGTCGGTGAGCAACCGCGCGATGTCGCGCACCTGCGCTTCCATTCGGCGCTCCGCCCAGGCGTTGCCGGCGGCCTTCCTGATGCCGAGCGCCGCACCGGCTCCGGCACCGCCGAGGCCACCCGCCGCCGCGCCGGCCGCCGCCTTCGTGACGGTGTCCGTGATCGCCTGCCCGACCTGGTCGCCGCCGTTCTTGAGTGCGGCCTGGATCTGGTGGTTGAACGCCGTGTCGGAGCCCTTCTGCGGCCGGTAGCCGGTCGCTTCCATCGTGTCGAGGAACCGGGACAGCCCGGTCCAGATCGTGTCGCCCTCGGGCAGCGACCGCACGGCAGCCTCAAGGTTCTGCGCCTGCTGCGGATTCCCGCGCAGGGCGGAGGCAAACCCGGCGCCCCCGTACTGCGCCGGCAGGCCCCGGAGGTCCTGGGTCGCCTCGTTGAACACGCTCTCGATGTGCTGGCGCACGAGGTGGCGCGCCGCCTGCGGGTTGTTGCGGGCGAGCGCCGACACGGCGGCCGAGACCTCGCCGGCGCTGTTCGCTGCCGGGTTGGCGGGGAAGAGGATGCGCGCGGCGTCGCGGCCCTCCTTGGTCTGGAGAGCGAGACGCCCGAGCGGCGAAGCCTCGACGCGGGCCATGCCCTCGCGGGCAGCGACAATGTTCGACAGCGCCTCGCGCGCGCCGGGGAACTGCGCCAGCGTGTCCTCGCGCTCCAGCATGCCCTTTCGGAGCCGCCCGGCATCCGGGATGCCGCGCTGATCCGTGACCGAGTCCAGGATCTCCGTCGTGAGGCGCGCCTCCTGCGCCTGGCGCGCCGCTGGCGTGGCGACCTCGACGAGATCCCGGGCGGCCGACGGCTGGGCGAGGGTCCCGGGCACCTGCTCGGCCGGCATCTGCATGCGGCCGCGATCGTCGCGGGCGGTGGCGCGGGCGAGAGGCGTGTTGCCATCGAACGGGTCGATCGCCCGGCTGTTTGCCGCAAAATTGGCGTCGGCGGTCGCGACCTCGGGCAGCCGCTTGAGCTGCGCGTCGAGAGCGGACCGGTAGATCTGAAGATCGCGGACCTTGGTGCCGTCGCCGTTCCGCTGGGCGTCAGCGATGGCGTAATCGGCCCGCTCTCGGGCGTGCAGCAGCCCCTCGACGCTCATGTCGGGGAGCGACTGGCCGGTCGCCGGGTCGAGGTCGGGCCCCTTCAGGTCCTCGCGCAGGGAGCGCAACGAGGAGCGCACGTCCCCCTTCGCCGTGCGGAGCTGCTGCTCGACCGCCGCCGCTGCTGGCCCGGGGTCTACCTGCCCGAACAGCGGCGCCGGCACCTCCTCGCGGATCGTGGTCGGCTCCATCTTCGCGGTCGGCCGCGCTGTCGGCTCCCGGGCCGCAATCACGGCACGCTCCACCGCTGTCAGTGGATCGGCGTCGCCCCGCATCACCGCGGCCGCGGCCCGGTCGAGGACGCCCTTGTCATAGGAGCGCGGATCGATCCCGGCCTCGGTCAGGGCGGCGCGGATGTCGGCCGTCGCCCGGCTCGCCGCGGCCTGGTGATCGTCGCGAAGGCGCGAGAAGCCGCTGCGCTCGTCGTTGCCGGCCCAGTCGTAGGGGTAGACCCGCTGCCCGCGCTGCTCCTGCTGCAGGAGGTTGAGGATCTCGTCGTGGACGTTGCGCGCCATCCCGCCGTCGGCGTCGGGCGGCAGGTAGCCCCGCTCGATCAGGTTCTCGCGCCAGAACCCGTCGATCGACCTGCCGTCCTGGCGCACCAGCGAACCGACGCCGGGCTGACGCCAGCGGTCGAGGCCTGCCGCCTGGACGTCGCCGCGCTCAAGCCCGATGCCGCCGTTCTCGGCGATGTAGCGCGAGAGGGAGCGGGCGTCGGGGTCGCGGGGCGGCACCGGCTGGCGCTGGGGGGCGAGCGAGCCGATCGTGGCCGGGCCGCCGTCGGCGGGAGCCGCGAACCGCGGCGGCGGGGCGGCGCCCGGGTCGAGGGTGACGAGCGCGGGCTCGCCGGGGCGCTCGACGGTGACGGTGCGATCGACGCCGAACCGCTCGGGTGCCGCCCGGGCCGCCGCGTAATCGACGGCCGCCTGGCGGTCGCGCTGCTGCGTCGCCCGGTCGAGGACGCCGCGAAGCTCCGACTGGATCGTCTCGCCAGCCTGGAGCGGCGTGACCCGCGGGCCGGCCGCCTCGCGCGCCGCGGTGAGCGCCTGGCCCTCCGCGGTCTGCATCAGACCCGCATGCGCAGCGTCCTGCACGTCGAGGCCGAGAGCCGAAGGCGCGTCGGTCGGGGGCGTGATGGCGTCGAAGGCCCGGCGTCCGGCCTGGTCCACCTGTTCGGGCCGGGCCGCGTAGAGTTCGGAGAGCGCCTGGCCGCCGGGGCTGTTCGCGGCGACGCGCTCGAGCTGCGACACACGCACCGCTCGGCCGCCGGTCTCCCGGTTCAGCGCCTCGCCGAAGGTCAGGCGCGTGCCGTCGCTTTCGGCGCCGGCGCGCATCCGGGCCCCGGCCGCGTCGACCTGCTCCGGCGTGAACCCATCCAGGGCCTCGCGCATCAGCGCGTTGCCGGCTGGCCGCGCCGCCCTGAGCCCCGCCGCAGCACCCCCGGTGAGCAGGCCAGCAGCCACGCGCGCCGGGCCTTCGATCGCGGTCCCCTCAAGCGCCTGACCCGCCCCTTCGCTCGCGAGACCCGGCAGGACACCGAAGGCCAGCAGGTTGCGACCCGCGCCCGGCACGAACTCGGCAGCCGTGCGCGCGAACTTCCCGGCGGTGGTCTGGGGCTCGTAGAGCTTGCCCGTCGCACCCTCGAAGGCGGCGAGCGCCGCGGCGCCGGCCTGAGGCAGGTCCTGCACCTTTACCAGGCTCGGCATGCCCTCGTGCGCGCGGGTGATGTCGATGCCGCGGTCGCTGGCCGCCTTCTCGCCGAACGGGGCGAGGATCGCCCGTGCCGCCTGCTTCGCGAGCCAGCCCGTCCCGGCATTGGCAAGGCCCGCCATGGTCTGCGGCAGGTCGGGCAGCCCGGCCGCACCGCGGATCAGGCCGGCGCCGGCGCTGTTCGCCACGTCGGCGAGCATCGACGGCTCAGGGCCGAAGGGATCGTGCTCCACAGGCACCAGGCGCGGGCCAGTCGCGGGGGCGGCCGGCGCGTCGGCGAAGGGGTCGTTGTCGACGGGGACGAGGCGCATCACTGCTCCACGCGCAGGTACTTGCCGGGACGATTGGGATCGGGCGCATACCACAGGCCGTCACGCGCCTGGCGCGCGCCCTGGGGCAGGCCCCGTGGCGGCTCCTGCGGGGGGGCCACGGTGGCGCCGGCCGCGGCCTGCGGGAACAGCGGGTTGTTGCCCGCGAAGTCCTCGAGCGCCTGGTCGAAGCCGGAGTCGAGGCGCCCTCCGTTCTTGGCGGCGTAGTCCCGGGCGAGCTTCGAGACGGCCTGCTGGCGCTGGGCCAGCGAGCGCGCGATCCCGATCAGGTCGCGGTTGCCCTGCTCGGACTGCGCGAGCGTCGGCGCCGTGCGGGCGATGTAGTCGCGGTCCGTGTTAGAGATCCCGGGGCCGAGCGAGCCGCCGAGCCCGTCGAGCACCACCTTGTTCGAGAGGGCGTCGAAGACCTCGGCGGCGGATGCGGCGCGCGCGTCCTTCACGCCGAGAGCGGACAGGAACTGGTTGGCCCGCTTCACGCCCTCGCCCCCGACGCCCGAGTAGAAGCCGGGCGTCTTCATCGCCTGCTCCATCAGCGCCAGGGTGTTGAGCGTCGAGGCGGCGTTGCGGCCCTTGGTGGCGAGGTCGAGCTGATAGTCGCCGTAGCCCTTGCCCACCGTGGCATCCTGCGCCTTCTCGGCGCCCATGTTGATCGTCGTCCCGGTCGGGTTCACGGGACTGATCTTGTTCTTCGAGTCGACCTGGTAGGAGCCGGCTGGCAGGCCCATGCTGACGCGCCTCTCCTCGGGGAGCAGCGTGTAGGTCTCGTCCGGCTTGCCGGCGGCCGTGCCTTCCGCCTGCGCCTGGGCACGAGAGCGGATCGTCGCTGGGTCCTTGTCGCCGCCCCGAACCGGGGTCAGAGAACCATCGGGACCGCGAGTATAGCCCTCGGGTGCCACGAACTGACCGGTCAGGATCTTGTTGAACACCTCGGGCGTCGACCCGACTGACATAGCAAAGTCGTCGCTGATTGGCGTCCCGAGTCGGGCGAAGTGGTTCTTGGCATACTGCGCGTTGGCCGTGAGGTTGCGCTGCCCCTGCTGGAACTTCTGCATCTCGACGGCCTGCTTCGCCCGGGCGAGGCCCTGCGCGGCCGAGGCGTTCTGCATCGCGACGCCGTTCTGGACGCCGGCGGCGAGCCCGCGCCCGAACCCAGGCGTGGAGAGCAGACCGGTGCCGATGCCGATCAGCATGTCCGAGTTGTTGCCGAGGAAATTCGAGATGCGGTCCCAGGTCGAAGGATCGGCCGGGGCAGCCGCGGCCTGAGCCGGCGGCCGGATGTCGAGCGGCTGACCCGGATCCGCGCTGCTGCCGAACTCCGGCGGCCGCGGGGGCGGAAGGGGTGCGCTCGTCATCGCGCGCGAGGGCGCCTGCGCCCGCGCAGGTGCCGCCGCCGCGCGTGCAGGTGCCGCCAGTGCGCTCGCGCCCGTCGGCGCCGGCTCCGCGGCTGGCAGCGGCAGGCTGGCACCGGCCGAGCCGGGACCGAAGCCCCGGGGCGCGCCGAAGCTGAACGGCGCGGCTCGCGGCTGCTCCTGCTGCGGCTGCATCGCCTGCGCGCGGGCCGGCACCGGGTCGGACGTGGCAGCGTTCGGCATAGTTCCGGGGATGGGCCGGCCGTACTCGTCGACCATCGGCATCAGGCTGAAGGGTCGCGCGCTGGCGGCCATGGGTGGAACTCCGGAAGATGATGGAGCGGCCTGGGAATCGCCCGGCGCGAGGGCGGCAGCACCCGCCAGGCCGGCCGCCGCCGGTGCGCCGGCATAGAGCAGCTGGTCGGGCGCGTAATGGCTGCGCACCCGGCCCGGGGTCAGGGCGATGACCTGGTCGTCGCCCCCGTGTTCCATCAGACCGCGCAGGATCGCGGTGTCCAAGCCCTGCTCCTTGGCGCGCTGGATGGCGGCGCCGATGTGCCCGTAGCCGAACGAGGCGCCGGTGGGTGGGCTGGGCTCGGCGCCCATGGCCCGAACCTGCTCGGCAATCTGGTGATCCTGCGTGCGGCTGGCCTGGAAGTCGCGGAGGTAGCGATCGAAGAGGGGGCCGGCGCGCGGGCTGGCTTCCTGGGTATAGATCGCGCGGGCCGCCGCGTTGAATGCCGGATCCGTCTCGGCGAGATGACCGATGTCGAACACCGCCGTCTTGCCGGGCTCCACGGTGGTGCGGAAGATCCTGGGGCCGGCCTCGACGCCGGCAACCATGTCTCCGACACCAGGCGATCCGGCATAGGTGGCGGCGGCTGTTGGCTCCGGCGCGAAGAAGACGGCGCCAGCCTCGCTGTCTTGCTTGAGGCTGGGATCGAACCGCTGGAAATCCGGTCCTTGCTTCGACCCGTGGTACAGGTCCCACGCCTTGACGTCCGGGTCGACCCGCACCGGAGGGCGCGGGCCGGCGGAGAAGGCCGGCTTGGTCGGCGCCGCAGCAGACGCCGTGGACGGACTGTCGAAGAGGTCGCCGAGGGCGGCCTCAAGCGCGGCCAACGGGTCTGCATCCTTCGCGGCAGGCCCACCGAACGAGCGGATCGCTCCGGTGGGGACTTTCATCGGCAGGGAGCCGGTCATCGCCAGCCCAGCGATGCCATGGGCAGCGCCTATCGCCTCGTCGCTGACGTGGCCCGTCAGCAGGTCGAAGGTGTCGAGCTCGCCGCGATAGGCCCGGGCGGGGGCCCCCGCAGCGTCGAGAACGCTCTGCGCGGCGTTGCCCGACGCCACGCCAATGGCGCGCGAGAGGTTCCTGCCCGCGGCTGTCGGCTGCACCGAGCCGTCCCGCCGGGGGTCGACCGGTGGTTGCCCCGGCGCAAGCCCGGCCGGGGTCGCCTCGTCGTCCGGGACGGCGGTGACGACCGGCCAGAGGCGGCCGAAGCCGAAGGGGCTGGCGGCCATCTCAGGCCCTCCGCGCGCGCCGGGTGGCCCGGTCGTAATCGACCATCAGGAGGCCGCGCGGCCCCTCGACGACCGCCTCCGGCGCGTGCTCCGCCACCTCCTGCGCCATGAGGCCGATCTGCACGCGGGGATCGCCCTTGTAGCGGTAGGCGTAGAGCTGCTGGCCGTCGTAGGTCTCGCCGACCGGCGCGATGTCCTCCTTGGCGCGCTCGTCCGACATCGTCGCGAAGATGCTCGGCAGCGCCGCGAACCCGCTCGCCCCACCGCTGGTGCGCCCGATCAGGCCGGCCGCCGTCGTCAGACCGCCGAGCACGCTCTGGAACACGCCCGGGTTCGGGGTCTCGGTCCGCGACACCGAGTTGCCGACCACGCTGCCGCCCAGGCCGGCGATCGGCAGGACCGTGTTCGCGTACATCGCGAGGCCGCGCTGATGGGCGCCCTGCGTCTCGTCGAACTTGGCCATATCGGCGTTGAGCTGGTCCTGCCGCGCCGCGTCCTGCACCGCGCCGGTCTGCGCCAGGGTGCGGCCCGGGGCCAGGAGGGCGTCCTGGACGCCCGGGACCGCCGAGACGCCGGCGAGCGCCGCCGCCCGGTCGCCCGAGGCGAGACCGGCGAGGCCGGAGGCGCGGGTCGAGGCGATGCCGGCGTTCGTAGCCTGCTGGCCGGCGAGCTGCCCGGCGGCCGAGAGCGCGGCGGCGTCGCCCGCCATGCCGAGCTGCGCGCCCTGGAGGGCGAGGCCGGCGTTCTGCGCCTGCGTCGCACCGATGTTGCCGATGAGGCCCTGCGCCAGGGCGATGCGGGCGTTGCCGGCGCTGTCGATCGCGCTCGCCGCCTGCGCCTGGCGCGCCCGCTCGGCGTCGTAGTTCTGGTAGCGGAGGGTGTTCTCGTTCGCCGAGACCGCATCCGCCACCGCGTTCTGCATCATGCCCGAGCCGTACCGGCCCGAGGCCGCCATCTGCGCGGCGACTTTCGAGGCGGCCGCGTTGCTCGAGCGCTGCGTGATCGCGTCGAGGTAGGGGTTGCCCGCGAGGAGCTTGCCGTCGGCGACGTCCTGGAGGGACTTCTG
Source organism: Methylobacterium nonmethylotrophicum (assembly GCF_004745635.1). GTDB lineage: Bacteria > Pseudomonadota > Alphaproteobacteria > Rhizobiales > Beijerinckiaceae > Methylobacterium > Methylobacterium nonmethylotrophicum. The sequence goes on along the minus strand of NZ_SRLB01000046.1, from coordinate 17,717 downwards.
GGTCTGGCTCGGGCCCGACACGCCGCTGACGAGGCCGCGATAGTCGCCCTCGGTCGTGACCGTGTTGCCGCCGGCGAGCCGGGTGCCGACCTGGGCGGCGACGCTGTCCGGCGCGGCCATCCGGGAGGCGAGCGCCGCGGTGGGGCTCGTGTCCACGCCGGAGATCCCGGAATACGCGTCGGCCGCCGCCTTCGTGCCGGCGGTCTGCCCGCCCGAGGCCATCAGCCCCGAGACGAGGCCGTTGGCACCCTGCGCGGCGCCCTGGCCGGCCGCGGCGGTGGTCTTGAGGAAGTCGAGCCCGGCCTGCGTCGTGTCCCCGAGCCCGGCGACGCGCTGGCCCTCATAGACCTGCCCGCCGTCGCCGTTCATGTAGTAGGCCTGCGCGTCCGTGAGGATCTGCGCGAGCTGCGGGATCGCCGGGGCCCAGGGGTCGCGGTTCTGCGTCGAGGACTCGGTCTTGGTCTGGACCGTCTTGCCGCCCATCAGGCCGCTCCGAGCATCTTGGTGTAGAGGGTGCCCGCCGGAGTCGGCGTGGCGGCATAGTCGGGCAGGAGCCGCCCCCAGCCGCGCCGGCCGATCCACTCGACGGTAGCGCAGCCGAGCCGGCGGGCGCCGTCCTCGATCTGCGCGAGCGTGTGGCGCCAGGCCCGGGCGTGGCGGCCGCCGACGGCGAGGATGGCGGCGAAGCGCCGGCCGTCATGGTGCTCGGCGACCTGGACGACGCCGGCAGCGACGAGCTCGGCGTCGCGGCCGATCAGCACCAGGGTGGCCGAGCCGGCGGCACAGAGGTCGCGCAGCTCACCCACCGCGACATCGCAGCCGGGCCGGGCGCAGGCCTGCGCGAGCCACGGCTCGACGATCGGCCAGACCCGCGGGAGGTCGGCCGCTGCGACGGCGGAGAGATGCATCAGGGGCGCCGGAGCTCGTACCGGAGGGTCGCGCCGGCGGCGGCCGGCAGGTGGCCGAGGACGAAGCGCCGGGTTCCGGTCGCCTTCGTCCAGGGCTGCGCCGCGACGGCGGCGGCCGAGGTCGGGCTCATCACCACCATGGAGTCGGCACCGCAGAGCGGGTCCGCCACCTCGGTCTCTGTCGCCCCGGCGGTCAGCGTCACGACGCGGGCGCCGACGGCGTTCGAGCCGCCCTGCGCCAGGGCCGACAGGCAATCGACGAGGCGCCCGGTATCCCGCTCGCTGCGCGGAGGGACGATCATCGCATCCCCTCCGCCGTCGCATCGACCTCGACGGCCGTGGCGTAGGACCAGGACGTGCCGGCCGGGATGCGGACCCGGACCCGGTGGTACCGGGCCGAGGACCGGCACGGGGCCCGCCGCTCCACCGTCGGCGCCGTCTCGGGCCGCCAGCCGACCGCCACGTTCCGCGCCAGGCTCTCCCGGCCGCCGACCTGCGCCCGCCAGTCCTCGGCGTCGCTGTCGAGGCGGACGGAGCGCGCGAAGGAGCGGTTGGGCCGCGCCAGCATGGCGTCGGCCGTCTCCACCGTCGCCTCGAGGGGCGGGCCGGTGAGGAGCGAGAGGCGGTTGTCCGACGTGATGAAGCCGAGCGCCGGGATGCCGCCCAGGTAGCTGCTGTCGTCGAAGGACAGGACCTGGCTCTCGAGCGTGCCCGGCAGAGCGTCCAGCGAGACCGGCGGCGTCGCCGTCGCGAGGCCGGCGGTGACCGAGAGCGACAGCGCCGACCAGCGGTCGAGCTGCCAGTCGTAGACCAGGCCGGCATCCAGCAGGGCCTTGCGGTCCGGGTCCGCCGCAGCGGTCCGGTAGCCGAAGATCACCCTGGGGCCATAGACGTCGCGCACCGCGATGGTCTGGCCGAGCCGCCGCGGGTCGACGGCGGCCAGGAACGCGCGGTTGACGCGCTCGGCGCCGATCGGCGAGCTGATGCCGCCGGTGAACAGGTAGAAGCCGTCGCGGTCGAGGAAGAACGTCCGGGCGCCGACCTTGCAGATGGCCCAGGGCGCGACCGCGCCGCGGTTGTCCTCGACGAGCGAGGTGTCGAAGACCTGCCGGCTGCCCGGGTTGAAGGTCAGACGGCGGATCGAGCGCTCCTGGAACACGATGCCGAACTCGCCGCCCGAGAAGCCGGTGACGGCACCGCCCTCGGGGAAGATCTGGATGTCGGCGGTGTGCTCCGGGTAGAGCCCGGGCTGCCAGAACTCGGGGTTGCCGAGGTCCGACCACCGGATCGCGTTCGGCTGGCCCGAGAGCCCGGCCAGCACCAGGAACTCGCCGACGATCCCGACCGCCCGGGCCCGGGGCGGCCCGCCGCCGAGATCCCGGAACGGCTGGACGCCGTCGACCTCGAGGACCTGCGGCGGGGCGCCGAGGTGCACCGCGATCAGCTTCGAGCCGTAGAGGGCGAACTGCCACGAGTCGCCGTCGGGCATGGAGTAGCCGCGGAGGGGGTTGCCGATGCTGTCCCAGCCGGTCGTCGAGTTGTTGTAGCGGTAGAGGCCCGTGCGCGTGCCGGCGATGTAGACCCAGGTGCCGAAGGCCGGGCTGACGAAGGCCACCGCGCCGCGGCAGTCCTCCGGCAGCGGCAGGGTGATCGGCACCGGCGACAGCACCGGGCCGTACCCGTCGGCCCGGGGCAGGACGTTGCGCGCCACCCCGGAGACCGCTGCGTCAGCCGACGCGACGTCCGGGGCGTAGGGCGGGAGCGGGATCGCCGGCACGCGTCAGGCTCAGTTCAGCGCCTTGGCGGCCACGACCTCGGCCTCCTCCTCGGCCTTGCGCTCGGCCCGGCGGCCGACCTTGCCCGAGTTGGACTCGTTGATGAACTTCATCAGCCGCTCGTCCGAGCGCTGCAGCCAGGCGTTCGAGTTCTGCTCGTCCTTCTGGAACGAGTAGGCCTCGGCGAGCACGCCGTAGAGGTAGAGCTGCGGCGCCTTCTGGATCAGCCAGTTCGTCTGGTTGTCCGGGGTGAGGCCCGGGATGGTCTTGTAATAGGCGACTTCGACCGAGCCGGCCCGCGACGGGGCGAGGCGCACGGCGCCCGCCAGGACCGTGTAATACTGCGGGTTGCCGTTAGGGCGGTGCCGGTAGGTGAACTCCGGGCTGTTCGGCTCGACGTAGCGCAGGCGCTGCGACGGGCCGTTGCTCGCGGCGTGCCACACCACCGAGATCCACTCGACGTAGTCGACCGGGATGGTACCGGCGAGCGACGTGCCGTCGAGATTGACGGTCGCGATCGCCTCCATGCCCGGGACCTTGAGCGCGGAGTTGAGCCGCTTCTCGGTCAGCTGCACGAAGGTCTGGAAGTAGGGGTCGAGGTCGTTGCGCGCGATGTAGTCGGCGGCGTTCTCGAGGAGGCTGTCGTAATCGGTGATGGCGGGCAGGGCCATGGGAGATCTCCGGGCGGGTCTGAAGGAGGGGCGAGGGCGTCCTCGGGCCGGCGGGCGCGCTCAGAGCGACCAGGCGCGGATGACGCCGGCGGAGGCGGCGCGGTTGGCCCGGCCGCGGAGTTCGTTGAAGGCCTGGCGGACGGCCCCGTCCTGGATCTGCGCCATGGCGGGGTTGCGCAGGCTGTTCTGCGCGAGGTGGCGCTTGGCCCAGGCGGCGATCAGCGTGCCGGCCTCGTCCACCCACGGCGATGTGGCGTCGTCGGTCGCCGGTGCGGCGATCTTCACGTGGCCCGTCAGCCGCATCGTGTAGGCGGCATCCGGCACCGGATCGAGGCGGATGGACCGATCGAAGAACGAGAACCGGCAGGGCTGCGCGAGGGACGCCGCGTCCTGCCGGGTCTCGATGTCGGACTCCGGCACGCGCCGGAGCGGCCAGGGCTGGTCGTTCTGGATCAGCACCAGCGTGTCGACCGCGTAGAGGTCCGCGATCTCCCCGAGATCCCCGCCGGCGTAGACGTCCACGCCCGGCATCGTGACGAAGGTCAGGACCCGCTCGTTGAAGCCGAACCGCTCCGGCTGGTAGTGCCGGATGGCCCGGTCAACGGCGATGCGGACCTGGCGGTTGAGGTCGGCGCGCTCGATGTCGTCCTCGATCTCCTCGATGAGGTCGAGGAGCGTCGGGTTCCCCTTCGGGTCGGGCATCGGGTGGGCTCTCAGGCATCGGGGGCGACGGCGGGGCGGTGGGCGCCGCCGTCAGCAGGGCGGCGCCGGCGTGCAGCAGCCAGAACGCCGGGTGCATCAGCCGTCGTTGTTCGGGGCGTACTCGAACACGATGGTGGCGACGCCCGCGGTCGGGCCGCCGTTGACCGCACCGTAGATCGGCGTGTCGACGGCGAGCCGGCCCTTCACCGACGCGGTGTCGGGCCGCTTGGCGCCCGCGGTGCCGGCGACGGAGTCGGCCGCGGCCACGAGGTCGGTGCCGCCGACGGTGGTGCCGAGGGTCAGCGAGGGCGAGGTGCCGCCGGTGAACGCGGTCTCGACGAGGATCAGCGTGCGGGTGATGAGCGCGCCGGCCGGCAGCGAGGCCGGCATGGTGAAGGCGGCATCGGAGAACGAGACGGTCTTGCGGACGTAGTGCAGCTCCTGCTCGCGGTACTCGCGAGCCGACGGCTGCACCGGGGCGACGTTGGTGGCCATGTCGGGCCCTTCTCAGGATCGGGGTGGAGACGGGCGCGCAGCCGCAGGGACCGCGCGCCGGGTCAGCGAGGGACCAGGGATCAGGCGTCGGCGGGCTTGGCGTAGGTCGGGACGACAACGCAGCCGAAGTCGTCGCCGTTGTAGGTCGTCTTCTTGACGCCCCAGATCGCCCAGGCCGAGACCTCGAGGTTCCGCTTGTGGTCGAGCAGCTCCTCGTTCCAGCGGTAGGTCTCGCTGCCGCCGCCCTTGCCGTAGGCGATCGTGGCCGCCTGCGCGCCGAGCAGCACGGCCCGGCGGGTGTTGGCCACGAAGGAGAGACCGTCGGCCGAGACGCCCTGCGCGACGTCCTGCGCCTCGCGGAGCACGACGTTGTTGTAGACGCCGAGCGCGCCCGAGAAGATCGGCGACTTCGCGGACTGCATGCCCGCCATCGCGGCCTTCTGGATGTCGAGCCACTGGCCCGCCGCGGTGTTGGTGCGCATCGACGTGACCTGCGTGGAATGCAGGTACATGACGTACATCTTCTGCCCGTCGACGATGACGGGCCGGATCATGACCTTGCCGTTCTGGCCGCCGGTCTTGGCGAGTTCGACGGCGCGGTCGATCAGGTCGAGGGTGAAGATGTCGCCTGCGACGAGGGCGGCGTCGTTGGCGCGGCCGTTCGGGCGCAGGATGCGTCCGGTGGACGGGGCGGTGATCGGGTTGTTGCCCGTGAACTTCCGGCCCTTCGCGTTGATCGGCGTCGCGCCGCACACGTGGCTGAAGAAGATCCGGGTCTTGCGGGTCTGGAACCAGTCCGCCAGGCCGGCCCGCGCCTGCTCCCGCAGGTTGAAGGGCACGCGCTGCGCGTCGATGGAGTTCTCGCTCTTGCAGCCGACGACGTGGCCGAGCTCGTCGATCGTCACCTTGTCCGAGTTGGTGCCGAGCTGCTCGCCGTTGCCCTCGGCCACGTCGGACGAGGAGAAGCCGTCGCCGGTGAGCTGCATGCGCAGCCCGAAGGTGATCTGGTCGCCGTTCCCCTTCTTGGTCTCGTTCTTGACCTGGATGATGGATCCATCCGACTCGCCGATGAGCGGATCGATGTCGATGGACTTGTTGGCTTCGACCGCGAGCTTCTTGGACCAGAGCTTCACGGCCAACGGGTCGTTCTGACCGTAGGCGGTATAGGACATGGGGGCTTTCCCGGAGAGGAGTGGAGTCCGTGGGGGTGCTTCGCGTCACGTCGCGGGCGGACGGAGCCCAAGCCCCGGTGACCGTGGGGACGGGTGTGAGCGGGAGCCGATGACGGGGCTCAGGCGAAGGCCGTGACGCGGCCGGGCGGGTCCGTGACGGGGACCGGGCGGAGCGAGCGGACGCGCGCCGAGGACCCGTGAGGGCGCTTCAGCGCGCGATCGCTCGAAACTGGCGGGGTGTGCCTACGGCGGCTCGGGCGAGCCTCACAGCGCTGGCGACGGTAGGGTTCTGCGGGACTTCGCCCGTCGGGTCAAGGCTCCCCGGGCCCCATCAAGGCCCAGGGTCTCGGGTAAAAACCCAATCAGCTTAGCTATGCGGGGAGCTGCTTTCGATCCTCAGCAGCCCTTCGCGCGTTCAAGCTGACTGAGCCTTAGTCCCAGCACCGAGGATCCCGCCCCGCCGCCTACCCGGTAGACGGGTCTTCGATCACGGAGATCGTCGCGTCCAACGTGCGAAGTCGGGCGCAGATGCGATCGGTAAGAGCATGGGAGAGATCCCGCACAATCACCGTCACGGTCGATGGTGTTCCACGACGGACCGCGACATGGCATTGCAGTCCCTCTTCGATCAAAGAGCCTAGCAGCTCAACAACCTGTCCGATGCTCACCTCGCCCTCGCTGCGAGCGGGTTCATCTGGATGCACGATGGCCTCCGGTCTCGGAACCCCGATGACGGTCCCGCGCGGCGACTCGGGACGAGGATCAGCCGCCATCCAGTCGGCGCTGGATCCACGCCTGCGCCTCGTCCAGGTCGGCGAACTTCGGCTGGCTTGGGTCATCAACCCGGCCGAACCCCGCCTCCAGGAACCACATGCCTGCCTCGTCCCCGTGATCGTCAGAGAGGCGCACCAGCACCGCCACCAGGAAGCCATCGGCAAACACCAACTGGCTCTCTGCATCGTTGCTGTCCGTCGCGATCGGTACCGGCTGAAGGTGAAGGCTCATGCTGCGCGGCGTTCCAGATGCAGGTACGTGGGATCAAAGTCACACAGGTGGGCGAGTTCCTGCCAGCCGTTGATCTCCAGCCTGCCGCCTTGCAGCGTGATCCATCCCTTGCCGCGCAATTCCTTCAGCACACGGTTGATGTGGACGTTCGACAGCCCGAGCGCATGGCCGAGATCTGCCTGCGTGAGCGGCAGTCGATAGGCGTGATCTCGCGCGAGCCCCACGGCCTCAAGCTTGGCGTACATCTCGCAGAACAGGTGCGCAATCGCCTGAGTGGCCGTGCGCCGACCCATCCCGACCATCCACTCCCGGAACATCGCCCCGTCCACGAGCGTGTCGCGCCAGAGGATCGCCGCGATGCCAGGGAAGGCGGCTGTCAGTTCGAGCAGCGCCTCGTGCGGGATGAATGCCACCGTGGCCTGAGACTGCGTGCAGACGCTGTGATCCATCACCTTCAGGTGCAGGCTCTGGAGGTCGGGGATGTCGCCCGGGATGTGGAACGAGAAGATCTGGCGCTTGCCCTTGCCGAGGATCTGGTAGCGGCAGGCCCAGCCCTCCAGGAGGAGGCAGCACTGCGACGGGCGGTCCTTCTCGCGCACGATGTCCTGCCCTGCATTCAAGGGCCTGACCGTCACGGGCAGATGCCTGATCGCATTCTTCTCCTCGTCGGACAGCCGCGCGATGTTCTCCAGCTTGCGGATCAGCATGTCTATGGAGTGGTTCGGTACGGGGGCCATCGCGACTCCCCCTTGCGTTTGCAGGTGGAAGCGCACGGCTCTCCCGGCTATCGACACCTGTCTCGGATCCGTCGATGATAGGATGGATCTGGATCACAGGCTAATTTTTTCAAGGAACATGGATTGACCGGCGCACGAATTTTTTTGGCGGGAGCCAAGCGTTTACAGCGGACTTTACTCTGTGGCGGCTCCAAATTTCGGCGGGCGGCATGAATGGCTTCTACCCACCTCAAGCGGGCGCTTCCCTTCCAGGCAATCCGAGAGGAGCAAGATGCTCCTCATGCTGACGCTGAACGTCCTCGAAGAGGATCAGAAGCGCCTCCGCCTGCTCGGTCGGTAAATCCCGCTGTCGCAAGCGAGCGATGAGGGCGCGCTGCTTCGCGATGAGCCGCGCGCCGACTTCGACGTGCCGGTGGACCATCCTGAGTGCGGTCTCGCCTTTGCGCATCGGCACATCGTAGCAGGGGTGACCCGGCTCGGGGGCGTCTGCTTTCCACCCTCAGCAGCCATTCGCACAGCCAAGCTGATCGCGTTTTGCGCATACATGGTCAGTTTGGCACGCGCAGCGTCTTGAAGCCAGTGCCGGCGCTGTCGGTGGCACCGAAGGTGACCTGCTTCTGGCCCGACGACGCGGTGTCGTAGACGTAGATGCCGCCGGCGGCGCCGTAGCCGACCCGGAACGGCGAGTTGCCGGAGAACGTGCCGCCGATCTGGATGCCGCCGGAGGTGCCCGTCAGGATGTTGCTGCTGGCGCTGCCGTCGTCGGCCACGCGCCGGATGTAGAGCGTTCCGTCGTCGTTCAAGAATGCGACGATCTTGTTGTTCGCCGTCGAGCCCCTGTCGGTCAGCCGCAGCGTCGCGGCACTCCCGCCTTGCAAGTCTTCGACGAAGCTGCCGGAGCCGACGACGGTGCGTGCCGTTCCATCGAAGCTGGCAAACTCATGGAAATTGTACGTTCCACTGTCTGCCCAGGGGGTCGTGACCGACAAATACTGGTTGACCCGGACTTGCCACCCGTTCGTGTTGGCCCCGAGCGTCCAGGCGCTGTCGAAACCCGACACCTGATTGCCCATCACCAAGCCGTAGGCCCCGTTCGCGGCGTTCAGTAGCGCCTTGGTCCCGGTGTAGCCGTCGCCCTGGAAATAGGCGCCCTGGATCAGGACGTTGCGGGTGTCGGCGCCCGACAGATCAAAGCCGATATACCCCGTCATCCGTTCCGGACGGTAATTCGCCGCGTAGTGGGTGCCGCCCTTCACGTGCAGCTGCTTGATGTTCGTGCCTTTCACGAAGCTCTTGTACGCGCTGACCTGGCCGCCTGTGAATTCTACCCATGGTTTACCGGCCGGGAAGGTGGCGAGCACGCCGTAGTCGGCGTCGATGATGATGTGACCGGTCGTCGCCAAACCCTCGCATAGCTCGCCGATGTCGTGCGCCGCGACAGCCGTCAGCACCATGCCGCCGACGTGCCGGATGTCTGTCGTCGTGCCGCGGTAGCGATGCGCGGCGTTCATCGGCGGCGACGAGAACGAGCCGGTCACGAACACACCCTCGTACAGCGGCGAGCGCACGTTCGTGAGGACGTCGGCCGCCTCGAACCAGCCGGTCCCGTCGGCCGTGACCCTGACGTCGCGCTGCACGAGCTGCTGCGTCGAGGCCGCCGTGCCGGCGAACGAGACCGTGAGGTAGCGACCCACGCCAGCCTGCGACGTGCTGACCGCCATACCGCCGACGACGAGGAGATCCGCGGTCCCGGCGTTCTCGAAGGCGAAGCCCTTCGACCCGCCGGTGAACCGGATCTCCGTCGTCCCGGAGCCGCCGCCGAGCACCTGGCGCTGGCCAAGCGGCAAGGTCACGTCTCGGTTGAGCAGGCACTTGCCGCGCCCGAAGATGAGGCGACTCGGAGCGGTGGCCGGCATCGCGTTGGCGGCGGTCTGGGTCGCGACCCAGTCGAACTCGTCCGTCAGCGCGACCGCGGCCGGGTAGACGGCCTGTGCCGCCGCGAGGCTGCCGAACCGGCCCGAAAGCGGATGGGACTGCCCATCACAGAACGCGCCGTAATCCATGACGCTCAAGGCGTCGGCCGCGCGGGCTGCGAGCGTGCGCGTCGCGGCACCGGGCGGGGTGACGCTCGTTCCCGACACATCGCTCACGATCCCGCCCGGGTTCGTGAATGGGGTGCGCATCTCCGCGTGAGCGGCGCTGGAGATCAGCGCAGCGCCGAGGGCGAGGACCAGAAATCGCTTCATGGGACGCACCTCAGTCGACGACGGTGACGCGCGCGGTCGCGGTCGTTCCCGCCGCGTCGACGCCGACGATCGCGTAGCCGGAGAACTCGGCTGTCCCGACGCCGGCATAGACGTCGAGGGTGGTGCCATCGAACATGATGACCCTGACGTAGCCGGCGGTGTCGCACGCGATGACGAACCCGCCGCCGCTCGAGACGCGAGTGCCGGGGGTGATGGGGCGAGCGGTCGTTCGCAGGCCGGGGGCTGGCATCGATCAGCCTCCCATCAGCGCAGCGAGGCGCCGCGGGTTCTTGGCCGCATAGGCCTCGAACTCGGCCTCGGACATCTCGGCCAGGCGCTCCAGCCTCATCTCGGCGGCGGGCGCTCCGCCGGCGCCGGAGAGGCTGCGGGCGGCGTTCTGGCCGGCGGCGAGGCGTGCGGCCCGGTCGGTCGCGGACTCGGGCGGCGGCGCGGCGGTGGCGCTCGCGGCGGGCGGCTCGGCCGCCTTCGGGGCGAACCCGCGGAGCTTGGCGAGTTGGAACACGCGCTCGGCCGGCGACACGCCGGAGGCGAGGGAGGCCCGCACCAGGGCGAACTCGTCGGCCTGGATCGTGCGGCTGATCTCCGCCTGCGGCACGCCCGCGTAGGCGAGTTCCTGTGCCCGGCTGTTGATGAGGTGCTGGTAGGCGTCCGCGAAGGAGGGCTCGGCCTGGGCGAACCGGGCGATATCGGCCCGGTAGCTGCCGACCGTGTCGTTGAACTCGCGCTCCTGCCGCTGCGCCTCGGTCATCTGCTGCTGGCCCTGCCGAAGCTCGGCGAGCTGCGCCTCGAGGTGCTTGGCGTAGCCGAAGATGTCCTCCTCCGGGTTCGGAGGCGCGGCCGGCGCCTGAGGCTGACCCGGCTGCGGCTGGACCTGCGGGGCAGCGCGCATGGCCTCGGTGAGGATGCGCATGCGTTCCTCGCCGCGGGTCAGGCGGTCGAGCAGCTGCGCGTTCTGCGTCTGCAGCTCCTTGCGGAGCGAGCGCTCGCGGTGGAACGCGCCGTGCCGCACGAACCGGCCCTTGTTGGCCTCCGGATCGTCCGCGCCCTCGTCCTCGGGATCGACGACCTGATCGGGGGCGACCTCGCCGGGCTGTGCGGCGGCCGCGGGCTGGGCGACCGGTTCGCTCGCGGGCGGCTCGGCCCCGGCGGCGCTACCCGGCTCTTCGCCGCGCTCCATGGCCGCGAAGGCGGCGGCCTCCTCGGGCGTGAAGTCGTCGCCGGTGCTCAGGTCGGTGTTCTCGGGATCCATGGGGGTGCGGTCCTCGTGACGTGATGGGACGGAGCCGGCGTGACGCCGCCGGCGGGCGGAAGGGTCAGGCCGCGGGCGCGAACCCGGGCTGCGCCGGCTGCGGCGGCCCCGCGAGCGCAGTCATCTGTGCGACGGCAGCGTGCGCCGCGTCCTGGTGGGCGAGGGCCTGCTCACGGCCCGCCTTGGCGTTCTTCAGGTTCGCCCCGGCGGTGAGGTCCTGGATCTTCGCGATGGCCGTCTGCATGCCGATCTGGCGCTGCTGCTCGGCCTGCGGGTCAGCGCCCTGGCTCGCCAGCAGGTCGCGCATCTTGGCGACGAAGCTGTCGGGGAACGGCGAGTAGGGCAGGATCTCGATGAGCACCTGCGGGGTGATCAGGTCCTTGATCACCGGGAAGATGCCCGTGAAGGTCTGCCACACGACCTCCTTCTGGTTCGGCGAGGTCGGCGCGTCGTCGATCACCACGTCGTACTCGCCGGCCGTGACGTCGCGCACGAGCGGGATCACGCGTTGGGCGCCGTCGCCGGCAATCCGCACCAGGCGGCCGTCGGAGAGGAAGTTCTGGATGAAGAAGAGCCGCACGCGCCCGATATGCTTGCGGGCCCGCCGGAGCGCGTCGAACAGCGTCGCCAGGATGGTGAGCGCGGCCTGCTTGCGCTGGTACTCCAGCACGCCCGCCTGGTCGTTCGACTTCATGCCGAGCAGCTCGAGGTTCACGCCCGACGAGTCCCTGATGCTGCTGATCGCGAACTCCATGAGCTGGAAGTGGCCGGCCGGGAGTTGTGGGAGCGGCTTCTCCTTGATGGCGCCGGAGCGCAGCGCGCCATCCTCGACCCACGACACGGCGCCAGGCTTCCCGTAGCTCGCCTCGAACTCGGTTTGGTCCGGGACCGCGGCCTTCTCCATCAGCAGCCCGCCCTTGGCCTGCCGGTTCAGCATGTCGAGCGTCTGGCCGAGCCAGGCGTTGGCGAACCGCTGCGGCTCACGCATCGGGCGCACCAGGCCGAACCATCCGCCCACGCGCGGCACGTCGCGGTCGCCGGTCATGAACGCGTACGAGAACCGATCACCGGCCGGTCCGTCGGTCACCTCCAGCACCACGTTGCCGACGAAGGCCCGCCTGTAGACCCGCTTCATGCGGCCGAAGGTCGGCAGGTCCGGCATCCCGAGCACGGCGGCGCGGCGCTGCACCGTCGCCGCGGTCGCCTCGTCCATCTCCTGCATCTGGCCGGTGGCCGGATCGCCGACGAGGACGACGCGCACCCGCTCGAACCACTGCACCTCCACGATGGTGACGCGGCGCGTGCCGTATTCTGCCGAGCGCTCGCGGTCGGAGCGGTGCTCGCCCGGCTGGATCTGCCGGTGGGGCGCCTCGTCCCGGTCCTCGGCCCAGGCCGCATCCAGGTCCTCCGGATCGGCGTCCGGGAACATGGCCTCGGCTTCGGCGAGGTCCATCGTCTTCGCCCGGAAGATCCGGCGGGCGTCGTCGAGGTTGCGCTTCCGCGCGCTCGCGTCCCAGACCATCTCGAGCGGGTCGACCCGGTCCTCGACGTAGGCGCCGTCGGGGTTCACCTCATAGTCGAGCCGCATCTCGACGCAGCCGAGCCCGCAGGTGGCGAGGTCGACGAAGGCGTCGCTCTCCTCGTCTTCGGCCTGCGCCTCCTGGCTGAGGTAGCGGCCGGCCTCGGTCAGCACCTCGTTGAGGGCGGAATCGCCGATCTCCCGGGGGAGGTACTGGATGTCCTGGCGCGAGTTGACCTCGCTGCCCGCCACCGCCTTCAGCACCGGCAGGATGCGGTTGAAGGTGACCGGCGGCCGGCCCTGCTCGCGCAGGATGGCGAGGTCCTGGTCGCTCCACTGGTGGCCGGCGGCGAAATCGTAGTCGAGCCGCGCCTCCTTGCGCCAGCGCGAGGAGGCGTCGCGGTCCGTGCGGTACCAGGCCATGATCTTGCGCAGGAGCGCGTCGCGCTCGAGGCGCGCCGTCTCATCCGCGCCCGGCGCGTCCTGGTCGGTCTCGGTCTCGCTCACGCGGCGGATCCTCGGATGGGGTCAGACGTAGCCCGAGCCGCTCGGCCGGGCCTGCTCGCGGCGGCGGCGCGCATAGCGGTCGTTCGGGGCGTTGGAGGGCACTGCCTCCGGCCGGGGCTCGGCGATGCCGACGGCGAAGTACCGGAAGGCGTCGGCCGCGTGGCTGAAGCCGTCGTGCAGCGGCCGGTTCGAGAACTGGCCGGTGTCAGGGTCGACGTCGTAGCGGTAGTTCCGCAGCGCCTGGATGCCGTCGGCGCAGGCCTCCTCGTCGAACCAGCAGCGGTCGAACAGCTTGCGGGCGGCCTCGATGCCGGCGGCGACGGTCAGCCGCGGCACGATGCGGACCCGGTGCCCGGCGTCCCACATCTGCTGTTCGATGGTCCGGCGGGAGGCCAGGAGCTCGTTCTGCGCGTCGTGCGGCAGCCAGTGCTCCCCGTAGGCGTAGCCCTTGGCCGCCTGCCGCTCCGCGAGCACGCCGAGGTAGTGGCCGAGCGGGTGGCCGCGGTTCTCGTAGAAGTCGATCAGCCGGAACTCGAGCCCGACCATCTGCGCGAACCAGATGGACGTCTTGTCGGCCCGACCGAGGTCCCAGAACGTGTGCACGGGCTTCGAGGCGTCGTGCGGCACCTTCGTGAACCGCCCGGCCTTCGTGGCCGCCAGGATCTCGTTGGCGTAGATCGCGCCGTCCAGCACCACCTTGCAGTGGCCGTCCCAGACCGTCGCGTAGGCGGCCGGGTCTCGGGCGAGGAGGTCCAACGCCTCCTGCTTCAGCACCTCCGGGAACCAGGGATTGTCCCGCCAGCCGATCTTGACCACCACGGCGCCGGTCGGCGGGGTCTTCACGAACCGCCGGTAGGTCTCGTCCTCTTCGAGTTCCGGGTTGAACGAGATCCAGATCTCGGAGCCCGGCTTGCGGATGGTCGGGATCAGCGTGTCCCAACTCGTCTTCGAGACGGTGCGGGCCTCCTCGACCCAGGCCACATCCACGCCCTCGGTCGACTTCACCGAGGCGATGTTGTGCCGGAGGCCCTTGAAGATGAACTCGGTCCCGGTCACGCCAAGGATGCGCTTGTCCTGCACCTCGTACCGGGACGACAGGCCGAGCAGGTCGACCTGCTGCGAGAGCAGCGCGTGCGCCGACTCGGCGATGGAGTTCTGGAACTCGCGACAGCAGAGCACCCGGAGCGGACGCTGGGCGCCCAGGATCAGGAGCGCGCGGGCGAACCCCCACGACTTCGCGCCGCCGCGGCCCCCATACGCGATCTTGTACCGGGCCGGCTCGAACAGGAAGGCGAGCCGCTCCGGGAACTCAACCTGCATCCAAGGTCGGGCGGATGAACTGGACGGTCAGGCCGATCGGGGCGCCGCCGCCCTCGCCATCCTCTCCCTCGCCGGCGAGCGGCTGTGTCGGCTTGCCGTAGCCGCGATCGAGGATCGCCGTGGCGGCGGAGACGCGCGCGGCCGACGGCGCGCCCTCGTCGCGCATGATCGCCACCAGGACGTCGATCGCGTCCTCGGTGCGCTCGCGCGCCAAGTCCCGGACGCGGTGCACGGCCTTCGGCCGACCGCCCGGATTGCCGGACTGCCCAGGTAGGAACGCCATTGTTCGGACCTTGTTCTCAGCGCCCCAGCCGATGCGCGAGCCCGTCGAAGTGCTGGCGCTGGAGCAGCAGGAGGAAGGCAAGGCGCTCGGCCGACATCATCGACCGCAGCCCTGCGAGAGCACCACGCCACGCCGGATCACGCTGACGGGCGAGGCGGGCGGAGGCGCAGGCGGCCGGCCGCGCAGCATGCGCATGAGGAGGGCGAGCATCAGAGGAATCCCTTCCCGGCGTGGTTCTTGAAGGCCTTCGCCCGGCGGTCGTAGGCCTTGAGGGTCTTCACCTCGCGGTGGCGGGTGACATCCATGACCTTCAGGAGGTCGGCGCCCGCCTCGAGGGCCGAGGTGACGAAGCCGGCGCGCAGCGAGTGGCCGGAGAAGGTCGCCGGATCGAGCTTGGCGGCCTCGGCGTAGCGCTTCACGATGTTCGCGACGCTGCGGTCGGTCAGGTCGAAGATGCGGCCGGAGCGGATGCCCGAGGCGGCGAGCCAGTCCTCGAGCGCCTCGACCGGCCGGAGCTTGCCGCCGCGCGGGATGGCGACGGTGTGGCCCTCGCCCTCCTGGTCGGTCTTCGACCGGCGGATGTGGACGAAGATGCCGTCCGGCGTCCGCTCCAGATCCTCGACAACCAGGCCGACGAGTTCGGAGCGGCGCAGGGCCGCCGCGAAGCCGATCAGCAGCAGCGCGCGGTCGCGCTTGCCCTCCCGGGTGTCCGGTACCTTCTTCAGCATGGCGCCGATCGCCCGGGCGGTGGCCGGCGCCTTGCGCTCGACCGCGACGCCGAGGCGGCGGCGGATCCCCTTGAGCACCGCCCGGACCGGTTCGGCGTTGGTCGGCGGCTCGTGGCCGGCGCGGCGGTGCGCGTAGCCGATCGCGGCGGCGCGCCGGGTGATCGTGGAGGCCTTCAGCCCGCGGTCGGCGAGGCTGGCGAGGTAGGCCGCGGCGGTGGCGACCGAGGCCGGCAGAGGGTCGGTGCTCATGCCCCGGCACCAGGCCGCGAAGTCGGCGAAGTCCGAGGCGTAGGCGCGGCGCGTCGCATCGCTCTTTTCGGCGAGCGCGTAGGCCGCTGCGGAGGCGAGATGGTCCTGGAGTTCAACGACTTTCGCCGGTGCGACCGGCACCGGCAGAGAGGTCATCGAGCGTTCCAGGAACGGCGATTATCGGAAACGGGGCAGGGGCCCGATTTCCCATCGAGAACGGCGGTTATGGTGACCTGGGATCAGGCCCGCTTCGCCATCGGCGCGTCGCGCATCACGACCTGGATGGACCGCCGGCCGAGGAAGCGCGGGCCCGGCCGCATCGACAGCGGCGCCGGCGTCCCGATGGCGCGCATCAGGTCGTCGACCAGCCCGTTGATGCGCTGGCAGTGCGCGTCCTTGCTCTCGAGGTAGGCGGCCTGATCACAGAAGCGCTCGCGGCGCCGGAAGGCCCGGACCTCGTCGCGGATCTTGGTGGCGATCGCGTGGGCGCTCATCGGGGACCGATCATGACACAGGTGGCCGGTCGCGTCTTCGCGGAGAACAGCGCTGGGCCGGCAGGGTTCAAGAGGTTGGCTGGAACGGCAGGGCTCGAACCTGCGACCCTCGCCTTAACAGGGCAGTGCTCTACCGACTGAGCTACATTCCACCGGGAGACAGCAAAACGCCCGGGCGCCTTGCGGCTCCGGGCGTGCGTCTCGTGACGATGGCTTTGTGCAGGCTTTTGCCCGTCGGGTCAACGCTCGTGCGACACGCGCCGCCGGTTCGCCGCTACCCGATCCCACCGCGGCCGAGTCGGTTCGGCGAGCCCGGCGGCCTCCTCGTTCATGTGCGCCGCATACCGAGCCTGATCGACGCCCCAGGCGTGACCGTGGCCGGCCGGCACGACGGTGCCGCGGGCATCGGTCTCCTCGCCGGTGTCGGGGGTGCGGAAGAAGCTCTCGATCTCGCGCACGAGGCCGTTGGAGGCGAACGCCTCGTCCAGGCCCTCGAGGAGGATGCGGAAGTGGGCGGCGACCTGGCTGGTGCCGCGCTCGCCGGCCTTGCCGCGGGCCTCGGCCGCCTGCGCGAAGGTCTGGCGATCGGCCAGGACCGACTTCAGGAACCGGGCGCCGACGGTGCCGACAGCCTTCTCGACCCGGCCGAGGAGGGCGCGGACCACCCGGGCGTCCTCGATCGCGTAGATGATGGCGAGCTCGTGCGCGATGGTCTGGTCACGGGACCCGCCGACGTTCCAACCGCCGGAGCCGAGGCGGGCGCCGGTGGCCCGCTCGAACACGGCTTGGACCTGGCGGGCGGTCTCGTACTGGCTGACGCTGATCCGCCCGTGCGAGCGCTCGTCCTCGAGGATGTCGACGCGGCGATTGACGGTGGCGAGCAGGCGCTTGCCGGGCTCGAGCGGATCGTCGATGGCGACGATGGCGGTGGGGATGGCCTGCGGGCGAGCCGGCTGGCCGAGGCCGGCGCCGTGCTGGTAGGCCTCGCGGCGGTCGTAGCGGTCGCCGCGCGGGCCGCGCTGGCGGGTGGATGGGGCGCGCCGGTACGGGACGAGCGGCGGCGTCTTGCGGGTCTCGGACTTCGTCGCAGCGTGAGTCACCAGCTTCGGCCCTTGTGCTTATGTTGTGCACCATCGGTCCGGCTCCGGTTTGGACACTGTCAAGGGCGTTTCGATGGCGTTGCTGCTGGGGCCCAAGGTCAAAACCCAATCAGCTTGACCATGCGAGGATCTGCACTCGCCCCCAAGCGGTTGGCGTTGAGGCGGACGTAGGCCATGAGGGGACGGAGGATGCCGGACGTCGGCTCCACTCCGATTCCTAATAAAGTGTTATTTCATTTATGCTTCTTTCATTAGCATTTGCTTTAGGTGTGAGCAGTCATAATGCCCGTCAGTGTTCGAAGTGGGCCGCACTGAATACAATCATGCGTAGTCGTATGTTGAGGCGCAGTTGTAGAAAGGGTCTAAGCTTCGCGCGCAACGACAGCGGCGTCTTCCTGATCGCCTTCGCGGTCGCCCTGCCGATCCTGCTCGGCTCGGTGAGTGCCGCCGTCGAGTACGGCCGCCTGCTCTACCGCAAGGCGCAGTTGCAGAGCGCCGTCGATGCCGGCGTGCTCGCCGGCGCCAACATGCTCAAG
>NZ_SRLB01000045.1 GCF_004745635.1 Methylobacterium nonmethylotrophicum | reverse complement strand
AAAAGACCGCCGTCAGCTTCATGGGCGTCCTTTGCCTTGCCTCCACACTACTGTGGTTCAAGTGACAACAGGCCCTAGTCCCGGCTCACCGTCCAGGTCGTCGTCCCGTCCTTGTTGTCCTTCACCGTCACGCCAAGCGCCGTCAGGGCCGCGCGGAGGCGGTCGGATTCCGCCCAGTCCTTGCGGGCGCGGGCCGCCTTCCGCTCGGCGATCAGCCCCTCCACCGCCGCCGCGTCGACGCCGGAGGCCGCCACCGCCGCCTGGTCGCGCGCGGTCCGGGTCTGGCCGAGGAGGCCGAGGAGACCCGCGCCGGCCCTGAGCGCCGCCGGGTCGGCGAGGCGGTGGACCTCGCCGAGGGCCGCCGGGGTGTTGAGGTCGTCGAGCAGCGGCTCGAGCACCGTCTCCGGCGCGGGACCGGGCGCGGCGTCGCCGGCGGCCTCGTACCAGCGGTCGAGGGTGCGGCTCGCCTCTTCCAGGCCGCGCAGGGTCCAGTCGATCGGCTGGCGGTAATGGGTGCGCAGCATGGCGAGGCGCACGACCTCGCCGGGCCAGTCCGCCAGCACCGCGCGCAGGGTGACGAAGTTGCCCAGCGACTTCGACATCTTCTCCCCCTCGACCTGCAGGAAGCCGTTGTGGAGCCAGATGTTGGCCATCACGGGCGTGTCGAAGCAGCAGCGCGACTGCGCCACCTCGTTCTCGTGGTGGGGAAACACCAGGTCGATGCCGCCGGCATGGATGTCGAAGGTCTCGCCGAGATGTTTCCAGGCCATCGCCGAGCACTCGATGTGCCAGCCCGGGCGCCCGGGCGCCGCGATGCCGGCCGGCGAGGGCCAGGACGGCTCGGCCGGCTTAGAGGGCTTCCACAGCACGAAGTCGAGGGGCGAGCGCTTGTAGGGCGCGACGTCGACCCGGGCCCCGGCCTCCATCTCGTCGAGGGGGCGGCGCGAGAGCGCGCCGTAATCGGGCATCGACGGCACGTCGAACAGCACGTGGTCCGCGGCGACGTAGGCGTGGCCGGCCATGACCAGCCGGTCGATCAGCGTCGTCATCTCGACGATGTGGTCGGTCGCCCGCGGCTCGATCATCGCCGGCGGCTGGCCCGCGACGTTCACGTCCTCCGGCATCAGGATGCCGAGGCGGCGGATGTCGTCGTGGAACTGCGCCAGGGTCTCGTCGGTGAGGGCCCGGATGGTGATGCCGCGCTCCGCCGCCCGGGCGTTGATCTTGTCGTCGACGTCCGTGACGTTGCGGGCATAGGTGACCGCGTCCGCCCCGTAGAGGTGGCGCAGCAGCCGGAAGAGCAGGTCGAAGACGATCAGCGGCCGGGCGTTGCCGATATGGGCGGCGTCGTAAACGGTCGGCCCGCAGGCATACATCCGCACCCGGCCCGAATCGATCGGCCGGAGCGGCTCCTTGGCCCGGGAAAGCGTGTTGTAGAGGCGCAACAGCGAGGCCATGAAACACCTGCGGGAGGGGGTCGGGCCGGGCCGCCGCGGGGCGCTCCGGCCGAGGTTCTAAGTCGTTGCCGGACCGAGGCTCAGACCCGGCCGGCCCCGGTCCCGGGCGCCGCCGGCGCGGGCGACCGGGCGGCGGCCTGTTGCACGGTGGAGACGCCCCGGCGGGCGGATCCGGGTTAGCCCAATTCGGCGAGCAATTCGAGACGCCAGGCGCCGCGGGCCTCAAGCCCCTGCCGGACCCTGCGTAATCGGTGCGCACGCACGATGCGTACAGAATTTGTTTACCACCCACGCCCAGTGTCGGGCCGGAGCCGGATGCCGACGGCTCCGTTCAGAAGGTTTCCCCCATGCGTCGCACCCTCGCCGTCCTCAGCGCCCTCGGTGTCCTGGTCTTTGCCGGAACGCCGGCCCTGGCCGCCGCGCAGACGGCCGGCGTGGAGAAGACCTTCCTGATCCCCTCCAGCGACGGCTACGGCGTCGCCGAGTGCCTGACGACCGGCGGCGAGTGCGGCCAGGTGGTGGCGGATGCCTGGTGCGAGTCGCAGGGCTACGCCAAGGCGGCCTCCTACGGCGTCGCCGCCCAGGACGAGTATACCGGCGCGATCGAGACGGCCCCGGCCGTGAAGGTCTCCGAGCGCCCGATCCGCATCACCTGCCGGGATTGAACCGGGCGCGAGGTCAGCCCGGCTGCCGTCCGGGCACCCTCCCGACTGCATTCCGGGCTGCGTCCTCCCCGACACTCCGGGGCTCGGCCCGATCGCGTGACGTTTCCCGCCGCGAACACCGCAACGGCGGTGGCCGGGCGGCCATCGGCGGCAGCCCGCAACGATCGTGGCGATGGACCGATCATGCGAATGTCTGCCGAAGATCGGGACGAGGCCATGACCCGGCCCGTGAACACCACGCTGGCCGACAAGGGCTTCGTCGCGCGGGACGAATTCAGCGCAGAGGATGAGGCGGTCATCGGCCACATTGCCGGCATCGACGATATCGTCGGCTTTCACGCCGAGAGCGTGCCGGAACTGGTGAGCGCCTTCCGCGAGGCGGCAGACGATTTCGTCGGGACCTGTGAGCGGATCGGCAAGGCGCCCGAGACGATGTTCTCCGGCGAGCTGATGGTCCGGGTCGATCCGAGCGTTCACGCGCAGGCCGCGCGGGCTGCGGAACGCGCCGGCAAGAGCCTGGCGCAGTGGACCGAAGATGCGCTGCGGGCGGCAGCCCGGAAGAGCCGGCCGAGGGCGCTCTCATCGCGTCACCGGACGACCGGTCGCGCGGAGCGACCATAGGCCCGATCCGGCACTCTTCCAGACCGACGCTACTTCCCCGGCGCCGCGTCGCTCGACGTGGTGAACGTCCCCTCGAACCGGCCGCGCTGGGTGTCGGCCGCGCAGGCGACGGTGGCGCGGCCGGAGGCCGCGGGCGGGAAGCGGCAGGAGCCGACGGTCATCAGGGTGTCGCGGGTGATGCCGCCGTCGGCGCTCTTCACGCTCAGGATCACGGCGCTCACCGGCTGGAGCGCGTCGACGCCGACCTCCTCCTGGCGGTCCTGCGGCATGCCGGTGCCGCTGAAGCTCACCGTGGTGCCGTCGCTGGAGGTGAAGTCGAACGAGGTTCGCCGGCCCTGGACCAGGTTGACGATGCTGTCGCCGCAGGTCGGGCTGACGTCCCGCCCGGCGATGACGAGCTTCTCGCAGGCGCCCTTGAGGACGTTGCGGGTCAGGGGCTGGGCCCGGGACTCGGCGGCGCAGGCCAGGCCGATGAGGAGCAGCAGGGTGACGAGGCGCGTGAGCATGGCGGGGATGTAGGCGTCGGTCCCGGAAAGCCAAACGGGACCTTAGTGCAGGGCCGCCGCGATCGCGTCGGCCGCCCGCTCGCCCTCCGCGAAGGCGCCGCCCGCCGTGCCCCATTGCGCCCGCGACAGGGCCTCGCCGGCAAACCAGATCCGCTCGGCCACCGGCTCCTTCAGGAGGTCGCGGGCCCCGGCATGGCCCGGCGGGACCACCGCCCAGGAGCCGCGGGACCAGGGATCGTGGCGCCACTCGGTCACCGCCGGCACGGCGAGGTCACGCAGGCGCCCGCGGCCGACCTGCTCGGCCAGCGTCTCGCGCACCAGCCGCCGCGCGCCGTCGGCCCCGGCCCGGGCGGCGTCGAGGCGGAGGGCCAGCGGCACGTCGAGCTCGAAATAGTGGAACGGGGTGCCGTCGACCCGCGTCAGCAGGCCCGGCGGCTGCAGCCTGCCGCCGATCAGGCTCGCCAGCCGGTCGCGGCCGCGGAACGGCGAGGACGGCCAGTGCAGCACCACGTGCTCGTAGACGCCCGGGCGAAAGCCGTCGATGGCCGCGCGCACCGGATCCGGCAGGGCGGGGGCGAAGCGCAAGGCCGGGCTCGGCTCCTGCATCACCATCATCGGGGCGGTGACGAGGGCGGCCCGCGCGCGCAGGGCGCCGCGCGGGCCGAGATCGAGCCGTACCCCCTCCGCCGACCAGTCGAGGGCGGCGACGGGCGCATCGAGCGCCACCGGCAGGCCGGCAGCGAGGCGGGAGAGGTAGGCGCCGTAGCCGCCGGCGATGAAGAAGTTGTCGCCGTACTCCATGCTGGGGAAGTCGTGCAGGCTGACCTCGGAGAGCGGCCGGCCGGAGACGAGGCCGTGCACCAGGGCGACCCGCTGCCCCCAGGGCCCGAGGCCGGGCGGCAGGGCGGCGGCGGCGGGCCGGTCGGCGCCGTGGAGCCGGGCGCCGTCGGTCATCGCCCGGTCGGCGACCGCCCAGGCGCGGCCGAAGGCGGCCTCCTCCGCCGGCCTCCCCGGGCGCCGGCCGACCCAGAGATGGCTCTCCTGCGCGGCCCGGCGCAAGGGCTCGCCGCGTTGGAAACCCAGCGTCACCAGGGGGTTGATCGGCCCGGCATGGAGCCAGTGCGCTCCGAGATCGACCGGGTGCCCGCGCAGGGACGTGGTCACCGTGCGGCCGCCGAGCCGCGTGCGGGCCTCCAGCACCGCCACCGACAGGCCGTGGGCCCGCAGGCGCCGCGCCGCGCCGATGCCGGCAGCCCCGGCGCCGATCACCGCGACGTCGGGCGTGGCGGGCAGATCCGCCAGCGGCGGAACGCTGGTGGGCGGCAGGTGCTCATGGGCGGGGTGCTGTTGGGCGGGGTGCTGTTGGGCGGCGCGCGGCATCCGGGTCATCACCCCTTGGTCGATTCGGTTCCGGCCGCCGCCGCGATCCCGTCGAGCCAGCGGGTCAGGCGCGCGCGGCTTGTCGCCGGGACCGGGCAGCCGGCCTGGCTGCGGATGTAGAGCGCGAGGCTGGAACGGCCCTCCCCGCGCCCGACGATCTCGACCGTGACGGTGTCGGGGCAGCGAAGCACGGCGGAGCGGGCGACGTAGCGGTCCTGCTCGCCCCAGCGGTCGGTGAAGACGAGCGCCGTCCGCGGCTCGGCCTCGGCGAACGACCGCACGATCTCGCGCAGGCGCGCGCCCGCGACGGAATAGTCCGGCGGCACCGCGTCGGCCGCGGCCAGCGGACAGACATCGGGCGCGCAGGCGAGCGCATCGGCGCGGGAGGGCCGGCGGCGCAGGGCGGCGAAGTCCACCGGGCCGAGATCCGGCGGGCCGAGGAGGGCGATCCACACCTCCTCGATGCCGCCGGGCTCCTCGCCGCGAGCGACCGCCAGCGCCGCCGCCGCCAGGGCCGCGAGGACGAGGGCGAGGAGCAGGAGTGCGGCGATTCGCCCGATCACCAGAAAAACCTCACGGCGCCGGCCGGAGGCGCCAGACCCGCAACGGCGTGCCCTGCACCGGGACCGGCTCGAGCCCGGGCGGGGCGACCTCGCCGCGGCCGAGCCGGGCCGCGAAGGTCGGCACCTCGTCCGGCTTGGCCGGGGCGGCGCAGGCCACGATGTAGTCCGCCCCCACCCGCGCGGCCACACGCGGCAGGGCCGCAGCTTCCTGGAACGCCTCGAGCGCGGCGGACAGCCCGGGCAGCGCCCGGTGGTAGGGGGCCGCCACGACGGCGTGGTGGCTGTGCAGCAGCAGGTTCGGGCCGAGATCGATCTCGGCGAGGATCAGCCCGGGCGGCAAGACGTCGAGGGCGGCGACCGCCTGCTTGGCGCCGCAGCCCTGCCAGGCGGCGTGGTCGGCCTCCAGGGTCTTGTCGGTGCCGGCGAGCGCCTGCGGCAGGGCGGCGGCCAGGAGCCAGACCTTGCCGCACAGGGCGAGGCTCAAGGCGAGCGCGCCGAGGCGCCGGCGCGGGCTCGCCTCGGGGGCACGCAGGAGCGCGACCGCCCGGTCGAAGACCGGGCCGGCCACCAGGGGCACGAAGGCACCGGCGACGTAAAGGCCGCGGAACTGCACCGCGCCGAGCGCGAGGCCGAGCCAGAGCACGCCGGCCGCGATGCCCATCAGGCGCCGCTCCGCGGACTCCGGCCCCCGCAGGGCCCACAGGCTCGCGGCGGCCGCGCCGAGCAGCACCGGCAGGTAGCCGGCGAGCACCGCCTCGGGCGCCATCCGGGCGACCTGCCAGACCGGCCGCATCTCGCGCACCTGCAGCAGCCAGCCCTCGCGCACGAGATCCGGCATGGCGGTGAACGGCCCGGCGGCGCAGGCGGGGAACAGCGCCAGGAACCCGCCGGCCGTGGCGAGGCCGCCGGCGGCGAGGAGCCCGAGCCGCGCGCCCGGTCCCCCGCGCAGGAGGGCGGCGGCCGCGGCCGTGACGGCGGCCGCGGCGCAGAGCCAGAGCCAGGGGGGCGACAGGGCGTCGCAGGCGCTCGTCGACCACAGCGCCGGCGCGGTCTGGGCGACGTAGAGCGCCGGGGCGACGAACCCGAGGGCGAGGCCGAAGCCCAGGAAGGCCGGCAGGGCCGGGCGGCCTTCCCGAAGCCATGTGGCGGCGAGCACGAGCCCGGCGGCGGCGATGACGGGCAGCGCCTCGAGGCCGACCGCCAGGGAAAGGGCGGCGAGCGCCCCGGCGAGCGCCCCGTCCCGTCCGGTCGGCGCCGGGCGGGCGACGAGAAGGGCGAGGCCGAGCACCGCGCAGATCTGGACGTTGTGGTGATCGATCCGCCCGGGCGCGAACAGGCCTGTGACGAACACCGCCTGCGTGCCGGCGAAGACCGCGAGCGCCCCGGCGCGCCAGCCGAAGGCGCGCCGCACCCCGCGGTAGAGGATCACGGCGTAGAGGCAGAAGAGCAGCAGCGGCCACAGGATCGCGGCCGCGCCCTCCGCCAGGGCCGCGCCGAGGACGGGGCGCGCCAGGATGACGAGGGCGGCGATCGGCGCGTCGACGAGGCGCGACCAGTGCATCGGGGGAGCGCCCGCATGGCGGTGCTGGGCGAGGTCGAACCACGGCTGGCCGGCCAGGAGGTCGCGCACCTGCAGGAGCCGCATCGCGTCGTCCGTATCCGGCAGGCGCAAGGCGCGAAGGACCGCCCCGAGATCGGGCCAGGACAGGACCCCGGCGAGCCCGGCCGCGACGATGAGCCAGACGAGGGCCGGACGCTCGAACGGCGAGCGCCCCGCCGCCTCTCCGGATCGGGCCTGGGGGAGCGGGGCGGCGAGCATGGCGGGATCCTGCGGACCTCGAGATCGGTCGGTCCCGATTCGCACGGCCCCCTTACCCCGCGGTTAGCGGCTTGGCTGGCACGAGTTGGGGTTGAGCGGTTCTTTACCATCCGGGCGGTAAGGCTTGGGGAGTGCCCTCTCCATGCGGAGCGGCCGAGCCGGCCCCGGAGTTGCCCGAGCGATGAGCCTTCACACCGAGACGCTGGTGATCGGCGCGGGACCGGCGGGCCTGACCACCGGCTACATGCTGGCCAAGGCCGGCCGCGACGTCGTGGTGCTGGAGCGCGATCCGACCCAGGTCGGCGGCATCAGCCGCACGGTGGAGTACAAGGGCTTCCTGTTCGACATTGGTGGCCACCGCTTCTTCTCGAAGGCGAAGGAGGTGGTCGATCTCTGGAACGAGATCCTGCCCGACGACTTCATCGAGCGGCCGCGCCTGTCGCGGATCTACTACAAGGGCAAGACCTACGCCTACCCGCTCAGGGCCTTCGAGGCCCTGCGCAACCTCGGGATCCTCGAGAGCACGGCCTGCGTCGCCTCCTATCTCTGGGCCCGGGCCCGGCCGATCGCGGAGCCGCGGAGCTTCCACGACTGGGTCCGCAACCAGTTCGGCGAGCGGCTCTTCTCGATCTTCTTCAAGACCTACACCGAGAAGGTGTGGGGGATGTCGTGCGACGACATCTCGGCCGACTGGGCGGCCCAGCGCATCAAGGGGCTCGACCTCGGCGCCGCGATCCGCGACGGGCTCAAGCGCTCGCTCGGGCTGCACCGGCGGGCGTCCGGCGACGATCCGGTGATCAAGACCCTGATCGAATCGTTCCGCTATCCCCGCCGCGGCCCCGGCATGATGTGGGACGCCGCTGCCGCGGCGATCCGGACGAAGGGCGGCCGGGTCCTCCTCGACCGGCGGGTCGACGGCCTGACCTACGATGCCGGCACGCAGCTCTGGACGGTGAGCGCGCGGCGCGCGGACGGCGGGCGCGAGACCTTCACGGCCCGCCACGTCGTGTCCTCGGCGCCGATCCGCGAGCTCGTCGGCGCGATCCGCCCCGCCCCCCTGAGCACCTTCCAGGCCCGGTCCCTGCGCTACCGCGACTTCCTCACCGTGGCGCTGATCGCCCGGGCGAAGGACAGCTTTCCGGACAACTGGATCTACGTCCACGACCCGGCCGTGAAGGTGGGCCGCGTGCAGAACTTCCGCTCTTGGTCGCCCGAGATGGTGCCGGACGAGTCCTACACGTGCCTGGGCCTCGAATATTTCTGCTTCGAGGGCGACGGCTTGTGGAACGCGCCGGATTCCGAGCTGATCGCCCTCGCCCGCCGGGAGATCGGGCTCATCGGCCTCGTCGACCCGGCCAGCGTGGTCGATGCCTGCGTGGTGCGCCAGCCCAAGGCCTATCCGGTGTACGACGACGCCTACCGCGCCCACGTGGCGACGATCCGCCGGGACCTGGAAGGCAGCTACCCGACCCTCCACCTCGTCGGCCGCAACGGCATGCACAAGTACAACAACCAGGACCACGCGATGATGACCGCGATGCTGACCGCGCGGAACATCCTGCTGGGTGAGCGCCGCTACGACGTCTGGAACGTCAACGAGGACGCGGAATACGCCGAGGCCGGGCTGTCGGGGGCGCGGGAGGCGCTGGGCAGCGAGCGCATGGTGCCGCGCAAGGTCGCCTGAGTCGCGCACGGCGCCCGGCGAAGCCTCGTCGGCGCTGCATCGGCCGTCCACGCGGTCCCGCGACGAGGCCCGACGAGGCCCGGATCTCCGCGGCGACGGCCCTTCCGGGACGATGACGGCCTGCCGGTCAGCGCGCCGCCATCGGCGGCCCACCGGGGCGCTGGCGGATCAGCCGGTCGATCTGGGACGGCGAAAGCCGGCCGGTCGCCTCCTCGCGCAGTCCGCGCTGGTACCTCGCGATCGCCGCCCTGGTGCTCTCCCCCGGGCTGCCGTCGGCCTTGCCGGTATAGTAGCCGGCCCTGCCCAGGGCGTGCTGGACCAGCCGCCAGTCGTCCGGCCGGAGCGCAGCCTCGGTCCTGGTCGGGGCGGGATCGGCCTTCGCCGGCGGGGACGGCGCTCGGGCGGGCACGGGGCTCACGGTGGCCGCCGCACCGGCGAGCGAGTCGCTGAGCGCGGCGAGCCGGATCTTGAGCGCCGACAGCGACCGGTCGACCTCGCCGCCCCCGGCGGAGAGGTCGGCGAGGTGCTGGCGCTCCCGGGACACCGCGTCGCGAACCTCCGCGACCGCCCGCGCGGTCTCCTCCATGCCGTCGATCATCCCGGCGACCCGGTCGAGGGCCGCCCGGACGTCCTGCGCCGTCCTGTCGAGCGCCCCCACGTGGTCGCCGAGCGCGGCAAGGCGGTCGCGAACCTGCCGGATGCCCGCCTCGCCCTCGCTCCGGATGACGTCCGCCTTGCCGGCCTCCTCCGACACCGTCTCGCGCATCGCGCCGAGCCCGGCTCGCGTCGCGGCGATGTCCGTCACCACGGTGGCGAGCGCCTCGCGCTGCTCCGCCGCCTGCGCCCGCAGGGCGGCGGCCTCGCCGGTCGCCGCGTCCAGGACCGCCCGAACCTCGGCGGCACCGGCCGCGGCCGCGGCTGCGGTGCGCCGGCTCTCCTCGGCCTCGTCGGCGGCCCGGCGGGCGGTCTCGGCGCTGCTCCGCAGGCGGGCCGGGAGGGTCTCGTCGGCGGATGCCGCTTCCGCGACGTGCCGCAGACGCGCGATCACGGCATCGAGCGCGCCGAGCTCGTGCTGGCGACGCGCGACGGCCTGCCCGACGGCCTCCATCTCGGCGGCGAGCCGCTGCGACCGCGCCGCAAGCTCCCGCGACGCAGCCGGATCGTCCCGCTCGACCCCGCCGGCGTCGCCGGCCGGCCGGCCGGATGCCTCCTCGGCGGGGGCGGCACGCACCCGGCCGAGGAGGCCGGCGGCGTTCCGGACCCCTTGATCGGCGGACGCCACCAGGGCGGCGACGCCGACCGGCCCGCTTCCGGGCGGAAGGAGCGTCGTCCCGGCGAGGAGGCCGAGGATCACGACCGCCGCGATGCCGGCGGCGAGGCGGTATCCGCGTCCCCGACGGGGCCGCCCGGACGGTGCGACCACAGCCGGCGTCGCGCCTGTCCGGCTCCGGTCGGCCGTCATCTCGGGGAAGCAGCCGGCATTCCGGAGATCGATCAGGATCTGCACGGCTCCCTGAAGCTCGCGCACGCTGACGAGCAGCCGCTCCTTGTCCTCGAGCTTCAGCAGACTCAGCGGAAGCGCCCGATCGACCGCCGCCGCGACGCTCGGAACCTCATCGACGTACCGTGAATACTTCGGGTGATTTCTGAGGATTTTAGCGATGACAGCATATTTGCTGCGAATCGAGTAATAGTTGTCATCCTCGAAACCGCTGTTGATAAACCTCGCGATATCAACCAGTTCGGCGAGTTGACTTGCCAAAATTTCAAGATCGTCGGTCGAAGAACCAGACCTTTCATGGCGTGCCTTCAGCAACATTCGGGCAAACAGCCAGGGTGCCAACGCAAATACCGCGATGAGAGTGGTCAGCGCGACCGCCATGGATGCGTTCGGCATCTTCGTTCCGCCCGTTCATTTGATTTTTTATCGGTATTCGACGATATATTTCCTTCCGTTCGTTGCAAGGATCATCGCCGCATATAGCCGTAAACTCGCTGCCCGCCGACAGCCTCGCGCAATCCTGGGGGCTTCCCGTCCCGGCGACGAGCCTCCGGACGGGCGTGATGGCGGCGACCCGCGCGAACGGCCCCGCGCCGGCGCGCGTCCGGCCCGCAGCGCAGGGTCAGCAGCTCGTCCAGCGTCGGATCGAACCCGGCGACCCACCGCCCCCAGACCGGCGCCGTCGCAGCCGTCAGGGCGAGACCCAGCACGATCCACGGCAGCGCCGCACGCATCACCGGCGGCCCCGCACCAGCAGCGCGCCCATCACCGCCATCGCGGCGCCCCAGGCCAGGAACCCGGCATCCCACCAGGGCCAGGCCGCCCTCGGCACCGTCTCGTTGACGTGGTGCACGCCGAGCACCTGGTGGTCGATCACGCCCTCGACCAGGTTGAACGCGGCCCAGCCGATGAGCACGGAACCGGCGAGGGCCCGGCCGTCATGCGGTCCGCCCCGGCGCCAGAGCAGGAAGACGCCCAGCACCACGAGTACGTAGGTGGCGCTGTGGAAGTAGCCGTCCCAGCGGGTGTTGAGTTCGAGAGCCGCGAGCGAGGTGATCGGGTGCCAGCTGCTCAGCATGTGGTGCCATTGCAGCAGCTGGTGGAGCACGATGCCGTCGAAGAACCCGCCGAGGCCGAGGCCGATCAGGAGGCCGGGGGCGAGGCCGGGACCGGTTCGGATGGGCGGTGTCATGCGGGGCGAACGGTGCCGAACTGCCTGCGTTCCCGGCCCCGCGGCAGCGCCGGAGCTTCACAGGGCCCGTCCCCTCGACTAAGGAGCCGGCACGAGCGCCGGGCCGGTCGCCCCCGGCCGGTGACCCCGGCACGCCCCCTCCGGCCAAGACCCGCGGAAGGACCCCACGACCATGACCGGCTTCGACACCGTCGGCCTGACCCGGCCCGCCTCGCAGCTCGTGACCGTGTTCGGGGGATCGGGCTTCCTCGGCCGCCACGTCGTGCGGGCGCTCGCCAAGCGCGGCTACCGGATCCGGGTGGCGGTGCGCCGGCCCGACCTCGCGCAGTTCCTCCAGCCGCTGGGCCGCGTCGGCCAGATCGTCGGCGTGCAGGCGAACCTCCGCAACCCGGCCTCGATCGTGCGCGCCGCCGAGCACGCCGACATCGTGGTCAACCTCGTGGGCATCCTGCAGGAGAGCGGCAGCCAGAGCTTCCAGCGCCTGCAGGCGGAGGGAGCGGGCGAGGTCGCACGGGCGGCGGCCGCGGTGAACGCCCCGATGGTGCACGTCTCGGCGCTCGGCGCCGACGAGGCCTCGCCCTCCGCCTATGCCCGCTCGAAGGCGATCGGCGAGGCCAACGTATTCGCGGCGCGACCCGACGCGGTGGTCTTCCGTCCGTCGATCGTGTTCGGGCCGGGCGACAGCTTCTTCAACCGCTTCGCCGCGCTCGCCCGGATGCTGCCGGTGCTGCCGCTCGCCGGGGCCGGGGCCCGGATGCAGCCGGTCTTCGTCGGCGACGTCGCCGAGGCGATCGCCCGGGCGGTCGAGGGCCGGCTCCAGGGCGGCCGGGTCTACGAGCTCGGCGGGCCGGAGATCCTGACCCTGCAGCAGCTCGTCGAGTACACCCTGAAGGTCACGATGCGCAGCCGCGTCCTGCTGCCGCTGCCCGCGCCCGCCGCCCGGCTCCAGGCCCGGGCGATGGAACTGGCCGATACCCTGACGCTCGGTCTCCTGCCCGACACCCTGAAGCTCACCCGCGACCAGGTCACCCTGCTGCAGAGCGACAACGTCGTGTCGGAGGCGGCCAGGGCCGAGGGGCGCACGATCGAGGGGATCGGGATCGCGCCGACCGCGATCGAGGCGGTGGTGCCGGGCTATCTCTGGCGCTTCCGCAAGGCCGGCCAGTTCGCCACCGGCCGCGGCTCGCCCGACATGGCCGCGACCCCGGACCTGATGGCCGCCGACCCGATGGGCGAGGGCTCGCAGCACCATCCGGGCAATGCTTCGGGGCCCGCCGTCGGGCAGCTCGCGGCGGGCGCGGGCCCGGCGCCGGGGGTGCGCTGGGGCAAGCGGCAGTGAGGGCGCGCGTCCGGTGAACCGATAGACGCGGACGACGCGCCGACGATCGGGCGCAGAGTGGGAAGGGCCGCCGGCGGCGGCCCTTTCGCGCGATCAGGGCACCGGTTGGTCAGGGCACCACTTGGTCAGGGCACCACTTGGCCCGGGGCCGGGGGCTGCGGCGCGCTGAAGCTCGCGATCGGGATGTCGCAGAAGCAGCGGGCGCCGAGCGGGCGAGGGCCGGGCAGCGGGCAGGAATACGGCCGCGGGCCGGTCAGGCCGCGCTGCACCGCCTCGCAATTGTAGCCGACGGCGCGGCGCGGCGCCGGACGCTCGTACCGCTCGTAGCCATAGCCCGGCGGCGTGTTCTCCCGGTAGTATTGCGCGTGTGCCGCGCCGGTCAGGACCGCGACCAACAGGACGGCCGACGACAGGCCGGCGCGAACGAACCCTCGCATCATTGCGTTCCTCTCTGGCGGGACGGTATCCTGGGCAACGCCGTCAGGTGGCGTGATGCCGTGCCGGCGCGCGGCCGGCCTCCCGGCGCCGCATCGGTAGCCGAACCGGTCCGGCCCGGCAAATCGCGGCCGGTGTCGCGCGACCGAAGTCCTTGAATCCGAGCCCTTGACCCCGAGCCTTGGAGATCCGCCGTGACGACCTCGGCACAGTGGCAGCGCACCCTCGATGCGGTCGTCGTGATCGCGGAGGAGATCGCCCGTCTTTCGCCGGACTGCGCCGACCGGGCGATGCAGATCGTCCGGCTGATCCGCGCCGTCGATCCGCCGGCCCGCCGCGGGGGCGCCGCCACGACCGACGACATGGATGACGACGAGGACCAGGAACTCGGCATCGGCCCGCTGCACCGCAACAAGAGCCAGGACCGGGTCTGAGCGACGGCATGCGGGAGCCAAAAAAGGGGCCGCGCCCCGAGGGGAGCGCGGCCGTCACCGTCGGCGTGCCTCTGCCACCGGCCCCCGACGGGCCGGGCGCCTCTTAGGACGCGGCGTCCTTGGCGGCGTTGGCGGCGTCGTTGGCGGTCTTGCGGGCGGCGTCGGCGCTTTGCTGCATGGCGTTGCGGGCGTGCTCGGCGCCCTGCTGCATCGCCTGCTTGGCGTTCTCGGCACCCTGCTGCATCGCGCTCTGGGCCAGGCCGCCGAACTCGCGGGCCTGCGACTGCATGGCGGCGAACTGGCTGCGCACGAACTCGGCCTGATGCTGCATCGCCTCCTGCACGTCCTTGGAACGGACGAGCTTCTGGGCGAGGTCGAACGCGGCGTTGACGTTCTGCTCGGCGAAGGAGAAGCCGCGGCTCGACACGTCCTGGGCGTTGTTGCGGGCCATCTCGGCCGAACCCTGAAGCGTGTCGGCGGTCTTGCGCGCGGCGCCGAGGAAGGAGTCGAACGCCTTCCGAGCCTGCTCGACGCTCTTCTCCGCGAAGTCCCGCATCTCGGTCGGGATCTCGTAGTTCGGGGTCTGGGTCATGTTCGTCTCCTCATGTTTGGCGCGGCCCTTGGCGCGGCACGCTGTGGGCCCGGCACGTATTGTGCACCGCACAATAACATGCCCTGGGCAAAATGCCACCTTCCCGTGGGTCGTTAAGGTTGACGGCGTGATAACGCCGAGAGTGCGCATTTCGTGCCGGTGCGGGAAGGGGCCAGTTGGTTTAAAGCATCCGGGGTGAGTCCGGTTTCCCACGCGGGTTGCGTCGCGGGACACCGGCCGCTGCGCGCGGCGCGAAGGAGAGGCAGTGGGTCGGGACGTGCTCTTCGAGACGACGATCGAGGCCCTGCGGGCCGTTCCGGCCTTCGGTCAGCGAATCGCCGGACCCGACGCGGCCTTCCTGCTGCTCGACCGGTCCGCCACGCACCTGCTCCACGCCTCCCCGGCCGCCGCCGCGTTGCGGGAGACGATCGCGGACGCCGCCGGGCGGATCGACCCGAAGCTCGGCCTGCCGGCGCAGCTGCGCGGCACCCTGACCCTGCCCGCCGGGACGCAGCAGCCGCGGCTCGAGCGCCTGCGCCTCGCCGGCCGCCTCGCCCCGCCCCTCCTCTGCGCCTGCCTGCCCGCCGCCCTTCCGGACGGCAGCGCCGGCCTCGCCCTCGCGATCCTCGATCCGCTGCCGGGCCGCCGGCCCCGCCGCGCCCCGCCTGCGCCTTCCCCCGTACCGGAGCCGGAGCCGGAACACGCCCTCGCGGCACCCCGGTCCGCGCCCGGTCCCGGCCTGCGCTTCCTGTGGCGCAGCGACGCCCGCGGCTGCCTCGTCGAGGCGACGGCGCGGCTCTCCGACACCATCGGCGCCTCGCCGGTCGGCCGGACCTGGGACGACCTCCTGGCCGGCCCCATCGAGGCGGAAGCCGACCTCGCCGAGGCGCTGGCGCAGCGCCGCACCTTCCGGGCCGTGCCGGTGCGCTGGCGCCGGGCGGGAACCCGCGAGGCCGTGGCGGTCGATCTGTCCGGGGCGCCGCGCCTCGGCCCCGGCCGCGCCTTCGCGGGGTTCAGCGGCTTCGGGGTAATCCATCCGGACAGGGTCGTCCCGGCGGCCGACCGGCCGGAAGCCAGCGAGGCGAAGCCGCCGCGCCCGTCGCTGCGCGAGCGCGCCGCCGCGGTGATCGCCATCGGTCGCCCCCACGCCGGAGAGCCGGACCACCCGCCCGGTGCGATTCCCGCGAGCATCGACCCGACGCCGTTCCCCGCCGCCCGGCCTCGCGCGACGGAGCCGGGGCCGGACGCACCCGATTTCGCGGCGCTGGCCGGGGCCACCATGGCGGAGTTCGCCGGCCTGATGGCGGCGCCCTTCGCCCAGCTCGGGATGAGCTGGGGCTTCGGCACGCGGCTGCCCTGCCCGAACCCCGCGCCGACGGGGACCTCCGCCCCCGCGCCGTCCGCCCCCGAGGCCGCGGCGCCGGAAAGCCGGCGCGGCGAGAGCCAGGTCGACGGGAGCCAGGCCCAGGAGAGTCCGGATGGTGGAAGTCCGGATGGTGGGAGCCCGGATGACGAGCATCCGGTCGATGAAGGCCCGGATCAAGAGAGCCCGGTTCATGGGGCGCCGTCCGTCGCGGCGCCCGAGCCGTCTCCCGAGGTTGTGGCAGAGGAGCGCCCGCGCTCCCTGTCCCTCAACGAGCACGCGGCCTTCCGGGAGATCGCCCGGGCGCTCGGCGCCCGATTCGCCGGCGACCCCGACGGCGCAGAGGTCGTGGCGCCGGCGCCGCAGAGCGTCCGGGGTGCGGTGACGCCGTTCCGGGGCGGGCAAGGGCAGCTCCAGGCCCTGGCCCGCCAGCCGGAGCGCGGCGGCGAGGCGGCCCTGGCGCGCCTCGTCGACCGCCTGCCGGTCGGGCTCCTGGTGCATCGTGGCGACGAGGTGCTGCTCGTCAACCGCCAGCTCCTGACGCTGTCGGGCTACGACAGCGCCGAGGCGCTCGCGACCGCCGGCGGCCCGGGGGTGATCTTCCGCGGCCGCGACCCCGCGGTGCAGACAGGCCCCGGCGAGGGCGGCACCGGCGAAGCGGGCTCCCGTGAAGCGGGCCCGATCGCGCTCGCCACCCGCGCGGGCGGCAGCGTGCCGGTCGGCGTCAGCGTCAGCGTGGTCGAGTGGGACGGGGCGCCGGCGAGCGTCCTCACCGTCCGGCGCCTGCCGGACGCCGACCCGGCCCAGTCCCTCGCGGCGGCCGAGGCCAGCCTCGCCCACCGCGACGCGCATCTGCGCGAGACCACGGCGATCCTCGACGCGGTCACCGACGGCGTCGTGGTCCTCGACGAGGAGGGCCGCGTCGTCGGGATGAACCGGGGCGCGCAGACCCTGCTCGGCACCGACCCGCGCGAGGTCGCGGGCGAGTTCCTGACCAGCCTGCTCGCCCCCGAGAGCCGGCCGGCGGCCCAGGCCGCCCTCCTGCGGGCGAGCACGGGAAGCCCGGCCTCCACCGGCGACGAGGTGCTGGCGCGGGGACCGGACGGGCCGCTGCCCCTCCTCCTCACCCTGGCGCCGGTGGCGAGCCCGCAGCGTCGCACCGCCGCGGTCCTGCGCGACGTCTCGGCCTTCCGGCGCACCGAGGCCGAGCTGGTGCGTGCCCGGCGCGAGGCCGAGCGCGCCAGCGCCCAGAAATCCGACTTCCTGGCCACCATCAGCCACGAGGTCCGCACGCCGCTCAACGCCATCATCGGCTTCGCCGAGGTCATGCTGGAGGAGCAGTTCGGGCCGGTCGGCAGCGAGCGCTACCGCGACTACCTGCGCGACATCCGGGCCTCCGGCGAGCACGTGGTGAGCCTCGTCAACGACCTCCTGGATCTCGCCAAGATCGAGGCCGGCCATCTCGACCTCGCCTTCGCGGGCGTTGCCCTCAACGACCTCGTCGCCGCATCGGTCGCCCTGATGCAGCCTCAGGCCGCCCGGCAGCGGGTGGTGATGCGCACGAGCTTCGCGCCGGGCCTGCCGGCGGTGCTGGCCGACCAGCGCTCCTTGCGTCAGGCGGCCCTCAACGTGATCTCGAACGCGATCAAGTTCACGGATGCGGGCGGGCAGGTGATCGTCTCGACGGCGGCGACCGACCGGGGCGGCGTGGCGCTCCGGGTGCGCGACACCGGCATCGGCATGAGCCCGGAGGAGGTCGAGACCGCGCTCCAGCCGTTCCGCCAGATCGCCACCACCCAGCGCCGCGGCGGCGGCACCGGCCTCGGCCTGCCCCTGACCAAGGCCCTCGTCGAGGCCAACCGGGCCTCGCTGCGCATCACCAGCCGCAAGGGCGAGGGCACGCTGGTCGAGGTGCTGTTTCCCGCAGGCCGCGTGCTCGAATCCTGACCTATCGCCCGGCCTGTCCCGGGCGTAGGCTGGCCGCCGCCGCCCGGATCACCGCCTTCAGGACACGGCCATGCCGCCCCGCCTCGCCGTCACCGCCTGCCTCGTCACACTCCTCGCGTCCCCTGCGGCAGCGGAGGACGGCCTGCGGCTGACGGTGCTGACCGAGCGCAGCGGCCCGATGGCCGCCTCCGGCACGCCGGCGGCGAACGGCGTCTACGACTACCTGACGATGCTCAACCGGCGCGACGGCGGCGTCGGCGGGATCCCCCTCGCGGTCGAGGAATGCGAGACCGGGGGCGAGATGGCCCGGGCCCGCGCCTGCTACGAGGCGGCGGTGGCCCGCGGCAGCGTCGCGGTCGTCCCAGGCAGCGCCGATGCGGCGCTGGCGCTGCTGCCGCGCCTGCCCGCCGACCGGATGCCGCTGGTCGCCTCCGGCTACGGACCGGCCGTGATGGCCCGCGGGGACGCGGCACCCTGGGCCTTCGCGCCGCCCGCCACCGTCTGGGACTCCTTGAGCGCGACCCTCGCCCATCTCGCCCAGGGCGGCAGCGAGGACAGCCCGCAGGGCCGCAGCCTCGCCTACATGCACCGCGACAGCCCGGCCGGGCGCGAGCCGGTGCCGGTGCTGCGGGCGCTGGCGGCGGAGCTCGGCCTCGGCTTCCGCGCCTATGCCCTGCCGGACGAGCCGGGATCCGACCCGGCGGCGCCCGATCCCTGGCGCAGCGCCAAGGCCGCGGATCCCGACTTCGTCGTCCTGGACGCGACGGCCGGCCTCTCCGGCACCCCCTTGCGCGACGCGGCGGCCGCCGGGATCCCGCTCAACCGCATCGTCGCCCTCGGCTGGACCGGCGAGGACGACCTGCTGCGGCCGGGCGCCGCCGGCCGGGACCTCACGGCCAACAATCTCGCGGCCAGGGGCCTGCGCATCGTGACCTGGCATGCGCCGGGCGACAGCTTCCCGGCCTTCGACCAGATCGACCTCCTGGTAGTCGATGCCGGGCTGTCGCGCACGGGCAAGGACGAGGGCGCCGGCCCGCTCTACAACCGCGGGGTCTATGCCGGGGTGATCCTGGCCGAGGGCATCCGCAACGCGCAGGCCCTCGGCGGCGAGCGGCGCATCGACGGTCCCGCGATGCGCCGCGGGCTCGAGGCGATCAATCTCGACCCGGTGCGCTGGAAGGAGCTCGGCCTCGTCGGCTTCGCCCGGCGCCTGCGCCTCTCCTGCGCCGACCACAGCGGCCACCGGCCGGTCGTGGTGCAGGAATGGACCGGGGCCCGCTGGGTGCAGGTCGGCGACGAGATCGCGCCCCTGCGCGAGCGGCTGGCGCCGCATCTCGACGCCGCCGTGGCGGCCTATGCCGAGGGCGCGACCAGCGAGACGGGCGCCTCCGGACTGAAGCCGCGGGACGCCTGCGCGGCGCGGCCGTGAGACGTCTTCGCAAGATGGAAGCGGCGCGGCGGACTGTCGGTCCCGCCCCGCTTCGTGTCTCGACCGTCGATCAGGCCGGGACACAGGAGGCGGTTCCTGCCGTCCCGACCCTGCGTCATGCCGCTAACCTTGCGTCGAGCCGGGCCGTGCCGGAAAAACAGCAGGACGGGCAGCGCTCGGGGCTGTACCCGGGGCGATCCTTCTCTTAGTCCCTGCGCGACGTCGGCGCCCGGCGGAGACCCGCCGCCGACACCTGCCACCCGGCGAGGAGACCGAACCCGCGATGACGACCACCGCCCAGAGCCGGCCCGGAGCCGCGCGGCCCCCCGCCGCCGACAGCCTCGCCTCGCAGGACACCACCATCGCGGCCTACGACAACAAGGCCCGCATCAAGGCCATCATCGGCTCCTCGTCGGGCAACCTCGTCGAGTGGTACGACTTCTACGCCTATGCCTTCACGGCGATCTACTTCAAGGACGTGTTCTTCCCGGGCTCCGACCCGACGGTGCAGCTCATCAACACCGCGGCGGTGTTCGCCATCGGCTTCCTGATGCGGCCGATCGGCGGCTGGCTGTTCGGCCGCGTCGCCGACCGCTACGGCCGCAAGACCTCGATGCTGATCTCCGTGATGATGATGTGCGCCGGCTCGCTCGTCATCGCGATCCTGCCGACCTACGGCCAGATCGGCATCTTCGCGCCGATCCTGCTGCTGCTTGCCCGCATGGCGCAGGGGCTCTCGGTCGGCGGCGAGTACGGCACCTCGGCGACCTACATGAGCGAGGTGGCGCTCAAGGGGAAGCGAGGCTTCTACGGCTCGTTCCAGTACGTCACGCTGATCGGCGGCCAGCTCCTGGCCTCCCTCGTCGTGGTGCTGGTGACGCTCACCCTCGACGACAAGGCGATGACCGCCTGGGGCTGGCGCATCCCGTTCCTGATCGGCGCCGGTGCCGCCGTGGTCGCCCTCTACCTGCGGCGCTCGCTGCACGAGACCTCGACCGCCGAGACCCGCACGTCGCGGGAGGCCGGCAGCATGGCGTCGATCTGGCGCAACCACCGCCGCGCCTTCCTCACCGTGCTCGGCTACACCGCCGGCGGCTCGCTGATCTTCTACACCTTCACCACGTACATGCAGAAGTACCTGGTCAACACCACGCACATGGACAAGAAGACCGCCAACCTGGTGATGACGGCGGTGCTGTTCACCTACATGGTGGCGCAGCCCTTCTTCGGCATGTTCGCGGACAGGTTCGGCCGCAAGACCGCGATGCTGCTGTTCGGCGCCTCGACCACGCTGCTGACGGTGCCGCTGCTGCACGCGATCGCCGATGCGCGGAACCCGATCCTGGCCTACGGGCTGATCACCGCGGCGCTGCTCTGCGTCTCGTTCTACACCTCGATCAGCGGGCTCGTGAAAGCCGAGATGTTCCCGGCCGAGGTGCGGGCGCTGGGCGTCGGCCTGTCCTACGCCATCGCCAACGCGATCTTCGGCGGCTCGGCCGAGTTCGTGGCGCTGAGCTTCAAGGAGGCCGGCTCCGAGACCACCTTCTACTGGTACGTGACGGCGATGTGCGCCGTGGCGTTCCTGGTCTCGCTGCAGATGCCCGACAGCCGCCGCTCCGGCTACCTGCAGGGCGACGGGACGGCGTGAGGCGCACGCTCCCGCGTGCGTTTGTCGGGGCCCGTCCGCCCGCTCATCCGTAGCGACACCCTCCTGGGCGTTCCGGGGCCGCGATGCGGAGCCCGGAACGACCAGGGAGTCGATGAGCGGCGACTCTGATGCTCAGCGCGCCGGCTCCGGCGCGCCGTGATGGTCGTCGACCCCGCGCCAGCGGTTGAGCCGGATCAGGATGTTGCGGATCACCACGTAGAAGACCGGGGTCAGGAACAGGCCGAAGATCGTCGCCCCGAGCATGCCGAACAGCACCGCGGTGCCGAGGGCCTGGCGCATCTCGGCGCCCGGGCCGGTCGCGAAGGCGAGCGGCACCACGCCGAGGATGAACGCGAAGGCGGTCATCAGGATCGGCCGCAGGCGCAGGCGGCAGGCCTCGACGGCGGCGGCGACCGGTCCGCGGCGCTCGCTCTCCTCGATCTGGTGGGCGAACTCGACGATCAGGATCGCGTTCTTGGCCGCCAGACCGATGAGCACGATCAGGCCGATCTGGGTCAGGATGTTGTTGTCCTGCGCCCGGAACTGCACGCCGGCCAGCGCCGCCAGCACGCCGGTCGGCACCACGAGCAGGATCGAGAGCGGCAGCGCCCAGGACTCGTACTGCGCGGCGAGGACCAGGAAAACCAGCAGCACGCCGAGTGCGAAGACGTAGATCGCCGTGTTGCCGACCGCCTTCTCCTGGAACGCGATCTCGGTCCACTCGAAGCTCATGCCGTCCGGCAGGGTCTGGCGGGCGAGCTTCTCCATCGCCTCGAGGGACTGGCCCGAGGACACGCCCGGCCGCGAATCGCCCTGGACGGGAATCGAGTAGTACAGGTTGTAGCGCTGGACGATCTGGGGCCCGGCGATGTCGCGGATGCTGGCGAGCGTGCCCATCGGCACGAGGGCCCCGGTGGAGGAGCGAACCTTCAGCCGCTCGATGTCCTCCTTCTCCATCCGGTAGCGGGCATCGGCCTGGGCCCGGACCTGGTAGATGCGCCCGAAGGTATTGAAGTCGTTGACGTAGGCGCCGCCCAGGTTGACCTGGAGGGTCGAGAACACGTTGGCGAGCGGCACGTTCAGCATGCGCGCCACCGTGCGGTCGATGTCGAGATAAAGCTGCGGCGTGTCGTTGCCGAAGGTGGTGAACACGCGCGTCAGGTTCGGGTCACGGTTGGCCGCGCCGATCAGGTCGCCCGAGACCTGGAGCAGGCGGGCGATATCCGAGCCCTCGCGGCTCTGGACCTGCATCTTGAAGCCGCCGGCATTGCCGAGGCCGCGCACCGGCGGCGGCGGGATCGCGATGATCCGCGCTTCCTGCATCGGGGCGGTCTTGGCGAGCACGTCCTGCAGGATCTTGCCGGCGGTGCGCCCCTTGGCGAGGCGCTCGGCGAAGGGCTTGAGCGGCAGGAACATCACCGCGCCGTTGGTGGTGTTGGTGAAGGTGGCGCCGTCGAAGCCCGAGATCACCACGGTGTTGCCGACGCCGTCGATGTCGAGGGAGCGGCGCGACACCTCCTGCACCACCGCCGTCGTCCGCTCGAGGGACGAGCCCGGCGGCAACTGCACCACCACAAGCAGGTAGCCCTGGTCCTGGAGCGGGATGAAGCCCGTCGGCGTGGTGCGGGCGAGATGCAGCACGCCGTAGATCACCCCGCCATACAGGGCGAGCATCACGAGGAGCGGCACCAGCCGCCCGGTGAGGAAGCGGATCGTCGCCGCGTAGGCGTTCGCCGTCGCGTCGAAGGCGCGGTTGAAGGTGTTGGCCGCCCACGCGCCGAACCGCGCCACGAAGAAGCGCGGCCGGTGATGCTCGGTATGGGGCTTGAGCAAGAGCTTGCAGAGCGCTGGCGACAGCGTCAGCGAGTTGAACATCGAGATGATGGTCGAGGCCGCGATGGTGAGCGCGAACTGCCGGTAGAACTGGCCCGAGATGCCCGGGATGAAGGCGGTCGGGATGAACACCGCCGACAGCACCAGCGCGATCGCCACCACCGCGCCGCCGACCTCGTCCATGGTCTTGTGGGCCGCCTCGCCGGGCGAGAGCCCCTCGGCCATGTTGCGCTCGACGTTCTCCACCACCACGATCGCGTCGTCGACCACGATGCCGATGGCGAGCACGAGGCCGAACAGCGTCAGGTTGTTGAGCGAGAAGCCGAGCAGCGCCATCACCGCGAAGGTGCCGACGAGAGACACCGGGATCGCGATGATCGGGATGATCGCGGTGCGCCAGCTCTGCAGGAAGACCAGGATCACCACCACCACGAGGACGATCGCCTCGCCGAGGGTCTTGTAGACCTCGTGCACCGACTCGGCGATGAACTCGGTCGGGTTGTAGGCGATGCGGTACTCGAGGCCGGGCGGGAAGTCCTTGGCCAGGGTCTTCATCAAGGCCTGCACCTGCTCGGCCGCCTGGAGGGCGTTGGTGCCGGGGCGCTGGAACACGCCGATGCCGATCGCCGGCTGGCCGTTGAGGAACGACTTCGTCGTGTAGTCCTTCTGCCCGAGCTCGACCCGGGCGATGTCGGAGATGCGGACCAGGCGCCCCTCGGCCGCCTTGACGATCACCTTGCGGAACTCGCTCGGGTCCTGGAACCGGCCCTGCGTCTGCACCGTGAGCTGGAACGCCTGGTCGGCGGGGGCCGGCGGCGCGCCGAGCGCGCCGGACGCCACCTGCACGTTCTGCTCCTGCAGCGCGTTGACCACGTCGGTGGTCGAGAGCTGGTAGGAGGCGAGCTTGTTCGGGTCGAGCCAGAGCCGGAGCGCGTATTCGGAGCCGCCGAACACCGTGATGTCGCCGACGCCGTTGAGGCGCAGGAGCGGATCGCGCAGGCGCAGGTAGATGTAGTTGGCGAGATAGTTCTGGTCGAAGGTGCCGTCGGGCGAGAGCACGTGCACGACCATCATCAGGTCGGGCGAGGACTTGCGGACCGTGACGCCGAGGTTGCGCACGTCGCCGGGCAGGCGCGGCTGGGCGACCGAGAGCCGGTTCTGGACCAGCACGTTGGCGATGTCGAGGTTGGTGCCGAGCGCGAAGGTGACGGTCAGCTGCATGTTGCCGTCGTTGGTCGACAGCGACGACATGTACAGCATGTTGTCGACGCCGTTGATCTCCTGCTCGATCGGCGTCGCGATGGTGGCCGCCACGGTCTCGGCGTTGGCACCCGGATAGGAGGCGCGCACCACCACGGTCGGCGGCACGATCTCCGGGTACTGGGAGACCGGCAGCGAGATGTACGAGACGTAGCCGATGATCAGGATGACGATCGAGGTCACCGAGGCGAAGATCGGCCGGTCGACGAAGAAATGGGCAAAACGCATCGGTGGGCCTCTCGCGCCCTGTCCGGGCGTGGCGCCCCCATGACGGGAGCAGTGGCGTCCTGATGGGAGCGCCGCCCGACAAGGCGGCGCGTCGCGGCTTACTGGCGGACCGGCGGCAGGTCCTTGCGCTCGGGCGTGACCTTGGCGCCGGGGCGGACCCGGGTGAGGCCGGTGACCACGATGGTCTCGTCGCCCTTGAGCCCGTCGCGCACCACCCGGTAGCCGTCGATCTTCGGGCCCGGGCGGATGTTGCGCGGCTGGACCACGTTGTCGTCGCCGACGACGTAGACGAGGCGCTTGTCCTGGTTGGCACCGATCGCCTCGTCGGGGATCAGCACGCCGCGATAGGGCCGGGAGGCCGGCATGCTGACGATGCCGAACAGGCCCGGCTTGATGAAGCGGTCCGGGTTCTCGACCGTGGCGCGCAGGAGCACCGTGCCGGTCGCCTCGTCGACGCGGTTGTCGACGAAGTTGAGCGTGCCCTTGCGGGTCGGCTTGTCCTCGCCGGTGAGCGCCACCAGGATCGGCACGGTATGCTCGTTCTGGGTCGCCCCCATGCCGATCTTGAGCGTGCCCTGGTAGGCCAGGAACGACCGCTCGTCGACCGTGAACGAGAAGTAGATCGGGTCGAGGGAGACGATCGTGGTCAGCATCGTCTGGTCGGTGATGACGATGTTGCCCTCGGTGACGAGGCGCTGCGAGATCCGCCCGTCGATCGGCGAACGCACCTCGGTGAAGTCGTAGTTGAGCTGGGCCTGGCGCAGGGCCGCGGTGGCGCTGTCGACGTCGGCCTGGGCGGTGAGCGAGTTCTGCCGGCGCTGGTCGGTGACCTGCTCGGAGATGTTGCCCGAGCGGCTGAGCGTCTGGGCGCGCTCGAGGTCGGTCTGGGTGAAGTTCAGCCGGGCCTGGGCCGAGGCCAGGGCCGCCGTCGCCTGGTCGAGCGCCGCCTTGTAGGGCCGGCGGTCGATGGTGAAGAGCAGGTCGCCCTTCTTCACCACGGCGCCGTCCTGGAAGTGGATCTTCTGCAGGTAGCCGGTGACCCGGGCCCGCACCTCGACATACTCGATCGCGTTGAAGCGGCCGGTGAAGTCGTCGTGCTCGATCACCTCCTTGACCACGGGCTTGGCGACCGTGACCGTGGGGGGCGGCCCGCCGGGAGCCTGGGCCCGCGCCGGGATCCCGGCCATCAGCAGGAGCGCCGGGATCACCGCCGCCAGCCTCAGCCTGCGCATACTCACTCTCCCGTTCATCTCGTGCATGCGGCCCGTCTGACGCGCGTCAGAGATGGGCCGGAACCCATCCGCGTCCAGGGGCTGGCCGTCGACGGGAACCGCGCCGCCCTCGGCGCGGCCCTCCCGGGGCCGGGGGATGTCGAACCGCCCCGAGGGCGGGGATGTCGCGGCCGGAGAACCGGCCGCAATCAGCTACTCCACGGTCTCGCCGGCATTGGCCCAGTCCTTGAACCCGCCCGCATAATGCTCGGTCAGGGGGATGCCCTGGCTCTGGAGGTAGTGCAGCGCACGCGCGGAGCGCACGCCCGCCGCGCAGGACAGGACGGGACGCCGCCCGTCCGCGGCGATCATCGCCTGGAGCTGCTCGACATCGAAGCTCGAGAGCGGGAAGGAGACCGAGCCCGGGATGTGGCCCGAAGAAAATTCGTGCGGCTCGCGAACGTCGATCAGCAGGACCGAGCCGTCCGCCAGACCGTTCTTCACCGCATCCCGATCCAAATCGACGATCGCCATTGTCTCACCCGAACGCCGAACCCCCGGCGACCGCGATACTAGGCGGCGCGGCCGATCCTTGTCACCGCGACGCAACGGAGCGGTGACGATTGCGATAAATCATCATTGCTCAGCGTTGCAAGAGCGACCATCCCGCCTCTCGGCCCCGTCTTGTGCGCTGCCGCACAGGACGGGCCCGGATTGGGCTTTGTCGCTGCGGCTGTGTAGGACGACGGCCACGGATCGTCACCGCATCAAGGACTTCATGCCGAACCCCGCCGTCGCCCTCGACCTCACCCGCCTCGTCACCCGCCTGCGTCACGCGAGCCCGACCGGGATCGACCGGGTCGACCTCGCCTATGCCCGGCACCTGCTGGCGCAGGACGGGGCGCGTTTCGGCGTCGTCTCGACGCGGCTCGGCCCGCGGATCCTCGACCGGGAGCAGATGGCAGGCCTCGTGGAGGCGGCGGTGGCGGCCTGGACCGAATCCGTCGCGGCGGGGGACGACCCGGTCTATCGCGACCTCGCGCCGCCGCTCGGGCTCGCCGTGGAGGCCGCCGGGCCCGGCCCGGCAGCGCCGGACGGGGCGAGGGCCCGGCGGGCGCGGCAGCTGCGGGCCTGGCTCGACGCGCTCCGGGCGCCCGGCCCGGGCCGGCTGCCGGCGGGCAGCCTCTACCTCCACACCTCGCACCTGCGCCTCGACCTGCCGGCGCGGTTCGACTGGCTCTACGACCGGCCCGACGTCAAGCCGGTCTTCTTCGTTCACGACCTGATCCCGATCGCGTATCCCGAATACGGCCGCCCCGGCGAGGCGGA
This sequence comes from Methylobacterium nonmethylotrophicum, assembly GCF_004745635.1. Taxonomy (GTDB): domain Bacteria; phylum Pseudomonadota; class Alphaproteobacteria; order Rhizobiales; family Beijerinckiaceae; genus Methylobacterium; species Methylobacterium nonmethylotrophicum. The sequence continues at coordinate 20,935 of NZ_SRLB01000045.1, read as the reverse complement.
GCGGCACCGGGTGCGGATGGAGACGGTGGCCCGCCACGCCCGGGCCGTGGTGGTGAACTCGGCCGATGTGGGCGCGCGCTTTTCCGCCCACCTCGCCGGGCTCGGGCGCCGGGTGCCGCCGGTCACCGTCGGGCCGCTCGGGATCGAGGCGGTCTTCAGGGGCGCTCCATCGGCGCCCTCGGCCCGGCCGTTCTTCCTGGTCTGCGGCACGATCGAGCCGAGGAAGAACCTGATCACGCTGCTCACCGCCTGGCGCGAGCTCGGCCTCCGGCATGGCGAGGCGACGCCGCGCCTCGTCGTTGTCGGACGCCGGGGCTGGGAGAGCGAGAACGTGGTCGACCTCCTGGAGCGCTGCCCCGCGGTACGGGCTCACGTCACCGAGGTCTCGGGCCTCTCGACCGCCGGGCTGGTGCGGCTGATGGGGAGCGCCACCGCCCTCCTGATGCCCTCCTTCGCCGAGGGCTACGGCCTGCCGGTGGTGGAGGCCGCCGCCTGCGGCCTGCCGGTCGTCGCCTCCGACATCCCGGTCCACCGCGAGATCGCCGGGTCCTTCGCCGAGTTCCTGCACCCGCTCGACGGCCTGGGCTGGATGCGGGTGGTCGAGGAACTGGCGGCACCCGGCTCGGGTTTGCGCGCCGCGATGGCCGGGCGCCTCGCGGGCTACGAGGCGCCGACCTGGGATGACCATTTCGCCCGGGTCGACCCGGCCCTGGCGGCGCTGGCGGGGTAGTTTTTGCGCCTGCGCGCCGGCACGGCTAAGGTTGCTGGACGTTTTCCCCGACGGCCGCCCCGCTCCTCTGGTTGCCGGGCCAGGCGCGGCTCCCCTCTCCCGTATGGGAGAGGGGCCGGGGGTGAGGGTGACACGCTCCAGTGTGAAACGCTGCGCGTCGTGCTCGGAGCGGAACGATCGGAGATCGATCCGGCACCGTCTCCACCCTCACCCCAACCCCTCTCCCACACGGGAGAGGGGATCCCGCGCCTTTCCCGGCCCCCGATGAGCAGTCCCGGCCTCCACCGGATCCGCCCATGACCGATACCCCCTACCCCCGCGACCTCGTCGGCTACGGCCGCACGCCGCCCCACGCGCAATGGCCGGACGGCGCCCGCCTCGCGGTGCAGTTCGTCATCAACTACGAGGAGGGCGGCGAGAACTGCCTGCTGCACGGCGACCGGGCCTCGGAGGCGTTCCTGTCGGAGATCGTCGGCGCGCAGCCCTGGCCGGGCCAGCGCCACATGAGCATGGAATCGATCTACGAGTACGGCTCCCGGGTCGGCTTCTGGCGCCTGCACCGGCTGTTCACCGCGCGCAACCTGCCGGTGACGGTCTACGGCGTCGCGACCGCCCTCCAGCGCAACCCCGAAGCTGTCGCGGCCATGCGCGAGGCCGGCTGGGAGATCGCCTCGCACGGCCTGAAATGGATCGACTACCGCGACTTCTCCTACGAGGAGGAGAAGGCCCACATGAGCGAGGCGATCCGGATCCACACCGAGGTGACGGGCGAGCGCCCGCTCGGCTGGTACACCGGCCGGACCTCGGAAAATACCCTGCGCCTGGTGATGGAGGAGGGCGGCTTCCTCTACTCGGCGGATTCCTATGCCGACGAGCTGCCCTACTGGGTCGACGGCCCACGGGCGCCCCAGCTCGTCGTGCCCTATACCCTCGACGCCAACGACATGCGGTTCGCCACCCCGCAGGGGTTCAACAGCGGCGACCAGTTCTTCGCCTACCTGCGCGACTCGTTCGACGTGCTCTACGCCGAGGGCGCCGAGACGCCCCGGATGCTGTCGGTCGGCCTGCATTGCCGCCTCGTCGGCCGGCCCGGCCGCATCGCGGCGCTCGCGCGCTTCCTCGACCACGTGGCGGCGCATGAGGACGTCTGGGTGACCCGGCGCATCGACATCGCGCGGCACTGGGCCAGGACCCACCCGCCCGCCGGCCTGACCCCGAGCCGGATGGGCCGCGCCCTGTTCGTGGAGAGCTTCGGCGACGTGTTCGAGCACTCGCCCTGGGTGGCCGAGGGCACCGTTGCTGCCGGGCTCTCTGGCATGCAGGACAGCGCCGACGGGCTCCACGCCGCCATGGTGGCGGTGATGCGGGGGGCCGAGCCGGAGCGGCAGCTGGCGCTGATCCGCGCCCATCCCGACCTCGCCGGCCGGGTGGCGGCGGTCGACCTCGCGCCGGAATCCCGCGCCGAGCAGGCCTCGGCCGGCCTCGACGCCCTCGACCAGGAGGGCCGCGCGCGCTTCCTCGACCTCAACGAGCGCTACCGCGCCCGTCACGGCTTCCCGTTCGTGATGGCGGTGCGGGGCAAGGGACCGGACGAGATCCTCTCTCAGCTCAGCCAGCGCCTCGACAATCCGCCAGACGAGGAGCGGGCCCGGGCGCTCGCCGAGATCGAGACCATCGCGCTGCTGCGCCTGAGGCAGAGGCTGCCGTCATTGCCGGACGTGTTCTCGACGACGGGCTGAGAGAGCCGGTCTTTGAAACCCCACGGTACACGACAGTGCAATCCATTGGCGGTCACGTGCCTCCGATCCTCAAACCTCATCCTGAGATGTCAGGCCATCGCAGATGGCCTGACCTCGAAGGAGGGCTCCAGGGATTGCGGAGGCTTCTGGAGCCCTCCTTCGAGGCCCGCTCTGCGGGCACCTCAGGATGAGGTCGCGGGTAGGAGGGCCTGACGCTGCCTCCAAAACCGCACTGTCGTGCAACGGGCTGAAACCCTCATCATTCCGGGGCCGCGAAAGCGGAGCCCGGGATGACTCTGTGGAGTGGAAACCTCGCGGCAGGATGGCGGGGTTCATCCGTCGATGATCAGGGTCCGAACCGCTCCGCCCGCCCATGCGGCGCGTCGTAATCCAGCACCGGCCCGAGCGGCACGATGCCGGTCGGGTTGATGGTCGGGTGGCTCTCGTAATAGTGCCGCTTGATGTGGGTGAGGTTCACCGTCGGGGCGATGCCGGGGGTCTGGTAGAGGTCGCGCAGGTAGGGCGCGAGGTTCGGGTAGTCGGCGATCCGGCGCAGGTTGCACTTGAAGTGCCCGACATAGACCGGGTCGAACCGCACCAGCGTCGTGAACAGCCGGATGTCGGCCTCGGTGAGCCGACCGCCCACCAGGTAGCGGGAGCGGTCGAGGCGGGCATCGAGGGCGTCGAGTTCCTCGAAGAGCGCCGTCACCGCCTCCGCGTAGGCGTCCTGGCTGGTCGCGAAGCCGGCCTTGTAGACGCCGTTGTTCACCCGGTCGTAGACCCGGGCGTTCAGGTCGTCGATCTCCGCGCGCAGGTCCTCCGGGTAGAGATCGGGGCCGGTGCCGCCGAAGGCGGCGTTCAGCATCCGGATGATCTCGGCCGATTCGTTCGACACGATGGTCTGTCGAACCGTGTCCCACAGCACCGGGACGGTGACCCGGCCGGTATAATGCGGGTCGGCCTTGAGGTAGACCTCGGAGAGCCGGGTGGCGCCGTTGACCTTGTCCGGCCCGGCGCCCGGGCTGTCGCCGAACACCCAGCCCTTAGCGCCCATGTGCGGGTCGACCACCGAGACCGAGATCGCGTCCGCGAGCCCCTTGAGAGCCCGCACGATCAGGGTGCGGTGCGCCCACGGGCAGGCGAGCGAGACGTAGAGGTGGTAGCGCCCGGCCTCCGCCGGAAAGCCGCCCTCCCCGCTCGGGCCCGCCGCGCCGTCCGGCGTGATCCAGTTGCGAAAGGCCGCGTCCTTGCGCACGAAGCGCCCGCCGGTCTTGCTGGTGTCGTACCACGCGTCGTGCCAGACGCCGTCGACCAGAAGCCCCATCGCACCCTCCTCACCCGTCCGCTCGCCAAGGTGGGGCGACGGCGCGCCGCCGCAATGGCCGATGCGTCAGATCCCGCTATCGCGGCCCTTGGCAGGAAGGGGCCGCGCCCCCTCGGCCGCGACGTCGAACCGGTCATGCGGCACGCGGGCGAGGAAGCGCTCCGCCACCTCGACCAGCAGCAGGTGCGGGCGCACCCGCTCGACGTAAGCCCAGTCGAGATTCGCCGACCAGACGAAGTGCAGCTCGCGGAAGCTCTCGGCGAGGAGCCCGGTGAGGAAGATCGGGTGGAAGTGCGAGCAGGAATCGCCGAACAGCATCAGGGTCCGGGGATCGGCCGTCGGGCTCGCGTTGTGAAAGACCACGTGGGCGCCGACATGGAGGTCGGCGGCGGTGCCCCGCGCCTCGTGGGCCTCGACCAGCGGGTTGGCGTAGACCCGCACGGCGTCGCGCTGGACCTCGTAGACCCGCATCGTCTCGGTCGGGGCCGGATCGAGCTTGACGCCGAGGTCGAGCACGCCGGCGTGGTCGTGGAAGGGCCTGAGCCCGAGATCGGCCGGCACCGCGGCGCCGAGCGCCCGCATGATCTCCCCGTAGGCCAACCGGCAGCCCTCCTGGCTCCAGTGGGTGTCGGTGCGCAGGTAGAGCGGCGGCTCGGCGTCGCGCGCCGCCCGCAACGGGCCGACGAGGTCGATCCAGGCCCGCGCCGCCCGCGAGCGGGCGAGTTGCGCGCCGAGGCGGCGGGCCGGCGAGAGGGCGGGATCGACGGCGAGCCCGTCGAGGCGGTCGTCGTAGATGCTGAGCTTCTCCGGCACCACGACGTGGAAGGCGCGGGCGCCCAAGGCGGCGGCCCGCGCGGTGCGGGCCTCGATCAGCCGGCGCCAGCGCCACAGCCGCCAGGCCACGGGCAGGCTCGCCCGGTAGAGCTGCCGCACCCGGTTGGTGCCGCCCGTCAGGAAGAGCCAGCCGTCCCGGCCGATATGGACCATGTCGGTGCCGTCGCGCATGGGCGCCGTGTAGCGGGCCGGGACCGGCCTGAACAGCGGCAGGGATCATCGGGACGGATCATCGCGACGGCCCTGGCCATTCCGGCCGCCCGCGCCATTTGGCCGGGAGGATGTCGCAGAACCCCCTGATCCTCACCCTGGAGCTCGACGAGGCCGCCTTCGCGGAGTTCGACGGCCAGCGCCGCCGCCACTTCCCCGAACGCCTCAACCGGATCCCGGCCCACGTGACGCTCTTCCACCACCTGCCGGGCGAGGAGGAACGCGGGATCGCCGAGACCCTGGCGGCGGAGGTGCGGACGGAGAGCGTGATGCCGGTGGCGGTCACGGGCTTGCGCTTCATCGGCCGCGGCGTCGCCTACGCGCTCGACTCCGCCCGCCTGTCGGCCCTGCGCGGGCGGCTCGCCGCCGCGTTCGGGCCCTGGCTGACGCCGCAGGACCGGCAGGGCTTCCGGCCCCACGTCACCGTGCAGAACAAGGTTGCGCCCGAGGAGGCGCGGGCGCTCCACCGCGACCTCGAGGCCGCCTTCGTGCCGCGGGAGATCCGCGGCACCGGCCTCCTGATCTGGCGCTACCTCGGCGGGCCATGGGAGGCGCGGGGGCGCTTCCCGTTCGGGGGCGCCTGATGCGCACGGTGCCGATCCCCTTCGGGCGCCACGCCACGGCGGTGTGGCGGCGCCTGCGCCTCAACGAGATCGGGCCGCTGGCCTCGCTCCTCGCCGTCAGCCTGTTCGGCTTCGGGTTCTTCAAGCTCGCCGACGAGATCCGGGAGGGCGGGTCGTTCGGCTTCGACGACCGGCTGCTGCTGGCGCTGCGGGTGCCCGGCGACCTCGCCCAGCCGATCGGCCCGTCCTGGCTGCCGGAGACGATGCGCGACATCACCGCCTTCGGCAGCGTGTTCGGCATCGTCTACGTCACCGCCTGCGTGGTGCTCTACCTCGCGGTCACGGCGCGCCGGCGCGCCGCCCTGTTCGTCGTGGTGGCGGTCGGCGGCGGCGAATTGCTGTCGACCGGCCTGAAGCTCTTCTTCCGCCGGCCGCGGCCGGACCTCGTGCCCCACGGCATGGAGACCTTCACGGCGAGCTTTCCGAGCGGCCACGCCATGCTGTCGGCGATCGCCTACCTGACGCTAGCGATCCTGCTCGCCCGGGTCGAGCGCTCGCGCAAGGTCAAGGCCTTCGTGATGGGGCTCGGCGTCGTCACGACGCTGCTGGTCGGGGCGAGCCGGGTCTATCTCGGCGTCCACTGGCCGAGCGACGTGCTGGCCGGCTGGTGCGTCGGCGCCGCCTGGGCGTCGCTATGCTGGTTCGTCGCCCTCCAGCTCCAGCGCCAGGACGTGGTCGAGGCGCCGGATCCCCCGCCGCCGGCCTGAAGGCGCTCGTCGCGCGGGCGCTTGCGCGCGGCCCCGCCCTCCCCTAGCCAAGGGCTGAGATGAGCGGGAGGAACGCCGTGGAGTACGAGAACATCCGGGTCGAGACGCGCGGGCGGGTGGCGCTCATCACCCTGCACCGGCCGGCGGCGCTCAACGCCCTGTGCAACGCGCTCATCGCCGAGCTGAACCACGCCCTCGACGGCTACGAGCGCGACGACGGCATCGGCTGCATCGTCATCACCGGCTCCGAGAAGGCTTTCGCCGCCGGCGCCGACATCCGCGAGATGCAGGACCGCACCCATCCGGAATTCTTCATGGCCGACCCGTTCGGCGAGTGGGACAAGGTCGGCCGGCGGCGCAAGCCGATCATCGCGGCAGTGGCGGGCTACGCCCTCGGCGGCGGCTGCGAGCTGGCGCTGATGTGCGACTTCATCGTGGCCGCCGACACCGCGAAGTTCGGCCAGCCCGAGATCAAGCTCGGCGTCATCCCCGGCGCCGGCGGCACCCAGCGCCTGACCCGGGCGGTCGGCAAGGCCAAGGCGATGGACCTCTGCCTCACCGGCCGGATGATGGACGCGGCCGAGGCCGAGCGCTCCGGCCTCGTCGCCCGGGTGGTGCCGGCGGCCGATCTCCTCGGCGAGGCATTGAGGGCCGCCGAGACCATCGCGTCGATGTCCCTGCCCTCCGTGATGGTCGCCAAGGAGAGCGTCGACCGCGCCTTCGAGACGACGCTGACCGAGGGCATCCGCTACGAGCGCCGGGTGTTCTACGGCCTGTTCGCCACCCACGACCAGAAGGAAGGCATGAAAGCCTTCGTCGAGAAGCGCAAACCCAACTTCGAGAACCGCTGATGAGCGTCACGTTCGCCGATGTCGAGGCCGCCGCGGAGCGCATCCGCGGCATCGCCCACCGGACCCCGGTGCTCACCTCCCGCACCGCCGACGCGCGGACGGGCGCCACGCTGTTCTTCAAGGCCGAGCCGCTGCAGCGCGCCGGCGCCTTCAAGTTCCGGGGTGCCTGCAACGCCATCGCGGCGCTCTCGCCCGAGCAGCGCCGGCGCGGGGTGCTGGCCTTCTCGTCCGGCAACCACGCCCAGGCCATCGCCTATGCGGGAGCCCTTCAGACTGTGCCGACCGTGATCGTGATGCCGCACGACGCGCCGGCCATCAAGGTCGCGGCCACCCGCGGCTACGGCGCCGAGATCGTGGTGTACGACCGCTACAAGGAGGACCGCGAGGCGGTGAGCCACCGGCTCGCCGAGGAGCGCGGCCTGTCGATGATCCCGCCTTACGACCACCCGGACGTGATCGCCGGCCAGGGCACGGCCGTGAAGGAGCTGATCGAGGAGGTCGGCCCCCTCGACGTGCTGCTCGTCTGCCTCGGCGGCGGCGGGCTTCTCGCCGGCTCGTGCCTGGCGGCGCGCGCCCTCTCGCCGGGAGTGGAGATCTGGGGCGTCGAGCCCGAGGCCGGCAATGACGGCCAGCAATCGCTGGCCAAGGGCGAGGTCGTGCGCATCCCGGTGCCGGTCTCGATCGCCGACGGGGCGCTTACCACGCATCTCGGCCGGCACACCTTCCCGATCATCCAGCGGGACGCGGCCGGCATCGTGACCGCCACGGACGCCCAGCTCGTCTCCGCCATGCGGTTCTTCGTCGAGCGGATGAAGCTCGTGGTCGAGCCGACCGGCTGCCTCGCGGCGGCGGCGGCCTTCGAGGGGGCGGTAGAGGTCAAGGGCAAGCGCGTCGGCGTGATCCTGTCGGGCGGCAACGTCGACCCGGCGGCGCTCGCCCGCCATCTCGCCGCATGAGCCAGCCCGCATGAGTCCTTCGACCCCGGAGGAGCTGTTCGCCTTCCTCGACCGGCTCGGCATCGCTCACGCCACCGTGAAGCACGTCCCCGTGCATACGGTGGCGGAATCCCGCGACCTCAAGGCGGCGATGCCGGGCGGCCACTCGAAGAACCTCTTCCTGAAGGACAAGCGCGGCCGCCTGTTCCTGGTCGTCGCCGAGGCCGAGGCGCGCATCGACCTCAAGCGCCTGCACGGACCCCTCGGCGCCACCGGCCGCTTCTCCTTCGGCTCGGCCGAGCTGCTCTACGAGCGGCTCGGGGTTCGACCCGGCTCGGTGACGCCCTTCGGGCTGATCAACGACCGCGAGGGCACGGTCAACGTGGTGCTCGATGCCGGGCTGATGGCGCACGACCCGGTCAACTTCCACCCGCTCCACAACGGCGCCACCACGGCGGTCGCCCCCGGCGACCTGATCCGCTTCCTCGAGGCGACGGGGCACCCGCCGCGGGTGATGGCGCTGCCGGAGCCGGCGGCGGAGGACGGAGAGGCGATGACGGCGGAGTGATGTGATGTCCGCCTGATCCGTTGTGAGATCGGGCGCCTCTCCTCCCCAGGCGATCTCGGGCTCGCCCGAGATCGCTCAAGCCTGTGGGGAGGAGTTGGAGGGGGTGTGTGCAGGAGGCACCGCACCGCCAGACGCGGCACCACTCCCAAATCGGATCGTCGATCCCCCAAACCCCTCACCACCCCTTGCTGCGATCCCGGGCAGACCCGCGATCGACTGCGGAGGGGAAAGCGCGCGTGTCCCGTCAGTGCCGGCCGTGGATCAGCCAGCCGAACAGGTAGCCGACCGCGCCCGCGACCAGCAGGGCGGCGAGGTGCTGGTCGCCGACCTGGCGGGCGACCGCCCGGTTCCCGCGCTCGTAATAATGGCGCCCGGCCTCGCGGGCCTGGTCGGCGTAATCGGGCGCGGCGTCGGCGAGGCCGCGCACCGCGTCCTTGGCCTGGCCATAGGCGTTGCGGGCCGCTCCCGTCGCCTGGTCCGCGAAGCCCTGGGCCTGGGTGCCGGCATCGCCCGTCCACTCGCCGATCCGCTGCTGCGCCTTGCCGCCGAGCTCCCTGCCCGCGCCGGTGATTCGATCGGAATCCATCGCGACTCTCCTCCTGGCGCGCGGTCCGCTGCCGCCGCCTTCAGCCTGACAACGCGCCGGAGGGCCGAATGGCCACCATTTGTCAGAGCCTGGAGGGCGAGTCGGAGCCTGGAGGGCGAGCGGACGTCTCGAAGGCCGGCACGGCGGAGCGTCGGACCGGCGAATCGCCCGCGCCCGGGATCCGAGTCATGAAGTTGTTATCTCAGCGATTCTCCGCAGTTGCTTCGGTCCGGGGCGTTCCGTTAATTGGCCTTAACCTTCGGTGAGGCATCCCCGTGACATTCCCCATGACCGCGAGGCCGCCCGGCGGCGCCCAGGCGCGAACCCTCGTCCGCATGCTGGCGCTCGGCATGCTGCTCGGCCTCGGAGGCGTCGGAGCCGGCACCACGTTGGTGCACGCCGCGGACGATGCCGGGGTGCTCAACTTCCTGCTCGGCGACGTGCCGCGCAGCCTCGGGCTGCCGGCGCGGGCGCCGCAGCCACAGCCGGCCCTGCGGGAGCGTCGGGCGCGCTGGACGAGCAGGCCGGACCAGGCCACGGTCGAGCGGGCGCGCTGGGTGACGCCTGCGCCGCGCCGGACCGCATCCCCGCCGGCCGGCCTGGAGTCCCGCCCGGCCCGGGAACCCGGGGGCTTCGCCGGCAGCTACGACCGCGCCGTCTGCGTGCGCACCTGCGACGGCTACGCGTTTCCCCTCGCCAATCTCGACGGGCAGGGCGCCCAGCCGGCGCTCGGGCAGGCCTGCGCCGCGGCCTGCCCGGGGGCCGAGACCGCCCTCTACACCGTGCGGGCGGGCGAGGAGCTCGACCGGGCGGTCGATCTCGACGGACGGCCCTACCGCAGCCTCGCCGCCGCCTTCACCTATCGCAAGCGGCAGGTGCGGAGCTGCTCGTGCCAGCCCGGCCAAGGCGGCTACGCCCGGCTGCTCCTGCGGGACGCGACCCTCCGGCCCGGCGACGCGGTGGCGGGCGCCTCCGGCGCGAAGGTCTTTGCCGGCCGCGACCGGGCCGGGGAGGCCCGCTTCGTCGATTTCCGCCACGCCGCGATGCTCTCGGCGAACGAGCGGCGTGCGCTCGACCGCACCCTCGACGTGAGTCGCCTGGAGCGCGTCCGGGCCGAGTTCCGCCGCTCTCTCGCCGCCGAGGGCCGGGGCGAGTTCGTGCGCCTGCGCTATGCCGCCCGGGCGACGGGTTTCTCCGAGGTCGTCAGCGACGCGAGCTTCGCGCCGGTCCGGGTCGTGTCGCCCTCGCCGTTCCGCTGACGGAGGGCGTGGCCGCTGCCGGTGCCTGTTGCGGGCCGGAGACAGGGGCGGCCTTCCACCCGCCCGGGCCGTCGTGACGCTTGCGCTTCGCGGTCCGGCATGACGAAAGTATCCCGTCCTCGCCGGTACGGACCCTCACTGATCCGCACCGTCAGGCAGATCAAGCCCGACCGGCTTCACGTCTGCCCGTCCCCATAGCCTTTCCGTCCCGCTCCTCCCGCCCTGCCGCTGCCTGCCATGTCGCCCGCGCTCGAGAACCGTCTGCTCCGTTACCGCGAAGTCGCGGCCGTGTTCCTGAGTTCCGGCGTGTTCTTCGCCGGTCTCCTGTGCTGGGCCTGGCTCGCTGGCTGACGCTGTCGCGGATCGCGTCGCTCGGGCGACGGCCCTCGACAGGGTGGATCGCGGCCGCTAACCCGGACGGGTCGCGAGGGGCGCGTCGGGAGGCCGGTCGGTTGAGCGAGTCTGAGGAGCCCGTCTTCCTGCGCGAAGCCCCGGAGAGCGGTCGGGTCGAGGCGGTGTCGCCGCTGATCCGCCGTCTGGTCTGCCCGAATGCCGGGCCCTTCACCCAGAGCGGCACCTGCACCTACATCGTCGGGCGCGGCCGCGTGGCGGTGATCGATCCCGGCCCGGACCACCCGGCGCACCGGGCGGCCCTGCTCGCGGCGCTCGATGGCGAGAGCGTCGAGGCGATCCTCGTCACCCACACCCACCGCGACCACTCGCCGGGCGCCCGCCCGCTGAAAGCAGCGACCGGGGCGCCGATCCTCGGCTGCGGCCTGCACCGGCCGGCCCGCGCCGTCCGCGGCGCCGAGCAGGGGCGCCTCGACGCGGCGGGCGACGGCGACCACCGGCCGGACCGGGAGCTGGCAGAGGGCGAGAGCGTCGCGGGCCCGGGCTGGACCCTGACGGCGCTCGCCACGCCGGGCCACACCATGAACCACCTCGCCTTCGCGCTGCCCGAGGAGGCGACCCTGTTCTCGGGCGACCACGTCATGGCGTGGTCGACCAGCATCGTGGCGCCGCCGGACGGCGCGATGGGGGCCTACATGGCCTCCCTCGACAGGCTGCGCGACCGGCCCGAGACCGTGTACTGGCCGGGCCATGGCGGGCCGGTGCGGGAGCCGCAGCGCTTCGTGCGCGGGCTCCTCACCCATCGCCGCGCCCGCGAGACCGGGATCCTCGAGCGGCTGGCCGGAGGCGAGCGCACGATCCCGGGCATCGTCGCCGCGCTCTATGCCGGGATCGACCCGCGGCTCCACCCCGCCGCCGCCCTCTCGGTCTTCGCCCACCTGGAGGATCTGGTCGCGCGCGGCCGCGTCGCGACCGACGGGCCGCCGGCGCTCGATTCCGAGTACCGGCCGGCCTGAGGCCGGCTTCCTACTTCACCGCCAACGCCAAGTTCCCGATCTCGTCCAGGTAGGCGCGGATGTGGTCGGCGTTCTGGCCGAAATCACGGTCGCCGAAGCGGGTGGCGGAGCGCACGTCGATGCGGGTGCCGTCGGCCCGCGGGTGCAGCCGCACGGTGACGTCGTAGGGCAGCCCGAGCAGGCGCGAGCGCACCACCGCCTCGATGCGCCCGTTCCCGATCCGGCCGCCGGGCTTGTAGGATTCGACCACCTGCCACTTGCGGTTCTGCGCCGCCTTCATGGCGAGGGCGAAGGCCTCGTCGGGCCCGAGATCGAGGGTCAGGGGCGCGATCTGCGGGTAGGCCTCGCGCTGGAGCGCCCGGGCGGCGGGGCTGGAATCGCGCGGCAGGCGCCGGCCCCGGGCCTCCCAGGCGGCGCGGGAGCGCGAGAAGGCGGGCGGGTTCTCGACATCGGTCGAAACATCGGTGAGCGCCGGCAGCATCGCGCCGCGGGCCGCCATGAAGGCCGGGTAGGCCAGGACCAGGGCGGCGAGCACGAGCCCGCCGACCGCGATGCCGAGCCCCCGCGCGCCCTCGCGCCAGATCCGCACGAAGGCCGCGAGGGCGAGCAGCACCGCCAGCATCGCGAGGCCGACCCCGGAGCCGAGCGCCGCGAGCGCCGCATCGGTCTCGGCCCGGGGATCGCGCACCAGGAGCAGCGCGAGCCCGACCACCGCGAGGGACAGCCAGGCGAGGCGCAACGCCCACGGCGCCGCCCGGGTGACGGGCTCCACGACGATCAGGCGGCGCATGGGGCGGAAGCGTGAGAGCGGGGCGGGCGGCGCATGAATCCGGTGGGACACGGCCGCGCCGGGATGGGCGGCCCTGCCCCGGTGTACCGCCCCGCGGCGGCGGGCGCTACGGGGCGGGCGGTGACGGGACCTGCGCGCTCAGGCCGCCCCGGGCAGGCGGTAGTCGCGGAACTGGTCGCGCAGGGCGGTCTTCTGGATCTTGCCGGTGGCGGTGTGGGGGATGGCCTGCACCACCACGACGTCGTCGGGCATCCACCACTTGGCGATGCGCGGCGCCATGAAGGCCAGGATGTCGGCCTTGTCGGGAGTCCGACCCTCCTTCGGCACCACGATGAGCAGCGGGCGCTCGTCCCATTTCGGGTGCTGCACGCCGATCACCGCGGCCTCCGCCACATCCGGGTGGCCGACCGCGAGGTTCTCGAGGTCGATCGAGGAGATCCACTCGCCGCCGGACTTGATCACGTCCTTCGAGCGGTCGGTGATTGCCATGTAGCCGTTGGGATCGATGGTGGCGACGTCGCCGGTGTCGAAGAAGCCGCGATCGTCGAGGATCGGCTCGTCGCTGCGGTAATACGCCTTGGCGACCGCCATCCCGGCGACCTTGAGGCGCCCGAAGGTCTTGCCGTCCCAGGGCAGGTCGCGGCCCTCGTCGTCGGTGAGGCGGAACTCGACGCCGAAGGGGGCGTAGCCCTGCTTCATCTTGAGGTCGAGGCGCTCCTCGCCCTCGAGATGGGCGACCTCGGGCTTGAGCGAGCAGTAGGAGCCGATCGGGCTCATCTCGGTCATGCCCCAGGCGTGGTCGACGGTGACGCCGAAATCGCGCTCGAAGCGCTCGGTCATCGCCCGCGGGCAGGCCGAGCCGCCGATCACCACCCGCTTCAGGTGGCTCAGGCGCTTGCCGGTATTGTCGAGGTATTGCAGCAGGCCGAGCCAGACGGTGGGCACCGCCGCCGTCACGGTGACGCCGGTCTCCTCCAGCAGCGCGTGCACCGAGGCGCCGTCGAGCTTCGGCCCCGGCATCACCAGCCCGGCGCCGGACATCGGCGCGGCGAAGCTGAAGCCCCAGGCATTGGCGTGGAACAGGGGCACCACCGGCATCGCCATGTCGGTGGGCGCGAGCGCGATGAAGGCCGGGTTGTTGACCAGCAGGCCGAGCAGCACGTTCGAGCGGTGCGAGTAGAGCACGCCCTTCGGCAGGCCGGTGGTGCCGGAGGTGTAGCACAGGCCCGCGGCGGTGTTCTCCTCGAACTGCGCCCAGGCGAAGTCGTCGTCGGCCTCGGCCAGCCAGTCCTCGTAGGCGACGGCGTTGCGCAGGGACGTCTGCGGCATGTGGGCGCCGTCGGTGAGGACGACGTAGCGCTCGATCGTCGTCAGCTTGTCGGCCAGGCGCTCGATCAGCGGCACGAAGGTCAGGTCGAGGAGGAGGATCCGGTCCTCGGCGTGGTTGATGATGTAGGCGATCTGGTCCTCGAACAGCCGCGGGTTGACCGTGTGATAGATCGCCCCCACGCCGGTGATGCCGTACCAGGCCTCGAGGTGGCGCCAGGTGTTCCAGGCGAGCGTCGCGACCCGGTCGCCGAGGCGGATGCCGTCGGCGGTGAGGCGCTTCGACAGGCGCAGGGACCGCTGCCGGATCTCGGCGTAGGTGGTCCGGTGCATCGGCCCCTCGACCGAGCGCGAGATGACCGGGCGGGCGCCGTGCTGCACGGCGGCGTAGTCGATGACGCGATGGATCAGCAGGGGCCAGTCCTGCATCAGGCCGAGCATGGCGTGTCTTCCTTCCCTCGTCGGGCGCGCTCGCTCGGGCGCGCCGCCGTCGCCGGGGCTTGGTGCCCGCGGTCCTCGCGTCAGCTTATGGCACTGGTGCCGGGGCGGCTAGAGCGGCACCGTGCATCCTCCGGGGGATGGCGGCGGGCGGGCGGGCGCCGCGCATGGCGCCGAGATGGTTCTGATGTAAACTATCGGCATGATGGCTTCCTCGCGCCCCCACATCCCGACCCGGGCCGACGCCCCGGCCGGGGCCGACCCGCTGCGGGTCTGGTTCCGCTTCATCCGCCTGCACCGGCGCGTCTCGGCCGCGGTGGCGGCGGAGCTGAAGGCGCTCGGGCTGTCGATCCCGCAATTCGACGTGCTCTCGACCCTCTCCGAGCGCGAGGGGCTGACCCAGCAGGACCTCGCCGAACGGCTCTACGTCACCAAGGGCAACGTGTCGGGGCTGATCGACCGGCTGGTCGAGGCCGGCCTCGTCGAGCGCCGCCCGATTCCCGGCGACCGGCGCTCCCACGCCCTGCACCTGACCGAGGCGGGGCTGGCCCTCGCCCGTGCCGGCATCGCGGCGCAGACCGCCTACGTCGCCCGCACCCTCGGCCGGCTGGCGCCCGGCGACGTGGCCGAGCTCGAGCGGGTGGTCCTGGCCTGGCGCGACGCCGCCCGGGCCGACCGCGGCTGACCCCGCCGGGGCATTGCCAGCGCGCCACCGATTTGTATGAGTAATTCGGCCGGCGCGGCGGCGCGCCGGATCGGCCGCACGCGAGAGGCGGCGCGACGGAGGGAACGCGGATGCGTGCATGGATCACGGCGCTCACCTGTGCCTGCGCCCTGCCGGCCAGCCTCGTGCAAGGGAGCCTCTTGCCGGCGATGGCCGGGGAGGCCCGGAAGGCGCCGTTCGGCAACCTGCCCGACGGGCGCGCGGTCGAGGAGGTGACGCTCAGCAATGGCGGCCTCACCGCCCGGATCCTCACCTGGGGGGCGCTGCTGCGCACCCTTGAGGTGCCGGACCGGTCGGGCAAGCCGGCGGACGTGGTGCTCGGCTATCCCGACCTCGCCGGCTACCTCAAGGCACCGAACTATTTCGGGGTCAGCGTCGGGCGCTACGCCAACCGCATCCGCGCCGGCCGTTTCCGCCTCGACGGCAAGGACTACACGCTCGCCCGCAACGACGGCCCGAACGCGCTGCACGGCGGCCGCGAGGGCTTCGACAAGCGGCTGTGGACCCTCGCCGAGGTCAAGGACGGCGCCACCCCCTCCGTCACCTTGACCTATATCAGCCCGGACGGCGAGGAGGGCTATCCCGGCACCCTGACGGCGAGCGTGACCTACGCGCTCGACGCCGCCGGCACGCTCTCGGTCGAGTACCGGGCGACCACGGACAAGCCGACCATCGTCAACCTGACGAATCACAGCTTCTTCAACCTCGCGGGCGAGGGCTCCGGCCGCACGATCCTCGACCACGTCCTGACGATCCCGGCCGAGCGCTACACCCCGGTCGACGCGACACTGATCCCGACCGGCGCGATCGCCCCGGTCGCCGGCACGCCGTTCGACTTCCGCACGGCCATCCCGATCGGCGCGCGCATCCGCGACGGGCGCGACGAGCAGATCCTGCGCGGACGCGGCTACGACCACAATTTCGTGGTGACGAACGCCCCGACCACCGACGCTCACCTCGTGGCCCGGGTCGAGGATCCGGCCTCGGGCCGGGTGATGGAGGTCGCGAGCAACCAGCCCGGGGTGCAGTTCTACGCCGGCAACTTCCTCGACGCGACGGCGGTGGGAAAGTCGGGCCTGTCCTACCGCCAGTCGGACGCCCTGGCGCTGGAGCCGCAGGTGTTTCCGGACACGCCGAACCAGCCCGCCTTCGGCACCGCGCGGCTCGATCCGGGGGCGACGTACCGGAACCTGATCACGTACCGGTTCTCGGCGGGGGCGAAGTAGCTCTCGAGCAACCCGGCTTTCATGCTCCCACCCACAACCTCATCCTGAGGTGCGACCGAAGGAAGCCTCGAAGGAGGGCTCCAGAGGTCTCAGGGCTTACTGGAGGCCTCCTTCGAGGCCCGCTTTGCGGGCACCTCAGGATGAGGTCGCGAGGAGGAGAGCCGGAGACACCGCTGTTTCACTCCGCCATCGACGATTCCGTGTCCGCCAGCGCCAGCCGGATCAGCTCCGCCATCCGGGCCCGCGCCAGCGCCCCCTCCCCCGCCTCGATCGCCTCGTAGAGCGCCCGGTGCTCCGGCAGGGGGTCGCGCGGCAGGGCGCGGCGGCGCTGCTTGTAGATCGTCGTCCAGGTGACGGAAGCGGCGATCGAGCTCGACAGGGCGACCAGCGGGGCGTTGCCGGTCGCCTCCAGGATCGCGTGGTGGAAGGCCTGGTCGGCGGCGCGGCCGGCCGGGACCGCGAGGCCGTGGCGGGCCATGCCGTCGAGCGCGGCGGCCATCCGGGCGAGGTCGCGGGCGGAGCGCCGCAGGGCCGCCAGCTCGGCCGCCGCCGGCTCGACGATCCGGCGCAGCTCGAACAGGTCGCGGATGAAGGCCTCGCCCGGGTCGGTCTCGAAGGCCCAGGCCAGGATGTCGGGATCGAGCAGGTTCCAGCGGCCGCGCTCGCTCACCCGGGTGCCGGCCTTGGGCCGGCTCTCCACCAGGCCCTTGGCGCTCAGGATCCGGATCGCCTCCCGGTAGGCGGTGCGCGAGACCGCATGGGTCGCGGAGGCCGCGATCTCCCCGGGCAGCACCGTGCCGGGCGGGGTGCGCCCGGCCAGGATGGCGATCCCGATGTCGCGGGCGACCGAGCCGTGGAGGCGGTGCGCGGCCGAGGCGAGCGGGAGCACGACGGCGTCGCGCCGGGACGCTGGTCCCTCCCTCGTGTCCTGCGCCGTCATCCCGTGGCCCGCCCGCTCCCCATCAGGGCCCCCCGATGCCCGCCGAGGGCGCGCACGACGATAGATCCGCGCCGCCCGTCACACCACGGTGCGCTTCTCGACCTCGATGACGACGCCGTTCGGGGTCATCCGCTCGCGGGAGAAGAGCCGGTCGCCGGGGCCGAAGATGCCGAGGGCCTCGTCCCGGTCCGGCAGCACCACGGTGGCGCTGCGGTTGACGAAGACCAGGACGTGCCGGTTCTGCGCCAGGGAGGCGACCGCCCAGCGCTTGAGCTGGCCGTAATAGGGCTCCCGGCGCCACATGCCGGGCTGGCTCGGATCGACCTGGACGTGCAGGAAGCGGGTCGTCGGGTCGAGGCTGAGCACCATCTTGGCCTTGTCGGGCTTCCATTCCGGGCCGAGCCAGCCTTCCGTCATCCACAGGCAGTGGAAGGCGCGGCAATGGCCGGGCCTGGTCTCGTGGATGCCGCAGCCCCGGCCGGGCCTGGCGTGGCGGCACCATTCCCCGGCCACGCTCTCGACCGCCGGCACGTCGTAGACCTTGCAGCAGAGGGTGCAGGCGCCACAGGCGCGGCCGGGCGCAGGCGTCGAGACGAAGTGAGCGGGGTCGAGCATGCGCGTCGGTCTGACCAGGATTGTGCGGCGATGCCGCGAGAGCGGCCCGGGTTGTGCGTCGGCATCGCGCCGCTAGTGTGACGGCGCAAGCGAATTCTGCTCCGCCGCCCGGGGCTCGTCCCGAGCGCCCTCTTCAAGGATATGGGGCTCGTTCCCGAGCCCCGTCTCCGAGGACATTGGGGCTCGTCCCGGGCCCCTTCTCCGAGGACGTCCCGGGCCCCGTGCCCGGGCGCCTCCGACAGGAAAGCAACGATGCTCTCGAACCTCGCCACCCGCGACGTCGAAACCCTGATCCACCCCTACACCAACCTGGCGGCCTTCCGGCAGACCGGGCCGCTGGTGCTCGAGCGCGGCCACGGCGTCTGGGTCTACGACACCGACGGCCGGCCCTATCTCGAGGGGATGGCGGGCCTGTGGTGCACGGCGCTCGGCTACTCGAACGAGGAGCTGGTCGAGGCCGCCCGCGAGCAGATGGCCCGGCTGCCCTTCACCCACCTGTTCTCCGGCCGCAGCCACGACCCGGCGATCGAGCTCGCCGAGACCCTGAAGGAGCTGGCGCCGATCCCGGTCTCGAAGGTGTTCTTCACCTCCTCGGGCTCGGAGGCCAACGACACCCAGGTCAAGCTGACCTGGTACCTCAACAACGCGCTCGGCCGGCCGCAGAAGAAGAAGATCATCGGCCGCAACAAGGGCTATCACGGCGTCACGGTGGCGTCGGCCTCGCTCACCGGCCTCATGGCCAACCACGCCGACTGGGACCTGCCGCTGCCGGGCTTCCTGCACGCCGCCTGCCCGCACCATTACCGGGGCGCCGAACCGGGCGAGAGCGAGGAGGCCTATTCGGCGCGCCTCGCGGACGAGCTGGAGGCGATGATCCTGCGCGAGGGCCCCGAGACGGTGGCGGCCTTCATCGCCGAGCCGGTGATGGGCGCGGGCGGCGCCATCGTGCCGCCGAAGGGCTATTTCGCCGCGATCGAGCCGGTGCTCGCCCGCTACGACGTGCGCCTGATCGCCGACGAGGTGATCTGCGGCTTCGGCCGGCTCGGGACCTGGTTCGGCTCGCAGACCGTGGGCATGACGCCCCACAGCCTGTCCTTCGCCAAGGCGCTCACCTCCGCCTACATGCCGCTCGGCGGCGTGACGGTCGACGAGACGCTCTACCAGGCGATGCAGGACCAGAGCCGCAAGATCGGCACCTTCGGGCACGGCACCACCTATTCGGGGCACCCGGTGGCGAGCGCGGTGGCCTTGAAGACCATCGAGATCTACCGGCGCGACCGCATCATCGAGGGGGCGGCCGAGAAGGCGCCGCACTTCCAGCGCCGGCTCTCCGCCCTCGAGGAGCACCCGCTCGTCGGCGAGGCGAAGGGGCTCGGCCTGATCGGCGGCCTCGAGATCGTCGCCGACAAGGCGACGAAGCGCCAGTACGACCCGAAGGCGGGCGTGGCGGCCCGCTGCGTCGCCTTCGCGCAGGAGGAGGGCCTGATCGTCCGCTTCCTCACCGGCGACCGCGTCGCGGTCTGCCCGCCCCTGGTGATCCGTCCGGACGAGATCGACACCCTGTTCGACCGCCTCGGCACGGCGCTCGACCGGACCCACGCCTGGATCCGCGAGCAGGGCCTGGCGGCGGTCTGACCCGGCATCGATGCGGGCTGCGCCCGGGTCACCGGCCGCACGCCCGCGGGGCGGCGCCACACGCCGCCCCGCGGGCGTGGCCGACATCCCGATCGTGAGGGCGATCGGACGGACGCCGCGGGAGCGCCGACGAGGCGGACAGGATGCCCCATACGGTCGGCCTCTCGGCTGCGAGACCGGATCCGGACGATGATGTCCGGATCCGGTTTCACCAGCCCGCGACGGCGGAGCTTCGCTCCGCACGCCTGAGCGACACCGAAATCCGCATCGCGAAGCGATCAATCGGATTTCGGATGACCGCTCCCTGTCGTCGCCTCCCGCCACGCGCCTCATGGTTAACGATTGATGTATTAACGGTTAGGTCTCCGGCGGCAGCGCCCCGCCGCCGCGACCCCGCCTCGGGCGGCAACACTCTGAGCGGCGAACGGTTTCCCGCAGCGGATCACGCGCTCCTGCGGCTGCCGTACGCTGATGACTTATTCTTGAATTACTGTTAGATCCTGAAGACTGGGCCGCATAAAAGTCATTTTAGTTCATCATTAAGATCTTGAATCCAAAAAATTGAGCAGTTTCCGCGCCGGGAGGACTGTCGAGATGTTTCGTAAGCGGCGAGAGAACGTCGCGGAAGCGACACTGGAGGCATTGAAGAAATCTCTCGCGATGATCGAGTTCAATCTCGACGGCACGGTGATTCAGGCCAACGCGAACTTTCTCGCGCTGCTGGACTACCGGCTCGACGAGATCGTCGGCAAGGATCACCGGATGTTCCTCGACAAGGAGACGGCCGCCTCGTCGGACTACGGGATGTTTTGGGACAAGCTGCGACAGGGACAGTTCTTCGCCGGCGAGTTCCTGCGCTTCGGCAACAACGGCAAGCGGGTCTGGCTCGAGGCGACCTACAACCCGGTCCTCGACTCGGCCGGCAAGCCCGTGAAAGTGGTGAAGCTCGCCGCCGACATCACCCGGAAGAAGAACGAGATCAGCCGTCTCCTGACGATGATCGAGGGCATGCCGGTCGCCGTGATGACCGCCGACCCCCGCAACGACTTCCGCATCGACTACATGAACGCCGCCTCGCGGCGCACGCTCGGGCCGCTCGAGCAGTACCTGCCGATCAAGGCCGAGCAGCTCGTCGGCGCGTCGATCGACGTCTTCCACAAGAACCCGTCGCACCAGCGCCGGATGCTCGCCGATGCGAGCCGGCTGCCGCATCGGACCAAGATCAAGCTCGGGCCGGAAACGCTCGACCTGCAGGTCTCGGCGATCATGGGGCCGGACGGCGATTATCAGGGCCCGATGCTGACCTGGTCCGTGGTCACCGGGCAGGTGAACATGGCCGCCGAGGTGACGCAGGTGGTCGGTGCCATGGGGGCGGCGGTCGAGGAGATGCAGCGCTCCGCCGCCGGGCTCGGCCACTCGGCCGATGAGGCGCGCCAGCGCGCCGCGACGGTGGCGGCGGGCTCGGAGGAGATGACGGCCTCGATCCAGGAGATCGCCGGCCAGGTCGG
>NZ_SRLB01000044.1 GCF_004745635.1 Methylobacterium nonmethylotrophicum | reverse complement strand
AAAAGACCGCCGTCAGCTTCATGGGCGTCCTTTGCCTTGCCTCCACACTACTGTGGTTCAAGTGACAACAGGCCCTAGAGCAGGCGCAGCAATACGAGCGCACCCTCGCGCTGGTCTTCGCCGGCCGGGTGCCCGGCGCCACCACGAAGGTCCAGGACGGGCGGGTGGTCGCCGTGACGGCGCCCGAGCTGTCGACGTTCGCCGATGCGTCGGTCGTCGACGATGCGGTGGCCTATGTGGGCGGGACCGCGACGGTGTTCGCCTACGATGCGGGGCGGGATGCCTTCCTGCGCCGGGCGACCACGGTGCGCAAGGAGAACGGCGAGCGCGCCATCGGCACGGCGCTCGCGCCCGACAGCCCGGCCCAGCCGTTGCTGCGCCGGGGCGAGGCCTTCCGGGGCGAGGTGACGCTGTTCGGCCGTCGCTTCCAGACGGTGTACCAGCCGACCCGCGACGGCGCCGGGCGCGTCAACGGCGCGCTCTATGTCGGCGTGCCGATCGAGGACTCCTACGCCACCTACGCGGCGGCGATGCGGGCCATCACCCTCGCGGCGGGCGTGATCGCGGTCCTGGCCTGCCTGATCGCGGGGCTGGCGGCCCGGCGGCTCGTGCGCTCCCTCGTCGACATCGCGGCCCGGGTCTCGGGCCTCGCCGCCGGCGACCTCGACACGCCGATCCGCCATGCCGGGCGGGGCGACGAGATCGGCGCCGTCGCCAAGGCCCTCGAGACCCTGCGCGAGACCAGCCGGCGCGCCCGCCTGCTCGAGGAGGAGGACCGCCTGGGCACGCAGGAATCCGAGAGCCGCCGCCGCGCCCGCGACGCCGCGGTCGCCGCCTTCCGGGGCGAGGTGGCCGGGCTGGTCGCGGCCCTGGGCGGCCGCACGGCGTCCCTGAGCGAGCGGGCCGGCGCCATGGCGGCGGAGGCCGCCGCGGCCGAGGGCGCCATCGCGGGGGCGTCCGTCCGCTCGGAGGCCGCGTCCGGCAACGTCGCGACCGTCGCGGGCGCCGCCGAGGAGCTCTCGGCCTCGGTCGGCGAGATCACCGGCCAGGTGGCGCGGGCGCAGGAGAGCACCGCCGCGGCGCTGGCCGAGGCCGAGGCGGCGGAAGAGCGGGTGAGCGAGCTGGTGCGGGCCTCCGCCCAGATCGGCGACGTGGTGGCGCTGATCGACGCCATCGCGAGCCAGACCAACCTCCTGGCGCTCAATGCCACGATCGAGGCGGCGCGCGCCGGGGCGGCGGGCCGCGGCTTCGCGGTGGTCGCCGCCGAAGTCAAGGCGCTCGCCGGCCAGACCGCCAAGGCAACGGAGGAGATCACCCGCCAGGTCGCCGGGGTGCGCGGCGCCAGCGAGGAGACGGCCGGCACGATCGCGCGCATCCGCGCGCGCATGCACCAGATCGACGAGACCACCGGCGGCATCGCCACCGCGGTGAGGCAGCAGGGTGCGGCGACGCTGGAGATCTCCCGCAGCGCCGGCGGGGCGGCCGAGGCGGCCCGCGCCATGACGCGGGACTTCGACACGGTGATCGCGGCCGCCCGCACCACCGCCGGGGCCGCCGACGCGGTCGATGCCGCCGCCCGCGAGGTCGGCGGCCTCACCGGGGCGCTCGATACCGAGGTCGAGCGCTTCCTGCGGCAGGTCGCCTGACGCTCAGGGCGCCTCGAGCCGGCTCGCCCGGAGCGCGCCCCGGCTCTCCAGGACCGGGTAGGCGGCGCCGGCGACGAGGTGGTCGTTGACGCGCTTCAGGTCGCGCACGAGGTCCGGGTAGAGGGCGGCGGCCTCGGCCGGGACGGGCGTTCCGGCCGCGCCGCCATGCGCGCGCAGGCGGCGGAAATGCGCCTCGGTCGCCCGCGCCTCCAGGTCGCGAAACACCGCCTTCTCGTCGGCGAGGCGGCGGGCCGCCCGGGGATCCTCGGTCAGGAAGGCGGCGCCCGCCGCGCTCAGGTTGGCCTGCAGCCGCGTGAGCAGCGCGCCCACCTCCGCCGCGCCGTCGGGCGAGAAGGCGAGGCCGCGCTTCAGGCGCTTGGCCGCGTGCGTCATCACGTTGCGCGAGAGGATGTCGCCGGCGTGCTCCAGGTTGGTGGTGAAGGCCAGGAGCGCGGCGATGCGGCGCTCGTCCGCCTCGCTCAAGGCCTCGGGATCCAGGCGGATCAGGTACGCCTTGATGGCGGCGTTCAGCCGGTCGAGGGTGTCGTCCATGCGCCGGATCTGCGCCACCCGGGCCCGGTCGCCCCCGGTCAGCGCCTCGCCGGCCCCGCCCATCATCTCGGCGAGCACGTCGGCCATGCGCAGGGCCTCCCGGCCTGCGGCGCCGAGCGCCACCGGCGGCGTCTCGAGGGCGGCCGCGTCGAGGTGGATCGGCTGGCCGGGATCGTGCGCGTCGATCCGCTCCGGCACCATCCGGCGCAGGAGCGCCGCGAAGGGGCCGAGGAGCGGCAGGGCGATCCCCGCGAGGACGAGGTTGAAGGCGGTGTGGGCATCGGCCACCGCCCGCGACAGGTCGGGCTGCCAGGTCACGAGGAGCGGGCCGACCAGGCCGAGGCAGGGTAGGGCGGCCGCGCAGCCGAGCGCCCGGGTGAGGAGATTGCCCAGAGCCACCTGGCGCCCGGCCGCCTCGCCGTCCCGGGCCCCTTCGAGCACCGGGTTGAGGGCCGAGCCGAGATTGGCCCCGAGCACCAGCGCCATCCCGGCCTCGAAGGGCAGCACCCCTCCTTGCGTGAACGACATCACCAGGAGCACGGTCGCCACGCTCGAATGCGCCGCCCAGGTGAGCACCGCGCCGAGCACCAGGGCGACGAGCCGGTCGGTCGCCACGGCGCCGAGCAGCACCCGCAGGGCCGGCACGTCCTCGTAGGGCGTGATCACCTCGATCAGGCGGGAGAGCGCCATCAGCATCAGCCCGAGGCCGATCGCCGCCCGGCCGAGGTCGCGGGTGCGCGGCGCCGATCCGCGGCGAAACAGGATCACCCCGACCAGCACCAGGACCGGCGCCGCCCGGGCGACGTCGAAGGACAGGACCTGCACGATCAGGGTGGTGCCGATATTGGCGCCCAGCATCACGGCGAGCGCCGGCACCAGGGCCACCAGGCCGCTGCCGGCGAAGGAGGCCACGATCAGCCCCGTCGCGGTGCTGCTCTGGAGGAGCGCCGTGACCCCGAGGCCCGCCGCCAGCGCCTTGACCCGGTTGGCCAGCGCCACCCCGAGCACCCGCCGCAGCTGCGGCCCGAGGGCGCGCTGCACTCCGGTCTGCACCATGTGGATGCCCCAGAGCAGCAACGCCACGGCGCCGCAGAGGTCGATGAGGGTCAGCGTGGTGTCCATCCGTCGGGGTCGGCCTCCGTCCGGTCCGCTCTGAGGATACAGGTCCCGAGCATCGCGGTTCCTGGCCGGGATGCAAGTCCGCGGCCCGTCAGGGTTTCGGACCAGAGAAAGTCCGCGGCCCGTCAGGGTTTCGGACCAGAGAGAGTCCGCGGCCCGTCAGGGCTTCGGGCAGGCCGGGTCGGCCGGGCGCGCGGCGCGGGCGAAGTCCAGGACCGCCCTCGTGTAGGTCTCGACCACCTCCGAGATCGGCTGCCGCTCCGCCGTGAACACCACGGCCCGGTGGCTGAACAGCCGCTCGGGCACCGCGAGCGTGCCGCAGGCGGCGGCCGGCGGCGGCGCCTGCTCCCAGCCCTCGGGCAGGGGCTGCCAGTGCGGCTCGGCGCCGACGGTCTGGCGGGTGATGCCGAGCGGCGCCACCGCCCGGCCGAACGGCGTGTCGGTGGTCTCGAGCAGCCGGTTCATCTCCGGGGTCAGGCGGGCCGGCACGTACCAATTGTCGGCCTCCGACAGGACGTGCTCGCCGCAGGCGAGACGCAACTGCCGGTAGCGCAGGGGCTCGTCCGGCCCGACCCCGAGGCGCTTGCGGGTCTCCGCGCTCGCCGGGCGGTCGATGCCGCGATCCACCAGGGCGGCGAGGCGCGGCGTCCCGGCCATGCGGTGGGCGGCGCACCAGCCCTCGAGCGTCGCGGTGGCGCTGCGGCTCGCCAGCAGGGCGGCGTTGAGGCTCTGCACCACCGCCAGCGCCTCGACGCGGGACAGGTAGGTGTCGGGCCAGTCGGGCCCCGCGGCGCGGGCCGGCAGCGCGGCGAGGAGCGTCAGCAGGGGCGCGAGGAAGCGGGCATACGGCATGGCGGGGCGTCTCGTCTGGGGCGCGTCGTCCGGTCGGTCCGTCGCGAGGGGGCCGTCGCGCAGGGGTGCCCGGTCCGGGGCCCCGCCGCAAGCCGGTGCAGGCGGGGGGCTGGCGCGCCGCCGCGGCCCGGCTAAGAAGGCGCGGGCGCCGCCGGTTCGCCGCCGATTCGCTGCCGCGCGCCCGGCTGTTCTTCGTCCTGTCGCAGGGTTCCGCCAGACAGGACGTCGCACGCACGCGCCGATCATGACTGGCTTGAGGGGAGACGACGATGTCGGGTGGTCACGGGGCGGTCGACGCCTCCAACAAGAAGGTCGCGCTGCTGATCTCGATCCTGGCGCTGTTCCTCGCCCTCGGCGAGACCCTGGCGAAGAGCGCGCAGACCGACGCGCTCGGCGCCAACGTCGAGGCCGCCAACCAGTGGGCCTACTTCCAGGCCCGCACGATCCGCGCCACGGTGCTGAAGACCGCCGGCGAGCAGGTCGCCCTCGAGCCCGGCGCGCCCCCCGAGGCGGTGAAGAAGCAGGTCGAGGACTGGGCCAAGACCATTGCGCGCTGGGAATCCGACCCGGCCTCCGGCGACGGCCGCAAGGAGCTGGCCGCCAAGGCCAAGGCGGCGGAGGCCAAGCGCGACCTGTCTCTCGCCCGCTACCATCACTACGAGCTCGGCTCGGCCGCCTTCCAGATCGGCATCGTGCTGGCCTCTGCCCAGGTCATCACCGGCATCGCGGCCCTCGCCTTCGCGGGCGGGGCGCTCGGGGTGGCGGGCATCGCCATGCTGGCGGTCGGCCTGTTCGCCCCGCACGCGATCCATCTGTTTTAGCCGGATCGGCCGGGAGAAGCGGGCGGGCTCCCGGGCCCGCCCCGCGACGTCCGGACGGCAAAGACCGAGGTGGGCCGTGAGACGCCGGGACAAATCTTGTAGGATTTTTGGCTCGGTCCGTCAGTCCTACACCTTTCGAAATAGATCGAAAGAATTCGCGATCGGGCGGGAACCGCACGCATTTCGCTCGATTCCGGCAACCGTTCCGCCGTATTGTCCTGATGCCGAGGCGGCAGTTCCGCTGCCGATCGCGGCAGGGGACTTTCGAATCCATGAAGACGACGATGCTGGCGGTCCTGGCCGCCGGGGTGGCGCTGCTCGGCTCCGCGCCGGCGCAGGCCGAGGCGATGCAATGCGCCACCGTGACCGAGCGCCAGATCGAGGGGCTGTTCGACCGCTGGAACGCGTCGCTGGCGACGCTCGACCCGAAGAAGGTCGCGGCGAACTACGCCGCCGATGCGGTGCTGCTGCCGACGGTGTCCAACACGCCGCGCACCGACCGGGCGATGATCGAGGACTACTTCGTCCACTTCCTGCAGAAGCACCCGCAGGGCACCATCAACACCCACACGATCAGGATCGGCTGCAACCTGGCGACGGATGTGGGCACCTACACCTTCCTGATCGACGGCAAGAACCCGGGCGAGCAGGTCGTGGTGCCGGCGCGCTACAGCTTCGTCTACGTCCTGCGCGACGGCGCGTGGCTGATCGCGCACCACCATTCCTCGGCGATGCCGGAGCCCGTCGTCGCGGTCACCGCCACCGCCAAGGAGCACTGACGGCGGCCGATGGGGGGCTGCTCGGGATGGCCGCGAGGCCGCTTGCTGCGGCCTCCGCCCGCTCAGTTGGCGTCGCAGGGATCCGCGTCGTTGAGGTCCGCCTTGAGCGTGAGCTCGCGGGTGTCGATGCCGATGCCGGGCCGCGCCTCGCTGGTCGGCGGGTGGGTCAGCATCGTGCCCCAGAACAGCCCGGTGGCGAGGGCGAGGGCGCCGAGAAGGGTCAGAACACGCATGTCGGCCTCCTGCGGCCTGCCGGGCAGGCCGGATCGCGGCCCAGGACGTGGGCCGGGTTGCAGCCCGTAGCGCGGGCCGGGGTGGCGGCGTTCTCGAGCGGGCATGCGGCATCGGCCGCGCGGGTCCGCCCGTCCACGGTTGGCGATCCGCGAGGACCGCGTCGCTCCAAGGGTCGTTCCAGCCGCGCGACCGCACGCAGGATCCGGCATGCCGGACGCCAACGATCACCCATCCGCCGAAGCAACGGTCCGGCGGGCACGTTCGTGCTACTTCGTTATTCCTGACAGACTTAGAGATAACGGCTATCGCCGTCATCCCTCATTCGGATGAGGCGGCGCGCGGGATTGTCGGATATTTGACGAATTCCGTTCCGGGGTCAGTGCGGCGATGGTTCTTCGCAGCCGACTCCAGTCACGGTACGCCGTATCACCTGCATTGCCGGTTTTTAGTTTGCGCACGATTTCCTCGCCCGAATGGGACGGGGATCCAAGCATCATTCCGCCGGTCGTGATCGACCGGTGCCGAAGTGGTCACCGGTTCGGCGGAGAACATGATGCAAAAACAAGGTCTCAGCAGAGTTGCGCCATGCAACTCTGCTGAGACCTTGTTTGACCGCCGAGAACGGTATCGCATGGACCTGATCCATCCCAATCACGACCTCAGGATGAGGTTGAGGGTGGGATAAATTTGCCAAGCACGTCAAACAGGCTCTGAGTGCTTCGTCACGATGCGGCCCGTCCGAAAAACCCGGCTATTCCGCCGGCAGCCGCCCGGACGCATCCGCCTCCTCCGGCCGGCTCGCCGGCCGGCGGCCGCGGCGAAGGGACAGGACGAGGCGGGTCGCGCCGGTCCCGAGGCGGTCCATGTAGAGGTAGAGCACCGGGGTGATGAACAGCGTGAGGAGCTGCGACACCAGGAGCCCGCCCACCACTGCGACGCCGAGAGGCTGGCGCAATTCGGCGCTGGCGCCGTGGCCGATGGCGATCGGCAGCGTGCCCATCACGGCGGCCGCGGTGGTCATCATGATCGGGCGGAAGCGCAAGGCACAGGCCTCGCGGATCGCCGCCGCGGGAGTCCAGTTCTGCTCGCGCTGCAGCACCAGGGCGACGTCGATCATCATGATGGCGTTCTTCTTCACGATGCCGATCAGCATCAGCACGCCGATGATCGCGATCACCGAGAGGTCCATGCCGTAGAGCTGGAGCGCGCCGAGCGCCCCGATCGCCGCCGCCGGCAGGCCGGTGAGGATGGTGAGCGGGTGGATGAAGCTCTCGTAGAGGATGCCGAGCACGAGGTAGATCGTGATGACGGCGGCCGCGAGCAGCAGGCCCTGGTTGGCGAGCGCGTCCTGGAACACCTGGGCGGTGCCGGCAAACGTCGTGGTGATGGTGCCCGGCACCCCGAGCGTCGCCTTGATCTCGGCGATGCGGTTGACCGCCTGGCCGAGCGCCACGCCGGGGGGTACGTCGAAGGAGATCGTCACCGCCGGCAGGAGGCCGAGCTGGTTGATCGAGAGCGGGCCCGGGACCCGGGTGATGCTGGCGACCGCCGAGAGCGGGACGAGACGTCCGTTGCTCGCGCGCAGGCGGATGTCGTCGAGCCGGTCGGCGGTCCAGTTCAGGCGGGGGTCGAACTCGGTGATGACCTGGTAGCTGTCGGCGGTGCCGTAGATCGTCGAGACCTGGCGGGTGCCGAAGCCGGTGTAGAGGGTCTGGCGGATCTGGTCTGAGGTGATGCCGAGCGCCTGGGCCTTGTCGGTGTCGACCGTCACCCTGGCCTGGAGCGCGGCGTTCTGCAGGTCGCTGGTGACGCCCGCGAAGGTGGCGCGGTCCTTCGCCAGCGCCTCGGTCAGGCGCTCGGACCAGCGCTCGAGCTCCGCGCGGTCGAGGCCCTGCACGACGTACTGGTACTGGCTCTTCGACTGGCGACCGCCGAGGCGCAGGTTCTGGACGGGCGTGATGAACGAGGTCAGGCCCGGCACCGCGGCGAGGTCGCGCCGCAGCTCCGCGATCGTCCGGCTCAACGGAGGACGCTGGTCGCGGTCCTTCAGCTCGACGAAGAACGAGCCCTGGTTGAGGGTGCCGGAGAAGCCGTTCGAGCCCGCCCGGCTCACCACATGGGCCACCGCCGGGTGACGGGCGAGGATCACCTCGGCCTCGTGCTGGAGCGCGGTCATGGCGTCGAAGGAGACGTCCTGTCCGGCTTCCGTGGCGATCTGGAGCTGGCCGATATCCTCGGACGGGAAGAAGCCCTTCGGGATGACCACGAACATCCAGGCGGTGAGCGCGACAGAGGCGAAGAACACCATCAGCACCGAGAACGGCCAGCGCAGGCAGAGGTCGACGCCGCGCTCGTAGGCGCCCTGCATGCGCGAGAAGCCGCGCTCGAACAGGTTCTTCTTCTGGCCGTGGCCGGCGGAGTCCGCCGGCAGGCGGGCGGCGAGCATCGGGGTCAGCGTCAGCGAGATCACCGCCGAGGCGACGATCGCGATGGTCACCACGATGGCGAACTCGTTGAAGATGCGCCCGACGACGCCGCCCATCAGCAGGACGGGGATGAACACGGCGATGAGCGAGATGGTGATCGACAGGATGGTGAAGCCGATCTCGCCGGCGCCCTTCAGCGCCGCCTCGAACGGCTTCATCCCCTCCTCGACGTGCCGGACGATGTTTTCCAGCATCACGATCGCGTCGTCGACGACGAGGCCGACCGCCAGCGTGAGGCCGAGCAGCGAGATGTTGTCGATCGAGTAGCCGAGCACGTACATCGCCCCGAAGGTGGCGATGATCGAGATCGGCACCGCCACCGACGGGATCAGCGTCGCGGCGAGCCGCCCGAGGAAGAGGTAGATCACCGCGACGACGAGGCCGATGGTCAGCACCAGCGTGAACTGCACGTCGTGCACCGCCTCGCGGATCGAGACCGAGCGGTCGTTGACGACGTCGATGGTGCCTCTGGCGCCGAGCTGCTCCTGGAACTTCGGCAGCATGGCGCGGACGCGGTCGACCACGTCGACGGTGTTGGCGTCGGGCTGGCGCTGGACGGCCAGCACCAGGGCGCGGGTGCCGTCCTTCCACGAGGCGATGCGGTTGTTCTCGACCGAGTCGATGACCCGCGCGACCTCGCCGAGGCGCACCGGCCGGCCGTTGCGCACCGCCACGATCACGTCGCGGAACCCGTCGGCGTTCATCAGCTGGGTGTTGGTCTGGATGGTGAGGTTCTGGCCCCGCCCCTCGACCACGCCGACCGGCGTCGAGGTGTTGGCGTTCTGGATTCCCGCCTGGACCTCGTCGACGCCGATGCCGCGGGCGGCGAGCACGTTGGGATCGAGCTGGACCCGCACGGCGAATTTCTGGCTGCCGTAGACCAGCACCTGGCCGACGCCGGTGATGGTGGACAGGGACGGCGAGATCACCGTCTGGGCGAAGGCGTCCAGCGTCGGCAGCGGCGTCGTCTCGCTCGACAAGGCGAGGAGGATCACCGGCGCGTCGGCGGGGTTGAGCTTGCGGAAGCTCGGCGGGATCGTCAGCTCGATCGGCAGGCGGCGCAGGGTGCGGGTGATCGCCGCCTGCACGTCGGCCGCCGCCTGGTCGATGTTGCGCGACAGCTCGAACTCGACGGTGATCGAGGTGAAGCCCTGGTAGTTCGTCGCCGAGATCGTGGCGATCGCGGGAATCGTCGAGAATTCCTTGATGAGCGGCGTCGCCACGGAGGCGGCCATCGATTCCGGCGAGGCGCCGGGGAGCTGCGCGGTAACCGAGATCGTCGGGAAGTCCACGGTCGGGAGCGCGGCCACCGGCAGGAAGCGGTAGGCGAACAGCCCCGAGAGCGTCAGCGCGATCGAGAGCAGGATCGTGGCGACGGGCCGGCGGATGAACGGGGCCGAGAGGTTCATGGGGTCACTCGATCCGGGTGGCGGCGCGCGGCGCGGTGGCCTGCGCCTCGGTCGCGTCCTGCGGTCGCTCGTTGACGGGCAGGCCCGGCCGGACCCGGAACTGGCCCTCGACCACCACCCGCTCACCGGTCTTCAGCCCCTGCGCCAGGGCGGCGCGGCCGTCGCGGGAGGCCAGCACCTCGACGCCGCGGCGCTCGACCGTCCGGTCGGGGCGCACGACCCAGACGAAGCTGCCCTCCTGCCCCGGCTGCACCGCGGCCTGCGGCACCGTGACGGTGCCGGGCCGCGAGCCGAGATCGACCTCGATCCGGACGTACTGGCCGGGCCAGAGCCGGTCGTCCTCGTTCGGGAAGAGCGCCCAGGCGGTGACGGTGCCGGAGGCCTGGTCGACGCTCGAATCGACGAAGGAGAGCCGGCCGGTCGCCAGCACCGCCTCGCCGCCGCTCGGATAGACCCGCACCGGCGCGGTGCCGGGGCGCGCGAGCGCGGTCCGCAACCCGTCGAGGTCGCGCTCGGGCAGCGAGAAGGTGGCGCGAAGGGGCCGCATCTGCGTGATGGTGACGAGGCCAGTCCCGGCCGATTCGTTGCCCTTGACGAGGTTGCCGGTGGTGACCAGCACCCGGCCGAGGCGACCGGCGATCGGCGCCCGCACGGTGGTGTAGTCGAGCCGGACCTTGTCGGCCTCGATCGCGGCCTGCGACGCCGCCACGTTGGCGGCCGCCACCTTGGCCTCGGCGGTCGCGACGTCGAACTGCGCCTGCGAGGCGGAGTTGCGGGAGAGAAGCTCGCCGACGCGGCGGACGTCGTTCTGGGTGCGGACCTGGGTCGCCTGGTCGCGGGCCAGCGCCGCCTCGTCGCGGGCGAGCTGGGCCCGGATCTCCCGGTCGTCGAGGCGGTAGAGCACGTCGCCGACCTTCACCACCTGCCCGTCGCGGGCGAGCTGCTCGGTGATGACCCCGTCGATGCGCGGGCGCACCACGACGCTCGCCATCGGCTCGACCCAGCCGACGGCGGAGCGAGTGAGCGCGAGGTCGGTGATCCCGGCCGCCACGGTCGTCACCGTCGGGCGGGCGGCGGCGGGGTTCTGGACCGGCGCCGGGGCCGGCGGCGGGACGTAGGCGACCGGCAGGTGCTCGGGCAGGGCTTGGGCGATCGCCGGCGGCAGCGCCCCCCGGGCCGTGCTCCAGGCGGCGCGGGTGTCGCCGCCGTGGCGCTGCACGAGCCATCCCGCCCCGGCCGCGAGGGCGACCAGGAGGACCAGGAGGAGGCGGATCATCGCGGGGCTCCGTTGCGCGGCGCGGGCTGGGCGCCGAGACCGTTGAGGAAGAAATCGGCGACGGCCGCCGAGGCCGGCGGCCGCCGCCCGGTGCCGTGCACCGCCATGCGGATGCCGCCGAGGATCATCAGCACCGCGAGGTCGATGTCGGGCACGTGCAGCTCGCCCGCCGCGACGCCCTGGCGCAGGAGATCGGCGAGGGCCCCGCGCAGGCCGTCGAAGCCCTCGCGCAGGACGCGCCGGCTGTGCTCGCCGAACTCGGCGCCCCGTCCCTCGATCGCGGTGAGTGCCGGCGACAGGGCGCCGACCCGCTCGAGCACCAGCCCGACCGCGGCGCGCAGGCGCGCGGGCGCATCGACGGCCCGGATCGCCCCGATGGCCTCGCGCAGCTCCGCCAGCGTCCAGGCGAGGCCGTCGATGAACAGGGCTTCCTTGGTGGGGACGTAGCGGTAGAGCGTCGGCTTGGCGACGCCGGCCGCCGCCGCGACCGCGTCCATGTGCACGGCCGCGTAGGGCAGGGCGGAAAACAGCCCCATTCCGGCCTCGAGGATGCGGCGGCGGCGCTCCGGATCGGGCGCGCGATCGGTGTTCGGACGATCGCCATAAGAGCGATCGACCTGGCGTGCGGAGTCGCTCATGAGGGCCTGACTGAACTCGTCAGTTCAGTTAGCGGCGTGGTGTGTCGGACTGGCAAGCGCCGGTTTCTGCGACACAAAGGCGCAACATAACGGCAACGCGAATCGGTCGCGCCGTCACATCCTCAGGCTGTCTCGCGCCGCCGATCCCGGCCGCGCGGTGGTGCGGCGAAGCAGAGTCGCACGGGGCAACTCTGCGTCGCTCCTGGTCTTGCATCATTCTTGCCGCCGAACCGGCGACCATTTCGGCACCGGTCGCTCGCGACCGGCGGCATGATGCTTAGCCGCCGAGCGGCCGCGTCGCCGCGATCAGCCATTCCCGCGTCTCCGGGTCGACCAGATCGGCGAGCGTGTCGCGCACCCGGGCGTGGTAGGCGTCGAGCCAGGCCGTCTCCGCCGGGGTGAGCAGCTCCGGCGCCACCAGGGCGAGGTCGATCGGCGCGAGGGTCAGGGTCTCGAAGCCGAGCATCGGGCGCTCGGCCCCGGCGATCTCGCGCTCCTCGACCAGGACCAGGTTCTCGATCCGGATGCCGAACTCGCGCGCCTTGTAATAGCCGGGCTCGTTCGAGACGATCATCCCGGGCTGGAGCGCCACCGTGCCGGTCTTGGCGATGCGCTGCGGCCCCTCATGCACCGACAGGAAGGCGCCGACGCCGTGGCCGGTGCCGTGGTCGAAGTCGAGGCCGGCCTCCCAGAGCGGGCGGCGGGCGAAGGCGTCGATCTGCGCCCCCGTCGTACCGCGGGGAAAGACCGCCGTCGCGATGGCGATGTGGCCCTTCAGCACCCGGGTGAAGCGGTCGCGCATCTCCTGGCTCGGCGTGCCGACCGCCACCGTGCGGGTGATGTCGGTGGTGCCGTCGCCGTACTGGGCGCCGGAATCGATGAGGAACAGCTCGCCCGGCCGCACCCGCCGGTCGGTGCCGCGCGTGACGCGGTAATGCACGATGGCGCCGTTCGGCCCAGAGCCCGAGATGGTCGGGAAGGCGATCTCGCGCAGATCGTTGGCCTCGGCCCGGAATCCCTCGAGCCGCACCACGGCGTCGATCTCCGAGATCGCGCCCCCCGGGGCCTCGCGGGCGAGCCAGGCGAGGAAGCGCGTCACCGCGGCGCCGTCGCGCCGATGCGCGGCGCGGGAGCCGGCGATCTCGGCCGCGTTCTTCATCGCCTTCATGGCGGTGATCGGGTCCGGCCCGACATCGACCGTGCCGCCGGCCGCCGCGATCCGCTCCTTCAGCGCCACGGCGCCGGTCGCCGCGTCGAGGCGCACCCGCGCCTTGGCGCTCCCCAGCGCGTCGAGGGCGGCGGGCAGCGCGCCGGGCGCGTCGCGGTCGGCGAGGCCGTCGAGGGCACGCTCGGCTTCAGCGGTGATCTTCTCGGGGTCGAGGAACAGGCGCGGCCGGCCCTCCCGGGACACGATCGCGTAGCCCAGCGGCAGGGGCGTGTGCGCCACGTCGCTCCCCCGCAGATTGAACAGCCAGGCAAGGTTGTGCGGGTCCGACACGACGAGGGCGTCGAGGCGGGCCTTGGCGAGCGCCTCGCGCACCCGCCCGAGCTTGTCGGCGGCGGCCTCGCCCGCGAGGGTCTCCGGATGGGTCACCACCGGCGCGCGCGGCGCGGCCGGGCGGTCGATCCAGACGAGGTCGACGAGGTTGAGCGGCGTCGGCGCGACCCGCCCGCCCGCGGCCTTGGCGGCCCGCTCGAGGCGGGCGAGCCCGTCCGGCGTGTGCAACCAGGGATCGTAGGCCAGGATTCCGCCCGCCGGCAGGTTGGCCTCGATCCAGGCCTCGACGCTGGTCTCGGCCAGCGGCACCGGGGTGACGACCCCCGTATCGACC
This sequence comes from Methylobacterium nonmethylotrophicum, assembly GCF_004745635.1. Taxonomy (GTDB): domain Bacteria; phylum Pseudomonadota; class Alphaproteobacteria; order Rhizobiales; family Beijerinckiaceae; genus Methylobacterium; species Methylobacterium nonmethylotrophicum. The sequence continues at coordinate 36,105 of NZ_SRLB01000044.1, read as the reverse complement.
TGCTCGGCGGCCTGGAGGGTGTAGCGCCCGTCCACCACCAGGGCGGCCCGGTCGGCGAGCACCAGGGCGGTGCCGGCCGAACCGGTGAAGCCCGTGAGCCAGGCCAGCCGCTCGGCGTTCGGCGGCACGTATTCCGACTGGTGCTCGTCGGCCCGCGGCACCACGAAGCCGCTGAAGCCCCGCTGGGCCATCGCGGCCCGCAGAGCGGCGATGCGGCCGGCGCCCTCGCGGTGGCTGGGATCCTCGAAGCTCTGGAAGCGGGCGGTCTGGCTCATGCCCTCAGGGGTACTGCGCCGCGGCCGGGGCGGCAACCGCCGCAGGGCCGCGTCGAAGCCGTCAGCGGCAGATCCTCACGCGCAGGTCCTCACGCCCTTGTCGTCAGGCGACCGAGCGGCTGCCCGCCAGGCTGATGCGGCGCTGGCCGGGCGTGCGGACCTCCATCGAACGCGGCGCGGCGCGGGACTGGGCGAACAGCACGGCCCCCGCGGTCCCGGCCACCCGCACGAGGTCGGTCTCGGTGCAGGCCGCGGCGACCCGCAGGCCCAGGGCGTGGAGGTGGCTCTTGCCATACAGATAGGCGGCGAGGCGCGCGCGGGTGCCCGACGGGATGTCGGCGAGGATGGTCTCCACCACCTCGGCGTCGCCGCGATAGAGCGTGCCGAGGAGGTCGAGGGAGACCGGGCAATCGTCGGTGGAGGGGGGGCGGGCCTGCGGCGCGGGCATGAGGAACCTTCAGCGTTCTCGGATTGCACCGAGGGTCGCGCCTCGTGCTTAACAAGAAATTAAGGGCGGCCCAGAAATCCGCCGGATCCAAGTCGTGCGGAGACGTGATGCTCGCGCGCCACTGTCGTAACGGAGGCTGGATCCGCCCCCCATCCCGCCGTTCGCCGGCCGGCGCAGTGGAGGACGCGGGAAACCTGCGACATTCGCGCATCGGGGACTGCGGGCTGCTCGAAACATCTCGCGTGGAACCCGGAATACTCTCCTGCGTTGTCCCGCCCTGTCTGCGGAGGCGCCCGTCCCGGGCGCCTCGCGTCCCTCACGGATGCGTGTGGATCGGATCGACCCAGTAGACCGCCTCCGGCCGCTCGACGGGCTCGATGTCGGTGATGTTGACGACCACCGCCTCGTTGTCCGAGCGCACCAGCACGCATTCGAGCGCCTCGTCGGGCGAGGCGTTGATCTCCTGGTGCGGAACGTAAGGGGGGACGTAGATGAAGTCGCCCGGTCCCGCCTCGGCGACGAATTCCAGCCGCTCGCCCCACCGCATCCGGGCGCGGCCGCGCACGACGTAGATCACGCTCTCGAGCGCCCCGTGATGGTGCACGCCGGTCTTGGCGTCGGGCTCGATCGCCACGGTGCCGGCCCAGATCTTCTGCGCGCCGACCCGGGCATGGGTGATCGCCGCCTGGCGGAACATGCCGGGCGTCTGCGCGGTGTTGGGGTCGAGCTTGTCGCCGGTGATGACCCGCACCCCGTCGTGCTTCCAGCGCGGCGCGTCATGCGGGTGATCATCGTGCGGATGGTCGTGCGGGTGATCATCGTGCGGCGCGTGGGACATCGGCCATCTCCGGTCTGTCGGAACCCCATCCTGCGCCACGCCGCGGTGGCACGCCAAGCGGGTCCTCGGGTGCGTTGTTCGCTATAAAGAACGATGATCGGTCGGGGCCGAGCGGATCGCGGAGCGGTGTTCGGGATGGTGCCGGTTATTCTCCGGCAAAGCTCCGGACGAGAAGCTTCTCGTCTTTCAAGCTGTTCCATAAAAAGAACATTCTCGTTGACAGGAGCGCTCGTCCGACCGATCCTGTCCTGGCATCTGGGGCCGTTCGCCGGTCCCGCCGCCGCGGTGATTTGAGGCGATTGCGCCGCGACACCAAACGCTAAACCACCCCGGCGCCGGCGACGCGCCGGTGGGCCAACCCGGAGACGCTCAGCGATGCTGCCCTGCCGCATGCCCCCTGTCTGCCGCGTCGCTCCAGCTTGCTCCGTCGGCGGTCCCTGTCGTGGCGGCGGCCGCCGCGAGGGCCCTCGCGCCGTCCGCCCGGGCCGCTGAATCCGGCCCGACCGCTTCACGCATTCCCCGAGACGTCAGCCCGCGGCGCCCCCGAGCGGCGGCCGCGACCGGAGATTTTTGGCCATGCAACCCGCCCGCATCGTCGAGGTCGGCGAGACCTCGGCCGGCATCGTCGTGCCCGAGACCGACGGCTTCCGCTTCTTCTCCGCCCATCCGGACTTCCACACGCTGGAGGGACGGGTCTTCCGCAGCCCGCGCCACGCCACGCGGGCGGCGCAGGACCTGCACGCCCGCCGCCGCGGCCGGCGCCTGGCTTCCTGAGCGGAACCAGGGGACCGAGGTGCCGCGGATGTTCCGGGCTCGCATCCCGGGTCCTCGCCTCCGATGAGACGAATTCCGCTTGACATATTGCAAGACGAATATGGCGCGGGACCCCCCTCTCCAGGCGATATCAGGCTCGCCTGGTATCGCTGCAAGCTGTGGGAGGGGGGAGATGCGCATTATCTTTATTCGAATGGATCAAGCGGAAATCTTATGACAGCTGTAGACGTCAGCATTCGGTCGACGGCATCGGCGTCCGGAGCATCTTCGAACCCTGAAGATACCATCGAGCTGGGCTGCAAGATCTTCGATTTTCGCGGTTTCTCCAAGTATCGAAGACCTTCAATGGCATGGGTCTCAGCATGGCAAGGAGGGGGTGCGGCGCCCTTGTTGCCCGGCTCGTGCTCTGATTCGCCCGGGACGCCGGTCGGCACACGGCCCGCCTCCCGCCGCTGTCAAGCCTGGATGATCGATCGTCCTCCGGCTATGGCGGCGCGATGCTGCTTCGTTCCTACCAGCGCGCGAGCCTCGACGCGCTCCAGGCCGATTGGGCGCGCGGCGGTCGCAACGGCCTGATCGTGCTGCCGACCGGGGCCGGCAAGAGCCTCGTCATCGCCACCCTGGTGCGGGAGACGCTGCTGCGCGATCCCGCGGCCCGGGTCGCCGTCGTCACCCATACCCGCGAGCTGATCGCCCAGAACCACGCCGAGCTCATGCGGCTGTGGCCGGAGGCGCCGGCCGGCATCGTCTCGGCCGGGCTCGGCCGGCGGGAGGAGACGAGGCCGATCCTGTTCTGCGGCATCCAGTCGGTCTGGAACCGGGTCGAGGCGACCGGCGGTTTCGACCTCGTGATCGTCGACGAGGCCCACCTGATCCCCCGCGACGCCGATACCCGCTACGGCCGCTTCCTCGACGCGGTGCGGGCGCGCTCCCCCCGGATGCGCCTCGTCGGGCTCACCGCCACGCCCTACCGGCTCGACAGCGGCCGCCTCGACGAGGGACAGGGCCGCGTCTTCGACCGCATCGTCTACGAGGCCCAGGTCGGCGACCTGATCCGCGAGGGCTACCTCGCGCTCCTGGTCTCGAAGGCGACCGCCACGATCCTCGACGTCAGCGGCGTGCCGGTCCGGGCCGGCGACTACGTGCCGGGGGCGCTGGAGGCGGCGGTGAACCGCGACGTCGTCACCAGGGCCGCCGTCGCCGAGATGGTGGCCTACGGCGCCGGGCGCCGGGCCTGGCTCGCTTTCTGCGCCGGGGTGAAGCACGCCGACGCCGTGCGCGACGCGATCCGGGCGGAGGGGTTTTCCTGCGAATCGCTCTCGGGCGAGACGGGCAAGCGCGAGCGCGACCGCATCGTGCGCGACTTCCGGGCCGGGCGCCTGCGCTGCCTCACCTCGGTCGGCGTGCTGGCGACCGGCTTCAACGTGCCGGAGGTCGACCTGATCGCGCTCCTGCGCCCGACCCAGAGCACCGGCCTCTACGTGCAGCAGGTCGGCCGGGGCCTGCGGCGTGCGCCGGGCAAGAGCGATGCCCTGGTCCTCGACTATGCCGGCCTCGTGCGCCGGCACGGGCCGATCGACGTCCTCTCGGCGAATGCCGTGGCGCGGGCGCGCCTCCTCGGCGAGGGCGGCGGGCCGCGGGCGAAGCCCTGCCCCGGCTGCGGCGCGCTGATCGCGCTCAATGCCAGCACCTGCGAGGCCTGCTGGGTCGAGCCCGAGGCGGACGAGGCGGAGACGCCGCACGAGGCGGTGGCCGACGACGAGGCCGCGATCCTCTCGGCCGGCACCGTCGCGGTGGTCCGCGAGGCGCAGGCGCGCTGGTGGCCGGTCGCCGCCTGGGAGTTCCGGCGCGAGACGTGCCCGCGCGGACCCGACCTGCTGGCGGTGGCGCTCGCGGGGGCGGAGGACGCGATGACCGTGCGCCTCGACCTCGAGGCCTCCGGGTTCGCCCGCGAGAAGGCGGTGCAGTGGTGGCGGCGGCTGGGCGGCGCGATGCCGGCGCCCCGCGACGTCGACGAGGCGCTGGCCCGCCGCGACGAGCTCGCCCGGCCCGAGGCGGTGCGGGTCGTGCCGACCGGCCGGCTCTCCGAGAGCGTCGATTACCGCCTCGCCGGCGGCGCGACCTGGACCGACACGAGGCGGGTCGCCTGACGATCAGCCCGCCGCGATCAGCCGCGGGATCTCGGCCTCCGCGGCCGCCTTCTCGTCTGCGACCGCGGCGGCGAGCGTGCGGACCGCGTCGAGGTCGCCCCCCTGGCAGGCCGTCTCCAGGGCGGCGCAGAGGCGCGACAGCCGGACGAAGCCGATCAGCCCCGAGGAGGCGATGACGCCGTGCGCCGCAGCACCCAGCTCCGCGGGCTCCCCGGTCATCGCCCAGTCCCGCAGCTGGATCCGGAAGCGCCCGAGCAGCACCGGCAGCGCCGCGTCGCCGACGGCCTCGCGCAGGTCGGCATAGGTCGCCGCGTCGAAGGAGGGGGGCGTCGTTTCCATGGCGTCCGGCTCCAGATGCGCATCGGAGCGCGAGCGTACAGGAAATGGCGCGGACGCGATGCTCGGCCATCAGGCCGATCCTCTGGATCAGGCTGATCTTTCGGATCAGGGCTGATCCGACGGATCAGGGCTGATCCGTCGGATCGGTGCTGATGCTCCGGAGCCGGGCCGGCCCCGAGATCGGGTCCGATCCCATGGGACCGAGGCTCGTCGCCCCTCAGGCCGAGCGGGCGACGCTCGTGCCGATCTCGGTCGTGCGGGCCGCCTCCACCTGGCGGGCGTAGGTCCGGGCACGGAGGGCGGCCTCGGAGGGCAGTTGCTCGACCACCGCCCCGTCCGGGTCGACGACCTGGAACACGATCTCCTGGCTGTCGAGGTCGCGGCGGTAATGGGCGCGGTCCGGCACCGCCTCCGGGCTCTCCTGCGCCTGGCCGGTCGTCGGCCCGCCCTGCTGCCGGGCATCCGGGCTGAGGTCGAGGGTTACCGGCGATTCGAGGGACGGGCCGGCGCCGGTCTGCGGCGGGCGGGCTGGGCTGATCCGCACGATCGGGTCGACCGCGGCGGGCGGATAGGCCGCGGCAAGGCTGCTGGTCTCGATCACGACGAAAATCCTCTCGGACGATCGGTTCGAAGACCAGTGAGCCGCCACGCTGCCTACCCGGATCTTAACGCGCGGCATCGGCGTGAAGACGCCCTTAAGACATGGCTGCCGCGACCGGTAGAATTGCGCGGATCTGCCGGCCGGGCGCGCGGAGCCGGCCGCCCTCAGAGCGCGATGTCGATGCTCGCCGCCGTCCCCTTCTCGGCCTGGGCGTAATCGATCTGCGCCCGCAGGTTCGACGCCATGGCGCGCACGATGCGCGAGCCGAGGCCGGTGCCCCGCGGGGTGCCTGAGCCCTGCCAGCCGACGCCGTCATCCGCCACCGTGAGGCGCAGCATGTCGCCGTCGCGCCGCGCCGTGATGCGGATCTCGCCGGTGACGCCGTCCGGATAGGCGTACTTGTAGGCGTTGGTGACGAGCTCGGTGACGATCACCCCGAGGGAGACCGCCTTGTCGGTCGCCACCTCGACCGGCTCGGCCTCGAGCAGCAGGCGGTGGCGCTGGCCGGTGGCGTTCATCGCCCCGTCGAGGTCCTCCACCAGGGTCGCCAGGTAGGCGTCCACCGCCACCACCCGCACGTCGTCCGAGGTGTAGAGGCGCCGGTGGATGCCGGCGATCGCGGTGATGCGGGTCTGGGTCTCCTCGAGCGCGGCCCGGGCGGCGGCGTCCGTGACGGTGTTGGCCTGCATCCGCACCAGCGCCGCCACCAGGGCGAGGCTGTTGGCCACCCGGTGGTTGACCTCGCGCAGCAGCAGCTCGGCCCGGTCGCGGGCCTCCCGCACCTCGGCCTCCGCCCGCTCCTTCTCCCGCCGGGTGCGGTCCTGCAGCACGGCGGTCGCGACCGCCTCGGCGAGCAATTCGCGAAAATGGCCCTGGAGGTCCTTCCAGACGTAGTCGACGGCGCCGGCCTTGAGCGCCGCGACCGCGACGCGGCTGTCCTCCGAGCCGGTGACGTAGATCACCGGCGGCGGGTCGGCGAGGGCGCGGATGCGCGGCAGGATGTCGAGGCCGGTCTCCAGCGGCATGTGGTGGTCGAGGGCGACGACGTCGAAGCGCTCGGACGCGATGAGGGCGAGGCCCGCCTCGCCGTCGGGCGCGTGCACGACCTCGCAGCCCCGTCCCGCCAGCGTGCGGGTGACCAGCCGCGCCAGGCCGGGATCGTCGTCGATGTAGAGCAGGCGGACCGGCTCGGTCACGGGGCGGCCCGCCGCCCGGCCGCACGGCCGCGTGGGCAGATCACGGTCACGCGCTCTCCGGAACCTGCATCACCGAGAAGAACAGGCCGAGCTGGCGGATCGCGTTGGCGAAGCCCTCGTAGTTCACCGGCTTGGTGATGTAGACGTTGCAGCCGAGGTCGTAGCAGCGCTGGATCTCGCGCTGGTCGTCGGTGGTGGTCAGGATCACCACCGGGGAGCGCCGCAGGTGCGGGTTCGACTTCACCTTCTGCAGGATGTCGATGCCGGTCATGTCCGGCAGGTTGAGGTCGAGCAGGATCAGGAGCGGCCGGCCGGCATTGATCTCGCCGCTGCCGTCGGGCCCGAACAGGGCGGCGAGGGCGGACGTCCCGTCCCGGAACGACTCGATGACGTTGTTCACCCCGGCGCGGCGGATGTTCCGCTCGATCAGCCGGGCATGGCCCTCGTCGTCCTCGATCATCACGATGTGTACGGCCGGCACCTTCTCGACTCCTCGTGGCGCGGACCCGGCCGCGCCGGGACGCCTCTTCGCTGGCTGGCAGACCCGCACCGACCGCGGGCGCCCGCGGAGAGACGTGCTCCCGTCATACTCTTTCTAGACCGGATTCCACCCCGTTGGACACGCGCCGGGCGTAGAAAACATCGCCGTCACGTTAACCTGGCGTTGCACCCACGCTCGCTGCACCTCCCGATTGGCGCGCCTCCCCCTGGGTCCATGTCAGCCCTGGCGCAGGGGCAGCGTCACAGTGAAGGTGGTGCCGACGCCGATCTCGGAGGACAGGTCGATCCGGCCCCCGAGCGCCCGCACCAGGGTGCGGACATGGGCGAGCCCGATCCCGTCCCCCGGCCGGTCCTGGGCGCCGGAGCGGCGGAAGAGCTCGAACACCCGGGCATGGTCGCGGGCATCGATGCCGCGGCCGTTGTCGGTCACCCGGAAGGTCGCGAGCCCGTCCGACGCCCCCCCGGTGACGGTGATCCGGCCGGCGCGGTCCCTGGCGAGGTACTTGATCGCATTGTCGATCAGGTTGCCGAAGATCTGCTCCACGGCGAGCCGGTCGGCGGTGATCGCGGGCAGCTCGCCGATCTCGATCACCGCTCCCGCCGTGTCGGCCTGGTGGCGCTGCGCGTCCGCCAGGCCCTGCACCAGGGCGGTCATCGCCAGGAGCTCGGGCTGGAAGGTGCGCCGGCCCTCCCGCGACAGCTTGAGGATGGCGTTGATCAGCCCGTCCATCTTGGTGATCGCGGCCTTGATGAAGCTCACCGATTCGGCGAGGTCCCGGTCGATCCGCTCGGCTTGCTGCCGCCCGGCGAGCGCCGTCCGGATGTCCTCCTGGCTCGCCTCGATCTCGCTCGTGAAGCCCATGATGTTGACGAGCGGCGCCCGCAGGTCGTGGCTGACGATGTAGGCGTAGCGCTGGATCTCCTCGTTCGATTCGCGCAAGGCGGCCTCGGCGGCGCGCTGCTCGGTGATGTCGGAATGCACCCCGACCCACTCGCGGATCGCGCCGTCCGGATCGAGCACCGGCACCGCCTGGATCGCGAAGGTGCGGAAGATCCCGTCGTGGCGGCGCACCCGGTGCTCGTGGGTGTAGCGCCGGCGCTCCGCCACCGCCGCGTTCCAGGTCTCGATGCTGGCGGCGCGGTCGTCCGGGTGCACCGCCTCGGCCCAGCCGAAGCCGGCATACTCCTCGGGCGCCTGGCCGGTGAGGGCCGACCAGGCCGGCTGGTCGCCGCTCATCCGGCCGGAGGCGTCGTTCGTCCAGAGGACGCCCCGCACCGCCTGGACGGCCGCCGCGAACCGGTCCTGCTCGCGCCGCACCGAGGCGAACAGGCGGGCATTGTCGAGGGCGACGGCGGCCTGGCCGGCCAGGCCCTCGACCAGGGCGGCCTCGCGGGTGCCGAAGCGGTGCGACTCGGGATGGCCGAACAGCAGGGCGCCGAGGGTGGCGCCGGTGCCGGAGACCACCGGCACCGCGAGGTAGGAGCGCACCGGCAGGTGGCCCTTCGGCATGCCGCCATGGCTGCCGTAGCGGGGATCCGCCGTCACGTCCTCGCTCAGGACCACCCCGCCGGCCGCGAAGGTCTGGCTGAACAGGGTCGTGGCCCGCGGGAGGCCGAAGCGGGTGAAGGCCTCCCGCGGCGCGCCCGTGAGGCTGAGGAGCCGCCAGTGCTCGGGCCCGTCCGGCCCGTCGGGGATGCGCTCGAACAGGGCGCCGTAGGCCGCGCCGGTGAGCCGCGTCGCGGCCTCCACCACGGTGTCGCCGAGGCGCTGGCGGTCGAGCTCGCTCGCCAGCGCCGTGCCGAGGCGGTGCAGCACCTCGAGGCGCTGGGTCTCGGAGCGGAGCGCCGCGGCGGCCCGCTCGCGCTCGGTCACCCGCTCGCGCTGGCGCTGGGCCGCGCTCGCGATCTCGGCGCTCACCGCCGCCACCTCCGCCGGCACCCCGGCGAGGACCGGCGCCGGCCGGCCGAGGCCGAGCGCCTGCGCCTGGTCGCGCAGGGCCCGGAGCGGGGCCGCGATGCCGCGGGCGAAGGCCAGGGCCAGGACGCCCGCGATGGCGGCCAGCATGCCGCCGAGCCCGGCGAACCAGACGAGCGAGGCCCGGACCGGCGCCGCCAGCGCCTCCTCGGGGACGCCGACGGCGACGCGCCAATCCGGCACGCCGGCCCGCGCATAGGCGACGAAGACGGGATCACCCTCCATCGAGGCGCCGCGCCAGCTGCCCTCCGGTCCTGTGGCCTGGCGCAGCTCGTCCGGCGCCTTGGCGCCGGTGAACCGCTCCGCCGCCCGCGTGCGGGTCAGGACGCGGTCGTCGCGGTCGATGACGGTCATCACCCAGCCGTCGGGCAGGCCGCCGGAGGCCAGCACGTCGCGGATCCGCGTCGTCGGCAGGGCGAAGGACAGGAGGTAGAGCACCGCGTCGCCGCCCCGGCGCAGGACCGGCACCGTCACCCGGAAGCGTCCGTCGACGACGCCCGAGACCGTCGGCCGTCCGCCGAGCGCCGCCTCGTCGGTGGCGTCGAGGCGCTCCGGCATCGGCTCGCTGCCGAGGTCGATCAGGCGACGCCCGTCCGGGTCGCGCAGGGTCGCCGGCAGGCCGCTGCGGCGGGCCAGCTCCTGCACCTGCTCCCGGAAGGCCGTCACGTCCCCGCGCTGCAGCGCGTTGGCGAGGCCCAACGTTTCGAGGGTGGCGACGAGGTTGGCCACCTCCCGGTCCACCGCCGCCGCCTCCATCCGGGCGCGGCCGAGCGCCTCGCTCTCCAGGCGGTCCCGGGCCGCGACGGCGAACTGCCACAGCACGACGCCCCCGAAGACCAGGATCGGCAGCGCCAGGCCGAGGGCGAAGACGACGAGGCGGCGCACGATCGAGCCGGGACGGGCGGACGGCGTCGCACCAAGCGGGGCAGGCCCCCGCGGGGCCGCGGGGGCCTGCATCACCATGGAGTCGTGGTCCTACTCGCCGGGCTCGACGTAGAGCACCCCGCCTCGGCCCAAGAATTCCGCCGATTTTTGGGCCATGCCGGCCTGGCGGTCCGCCTCGCTGAGCGGTGTGGCATCGGCGACCCCAGCGCCGGCCGCCTCGATCGCCAGCACCTCGGCGCGCAGGTCCTGGGTGATCTTCATCGAGCAGAATTTCGGGCCGCACATCGAGCAGAAATGCGCGACCTTGTGGGCGTCCTTCGGCAGGGTCTCGTCGTGGTAGGCCCGCGCCGTGTCGGGATCGAGCGACAGGTTGAACTGGTCCTCCCAGCGGAAGTCGAACCGGGCCCGCGACAGGGCGTCGTCCCGCTCCCGCGCCGCCGGGTGGCCCTTGGCGAGGTCGGCGGCATGGGCGGCGATCTTGTAGGTGATGACGCCGGTCTTCACGTCGTCGCGGTTCGGCAGGCCGAGATGCTCCTTCGGGGTCACGTAGCAGAGCATCGCGGTGCCGAACCAGCCGATCATCGCCGCGCCGATGCCGGAGGTGATGTGGTCGTAGCCGGGCGCCACGTCGGTGGTGAGCGGGCCCAGCGTGTAGAACGGCGCCTCGCCGCACGCGGCGAGCTGCTTGTCCATGTTGACCTTGATCTTGTGCATCGGCACGTGGCCGGGGCCCTCGATCATCACCTGGCAGCCCTTGGCGTGGGCGATCGTCGTCAGCTCGCCCAGGGTCTTGAGCTCGGCGAACTGCGCCGCGTCGTTGGCGTCGGCGATCGAGCCCGGGCGCAGGCCGTCGCCGAGGGAGAACGACACGTCGTAGGCCCGGCAGATGTCGCAGATCTCCTCGAACCGCTCGTAGAGGAACGATTCCCGGTGCCCGGCGAGGCACCAGCGCGCCATGATCGAGCCGCCGCGGGAGACGATGCCGGTGACGCGCCGCGCCGTCAGCGGCACGTGGGCGAGGCGCACGCCGGCATGGATGGTGAAGTAATCCACGCCTTGCTCGGCCTGCTCGATCAGCGTGTCCTTGAACACCTCCCAGTCGAGCTTGAGCGGATCGCCGCCGACCTTCTCCAGCGCCTGGTAGATCGGCACCGTGCCGATCGGCACGGGCGCGTTGCGCAGGATCCAGCCGCGGATGTTGTGGATGTTGCGGCCCGTCGAGAGGTCCATCACCGTGTCGGCGCCCCAGCGGATCGCCCACACCATCTTCTCGACCTCCTCGGCCGCCGACGAGGTCACGGCCGAGTTGCCGATATTGGCGTTGATCTTGACCAGGAAGTTGCGGCCGATCGCCATCGGCTCGAGTTCGGTGTGGTTGATGTTGGCCGGGATGATCGCCCGCCCCCGCGCCACCTCGTCGCGCACGAATTCGGGCGTGACGAAGGGCGGGACCGCCGCCCCGAAGCCCTCGCCGTCGGCGATCCTCCCTTCCGCCTCCGCCAGCATCGCCTCGCGGCAGAGATTCTCCCGGTGGGCGACGTAGATCATCTCCTCCGTGACGATCCCGGCCCGCGCGAACTCGTACTGCGTGACCGGCTGGCCCGGTGCGCCGCGGCGCACGGTGCGGGCGGCCGGGCACGGCGCCACCAGCCGGTCCGCGGCGGCAAACCCGTTGTCCTCCGGCCGCACCGCCCGGGGCGCCACGGCCTGATAGCCGCGCGCGGCGATCCAGCCGGCGCGGATCTCGGGCAGGCCGGCGGCGAGGTCGATGCGGGCCTCCGCCTCCGTGTAGGGGCCGGAGGGATCGTAGACCCGCACCGGCGGCTCGCTCGCGTCGGAGAGCGCGATCGCACGGTACGGCACCAGGATGTCGGGGCGGTCCTTCGGTGAGGCGTAGGCCTTGGCCGAGCCGGTGACCGGCCCGGTGGTGACGCTCTGCGGCAGGTCTTTCGGGGGCAGGTCTTTCGCGAGGACGGGTGCGTTCATGGATCCCTCCCAGGGAGACGATCCGGCCTCGGGGCGCGAGGACGCACGGGCAAAGCCGTCATGGACTGTCGTCATGGCAGGTTCCCGTCCCTCCGCCGGTACGAACCGGATCAGGTTCAAGGGTCAGGACGCGCGCTCGTCCAATCTCAGCCCCCGTCGGCGGGGCTCCCCTCGGTAACGGGCCGACTGTCGGGTGAGGTGTGGGGTTTGTCAATCGCAAGCTGGGCGCGAAGACGCCGCGGCATCCCGGCCTCGGCCTTGAAACGCGCCGGCGCGCCGACCCAGATACGGGGGCCATCCCCCGCCTTCAGGAGCTTGCCTTGGGACGCCGAGCCCGGCGCTGGCGCGACGACGACCCCTCCACCCACGGCCCGACAGGGCCCGACCCCGTGATCTGCCCGCTCTGCGAGCGGCCGATCCCGCCCGGCGCCCGCCAGAGCCGGCATCACCTGACACCGAAGCTCAAGGGCGGCACCCACGGCGAGACCGTGCGGCTGCACCAGATCTGCCATTCGGCGATCCACGCCCGCCACAGCGAGGCGGAGCTGGCGCGGCGCCTCAGCGACGTCGGGAGCCTGCGGGCCGAACCCGAGATCGCCCGCTTCCTGGCCTGGGTGCGAACCAAGCCGGACGACTTCCACGCCGCGACGCGCATGACCCGAACCCGCCGGGAGGCCAAGCGGAGTGCGTGGTGAGATCACCCGGTCGAGCGGCGTTCGCCGCACGGACGGGTCGGCCCGGAGCGTCGCGCCCATCGCCGCTCGCGGGATCCTCAGTCGATCCCGAACAGCCGCTCCAGGAAGTTCTTGTCCTCCCGGCTCGGGCCGCCGCGGGGCGGCACCGGCGGGCGGGACGGGGGCGGGCTGCCGCCGACGAGGCTGTCGATGAAGCCGCCGAGCGTCTGCGGCTCGCCCGGGCTCGCCGCCGCGACGGCGTTGCCGCCCCGGCGCCAGCGGGCGGCGCCCGGCAGGGGCACCGGCTTGTCGCCGCGCAGGGCGGCGGTCATCACGCGGTTCCAGACCTCGACCGGCAGGTTGCCGCCGGAGACGCGCTTGGTCGCCTCGTTGTCGTCGTTGCCGAGCCAGACGCCGGTGACGAGGGTGCCGGAATAGCCGACCACCCACGCATCCTTGAAGTCCTGGGTGGTGCCGGTCTTGCCGGCGAGGTCCCAGCCCGGGATGTCGCCCTTCTTCGCCGTGCCGCTGGCGAAGACCTCGTGCATCATCGCGTTCATCATGCCGACGGCGCCGGGCTCGATCACCCGGCCGAGGCCGCTGGGCCCGCGCTTGTAGACGCTGCGGCCGTCGACGGTCTTCACGCTGGCGATCACGTAGGGGATCACCCCGGTGCCGCCATTGGCGAAGGCCGCGTAGGCGCCGACGAGCTCGAGCGGCGTGACCTCGGAGGTGCCGAGGGCGATCGAGGCATTGGCCTGGAGGGGCGAGGTGATGCCGAGGCGCTGGGCGGTCTGCACCACCGCCTTCGGGCCGACCTCCTGGCTGAGCCGCACCGCCACGGTGTTGACGGAGTGGGCCAAAGCCTCGCGCAGGGTGATGGGCCCGCTGAAGCTGCGCGAGAAGTTCTCCGGGCTCCAGCCCTTGATGGAGACCGGCGCGTCGTCGCGGACCGTGTCGGGCGTCAGGCCGCGCTCGACCGCCGCCAGGTAGACGAAGGGCTTGAAGGCCGAGCCGGGCTGGCGCTTGGCCGTGGTGGCCCGGTTGAACTGGCTCTGGGCGTAGTCGCGCCCGCCGATCAGCGCCCGGATCGCCCCGTCCGGCCGCATCGCCACGACGGCGCCCTGGGCGACGTTGAAGCGTCCACCCTTCTGGTTCAGCTCGTCGACCAGCGCCCGCTCGGCGATCCCCTGCAGGCTCGGGTCGACGGTGGTCTGGACCGAGACGTCGGTCTCGATCTTGCCGACGTAATCGTCGAGGACGTCCATCACGAGGTCGGCGACGTAGTTGGCCGAGCCGCCGCCCGCCGCGCGGGCGGGCTTGGCCGGCTGGGCCAGCGCCGCCGTGACGTCGTTCGGCTTGGCGAAGCCCAGGTCCTGCATCGCCGCGAGCACCTGGGCGGCGCGGGCTTGCGCCGCCGCGAGGTTGCGGTTGGGGGCAAGGCGCGACGGGGCCTGGACGAGGCCCCCGAGCATCGCGGCCTCGGCCAGGGTCACGTCCTTGGCGGGCTTGGCGAAGTAGCGCTGCGCCGCCGCCTCGACGCCGTAGGCGCCGGCGCCGAAATAGACCCGGTTGAGATAGAGCGCGAGGATCTCGTCCTTCGAATACGTGTGCTCGAGCCAGAGCGCCAGGATCGCCTCCTGGATCTTGCGCGAGGCGGTGCGCTCCTGGGTCAGGAACAGGTTCTTGGCGAGCTGCTGGGTCAGGGTCGAGCCGCCCTGGGCCACGCCGCGGCGGGTCAGGTTCTGGGCGATGGCGCGGGCGATGCCGATCGGGTCGATGCCGAGATGGTTGTAGAAGCGCCGATCCTCGATCGCCACGAAGGCGCGGGGCAGGTAGGGCGGCAATTCGCGGATGCTCACCGTGCGGCCGCCGGTCTCGCCGCGGTTGGCCAGGAGCGAGCCGTCGGAGGCCAGGATCGCGATGTTGGGCGGGCGCTTCGGGACGGCCAGCTGGTCGATCGGCGGCAGCTGCGAGGCGTGGTAGGCCACGATGCCGGCGACCGCCACGAGGCCCCACAGGCCGAGGATCAACGTGGCGTGGACGAGGTGGCCGAGGAGCGAGCGCCGCCGGCGCGGCGCCGCGACCGCGCGGCCGCGCGCAGGCTTCTTCGCTCGCTTGCCGGCGTCCTTGCCGGCTCCGCCCGCCGTTGACTTCGCGGTTCCCTTGGCCACGCCGCCCCCCGCCCGGTCGCCGCGCGAGAGGCGCAGGTCGAGGATCGCCGGGTCCGCGGGCCCGTCCGCCTCGAACCGCGGCTCGACCCGACGTGTCCGCTCGCGTCCCTTCGCCATCCTGCCGTTTTCCCATCGCCCCCGGACGAGCCGGTCCGCGCGGGGCATTCAAGGCACGTTAAATGAGGCGGGTTTAAGGGCCGTTAACCGAAATTTTCCTCTGCAAATCCGGGGGCTTAGCCGATGGGCGGACGGGCTGCGGCAAGCCGCGCCGGAACGGCGCGCACCCGCGAGCGTTGCGGTCGCTCTAACACGGAGCCGACATGCTGCACCTGCTGGTCGCGGATGGAAACGAGCGGTCCGGCCGCGCGACGCACGAATCGGTCTGCGGCAAGACCTCGGCCGAGACCTATGCGGGCGTCCTGCAGCACCTCGCGCCGGACGCGGTCTGCCACCTGGCGGCCCCGGCCGATGCGGACGCGGTGCTGCCCCGGGCGCTCACCGCGTGCGACGCCCTGGTGCTCACCGGCTCGACCCTGCATGTCCAGGACGGCGGCCCCGCGGTGACCCGGCAATGCGACCTGGTGCGGGCGGCCCTGGCGGCCGGCCTGCCGGTCTTCGGCTCGTGCTGGGGCGTGCAGGTCGCCGCCACGATCGCGGGCGGCCGGGCCGCCCGCAACCCGCGCGGCCCGGAATACGGGCTCGCCCGCGCCATCAGCCGGACGCCGGCGGGAGCGGACCACCCGCTGCTCGCCGGCCGGCCGCCGGCCTGGGACGCGCCGGCCATCCACGACGACGCGGTGATCGACCCGCCGCCGGGCAGCACGGTGCTGGCCGGCAACGACCGCCTCGACGTCCAGGCGATCGAGATCCGGGTCGGCGACGGGGTGTTCTGGGGCACGCAGTACCATCCCGAGCTCGACCTCGACGAGGTCGCGGCGATGCTGCGCCTCTCCGCCGCCGGGGTGGTGGAAGCCGGCCTGTGCCCGGACGAGGCGGCGCTCCACGCCTATGCCGATGCCCTGCGCGACCTGCACCGCGACCCGGAGGGACGGCCCGACCTCGCCTGGCGCCTCGGCGTCACCGCCGAGGTGCTGGTGCCGGAGCGGCGGCGGCGCGAGATCGGGAACTTCCTCGACCGGCTGGTGCGGGTGCGCCGACGCGCCGCCTGACGGCCCTCAGGCCGCCCGCACGCCGCGCAGGAACCGCTCGACCTCGGCCCCGAGATGCTCGGCCTGGTGCGTCAGCGCGCCCGCGGAGGCGAGCACCCGGTCGGCGGCGGAGCCGGTCTGGTCGGCGGCCTCCGCGACGGCGCCGATGGTCGCGGTGAGCGACCCGGTGCCGGAGGCGGCCCGGTCCATGGCGCGGATGATCTCCTGCGTCGCCGCGCCCTGCTCCTCCACCGCCGCCGCGACCGCGGCCGCGACGCCGTCGATGCCGCGGATGCGCCCGCCGATCGCCTCGATCGCCCGGACGGCATCGCGGGTGGCGCCCTGGATGCGGCCGATCTGGCCGCCGATCTCCTCGGTGGCCCGGGCGGTCTGGGCGGCAAGCTCCTTGACCTCGGCGGCCACCACCGCGAAGCCGCGGCCGGCGGCGCCGGCCCGCGCGGCCTCGATCGTCGCGTTGAGGGCCAGAAGGTTGGTCTGGTCGGCGACGCCCGAGATCATCGTCACCACGTCGCCGATGCGGGACGCGGCCTCGCTCAAGTCCCCGACCAGGGCGGCGGTCCGGTCGGCCTCGGCGACGGCGGCCCGGGCGAGGCCGGCCGACTCGCCGACCTGCTGGCCGACCTCGCGCACCGAGGCGCCGAGCTCCTCCGTCGCCGCCGCGACCGCGCCGACGTCGTCGGCCGCCTGGCCGGCGGCGGCCCTCGCCTCGGCCGAGCGCCCGGCGGCGCTGCCGGCCTGCTGCGACATGGCGCGGGCGGTCGCCTGGAGTTCGCCCGCGGCCGCCGCGACCTCGCCGACGATGCCGCCCACCGCCGCCTCGAAGGCGGCGGCCATCCGCAACACGCCCTCGCGACGGTGGTGCTCGGCGGCGCTGCGGGCCGCCTCGCCGTCGCGCTCGAGCTCCAGGAGCCGCGCCATCCGGCCTTGCGCCTCCCGCTCGGAGGCGGCGAGCCCGGCCAGCGTGCGGGCGACGGTGCGGCCGATCCAGGCCAGCATCGCCGCCTCGATCGCCAGGATCCCGGCATGCAGCAGCACCCGCTCGAGGCTGCCCCCGCTCGGGAAGACGGCGGCCGGCAGGGCGAGGTCGAGGACGAGATGGTGCAGGGCCGTGGCGCCGGTGGCTGTCAGGATGACGCGCCAGTCGCACCAGCCGGCCAGCACCGCCAGGCAGGCGAAGAAGTACATGTGCAGGTCGATCTGCCAGGGATGGCCGGCGCTGGCGTAGAGCAGCACCGCCGCCATCCCGACGAGGGCCAGGGCGGTGGCGATCCGGGTCCGCAGTCCGATCGGGTCGCGCCACCAGGACAGGGTGGCGAGGCCGGCGATCAGGGCCGCGACCGCGGCCGGGCCGGCCGAGACCCCGGCGCCGGCCATGAGCGGCACCGCGGCGGCGACCGGCAGGTGGGCCCAGAGCAGGCCGATCAGGATACGGGCGAAGGAGCGGCGGAGATCGTCGATGTCGGTCATCATCGGGCAGGGCTCGAGGGTGGTGAGGGATTTTTGGGCATCGCGACGGGGTCGCAGCCGCCGGCGACGGCCGGATCGAGCACCAGCCAGGCGCCGGCGCCGTAGAGGCGCCGCACGAAGCCCGCCTCGTCCGATCGCGCTACCACCAGCCCGGCGCCGCCCGCCCGCAGGAGCGTGCCGCCCGCCGCCGCCACGATCGCGACCGCGTCGCGCGCGCCGCCCCCGGGCCGACCGAGCACCGCCACCGTCTCCGACCGCGGCAGGGCGACGACCAGCAGCGGAGTGAGGAGCAGGAGCAGCAGGCCGGCACCGTCCCGGAGGCGGGCTCGCGCATCCATCCCGGTTCGCTCCGGTTCCGTGAACTAACGGGAAAATTGCGTCAAAATCGCTGGCGAGTGGTAAACGCAAGTCATCGCAACACTAGCGGAACGACCGGCAGGCCGGATCCCGGATGATCAGGAATAAATGCAGATCCGTCCTCTCAGTCATGGCCCCGACATGACGACGGCGCCCCGAGGGGCGCCGCGCGAGGGCGGACCGGAGCCCCGGCCTCAGGTCGGGCGCACCGGGGCGAGGTGCGGCGCCGGGCGCGGCTGCTCCTCGCGGACGAGGTGGAGGGCGGCGGGCCGGCGGAACAGGAACCGGGCCGGGGTGTGACGCACCAGCCGCTCGATCCCGAGGGGGATCGCCACCGCCGCCAGCGTCACCGCGAGGGAGACGAGCCCGACATCGTCGACGATGCCGCTGCGGATGAAGGCGGTGCGCGCCGCCGCCATCGGCAGGAAGAACGCGAGGTAGATCACGATCGAGCGCTCGCCGCAGGCGCGCAACGCCGCGGTCACCGGGCCGCCGGCCCGGGTCAGCAGCGCGGCCGCCGCCACGATGGCGAGCGCCCCGGCCGCCCCCAGCCCCAGGCTCACGCCCGGCAGGCTCGCCAGCGTCGGATGGGCCGGCACCCCGGAAGCCGTGAAGGCGAGCACGCCCTCGATCACCGCCCAGGCGGCGAGGCCGAGGAGCGCGAGGGCCGCCTTCTCCCGCACCGCGTCGGCGAGCGCGAAGATGCGGGCCGCGAAGAGGGTGCCGCCGACGAAGTAGACGAAGCGGGCGCAGAACTCGTCGACGAGGGTCGAGCCGGTCTCGATCCCGGCGAGCTGCAGCAAGGCGGCGCCGATCAGCAGCAGCGGCCCGGGCACCCGGCGCAGGAGCTTCACGGCGACCGAGAACACCGCCAGCAGGTAGATGAACCACAGGGTCGAGTAGGGCTCGATCAACCCGTGGGCGAGATGGGCGAGGAACGCCGCCGGGCCCGCCCCGTCGGTGACCTGGCCGTACTTCACCGCCGACTGGATCACCAGCCAGAGCAGGTAGAAGTAGGCGAAGTGGACGATGCGCCGGTCGGCGAACAGCCGCCAGTCGCGGTCGACGACGCGGCCGACGAACAGGCCGGACAGGAGGAAGAAGTCCGGGATCCGGAACGGTTTGGCGAAGGCGACGACGTGGTGCATGAAGCCCTCGGCCCCCATCGCCTCGCCGACCCCGAGGGTCGCGTGCATCATCACCACCAGGATGATGCAGATACCCTTGGCGACGTCGACCCAGGCGAGGCGCTGCGGGTCCGTCGCGGCGCACGGCCGGACCGAGGTCACGGGTTCAGTGTCGGGGCGGGCGGGCATCGGGCGTCTCCAGGCGGATGGGCCGAGGCTCGCAGGGAGACGTAAAGATCGGCGCACCGGCGGCGGGTCGGATTGCGCGGCACGTCGCAAGGCCGGGTTTACCGTGACGCGACCGCGGGCACACAGGACGCGGCACCGAGCGAATGGCGCCATCGGGCGGCCCGCCCGGTGCAAGCTCGCCCCGCCCCCGGCCTGGAACGGGCCTGCCTCGGCCATCGAAGCGCGGCGATAGCGATGCGCCCCTCACGTGTCGTGACCGAGCAAATTTAAGTCAGCGCCTTGTAAGGATTTCCGGCGGAGACGGAGACCGCCGAACTCGTTTGTCCAGCGAGCTGCGAATGATCAGCCCCCACGGGGTGGCCCGAGTGGAATGTTAGGGTCAGGTGCGCCGATGGGGTGGGAGACGTCC
Organism: Methylobacterium nonmethylotrophicum; assembly: GCF_004745635.1. Classification (GTDB taxonomy): domain Bacteria; phylum Pseudomonadota; class Alphaproteobacteria; order Rhizobiales; family Beijerinckiaceae; genus Methylobacterium; species Methylobacterium nonmethylotrophicum. The sequence continues at coordinate 16,571 of NZ_SRLB01000044.1, read as the reverse complement.
AGCCCAAGAGTTCCCGAGACTGCCCGGATCGAAGGCTAGGTCGCACTAATGTGCCTAACTCTTAGGCATATCGCATGAATATATTGCAAAGATCGCAAAATACGTGGAATATTCACACGAAATGTGGTGGGTTCTGCCATCCCTTGGAAGCGCCAAGTCGGCAACCTGCGGCTTGGCTGGCGTGCTGCCGCATCGGAGGACACCATGATCGCGCGAATTCTCGTGGCAGCCGCGCTCACCGTGACGGCGTTCGGGGCAAGCGCACAGGTCAAGGTCGGGGTGATCTCGTCCTCGACCGGGCCGGTGTCGGTGGTCGGGATCCAGCAGAAGAACACCGTCGAGATCCTGCCCCGCAAGATCGGCTCGCTCGACGTCGCTTACGTCTTCCTCGACGACGCCAGCGATCCGACGCAGTCGGTCAAGAACGTCCAGAGGCTGCTGATCGAGGACAAGGTCGACGCGATCATCGGACCGTCCGGCACGCCGGGCGCGATGGCGGTGCTGCCGTTCATCGCCGAGGCGAAGACACCGCTGCTGGCGCCGGTCGGCAGCACGGCGGTGGTACTGCCGATGGATGCCCAGCGCCGCTGGGTCTTCAAGACCACCCAGAACGACGACCTCGTGATGGACGCCCTGTTCGGCGAACTGAAGAAGAGCGGAGGCAAGACGCTCGCCTTCATCGGCACCAGCGACCCCCTCGGCGAGAGCTTCGAGAAGGCCGCGCGGATCGCGGCCGAGAAGACGGGCATCCGGATCGTCGCGAGCGAGCGCTATGCCCGCACCGACACCTCGGTCACGGGCCAGGCGCTGCGGATCCTGTCGGCCAACCCCGACGCGGTGCTGATCGGGACCGCCGGCGCCGCGACGATCCTGCCGGAGGTCACCCTGGTCGATCAGGGCTATCGCGGCCGGCTCGTCCAGACGCACGGCGCGGCCACACCGGAATTCCTGAAACTCGGCGGCAAGAAGGTCGAGGGGACGCTGCTCGCCGCAAGCCCGATGCTGGTCCTCAACGAACTGGGTGACGACGTCCCGTCGAAGCGCGTCGCCCTCGCCTATATCGACCGCTACAAGGCGAAGTACGGCACCGAGCCAGGGACTTTCGGCGCCAACGTGTTCGATGCCGGCCTGCTGCTGGAGCGAGCCGTCCCGATCGCCGCCGCCAGGGCCCGTCCCGGCACGCCCGAGTTCCGGGCGGCCCTGCGCGACGCGATCGAGGGCACCCGCGACCTCGTCGGCGCCCAGGGGGTCTACAACATGACGCCCGAGGACCATAGCGGCTTCGATGCCCGCAACGTCGTGCCGATCGTGGTCAAGAACGGGACGTGGACGCTGCTGAAGAAGTAGTCCGCACGGTCCGGTCACGCTCCTCGATTCCACTCGCGTCGAACCGTCTCGTAGTCTGCCTGGAGTCGAGACCTTGACACCATTCGTCGCCCTCTATCTCGCCCAGGACGGAATTGCCAACGGCGCCATCTATGCGCTCCTGGCGATCGCGATCGTCCTGGTGTTTTCCGTGACGCGGGTGATCTTCATCCCGCTCGGCGAGTTCGTCGCTTTCGGGGCGCTGACCTATCTCGGGCTTCAGGAAGGCAACGGCGGCGCCACCGCCGGTCTCGTCGGGCTTCTCGCGATGGCCTGCCTCGCGGTGGAGGCGGTCGCCGGCCTGCGCCGCGGGCGTCCGGTGCCGGCCCTGCGAGCGGGCCTGCGCCAGGCCGCTTTGCCCCTCGGCCTTGCCCTCGGCAGCGTCGTGCTGCCCACGGCCGGGTTCCCCCTCGCCGTCAATGCCGTCCTGGCGGTCGCCCTGGTGGCGGCTTTGGGCCCGCTGCTCTACCGGCTGGTCTACCAGCCCCTCGCCGAGGCGTCGGTCCTCACCCTGCTGATCGTGTCGGTGGCGCTCCATCTCGTGCTGGTCGGCGGCGCCCTGGCGCTGTTCGGGCCCGGGGGCGTGCGCTTGGCCCCGCTCCTCGACCTGCGCGTTCCAATCCTCGACGTGCCGGTCACCGGTCAGACCGTGATGACGCTGGCCACGACCGTGCTCCTGATCGGCGCGCTCTCCTGGGCCTCCCGCAACACGCTCTACGGCAAGGCGATGCGCGCGGCGGCGATCAACCCGGTCGGCGCGCGGCTGATGGGGATCTCGGCGCCGCTCGCCGGCCGGCTGTGCTTCCTGATCGCCGGCATCATCGGGGCGCTGTCGGGGGTCATCGCCGCCTCCTCGACCACGATCCTCTACGACACCGGCTTCCTGCTCGGGCTGAAGGGCTTCGTCGGGGCGATCCTCGGCGGTCTCGCGAGCTTCCCCCTCGCGGCCCTCGGGGCGGTGCTGGTCGGCCTTTTGGAGAGCTACGCCTCGTTCTTCGCCAGCGCCTACAAGGAGGTGATCGTCTTCGGCCTGGTGGTGCCGATCCTGCTGGCGCGCACCCTCCGCCAGGGTCGCCTGAACGAGGACGACCACGAGGCAGCGCCGGTGGTCGTCCTCGACGATAGCCCGGAGGCGCTGCGGCGGCAGGCCTGGACGCAGCGGGCGCTAACGGCCGCCTTCGTCGCCGGCCTCGCCGCGGCCCCCTTCGTCCTGTCCGACTATTCCCTCGCCATCCTCGACTATGTCGGCCTCGCGGCGATCGTGGCGCTCGGCCTCGTGCTGCTCACCGGGATCGCCGGGCTGACCTCCTTCGCCCAGGCGGCCTATGTCGGGCTCGGCGCCTACATCACCGGCTACCTGTCCTCGGCCTACGGCCTGTCGCCCTGGCTCACCCTGCCGGCGGTCCTCGTGGCCTCCGGCGTGCTGGCGCTCGCCGCCGGCCTGCTGACGGTCCGGCTGTCGGGCCACTATCTGCCGCTCGCGACCCTCGCGCTCGGCCTCGTCGCCTACTCCCTGTTCGGCACCCTGGAGGTGACCGGCGGCCAGTCCGGCATGGCCAACGTGCCCGGACTGACCTTCTTCGGCCATCCGCTCCAGGGGCCGCGGCCGTTCTACGCCGTCATCTGGGTCGCCGTCCTCGGGGGCATGCTCGCCCTGCGCAACCTGCTCGATTCCCGCCCCGGCCGGGCGATCCGTGCCCTGAGGTCCGGCCTGGTGATGGCCGAGAGCGTCGGCGTCGACACCCGCCTGATGAAGATCGCAAGCTTCGTCGTCGCCTGCCTGCTCGCCGGGTTCTCGGGCTGGCTCTACGCCCATTTCCAGCGCTTCCTGAACCCGTCGCCGTTCTCGATCACCCAGGGCATCAACTACCTGTTCATGGCGGTGATCGGCGGCGCCGGCAGCCTCTTCGGCGCGGTGACGGGGGCCGCGATCGTGGTGATGGGCAACCAGTGGCTCCAGTCGGTGCTGCCGCGGCTTCTCGGGGCGCAGGGCGATTTCGAGGTCATCGTGTTCGGGCTCGCGGCCATCCTGATGCTGCAATGGCTGCCGAACGGGATCTGGCCGGCCGTGGCGGCCCTGCTGCGGCTGCGGCCCCCCGGCGCCGGCCCGCCCGCCCTCGGCACCCCGGCCCTGACGGCCCGCGACAAGCCGGGCCTGGGCGAGACGGTTCTGGCGGTGCGCGGGATCCACAAGGCGTTCGGCGCCCTGATGGCCAACCGCGACATCAGCCTCGACGTGCGGGCCGGCGAGATCCTGGCGCTGATCGGCCCGAACGGAGCCGGCAAGAGCACCCTGTTCGACATCGTCTCTGGCATCACCCCGCCGACCTCCGGCACGGTCGCGTTCCGCGGGCGGACCGGACTGTCCTTGCGGGCGCTGTCGCTCGGCGGCATGGGACGCACCTTCCAGCATGTCCGCATCCTTCCCGGCATGTCGGTGCTCGACAACGTGGCGCTCGGCGCCCATGCCCGCGGCCGCAGCGGGCTGGTCCGTGCGGCCCTGCGCCTGGACCGGGGCGAGGAGGCCCGGATCATCGCCGAGGCCCAGCGCCAGCTCGATCGGGTCGGCCTCGGTCACCTCGCGATGCGGAGCGCCGGAAGCCTGTCGCTGGGCCAGCAGCGCCTGCTCGAGATCGCCCGGGCGCTCGCCAGCGATCCTTGCCTCCTGCTCCTCGACGAGCCGGCCGCCGGCCTGCGCCACCTGGAGAAGCAGGCCCTCGCGGACCTGCTGGTCCAGCTCCGGTCGGAGGGAATGGGTATCCTCCTCGTCGAGCACGACATGGATTTCCTCATGGGAATCGCCGACCGCGTCCTCGTCATCCAGTTCGGCGTGAAACTCGCCGAGGGCGATCCCTCGTCGATCCAGCGCAACCCGGCCGTGATCGAGGCCTATCTCGGAGCCGCCGCATGACCGTCGCGGCCTTTCCCGCCCCTTCCCGCAAGCCCGTCCTGGAGGTCCGCGACGTCCGCATCGCCTACGGAAGGGTCGAGGCGGTCCGGGACGTGTCGCTGACGATCCGCGAGGGCGAGATCGTCGCGATCATCGGGCCGAACGGCGCCGGCAAGACGACGCTGCTCGCCGGCCTGATGGGCCTGCTTCCCCTGTCCGGCACCATGGCGGTGTTCGGCGAGACCTTGGCCGACGGGCCCGAGGTCGGCGCGCTCGTGCGGCGCGGGGTGGCCCTCATCCCCGAGAAGCGCGAACTCTTCACCAGCCTGTCGGTCGAGGACAACCTGCGTCTCGGTGCCTTCGACCGCTATCGCCGCGGCGACCGCACCCTCGCGGCGAGCCTGTCCGAGATCTACGCCCTGTTCCCCCGCCTGCACGAGCGCAGGGAACAGGCCGCCGGAACGCTCTCCGGCGGCGAGCGGCAGATGCTCGCGATGGGGCGGGCCCTCATGTCGGCGCCTAAGCTCCTGATGCTCGACGAGCCCAGCCTCGGCCTGGCGCCGCTCGTGACCCGCGACATCCTCGCGACGGTCGCTCGTTTGCGGGATCGCGGCCTCTCCTGCCTGCTCGTCGAGCAGAACGCCCGCGCCGCCCTGGCGATCGCCGATACGGCCTGCGTGATGGAATCCGGCCGGTTCGTCGCGACGGGGCCGGCGCGGGACATCGCGAGCGATCCCAGGGTGATCCAGACCTATCTCGGGACGCGCTCCGGCGGCTGACCGGGACGGTGCCACCCGGGACGGGCCCCGACATGGAAGATGTTGTAATTTTCACTTGAAAATTACATTGAAATCGCTATCAGACTGAGACGCCTTGGTCGCTCGTCGCGCTCGATGGAGGCAGGTCGTGGAAACAAGTCCGGCCCTTTCCGCGTCCCGGGATCGGGACGCCCTGGCGCTCCATCTCTGCGAGACGCTCGCGCTCGGCGGAGCCGGGCCGGTCGTCGCGATCAAGGACGTGATCGACGTCGCCGGCCGCCCGACCCGGGCGGGATCCCGCGCCCTCGCGGATGCCGCGCCGGCCAGCCGTCACGCGGCGGTGGTCGAGGCGCTGCTGGCCGCCGACTGCCGGATCGTCGGCAAGCTGCGGATGCACGAACTCGCTTTCGGGGTGACCGGCATCAACGCCTGGGCCGGCACGCCGCCGAACCCGGATTTCCCGGATTTCGTGCCGGGGGGATCGTCGAGCGGGTCCGCGACCGTCGTGGCCGCCGGCCTGGTCGATTTCTCCCTCGGCACCGACACGGGCGGGTCGATCCGCATCCCGGCGGCCTGCTGCGGGGTGGTCGGCCTCAAGCCCAGCGTCGGCCGCCTGAGCCGCCGGGGCCTGACGCCGGCGGAGAGTTCCCTCGATTGCGTCGGGCCGCTCGGCCGCAGCGTCGCCGCCATCGTCCAGGCCATGGCGATCCTCGATCCGGCCTTCGTGCCCGCCGCGGCGCCGGGGCGCCTGCGCCTCGGCTGGGTCGAGTGCGGCGCGAGCCCGCGGGTTGGCGCGCAGGTCCGCTCCGCTCTCGATTCTTGCCTCGATGCCTGCGGCGCGGCGATCGTGCCGGTGTCGCTGCCGGACCTCGACGCCGCCTACGAGGCCGGCCTGACGATCATGAATGCCGAGATGGCCCGGAGCTTCGGACATCTGCTCGAATCCGGCCGGCTCGGCGCCGACATCGAGGCGCGCCTGCGCCACTCCCTCTCCATTCAACCGGAGCAGGTCGCTGCGGCGGAGACGGTCAGGCTCCGCTTCCGCGCCGAGGTCGACCGCGCTCTCGCGGGGTGCGACGCTCTCGCGCTCCCGACCCTGCCCGACCTGCCGCTCACCGTCGACCGGGCCGACGATGCGATGGCCGCGCGCGAGAGCACCCGCCTCGTCCGTCCGTTCAACCTGAGCGGTCACCCGGCCCTGTCGCTCCCGGTTCGTGGCGAGGCCGCCGGTCCGGTCGGCCTTCAGCTGGTCGGCCCGATGAACGGCGACGCGGAACTCTGCGCCGTCGCGGCGCGGATCGAGGCCGCCCTTCGCGATGCACACGCCGGATCAGAGCCTTGAGGAGGGGAGAGTGACCTACGCCTTCGACACGACGCGGCTGCCCGCCGTGCCCTTCGGCACCGAGCCCCCGGGGCGGTTCGAGGCCGGCCTGCCGGCTCTGGTGCGCGTGCTCGCCGAGCGGCGCGAGGAGTTCATGGCCACCCGCCAGATCGCCCCCGACGTGATCGAGCGTCTGAAGGCGCTCGGCCTCTACCGGGCGGTGGTCGCGCGCCGGTTCGGGGGCGACGAACGGAGCCCGGCCGAGTTCTGCCGGATGATCGAGGCCATCGCCGAGGCCGACGGCTCCGCCGGCTGGGTCGCGAGCTTCGGCGTCTCGGCCACCTACCTGGCGGCCCTGCCTGAGCCGACCCTCGAGGCGCTCTACGCCGACGGCCCCGACATCGTCTTCGCCGGGGGCCTTTTTCCGCTCCAGCCGGCCCGCAAGGTCGAGGGCGGCTTCGTCGTGAACGGGCGCTGGAAGTTCGGCAGCGGCTCGACCGGTGCCAGTCACATCGGCGTCGGCATCACCGTCGAGGGCGACACGACCGGCGGCCTGCCGCGGGTCGCCGTGATGCCGGCCGCCCAGGTCGAGATCGTCCCCGACTGGGACGTGATCGGGCTGCAGGGGACCGGCAGCCACGACCTCGTGGTCCGGGACGTGTTCGTGCCCGAGGAATGGACGCTGATCCGCGGCGGCGCCCCCTCCGTCGACGCCGCCATCTACCGCTACCCGACGATGGCCTTCGCCGCCCAGGTGCTGGCGGTGGTAGGCCTGGGCGTCGCCCGCTCGGCGCTGAGCGAGGTCGCCGCGATGGCCGGGGGTCGGGCCTCGCTCACCGGAGCGCCGCGCATGGCCGACCGCGCCCATGTCCAGATCGAGGTCGCCAAGGCCGAGGCGGCCCTGCGCTCCGCCCAGGCCTTCTTCTACGAGGCGACCGAGGCGACCTGGCAGACCGTGCTCGCCGGCGATCGGCCCTCGACCGAGGCTGTCGCCACCTTGCGCCTCGCGGCGACCCATGCAGCCCGCACGGGTGCGGACGTATCGCGGGCCGCCTTCGCACTGGCGGGAACGACCGCGATCTACAACGGCCACCGCCTCTCGCGGGCGCTCTGCGACAGCCTCGTCGTGGCTCAGCACGCCTTCCTCGGCGAGGGCACGCTGATGAGCGCCGGCCGCGTCCTGCTCGGCCTGCCGACCACGGCCGGTTTCCCGTGACCCTCCCGCACCGCCCCCGCCGAGGATCGACGACGATGACTGTCGCATTTCCCGTCACGCCGATGCTGGATGCCGGCGCCCTGGTCGGCGAGGACCGGGCCGGTTCCGCGCTCTACACGGATCCCGCCATCTTCGCGGCCGAGATGAGCCGGATCTTCGAGAACACCTGGGTCTGGGTCGCGCATGCGAGCGAGATCCCGAAGGCCGGCGACTTCAAGATGGCGCAGGTCGGCCTTCAGCCGGTGATCGTGGTGCGCGACCGCAAAGGGGCGGTCCACGTCCACGTCAACCGGTGCCGCCACCGGGCCGCGACCCTGTGCGAGGTCCGCAAGGGCAAGACCAACAGCTTCGTCTGCCCCTATCACGGATGGGCCTACGCCCTCGACGGCTCCCTGCGCGGCGTTCCCTACGAGAAGGGGTACGACGACAGCCTGAACAAGGCCGACTTCCCGCTCCTGTCTCTCCGCGTCGAGGAGTATCACGGCCTCATCTTCGCGACGTTCGCCCGCGAGATCCAATCACTCTCCGATTTTCTCGGTCCGGCGAAGACGTGGATCGACCTGTTCATGAAACAGGGCGCCGGCTTCCCGATCAAGGCGATAGGCGAGCACAAGTTCCGGTTCCCCGGCAACTGGAAGATCCAGCTGGAGAACACCACCGACGCCTACCATTTTCCGCTCGTCCACAAGTCGTTCCTGTCGGCAGCCGACCAGGAGACCGAGGATTCGTGGGACATCATGAACAAGGGTGGTTTCGTCGAGGATCTCGGCAACGGCCACAGCGTCATGGTGATGATGCCGGAACTCGTCGATCTCGAGGAGAACCTGGACGCGCCGATCCCCGAGAAGTTCGCGGCCCTGGCCGAGGAGCTTCGGCAGAGCCATCCCGAGGACCAGGTGCGCCGGATCGTCCGCGCGGTCGGCGGATGCGGCTTCAACCTGAACCTGTTTCCCAATCTCGGCTGCTCGGCCGCCTTCTTCCGGGTCCTGCAACCGATCTCGGTCGACGAGACCGAGGTTCGCCACGTCGCGCTCGGCATGGAGGGCGGACCCGCGGCGGCGAACCGCGCGCGCCTGCGCATCCACGAGTTCTTCCAGGGGCCGATGGGCTTCGGCAGCCCGGACGACGCCGAGGTCTGGGACCGCGTCCAGCACGGCGCCCGAGGGGCCGCCGGCATGCCGATCATGCTGCACCGCGGCCTCAGCCACGAGGAGGTCGGGGCTGAGGGCCGCAAGCGCAGCGACGTCAGCGCCGAGACCGGCATGCGCGCCGCCTACCGGCAGTGGAAGCGGATGATGGAGGCCTGAACGCCATGGACGCGACGACCCCCACCGCCATCTCGCTGCAGGACGCCATGGAGGTCGCCTGGCTCGAGGCCGACCTTCTCGACAGTGCCGATTACGACCCGTGGCTCGCGCTCTGGACACCGGATGCGATCTACGTCGTGCCGGTGGAGCCCGCGGGCGACGACTTCGAGAACACCCTCAACATCGCCTATGACGACGCCGCGATGCGCGCCAAGCGGGTCGAGCGCCTGCGCAGCGGCCAGTCCGTATCGGCCTCGCCGGTGGCGCGGACGGTCCGCCTGCTCTCGCGATTCCGCATCCTGTCCTCGGAGGCAGGGCGGTGCGAGCTGCGCTGCGCGCAGATCCTCACGGAGTACCGGCGCGAGCGCGAACGGATGCATACGGCCGACATCACCTTCGTGCTGGTGCGGACCCCGGACGGCCTGCGCATCGCCCGGAAGGTCGTGCGCCTCATCAACGCGTCCGACGCGATCACCGGCGTGAGCTACATCCTGTGAGCGCGACCGCTCCACGCTCCGCCGCCCTGGTGACCGGGGCCGGGAACGGCCTCGGCGCGGTGGTCGCCGGGTGCCTGCACCGGGCCGGCTACGCGGTCGCCCTCGCGGATCTCGACCTCGACGCGGCACGGGAGGCCGCCGCCCGTCTTGATCCCTCGGGCGACACCGCTCACCCGCTGCGACTCGACGTGCGCCTCAAGGGCGATTTCGAACGGGCCTGCACCGACCTCGCGGACCGCTGGGGCGGTGTCGCGGTCCTGGTGAACAACGCCGCCGTGACCGCCGCCCGGCCGGTCATGGACATCACCGCGGAGGAATTCGACGCGGTGATCGCCGTGAACCTGCGCGGCACCTTCTTCGGCTGCCAGGTCTTCGGCGCCCATTTCCGCGACCGCGGCTACGGGCGGATCATCAACCTCGCCTCGCTGGCCGGCCAGAACGGCGGCACCGCCACCGGCGCGCACTACGCTGCCTCGAAGGGGGCGATCGTCACCCTGACCAAGGTCTTCGCCCGCGACCTCGGCCCCCACGGGGTGACAGTCAATGCGGTCGCGCCCGGGCCGCTGGACCTGCCGGCGGTGCACCGGATGGTCCCGCCGGAGCGGCTCGCCGCGCTGAAGCAGGCGATCCCTGTCGGCGACATCGGCGATCCCGGCTTCGTCGGCGAGATGATCGTCCAGCTCGCCTCGCCGCGGGCGGCCTTCGCCAACGGGGCGACGATCGACCTGAACGGCGGCCTCTTCATGCGCTGACGCCCTGGCGCCGCAGAGCTGCGTCATGCAGCTCCGCTTAGGTTGTTGTTTTTGCATCGTTTTTTTTCGCCGAACCGGTAACCACTTCGGCGGAGGATGCTGAGGAGCTTCTGTCGTGACCCAGGACGTCATGAACCTTTGCATCGTCCGCAGGGAGACGCAGGCGGACGTCGTCGTCATCGATCTCGCGGACCCGGGCGGCGCCGATCTGCCGGCCTACGAGGCGGGGGCGCATGTCGATGTCCATGTCGGGAACGGTCTCGTCCGGCAATATTCCCTGGCCGGCAACCCGGCCGAGCGCGGGCGATACCGGCTCGGCATCCTGCTGGACCCGGCCTCGCGCGGCGGATCGGCGGCCATCCACCGCACCTTCCGGGTCGGCGAGAGCGTCTTGGTCGGCCGGCCGCGCAATCACTTCCCGCTGGTGCCGGAGGCGGCGTATACGGTGCTGATCGGCGGCGGCATCGGCATCACGCCGCTTCTGTCGATGGCGCACGCGCTCCTCGCCGCCGGGCGTTCGTTCGAGCTCCATTACTGCGCCCGCGACCAGACCAGGGCCGCCTTCCTGACCGAGCTGGCCGAACCCGCCTTCGCCGCGCGGACGCATCTCCACTTCGACGACGGCCCGGCCGACCAACGCCTCGACCTGGCTGGCCTGCCTCCCGCCGCGCCCGGAACGCATCTCTACGTCTGCGGCCCGACCGGCTTCATGGACTGGGTGGTCGCCGGGGCCCGCCAGGCCGGCTTCGGTGAGGACCGGCTTCACCGCGAGGACTTCAGGGCCGCGATCGACGCCACCGGCGACGCCTTCGAGGTGGTGGTCGACGGCAGGACCGTCACGGTTCCGAGCGGCCTGTCGATCGTGAAGGCACTCGCCGAGGCCGGCATCACGGTCGAGGTCTCGTGCGAGAACGGCGTCTGCGGGACCTGCCTCTGCACCGTCCTCGACGGCATCCCCGACCACCGCGACACGTACCTGACCGACGAGGAGAAGCAAGCCAACGACCAGATGCTGCTCTGCTGCTCGCGCGCGAAGACGCCGCAGCTGGTCATCGAACTCTGACCGCGCCCGCGACGGAAGGATGCGACCCATGACTAATGATGATCTTCCGGCGCGGCTGGCCGAACTGTCGCAGCGCGTCGCCGTGCTGGAGGCCGAGGCCGAGATCCGGCGCATCCAGGCCCGCTACATGTTCCTCTGCGACACGCCCTGCCCGGAATTCGGCATCGCCGACGACGAGGAGCGCATCGCGCGCATCATGGCGCTCTACGCGCCGGACGCGGTCTGGGAGGGCGTCGGCGCCTATTACGACGGCCAGTTCGGCCGCGCGGTCGGCCACGACGCCATCCGGGCCCATTTCCGCAGCTTCTGGGGCGGCAAGCGCGATCCGGCGCTGGTGCTGAACGTTCATTACCTGACATCGGAACAGATCCACGTGTCCGGCGACGAGGCCGACGGCCAGTGGGTGCATTGCCAGCCCTGGATCTTCTCCGACGGCTCGGCGCTCCTGCGCTCGAGCCGCCTCAACAATGCGTTCCGCCGCATCGACGGGGCGTGGAAGATCACGCGGACACGGACCGAGAACGTCTTCGTGACGCCGCTCCCCCCGGCGCACGGGGTCGTTCATCCGCAGACCTCCGTCCTGATGCGTCCCTGATCATCCTGCCGCGCCTGGCCGCCGCGGCCCGTCGCCCCTCCCTCCTCACGCCTTCGGAAACCCGACCATGACCGCCCCGACCCTCCCGTTTCCCGAGCGCGCCGCCGCCGAGATCGACGCCCTGCACCGCCTGCTCCAGGCGTGGTTCCGGGCCGAGGGCTCCGACGATCCCGCGCCGGTCCTCGCCCATTTCGACGAGCGCTTCAGCATGACGACGCCGGCCGGCGGCATTCTCCCCTTCGAGACCTTCGCGCGCGCCTTCCCCGGTCTGCGCGGCAGCCGGCCGGGCCTCGTCATGACGATCACGGACGTCATGGTGCAGTTCGCCGACGCGCGCTCCGCCCTCGTCACCTACCGCGAGCGGCAGACCTTCGGCGAGGTCGATAACCTCCGCCGGTCGACGGCCCTTCTCCTCGACCGGCCGGATCGTCCGACACCCGTCTGGATGTCGTTGCACGAGACCATGGAAGCGTGAGGGACCGGGGACACAACGATGCCGGACGCGGAAGCGCAGATGTGGGGCTGCTATGCCTATCAGGATTTTCAGGTCCGCGTCGTCCAGAAGTGGGCCGATCCCTACGGCAGGGCGATGATCCGGATTGCCGACATCGCCGATCCGGAGCGGGCCATGGGGCTGGCGGAGGCGGATTTCATGCAGGCCGCCGTCCCGCTCCCGGCCCGTGACGATCCCGACTTCGAGTGACGTTCGGCCCCGCCGCCAGGAGGACCCCGATGATCGACGAATCCAGTCCCCTCACGGCCGTCCAGGGGCGCGCCATGCCCACGCCCGTCTCCCGGGGGAGTTCCGCGCCGGCATGCGCCAGCTCGCCGCCGCCGTGACCATCGTGACCACGATTCACGAGGGCGTCCGGGCCGGCATGACGGCGACGGCGGTCATGTCGCTGACGGCGGAGCCGCCGCAACTCGGCATCGCGGTCAACCGCAGCGGCGCGTCCTGCCCGGCGATCGCCGGCTCGGGCGTCTTCGCGGTGAACGTCCTCCGCCACGATCAGGCCGGCCTGGCGCGCCGGTTCGCCGGCGCCGACGGCGTGAAGGGCGAGGAGCGCTTCACCGAGGGCCGCTGGAGCTGCCCCGCGACCGGCTCGCCGGTGCTCCTCGACGGCGCGGCGGCCTTCGACTGCCGCGTCGTACAGGCGATCGACCTCAGCTCGCACGTCCTGTTCGTCGGACAGGTGGAGGCCATCCTGGCGGCACCGGCGGCAACCCCGCTCCTCTTCATGGACGGGACCTGGGCGAGTCTCGTCCGGGCCAATGATCACGACTTCCGCGCCTACGAGCAGGTGATCGGCCGGATCGACGCCGCGATCGAGGCTGCCGTCGCGAAACGAGTCCCCCCGGCGCAGCAGCTCGACGACTTCATCCAGCAATTCTCGCAGATCAGCGCGGGTTCGCTCGGGATCGTGCGCGAGTTCTTCGACCGGGAGGCCGTCGCCCCTGCGCAAAGCCTCCACACCATCGACCGGCTCAAGCGGGGCGTCGAAGGCAAGCTCACGGAGCTTCTCGCCCACGGCACGGTGTCGGGAGACTTTGACGTGGCCGATCCGGCGGTGGCCGCTCACGCGATCATCGGCTTGGTCAACTCCGTTCATCGCTGGCCGGAGGAAAGTGGCGCGATGACGGCGGACGCCCTCGGCGGTCGTGTCGGCGCGCTCGTGACCGCGATGGTGCTGCGGGGCGGCAGCCACAAATCTGTCGACTCCGCTTGAGGCCGACCAGGAAACCCGTCGTCTCGCAGGCGCGCAAACGGCTAACCCGACCTTTCGACCATGATCCTGATCAGACGTATGATGATGGACTTGCCTAAACGGCCTTGCGCGATGAAGGGGGAGCGGCATCTCACGCCGTCGCCCGCTGACGGTTCCCGAGCCGGCAATCACGCTTCGCGCCGACGCGGCCTCTGGCGCCACGCGGCTGGGAGACGGGACGCGGTTGACACATCAATCGATTTGGACCTACGCCGACGCGAGGTCGCACGGGGCATCGGTCAAACGCAATACCCGGAGAGGGTCGCCGAGCAGTACCGCCGTGCACGTGCCGCGTCGGGTATCGCGCCCCTTCATCCCGGAGATGGTTGGGGAGCTGGAGTGTCGATCAAGCATAGCGCGTCTGATCGGATCCATGTTGATCCGGAAAGTGAAGATTTCGATATCAGGAATTGGCCGTTCTTCGGCATCGTTCAGCTTGCCGGCCGTTATCATTTGAAACTCGATGCGATGCTCAAGCCCATCGGGATGGATGTCCCGCGTTGGCGCGTGCTGATGATCGTCTCGAGCCAAGGCCCCTCCAGCGTCACCGAGATTTCAGAGATTGCGGTCACGAAGATGTCAACTATGGCCAAAATCATTCAAAGGATGACCGCTCAAGATCTCGTCTCGACAAGACAGTCGCCGGACGACGCACGGACGACGATTGTGACGATCACAGAGTCCGGACGAGAGGTGATTCAGCAAATCAGAAAAAAGGTTTCGCGATTATCGGATAGGGCCTTTGATGGCTTAAGTAAAAGTGAATTGGAATTGTTAAACAATATTGTCAGCAAAATACATTATAATTTGACATTTTAAGTACTAACTATCTCATTGTCACAAAATCACAGATAATCGATCGCGCAATTCACCTAATAATTTATCCAGTTTGTAGAGTTGGTTTGTTCAGAAGAACCTGAGAAAATTTGATCGGCATATACAGCAATAGCCGGATACATAGATATTGCGCAATTAAATTATCAAATCAGAAAATGTGGGTCAATCCGCTTCGATATTTTCGCGACAACGTAGCAACCATGAATCATGGGGCAAGAGGCATGCATGCATCATCTCTGGCAACACGGCCGATGGCCGATCAGCCGGTCTGGCGCCAAGTCGCACAAGCGCTCTGCGACCACGGAGCCATCCGGTGCTTCGGCCTCGTTGGTGGAGCGAACTTCAAGGTCACGCATGCACTCACCGAGTTGGGCATCCCGTTCGTCTCGGCTCGCCATGAGGGCGGTGCCGTCACGATGGCGGATGCGTCGGCGCGGCTCACCGGCGCCTTGACGATCGTCAGCGTCACGGCGGGCCCTGGGCTGACCAACGCGATCACCGGGATCGGCGAGGCTGCGAAGAGCGACACGCCGCTCGTGATCCTGGCCGGCGACGTGCCCGTGGGTGACCGCACGTCGAGCTTCAGCATCCGGCAGGAGGACCTCGTCCGATCAGTGGGTGCATCCTGGATCCAGATCGACGAGCCCTCCAGCAGCTACCGGAGCGTGCGGGAGGCAGCGGCCCACGCCTTGCGCGAGCGTCAGGTGGTAGTGATCAGCCTCCCGACCGATGTCCAGGAGCAGATGTCCGAGGCGGGTCCATGGTCTCCGCTCGACAGCCTCACACCGCCGCAGCCGGACGACACCGCGATCGATGCCGTGGTGGACATGATTCGTACGGCGCGGCGGCCGTTGATTCTTGCCGGCCATGGCGCCGATGTCGCCGATGCGGAGAGCCTGCTGGATCGCCTCGCAGGTGCTGTCGATGGGCTGCTCGCAACGTCCCTTCAGGCGCATGGGATGTTCGCGGATCATCCATGGAACCTTGGCATCGCCGGAGGCTATGCCTCACCGGCTGCCTCGGACCTGATCCGGCAGAGCGATCTCGTGATCGTGTTCGGCGCGTCGCTGAACATGTGGACCACGAAGAACGGACGGCTCATCCGGAACGACACACGTATCGTTCAGGTCGAGTCCCGCGCCGGGCGGTTCGGCCGCTTCAGCGAGGTCGCGCTGCGCATCCATGGCGATGCCGCGCAGACCGCCCGCCGGATCCTCGAAGCCCTCGCAGCCAGCGGCTCTTCCCCGATCGGCCGCTGGCGTACTCCTGAGGTCGCGGCCGTGATCCACGACAAGAGCCATCGGCACCTGATCTACGGCGATCGGAGCGACGGACGTTACATCGACCCGCGCACCTTCACCAAAGCGGTGGATGCGATCCTGCCGGCCGACCGGATCGTAGTGCTCGACGGCGGGCATTTCACGGGCTGGCCCATCCACCACCTCTCGGTCCCCAATGCCGGGAGCTTTTGCATTCCGATCGCGTTTCAATCGATCGGCCTCGGTCTTGCCGCCGCGGTCGGTGCCTCGGTCTCCTTCCCCCAGCGCCTTGTGGTTCTCGCGGCCGGCGATGGCGGCTTCCTGATGTCGCTGGCGGAACTCGAGACTGCGGTGCGCCTCGATTGCAGGATGTGCATCCTGATCTACAACGATGCGGCGTACAGTGCCGAGGTTCATCATTTCAAGCATGGCTACGCTCTGGACATCGTGCGCTTCCCCGAGACTGATTTCGCCCGTGCTGCCCGAGGGCTCGGGGCCGACGGGGCTACGATACGCAAGCCAGAGGACCTTGCCGCCCTCAAAGCCTGGGTCGAGCGTGGCGCGCCCGGAGTCTTCGTGGTCGACGCACGGGTTGACCCGGACATCGCGGCCGATTGGTTCATGCAGGTAATCGGAAAGGGAAATCTCTGACATCCAACCAGAAAATTTGTCGAAAACAGGAGATAGCTTACATTGATCGTGACGTAACCATGATCCGTCAATGTCGTTCGCGCCGAAAGAGCGCTTTTAAGAATCATGAACATTGAAGGACGGCGGATGCCACGCCCCGCGAGCGGATGGCGAACAGATCGCCGTCGCTCTCCGGCTGGCGGAAAGGTGCGATCGTGTGTGATTAGGCGTGGAATAAGGGTTCATCCGCACTTTCGGTGCTGACGGGTGCTTGTCCAGCCAAGCTCTGGGGTCTCGGCTCACGCGGCATGCAGT
>NZ_SRLB01000043.1 GCF_004745635.1 Methylobacterium nonmethylotrophicum | reverse complement strand
TCTCCAGTCTCACCGATCGTGCGCCGGAAAACGCCCTCGATTGCGCCTCCGCCACAGTTCGATTGCGCGCCGCTACAGGTAGGATCCGGCGCTTGGGGAGGGATTCGGAATCGAATGCGGCGCGCTCAGACGATACCCTTCCGGACCGCGTCCATCATCCGCTTGAACCCCTCGCGGTAGGGCAGCCGCTCGCGGTCGCACCATTCGATGAAGTCGACCTGGTCGGAGACGTTGATCCGCGTCGTGAACGAGGTCGTCGGCTCCTCCGAGGCGCGGCGCCGCTTGATCGGCTTCGGGGCGTCGCGCTCCACGAATCCATGGGCGGCGGCCGCCGTGCGGCTCACCGCGGGCACATCCGCGGGGGCGGGCGCGGCCGGCTTGAAGTCGCCGAGGTTCGCGAGGCCGGCAGGCGTAGGCTTAGACATGGGCGGGCTCTCTGGCTGTGCGCAGGATCTCGACGATCTCGCCGGCGAGCGCGTCGGCGTTCTCTCTCGCCTTGTCGAGGCCGTTGACGGCCTGCGGGTCGAGCTCCTCGAGGCTCTGGCGGTAGGTGAACATGGAGCGGTAGGCGGCCCGTTCGGCGAGGTCGGTCACCATCATCGGAATGCCGGCCGAGGCCATCGTCTCGCGGATCACCCGCTCGTCGCGGGTCGCGAACCCGGGCTTCGTGCGGGTGAACAGGACGCGGTAGGGCCGCGGGCCGACGGTCGCCGCCTGGTCTTCGATGTAGGCGATCGCGCGGCGCGCCTGCGTCGCGTCCATTGCCGAGCCCTGCATGGGGATGAGGGTCAGGTCGGCCGCCAGGATCGCCGAGGCGACCATGAGCGAGGCGGTGCCCTCGAGGTCGGCGATCACGAACTGGCTGCGGCCCCCCTCCCCTTTCAGCATGCGGCCGATGTTGGTCGAGTCGGCGTGCCCAATCACGGTGACCGGGCAGGCGCTCGGCCCGTCCTTCCAGGCGACGAGGTTGCGGTTCGGGTCGCAGTCGAACAGCGTCACCGACGCCCCGTGGCGGGCCAGCGTCGTCGCGAGCACGAGGGCGGTCGTGCTCTTGCCGGTCCCGCCTTTGGGATTGCTGACGGCAATTACAGCCATGTGGGGTCACCTCACGTCCGGTCACTGGGAGCAGTGTGGGGCGGCATCGCTCAACGCCACGTTAATTGCCGTGACGCGCCTTGGCGTGATGCGGCGTAGCGCGGCATGACGTCAAGGCGGTTAACGTCATTTGGCGTGATGTGAAGTGACGTGACTTCATATGAAGTCATTTGAAGGCGCCGGCCTTGGCCCTGGATCCGTTCCGACGAACGCCACGTCCCGTGTCCGCGGGGTACGCCCTGGTGAGACGGCCTCACGAGACACTCGCGTCCGGATCAATAGGGTCGGAACACGGGCGGCGGGACAGCCACACACCAGGGTCTGAACCCTCACCAGACACCCGATGCAAGCGCTGCGCTGTTGGACAGCAGGGGAGGGGGCTTGAGGGCCTTGGCCTTTCGCGACAGCCACGCCGTCAGCGGTCGACAACGTCATCAGCAGCACGACCAGATACACGATACTAAGAACGAAGCAGGCCCCGACCGCCACGAAAAGAAAAGGGGACCGCAGCGCTGCGATCCCCTTACCCCGTCGGGCGGGCCACCCCTTCGCGTCTGCACGAGAGCGCCCTCGTGCGGAAACGGCATAGGTTTAGATGGGCTTGAACATAGGCTTCTGCAACCGGCTGACAAGTCCGTAGTGGCTACGGAGCCCCCACGACCCGCGTCCCCCGACCCGATTCGCAGGCCGTCTCCTGGGGTCCAGAAGCCCAAATCGGGGGCCAGGCACCGGAAAACTGCGGCTCTTCAGCTGCAGTGGCCCCCAAAAGCCGGTCTTCCCTGGGCGGAACCGGCCAAGCCGGACGATTTCAGGCGCCACGCCCAGGTGCGCGAGCTGCGCAGTGGCAGCATTGCTGGGCCTCGGTCATCCGACCCTGGCTTCGCAACGAGGCCATCATGCTCGCTGCCCCACTCCCCGGTCCGGTCCTCCACCCCGCGTTCGTCCATCTCGCCCTGCTCAAGCGACCCCGCAATCCAACGGAGCAGAACCGCCTCACCCAGTTTGTTCGCTCTGTCCGCGACTTAGAGTTCGTCTATGGGCCCTTCCGAGTGGACGATGCAGAGGCCCGGAACGAAGTCGCTGCCATCCTTCAGAGGAAGGAGCTCGCGCCGGTGGCGGGCCCACTGCAGGACCTCGTTACTCGCTGGGCGGACGCCCGCGTGAGCGAGGACGGGAATGCCCGGTGGTGGATGTTCTTGGATTTACCCGAGTTGATCGACGCCTACGCCATCGAGGCCGGCCTGACGGAGGACTGGCGGGATCTGCTGGCCAGAGTCGTGTACGGCGCCATCCTCGCATACGGGCCGGTCGGGGCAGCGCTACCGAACCCGCCCGATGACGTCGGTAGCCGGATCGATGTCATCCCGGGCAGGGGAAGACGCCGTAGGGTCATCGACGAGGACGGCGGCGAGGGCGCACCGCCTGTTCCCCCTCCGGGCGGTCGTCGCTGAGCTACTCGGATGGCGACTAAGCGTTCAGAGCCGCGGCGCCGGGCCGGTCCTCGAATGTCCCCGAGGGGCAGGGCAGGGCGCCTCGTCCTGCCGTGCAGCGCGGGCGAGGCGGTCACTCGTGAGGGCTGCCTCGGCCGCGAGTTGCGCGAGCGCTCGCGTCCGGGCTTGAAGCCGCACCGCGATGGGCTTCAAGGCTTGTGCGAGACGATGCCGGCGCCCCTGGACTGGGAGGATGGTCGGCGCCATTCCGCGCGCGGTCCTGGCCTCCATTCGCACCAGACCGAGCCGGAAGGTATCCTCGGCGGCGCAGCGGGCGGCATAGGCACGCTGCAGGAGATCGAGCGCGGTCTCGCTTTGGGGGCGGGTCCCGAAGGCTTTCGCGGCGTGGCTCCACAGGTCGGCAGCGCGGATCGGGCGAGCATCGCCGACCGGCCGGCTTGCCGCGACGGCCCGACGTTCAGCACCTTCCCCGAGAACGATCCAAGATCTCGATCGGTGGCGCGTCGCTGCAACATAGAACTGTCCTGCATCAACCCCCTGCGATCCCTGAGGCAGAGAGAGAATACATTCCTCCGATGTGGCCCCCTGCCCACTATGGATACTGTGGACGTCTCCCTGACCGAGCAGGATCCGGCTTGTCTCACGGTCGCGCAGAGCGGCCCAGGGGACCAAGGCCTCACGCCCCGAAGCGGCGCGCAGCACCAGACCGGCAGGCTCGATGCCCCTGACCGTCAAGATCGAGCCGTTGACCCCGAGCGCACCTCGGCCGCCGCCGCGGCCGAACGTTCGGCGGTAAAGCCGCACCCGGTCGCCGAGGGCGAGCGGAAGCTCGAACGCGGCGCCAGCCCGATCCACCGCCTCGAGGCAGGCGATATCGGGGCCGCGCCGGCCTTCGGCCTGCCGCTTGCGCCGCATCGCGTCGGCGGTGACACGGGCGTCGGCCTGCGTCGGCGCGAGGACGAGGACCGCGTCCTCGCCGATGGCCTGGGCCCGCTCCCACCACAGATCTGCCGCGGCAGCGGCGGCCTCGGCTTGCGTTCCGGCGGCAAGGCGGGCGCGACCTTCATCCCGCAGGGCGTCGATCACGGCGGCTGCCCGTCCTGCCCGGGCCAGGTCGGCCAGTTCGCGCTCCCGAGCCTCACGCTGGCGCACCGTCGTCGTCACCTCCGCCAGCGAACCGCCGAGGGCCCGCGAGAGAAGATCAATGACACCGCCGGCCTCCACGCTTCGGCCCTGCAGGGGGTCGCCGACGGCCACCAGGCTGCAGCCCGACGCTTCCCGCAACTCGAGCAGGGCGAGGGCGTCCCGGGTGGAAGCAAGCGAGATCTCATCGATCACGACCACATCCGCGGGGCCGAGCCGCAGCTCGCCGTTGCGGGCCCGGGCGAGGAGCGCGGCAAGGGCGAGGCAGTGCTCGGATGGAATCCCGGCGTCGGCGAGCGCTTGGGCCTGCCGCCATGCGACCGCAGTGCCGTGCACCGGCCGACCCTTCGCACCCCAAGCGGCGCACAATCCGCTCAGGAGAGTTGTCTTGCCCGACCCGGAAGCACCCACCAACACGGCCAGGGCCCCGGCCGCGCCAACAGCTTTCATGGCGGCTGCCTGTGCCTGACCGTGAACCCCGGTCAGATCGAGGCCTGCCGCCGCCGCGCCAGCTTCCACCTCCTCCTCCGTCAGGGCTCTGGAGCGATCGGCTGCGGCCGCACGACCGAGGTCGACGAGCCGGGTCTCGCGCGCGAGGTGGGCCGCCGTCGTGAGGCGCACCGTGGCCTGACCCCGGCGGCCGCGAACCTGGCGCACGATCACGGGCGCACTCTTGCCCGCGTCCGTGACGCCGCCCGCGATAAGGGCGGCCACCACGTCATCGATCTCTCCGGCCTCCTGGACGCCGGCGGCCACCAGCCCCCGCGCCGCGGCAATGCGCGCCGCAGTCCCGTCGAGCACCGCCTCGCCCTCGAACTCCCGCTCAAGGAATGGAGCCGCGGCAGCCCGCGCGATGGTGACCCGTTCGGACCGGGAGGGCAGTGGGATCGGATGATCCGGATCGAACACGGGGGCCGGTCGCCAACCGAGCGCCTCCGCCTCCCTGCGCCAGGTCGTGATGTCGGCGACGTCGTCGGTCTTGGCCGCTCGTGGGTCGCCTTGGACGCCCGTCTTGAGCAGGCCGACCCGGCGCCGGACATCGAGCGTGTCCCAGTCGAGACCCTGGGCCGCAGCGTAGGCCCGGGCCGCGGCCTCACCGCAAGCCGTGCGACGCGAGAACGCGGCGCGTACCGCCTCGGGAACGGCCGTGATGCGGGCAGCCCCGGTGACGGGATCCATCTCGACGCGGACGCCGAGGCGGCGCAGGCCCGTGGCGAGGTGAGCCTGATAGAGAAATCCGATCTCCTTCAGGCCCTTGATGGCGTCCAGGTTGGGCGCGCCGACATGACCCGAAGGGGTCAGCACCACGGCGGGTACGCAGACGTGAGTGTGCACCTGAGGCGTACCCGGCACGCGCACGGTCGCCAGGTGGCTGAAGGCCTCGCCGGTGACGGGATCACGGTCCGCGATCTCCGTCGTGGGACGGCTGGTGTAATGATCGAACGCCAGCCACGCGAGTGCGCCGCGCTCGCTTCCGCCCCGACCGCCCTTCCCACGTCGTGCCCATCCGAGCCTGTCCTCCACGGCCTGCATCGCCTTCGCGACGGCCTCGCGGTGGATTGCGTGGAGCGCGGCGCGCTCGGCCGCGGTCGGGGCCAGCAGGATCGCGACCGACACCGACTTGTCGGCCGAGAAGCAGAGGTCGATGAAGCCGATCGGCGCGCGCGCGGCGGTGACGGCGTCGCGGTAGGCGGTCGGACGCAGGGGTGCCCCGTCAGCGCGGCGGTTCTGAGCCAGCGCCTCCAGGATGGCTGTCACGGACGTGGTCTCGTCTGCCCCGAGCAGGCGCAGGGTTCGGGCCCGCAGCGGCGCCACGCGATCCGTCGGCAGGGCCTCGCCCGTCTCGGCATGACGGCCGGCGAGCACCCGCTCGACGTCCTGGGCAGCCGGGAGCCGATCGGTTGGCAGGCCGGTCTCCTCGGCCAGAGAGACGGTCGTGGGACGGGCCGTGCGGCCTGCGATCGGCGTCCCGTCGACGCGCTGCCCGGCGAGCAGGTGGGCGATGCCGTCGGCGTCCGGGGGCCTGCGTGGATCGAGACCGAGCAGGCCTGCGAGTGCTGGGTCGAGGTCCTCCCGCACGCGCGGGAGCGTGACCTGGAAGGCTTCTGGTGGAGCGCCGGCCGCACCGGGCACGCAGGCGTAGTAGGCGGCGAGGGCGGCCGCCTCGGCCGGCAGGGTCGGCTCCATCAGGTGGGCCGTCATCGCGCGCGCGCCGCTGAGCCCACCCGCCGAGCCCGTGCGGTAGGTCAGCATCGCGCCAGCACCCTACGCCGCACGCCCCGCGCCGAGCCTGATCACGACGGCGCCGGGAAGGGCGTCGAGGCCGGCGCGCATCCCGTCCAGCGTTTCGGTCTGCTCGTCGAGGCTGTCGGCGATCCGCGCCAGCGCCTCGGCGAGGCCGTCACCATCGCTTTGCGTCCCGAGGTCGGCCACGGCCGAGAGGAGGGCCTGCAGGAGGGCGGTGTGCGCCTCCTGTCCGGCCACGATCTGGGTCACGCCTGCCGCGAGCACGCTGATCTCGCGATGCAGGTCCCCGATGCGCTTTGCCAGGGCCGTGAGAGCGTCCCGCTCTGGTACCATGCCGATCTCCGGATGCCGGCTTCGGCCGACGATTCGGATTGTACCACTCGCGCACTACGGGTGCCTTGGTCTGTAGGGGATCAACCCCCGCCCCCGCGCCCCGCTCGTCCCCCGGTTGAGCACCACTCCGGGGGGCGTCCGGTCCTTCTCGACCGGGAGGGGGGACGCTGATGCCGCGGCAACACCCCGACATCCCGGCCGCCTTCGCGCGGGTCCGGTCCCGGGACCGGCGCCTCGGCCCCTGGATGACGCGCTACCACGACACTCTGATGCGCGAACTCGGTAGCGGCCGGATCGCCTGGCGGGATCCGCTCGCCGTGTTCGCGAGCCTGGGTCTCACGGACGAGCACGGGCGCCCCCTAACCCGCGATACGGCGTCCCGAACCTGGCGGCGGGTCCGAACAGCCGTCGCGGCCGCCCGGCAGGCTCAAGCCAGCATCGCCCCGCGCCCGGGCGAGCTCGTCCGTGGTGTTCGTCTCGCGACACCACCGGCTCGCCTGACGACCCCGCTCCCATCCTCACCGCTCCCGTCCGCGCGTGTCGCGCCCGGAGCGGCCTCGCCGGTCGACGGCGTCGAGGAGGCGACCGAGCGCATCCAGGCCGTCCTTAGTGCGATGGGGGCCGCCCGAGTGCCCCTGCCGCGCCAGCCCTCTCGCATCATGCCGGTCGCGGACGCTCGCCCGGCACCTGACAGGACCGACGAACCATGACCCGCGCCAAGCGCAACTTCTCCGACGACACGCCCGCCTTCGTTGCCCCTGACCTCGCCGACCGGCGTCCGAAGCTGGTCCTGCTCCTGGGCCGGGGGAGCCGGGGCAAGACGATGCTCTCCCGCTGGATGATCGACCGCGCCGAGAATGCGGGCCGGCACCCGTTGCCGGCCGATGGGGATAGGACCAACCAGACTCTGGCCCGCTACCACTCGCGCGCCGTGAGCCCACCTTCAGCCGATGATGCGGATGTGCGCGGGTGGGTCGCCGGCATCGTCGAGGGCCTGCTGCTTCACCGACACGATACTGTGCTCGACCTTGGCGGCGGTGACCTCACGCTCAAGAGCCTCGCCCGGGAGATGGATCTGCTGGCCTGGCTCACGAGCCTCGCGGTCGAGGTCGTGCCGGTGCATGTCCTCGGACCGTCGCTCGACGATGTCGCGTACCTGCAGTCGGTCGAGGAGGGAGGCCTTCTCGCAAGCCCCACGACGATCCTGGTTCTGAACGAAGGGGTCGTCCCCGTCGGCCGGACCCCCCACGCCGCATTCAGCGAGACGGTTCAAACCCACGCGGTGTTCGCGTCCACGATCGCCCGGGGCGCTCGCCTGGTCAGCATGCCGAGGCTGGAGCCGGCGCCCGAGCTCGAGGAGCGGGGGATGCCGTTCCTCCTGGCCGCCCAGGGTCTGGCGCCCACCGGGGAGCAGCCGCTCGGTCCGTGGAAGTCGCAGCAGGTCACGCTCTGGCTGAGGCGGATGGAGGCCAATTTCGCGTCCGTGCTGGAGTGGCTGCCATGAGCCGCGGCCCTGATGCGGTGGAGGCGTCCAGCGTCCCCATCCTCGCCGAAGCGGTCCGGATGGGCCGAGCTCTCCGCGAAGCCGCACGAGCGGCGGGTCTTCAGCCCGGGGATCCGATGGCCCCCCTGGTCGAGGCGCTTGCCCGCACCGTCGTCTACCTGGGCCAGCAGCGATCCGCTCTCGCCCTGACGGCGGAAGACGTCACTGGCCGGCTCGGCGGCCTCCTGCTGGATGGTCGCGAGTTCGCCGATGCGGAAGCGGATCGCTTCCGGGCCGAGTGCCAGGCAGCGGAGGCCGAGACGGTGAGGAGGCTCTCGACCGTGCTGGCCGATACGGCAGAGCGGGCGCTGACCGACCGCGTGCGGGCGCTCGACCGGCGCACGGCTGTCCTGGTCGGACTTGCCGTCGCCGGCGCCCTCATCCTCGGGATCTCGGGCGGCTGGTGGGCCGGCGACCGTTCCGCGCGGGCGGAGATCACCACCATAGAGGATAGCGTACGCGCAGCCTTCCGGGAGGGACCGGGCGCCGCGGCATTATGGACCGACCTGATGCGCTGGAACGACCCAAAGGCTGCGCTGGCAACTTGCCGGGAGGCAGGCGAGATCCTGATCCAGGGGGGGCGCCGTGCCTGTCGGATCCCCTTCTGGATTGAGCGTCCTCCCCCGGCGCAACGGATGTAAGGCTGGACAAAAGTTTCTGCCAATCGGGCCGTCAGAGAGGGCGAGCGTGCCCGGGATCGGAGGTCCCATGGGTGCGCTCGCCCGAGGCTTCATGCCGCCAGCGTGATCCTCCGCCAAGGCAGACGGGACGGATGCACGTTCTGTAGAAATCGGACGATGTCGGATCGGCCATACAGGCGGCTATCTCGTGCGCCTATCAAGACGGTAGGAACACCTAATTCGTAGCTCAAGGTGCGTACGACTTTGTCTCGGTCGCCGAAGCTGTCGATAACACTATCGCGAACACTGACGACCGCGAAGTTGACGCCTTGCTCGCGGACAACAGCAACATCCCAAGTCGACATCAAACTCTCCATCAGAAGCAAGGATGGCTCGGCTCTACGCCGAGCCACGCATGTTCAGGCTGCGTGCAAGAGGTCTGAAGGCATCCATGTCGGGCTGTTGTGCGATCCCTTCATGATTTCGATGCTTCTTTCGCAGTCTGATCTACGCTTATACCCTTCGCTGCTGACAGAAATTGCCAGTCCGTTGCTGGCGTGGTAGGTCCAGCGCCACTCGCCTTTGTTGTCTTTATACATCCAATAAGAAGGGAAGGGTCGGTTGCTCATAGCCGTGCCTTTCATGGCTCGTATGTGTAAGCCAGGCTTGACCAGAGGCATGCAGACGCCATTATAGCACCCGCTGTGATGCAGCCTGTCCCGCGCCTGGCTCAGAGTCATGCGGGTCGGAACTTCCGGGCCGTCGAGTCTAGCCACTCGACGGCCCTTCTAATTCCGTTGGTCAAATTTCCTTGCGCGTGTGATTACGCACGCAAAATAAAGATCGGTTTTTCAGGATTGTTCCTGATAGCTCTCCTCGTAGCGGTTGCTTTCACCCAGATCTTCGGCCGTCTCAACCATGGCACCATCTACCATGTATCGGCCATAAGAAATTCTCTGTATATGCTTGCGGCGCGTTAGATAGCCGAGCGCGTTGTAAATTTCCTTAGGCTTTGCCTCGACGCCTGATTTTTCGATTGTCTTTTTTAGATCGTCGACTGTCCAAGTGCCGGTGCGTGGCATGAGTTGAACGACAACGCTGAGGACGTCGCCCGCGTTTGGAGTTCGGATTGGTCGGAGTGCGTCTGTAACTCGCCGCACGACGAGTTGCTTCTCGGCTGGAGAGAGAGTCTCCAGCAGGCTGAGAATGCCGCGGACCATTGAGTCCACGCGGAAGGCTGACGCCTCCTCGGCCGGGCTAGAGCGATGTTCCTGAGCAGCACCCATTCAAGGAGTATGACAGGCGCACAGTTCGCTGTCCACCCCTATGGATTGGCTTAACGGTTCACTAACCACGTTTGGCCCTCAGAGCACAAGGATCCTGCCTTGCCTGGGAGAGAGGGTGCGGCGAATTATCCACAGCCATTGTCGGATTTAGCATACTCCACGCCTTAGCTCGTGCACTTCGGTCCAATCGGGAGCGGGCCTCGCTTCACGGGGTAGCGAGATTTTATCCGCGAGATGCCCCCTCCGACGACAAGGCGGTAATCTGCGCATGGCGCTACTTGGTAGGCTGATCGCGCAAACCAGCTTCAAGTTCGTGACGGATTTGATCGCTATGGGATCTGGCCATCCGTGGCGCCCTTGGTTTCAGGCTTGATCGGCGCGCTCTTCGGCCTGCGGCACTTCAACCTGCTATTCGGGGTGATCTTCCTTTCGTATCAGCTCGGGTCATTCGCAGGCGCCTGGATGGGCGGTGTGATCCTGGACGCAACGGGATCTTACAGCTTTGTGTGGACGCTGCTCGTCGCCGTAGGCGCCTCGGCCACAGCGCTGCAATGGCCGATGGACCAACGCCCGCCAGGGGCATTGCGTCGGCGTAGGATGGCTGGTTCGGTACGCCCCTGCTGGCGCAGCTTCATCGCCACGAGGATTGATCGACGGGCAGGTCGCCGTGAGGGTCGTGCACGGTAAGCGCGTCGCCGCCCGTGAGATTGGCCGAGAACAGGACGAGATTGGTACCACCGGGCCGGCGCGTCGATGGGAACAGCAGGCCGCGTCGCCCCGCGGCGATCACGCCGTCCGCCAGGATCCACGATGGCGGGATACGCCTCTCGATGCGGGCGATGTGTTTCCAGTCCGCATTCCATGAGGCCCAATCGGGCGACCATGTCGCAGGGTCAAAATCGCCCGAGAAATCCACGATCTCGTCGGCCCTGACCTTGTAGGCTGCGAGCGTGGCAGGCGGCGCGATGGAAGCGCCTTGCTTCAGCTCGGCATAGGCGGTCTCGGGCTCCGTGCTGAGGTAGAGCGCTTCAATCCCCGGTCGGTTAAACCGGCCCCCGCCCGTCGCCGCACCTGCGCCGCTCAGGGGAAGATAGGACCAACGGGGTGTGAGGTACCGATAGAAGATCCGCTCCGCAGGGAACCGGGTGATGATCACCCGGATGCCCCGTTCCTCAGGTCTTCAAGGAAGGCCAGGACGGCCTCGAACTTGCCGTCGGAAACGAGTTCGGCTGCGGTTTTGCCACGATAGTCCAAGATCGGTTCATTCATGAACCAGTACTTGGCTTTCTCGATATCCCCAGTGAGTTGGCTGGCCGCGATGATGATCTTGATCATCTCGCGCAGGCGGGCTTGCAGGACCTCGGAGGCGGGGTTCGTACGTAGCGTGTTGCGGTGGACGCCGGCGAGACGCGCCAGGGTCATCTTGCTCATGCCTAAGCGCTCGGCGAAGCGCTCGGACGAGATGTAGGGTTTCCGTGGCTCCTGGAGCTCGTCCATGAACCGCGACACGAGGATCGCAGGGGCGTCCTCGCGAATAGCTGCACCAACGCTCATCGCGACCACCTTACGCACTTTCAGTGCACTATATATGCACAGCTCGTCTTGCGGCAAAGGGGGGGCGTTCGGTCGGCGATCGCCCATCCCTGTTCACCCGGAGCCACCACACAACGCTGGCAACGCTGAGAACGCAGGCGTCATTAAAATCTTCCGACACGGGCGCGGATGAACATCGAGGGAGAAACTAAGGGCGGCAGCGTTGCCCAGCGTTGCGCGTCGCCACTCGGCCGACTTCAGGATCCCCTCGCCACCGCGACGCTCCCGGCTATCCACACTCCGGTGAATAACCTCCAGCTCCGCGTCGGACGAAGGGGAACGGCCGCTTAACGCCCTGCCTCGGACAATTCACCTCCCCGTACCTAACTCCGCGCGTTGTCCGATGCCCCTCCTGCCTCCTGGCCACGTCACCTTGCCGTTCGCGGCGACCTACTTGGCCGCAGCCATCCTGCACGACAACCACGGCACCGACTTGGAGGCGAGGGCCCCTGTGCCCTTTGAGAACTGCAGTCTCAGCATCGATCGCTATGCGCCCACCCGGGGCCCGAACGGAGTACGGCTTCCGCCGCGGCTGATACGTTATGCCGTCGTGTCCACTGCCTTGCGGATCCAGGCAGGCAGTGGGCCGGACAGGCGCGACCCGACAAGCTTCAAGGTTTCTGTCAGGTTCAAGGAGCAGCACGGCCAGCCCTTGTACATGAGGGAGCAAGGTTTCCTGCCTGCTGCCGTCACGACCCTCGAGTTGACGCTGGCCCCCCCGGTGATCGGCTGCCTATCGCTCACGCGGCTGCGGGCGGGACTGAGCGCCGGGCGGCTCGCTGCGATCGGCGCGCCGCTGCCCGATGCCCTGAAAGTGCGGGTGGTTCCGTTCGAGGAGCAGCTCGTCAGGCGCTACCGCCAAGTCCTGGCCGAGGGGCTTCTCGGTGCAGTTCTCGTCGACGGGGACGGGCGCAGCGTGCCAATCCCGCCTGCCCACTGGCGCGAAGATGGGGCGTCCGCGGCCTTCGTGGAGTCCTGTGCGGCCTCAATGGTCCTCGACGGACAGGAGATGCGCGGCCACGTCTGCGTCGACCTAAGCGTACTCCGCGCGGGATGGCGTGCCGCCTTCGCCGCGCTGCCGTCCGAGACGGAACTGGCCGAGGCCGAGCTCCCCGCGTCGGCGTTGCACGTCGGTACCGCGCCGTACCTGGACTTCGCCCTGCATGTCGCCCGCACCCTGCGCATCACCAACGGGCGCGGCCCCGACGGCCTGACCATCCCCGCCGGACGGCTCGAAGAGCTGATCAAGAAGGCGTGGGAGGCGTACGACAAGTTCGACGAGGCTCCGTCACCGTACAAGCTGAAGATCCTCGCTACCCTGCTCCGGCACCCGGACGAGCGCGGCGGCGTGAAATCGGAGCTCAGCGTCCTCGCCAGGGGCACGTGACGCCGCCACGCCCGCCCGGAGCGGGTGCGTTCAACGCAAGAGCCGTTCGTCTTCAACGCAATCGGGCGAGCCACGGCTCGGCTTTTCCCGTCTGATCTCCCGCGGATCGGCGCCACACCGGCGACCGACCGCACGGAGGTCACGATGCGCACCGAGAGGATGTTCCCGCCCGGGGAGCGGCCGATGAAGACGTGGGAGGCGGCACGCCGCCTCGGCGTCAGCGAGAGCTTCCTGAACAAGGCAAGGGCCGCAGGTACCGGTCCGGCCGCCTACGTCTTCGGCCGGTGCGTGGCCTACCGGGTCGCGGACGTGGAAGCCTACGCGGCCGCGCACCGCGTCGAGCCCGCCGTCGCAGCGGCTCCGGCCAGCGACGAGAGGGGGGCGTGATGCCGGACCTTCCCGTCGAGCCCGTCACCCCGCGCCAGCTCGCCGCCCTGCGCAAGGTTCTCCCGGCCTACGTGGAGCCGATCCTCGACGCTATGGCGGCCACGGGCTGCGGCTTCCTGATCGTCACCCAGCATGTTGGGGCGTTCGACCCGCCAACCGTGCCGCTGTTTGTCGCCCTCGTCGGTGACGACATGGGCCCGGCCCTCGGGCCGGCCGCGTTCGATGAGGGCTCCCTCGGCGCCCTGATGAGGGCGTGTGCAGGGGTCAGCATCGTCCCGTGCGAGCCGGTGATCGCCGCCTATGAGCGATGCGCCGAGCTCGCCCGCGACGGGCGCGCCGCAATCGTGATCGAGACCGGACCGGAGTTCGAACGGGCGTGGGAAGCGTTCGTCCGACGGGTCGCCCCGGACACGGAAGTCGAGGTGTTCGCTGACGATCGCGGGGGGGCGTGATGGAGTTCGATCTCTACACGATCGCCCGCGTCACCCGGGGCGAGGTCTGCCGTGGCGAGGTGGTGTACGCCCCCGCGCCCGGGCACTCCGAGCGGGACCGGTCCATGGCGATCAAGATCGCGCCGGACTGTTCTGGGGGACTGTTCGTCTGGCTGTTCTCCAAGGGCTGTCCGCTGCTGGCGAAGGACAAGGTCCTCCGCCTGATGGACCTGCCGCCGGCGTCGATCGGCGGCCGGCGGTCGTCGACGGCGCTGGCGCCCGGTGCATCTCCACCCTCCCGCGAGCTGTCCGCTGAGGATCGTAAGCGGGTCGACCAAGCCAAGCGGCTCTGGGACGAAGCAATCGACCCGCAAGGGACGCCGGTGGAGCCGTACCTGCGGAGCCGCGGCCTCGCCCTCCCGGCGGCCGGCGACACCGTCGTGCGCTATCATCCCAAGTGCCCGTTCGGCCGGGGTCGCCGCACGCCGGCGATGCTGGCCTTGGTTCGCGACGTCGAGGATGACTACCTGCGTGGTATCCACCGCACGGCGCTGTCACTCGAAGGCATCAAGGTCGAGATCGACGGTGTCGACCGGCGCTCGATGGGCCCGATCGCGAATGGAGCGATTAAGCTCGGGTCGCGGGCCGAGGCTGGTGGTCGACTCGGCATCGCCGAGGGGATCGAAACGGCCCTCTCGCTGCAGTGCATCCCGGAGTTCGGGGCCGCCCCGGTGTGGAGCCTCGTCTCGGCCGGGGGGATCGCGCGGCTCCCAGTTCTGCCCGGCGTCACGCAACTCTGGATTGCGGTCGACAACGACCAGGCCGGGCGCGCCGCGGCCAAGGCCTGTGTCGAGCGCTGGCGGGATGTCGAAGTCGTGCTCGTGCGGCCGCGCCGCCGCGAGGCGGATCTCAACGACCTGATGAGGGGACGCCCCGATGCCGCCTGAGGTCGAGGCAGAAGCCTATAGGATGTTCCGTTTCGAACCGGGACGTCCGCTGCCGCCGCCGGCGAACGACGAGGCGGTCGGCACCCGTAGGGTCCCGCCCCCTGCATGGCTGGTGGACTGTCAGCGGTCCGATAAGGGGGAACCGATCGCCAACGTCGCTAACGCGATGGTGGCCTTGCGCGCCGTCCCGGAGATCGGCGGGTGCTTCGTCCTGGACGAGATGCGTCAGCAGATCATGCTCGCTCAGCCCGTACCGGGGGGACCAGACGAACGGTCGAGGCGTCCGTTCAAGGAGCGCCCGGTGAAGGACACCGACGTCACGGCATTGCAGGAGTACCTGCAGCTGGCCGGGATCACGCGTTTGTCGAAGGAGACGACGCACCAGGCAATCGAGCTACACGCAGCGGGGCAGTCTCACCACCCGGTGAGGACTTATCTGGAGGGGCTGGTGTGGGATGGCATCCCGCGTGCCCGGATGTGGCTCATCGACTACTTCGGCGCCGAACCCGCCGCCTACACGGGGGGCATCAGCGAGATGTTCCTGGTCGCCATGGTGGCGCGGATCTTCGATCCGGGTTGTAAGGCGGACTACATGCTCGTGCTGGAAGGTCCGCAAGGCCGGAAGAAGTCCTCGGCCTGTAGGGTGCTCGGCGGCTCTTGGTTTTCCGACAACTTGCCCGACATCGGCTCCGGTAAGGATGTAAGCTTGCATCTCCGGGGTAAGTGGCTGGTCGAGATCTCGGAGCTGTCGGCGACCACCAAGGCCGATGCCAACGCACTCAAGAGCTTCATGAGTCGGCAAATCGATGAATACCGGCCACCCTATGGCCGCTGCGATGTCGCCCAACCCAGGATGTGCGTCTTCATCGGCACAACGAACATGCCGGCGTACCTGCGCGACGAGACGGGGGCCCGGCGGTTCTGGCCGGTGAAGACGGGCAGGATCGATCTCGACGCCCTGGCGCGAGACCGGGACCAACTCTTCGCCGAGGCCGTGGTCATGTACCGGGCGGGCGCGCGATCCTGGCCAGACGCCGAGTTTGAGGCCGAGTTCATCAAGCCGCAACAAGAGGCGCGGTTCGAGGTCGACGCATGGGAGGAGCTGATCGGGAAGTGGCTCGCCGGTAAGGACGACGTCACCCTGAGCGAGGTGGCTTCCGGTGCGTTGTTCATGGAGATCCAGAAGTTCAATCGGATGGAGCAGCTGCGGGTGAAGGCGATCCTGGTGCGGCTCGGCTGGGAGAGCAGCGGCAAGGTCAAGAACGGTCGGCGTCCGTTCGTGCGCCGAGCGGCGGAGGACTGAGGCTGCCGCCCGATCCCATACATAAAATCATATCCCAAGAGATCTATTCCAAGGGACTTACCCGAAATTACAATCAGATATATCAATCAAATTAGCCGATTGGTAATTACCCACGGGGTTCGGTGCGGTGCACGAGCCGCCTGACCTTGTCGATGGGACCGTGCAATTAATTGCGCGGGCCGATCACTTTGGGAACGTCGGCCGGCCACGCCGGGGCATCGGTGAAGCGATCCACCTCACAGGTCGCCTCGGACGCCCTGCCACTCCTGCACTTGTTGATCTTGGCGCAGGCGCAGGCGTCGCCACTCGAGGCCCGCGAAGATGTCCTCGAAAGACGCGCTCGCCGGTACCGGCAAGGCGGCAGCGGCCTCTCGCTCGAACCGGCCTTGCAGGGCGGGATCCGACAGCCATGCGTCGCTCCACCACGCCATGATGCTGGTCCGCGCGCCGGCCAGCGCCGCGGCGGATGGGAGCCGATCCCGCTTCAGGTGCTGGTTCACGCGCGGCGTCGCGGGTAGCAGGTTCCAGAGATCCCCGCACGGCCACGCGGACCACGGCAGGCAATGGTCGATGTCGAGCGTGCCCGGCCCGCTTCCGATCCACGCGCCGGTCCAGACGCAGGTGACCTGGCGGCCCTGGTCCAGAAGGCGCTGCGCGACTATGCGGGCGAGCTGCGTGTCTCTGATGGGGTCGAGCCAGGCAAGTGCCGCCTCGGCCTCGCCGGAGCCGACAGGCCGCCCCATCCGCTCCCCGTAGGCCCGCATCAGGCGCGACCACTCGCCTACGAGCACGGGCTCGACCCACACGCCGAGGCGCTGCAGCGTGCGCCAGACGTGGCCGGGTACCGTCAGGGTGCCGAAGGCGCGCAGGACCTCGCCGTCCAGGGTCAGCTCGCGGCCCGGCCGCGCTGGGGTGGCCGGAGCGGCCGTGAACACCCGCGCATCCGAGTTCGGGAAGGTGATGTAGTTCGCCGGCATGGTCGCGATCGTGCGGCGCGCCTCGGCCAGGGCCCGGGACACCGCGGCCGCCCGGTCTCCGGCGAAGTTGGCCCCAATCCTCAGGTCCTGGGCGGCAACGTCGGAGGCCAGCAGCTCCCGGAAGCCGGTCTTGGCGAAGCCCAGCCCGTCCGGCCCGGCGTTGCCCGGCATCTGTGGCAGCCCGGCAGAGACCAGCGGGAGGTACATGCGTACCCAGTTCAGCGCCACGAGGCCGAGTGGGACCTCGACGGCGTCGATGTCGGGATGCGCGACAGCGAGTGCGGGCGTCGCATCCGCGATGCGTGCCACGGCCCTCAGCAACCCGAGCTTGTAGGTGGAGGACTTGTCGTCGTTGAGGATGATGCCGCGCAGGAGCGGCAGGGCGCCTGCGCCATCGTCGGGCAGGCGCAAGCACATCCCCGTCCAGCGCACATCCGGTCGGCCGAGCCGGTCGTTCGTCGCCACCGACCGGAGGACCGCGAGACCGTGGACACGCGCGAGTGCCTCGACCTCGCCGGCAGGCGCAGGCCACATCGGACGGTCCGGCTCGGATGGCCCCTCGCGCAGGCTCATCAGCAGCACGCCACCAGGCTTGAGCAGGGTGACGAGCTTGCGGAAGACCCGAGCCCGCGCTGGAGGCGGGACGTGCATCCAGACGGCACTGAGCAGGATCAGGTCGAAGGCGAGGCCGAGCTGGTGGACGGCGCCGAGGTCGGGGAGGCGGTCGTCGAGCCACCGGATACAGGGATCGGGATGGCGCCGCATCGCCTCGGCGCGCATGCCGGCCGCTGGCTCGACAGCCACGACCTCGAAGCCATCCGCCGCGAGCCAAGCTGCGTCCCGGCCCGAGCCTGCGCCGACAACGAGGGCTAGCAGGTCGGCGCCACGCAGGACGAACTCAAGCAGTGCGGCATGAACCTGGCCGGCAGGTACGCTCTCGTACTTGGCCGCGAGCGCGGTGGCTTGGGCATCGTAGGCCCGGATCGTGTCGGACACTCATCCGCCCCAAGCTGCGAAGGGGACCGCGGTTCAACCGAAGCCGCTGGGAGCTGAAGGTCTAGCAGTAATTGTTAGTATAGCAACTCTGGTAGACGGTAAAATAGTCGACGTACAGACGGCCAGCCGGCGTTGACGAAAACCTCAAGCGTGTCAACCAGAGCCGTACGGCGATGGGGACCGTCGAAGATTTCTTTGTGATCGGCTAGAAAGCGCCCGACGAGCTTGACTATTAATTCGGCACCCATGTGTTCGAACTGATAGCCGGTCTGCTGGCCCCCCTGTAGAACGGCCGTGGAGATGAGGTCAAAGACACCACCTGCATCGGCCACTATCAACTGCTCAAGAAGCTGGATGAGATAGTAGATCGTGTGTGGACCGCCGTACTTGCCTATCTGGCGCAGTATCGGCGCGGTTTCATGTACGAATATTGCCGCGCTTTTCATCATTAGCGGCGCAGGATTACGATCCCCGTCCTGGAAGGAGCCTGTGCTAAAGTAGAGCTGCTGGCATGCCGTATCGATAATTCTCAGCGCCTGGCGTGCGCGCGCCGTGTCCGCTTCGTCCGGCGCAGACAAAGTCTCGTAGTGA
Source organism: Methylobacterium nonmethylotrophicum (assembly GCF_004745635.1). Taxonomy (GTDB): domain Bacteria; phylum Pseudomonadota; class Alphaproteobacteria; order Rhizobiales; family Beijerinckiaceae; genus Methylobacterium; species Methylobacterium nonmethylotrophicum. Next base: position 31,641 of record NZ_SRLB01000043.1, on the reverse strand, counting down.
TCTAGCGCCTGGCCCGCTTGCATAACGGCTTGCGCCAGAAGCTTGAGCGCAAGCGGGCGCTGGGCGGCGAACTCCGTCTTATCTTCGGTGCGAAGACCCACCGTGAAGGCAGGCCGCAGCCATTGGATGGCAACACCAACCTCTTCGGCATTGTCAACCGCCTGTGCGAACCAGGCGCGCACATGTTCAGCTGCATCCTCGAAGCCGAAGCGGAACCAGAACTGAAGTGTTAGCTGATTTATGTGCTGCCTGATGCTGTTGTTATGTGAATCACTTGCAGAAAACCGCTTGATTAAAGGCAGGACGAGATCGGCAACTTCACGCGCGGCGTCGTCCCATTGCACCCGATCAAGGGTGCTGCATATGAAGGAGTCGAGAACGCTTCGGTTCGTCTCCGTCTCGACAAAGCGAGTGGCGCGCGTCCAGAAACCCTCCCGATCAATTTCCCATATGCGGACCAAGTGGACCGCAGCATTCATCCGAACGGCAGGATGGGGATCGCTCAACGTGCGATCGATCAGGGATTTAAGGCCCAGATAGACCTCAGGCCGCTTAAGGCAGAGATCGAGTGCTGCCTCGGCCGCTTCAATTCGGGCTGAGGGCGAGCCCCAAGACCGAAATTCCTCGAATTTTTTCTCCGTGTCCGAGTCAACCTCAGGGTTGTCGAATCGGCTCGCAACCTCGATCCATTCGACTAGCTGCGTTACCGTCTCCGGCAAAGTGCTAGCGCCGATGTGATCGCTGTTGATGAGCTTGTGGACGCCTTGGGCGAATAATCCTTCAGCTCGATGGAGCAAATTCCGATCGGAGATGGCGCCGTTGGTCAGCCGGCGCCCGAGCCTCCCAAGCGCATCGAGCGCGGCGTCGGGATCGACCGGTGGTTCATTATCACCGACTTCAAGGCGAAGCTGCTCGCGAACGAGATCGAGGTCGGCGATGGCCTCGTGAATGGCTGGGTTGGCCTTTGCTTCCTGGTTTAGCCACCGATAGTCGTCGCTGTTATCCGCGTAGCCGACACTGATGCTAACAAGGCGATTATTGGTCGCCCCGCTTTCGGGCATCGAGGCGACCACTGCGCGGGCGGCTTCTGTCGCTAGGCTATCCATTCCGATGGTCCCGAAAAGCCGCTGAAGGAAGCTCTCCTTCGCCGCCTCAGGATTAATATATTCGCTAAATGACCATTCAAGTAATTCAGTCTCAATGGCGCGACGTTCGGCTTCAGAGATTTCGTGGTACTGAAGAGCGAGGAGATCAATGGCATCTTTTCGCGTATCATGTGTAATCAGGAAGCTAGAATGTACCGCATAGGCTCTTAGGCGCTGGGCTAAGGCACCGCCGCGAGTAGCCCCAGCCATGAAGAGGCGCGACCAGAAGACCGCTAGCCGGCACCGAGACAACATAAAATTCACAGCGGCCAAGACACTGGTTTCGTCGCCTGTCTTGAGCCAGGTTAGGAATTGCGATAGAAGCTTTTCGGCCTCGTCCGGATGGTCTGGGTCCGGATCATGAGCCCAGATGTGGCTGTAGTCCGGCTGCAGACGGGCTACAGCCTCCTCCACGGTGATGCTCAGCTCTTCTAGATCCTCAGAGAGAGGATGCGCTCGGGCGACGTAGCCCTCGATCGCCAGCAGCAGAGCTTCGGTCGCCTCAACAGGCGATGCGACCAGAAAATGTGGGAAGTACTCTTTCAGCGACCACTGCGCCAACTGGAAATCCTGTCTGGCGTTTGACGTCAGATTGAGGATACGGCTGCCACTAAGCGAGGTCTGCCGGTCTTCGGTCACTTGCCCGGCGAAGGCGCATTCATAGACTTCTGCGGCGAACCTCGGCGAGATGGGAGCAATCAACTCGATTTTCCTCGCGAGTGCCGGCACTTCTTGAGGCGCGAAGCGGTCGAAGCGGTCCTTGGAGAGCGCTTGGCGCAACAGCGCGACAGAGGCTTCGACGTCGGTCGCGAGGGTGTCAGCGACGAAACCGATGCCCGGCGTCGCGAGGATTTGCGACTCTTCCAAGGTGTAGCCATAGGCCAGCAGCGCGCGCACGGCAGACCCCAAGTCAGCGCGCAAGGCAGGTTCCTTTACGCGGTCGATTAGCATGAAGGCCATCATGCGTAGGACGCCGGCGATGTCCGCAGGCTTCGTTGATAGCCGAAGCTCAAGGTGAACCCACGGCGCCAGCGCGACGCCGGACTCGTCCTCCATCCGTACTGCCACGGCACCCGCGACGTGCGGTAGGGCGGCGATCGTGGTGGGGGAGCCGGCGTTGATCATCGCCGCAAAGGCTTCAACGTCCTCGGCCGTGACCGGCAGCTCCGCGGCTATGCGGGCGGCGACGCTGCGAATGATCGGGTCGCAGTCCCTAACGCCGAGCAGATTGCTGACCGCTGTCCAGAAGCGCTTGTGATCGACACCCTCAGTCCAGAGCGACTGCAACAGAAAGCCCATCGCCGGTGCGAGGACTAAGCCGAGCCCTTCAGTCTTCGGGAAAGTCGCGCTGCCAGTGATGACAGCATCGGGATCGAGAAATACCCGGCTGGCAACATAGTCGAAAAGAACATGATGGCGGAATTGAACAGATCGCTCGCCATTGGTGACAACCAGCACGCCCTCTCCTGTGAGCGTGTCAAGAATATTCGGATTTGCAGTAGCGACTTTAAGTCTTTGAGCGCGCAAGGCGCGGGTCGCGACCATCTCTTCAACGACTATGCGGAGGCAGATTTCTGCTGCCACACCGTGACCCCTGACACGCCGATCCCAATAAAGGTTCAGCAGGGAGACCTGGGAGTCGATGAGGTTGAAATCCTGGCTAACTGCTCCAGTGGCGACCAAGTTGGCGAGCAGTCGTGTGTTAAACGGCACCATGGCCAGCTCGCACAACCTGGCACTGCTATGCTTGAGCACGTCGGCTAAGCGTGGCGCGCGCGCCAGGATTTCAGCAAATTCGGCCTCAGACCAAGGAGGGATCTGAATATGCCGGACGTTGGCGAGGCCATCATCTTGAAGCGTCTTGTCAGGAGGCGTTCCCTTGAATAACGCACGGAAGTTGTGCCCAAGTCGAAGATCGAACGTGCGGATCGAAGCGACGATGGTCCAGCGTCCGTTGAGTTCAACGATCGCCTCAATAAGCCGCTTGAACGCAGCCTCGCCAGATCCGCCGCGACTAGCGTCTAGAGCGTCGATTAGAAGGAATGCTCGCTCTAACCCGTCCCAGGCGCTGAGAACGGCGGGGAGTTCATGTTCCAGCTCAAGTGCGCGGGAAAGTCCTTCCAAAGACTCGACTGAGAAGCGATCCACCGCAAGTTGGACGACGTCATGACCTTGTTTTCGGAGCGCACGGCTGAGCGCGTTGATCACCGCGCTCTTGCCAGCGCCGGGCTCTCCAATCAGAAGCAGGTTGCCGCCCAATGCAGCCGCATTAACTGCGGCTTGGCAGTAGCGAGTGATGCCCACCGGCACGCCCGTCTCGGCCTCGACAACCTCAAGACTGGCCAAGATCTGTTCTGTCTGCAAAGAATAAGTCGTGAGCGCAGCAACATCCTTACAGAACTCGGGTCGCGCAGCGAGGCGAGCTCCGCGGGCCATAAGGTCGGCGCGAAGGGTGGGCAAAGTGCGACCGCGTCGGCCGCTCATCAAGTCCCCGGCAATCCGCTCCAGCAGGTTGAAGCCGGTTGGCGCATCGGCGGCTTTATCGAATACGGGCGCAAGCGTTGCGATCCAGGCCGCTCGATCGGCACCTTCAGGATCAATTGTATAGATATATGTCAGGCGTGAGATGGACCGTTGAATGTCTTCGGTCAGAAGCTCGCCAGGTGACGATGCTGCCCAGGCGAGGCGAACGCAGGTGTCGAACTGGTTAAGCGCTTTGGTTTCTGCGGCGGTGAGAACCGGAGCGCCGGGTTGCCGTCGGGCTTCCAAGCCTTTGGCTAGGTTGACCCGCGTCGTAACCGGCGAACCGGGTCCGACCACGATCACCAAGCGGTCCTTGTTTTGGTCTAGGGGCCGGTTCCAACCTAAGTCGCCCGCACCGTAATGGCATAGGCGCCATTGGCGAACGATTTGATCTACGGTCTTGCCGAATTCGCTAGCCAGAATGTTTGACATCGACAGTGTGTTCTTAGCCTGACTGCAGATGATCCCACCGTTCGAAGTCGTTGCAAAGGCATCATCTAATGGTGCTTCTGTCTCCATGCGGATGGAAGTGACCGTCGCATTGCCGAGCTGAAGTCGCGGATCGATTGGTGTCTCCGCCAGCATCCACACTCCGAGCAAGGCACCAAAACTCTGCTGGAAGTTGACCCCTGACGCGGTCGCGTTGCCGCCACCCGTCGCGAGGGTGCGCGGTGCCTTCGTTTTTGACTTTACGTGCTTGGTTTTCGACATCGTAGGCGAATGTAGTAAGAAACCAGCAGCAAAGGAACAACTAAAATCGAAACCGCCTGTGAATTCAGTCATCCAGCGGAGTTCGCCAAACAAGCTCGCTATGGCAGTCCTGGTTGCCTCAGGTTCTACCTTCCAGCCCCGAGATCGTGAAGGCACAATGCCGGGCAACCTTGAACCGCGGGCTAAGAAGCGCGGTGAATGGCGGGGCAAAAGACCTTGCTGGAACCTTGCAGCGTGCAGGCCCTACGGCTGAGGTGGCTCGGAAGACGCTGCGCAATTAATTGCGCAGACGGTTGGTTAGGGCCGGGCTACGCCGCCGGCTTCCCGAGCGCCAGGGCGCGGTGCAGCAGGGGTTCCCGTCGCATCCAAGCCAATTTCCGCGCCCGCGTCCATCATCATCGATAAGTGCAAATTATCAATGGTCAGCGCGCCGCTCGCGCGCTCGTCCAGGTGAACCAAGCGAAGGACCGTTTCGCTTCCATAACGGCGAAGCGGTACAAGCAGGACAATGGTTTACCGCCTGCCCGAGCCTCTCCCCTGGGCCGCCCTCGCCATGCCGCTCGCCGCCGCCGGGGACACGCTGGCCCGCCTCGACCAACTCCTCGCCACAGCCCCATCCGCCACGGCTGGTGCGCCCGCGCCGCCTTCGCCGACGCCCGCGCCAGCCTCACCCTCCAGGGCGACCTCGTGCTCCTCGAGGACCTCCCCTCCACGACGCCGATCGCGACCAGCACGCCCCCTCGCAAGACCTCACCCGCGCCCACTCCGCCCTGCGCACTCGCCGCATCACCAGCGCCGACCCCGGACAGCCGTGCTCTCAGCCATACAGCCCTTCTGCCCGCAGGCAGTCGAGCAGCTGCCGGGCCTGCTCCTGGGCTGCTGCGTCGCGTTTCTGCTCGTCGAAGCCGTGCGCGAACATCGGAAGGAGCTTGCTCGTCGCCCGCTCCATCGCCGAGCCCTCCCACAGGATCAGCACCTCGCGGTCGGTTAGGTCCTTCAGGAAGTACCAGAGCGACAGCATCACGCTCAGCGCCGGCCGGTCCCCCCATCCGGCGATCACGCCCTTCCCGATACGCTCGACCCGACGCAGGAGAGCGTGCTGCTTCTTCGCGATAAGGTCATCGAAGGGCTCGAGGCAGGCGGCCTGCAGATCGGCGCGCAGAGCGGTGATATCGGCCTCGGCTCTCGCCGCCAGGTCCGGGTTGGCTGGGACGAACACGCCTGGTACGGCGGTCAAGGCACAAAGGAGGTAGGCTGGGATCGCGAGCTCAACTCGCTGACGATCAGACAAGGTTGGCATCACTGGGTCATGGGGCTGAAGGGGCTCATGGCAGGCGTACTGGTCGACAAACCGGTTGAGCCGGTAAGCGAGAAGGATCGGCACGATATGCAGCGCTCCTGCAAGGTCGGCCAGGAGAGAGCTTGGCAGCGCAGGGCCACCGCCACGAGCGCAGCGGCTGCTGCCAGCGCCGAAGCAGGCGGCCCTGCGGAAGGCGCTGCGTCGTCGAGTTCAAAGAATGTCAGAGCCCTAGAGCGGCATCCCCTTCGGGCCATGCCCTACGCGTCGCCTGCGGGGCCCCCCGAACCCGCTGCGCGATTTCGGTCCTGCGGGTGACGGCCGCTGACCTGGTGTACGGTGACCTCGGGCTAAGATCACTTGGCGAGCTAGCCGCCCGGGCCGACCTGGGCTGTCGGCGGCTTCGACGCCCCGGAGGGTGTCTACGCCCCTCTCCGGATCTTTCTCGCCTCGCATAGGCTTGGCGTATGGAACTAGCTATGTAGCATAGCTTCTGTAATGTATAAGTTGTGATAGGCCGCATGCAGCTTAACGCGCCTGCCAGAGCGCACCGACCAGAGCGAAGTTGAGCAGTGCTAGGATGACCAGCAATGTGAGGGTAGCTTGGACACCTCCCTGTGCGAGCACCAGCGCACCGAGCGAAGGTGCGAGAGCCTGTGCTACGAGATTTGGTAGGGCCAGTCGTCCGAGCAGCGGCGCGTAACGGGCAGGCCCGAACAGTGCCAACGGCAGCGTACCCCGCGCGATCGAGTAGACTCCGTTGCCGGCACCGTAGAGCACCAGGGCCAAAGCCAGGATCGGGAACCCCGTCAACAGCAGCACCAGCCCGAGGGCGATTAGGCCCGTGGCGGCTGTCAACGTCCAGATCGGATGATGCCGGCCCTTGTTGGCCATCTCGATCACGCGGGCAGCGACCTGCGATGGTCCGACTAAGGCGCCGAGCGAGACGGCGGTGGCGAGAGACGCCCCCTGCGCCTGCAGCAGATTGAGGAGATGCACCGAGATGATCGCCGTGGTGGCGCCGCCCAAAGTCAGGATGCCTGCCAGCAGTAGGAAAGCTCGCCGTTCGCGGGCCGCTAGCGGGCTACTCGTGGACGTGCTTGTGGCAGAGTCCACACCTGCCAGGGGCGATGGGGCCGGCAGGACAAGCAGGATTAGCGGCAGCGCCAAAACAAGCAGCAGGCCCGCATAGGCAAAGCAGGTACCCCGCCAGCCCAGATGCGCGACCAGGAAGGCTGAAAGCGGCCAGCACACCGTGCTGGCGAACCCGCCCCACAACGTCAGCGTTGAGATCGCCGGCCGCGCGCTCGCGCCGTAGAGGCGTCCGAGCGTGGCAAAGGCGGCGTCGTAGAGGCCTGCGCCCATGCCGACGCCGAGGATCAGCCAGCCGAGGAAGAACACCGGCAGATTGGGTGCGAGGCCAAGCACCAGCAGCCCGAGTGCCAAAATCACGGTGGCGAGCGCCAGGACGGACCGGCCGCCAGCCTGGCCGATGGTATGGCCGACGCGGGGCGAGACTAGCCCGGAGACGAGCAGGCTTGCCGAGAGGCTGCCGACGATCCACGGCAGCGGCCAGCCGGTGTCTGCCGCGATCGGCGGCGCTAGCACGGTCAGCAAGTAGTACGAGGTGCCCCAGGTTAGGATCTGCACCACGCCCAGGGCACTGATAACCGCGAGGCGGGGCCGCTCCTTCATACCGCCCGGCGTCCGGACAGAGGAGCGGACGGTGCCGCGGAGCGCCGACGCGACCACCAGAGCGCGACAGGTCCGAGCACGATCCCGAAACTCAGCAGGGTGAAGCCGGCGAGCCAAGCCCGGTTGTGGGCGGGCCCGCCCGCCGCATCGAGGGCGAGCCCGAAGCCCCAGCCGCCCAGGGCCGAGAGCCCGAAACCTATCGTGGAGTGGAGGGCCATCGTTGCGCCCTTCGCTCCGGGCGCTGCGCTCTGCGCCATTCCGGCCGTGAGGGCGCCGCTGTCGGCGGGGATGGTGACGGCGTAGATCAGGATCAGGCCGAGGGTCAGCCAGGGCGAGGCATCGCTCGCGAAGCCAAGACTCAGGCCGACCACCGCCGACGCAACTTGAACCGCCGAGATCGCGCGATGCCGCCCCGTCCGCAGCGCGAGTTCGTTGCCGAGCACGCTCGAGGGCATCGAGAGCAGGGCGAACAGCACGCTGATCGTGACGGGACTCACCGGCACGTCCCCGCCACGGGTGGCCGCGACGAAGGTCCAGAACGCCACGATCCAGGTGCGCATCCCGTAGAGCTCGAAGCAGTGCGCACCATAGCCGAGGATGTAGCCGAGCGCCGGCCTGTTGCGGAACACCGCCCCGAGGCTCGAAAGCACGCTGCCCTGCGCGGGCGGCGGCGGGACGGGCGCCATCAACGCCACGGCGACCAGCATTGCCGCTGGGCCCAGACCGGTGACGAGAAACGCCGACTGCCAGCCGAAGCGATCTGCCGCGACCTGCGCGATTAGGAACGACAGCGCCACCCCGAGCGAGAAGCTGGAAGTGTACAGAGTCACGCTGCGCGACGCGTCGCCGGGGTCAAGGCGATCGGTCAGCGCCTTGAGGCCTGGCATGTAGGCCCCCGCGAAGCCCAGGCCCGCCAAGCCCCACATCAGCGAGGCCGTGAGAAGGTCGTGAGCGACGAACGGGAAGGCCAAGACCGCCGCCATGCTGACCAACGTGCCCGCACCCAAGATCTTGCGGGCGTCGATCCGATCGGAGAGGGTCGCGAGAACCGGGACGGCGAGCATGTAGCCGAAGGCGTAGGCGCCGGCCATCATCCCGGCCTCGCTGGCGCTGAGGCCCCAGAGCGGGATCAGGTGCTTGGCCATGATCGCTTGCACCACGACGTGGGGCAGCAGGTTGCCGACCTGACCGACGCACATGGCGGCCACGAGGCGGCGACCGGTCAGAGGCATCGCTCGTGCTCCTTTGCTCATCCGCAGTCAGGCGGCTTGACCGCAGCACGATCCGGCTTTGGCAGGCTGCAGTTCCACGGCGGAAGAGCAGCCGCAGCCCGGACCGGTCTCGGCCACCGTATCGTCGGTGCAGCACGCCGCGCCCCCGACCGGCGCCGGGCCATCGCAGCAGCCCCCGCCATCCTCAAGCCGTGCCGTCGAACAGACACCGGTTTCCGGAAGGGTGAGTTGCACGGCGTCGGCCGCCGCCAGGTCACCAGCCAGAGCCGCCACCACCGAGCGGACCTGCTCATAGCCGGTCATCATCAGGAACGTCGGTGCGCGCCCGTAGCTCTTGATCCCGGCCGTGTAGAACCCCGGCTCTGGGTGGGCCAGCTCGCGGTGTCCGTGCGGGTAGACTGTGCCGCAGGAGTGCACGTTCGGATCGATCAGCGGCCCGAGCGCCCGAACGCTCTCCAAACACGGGTCGAGATCGAGCCGCACCTCGCGCGTCATGTCGAGGTTGGGTCGCTGGCCCGTCGCGGCGATGATCCGATCGATGGGCCCGAGACGACGCACATCGCCCCCCGTCGCATCCTCGACGACCAACTGGCCGCCGCTCGCGCGCACCGCGGTGGTTGAGAACCCGGTCACAAGCTGGATGAGTCCGCTCTCGACGTGGTGCTGGAGGCGCGTGCCCAACTCGCCGCGGGCTGCCAGTTCGTCATTCGCCCCGCCGCCGTAGACCCGGGACAAATTCGTGCCCCGCGTGGCCCAGATCGCCGTCGTCGCGGGATCGGCGTCCGACAAGCTCATGAGGTCGAGGAGCACGTTGGCGGCGGAGTGCCCGGCGCCGACGACGAGGGTCGTCTTCCCGATGTAGGTGCTGCGAGCACGCCCGAGCACATCGGGGAGCCCGTAGGCAATCAGGTCGACGAATTCGTCCTCACCGTCTGCCGGGACTCCGCCTGCTCCGAGCGGGTTGGGTGTGCTCCAGGTTCCCGACGCGTCGACGACCGCGCGCACGAGATCACGCCGCTGGCGACCGTCCGCGGCGGTGACGGTCAGCACGAACGGGCGCTTCTCGCGCCCGCTGCTTACGATCTTGTCGATGCCGAGCCGACCGACCGCGGTCACACGGGCCCCGCACTCGATCACGGAAGCCAGGGCGGGAACGGCGGCCAGCGGCTCCAGGTACTCGTCGAGGAATTCCTCGCCGGAGGGGTACGTCTCGCCCTCGGGCGGCTGCCAGCCGTGTTCGAGCAGGAGCGCGCGCGCGGCGGCGTCGACGTTGTACTTCCAGGGCGAGAAGAGGCGAACGTGCTGCCACGCGCGGACTGCCGATCCGGCGGTCGCCCCCGTCTCGTAGACCTTCACCGGCAGGCCGCGCTGCACGAGGTGGGCCGCCGCTGCAAGACCGATGGGGCCGCCGCCGATCACGGCCACTGGGAGTGGATCCGAACCTGTCATCAGCAGTCTTTCCTTTATTCCAGAAAAATCGAAATAATGGGCATGCCTCTACGCGGCTTCTTCCCCGGTCGCCCCGCAGCGTTCGTCGGCGCAGCATTCCTCGGCGAGGTAGCCGATCAGCGCATCCATCGCCGGATAGACGGCCCGGCAAATCAACGTCGTGGCCTGCCGCTCCTGCGAGACCAAGCCTGTGAGCACGAGACGGTGGAGATGATGGCTCAGCGTCGACGCCGCCGGGATCCCCACCCGCTCCTGAAGTTGTCGAACAGGCAGACCCGCGTGCCCGGCGCGCACCAGCGCCCGGTAGATCCGGAGGCGGGCGGGACTCCCGAGCGCCTCAAGCTGCTTGGCTGCTTGTTCGACATTCATCGAATTATGATGATCCGTAGCGGCTCGTCGGTCAAGCCGCACCTGGAACAGGTCGGAAGTCGCCATGGGTGGGTGGCCGACGTTGATGGTCTTGATCCGTGCAGGCCCAAATTGGTAGCAGCGGAGCAGCCCCACGACGCGCCGTAAGCCCGTCGTGAAGCGGACCGGCACGACGGTTGAACGGGCACAGTCCTCCCGATGAGCGCATCAGCGCCGGGTCGTCCCATGTCCGTCTCTGTCGAGCTTCTCCTTGCCGCGTGCATGTTCCTGGGCGCGGCGCTCTACACCTCTGTCGGCCACGCGGGAGCGTCGGCCTATATCGCTCTCATGGCGCTGTTTGGGGTCGCCCCGGCGGTCATGCGGCCGACCGCGCTGGTCCTCAACATTCTGGTCGCGAGCTTCACGTCGTTCCGCTTTCTCCAGGCCGGAATGTTTCGCTGGCGCGTCCTCTGGCCGTTCTTGGTTGGAGCCATCCCCCTGGCCTTCATCGGCGGAGCCATTCAACTCCCCGGGGCTTACTATCGGCCTGTCGTCGGCATGGTGCTGTTCCTCGGTGCGGCACGGCTCCTCTGGCCCGGCAGGCGGGCAGTCGATCGCGAGCCTCGCGATCCGCCGATCTGGGCTGGCGTGCTCGTTGGTGCCGGGATCGGCCTTCTCTCCGGGCTGACGGGAACGGGGGGCGGCATTTTCCTCTCGCCCATGTTGTTGTTCATGGGCTGGTCGACGACGAAAACGGCCTCGGGCGTGGCGGCCCTGTTCATCCTCTGCAACTCGATTGCGGGACTCCTCGGTAATCTGTCCGCCGTCTGGGCGCTTCCGACCGATCTTCCGCTATTTGCGGCCGCGGTTATGCTCGGGGCGCTTCTCGGGACAGCGTTTGGTATCCGGTCCGCTGTGCCTGTGATCCAAAGGGCTCTGGGATTGGTGCTCGTGATCGCAGGGGCGAAGCTGATCGGGATCTACTAACGGTTAGACTTCGCGGGAAGCGGGCTTGAGGTTCGTCCGAGACGCGGCGCCGCGCTCGTACCAGCCCTTCGAGCGGTTCACGATCCAGACAACCGTGAGCATCACCGGCACCTCGATCAGCACGCCGACCACGGTGGCGAGCGCCGCACCTGAGTTGAACCCGAACAGGCTGATGGCAGCCGCTACGGCGAGCTCAAAGAAGTTGGACGCGCCGATCAGCGCCGAGGGGCCGGCCACGCAATGCTGCTCGCCAGCCAGGCGATTAAGCAGGTAGGCAAGGCCGGCGTTGAAGTAGACCTGGATCAGGATCGGAACGGCCAGCAGGGCAATGACCAGCGGCTGCGCCAGGATCTGCTCGCCCTGAAAGCCGAACAGCAGCACCAGTGTGGCGAGCAGCGACACCAACGACACTGGGCCGAGGGTCTTGAGCAACCGGTCGAGGGCGGCTTGCCCACCGGACGCCAACAAGCTCCGGCGTACCAGCTGCGCCACGATCACCGGAATGATGATGTAGAGGACGACAGAGAGTACCAGCGTGCTCCAGGGCACGGTGATGGAGGACAGGCCGAGCAGTAGGCCGACGATGGGAGCGAAGGCCACAACCATGATGCTGTCGTTGAGCGCCACCTGGCTTAGCGTGAAGTGCGGCTCGCCCTTCGTGAGGTTCGACCAGACGAACACCATCGCAGTGCAGGGCGCGGCGGCTAGGATGATGAGGCCGGCGATGTAGCTGTTGATCTGGTCGGCCGGCAGGTAGGGCCGGAACAGGTAGCCCACGAATAGCCAGCCGAGCACGGCCATGGAGAAGGGCTTCACGGCCCAGTTGACCAGGAGCGTCACGCCGATCCCGCGCCAGTGGCGGCTGACTTGGCCGAGTGCGGCGAAGTCGATCTTGAGCAGCATGGGTATGACCATGAGCCAGATCAGCACCGCGACGGGCAGGTTGACCTTGGCGATCTCAGCCGAGCCGACGGCCTGGAAGAAGCCTGGCATGACGTGGCCGAGTGCGACGCCAGCTGCGATGCAGAGCGCGACCCAGAGGGTCAGATAGCGTTCGAAGGTGGACATGGCGGCAGCAGCTTTCTTGCGGTCAGGCGGTGGCGACGCGGCGGCCGTGCTCATCCACGACGCGTTCCCCGTCTTCCTTGATGAACTCGCCCTGCTGCGCCGGCAGCAGATCCAGCACGGCCTCAGAAGGCCGGCACAGGCGCACGCCCTTGGGGCTCACCACTAGGGGGCGGTTGAGCAGGATCGGGTGCGCCTCGATGGCGTCGAGCAGCTGAGCATCGGTCAGCGCCGGATTGCTGAGGCCCAGCTCGGCAAAGGGTGTGCCCTTCTCGCGTAGTACCTCGCGCACTGTGAGCCCGGCGCGGGCGAGCAGTTGCACCAGCAGCGCCCGTGCGGGCGGGGTTTTAAGATACTCGATGACGTGGGGTTCAAGGCCGGCGTTGCGAATCATCGCCAGAGTGTTGCGCGAAGTCCCGCAGTCGGGGTTGTGATAGATGATGACATCCATCACGCCACCTCCGGCCGAGGCGAGGTTGCTCCGGCCAGCTGGCCGATCTCGCGTACGCGAGCGGCCAGCGCGACCTGATCGAGGCTGGTGACCGGCAGGGCAACGAACGCCGAGATGCGGTTCTTCAAGTAGCGCTGCGCAGTGACGAAGGCCGCCTTCTTCTCCAGCTCGGTACCTTCGACCGCGGCGGGATCCTCGATCCCCCAATGTGCCGTGACCGGCTGACCTGGCCAGTAGGGGCAAGTCTCGCCAGCGGCGTTGTCACAGACCGTGAACACGAAATCCATCACCGGTGCGCCAGGCGCGGCGAACTCGTCCCAGCTCTTCGAGCGCAGGCCTTCGACCGAGTAATCTGTTTCCCGCAACGCCTGCAGTGCGAGAGGATGGGGCGTCCCCTTCGGCTGGCTGCCGGCGGAAAAAGCACGGAAGCGGCCTTTCCCGTCCTTATTGAGCATGGCCTCGGCTAGGATCGAGCGAGCTGAGTTGCCGGTGCACAGGAACAGGACGTTGTAGACGCGCTCAGGCATGGGCAGTGTCTCCCTTCGGGTTGCAGCAGATGGCAAGGGCCGCGACGGCCGGGGTGCAGACCTCCGGGTGGCCCTGGCAGCAGTCACGCATCAGGAATTGGATCAGGCCCGAAAGCGCCGGATAGGCAGCTCTGTAGATGATCGAACGGCCTTCACGCCGGGACTGGATCAATCCGGAACGCTCTAACTCTTTGAGATGAAAAGAGATATTGGACGACGATACGCGAGCTTCTCCGGCCAAGGCGCCCGCCGCCAAACCCGCCGGGCCCGCGGTCACGAGCAGGCGCACAATGCGCAGCCGCGTCTCCTGCGATAGCGCCGCGAAGGCGGACAAGGCTTGCCGTTCGTCCATCCTCAATCCTATATCTCAATTGAATTTGAAATATAGAGGAGCGCGATTTCGTGGACAAGCCCCTGCCGCCTGCCCCTTCCGCCCGCGACGGCTTCCCGAACCTGAGCCCGGGGCATTTCGCGGTGCCGACCGCAGCAGACCTGCACGTGGCACTGCCATTCACTCACGCCCCGCGCTTCCTGATCCTCTACGGCTCGTTGCGCGCGCGCTCGTTCAGCCGCTTCCTGGCCTACGAGGCAGCCCGGCTCCTCGAGGCGATGGGTGGCGAAGTGCGGATCTTCCACGCCGACGGTCTGCCCCTGCCCGACGACACCACCGCTGACCACCCGAAGGTGCAGGAGTTACGCGAGCTTTCTCTTTGGTCGGAGGGGCACGTGTGGGTGTCGCCGGAGCGGCACGGCAACCTGACCGGGGTGATGAAAAGCCAGATCGACTGGCTGCCGTTATCCGAGGGCAGCGTGCGCCCGACCCAGGGCCGCACCCTCGCGGTCATGCAGGTGTCTGGCGGCTCGCAGAGCTTCAACGCGGTCAACAGCCTGCGCCTGCTCGGCCGCTGGATGCGGATGATCACGATCCCGAACCAGTCCTCGGTGCCGATGGCCTACAAGGAGTTTGATGAGGCCGGTCGGATGAAGCCGGGGCCGCTCTACGATCGCGTGGTGGACGTATGCGAGGAGCTGATGAAATTCACGCTCCTGACTCGCGGGCGGGCCGACTACTTGGTGGACCGCTACAGCGAGCGAAAGGAACGTGAGCCGGAGCGCCTCAAGGCCGTCGCCGCAGATATTGGGTTCGGGAACCGGTAAGGCGACCGACTCTTCCCTCCAGAGCGTATCGCCCAACGCCATCCAGGCTGCTGGACCCGGAGACATCGTCCGCGAGAACTACGCATCCAGCCGGGCGGTGTCTCCGGCAAACCCTGCACTGGCCGATCGCTGTCATCCAACTGTCGCGGATCCGTCATACGGCCTGGTGCCGACGCAGGTATGGCGCACCAGGCGCCGGCGGCCGTACCACCGGCAGCTCCGGTCGCACGCTCGATCAAGGAGATCAGCAATGAAGTTTCGTGAACTCGCCGCTGTTGCGGGGATGACCATCGTCATGATGGGATCCGCGTCCGCGATCGACATCACCGGCGCTGGTGCCACCTTCCCGTTCCCGCTCTACTCCAAGTGGGCTGAGGCCTACAAAGCGGCATCCGGCAATGGCCTCAACTATCAGTCGATCGGCTCGGGTGGAGGCATCCGGCAGATCAAGGCCAATACCGTCGATTTCGGCGCTTCCGACATGCCCCTCAAGGGCGACGACCTCGACAAGGACGGCCTGGCTCAGTTCCCGTCCGCGATTGGGGCCGAGGTTCCGGCGATCAGCGTGCCTGGTATCGAAGCGCGCCAGATGAAGCTGACCGGCCCGATCTTGGCCGACATCTATCTCGGCAAGATCAGCAAATGGGACGATCCCAAGATCAAGGCTCTGAACCCTGATCTGAAGCTGCCGAGCGCCGGCATCAACGTCGTTTACCGGTCCGACGGCTCCGGCACGACCTTCGTCTGGACCGACTATCTGTCGCGAGTGTCCGACGAGTGGAAGTCGAAGGTCGGTGCCAACACCTCGGTCAGCTGGCCCATCGGCGTGGGCGGCAAGGGCAACGAGGGCGTCTCTGCCACGGTCAAGCAGATCCCGAATTCGATCGGCTACGTCGAATACGCCTATGCCAAGCAGAACAAGCTGTCTTATGCTCTGATCCAGAACAAAGATGGCAAGTTCCCGGTTCCTGAGATCGAATCTTTCCAGGCTGCCGCAGCGAACGCTGACTGGAAGTCGGCTCCTGGCTTCGGCATCATCTTGAACAATCAGCCCGGTGAGAAGGCTTGGCCGGTCACTTCGGCGACTTTCATCCTGATGCATAAGAAGAGCGACAAGCCGGATCGCGCTACCGCTGCGCTGAAGTTCTTCGATTGGGCTTACAGCAACGGCGACAAGCTGGCGTCTGACCTCGAGTACGTTCCGCTGCCGGCGAACGTGAAGGATCAGGTCCGTGCCGTCTGGAAGTCTGACATCAAGGACACGAGCGGCAAGCCGCTGTTCTAAGCGGGCAACGAGCAGAGGTTCCTGATGCGTAGTGACAGGAGAGAGAGCATGGCCGCCGGATCCGAGGCACTGAGCTACGCTGACCGCAAATCCGGGAGCCAAG
Organism: Methylobacterium nonmethylotrophicum; assembly: GCF_004745635.1. GTDB lineage: Bacteria > Pseudomonadota > Alphaproteobacteria > Rhizobiales > Beijerinckiaceae > Methylobacterium > Methylobacterium nonmethylotrophicum. The sequence goes on along the minus strand of NZ_SRLB01000043.1, from coordinate 15,665 downwards.
TCATTTCCCTGACTGGTCGCAACGCGATTTTCCGGGCCCTCTGCCTGTCTTCAGCAATCCTGGTGCTCGCGGTTCTCGCGGGCATCCTCATCGCGATGTTCATCGGTGGCTGGCCAGCCTTCCGCGAGTTCGGCCTCGGGTTCTTCACCGGATCGGCCTGGGACACCCAGAACGACCAGTACGGCGCCTGGCCGGCCATCGCCGGCACCCTCTCCACAGCGGTGATCGCCCTGATCATCGGTGTGCCGCTCTCGCTCGGGATCGCCGTCTTCCTCACGCAGCTGGCGCCCGGCTGGGTACGTACGCCGGTGGCCACCGCCGTCGAGCTTCTCGCAGCAGTCCCCAGCATCATCTACGGCATGTGGGGCCTGTTCGTCTTCGTGCCGCTCTTCGCTCGCTTCTTCCAGGTCCCCGTGTCGAACTTGACCGAGGGACTGCCGATCGTCGGCACGATCCTCTACTCTCGCTCGCCGACCGGGCTCGGCGTGGCGACGGCCGGCATCATCCTCGCGTTCATGATCGTACCGTTCATCGCGTCGATCGCGCGCGACATGCTGGCCCAGATCCCGACCGTGCTGCGCGAGAGCGCCTACGGCATCGGTTGCACTACCTGGGAGGTCGTTCGCTACGTCCTCCTGCCCCAGGCCGGCGTGTCGATCATTGGGGCAATCATGCTTGGCCTCGGTCGGGCCTTGGGTGAAACTATGGCGGTCACCTTCGTGATCGGCAATGCCAATCGGCTCTCGTCCTCAATCCTGGACCCTGGCTCTACCATCGCGTCGCGCATCGCCAACGAGTTCAACGAGGCGCTCGGCCTGCAGATGAGCGCGCTGATCGCCACGGGCTGCATCCTGTTTCTGGTGACCTTCGTCGTGCTCGTCGTGGCCCGGCTGCTCGTCGCCCGCATGAAGGCGCTCTGAGAGACGCCGGGAGCTCTGTCCATGAACGCTGCTTCTCCTCTCCCTGCCGACACTCCACCCGCTTGGGGACGTGTGCGCGCGTCGCGCCGGATCGCCGATCGCATCCTAAAAGTCTCGGCAACCCTGTTCAGCCTGATCTCCGTGGTCGTGCTGTTCTGGATCCTCGGCATGTTGCTCGTGCAGGGCGGCACGTCCCTGTCCCTCGACGTCTTCACCAAGATCACCCCTGGGCCAGGCTCCGAGGGTGGCGGCCTCGTCAACGCCATCGCCGGCAGCCTCGTCCTGACCCTGCTCGGCATCGCCGTCGCAACGCCGGTCGGCGTGCTGGCCGGAACGTACCTGGTGGAGTACGGGCGCGGGTCGATCCTGGCGGCAGTGATCGGGTTCCTGAACGACGTTCTCCTGTCCGCTCCCTCCATCCTGATCGGGCTGTTCGTCTACACCTTGGTCGTCCAGCCGATGGGCACGTATTCCGGATGGGCCGGTGCCATCGCCCTCGCGATCATCGCCCTCCCGGTGATCGTGCGGACGACCGCCGACATGCTCGGTCTCGTGCCGAGCACCTTGCGGGAGGCCGGCGCCGCGCTCGGCGCACCCACCTCCCTCGTGACGCAGCGTGTGACCTGGCGTGCTGCCAAGGCGGGGATCGTCACAGGCATTCTGCTGGCGCTCGCCCGGATCGCCGGCGAGACGGCTCCGCTGCTGTTCACGGCACTGAACAACAACTTCTGGTTCAGTCCCAGCCTGATGGGCGGCGTGTCCAACTTGCCGGTCACCATCTTCCAGTTCGCGTCGGCACCCTACGAGAACTGGCGGCAGCTGGCCTGGGCCGGCGCGCTGATCATCACGGTCACCATCCTCCTTATCTCCATCGTTGCGCGCTACGCCCTGCGGAAGGACATCGTTCGATGAGCGCCTCCCCGATCCGAACTCAGTCGATTATCGGCCATATGGATGCCGACGATAGGGCGCGAGTTCGCCTGGCTGTCAAAGATCTGAATTTCTACTACAACACCTTTCACGGCCTGAAGAACGTCAATCTCAACTTCTACGATCGACAGGTCACGGCACTGATCGGTCCCTCGGGCTGCGGCAAGTCTACCTTGCTGCGGACCTTCAATCGCATCTACAGCCTCTACCCCGAGCAGCGCGCCGAGGGGCAGATCCTGCTCGACGGCCGCAACATCCTGGATCCATCAATCGACCTCAACGAGCTGCGTTCCCGGATCGGCATGGTCTTCCAGAAGCCGACCCCGTTCCCGATGTCGATCTACGACAACGTTGCTTTCGGATTGCGGCTCATCGAGCGATTGCCCAAGGCTGACATGGACGAGCGCGTGGAAAGCGCCCTGCGGCGCAGCGCCCTCTGGGACGAGGTGAAGGACAAGCTCAAGCAGTCCGGCATGGGCCTGTCGGGCGGCCAGCAGCAGCGCCTCTGCATCGCCCGCACCATCGCTCAAAAGCCGGAAGTGATCCTGTTCGACGAGCCGACCTCGGCCCTCGATCCAATTTCGACCGGCAAGATCGAAGAATTGATTGAGCAGCTGCGCGGCGAGTTCACGATCGCAATCGTGACCCACAATATGCAGCAGGCGGCTCGCATCTCCCAGTTTACAACGTTCATGTATCTGGGCGAGGTCGTCGAATTTGGTCCGACCGAGCGTATCTTCATGACGCCCGAGAAGAAGCGGACACAAGATTATATCACCGGTCGCTTCGGCTGATTTTAAGCAAGGACAGTGGCCATGAGTGAGCACATCGTCAGTTCCTACGACAAGGATCTGCAGAACCTGCGGCGCAGCATCGCCGAGATGGGCGGCATCGCCGAGAAGATGGTGGCCGATTCCGGCCAGGCGCTGCTGCGCCGCGACGCCGCCCTCGCCCAGGCGGTGATCGCCGTCGATAGCCGCCTCGACGGGCTGCAGCGCGAGATCGAGGAGAAGGCCATCCTCCTCATCGCCCGCCGTCAGCCGCTGGCGGTCGACCTGCGCGAGACGATCTCGGCGATCCGCGTCTCGGGCGACCTCGAGCGCATCGGGGATCTGGCCAAGAACGTCGCCAAGCGCGTCGTGGCGATCAGCGACCAGGTCCAGCTGCAGAAGATCGTCGTCGGCGTGGAGCACATGAACGAGCTGGTCCAGGCCCAGCTCAAGGACGTGCTCGACGCCTACGCCACCCAGGACACGGTCGCGGCCCTCGACGTCTGGGCCCGGGACGGCGGCATCGACGCGCTCTACACCTCGCTGTTCCGCGAACTCCTGACCTACATGATGGAGGACCCGCGCAACATCACGTTCTGCACGCATCTCCTGTTCTGCGCCAAGAACGTCGAGCGCATCGGCGACCACACCACCAACATCGCCGAGACCATCCACTACCTCGCCACCGGCGAGCCTTTGGGCAGCGAGCGACCAAAGAACGACGCTTCCAACTATACCGTCGTAAACCCTCCGAGCGCCTGATCAACCTGTGGTTTGGTATGAGCACGCGTATCCTGATCATCGAGGATGAGGAGGCCCTCACCCTCCTTCTCCGCTACAACCTCGAAGCCGAGGGCTTCGAGGTCGATACCGTCGCCCGGGGCGACGAGGCGGATCTCCGCCTGCTCGAGCAGGTCCCCGACCTCGTCCTCCTCGACTGGATGATGCCCGGGCTCTCCGGCGTCGAGCTGTGCCGGCGCATCCGCGCACGCCGCGAGACCGAACGGCTGCCGGTGATCATGATGACCGCGCGGGGCGAGGAGAGCGATCGCATCCGCGGCCTCACCACCGGCGCCGACGACTACGTCGTCAAGCCGTTCTCGGTGCCGGAGCTGATGGCGCGAGTGCGGGCGCTGCTGCGCCGATCGAAGCCCGCCCACGTCGCCGACCTGCTCGTGGCCGGCGACATCGAGCTCGACCGGGTCAGCCACCGCGTCCGCCGCGACGGCCGCGAGCTGCGTCTCGGCCCGACCGAGTTCAAGCTGCTCGAGTTCCTGATGCAGAGCCCAGGACGGGTCTTCTCCCGCGAGCAGCTCCTCGACGGCGTCTGGGGCCACGACGTCTACATCGATGAGCGCACCGTCGACGTGCATATCGGCCGCCTGCGCAAGGTGCTCAACCGCAGCCGCGACCCCGACCCGATCCGTACCGTGCGCGGCTCCGGCTACTCCTTCGACGAGATGTTCGCGGAAGCCGGTTGACTTATCAGGAGCAGTTGCCGATCCATCTCAGATGGAACCATCGAGACCGCTTGCGAAACGGCGCCTGCTTCAGGCTATTGAAACCGCGCTCGGCGAAGCGGACATCTTGCGCAATCTCGAGATCGCCGAGTTGCAAAAGAAGATTTCCGTGCTCTCGCAGGAAAAGAGATTTCTGACTTTCACGTGCCTGTTGCACCAAAAAAAACCGCTGACCTCTCAAGAAATTGCGACAAAGATAAAAGATCAACACAGCAATGTGCAGCGTAATCTGCACGTTCTTGTTGCGGAAAAGATATTTCTTGTTGAGCGCGATCCAATAACCGGGATCCATCGATTTTCGATCAACAGGCGTCTGACAAATTTCATGTCAGAATTTTTCCGAGGAGATCAAACCAAAAATCTGTCGCAGAAGGAATGAAAGGCGACGACTGATCCAGACGCAACCGGCGCGTGCTCCGGCCCGATTTCTACAAGTCCGTCCGCTTCAATCAGGGGGCGCAGTCGGCTTGAGCCACCCCGGCCGAGGATGTGAACGGTTCCCGCGGCGATCCGGGCCGGAACGAACTCTGTCCGACCGGGACGGCGCTCGTAGGTGTTTGCGACGCGCAGCTTCAATCCCGGCCGTCGGATGACCGGACGGCCCTCTAGGCTGGCCGTCATGGCGCGGCCGAGCAGCAGCCAGGAGACGAGAGCAGCCACGGGGTTCCCCGGCAGCCCGAGATAGGCTGCCCCGCCAATCCGGCCTACCACGGCCGGCTTTCCCGGCTTCAGTGCCATCCGCAAGGTCTCGAATGTCGCGCCCGCCAGCGCTGCGGCTGTGGCCGCGTGGTCTTCCTCCCCGATGGAGGCGCCGCCCGTGGTCACGAGCAGGTCGCAGCCCGCGGCCAGGGCGGTGAGAGACCTTGCGAGGTCCACGGGCGTGTCGTGCACACACCCGCCATCTACCGCCTCGAAGCCAGCTGCTTCGGCCAGCGCCAGGAGCATCGGCCGGTTGCTGTCGTAGATCGCGGCCGGATCGAGGGCGTTCCCCGGTTCTCGCAGTTCGTCGCCCGTGGAGATCACGCCGACGCGGATGCGACGTCGGACCGTCACTGCCGGATGCCCCTGCGCCGCGAGCAGCGCTACGTGACGCGCATCCAGGCGGGTTCCCGGTTCAAGAAGGGCTTCTCCAACGCGAACATCTTCGCCGCGCTTGCGGACGTTGTTCCCCGGGACCACGGCGCGGCTGGTGATCACCACGTCCTCATCGCGCCGGGCGTGCTCCTGCATCAGGACGGCGTCGGCGCCGACCGGGAGGGGCGCTCCCGTGAAGATGCGCATCGCCTGATCGGTCGCCAACTCCCGCGCCGACTGCCCGGCCGCAACCCGTCCAACAACAGGCATGCAGGTGCCCGGGGGGATCTCCCGGCCGCCGGTGACGAACGCATAACCATCCATGGCGGCCTGGTCGAAGGCCGGCAGGCTGACCGTCGCGATGACAGGCGTCGCCAGCGTCCGTCCTGCAGCCTGCCGCAGCGGGACTTCTTCTGCCGCCTCGATCGACCACGCATGCGCTGCGGCGGCGTCGCAGGCGGCATCCGGCAGGAGCAGCCCTCTCGCCTCGGCACAGCTGTCCAGCCGCGGTGCATGCATGTTCATGGCGGTCGATCCAGGGGGAGTGATGCCAGGTGACCGGGTCGGGTTTGAGGTGCCGACCCGGTCGTCTGCCCTTAGGAGGCCACGTAGTCCTGCGGCTTGAACGACAGGCCGCGCACCGCCTCTGGCGCATCAGCTAGTTTTCGGATGTTGCCCCAGGTCTGCTTGTAGTTCGGGATGATGAACTCGTTCACCCCGGCCGAGACCACATTCCCCTGAACACCACGAGGGAATGCGAAAAGCATGAATGTTTGCCGCTCTTTGACCCGATCTGTTGGGTAGACAATCGCCTGTGTTGAGCCGTTGTCGTTGTAGACCTCGACCAGATCGCCCTGCTTGAGGCCAAGCCTGGTTACATCTTGAGGGTTCATCTCGATCGTGGGCCACGGATAGCGATCCATGACGAAATCGTTCTGCTGGTCGAGATAAGCGCTCTGCCAGACGTGGTTCGCTCGTCCATTGTTGATCAAGAACGGGAACTTTTTTGACTCTTCCTCCTTGCCGGAGGCCTGCAGTCCACGCCACTTCGTTTCCATGAAGATGGCTTTGCCATCCTTGGTGTTGAATTTACCGTCGGCATACAGGCGCTTGGTGCCGATAATCTTGCCGCCCTCACTTGCGACCGGGACCGTTGAGGCCGCAGCCGACGGCTCTGACTTCTGAGCCGGTTCCTTACCGCGCGCCTCGATCGTCGGTCCCTGGACCACCATGCCGGGCGTCTGGCCAGTCGTCGTGCCGGCCGTCACTGGGCCGGTCGTGTCGAGGCCAACCGCCGGCTCCTGGAAGCCGTTGGTACCCATCGCCCGCAGGCGGGCGTAGGTGACGAACTCGCCCCCCTTCTCATGGCGGTGGTAGCCATCCATGAAAGCGTCTTCTTCGGTTTTCCAGTCGTAGCCCTTGAACTTGTCCGCGAGGTCTGCCTTGCCCATCTCGCGCAGGACCCGCTCCATGTGGTTGGCGAGCCGTGCCACGATCAGGCAGTCCGGCATGGACCGGCCGGGCGGGTCCATGTAGCGCTCGGTCAGGCGCATCCGGCGCTCGCCGTTCATCGAGGTGAGGTTCATCTCGCCCGACGTCGCCGCTGGTAGCCAGACGTGCGAACCTTGGCCGATCTGGGTCGGGATGATGTCGACGTCCACTGAGAACAGGCCGCCCTTGTCGATGGCGGCCAGGATGGCGTTGACCATCGCCTGTCGATCACCCCAGGGCACCGTCGCCATGGCGTCCTTCACCAGATCGGTGCGACGCTTGTAGGCGTTCTTGAACTGCAGCGCGTTCAGTGTGGTCTTGTAGTGGTCGCAGCCCCAGATGTGGTGAACGGCTCCCTGGCCGTTGATCAGCAGCTGATCGATATACGGCGCGGGCCGGCCGACATGAGCGTCGGACGGCCGGGAATAGCCTTCCTGGTGCCCGCCCAGCCGGACGCAGCCGCCGCCTGGGCGCCCGACGTTGCCCGTCGCGAGAGCGACGTTCACGAGTGCACCGTTGGTCCGGTAGTTGTCGTTCCCCCAGATCAGCCCCTTCTCATAGGCGAACATCGCGCGCCGCCGCGCGCCGCCTCCCTTGGGCTGGGCGATCCACTCGGCCGACTGGCGGATCTGGTCAACGGTCAGGCCGGTAATCCGAGCGGCCTCTTCCAGGCTGGTGCGGTTGCCCGCCACAGCCTTGTCGAAATCCTTGGTCGAGGCGCCGATGAAGGCTTTGTCGGTCCAGCCTTTGTCGGCGATGTAGGTCAGCCATGCATTGAACAGGACGAGATCGGTTCCCGAGTTGATCTGCAGATGCATGACTCGGTCTGCACCGGCCTCGACCTCGCATGCGTTGACCGTCACCGTGCGCCGCGGATCGATGATGACGATCCGCCCCGGCTCGACCGCCTCATTCGGAAATTCTGCCTTCTTCTTGTCGAGCGACGTCCCGCGCAGGTTCGGGATCCAATGATTCAAGAAATAGTTGGTCTGGGTTTCGAGCGGGTTGGCGCCTACAACCACGATCGTATCGGCGAGCTCAGCGTCCTCATAGCAGTTGTTCAGCTCGCCGACACCCATGTCGCGGGTGGCGTGCACTTCGGAATTGTAGGCGGGTCGATTATGAATGCGGATATTCTTGATCTTCAGTGATTCAAAATACAACTTTCCTGTCGCCCAGGTGTTCTCATAGCCGCCGCCGGCTCCGCCATGATCGTAGGCGGACACGAACAAAGCATCTTCGCCCTTGTTGGCTAGGATCGCCGCCGTGACGCGGGCGACGAGATCCAGTGCGTCGTCCCAGCTCGTCGGCTGCATCTGCCCATACCGCCAGACCATTGGGTCTGTCAGGCGCTGCTGCTCAGTGTTGCGAACCGAGGAGTAGGTCATCTCCGCCATGCGTGCGCCGCGGACAGAGCCGAGACCTGAATTGACCACGCAATTTTTATCGGGCTTGATGACAAGATGAACATCGCGTCCATCCTGTTTGACGATGTTGTACATCGACGGGGCGTACCAGGCGTCGGTGTCGGGCCCTTGTTGCTTAGAAAGGTCCAGATTGAATTTGTTGCCTGTGGGAGCTGTCGTGCCTTGCTTGTCGATATCCCAGCTATACGCCTTGTAGCCGCATCCAACGATGCAGTAGTGACACACGACGTTGTGCTCCTTGGCGTCCGCTGGGACGATTGGGAGCCGGTCGATCTGTCTCTTGTAAGCCATCGTCCTTCTCCCCTCAGAGCACGTTCGACAGACGGCCGTAGAGCAGCTCGTCGAGCCCCTCGGCGAAGATGTCGCCCTTCTGGTCGACCCGAAGCGAATACTGCGGAAGATTTTGCGTTGCGTGCCCCCAAGTTTCCTGACCGCCTGCTTCACAGTCGAAGACCGAATAATGCCCGGGGCAATTCAAAGTCCGTCGATCGGCACTGTAGGCCAGCGGATAACCTTTGTGGGGGCAGATCGTGCTGAAGCCCACGATGTCTCCATCAGGTCCGGCGCCGCCAGGTACCCGCTTGCCCAGCTTGAGTAGCACGCCTGGCGCTTCGGCGTCCGGATAGGCGACGCCGACCGGCTGGTTGAGCTTGAGGTCTTTGACATTGCCGAGCCTGGTGCTCGGGTACGTCACCCGCGCCGCGGGAACGGCGGCCTTGGCCGGAACCGACGGGATCACCGTCGCTGCTGCCGCTCCAGCTGCCGCGACGCCTGCGCCTGAGAGAAATCGCCGCCGGCCGGCATCGACCAGCAGATCGCAACGCTTCATGTCCCGCCCTCCCATCTGTTAGCCGTAGGCTTGGCAGGGAGCGTGCCATGCAGGTCTCACGCTTAACCTATTGTAATTCCAGCATCTTGCGGATCATCTGGCGGGGATCTGTCCGGATTTCTGAACCGGCAAGCGCTTGCGATGTCCGGAAACCCGAACGGACGAGCCTCAAGCCTCGGGAGGCGCTTCGATCCGGTAACGCCGCATCTTCTCCCACAACGTCGTACGCGATATGCCGAGGGTGCTCGCGGCTGCTGAGACGCCCCCATTCGAGTGCTGCAGGGCGCGCAGGATCTGGCGCTTCTCCGCCTCGTCCCGGGCCGCTCCAAGCGTCATGTCCGGTTCTCGCGAAGACGATTGCGCAGCTTTCCGCTCTGGAAAAAGATCCCCTGGCATGATCCAGGGGCCAAGAGAAAGCGTTGTTGCTCGCTCGATCCGATTTCTCAACTCACGCACATTCCCTGGCCAGTCATGACCACGCAAAACGTCGATCGCTGTGACTGCTAGGCCTTGCAGTTCAGATTGCTGCGCTTCGGCGAACGAGGCAAAAAATCTTCCAGCCAGCCACTCGATATCGTCTCCACGCCCGCGTAGCGGCGGAATACAGACTTGCAGGACGTTGATCCGGTAGAGCAGGTCCTCACGGAAAGTGCCGCTTCGGATGCGCGCCTCGAGATCGGCGTTCGTGGCGCAGACCAGCCGGGCGCGGAACGGCACGGCCTCCTCACCACCGACGCGGTTGAACGCGCGGTCTTCCAGAAGGCGCAGCAGCTTGGCCTGCAGCTTGATGTCGAGCTCGCCGATTTCGTCGAGGAACAGGATCCCGTTGCCGGCCCGCTCGGCGTAGCCACGATGACGGCCTCCGGCACCGGTGAACGCGCCCCGCTCGTGGCCGAACAGCTCGCTTTCCATGAGGTCTTTCGGAATGGCCGCGCAGTTGACGGCGATGAGTGGCCCAGGCCGTGGTTCCGTCAGGCTGTGCAGGAAGCGCGCACTGACCTCTTTTCCAGCTCCGGTCTCGCCGAGAAGCAGAACCGGGCTCGTGACCTTCGCGACGCGCCTCAAAAAGCGCTCTACGGCCTGCATTTCCGGAGAGACGCCGAGCGCTCCTTCCTCGATGATGACCGGCCGGCGCAGCAGCTGGCGCGCCCGGGCGAGGAACGTAGCCATTTCGAACGGCTTCGTCAGATAGTCGCCCGCACCCTGGCGCATCAGCCGGACTGCCTGGTCGAGATCCCCGAAGGCCGTCACGAATAGGAATGGCGGCGTTTCGGCGGCATCGCCTCCCGCCTTCAGCACATCTTCGCCCGTGCCGTCGGGCAGCCTCATGTCGCAGACCACGAGATCGACAGGTGTAGCCTTGAGGCCTCTGTAGGCTTCCCGGCACGTCCTCCACCACTGAACGGCGGCTCCCTCGAGGGTCAGGCGATCAACCAGGCTCTCGCCCATGATTGGGTCATCCTCGACCAGCGCGATGGTCCGGCCTTCAAGCGACATCGGCCAGCATCCTCTTGCCTGCTACCGGGATGCGGATGACGACGGACGTGCCGAACGGCTCGCGTTGGGTGACGGACACACGGCCTTTCACCTCGTCGAGCAGGCGCCGCGTCACCCACAGGCCGAGGGCGCCGTTGGAAGGGTGTGCGCCGGCCCCACCGTGCTCCAGCACCAATCGTCCGGGCTCAGGCAGGCCGGGTCCGCTGTCCTCGACCTGAAGTACCAAATGCGGCCCCTCGGCCGAGGCCCGGAAGGCCACGTCACCACCGGGCGGGCTCGCATGGCAGGCATTGAGCAGGAGGTTCAGCACGACCTGGCGGACCGGTGTCGCACACACCGCCATCTCATCCCTGGTTTCGTTGTTCCAGCAGAGATGCAGGCGCTTGCGCCGGATTTCCGGTGCGATGAGCAGCTCAAGGTCGTCGAGATCGATGGGACGCAGAGAATGGCTGCCCGGATCGGGTCGATGAACGGCCAATGCCGTTCGAACGACATCGCGGATGCCGTTCAGGCCGCGCTCGATCAGCGCGATGGTGCGGTCGCGGACGTCAGGCCGGCCCCCGTGCTCTCTGAGAGTGTCGAGCGCGGTCAAGATGCCGCCAAGGGGATTGTTGATCTCGTGGGCCATCCCTGAGGCGAGGCGACCCAGGCTCGCCAGGCGCTCTTCCTGCGCCACCCGCGAAAGAAGCGCCTCCCGCTCCTGCACGGCGGCGGCCATGTGGTTGAAGGCGGCGAAAAGCGTCTTGAATTCACCGCGAGCCTCGCTGACGACCCGGTCAGGGATGGGCGCAACTCCCGTTTCCAGCTCTGTCCGCAGATGACGAGCCAGAACCTGGACGGGTTTCATCATCCGCCTGACGGTGAGCCAGGCGGCCAAACCGAGGACGAGCGTCAAGACGATGTTCGTCGCGATCAGAGTTGCCAGTACCGCGCGCCGTTCCGCCAAGAGCGAGGTAATGTCAAACACGGTATACACCGAGCCGATCAACTTTCCGCCGGAGGAAAGATTTCGTCGGGTGACGGCCTGTCCGTCCTCATCCCGCATTTCAACGGTCGCGCCCGTCTTCGTCTCGACCAAGGCGGGCGGTAGTTTCATCCGCGATGGAACGGCCCGGGGATCCAAGGCAGCGATCACCACGCCGTCGGGATTGGCGACCACGGTCTGGAGCGGCCGCAAGCCCACGGCCGGCTGCCGGGATCGGTCCAGCACGTCGAAGACCTCCCAGGGGTCGTCATGCAGCACGGGATCGGCAAGAGCTAGCGCCAGACCGTCCAGGTAGACAGCCGTCAGATCGGTCACATGCCGCGTCTGTGCCTCTTCGAGCCGACTCAGCACGCGTTCCGATATGAAACCGGCGACCATGGCCATGAAGATCGTGACCACGAGAGGGATCTTGATCCCCAAGGGCAATCTGAGACGAGTCATCTGTTCAGGCCACGAACGACGGACACCTCCTCGGCGATGGTGTCATACAGCGACGATTGCTGAAGAGAGAAGCCGTCGAGACGGAGCATCGTGAGAACACTCTGCCCATCCTCGTCATCCGGCATCTGCCTCAACGCCGTCTGCAACCGCAATGTCAACGGACTTGCCGCAGCGGCGGCGGTACAGGCGATCGGCGGGAACCCCAGCTGCGCGGAACGTTCGACGATGCGCGTCGCCCCGATCAGATCCGGCTCAAGGTCCCGCATCACCTCGTAGACGTAACCGTCGACGCTCCCGCTCTGGGCGAGCCCTGCGCCCACGGCTCGGATGACGTTGCGGTGGCCATAGGTGAAGATGCTCTGCGCGAAGAACCTGTCCGGGGTTTTACCCTCGCGGGCGAGGGCCGCCGCAGTTACAAGCCAGCCGGAATTGCTGTCCGGATCAGAGAAGGCGTGTACATCGCCACCCAAGTCCTCAAGACTCGAGGCGGTCCGGTTCCGCTCGCAAATGAGATAGGATCGATAGAGTGGACGCTGCTGCCAGACCGGAACGCTCACCAGAGCCAAGTGCGCCCGGCTGACCACATACGGATAGCCACAGATCCAGGCCGCATCGACCTGTCCCGAGAGCAGAAGCGCCGTGATCTCCTGATAAGTCCGACGGCTCACGAGGCGTACCCTCCGATCGAGCTTGCGCTCCAGATACGCCCGCAGCCGCGACAGGAGTTCCTGGTCCGACGTCAGGAAGACGGGCGTCAGCCCGAAGCGGTACTCATCGGACGCCGCGCATGCCTTCGACGCCGCCGCGGTCGCGGTCAGGCTGGCGAAGGCCGTCAGCAACTCTCGCCGAGAACGCCGCATGATCAATCCTGCGCACTCAAGAATGCTCCTTGAGGCACAGTATCACCCTATTCCGCTGCAATGTACCTGCGGCTTGTCGCTGGCCAGTTCGGGGTCCGGTGGATCAAAATGGGCACAATGAAAGGGCCGGCAGCTTGGCCGACCCTTGTTGATGTGTCGATCAATATGTCAGATCTGAGGATTTACACCTCAATTTTTGCGGCGTTGCGCATCGTTAAATTTCAGCATTTCAATCATAGGATCAAAATCCTTAAGAGTGACGGGTACAAATTCAATATCTTTCCCGTCTGACAGGCGATCAAAAGTAGTTTTGTCCACCTTGGGGAGATCGAGGAAAGCCTTGCGTATCTTCGATTTGAGCTCTTCGTGTAGGGTAGCAAGTATCGCAAAGGGCCCCTCAGGAAGGAAATCGGACTTGAAAACAATCCTAAAATCTTCTTGCGACAGCGAGCCTCCACCGGGTTTCTTGAGCATACCCTTTGGTATCATGCGTGTGATCTGAGTATCATTCTCGGAGTTCCACAGATTGGCTGCGGCTTCCGCCGTGCCTTGTACGAGGGCGAGCACTGCATTCTCGTGGCTGCCGGCATAGAAGGTTTTGCCAAAAAACTTATCGACGTCGTAGCCCGCCTTGTTGAGGAAGAAACGAGGAGCCTGATTTCCAGAGGCTGAATTCGGATCAACCAAAGCAAGGCTCTTGCCCTTCAGATCGTCAAGTGTTTTGTAAGGACTGTCGGCGCGTACATAAATCACCGAATAGTAGCCGGACGCGCCATTGTTGTGCTTCTGATTGACGATGGGCTCGGCCTTGACGCCAGTCATCACCGCCCTGGCAAATGCGGCAGGGCCGTAGAACCCGATCTGAATGTTGCCGGCACGCTGGCCCTCGATCACAGCCGCGTAATCGCTGGCAACCCGCAGCCTTACAGGAACGCCGAGCTCCTTCGACAAGTACGCCGCTAGAGGAGCATAGCGGTCCGTCGTGCCGGATGCGTTCTCGGCGGGGATTACGCCGAGAGTGAGTTCCGGATATTTGGCCTTCCAATCCTGCGCAGCGGCAGGCAGAGCAAGACACCAAAGCGCGGCAACAGCGCCGGCGAAGCTGCGACGGGTGAACATGAGAGGATGTCCTCGGCCGAAGAGTTATGAACGGGCCGGCGGATTACGACCACTCAGCCTTGGCAGGCTTCTCGGTCGAGGCCTCCGGGCCGGCCAGCTCACCGTCGAGCATCTGAGTAGCCTCAAGGCCGTCGCGCTGGTGCTCGTCATCCGTCGCCGCCGACGCGGTTGGTTACTGTCCTCCTCACGACGTTAGGATGACAGCCGTGGCCTTGTCGGCGGGCAGCTTGTCGGGCTGTCGGCGCGGGCGTCCACGCCGCCCGCTGCGCAACGGCGGGATCGCACCCAGCTTCGGAGCATCAGCGGGTTGTCGTGGCAGTTGGCGCCACTCTGAACGAGGCCGAGCGGTGTGCCACGCGCGTCGGTGACGAGATGGCGCTTGGCCAAGAGCGTCGAGGCGGCCAAGTCGGTGGCGCGCTCGGCCAGGCTGAACACCGACGGTCGCGCTCGGCGATGGCGCTCGCTCTCAGCACGTCGGCGAGCAGGCGCTTGTCCTCTGAGATGTCCCGCAACCGGCGCTCCGCCTCAACCAGGCGCACCACGAGGCGGGTGAACAGCCTTGAGGCCATCTATCCTGCCGCCTGCGAGGTCGCCAACCCTGGCAAAGTTTGACGAACCGTTGCGGTTCATGCCGAATGCCAGCTTGGGCGGCTCGCATCCCGCGAGTCGCTGAGGAGACCACCGCCGCAGCAGTGAGACCCTAGAACGCCAAACGGCCCCACTCCTTGCCGGGAGGGGGCCGTGGCGCCGCCGAAGCGGGCATATCAGGGAACTCGTGCCCCCCGATATCGCCAGAGCCTCCCTCGGGAGTCAAGCTTGAACCTCGGTTCAGGCAACGGTGGCGGCTTGCCTAGTGAACGGAGCGCTTGCCGGCGCCTCCGATCGATCTGCCGCGGCCCGAGAGGGCCGAACGATGACCTATGCCGAGATGAAAGACGCGATCGCCCAGGCACTGCCCGCGGCGCTACCGGCTTTGCGGGATCAGCTCTACGCCCTGAACGGCGCCGGGCGCATCAGCGACCGGGACGCCGGGGAACTCGACGAAACAATCGAGGCGCGCCGCACCGCCGGCCGGGCCTCACCCGCCGCCGCGCCCCCGCCCTCCCCCGCTGTGCCCATCGGTGCCGTCATGGCGCGTGGCTCGATCTTCCCGCCTCGCCTCCGCCCCCGCATCAGCGACCGCCCCGCCGCGAAGCTCCGCCGCCGGCGCATCGCCTACTCCGGCCCAATCCCGCCGGGGCTCGCCGAGCGGTTCACGGTGGGCGAGATCGCCGTGCTCGGGATTGTCGCGAACGAGATCGCGGCCAAGGGCCGATGCGACTGCTCGGTGGCCGAGATCGCGCAGCGCGCCGGCGTCTGCACGCGGCTGGTGCAGCAGGCGATCAAGGAGGCCCGCCTGCAGGGCCTCATGTCGGTTGAAGAGCGCAAACAGAAAGGCGGCAAGCACCTCACGAACGTCATCCGCGTGCTCTCCCGCGAATGGGCGGCGTGGCTTGCCCGACGCAGCAAGACGAGGGGGGTGGGTGAATCGAAGTTCGCCCCTCTGGATACGAGGGGATTCTTTCCCTCTTTAGAATCGAGAGCGGCGCTGCGCGGAAGCCGCGCGACAGGTTTTCGGAGGGGGGATTTGGGATCCGGTGCGGCTGAGCGAGCGGCGGAGCGTCCTCGATTCTAGCCTGAGACGGCCGACAGCCCTGCAATCGCGAGCGCCGGACCATGGGTAGGTGTAGCGGCGCGCAATCGAACTGTGGCGGAGGCGCAATCGAGGGCGTTTTCCGGCGCACGATCGGTGAGACTGGAGA
>NZ_SRLB01000042.1 GCF_004745635.1 Methylobacterium nonmethylotrophicum | reverse complement strand
AGCATCATCCTACTCACAGCCGGCCCTCCCAAGAAGGCCGACCCGCAGGGACGACGCCGTCCACGCTTCTCTTTCTCGTATGCACTTGTCAAAGAGCTGATCGGGCCAGGGGCCAGATCTCGTTCCCGAGAGAACAGACAACAGCGCCAGGTTTGTCCGGCCTCTGCTTGCTCGTCTGTCGGGTAGTGCCTCGGGGCCGAGCCGTTCGTCTCGGCGCCCCGTCGGTGAGCGGTCGTTTAAGGGGAGCCGGCTCGCCTGTCAACACGCCCGAACCGGGTCGGTGTGCGATCGAACCGACTGCCTCGCCGGGGACCTTCCGGTCCCCCTGCACGACCGTCACCGGTGTCGGGAGCCGGCGGGCCGTGAAACGGCCTGCCGGCTGAGCCTATCTGGGGATGGCCGCGCAGGATTCAAGTCTCATGACCGACGACGTTCCTGGTCCGTGCCGGCGGCACCGCCATCGATCGCGCACCAATGGAGGCGTCGGTTCGGCCGAACCGAACCTCAGAACAGCCGCTTCAGCTCATTCTTCAGGATCTTGCCGTTCGGGTTGCGGGGCAGGATCTCGTCATGGAGCAGGATCCGCACCGGCACCTTGAACGCCGCGAGCCGCCCGGCCACGAAGGCGCGCAACTCCTCCTCGCTCGCCTCCTGGCCGCGGGCGATCGCCACCACGGCGCCGGGCTCCTCGCCGAGGGTCGGGTGCGGGAGGCCGACCACGGCCGCGTCGACCACGGCCGGGTGCTCGTGGAGGACGCTCTCGACCTCGGCGCAGTAGATGTTCTCGCCGCCGCGGATCAGCATGTCCTTCACCCGGTCGACGATGGTGATGAAGCCTTCCGCGTCGATGCGTGCCAGGTCGCCGGTGCGCAGCCAGCCGTCGCGAAACACCTCGGCATTGGCGTCGGGCCGGTTCCAGTAGCCGGCGACCACGACCGGCCCCTTGACCCACAATTCACCGACCTCGCCGGGGGGGAGGGGCACTTCTTCCGGGTCCATCACCTTCGCCTCGCAGACAGGCAGGGGAGGGCCGCAGCTGTCGGGGCGGTGGACGTAATCCTCGCCCTGGTGGTGGGTGAAGGTGGCGGTGGTCTCGGTCATGCCCCAGCCGGTCGCCGGCTGCGCTTGCGGGAAGGCGGTGCGCAGGCGGCGCACCAGCTCGGCCGGGGCGGGGGCGCCGCCGTAGCTGATCGTTTCGAGGGAGGAGAGGTCGTGGGTGCCAGCCGCCATCCCGTCGAGGAGCTGGAACGCGATCGTCGGCACGCCACCGGCGCTGGTGCAGCGCTCGCGCTCGATCAGCACCATCGCCCGGGCGAGGTCCCAGCGGCGCATCATCACCAGCCGCCCGCCGCGATAGAGGTTGGTCACCAGCGTGGCGAAGCAGCCGGTGACGTGGAAAAGCGGGATCGAGAGCAGCGCGACCTTCTGGGGCGCCGCCGGGTCCGGCACCGGCACCGCTTCGCCCCGGCGCAGGAAGGCGCGGGCGGCGGAGAAGGGGTGCGCCATCACCCCGCTGGCGCCGGCGCGCTGCGTGCCGATCGCCCCCTTGGAGCGGCCGGTGGTGCCGGAGGTGTAGAACAGGGTGGCGATGTCCTCAGGATCGATGGGCAGGTCGGGCACGCGGCCTTCCGGCAGGGCGCCCCAATCCGCGACGGCACCGATGATGTCGGTCAGGCTCTCGGTGCCGGGCGCCGCCGGCGCGCGGGCGATCAGCACCCGCTCGAGCGC
Organism: Methylobacterium nonmethylotrophicum; assembly: GCF_004745635.1. Lineage (GTDB taxonomy): Bacteria > Pseudomonadota > Alphaproteobacteria > Rhizobiales > Beijerinckiaceae > Methylobacterium > Methylobacterium nonmethylotrophicum. The sequence goes on along the minus strand of NZ_SRLB01000042.1, from coordinate 48,645 downwards.
CGGGTAGCCGCCGCGGCGCTCATTGATGCGCGCCCAGCGCTCCTCGTCGACGATGGCGACGCAGGCGCCGGAATCGGTGAAGCCGTGGTCGAGCTCGGGGCCGGTCCACCAGGCGTTGAGCGGGGTCGCGATCGCCCCGGCCAGGATCGCGGCGAAGAACGCCACCGGCCATTCCGGCAGGTTGCGCATCGCGACCGCCACCCGGTCCCCGGGCTTGACGCCGCCGCGGATCAGGTCCTGGGCCAGCGCCAGCGTGGCGCGGCTGAAGGCCTCGAAGCTCGCCCGGTCGTCCTCGTAGACCAGGAAGGTCTTGTCCCCATGCGCCCGCCCGGCCAGGAAGACGTCCCGCAGGGTCGCCGGCGCACTGGCCCAGATCCGGGTCGGCACGCCGCGGATCGGGATCTCCGCGACCGCGAAGGGCGAGCCCGGCGCGGTCAGCCGCGCGGTCGCCTCGGCGAGGGAGAGGGCGGGCCAGGTTTTCTCGGAGTCGGGCTGCGTCGCGGCGGACGGCTCGGTCATCGGCGGACTCGTGACTGAAGGGGGCTTTCCGAGGCGGGCAGGGGAGGCGGTCGGGTGCAGGATCTCACGTGATGGTCTGGCCGCCGTCGATCACGATGCTCTGGCCCGTCATGAAGGCGCCGGCCGGGCTCGCGAGGAACACCGCGGCCCCGGCGATCTCGTCGGGCTGGCCGATGCGGGCGAGCGGCGTGCGCGCCGTGTAGGCGGCCCGCGACTTGGGGTCCTCCCACAGGGCGCGGGCGAAGTCGGTCTGGATCAGGCCCGGCGCGATGCAGTTGACCCGCACGTTGTGGGGCCCGAGCTCGACCGCGAGGTTGCGGGCGAGCTGGAAGTCCGCCGCCTTCGAGACGTTGTAGGCGCCGATGACCCCCGAGCCCTTCAGCCCGCCGACCGACGACACGAGGATGATCGACCCGTCCTTGCGGGCGATCATGCCCGGCGCGCAGAAGCCGATCAGCCAGTGGCTGGCAATGACGTTGTTGTCGAGGATCTTCCGGAACTGCTCGTCGGAGATGCCGCTCATCGGCCCGTAATAGGGGTTCGAGGCAGCGTTGCAGACCACCACGTCGATGCGGCCGAAGCGGTCCTCGGTGCCCCTCGCCAGGCGCTCGAGGTCGGATTTCGACGAGATGCTGGCCGGGATCACATGAGCCCGCTCCTCGCCGTGGCGGGCGTTGATCGCCTCGGCCACGGGCACGCAGGCCTCCGCCTTGCGCGACGAGATGACGACCTTGGCGCCGTGCTCCGCCAGCCGCTCGGCGATGGCCCGGCCGATGCCGCGGGACGAGCCGGTGACGATGGCGACGCGGCCGGTGAGGTCGAAGAGCGGCGTCTGCATGGGGCATCCTCCCTGTCGGCTTCAGCCAAAACAGGCCTTGCTTTTGGGGCGACCTTAGCCCTGTATGGCGATTAAGCAAGCCGTGTTTTCGAAAACGCGGCCGTAGGGAGGGTGGAGCGGGGGCATTGCCCCTCATCCGGACCCGGGTTTTCGGGGCCTTGCGGCTCCATACCCAATCCCCGATAATGCGGCAGAACCCCGCCCCGCCCGAGAGCGGCGGACGGGGCGTTCGGAGGAAACCTGAGATGCGGGAAGCCGTCATCGTCGCCACCGCGCGCACCCCTATCGGCAAGGCCTACCGGGGCGCGTTCAACGATACCCAGGCCCAGGCGCTCGGCGGCCACGCCATCGCGCACGCGGTCCAGCGCGCCGGCATCGATCCGGCCGAGATCGGCGACGTGGTGATGGGGGCGGCGCTCCAGCAGGGCGCGACCGGCAGCAACATCGCCCGCCAGGCGGCCCTGCGCGCCGGGCTGCCCGAGACGGTCGCCGGCATGAGCCTCGACCGGCAATGCGCCTCCGGCCTGATGGCGATCGCCACCGCGGCGAAGGAGATCATCACCGACGGGCTCGACATCGCGGTCGGCGGCGGGCTCGAGTCGATCTCGCTCGTCCAGAACGACAAGATCAACCGCTTCCGCGGCCAGGATCCGTGGCTCGTCGAGCACGTGCCGGCGATCTACATGACGATGATCGAGACCGCCGAGAATGTGGCGGAGCGCTACGGCATCAGCCGCGAGGCGCAGGACGCCTACGCCCTGCGCTCGCAGCAGAGGACCGCGCAGGCGCAAAGCGAGAACCGGTTCGCCGACGAGATCGTGCCGATGACCGCCCGCATGGCGGTGGCCGACAAGGCGACCGGCGCGGTCTCGCACAAGGAGATCACCCTCTCGCAGGACGAGGGCAACCGGCCGCAGACCCGCCTGGAGGACCTGCAGGGCCTCAAGCCCGTCTTCAAGGACGGCCAGCGCATCCAGGAAGGGCAGTTCATCACCGCCGGCAACGCGAGCCAGCTCTCGGACGGTGCGGCGGCGGTCGTGCTGATGGAGGCGCGCGAGGCCGAGCGCCGCGGTTTGAAGCCGCTCGGCGCCTATCGGGGCATGGCGGTCGCCGGCTGCAACCCGGACGAGATGGGCATCGGCCCGGTCTTCGCGGTGCCGAAGCTCCTCGCGCAGCACGGGCTGAAGGTCGAGGATATCGACCTGTGGGAGCTGAACGAGGCCTTCGCCAGCCAGGTGCTCTACTGCCGCGACAGACTCGGCATCCCGGACGAGCGCCTGAACGTCAATGGCGGAGCGATCTCGATCGGGCACCCCTACGGCATGTCGGGCGCGCGGATGACCGGTCACATCCTGCTGGAAGGCCGCCGCCGCGGCGCCAGGTACGGCGTCGTGACGATGTGCGTCGGCGGCGGCATGGGCGCCGCGGGCCTGTTCGAGATCTACTGAACCTGCCACAAATCCGGCTCGCGACGGCGCCCGGCAAGAGGCGCCCGGAGGACGCCGGCAGAGGGACGAAGCCGACATGGCTCAAGAGGTGAAAGACAACCCCGTCTCGACCGCCCGCGAGGGGGCGGTCGCGGTGCTGACGCTGCAATCGGGGCCCGTGAACGCGCTGGGCTCGGGGCTCCGCCAGGGCATCCTGACGGCGTTCGAGGCCGCGGAGGCCGATCCCGCCGTGAAGGCGATCGTGCTGATCGGCGGCGGCCGGATGTTCTCGGCCGGGGCCGATATCAGCGAGTTCGGCAAGCCGCAGAGCGGCATCAGCCTGCCCGACCTCCTCAACCGCGTCGAGGCCTCGACCAAGCCCGTCGTCGCGGCGATCCACGGCAACGCGCTGGGCGGCGGGCTCGAGACCGCGCTCGCCTGCCACTACCGGGTGGCGGTGCCGTCCGCCAAGGTCGGCCTGCCGGAGGTCAAGCTCGGCATCCTGCCGGGGGCGGGCGGTACGCAGCGCCTGCCGCGGGTGGTCGGGCCCCGCAAGGCCCTCGAGGTGATCGTCGGCGGCTCGCCGATCGGCGCCAAGGCGGCGGCCGGCATGGGCTTGATCGACGAGCTGGCCCCGGAGGATTCTCTTCGCGCCCACGCGGTCGCCTTCGCCGAGCGGGTGATCGCGGAAGGCCGGCCGCTCACCAAGATCCGCGACCGAAACGACAAGATCGCGGAAGGCCGCGAGAGCCCAGGCCTGTTCGCGGCGTTCCGCGAGGAGAATGCCCGCAAGACCCGCGGCTTCGAGGCGCCGGAGGCCTGCATCGCCTGCATCGAGGCCGCCTGCCGGCTGCCCTTCGACGAGGGCCTGGCCTTCGAGCGCGCGGAATTCCAGAAGCTCGTCTCCGGCACCCAGTCGGCGGCGCAGCGCTACGTGTTCTTCGCCGAGCGCCAAGCGGCCAAGATCCCGGACGTGCCGGACGACACGCCCGCCCGCCCCATCGCCCGGGTCGGCGTCATCGGCGCCGGCACGATGGGCGGCGGCATCTCGATGAACTTCCTGAACGCCGGCATCCCGGTGACGATCGTCGAGACGAAGCGCGAGGCGCTGGACCGCGGCCTCAAGACCATCCGCACCAACTACGAGAACACCGCCAAGAAGGGGCGCCTCAGGCCGGAGGACGTCGAGACCCGGATGGGCCTGCTCTCCGACACCCTGGAGCTGGAGAAGCTCGCCGAGTGCGACCTCATCATCGAGGCCGTGTTCGAGGACATGGGCATCAAGAAGGAGATCTTTTCGAAGCTCGACCGGATCGCCAAGCCCGGCGCGATCCTGGCCTCCAACACCTCCTACCTCGACATCGACGCGATCGCCGCGATGACCAATCGCCCGGCCGACGTGATCGGCATGCACTTCTTCTCGCCGGCCAACGTCATGCGGCTCCTGGAGGTCGTGCGGGGCGAGAAGACCGCGAAGGACGTCATCGCCACCGCGATGCAGATCGGCCGGAAGGTCGGCAAGATCCCGGTGCTGGTCGGTGTCTGCCACGGCTTCGTCGGCAACCGGATGCTGGCCGAGCGCCAGCGCGAGGCGAACCGCCTGATCCTCGAAGGCGTCACCCCCTGGGACGTCGATCGGGTGATCTACGAGTTCGGCCTGCCGATGGGCCCGTTCACGATGAGCGACCTCGCCGGCCTCGACATCGGCTGGAGCCGGGAGACCAACAAGTCGGAGAGCGTCCGCGACCTCCTCTGCGAGCAGGACCGCCGCGGCCAGAAGACCGGCGCCGGCTTCTACGACTACGACGCCAGGCGCAAGGCGACGCCCTCCAAGGTCACCGAGGAGATCATCGCCAAGGTCGCCGAGCGCCAGGGCGTCAAGCGCCGGGACGCGACCGACCAGGAGATCCTGGAGCGCACCCTCTACCCGATGGTCAACGAGGGCGCGAAGATCCTCGAGGAGGGCAAGGCGATCCGGGCCTCCGACATCGATATCGTGTGGATCAACGGCTACGGCTGGCCGGTCTACCGGGGTGGCCCGATGTTCTGGGCCGACACGGTCGGGCTGCCGAAGGTGCTGGAGCGCCTGCGCGCCTACCAGGCCGAGTACGGCGACGCGTTCAAGCCGTCGGCGCTGCTGGAGCGGCTGGCGGCGGAAGGCAAGGGCTTCAAGGACCTGTAGGCGCGACACCGCCGTAACCCTCCCCCCTCTGCGGGGGAGGCTGCCCCACGGATGCGGGGCGGGAGAGGGGCAGCGCGACGATGCTTCAGGTGGCGCCCTTCAACAAGCGCGCGACCTCTCCGGACACGGCGTCCCCTCTCCCGCCCGGCTCCGCCGGGCACCCTCCCCCGCAGAGGGGGGAGGGGGCGGGCGTCGAGCTTATTCGAGATAATACACGATCTAGGAGGCATCCCATGGACCTTCGCTTCACACCCGAGGAGCGCGCCTTCCGGCAGGAAGTCCGCACCTTCTTCCAGGAGAACCTGCCGCAGGAGATCCGCCAGAAGATGATCGACGGGCGTCATCCGTCGAAGGACGACATCGTCACCTGGCAGAAGATCCTCAACAAGAAGGGCTGGGCGGTGCCGAGCTGGCCCGTCGAGTGGGGCGGGACCGGCTGGGATCCGGTGCGCCAGTACATCTTCCTCGACGAGCTCCAGAGCTTCCCGGCCCCGTCGCCGCTGCAATTCGGCGTCTACATGGTCGGGCCGGTGATCGCGCAGTTCGGCAACGACGCGCAGAAGAAGCACTTCCTGCCCCGCATCGCCAACCTCGACGACTGGTGGTGCCAGGGCTTCTCCGAGCCGGGCTCCGGCTCCGACCTTGCCTCGCTCAAGACCAAGGCGGTCCGCGACGGTGACCACTACGTCGTCAACGGCCAGAAGACCTGGACCACGCTCGGCCAGCACGCCGACTGGATCTTCTGCCTCGTGCGCACCGACGCATCCGTGAAGAAGCAGGAGGGGATCAGCTTCCTTCTCATCGACATGAAGACGCCGGGCATCACCGTGCGGCCGATCCAGACCATCGACGGCGGGCACGAGGTCAACGAGGTCTTCTTCGACGACGTCGAGGTGCCGGTCGAGAACCTGGTCGGCCAGGAGAACAAGGGCTGGGACTACGCCAAGTTCCTGCTCGGCAACGAGCGCACCAACATCGCCCGCGTCGGGGTCTCCAAGCAGCGCATCCGGCGCCTGAAGGAGCTGGCGGCGCTCGAGCGGGTCGGCGACACGCCGATCCTCGAGAATCCGCGCTTCCGCGAGAAGCTGGCGGCGCTGGAGATCGAGCTGAAGGCGCTCGAGATGACGCAGCTGCGTGTCGTCGCCGCCGAGCGCACCCGCGAGAAGGGCAAGCCGGACCCGGCCTCCTCGATCCTCAAGATCAAGGGCTCGGAGATCCAGCAGGCGACGACCGAGCTGCTGCTCGAGGTCGTCGGCCCCTACGCGCTGCCGTTCGTGCCGGAGGACGAGGACGACGGGTCCTTGAGCAACGAGCCGCCGGTCGGCCCGGACTGGGCGGGACCCGCGGCGCCGACCTACTTCAACTGGCGCAAGATCTCGATCTACGGCGGCTCGAACGAGATCCAGAAGAACATCATCGCGAAGGCGATCCTGGGGCTTTGAGGCGCGGTCGAGGCATGGAAGCAAAGCCGACGAACAGGACGACTCGGCCTCTCCAATGCGAGACCTCATCCTGAGGCGTCAGTCGATCCATGATCGACTGACCTCGAAGGAGGGCTCCAGGGGTCTCCGTGATCCCTGGAGCCCTCCTTCGAGGCTCCCCTGGGTCGCACCTCAGGATGAGGTCGCGAGTGGGACAATCGAACAGAGCCGCCATTCGAGACCGGCGAGAACGGAAACGACCCGATGGATTTCGATCTGAGCGAGGAGCAGCGCCTCCTCAAGGACAGCGTCGAGCGGCTGCTGGCCGACCGCTACGACTTCGAGGCCCGCAAGCGCCACGGGAAGGAGCCGGAGGGCTTCTCGAAGGCGATGTGGGCGGCTTACGCCGAGCAGGGCCTGCTCGCGGTGCCGTTCTCCGAGGAGGATGGCGGCATCGGCGGCGGGCCGGTCGAGACGATGATCGTCATGGAGGCGTTCGGCGGCGCGCTCGCCCTCGAACCCTACCTCGCCACCGTGGTGCTCGCCGGCGGCGTGCTGCGCCATGCGGCGAGTGCGGAGCAGCGGGCCGAGTGGCTGCCCGGCCTCATCGCCGGCGAGACCCGCTACGCCCTCGCGCATAGCGAGCGCCAGGCCCGCTACGACCTCAACGACGTCGGCGTCACCGCGCGCCGCGACGGCGATGCTTGGGTCCTGGAGGGGGAGAAGTCCCTGGTCCTGCACGGCGACAGCGCCGACCGGCTCATCGTCTCGGCCCGGACTTCCGGCTCGCGGCGCGACCGCGACGGGATCGGCCTGTTCCTGGTGGAGGCCAACGCCGAGGGCGTCTCGCGCCGCGGCTACCCGACCCAGGACGGGATGCGGGCGGCGGAAGTCTCGCTGTCCTCGGTCCGGGTCGGGGCGGCCGCCGTGATCGGCGATCCGGCCGGCGGCCTGCCGGTGATCGAGCGGGTGACCGACGAGGCGATCGCCGCGCTCTGCGCCGAGGCGGTCGGTGCCATGGACCGGATGCACCGGCTGACGGTCGAGTACCTGAAGACCCGCAAGCAGTTCGGCGTGACGATCGGCTCGTTCCAGGTGCTGCAGCACCGGGCCGCCGACATGTTCATCGCCCTGGAACAGGCCCGCTCGATGGCGTTTCTCGCCACCATGATGGCGGGCGAGGAGGACGCCGAGGAGCGCGCTCGGGCGATCGCCGGCGCCAAGGTGCAGATCGGCCGCTCCGGCCGCATCGTCGGCCAGGGCGCGGTGCAGCTCCATGGCGGCGTCGGCGTGACGATGGAGTACAGCGTCGGCCACTACTTCAAGCGGGTCACGATGATCGACCAGCTGTTCGGCGACGCCGACCACCATCTCGGCCGGGTCGCACGGATGGGCGGGCTGATCGCCGCCTGACGCGCGAGGTGAATCGCGCTCATCTCAGCGCGAGAAAACCTCGTTTGAGTTCCGCCCCGGGGGGCGGTTGGGTGATCGCGCCTCGAGAGCACCCAGCATTCCCCGGGAGGGACCCCTGATGACCGGCACCGATCCGCGCGCCCTCGCGGATGCGATCCGCTTCCTGTCCATCGACGCGATCGAGCGGGTGGGCGAGGGGCATCCGGGCACGCCGCTCGGCGCCGCCGACACGGTGACGGCGCTCTTCACCCGCCACCTCAAGTTCCTGGCCCGCGAGCCCCTGTGGTTCGACCGCGACCGCTTCGTCCTGTCGAACGGCCACGGCTCGATGCTGCTCTATGCGCTGCTGCATCTCAGCGGCTACGAGGGTATCGGGCTTGACGACATCAAGCGATTCCGCGAGCTCGGCTCGCCCTGCGAGGGCCACCCGGAATACGCCCCGGCCCACGGCATCGAGACCACCACCGGGCCGCTCGGCCAGGGCATCGCCAACGCCGCCGGCATGGCGCTGGCGGAGGCCTATCTCAACCGCTGGCTCGGTCCCGATCTCGTCGACCATCGCACCTACGCGCTGGTCGGCGACGGCTGCCTGCAGGAGGGCGTCGGCCAGGAGGTGATCTCCCTCGCCGGGCACCTGCGTTTGGGCAAGCTCACGTTTCTCTGGGACGACAACCGGATGACCGACGACGGCGCGATCGACCTCGCGCTGAGCGACGACATGGCGGCGCGGTTCCTGCTGAGCCACTGGCACGTCCAGGAGGTCGACGGCCACGACAGCGAGGCTGTCTCGGCGGCCCTGCTCCTCGCCAAGGCCGATCCGCGCCCCTCGATGATCCGCTGCACCACCGTGATCGGCCGCGGCCTGCCCGGCGTCGAAGGCACCCGGGCGGCCCATTCCGCCCGCATTCCGGCCTCGTTGAGCGCCGCCGCCCGCGCGGCCCTGAACTGGACCCACCCCGCCTTCGCGATCCCGGACGAGATCCGCGCCGCCTGGCGGGCGGCGGGGGAGCGGAACGCGCCGGCCTTCGAGTCCTGGACGCGCCGGGTCGCCGCTTTGCCGCCGGAGCGCCGGCGCCTGCTCGACCGCCTGCGCGAGGGCCGGCTGCCGGAGGGATGGGAAGCCCCCTTGCACGCCTTCCGCGACGAGGCCGTGCGGTCGGGCCAGGCGCAATCCGGCATCGCCCTGTCGGGCGCGCTGGTCGACCGCCTCGCGGACGCCATCCCCGAACTCCTGTCCGGCGCGCCGGACCTCGAGGGCGCGACCCAGCACAAGCGCAGCCTGAAAGCCTTCACGGCCGAGGACCAGGGCGGGCGCTACGTCCATTACGGCATCCGCGAGCACGCCATGGGGGCGATGATGAACGGCATGGCCGCCCATGGCGGGGTCGTGCCGGTCGGCGTCACCTACCTGGTCTTCTCCGACTACCTGCGCCCGACTTTACGCCTCGCCGCCATGATGGGGCTGCCGGTGCCGTTCGTGTTCAGCCACGATTCGGTCCATATCGGCCGCAATGGGCCGACGCACCAGCCGGTGGAATACCTGGCGTCGCTGCGCGCCATCCCCAACATGCTGGTCCTGCGCCCGGCCGATGCCGTCGAGGCGGCGGAGTGCTGGGAGATCGCACTCCGGAACCGCGAAGGACCGTCCTCGCTGATCTTCGCCCGCCAGGCGCTGCCCGCAATGCGGCGCGACGCGGGCTCGGAGAACCGCTCGGCACGCGGCGCCTACGTGCTGGAGGAGGCGTCCGCCGCCCGGCGGGTCACGCTGCTCGCCACCGGTTCCGAGGTGGCGCTCGCCGTCGAGGCCCGCCGCCGGCTCGAGCAGGAGGGTGTCCCGACGGCGGTCGTCTCGATGCCGTCCTGGGAGCTGTTCGAGCGCCAGGACGCCGCGTACCGCCGCGCCACGCTCGGCCCCGGCACCGTCCGGGTCGGGATCGAGGCCGCGGTGCGCCTCGGCTGGGACCGCTACCTCGGCGAGGAGGGCGGCTTCGTCGGCATGAGCGGCTACGGCGCCTCTGGAGCGGAGGCCGACCTCGCCCGGCATTTCGGCTTCACGTCGGAGCGGGTGGTGGAGGAGGTGCGGGCAAGGCTGTAGGGTCCCGACGTCTCAGGCTGTCGTTCGTCCGGGACGTCGGTCGCGCCCGCATCGAGGTTCCTCCGCACAGGACATCGCTCGCCGGCGCCGCTCTCCGGCGCGACGAGGTGTGCCGTTTCGTCTCGGCTCAGGAGGGACACTTTAACTTTGCGCCGACAGACGCAATTCGCATAAGCAACATTATGGAATGTTCGCGCCGGTCAAGGCCTCCAGGCCGCAACCTCGTGGATCGCGGCCACCGGACGGGGCAAGGCTGCCGGGCCGACGTGATGCCGCGCCGTCCGTTGCGAGCGCTGGCGTGCCGATGCGGGTCCGCGTAAGTCAGCGCCCGGACGCGCCGGGGCCTGCCCAGGCGGCAAAAGACGATGCGCGGCGGCGGGACGACGCAGCTTTCCGGTCAAGGCCGTCACGCGGGGCGATGTCGGCGGCCTGACCCGCGGCCGGGCGGCCTGCCGGGCGTGCCGCCGATCGGGCTTCACGAACGCGCCGCATCCGCTGTTCGATCCCGGCAGTCACCGGGCGCGCTACGACGACGTCACCGAGCGGGTGCGAGACGCCTGGCACCACGACGTCGAGCACGGCGCGGCCGAGCGACGCCCGATCCACCCGCTGCTCGCGCGGCGGCGCCCGTCGAGCCGCGTCCGGGACCGTGGCAGGTCCCTCGGGAAAATGCTGTCGGCGGATTCGCGAGCCGCGCGGCACGCCTTGATCTCGGCGGCTTTTGCGTGTTCGGGATCCGCCGCTCCCTCCACCAGCAGCGGGTCCGCATGGTTCTGAAAGGCGTGTCTCCCGCGAAGGTCCTGGTGGTGAGCACAAGCCCGGACGCGGTGAACCACAACGCGACGATCCGCGACGCCCTGCGCGGCGGCTTCGAGGATGTGCTCGGCGCGCCGGCGGTGCGAGCGAGCCCGCTGGAGCTCGCCGAGGACGCCGTCGCGGAGTTCGGCCCGAGTCTCGTCGTGGCGCTCGGCAGCGTCGCGGTCGATGCGGCCGACCTGCGCGCCCTGGCACGTGGCGTTCGCCGGGCCGGGGCGCGCCTCGCCTTCTGGCTGCACGACGACCCCTACGAGTTCGACTACGCCCCCCGGGCGGAGGATCTCGCCGACCACGTCTTCACCAACGACCGCTGGGCCCTGCCGCATTACCGGCATTCCTCGGTCTCGCACCTGCCGCTCGCCGCCTGCCGGCGGACCCACGACAGGCCGGTGCGGCCGATGGCGCAGCGCGCCCTCGACCTGTTCTTCTGCGGCGCCGCCTTCCCCAACCGGATCGCCCTCCTGGAGCGCGCCCAGGCGAGCCTGGCGGCGCGCCGGGTCGAGGTTCGCGGCGCGGGCTGGCCGGCCTCCCTCCCCTTCGCCGAGAACACCCGCCTCACTCCCTCCGGTATGGCCGACCGGGCGAGCGCGGCGCGCCTCACCCTCGCGATCGGCCGCGACCTCGACATCGCCAACCGGCGCTTCCGGCTGCCCGCCTCGACCCCGGGGCCGCGGGTCTTCGAGGCGGCCCTGGCCGGGGCGCCGCAGCTCTGCTTCGCCGCCGGCCTCGAGATCCTGGACTATTTCGAGGAGGGCCGCGAGATCCTGCTCTTCGACGACGTCCTCGAAATCGATGACGCCATCGCGCGCTCCCATCGCGAGCCCGCCGCCTTCGAGGCGATGGCGGAGCGCGCCCGGGCCCGGGCGCTCGACGCCCACACCTATGCCCACCGCGCACGGACCATCCTGGCGGTGATGGCCGCATGACCGGACCCGTGCCGCACTCCGTGCTCCTCCTCGACACGGAGCCGAGTACCAGCAACGCCTACATCGCCCTCGCGGTCGCGGACGCCCTCCGGCGGCACCCGGCCGTCGGGCGGGTGGTGCGCGCGACCCACGCCGACGCGGCGACGCTGGCCCAGGCAGCGCTGGCGCGAGGCGAACGCTTCGATCTCTTCCTCGCTCTGGGCGGCGCGAGCCGGCACCACGCGCTCCTGGCCCGTCTCTGCGCGCTCGCGCGCGCCAGCGCGCTCTGGACCACCGAGGATCCCTACCTGAGCGCCGCGAATGCCCGCCTCTCGGGTTGCTTCGACCTCGTCTTCACCAACGACCGCGGCTCGCTCGCCCGCTACGGCGCCCATGCCCGGCACCTGCCCCTCGCGGCGACCACGCTGTTCCAAGACCTGCCCGTCCGGCCGGACGACGCGGAGTACCGCTACGACCTTCTCTTCGTCGGCACCGCTTGGCCGAATCGCGTCGCGACGCTCAACCGGATCCTGTCGGCCTTTCCCCGCGACCTGCGGGTGAAGGTCGCGCTTCCGGCGAACGCCTACCTGCCTCGGCCGGTACTGGTGCGCGACGACCTGATCGTCGACTGGCGCTGCGGCAACGCGGATTTCGCCCGGTTCGCCAACCGCAGCCGGGTGGTGCTGACCCTGCCCCGGATCTTCACCGCCGGTGCCGACGAGACGCCCTCGGGCACGACGCCGCCGCCGCGGCTGTTCGAGGTCGCGCTCGCCGGCGGGGCGCAACTCGTCGTCGGCGCCGACCCCGAGACCTTCACCTACTACGAGGCCGACCGCGAGGTCCGCGCCTGCGCCGAGGACGACGTCGTTCCCGCCGTGACCGCCATGCTGGCCGATCCCGAAGGCCGCATCGTCATGGCCGAGCGCGCCCGCGCCCGCACCCGTGCCGAGCACCTCTACGACCACCGGGTCGACGTCATCCTGCGGGCGGTGCGGGAGCTGCAGGCTCCTGCTCCGTCGAGTCGCATCGCGGAGGACGGGACGTGGCGCGGGGCCCGCTCCCCCACGCGCAGGATCTCGCCCGGACCCGCCAAGCCCCGCCTGCTCTTCGTCGCCCACAACCGGGTCGGGAGACGCCAGGGCGGCGGGGTGGAGTTCTACCAGGAGCAGCTCGCCGCGGCGCTCGACGGCTTCGACTGCCTCTTCCTCTACCCCTCCTTCGAGGACGGGGCTTGGATGATGCGCCTCGACGAGGGCGTCGCCTCGGAGGCGCTGCCGATCCCGCCGGCGGAGCGGCTGCTTGCGAGCCCCGAGATCGAGGTCCTGTTCGAGCGCATCCTGGTCGAGCGCCGCATCGACCTCATCCACGTCCACCACCTGCTCGGTCTGCCGCTGAGCCTGCCGACGATCGCCCGGGCCCACGGCGTGCCCGTGGTGATGCAGTTGCACGACTTCTTCCTGATCTGCAGCCGCTACACGTTGATGAACCAGCACGGCGTGTTCTGCGACGTCGTTCATCGCGGCAGCCGGCAATGCGACGGCTGCCTGTCCACCGCCGAGCAACTGCCCGCCGGCGCCAAGGCGCGGCGCGACGGCTTCGTGGCGCGGATGCTCGCGAGTGTCGACGCCTTCGTGACGAGCACGCCGGCGACCGCAGCCTATGTTCGGGCCTTCTACCCCGAGGCGACGGCCCGGGTCGCCGTCATCGAGATGGTGGATGCCGGACCGGCCGACCTGCCGCCGCCAGCGCCCGAGGCCAGGACGCCCGGCCCCCTGCGGGTGGCGGTGCTCGGCAATGTCGTCGACCACAAGGGCGCCAAGACCCTGATCGAACTCGTCCGCATCATGGCGGGGGACGACGTGGTGTTCGAGGTGCTGGGCTACGTGGAGGCCTACCTCGTCGCCGCCTTCGAGGCGCTGGCGGGAGAGCGCCTGCGCCTGCGCGGCGGCTACACCCGGGACGAGGTGCCGGCGCTGCTCGCGGAATGCGATGCGTCGCTCCACCTCTCGCTGTGGCCCGAGACCTACATGATCTCGCTCACCGAGGCGTGGCGGGCGGGCCTGATCCCGATCGTCGCTGATCTCGGCGCGCCGGGCGAGCGGGTCACCGACGGCGTCGACGGGCTCAAGGTGCCGCCCGGCGATTCGGGCGCGGTGCGCCAGGCCCTTCGGCGCCTCGCGCACGACCCCGCCCTCGTCGCCCGCCTGCGTGGCGCGATCCGCCAGAAGACCTTGCCGACGCTGGCCGAGCACGCCGCGGCGGTGTCCGACCTCTACCGCGACCTCATCGCCGCCCACCCCGCACCCCATGCCGCTCCGGGCGATCCGGCGGCACCGTGCACCCTTTCGGCCTTCGATCTGGGCTTTCGTGTCAACCATCCCGATTGGACCAACCCGGCCATGGTCTGGGACGGGGCAACCGAGGCGAGCGTCGCCGTCGACGCCCTGCCGGCGTCGGATGCGGTTCTGCCCGAGCGGACGCTGGCGCCGAGCGATCCCGGCCTGTCCTGGGAGATCGCCGACCTCGTCGCCGACGGCCAGCGCCTGCCCGGCCGCATCGGCGCCATCGCGGCCGTCGAGAGTCTCTCCTTGCGCGGCTGGCTCTGGCGGCCGGAGGCCGGCCGGCCGGCCCGGACATGGCTGCGGCTGCGCTCGGGCCCGGCCACGCGCTACGTCAGCGCCTCCCCCGAGCGCCGCCCCGAACTCGCCGGCCGATTCGGCACCGGCCGGGCCGAGCAGGCCGGCTTCTCGGTGCAGGTCCGTACCGCCGGGCTGCCCGGCGGCTCCTACGCGCTCGACCTGCTCCAGGTCTTCCCCGACCACGTTGCCGTCGCCGCCGACGTCGCGCGCTTCACGGCCCCGGGTTTCGACGCGCCGGGCCCCGTCACGCCGTGGCGGGCCGGCTTGCCGGTTCCGGAGGCCGGTCTACGCCGCATTGCGGAGCGGGCGAGTGTCGCGGCGCACGGGCTGCAACTCATCGAGGGCGTGCCGGTGGCGCGGCAGGGAGGCCTCACCCGCATCGAGGTCCGGCTTCCGGACGGGGCGCGACGCGGCCGGCCCTACCTCGTCCTCGAGGGTGAGCCCGGCACCGCCTGGACCCACGCGGCGTGGCACGACCAGGACGAAGCGCCGCGGGTCGGTGCCGAGGCGCAGGTCCGCGATCTTCCGCCAGGCGATCACCGCCTCCTGGTCCTCGTCGAGCATGACGATGGGGCGGAACTCCGCGAGACAGGCACCACGCTCTTCGTCGCGCCCACCGCCCGCCCCTGCCTCGTCGGCGCCGAGCCGCCGCTCGCCCTGCGCCGGCCCTGGATCCCACGGGCGCGCAGCCGCCCGAGCCTCGACGCAGTCGCGGTCGCGGAGGAGGCGTCGTCCCTGCTCGGTACCCTCGTCACGGTCTCGGGCTGGTGCTTCGTGCCCGGGCGCGGCCGGCCGCTCGCCTGGATCAGCCGCTGGGGGGCAAGGGGCCAGCGCCGGTTCATGGTCGTGGAGAGCGTCACCCGGCAGGACGTGGCCGCGCATCTGAGGGAGGCCGACGCCCTGACCGCCGGCTTCGAGTTCCAGGTGCCGCTCGCCGCGATCCAGGACGGAACGCTGCGGGTCTTCCAGATCTCCGAGCGTGGCGCGATCGCCCTGTCGGGCTTCGTGCGTCACCTTGCGGAGAAGCTCCCGCCGGCCTGAATCCCGCCTCACCACTTGTAGCTGAGGCTCGCGGTGATGCGGCGCTGCTCGCCGTAGAAGCAGGCGGTGACCGACTGGCACGACGAGACGAACCGCTTGTCGGTGAGGTTGGCGGCATTGATCGCGAAGCGCCAGTTGTCGCGGGTGTAGTGCACCACGGCGTCGATCAGCGCGCGCTCGGGCACCCTCAGGGTGTTGTCGACGTCGGCGAACGAGCGGCCGACATAGCGCACCCCGGCGCCGAAGCCGAAGCCGGCCCAGTCGCCGGTCGGGATGGTGTAGTCGGCGAAGACCGAGGCCAGGGTCTCGGGCGTGTTGGTCGGGGTCTTGCCGATCGTGCCGACGTCGCCCTTGGTGATCGCGAGGTTGTAGCTCGTGAACGACGCGACGACGTTGAAGTCCTTGGTGATGTTGGCCACCAACTGTGCCTCGAAGCCGCGCGAGCGAGTCTCGCCGAGCTGGAGCTGGTTGAGAGGGTTGGTCGGGTCGGCCGTGAGGGTGTTGGCGAGGGCGAGGTCGAAGGCGGCGAGCGTCAGGAAGGCGTTCGCGCCCGGGATCTCGTACTTGACGCCGACCTCGTACTGGTCGCCGGTGGTCGGCTTGAAAGGCTGGCTGAAGAAATTCGTGCCCACCTGCGGGTTGAAGAAGGTCGCGTAGCTGACATACGGCGCCAGGCCGAAGTCGAAGTTGTAGATCAGCCCGTAACGCTGCGTGTAGGCGTTGGCCGACTGGCGCGTCGTCGTGCTCGCGAGCCGGTTGTTGACCTCGTTCGAGGTGAAGTCGCCGCGACCCGACACGACCAGGGTCAGCTCAGGCGTGAGCTTGACCTGATCCTGGAAGTACAGGCCGAGCTGCTGGAACACATCGTCATTGACGAGGTAGGGCGCGACCGGGACGCTCGGGCTGCCGTAATTCGGCGTGATGATGTTGAAGTTCGCGACCGGCGTCCCCGCGAAGCCGCCGGTGGCCTGGTTGTCGTTGAGCTGGAAGTTCTTGTAGTCGAGGCCGATCAGGACCGTGTGCTTGAACAGGCCGTCGTCGAACCGGGCCACCGCCTGGTTGTCGACGTTGAACAGGCGCGCCCGCGAGGCCGCCCGGAAGCGGTAGCGCGCGATCTGCGTCTGGTTCGGGTCGGCGTAGCCGAGGCCGCCCAGGAACGCGTCGTCGAGCGAGTCGCTGAAGGCATAGCGCAGGTTCTGGCGAAACGTCCAGGTATCGTTGAAGACGTGCTCGAACTCGTAGCCGATATTCGCTTGGGTACGCCGATAGGTGTTGTTGAACGGATCCGAGACGTTGTCATTCTGCCGGATGCGCAGGCCGAGCACCGTCGGCCGCACCGTCCCGTAATAGGGCAGGAACGCGTTGAGGCGGCCGGTATCGTCGTACTGGACGCTCGACAACAGCGTGAAGGTGGTGGCGCCGTCCGGCCGGTAGGTGAAGGTCGGAGCGATGTAGCCGCGGTTCTCGTCGAGGCGATCGACCTGGGTGCCGCCCTGCCGCCCTATGCCGGTCAGGCGGTAGAACCAGTGGCCCTCCTCGTCGGCCGGACCGCCGACATCGAAGGCGAGGTATTTCTGGCCGAACGAGCCGCCGCCGACCTCGACAGTGTTCAGCGGCGCGACGGGCGGCTTCTTGCTGATGAGGTTGACGAGGCCGCCGGGTCCGCCCTGGCCGAACAGCACCGCGGCCGGGCCGCGCAGCACGTCGATGCGCTCGAGGCCGAACGGATCGACCTTGTAGGAGGCGAAGCCGTAATTGAAGAGCTGCAGCCCGTCCCGGTACAGGCCGGTGTCGTTCGCCGTGAAGCCGCGGATCAGGAAGAAGTCGACGCGCGGGTCGGGCCCGAAGACATTGCCGTAGACGCCGGCCGAGTAGCTGATCGCCTCGCCCACCTGCTGCGGCTTCAAGGCATCGAGCTGCTCGCGCCCGATCACGGTGATCGATTGAGGGGTCTCGATCAGCGGCGTGTCGGTCTTGGTCGAGGTCAGCGTGCGCTTGGCGACGTAGCCCTCGATCGGGCCGCGCGGATCCTCCTGCCGGCGGGCCGTCGCGACCGTGCCCCCGGCGGGCGCACCGTTGCCGGCCACGTCGATCGCCTCGAGCTGGATCGTGCCGCCGGCGGCCGCGCCCTGGCGGGGCGGCGTCGCCTCCTGGGCGGCGGCGCCGGTCAGGGAAGCCAGGGAGACGCCAGCGGCAAGGGCCGCACCGAAGGCGGCGCGGCGGCCGTGGCGACGCAGGGCGGCGAGGTCGGGATGCGAACGCATGTCGGAACCTTCGGGCACGAGTCGGCCTGTCCCGGACGAGGCTCGCCCGGGATGACGCGGCTCTTTAGAATGATACTAAGTTGTTGTTCTGATTAGCTTTTTAGCACGGCGGAGCGAACGGTGGATCCGGAATCCCCCTCTGGGCGGCCGTTGTTAGCGCACGTGGCATATCGGCAACGCCCGTTCGCGACGCTCCGGCGCCACAGGGCCGAGGGGCGACCCGGTCCCTCGCGCCGTGCCGACGCGGCCGACGCATCCCGCCTCCGGCTCCGTTGCACCGACACAGTCGCTTCAAGACTCCGCTCGATTTCAGCTTGAACTCGCATGATTGATATCGTGCTTCGACGTGCCGTATTGTTCTGTAAGTGACACTCGACAATTCCCTCCTTGACAGGTCTGGAAGAGGAAGGCATTGAGCACCGCACGATCCGCCGGTGCATGCAGGGTGACTCAAACTCCGACCCGGTATCGCCAGCGAGTTTGTTTCTTTCCATCGACCGCGTCAGCGACACGCGAGAGAGGCGACGAGCCTAGACGATGCTGTGGAACGACCTCACGCCGCAGATCGGCGGTCTTCGCCGCGGCGGCGTTAAACGCGGTCTGATCGCGAAAAGTCCTATCCGCGCATCGCGGAAACGGGCGCTCGTCCAGGTTCATCATGCCGGCAGTGGAGAACCCGGCCGGTCGGCAGGGCTGCGCACAGACCGCAGCCGTAAGCGGTCGCGGCAAGTCATGTCGCGGCAAGTCACCTGGCGGCAGGTCACTTGCCGGCAGGTTCCCACGGGGCGGATGACGACGAGACGGTCTGCCGCCGCGGTGGCGCGGAGACGAGACCCGTCGGGCGCCCCTCTTGCGCCCCGTTACGCCGCAGAGCGCGATGGGGAAATACAACTTATAGTTTTATCACGCTGGATGGTACGCCTCTTGCCTGCTTCGGCAGCCTCACTGCCGTGCGGCAGTCATATTCTTGAGCCAAGCCCGTGACAGGGTCCTTTCTGGAATCGGCGGGCGGGGACGTCGAGTCCGGCCTCGCCTGTGGGAGATGCCAGCGGAACGACCTGCCATACAGCCGAGAATCGACGAAGCGGCACCGTCTCCGCCAGAGCGGGCATGGTGCCGCACAGAACGCGCCGCTCACGCGCTTCGGGGCCAACGTAATTGAGTGGTTATTTTGACAATGATTAAGAAGTCCTTCCGCAAATGGCTGCCCATCGGCGGAGCCGCCTCCCTCTTCGACGATCAGTTCTATCTCAGGATGAACCCCGACGTCGCCGCGAGCGGACAGAATCCCTTCGACCACTACATGGCGAGCGGCTGGCGGGAGGGGCGCGATCCGTCGGCGACCTTCTCGACCCTGTTCTACAAGGACAAGTACCTCGATCCGGCGGAGCCGCCGGTCAACCCGCTCCAGCATTACGGGGCCTTGCCGGCCCACCAGCGCCGCACCATGCCCACCCACGCGCCGGCGGAGTTCCTCGAGATCCAGCGCCGCGTCGTTCGCGACTACTTCGACGAGGACTTCTATGTCCGGACCTACGACCTCAGATTCGTCGAGGACCCTCTCGGCCACTACCTCGTCAGCGGCTGGCGGCAGGGCTACGAGCCCAATGCCGACTTCGTCACGCAGGACCACATCAGGCGCAACCAGCACCTGAGCTACAGCGACATCCAGCCGTTCTACCACTACGTCTCGACCTATCCCCTGCTCGGGGGGGCCGGCCCGCTCGTGAAGGTCGATCAGCGGGCGCCGGCCGAGCCGGGTCCGCTCGTCAGCGATCTCGACGACGTGGCCGAGGCGATCGCCCCGCATTTCGACGAGAACTATTACCTGTCGAGCTACTCCGACGTGCGCGCCGCAGGCGTCGACGCCCTGCTCCACTACGCCGAGTACGGCTGGAAGGAGGGGCGCAACCCGTCCGAGATATTCTGGAGCGAGTATTATCGGGACCAGTATCGTGACGTGGTCCCGGACGACGTCAATCCGCTCTACCACTACGTCACGACGGGGCGTGACCTCGGTCTGAAGCCCAACCCGTTCGGCGCCGCGCTGTGGCCGGCGGCAACCGCGCCGACGGAGGCCGAATGGGCGGCGGTGAGCCCGGCGACCGACATGGACGCCGCCGAGGTCGTCGTGGTGATCCCGGTCTACAAGGGCTACGAGGAGACCCTGCGCGCCGTGCACGCGGTGCTGGCGCACCCCCAGACGAGCCGCTTCGCGCTCCTCGTCATCAACGATTGCGGGCCGCAGGCGGAGCTCAACCAGGCACTCGCCAGGCTCGCCGGGCAGAGGCTCTTCGTCTACCTCGAGAACGAGACGAATCTCGGCTTCGTCGCCTCCGTCAACCGGTCGCTCGCCGTCTGCAAGGGCAAGGACGTCATCCTGCTCAACTCGGACGCGATCCCGTTCGGCGACTGGATCGACCGGATGCTGTGGCACGCCCGGGCTCATCCGGATGCCGCGACCCTCACGCCGCTCTCCAACAACGCGACGATCGCCAGCTACCCGCAGTTCAACTTCAACAACCGCATCCACCTCGAGCTGACCCTGCCGGAACTCGACGCCTGCGCCCGCGAGAGCAACCGCCATCTCTCGTCGGAGGTGCCGACCGGCATCGGCTTCTGCTTCTACATGCGGCGCTCGATCATCGACGCGATCGGCGACTTCGACGCCGAGACGTTCGGCCGCGGCTACGGCGAGGAGAACGACTTCTGCCTGCGGGCCCAGAAGGCGGGCTATCGCAACCTGCTCGTCCACGACGTCTTCGTCTACCATTCCGGCGGCGCGTCGTTCGACAACACCTTCGCAAAGGACACGGCGCAGATCGAGAAGCGCCTGTTCCGCAAGCATCCGGACTACACCTCCCAGGTGCTGGCCTATGTCGAGGCCGATCCGGCCCGGGAGGCGCGCATCCGCCTCGACCTCTATCGCCTGGCCAGGAGCCTCGGGCCGAAGACCGTCGTGTTCTTCACCCACAACCGGATCGGCGGCATCGTCACGCATATCCGCGACCTCGCGGAGCGCCTCGAGAGCGAAGGCTTCGAGGTCATGATCATCAAGGTCGCGTCGGAGCAGACGATCCGGCTCGACTTCCTGCCCGGGTCGACGCGGGCGATCCCGACCTTCTCGTTCGAGACGCTGCAGATCGACCGGCACGGCGACCTCGTGGCGGCGTTCCTGGGCTGGCTGCGGCCCGTGCTCATGCACGTGCACTCCTTCGTCGGCCTCGACTGGGCCTCGACCGAGCGGATGATGGCGATCATCCGGGCGAGCGGCCCCTACGCGTTCACGCTGCACGATTACGGCGCCCTCTGCCATCGCAACGACCTCGTCACGCCGCTCGCCCGCTTCTGCGGGCTGCCCGAGGCCGAGGCGTGCCGGCGCTGCATCGCCATCGACCACACCAGCCGCGGCGTCGTCGATCCGGCGGTCCGGCGGGAGACCTATGCGGGCTTCCTCGCCGGGGCGGAGGTGGTGCTGGCGCCCTCGCAGGACATCGCCGACAGGATGGCGCCACACCTGCCCGGCACCCGGATCGTGGTCCGCCCGCACGAGGAGCGGCTTCCCGCCGCCCGTCGGCGCCCGGCGCCGGAGGAGCCGATCGGCCCGACCCGCCCGCTGCGGATCGCGGCTCTCGGCGCCATCGGGCCGCACAAGGGCTCGAGCGTGCTGCACGACCTCGCGCTCGATGCCCGCCTGCGGGACCTGCCGATCCAGTACCGGGTGGTGGGCTATTCCAACATGCCCGAGCGGCTCGCCGCGGTCGGCGTGACCGAGACCGGGCCCTACGACAACGACCAGGAGGCGATGGACCTGCTGCGCACCCTGTCTATCGACCTGGTGCTCATCGCGTCGATCTGGCCCGAGACCTACTGCTACACCCTGTCGCTCGCCCAGGCGGCGGGCGTGCCGCCGGTGGTGTTCGACCTCGGCGCCCAGGCGGAACGCCTGCGCGCCCGCGGCGAGGGCGCGATCGTCGATCCGGCCCTGGCGCGCGACCCGAGCGCCCTGAACGACCTGCTGCTCGGCCTCTCGCTGCCCGACCTGTACGAGCGGCGCGGCGAGTACCAGCGGTTCCTCTACCGCGACCTGATGCGGACCTATTACGGCCTCGCCGACCGGGAGGCCGAGGAACGCGCGCGGCTCTCGGCCTGAGGCCGGTCCGGCGGCTTCGAACGCGCCCCGCCGGCAGCCTCCGTCAGCGGCGCGCGACGGTGTCGCGGATCGCCTTGGCGTTGCGGCGGACCATCGGTCGAAGCCAGGCCCCCGACGCCAGGTATGCGGCGGGCCGGACCGGCGCGAGGGCGGCGGCGAGGTCCCGCGCGAGGCCGGGTGCGGCCGGGCGGGGCGCGTCGGCGGGCCCGGCCTGCCGGTACACCACGGTCGTCTCCTCGCGCCGGTAATCGGGGTGGGGCGCCAGCCCGGCGCGGCGGGCGGCGCGATCGAGGGTGTCGCGCACGAAGCCGTGGACGTGCGCGAAGTGGAACCGCTCGTGCGGCGGCTTGCCGGGCGCCGCCATGTTGGGCACCGCAGCGTAGAGCACGCCGCCCGGCGCCAGCCGGCCGGCAAGACGCATCAGGGTGTCGACCGGATGTCGCAGGTGCTCGAGGACGTGGTGCGCGGTGACGACCGCGAAGCGGTCGTCCGGCGGCAGGTCGTCGAGCCGGTCCAGCACCCGCGCGCCGTGCTCGGCCCTCGCATAGGCGGCGTAAGCGCGGCCGGGCTCGATCCCGGTGACGCGACAGCCCCGCGCCCGGGCGGCCGCCAGGAACTCGCCCGAGCCGGAGCCGAAATCCAGGACCCGGGCGCCGGACTGCAGGACGGGGGCGAGCAGATCCGCCCGGAACGCCGCCTCGCGCCGGGACCGGGTGAGATGGTGGCGCGGCGGGCGCCGGCCGAGGGCGAACTGGTAGGCGGCGCGGTAGGCCGAGGCGTAGTAGGCCTCGAGTTCGCCTTCGGTCGGCATCGGGTCGGTGCGGATCAGCCCGCATTCCGTGCAGGCCACCGAGCGCAGCCGCTTCAGCCGCCGGTCGGTCTCGGCCACGACCAGGGATTCGGTCTCGCCGCAGAGATTGCACGCCATCCCCTCGCCCCGGTACGGATAGCCGGTGAACGGGACGGCGTGACGGACGAGGTGGAGCGGCGAGGACATCGGCGGCCTTTCCTGGCGGAGCGCGGCCGGCGGATCGCCCGAGCCCTGATCCGACAACGTGCGAGCGTCCGGATTTCATCCTCCCGGCCCGGAGATCCGCGGATGTTCGAACTGAGCCAGCTGCGCTGCTTCGTGGCGGTGGCCGAGGAACTGCATTTCGGTCGCGCCGCCGGGCGACTGCATCTGACACAGCCGCCGGTGAGCCGCCAGATCCAGGTGCTCGAGCGGGTCCTCGATGTCGCGCTCCTCAACCGCACCAGCCGCGCCGTGCGGCTCACCCCGGCGGGGCGCCGCTTCCTGGTCGAGGCGCGCCGGATCCTGCGCCTGGCGGACGAGGCCGCCGCGACCGCCCGCCGAGTGGCGGCGGGCCAGGCCGGCAGCGTCACCCTCGGCTTCACGGCGGCGGCCGCCTACCGCACCCTGCCCGACCTGGTGCGCGCGGCGCGCGCACGCCTGCCGGAGGCCGAAATCCTCCTGAAGGAGATGGTCAGCGCCGCCCAGGCCGAGGCCCTGGGGGCTAAAGGCATCGACCTCGGCCTGATGCGCCCGCCCCTGCCGCCGGCCGCCGACGGCAGCTTGCGCATCGCCCGCGAGACCCTGGTGGCGGCGCTCCCCGACGACCACCCGCTCGCGGCGGGCGACGCCGTCGCGGCGGCGGCGGTCGCAGCCGAGCCCCTGATCGCCTACGCGCCCGACGAGGCGCGCTACTTCCACGACCTCGTCGCCGACTATTTTTCCGGGGCCGACCTCGCGCCTCGCGCGGTCCAGCACCTGGCCCAGATCCACACCATCCTGTCCCTGGTGCGCTCCGGCCTCGGCGTCGCGCTGGTGCCGGAATCGGCCGCGTCCCTGCAGGTCGCGGGCGTGACGTTCCGGGCCCTGGTGCCTGCGCCCCGGCGGCCGGTGGAACTCCACCTCGTCTGGCGCCGGGGCAACGACAACCCGCTGATCCCGATCCTCGTCGAACTCGCGGCATCGATGCCGGAATTGAATTGAAGCATGCCGACATGGTGCTGGAGAGGCATCGTGAGGCGGCATAGACGTCGGGGCGAGCGGGGGACAGCCCCGGGTCTTCGAGACGAGGGAACACCCATCATGCCCAGCGCGCTCTCGCCCGTCGACCTCGCCCGGCGCCTCGGCGCCGGCCTCCTCTCCTTCCCGGTGACCCCGTTCACGGCCGACTTCGCGATCGACGAGGCGCAGTACCGCAGCAACCTCGACTGGCTGTGCGGCTACGACGTCGCCGGCCTGTTCGCGGCGGGCGGCACCGGCGAGTTCTTCTCCCTCACCCCGGCCGAGGTCGCCCGCGTCGTCGGCATCGCGGTCGCCGGGACCAACGGCCGGGTCCCGGTTCTGGCCGGTGCCGGCTACGGCACCGCCATCGCCTGCGAGATGGCCCGCGCCGCGGAGGCCGCCGGCGCCGACGGCCTGCTCCTGCTGCCGCCCTACCTCGTGGGCTCCGAGCAGGAGGGGCTGTCCGCCCATATCGAGGCGGTGTGCCGCGCGACCGGCCTCGGCGTGATCGTCTACAACCGCGACAACGCGGTGATCGGCCCCGACGCCCTGGCGCGCCTCTGCGAGAGGCTGCCGAACCTCGTCGGCTACAAGGACGGCATCGGCGACATCGAGCTGATGACCCGGGTCTATTCGCGGCTGGGCGACCGGCTGACCTATATCGGCGGCCTGCCGACCGCCGAGACCTTCGCCCTGCCCTATCTCGAGATGGGCGTCACCACCTATTCCTCGGCGGTGTTCAACTTCGTGCCGGACTTCGCCCTCGACTTCTACGCCGCGGTGCGCCGGCGCGACCGGGTCGCGGTGGCGCAGGGCCTGCGCGACTTCATCCTGCCCCTGATCGAGATCCGCAACCGCCGCAAGGGCTACGCCGTCTCGGTCATCAAGGCCGGCATGCGGGCGGTCGGGCGCGATTCCGGCCCGGTGCGCAGCCCGCTCACCGACCTCGCGGCCGCCGAGCAGGCGGAGCTCGCGGCCCTCGTCGCCCGCGTCGTCCCGGCGCAGGCACTGGCCGCGGAGTCGTCGTAAGGAAGCGCGCGACGCGGTGCCGCCCCACGCGGGCGGCGCCGTCTCGGCAAGGATGGCGCACCGGACGCCGCCGACAACGAGAGGGAGGGACCCGATGCTGGACGAGCCGCGGAAAGCCGGGGAGCCCACCAATCCCGAGACCGCCCACGCAGGGCGGGGCGACGCGCCCCGCATCATCCGCCTGCACGAGACCGACAACGTCGCCATCGTGGTCAACGCCTTCGGGCTGCCGGCCGGCACGGTGTTTCCCGACGGGCTGACCCTCCGGGACTTCGTGCCGCAAGGCCACAAGGTGGCGCTTGAGGACATTCCCGAGGGGGACGCGATCCGCCGCTACGGCGAGGTGATCGGCACAGCGCTCAAGGACTTGCCCCGCGGCGCCTGGGTCGAGGAATCGCGGGTGCGCACGCCCACCGCCCCGAGCCTCGACGCGCTGCCGCTCGCCACCCGCGTGCCGGCACCGCTGCCGCCGCTCGAGGGCTACACCTTCGAAGGCTACCGCAATCCGGACGGCTCGGTCGGCACCCGCAACATCCTGGCGATCTCGACCAGCGTGCAATGCGTCGCCGGCACCCTCGAGGTGGCGATCCGGCGCATCAAGAGGGAACTGCTGCCGCGCTACCCCAACGTCGACGACGTGATCGGCCTGACCCATGCCTATGGCTGCGGCGTCGCCATCAACGCGCCGCAGGCGGTGATCCCGATCCGCACGCTGCAGAGCCTGGCCCAGAACCCGAATTTCGGCGGCGAGGTGATGGTGGTCGGCCTCGGCTGCGAGAAGCTCGTCTCCGAGCGGCTGCTGCCGGACGGCCAGGCCGACGGCGTGGTGCGGCTCCAGGACGAGCGCCACGAAGGCTTCGGGATGATGCTCGACAGCATCATGGCGATGGCGGAAGCCCGGCTCGCGGTGCTGAACAGGCGCCAGCGCGAGACCTGCCCGGCTTCCGACCTCGTGGTCGGCCTGCAATGCGGCGGCAGCGACGCCTTCTCGGGCGTCACCGCCAATCCGGCGCTCGGCTTCGCCGCCGATCTCCTGGTGCGGGCCGGCGCCACCGTGATGTTCTCGGAAGTCACGGAGGTGCGCGACGCGATCCACCTCCTCACCCCCCGGGCCGAGACCGAGGCGGTGGCCCGCGCCCTGATCCGCGAGATGGCCTGGTACGACGACTACCTCGCGCAAGGCGGGGCCGACCGCAGCGCCAATCCCTCCCCCGGCAACAAGAAGGGCGGGCTCAACAACATCGTCGAGAAGGCGCTGGGCTCGGTGGCCAAGTCCGGCACCAGCGCGATCCGCGGCGTGCTCGCTCCCGGCGAGAAGGTGCGCCAGAAGGGCCTGATCTTCGCCGCGACGCCTGCGAGCGACTTCGTCTGCGGCACGCTCCAGCTCGCCTCCGGCATCACCCTCCAGGTCTTCTCCACCGGCCGCGGCACGCCCTACGGCCTCGCCGAGGCGCCGGTGATCAAGGTCGCGACCCGCACCGAGCTGAGCCAGCGCTGGTCCGACCTGATCGACCTCGACGCCGGCAGGATCGCCACCGGCGAGGCGACGATCGAGGAGACGGGCTGGGAGCTCTTCCGCCTGATCCTCGACGTGGCGAGCGGCCGGAAGAAGCCGTGGTCGGACCATTGGGGGCTGTACAACGACCTGACGCTGTTCAACCCGGCGCCGGTCACCTGAGGGCGTCCCGCCCTCGTGCCGGATCCTCCAGCCTCTGTGTCATACCGCGGCCGCGCAGCGGAACCCGGGATCCATGACCGTCGACGTTTCCGGACGAAGCGGGACGGCGCCCACCGCGTGCGGAGCCGTCAGCCTTCATGGATCCCGGGCTCCCGGCTGCGCCGAGCCCCCGTGATGACCTCGAGGGTTGTCTCCGCGCGTGACGGATGGACCCACGTGGAGGCGCCCTTCAGCGCTCGTGCCCCGCCGTCGAGGTCGTCTCGCGCACCGGCGAGAGCAGGTAGTCGATCACCCGGCGCCGCCCGGTGCGGATCTCCACCGTCGCGGTCATGCCGGGGGTCAGCGCCACCTCCTTGCCGTCCGCCTTGATGAAGGTCTGCGACAGGGCGACCGTCACCGGGAAGATCAGGTTCTGGGTCTTCGGCATCCCGGTGACCGGGTTGACGCCCTGGCTGCGGGCCACCGACAGTGCGTCGCTGCCCCCGCCCGCCTCGCGGTCGTCGACCGCGTCGCGCGACACCCGCACGACCTTGCCGTCGATCGAGCCGTAGCGGGTGAACGGGAAGGCGTCGATCTTCACCACCGCCTCCTGGTCGGGCAGGACGAAGCCGATATCCTTGTTCTGGACCTGGGCCTCGACCTCGATCGGGCCGTCGGTCGGCACCACCACCATCAGCGGCTGGCCGGCGGTGACCACCTGGCCGAGGGTCGTCACCGCGAGCTGCTGCACCGTGCCGGAGATCGGCGCCTTGAGCTGGGTGCGCTCGCGCTTGAGGGTGGCCTTGACCACGTCCTGCACCAGGGCATCGCGCTTCTGCGCCGCTTCCGTCAGGGCCTGGTACTGGCGTGCCACGGTCTCGCTGGTGAGCTGGGTGATGCGCCGCTGCAGCGAGGTGGCGGCGGCCTTGGCCTCGATGAGCTGCCCGCGGTCATAGGCGAGGTCGGCCGCGACCTGCTCGACCTGCTGCACCGCGTCGATCACCGCCGCGCGGGTGCCGGCGGCCTTGGCCACCAGGGTCTCGCGCATGTCGGCGCGCTCCTTCAGCACCGCCTGCAGCCGCAGGCGGGCCGCGATGCTCTGGGTGAAGCGCTCCTGGGTCGCCACCTTCTCGGCGAGCTGCGCCTCGAACGCCTCGCGGGTGGTGATGTACTGGCCGATCTCGGCCAGCATCGCGCCCTCCTCGCGGGCGCGCACCGCCGGCGGCACCTCCGCCGGGAAGGTCACCTTGGTGGTGGGCTGGTTCTTCTCCACCGCCTCGATCGTGGCCCGCCGGCGGGCGATCTGCGCCTCCAGCGCCGCGAGGTCGCCCTGGCGCGACGACAGGTCGGCCTCGGCCTCGGTCGGTTCGAGGGTGAGCAGCACGTCGCCGGCCTGCACCCGGCTGCCGTTCTCGACCGCGATCGTCTGGACCTTGCCGGTGTCGAAGGGCTGGACCACCTTCGAGCGCCCGGAGGGCTGGATGCGGGCGGTGGCGACGGCGTGGATGTCGATCTGGGCGAAGATGCTCCAGACGAGCGCCGCCCCGAACATCAGGCACATCACCCAGGTGAACACGACCGCGTAGGGCGAGGGCGGGGTGTCGAGGATCTCGAGATGCGCCGGCAGGAACTCCTGGTCGGAGCGGCCGTCGGCCATGCGCCGGACCCGCTCGGTCAGGCCGCGCGGGCTGAAGCGGGCCGGCGGTGGGGGCGCGTGACGGGGGGTCGGCAGGCCGGCCGGCAGGGGAGCGGGTTGCGGGTTCGCGCTCACGCGGCCTCTCCCTGGGCTGAACCGTGGTCGGACTGGAGGCGCCAGAGCCGGCCGTAGAGCGAGGCCGGGCGCTCGATCAGCTCGCGGTGAGTGCCGTCCTCGACGATGCGCCCCTCCTGCAGGGCGATGATGCGGTCGCAGATCCGCACCGCCGCGAGGCGATGGGCGATGATGATCACGGTGCGGCCGCGCACGATGTGCTTCATGTTCTCCTGGATGATGCGCTCGCTCTCGTAGTCGAGGGCCGAGGTCGCCTCGTCCAGGATCAGGATACGCGGGTTGGTGGCGAGCGCCCGCGCGATGGCCAGGCGCTGGCGCTGCCCGCCCGAGAGGTTGGCGCCGCGCTCCTCGATCGGCGTGTCGTAGCCGAGCGGCAGCCGGTTGATGAACTCGTCGGCGCCGGCGAGGCGGGCCACCTGCATCACCTGGGCCCGCGAGAGGCCCGGATTGGCCAGCGCGATGTTCTCGAACACCGTCTTGTTGAACAGGAGGTTCTCCTGCAGCACGACGCCGATCTGGCGCCGCAGCCAGGCCGGGTCGACCTGGGCGATGTCGACGCCGTCGATCAGCACCTGGCCCTTCTCGGGGACGTAGAGGCGCTGGAGCAGCTTTGTGAAGGTCGACTTGCCAGAGCCCGAGGGGCCGACGACGCCGATGACCTGACCGGCCGGGACGTCGAGGCTGACGTCCTTCAGCACCTCCGGCGTGCCGGGCTGGTAGCGGAACGAGAGGCCCCGCACGGTGACCTGGCCCTTGGCCGGCGGCAGGTGGGCCTGGGCCAGCCCTCGGGTCTCAGGGGGACAGTTGAGCACGTCGCCGAGGCGTTCGAGCGACACCTTGACCTGCTGGAAGTCCTGCCAGAGCTGGGACAGCCGCAGGATCGGCGCCGTGACCTGGCCCATGATCATGTTGAAGGCGATCAGGCTGCCGACGGTCAATTCGCCGTTCATCACCGCGTAGGCGCCGAAGAACAGCACGAGCGCGGTCGTGACCTTGTTGATGTACTGGATCGCGTTCTGGCCGAGGCTGGCGACAAGGCCGGCGACGAACGAGGTCTTGACGTAGGCGGCGAGGCGCTCCTCCCACTGGCCCTTGAGGGTGGGCTCGACGGCGAGCGCCTTGACGGTGTGGATGCCGACCACCGACTCGATCAGGAACTGGCTCGACAGGGCCGAGCGGTTGAACCGCTCGAGGGTCTTGTCGCGCAGGATCGGCCGCAGCAGCACCGCCACCAGGATGTAGCACGGGATCGACAGGGTGACGATCAGAGCGAGCAGGGGCGAGTAGAAGTACAGGATGGCGATGAACAGCAGGGTGAACGGGATGTCGATCGCCGAGGTCAGGGCCTGACCGGTGAGGAAGTTGCGCACCGTCTCGAGCTCGCGCACCCGGGCGACGGTCTGGCCGGCGGGCCGGGTCTCGAAGTAGCCGAGCGGCAGGCGCATCAGGTGGTCGAACAGCCGGGCGCCGAGCTCGACGTCGATCCGGCTCGCGGTATGGGTGAGGATGTAGCCGCGCAGGTATTGCAGCACGACGTGGAACAGGCCGAGCACCACGAGGCCGACGGCGACCAGCGTCAGGGTCGAGTAGCCGCGGTGGACCAGCACCTTGTCGATGGTGATCTGGAAGAAGATCGGCGTGATGAGGGCGCAGACCTGGATGAAGAACGAGGCGAGCAGCACGGTGGCGAGCGGCCGGCGGTAGCGCCAGACCGACGGCACGAACCAGGTCAGGCCGAAATGGTGAAGCGCGGTCTGGAGGTTGGCCCGGCGCGCGATCAGCACGATGGTGCCGGTCCAGCGCGGCAGGAACGCCTCGGGCTCGACGTGCTCGGCGGTGCGGGCGACCGGATCGATGATCCGCAGCTTGCCGTCGTCGAGCCGCCGGCCGAGGACGACGAAGCGCCCGTCATCGACCTCCACGATCGCCGGAAGCGGGATGCCGTCGAGGCGGGCCGGCTTCTGATCCTGGAGCAGCCGGCCCTTGAGGCCGAGCCGCCGGGCACCGCGCACGATGTCCGTGGCGCTCATCGGGGTCTGGCCGAGGCCGAGATCGTGGCGGACCTGCGCCGGCTCGCACGGGATCTGGTGGAACGAGGCGACGAGGGCGAGCGCACCGAGACCGGAATCGGGCCGGGCCGCCGGCAGCTCCGCCGCGCCGGGGCCCGCCTGCGCGGCCGCTTCCTGCACCATGTCCCGCCCCCCAACTCCGCGACGCGGCCCCGCCGACGCCGATTCACGCAACGGTCCATTTACAGACCGCGACGTGCACAAGAACACGAACAATCGTGATCAGTCTAGGGCAGCCTGAGCCGGCACAGGCTCCACCCCGCTCCCGCCACGACTGTTGCCTCCCGGCATTTTAGAGAAAAGTCCGCGCGAGGGCGAGTGATGTTTTAATGACAGTCCACGACCATGCGACGGGACCTCCCGTGGCGGCACGGTCGACCGGCCCCGTCCGGGCCGACGCCGTCGAACACGACGCCGGACCTGCGCCGGTCATGAGAGGGCCCGACGCGCGGGCCCGGAACGGCGGGCTCCGGCACGCGCGCCGCGCGTTTCCGAAACCCTGTCCCGTCCGCTATGGTGCGGGCAGGCTTGAGCGCGGCGCGGCGGCCCGCTTCCTGCATCGATGCCCGCCGGATCGCAACGGAGGATACGGCGTGCCGGTTTCTCCCCTCCACGACGAAGCGCCGGGGCCGGACCCCTCCGGCCCCATGCCGGCATGAGCGTCGTCATCCTGGGCGGCGCGGGCTTCGTCGGGCTCAACCTCGCCCGCGCCTTCCTCGACCGGGGCCTCGCCGTCCGGCTCCTCGACCGGGCCGCGCCCCCGCCGCCGCTGATGCGGGCGCTCTCCGCCGCGCCCGGCCGCCTCGCCCTCGTTCTCGGCGACGTGACCGACCCGGCCTGCCTGTCCGCGGCGATCGCGCCGGGCACCGACGCGGTGGTGATGGCCGCCGCGGTCACGGCGGATGCCGCCCGCGAGGCCCGGGACCCGGGCCCGATCCTCGCCGTCAACCTCACGGCCATGGTGCCGGTGCTCGAGGCCTGCCGCCGGGCCGGGGTGCGCCGGGTGGTGAACCTGTCCTCCGCGGCGGCCTACGGGGCCGCGCCCGGAGAGATCCTGTGCGAGGACGGACCGGCGCTCCCCGAAAGCCTCTACGCCGTCACCAAGTTCGCGTCCGAACGGGTGCTGGCCCGGCTCTGCGGCCATTGGGGGCTCGACGGGCTCAGCGTGCGGCTGAGCGCGGTGTTCGGCCCGTTCGAGCGCGACACGGGCTTGCGCGACACCCTGAGCCCGCAAGCGCAGATCTGGCGGGCGGCGCAGGCCGGCACCCCGGCCCTGCTGCCGCGGCCCGGACGGCGCGACTGGCTCTACGCCCCCGACGCTGCCGAGGCGGTGGTGCGGCTCGTGATGGCGGAGCGCCCGGCGCACCGGCTCTACAACGTGTCGAGCCCCGCCGCGTGGCCGGTCCTGGCCTGGGGGGAGCGGCTGGCCCGGAACCCCGCCCTGGCGCGGCCCGGCTTCGTCTGCCGCCTCGCCGAACCGGGCGAGGCCCCGACGATCGCGCTGCACGGCGATCACGACCGGCCGCCGCTCTCCACCGCGCGGCTTCGGGACGAGTTCGGCTGGGAGGCGGCGCACGGCCTCGACGCGTCGGCGGACGCCTTCATGGCTTGGCAGGATCTCTGGCAGGATCTCTGGCAGGATCGGTCGCGGGAGGAGGCTCGGTGAGGCTCGACGGCAAGGTGGCGGTGGTGACGGGGGGCGGCTCGGGGATCGGCGCCGCGACGGCGCGGCTCCTCGCCGAGGCCGGCGCCCGGGTGGCGGTGATCGACCGCGACGGCCCGGCGGCCGGGGCGGTGGCGGCGGAGACGGAAGGCCTTGCCCGCGTCTCGGATGTCGGCGCGCCCGAGGCGGTCGCGGCGGACGCCGCGGCGATCGTGGACGCCTTCGGCGGCATCGACGTGCTGGTGACGGCGGCGGGCTTCTCGGTCGGCGGCACCGTCGAGACCACCTCCCCGTCCGACTGGGACGCGGTGTTTCGCGCCCATGTCGGCGGCACCTGGCTCTGGGCGCGCGAGGCGGTGCCGTCGATGCGGGCCCGCGGCGGCGGGTCGATCGTCACGATTGCCTCGCAGCTGGCGCTCGCCGGCGGGCGGGGCAACAGCGCCTACATCGCCGCCAAGGGCGCGGTGCTCAGCCTCACCCGCACCATGGCGCTCGACTTTGCGGGCGATCGCATCCGCGTCAACGCCGTGGTGCCGGGCGCGATCGAGACGCCGCTTCTGGCCCGCAGCTTCAAGCGCGCCGCCGACCCGGCGGCCGCCCGCGCCGCCTCCCAGGCCCGCCACGCGATGAAGCGCCTCGGGCAGCCGGAGGAGGTCGCCCGCGCCATCCTCTACCTCGCGAGCGACGCCGCCTCCTTCACCACCGGCGCGGCCCTGCCGGTGGAGGGCGGCTGGCTCTCGGCCTGAAGGATCGTGATGTCCCTCGACGCCCTCCACGCCCGCGTCCGCGACGAGATCGCCCGCACCGCCCATCCCCGCGCGCCCTGGCTCACGCCCCGGCCCGGCCCTGACGGAAACCCTGCCTACGACGTGATCGTGGTCGGGGCCGGGCAGTCGGGCCTGGCGGTCGCCTTCGGGCTGATGCGCGCCCAGGTCACCAACATCCTGGTGCTCGACCGGGCGCCGGCGGGGCTGGAGGGCCCCTGGCTCACCTATGCCCGGATGCGCACCCTGCGCAGCCCGAAGGACTTCACCGGGCCCGATCTCGGCCTGCCGGCCCTGACCTACCAGTCCTGGCACGAGGCCCGCTACGGCGCCGCGAGCTGGGAGGCCCTCGACCTGATCCCGCGGGAGGACTGGGCGGCCTACCTGGCCTTCGTGCGGGACGCGACGGGCGTGCCCGTTCTCAACGAGGTGACGGTCACCGGCATCGCCCCGGCGGGCGGGCTCCTCGCCGTCGCGGCGGCGGACGGCACGGTGCGCCACGCCCGCAAGGTCGTGCTCGCCACCGGCCAGGAGGGGGCCGGGCGCTGGGCCCTGCCGGAGGCGCTGGCCGACCTGCCGGCCGACCGCGTCGCCCGCACCGACGACGCGGTCGATTTCGCGGGTCTGGCGGGGAAGCGCGTCGCCGTGATCGGCGCCGGCGCCTCGGCCTTCGACAATGCGGCGACGGCGCTGGAGGCCGGCGCCGCCGAGGTCACGCTGCTGTGCCGGCGCCCCGAGGCGCAGGTGGTGCAGCCCTATCGCTGGCTCACCTTCGCGGGCTTCCTGCGCCATCTCGGCGACCTCGACGACGCCTGGCGCTGGCGCTTCATGAGCGCCGTGATGGGCCTGCGCGAGGGTTTTCCGCAGGCGACATGGGACCGCTGCGCCCGCCATCCGAACTTTCACTTCCGGCCCGGCGCGCCCATCCGCGCCGCCCGGATGCGCGACGGCGCGGTCGCCCTCGACACGCCGCGGGGCGCGATCGCCGCCGATTTCGTCATCGCCGCCACCGGAATCGTCATCGACTACACGGCGCGGCCCGAATTGTTAGCGTTTGCCCACAACATCGCCACCTGGGGCGACCGCTACACGCCGCCGCCCGAGGAGCGCGACGCGCGGCTGTCGGCCTATCCGTATCTCGGCGACGACTACGCGCTCGCCGAGCGCGAGCCGGGCCTGACGCCGTGGATCCAGGACATCCACCTGTTCGGCATCGCCTCGACCCTGAGCCACGGCCCCTCCGGCTCGTCGATCAACGCCATGACGACCGCGGTGCCGCGCCTCGTCTCCGGAATCACCCGCGGGCTGTTCACCGCCGACCTCGACCGGCTCTGGGCCGATTTCCGGGCCTACGACGTGCCTCAGGCGGTCCTGCGCTGACGGGGGCCGAGCGAGGCCCTTGCCCCGGAACCGTCCCTGGTCTGGAATGGGCCTTGCTGGAACGCCCCTTGCTAGCCGCGGGCGGACCAGATGCAGGAAGGGATCGGCGTGACGAAGACCAGCATTCGGACGGGCGGACGGGCGGCGGCGCTCGCCTCCGCCTTCTTGGCTGCCTCCTTGGCCGCCTTCGTCGTGACGGGCCCGGCCCGGGCCCAGAGCCGGGCCGAGACCCTGCGCTACGTCACGGGCGCGGCGGTCAACACCCTCGACCCGACCATGCCGGGCACCACCCGCGAGGCCTTCGCGATCAGCCTGTCGACCTACGACCGCCTCGTCAGCTTCGGGCGCAAGAAGCTCGGCGACAACTGGGTGTTCGACCTCGATTCGATCCGCGGCGAGCTCGCCGAGCGCTACGAGGTCAGCCCCGACGGCCTGACCCTCACCTTCTTTCTCCGCAAGGACGCCAAGTTCCAGGACGGCACCCCGGTCACGGCCGACGACGTGAAGTGGTCGCTCGACCGCGCCGTCTCGGCCAAGTCGCTCGCCGGGCCGCAGCTCCTCACCGGCTCGCTGACCAGCCCCGACCAGTTCACGGTGGTCGATCCCCACACCTTCAAGGTCACGCTGCCGAAGCCCGACCGGCTGGCCCTGCCGAACCTCGCCACCGTCTACGCCATCGTCATCAACTCCAAGGTCGCCAAGTCCCACGCCACGCCCGAGGATCCCTGGGCGCAGACCTGGCTCAAGGATCACGCCGTCGGCAGCGGCGCCTACAGCGTCGACGTGTTCAAGCCCGGCGAGCAGGTGGTCCTCAAGCGGAACCCCGACTGGATCGGGGCGGCGCCGGACAAGCCCGCCGGCTTCAAGCGCATCATCGCCCAGACCATTCCCGATCCGGCGACCCGCGCGAACCTCGTCGAGAAGGGCGACGCCGACATCGTCATCGACCTGCAGGCCAACGACGCGCTCGCGCTCAAGGAGCGGGCCAAGCTGAAGGTCATCGCCACGCCGCAATTCAACGCGCTGACGCTGATCTCCTTCAACACGCGGATGCCGCCCTTCGACAAGGTCGAGGTGCGCCAGGCGCTGGCCTACGCCCTGCCCTACGACGCGATGTTCAAGGCCGCCCTGTTCGGCCGCGGCAAGCCGCTCTTCGGCGCGACCTGGGGCGAGGGCGACCCGCAGCCGGCCTTCCCCGTCGCCCAGCCGGTGACCCTCGACCTCGCCAAGGCCAAGGCGCTGCTCGCCAAGGCCGGCCTGCCGGACGGGTTCTCGACCACCTTCAGCTTCAATGTCGGCCAGGCCGCCACGGCCGAGCCGATGGCCGCTCTGATCCGCGAGTCGCTGGAAAAGATCGGCGTCAAGGTCGAGATCCAGAAACTGCCCGACGCGCAGATGTCGACGCAAGTGAGCGAGAAGAAGCTGCCGTTCTTCACCGAAGGCATCGTCGCCTGGCTGCCCTCGCCGGATTACTTCTACCGCAACTTCTACACCGGCAACCAGCGCTGGAACTACAGCTCGATCGACGATCCCGAGATCAACGAGCTTGCCGCCAAGGCCCGGTTCGAGCGCGATCCGGCGAAGTACGACGACGAGGCCCGCGCCCTCAACAAGCGCCACTTCGCCCTGATGCCGCAGATCCCGATCTGGCAGCCGAACCAGGACGCCGTGATGGCCCAATCCGTCGAGGGCTACACCTACCAGTTCCACCGCCAGGTCGATTACCGCGACCTGTCGCGCAAAGCCGCAGAGAAGTAGGCGCGGATGGCCTCCGCCACCGGCATCGCCCGGCGCACCGGGCGGCGCTTCCTGTCGTCGCTGCCGGCTCTCCTGGGCGTCCTGGTCTTCACCTTCCTGCTGATGCGGGTGCTGCCCGGCGACCCGGCGGTGTTCTTCGCCTCAGGGCCCAATGCCGGCAAGGCGGAGATCGAGGAGATCCGCCGCCAGATGGGCCTCGACAAGCCGGTGCCGGAGCAGCTGGTGCGCTACCTCGGCGACGTGGCCCGCGGGCAGCTCGGCCGCTCGATGACGACCGGCCAGCCGGTGCTGACGGATCTCCGCCAGCGCCTGCCGGCCTCGCTCGAACTGACCGTCACGGCGCTCCTCATCGCCCTCCTGCTGGCGATCCCCCTCGGGATCGCGGCGGCGCTCCGGCCCGGCTCGCTCGTCGACCACGCCGTGCGCTTCCTGTGTGCGCTCGGGGTCTGCGTCCCGACCTTCGTGTCGGGCCTGCTGCTGATCTACGTGTTCTACTACCTGCTCGGCGTCGCGCCCGATCCGACCGGCCGCGTCGACGTCTTCGCGGCGAGCCCGCCGGACATCACCGGCTTCCTGCTGATCGACTTCCTCCTCGTCGGCGATGGGGAGGGCTGGCGCGCGGCGGCCGGCCAGCTCGTGCTGCCGGCGCTCACCATGGCGCTGTTCGTGCTGGCGCCGCTCGCCCGCATCACCCGGGCGGCGATGCTGAGCGTGCTCGGCAGCGACTTCATCCGGACCGCCCGCTCCCTCGGCCTGCCGCGCCGGCGGGTGATCGTCACTTATGCGCTGCGCAACGCGATCCTGCCGGTCCTCACCATCGCGGGCATCGTCTTCTCCACCATGCTCGGGGCCAACGTGCTGGTGGAGAAGGTGTTTTCCTGGCCTGGGGTCGCCTCCTACGCCCTCGACGCGCTGCTCGCCTCGGACTACGCGCCGGTCCAGGGCTTCGTGCTCCTGATGGCGAGCCTGTTCGTCATCGTGAACCTCACGGTCGATGTGCTCTACGGCCTCGCCGACCCGCGCGTCTCGATCGAGTAGCCGCGATGAACGCCGTCACCCCTGCCCTCAGCCCCCCGCCCAGCACCTTGCGCCATGCAGGCTACGTCCTGCGCGAGAACCCGCTCACGGCGATCGCCGCCGCCGGCGCGACGCTGCTCTGCCTCGTCGCCGTCTTCAGCCCCTGGCTCGTTCCCTACGACCCCGTCGCCTCCGACGTGACGGTGGCGCTGCAGCCGCCGAGCGCCGCGCACTGGGCCGGCACCGACCAGCTCGGCCGCGACGTGCTCAGCCGCATCATCGCGGCGACGCGGCTCGATCTCGCCATCGCGCTCTCGGCGGTCAGCCTGTCCTTCATCCTCGGCGCGGTGATCGGGGGGGTGAGCGGCTATGCCGGCGGCCGGCTCGACCGGGTGGTCGGGCGCCTCGTCGACGTGCTGATGGCCTTCCCGCTCTTCGTGCTGGCGATGGCCCTGGTGGCGGCTCTGGGCAACCGGGTCGAGAACATCGTCATCGCCACCGCGATCATCAACCTGCCGTTCTACATCCGCTTCGCCCGGGCCGAGGTGAACGTGCGGCGCGACGCCGGCTACGTCGAGGCGGCGCGGGCCGGGGGCGAGGGCCATCTCGCGGTGGTCCTGCGCTTCCTCCTCCCCAACGTCCTGCCCGCCATGGCGGTGCAGATCTCGCTCAACCTCGGCTGGGCGATCCTCAATGCCGCCGGCCTCTCCTTCATCGGCCTCGGCGTGCGCCCGCCGACGCCGGAATGGGGGATTCTCGTCGCCGAAGGCGCGCGCTTCATCACCACCGGCAAGTGGTGGCTCGTCGCCTTCCCGGGCCTCGCCCTGATGCTGGCGGTTCTGTGCTTCAACCTGCTCGGCGACGGGTTGCGCGACATCCTCGATCCCCGGATGCGGACCTGATGCAGCCCTCCCCCCTGCTGTCGATCGAGGATCTCCGGGTCACCTTCGCGACCCGCCGCGGCCCGGTCGAGGCCCTGCGCGGCGTCTCCCTCGCGGTGGCGCCGGGCGAGAGCCTGGGCCTCGTCGGCGAATCGGGCTCCGGCAAGTCCGTCACCGCCTTCGCGGCGGCGCGCCTCCTCGACCGGGCCGGGCGCATCACCGGCGGCCGGGTGCGCTTCCGCGGCCAGGACGTCACCCGGCTCTCGGCAGCGGACCTGCGGGCGGCGCACGGGTCGGCCATCGGCATGATCTTCCAGAACCCGAGGGCCGCCCTCAACCCGATCCGCACCATCGGCCGCCAGCTCGCCGACGTGCTGACGGCCGGCGGCCTGCCGAAGGGCCAGGCGCGGGAGCGGGCGCTCGAGAGCCTGGAGGCGGTGCGCATCCGCGACGCGGCGCGGCGCCTCGACGCCTACCCGCACGAGCTCTCCGGCGGGATGTGCCAGCGGGTGATGATCGCCCTGGCGCTGGCCTGCCGCCCGGCGCTCCTCATCGCCGACGAGCCGACCACCGGCCTCGACGTGACGACCCAGAAGACCGTGATGGACCTCGTCGCCCGGCTCACCGCCGAGCGCGGCATGGCGATGATCCTGATCACCCACGACCTCGGCCTGGCCGCCCAGTATTGCGGCCGCATCGCCGTGATGGAGCAGGGCCGCCTCGTCGAGGAGGGCGAGCCGGGCACGCTGTTCTCGTCCCCCCGCCACCCCTACACCAAGCGCCTCGTCGCCGCCTCGCCGACCCCGACCTCGACGCTTGCCGACCTGGCGCCGGAGGGCGGCCGGCCGCCCTCCGCGCCCCGCCCGGCGCCGCCCCCCGGCACGCCGCCCCTTCTCGAGGTGCAGGGACTGGGCAAGGCGTTCGGGGGCGCCATGGCGGTCGAGGACGTGTCCTTCGCCTTGCGGGAGGGCGAGAGCCTCGGCCTCGTCGGCGAATCGGGCTCGGGCAAGAGCACGACCTCGCGGATGATCTGCCGCCTCCTCGATGCGAGCGCCGGGAGCATCCTGTTCGACGGCGAGTCGATCGGCACGATCCCGGCGCGCGACTTCCACCGCTCGCCCCACCGGCGCGCGATCCAGATCGTCTTCCAGGACCCGACCGACAGCCTCAACCCGCGCTTCTCGGCCTTCGACTGCATCGCCCATCCGCTGAAGCGCCTGACGCCGCTCCGCGGCGAGGCTCTGCGGCTGCGGGTGATCGAGAGCGCCGAGCGGGCCGGCCTCCCGGCGTCTCTCCTCGACCGGTTCCCGCACCAGCTCTCCGGCGGCCAGAAGGCCCGCATCGGCATCGCCCGGGCGATCGCCGTGAAGCCCCGGCTCCTGGTGCTCGACGAGCCGACCGCGGCCCTCGACGTCTCGGTCCAGGCCGGGGTCCTTCGCCTCCTCGACGACCTGCGCCGCGAGGACGGCCTCGCCTTCCTGTTCGTGAGCCACGACCTCAACGTGGTGCGGATGATGTGCGAGCGCACGATCGTGCTGCAGGGCGGGCGGGTGGTCGAGGAGGGCGTCAGCCGCGACCTCTTCCGGGCGCCGCGCACCGCCTACACCCGGGACTTGCTGGCGGCGATCCCGCATTTCCGGCCGGGCGCGCCGCGGGGGCTCGCGGCCGCGGAGCCGGCGGCGTGAGGCCTCCGGATTCCTTCCCTCCAACCCACGACCTCATCCTGAGGTGCTGGCGATCGGAGATCGCACGCGATCGAAGATCGCTGGGCCTCGAAGGGGGGCTCCAAGTATCGCACAGACTCCTGGAGCCCTCCTTCGAGGCCCGCTTTGCGGGCACCTCAGGATGAGGTCGTGGAGTGGACAAGCGTCCTGTTCACAGAGGCAAGGCGCAGTTTGTCACGTCGAATACAGTCAGTGGGACATCTCCGATGC
Source organism: Methylobacterium nonmethylotrophicum (assembly GCF_004745635.1). GTDB lineage: Bacteria > Pseudomonadota > Alphaproteobacteria > Rhizobiales > Beijerinckiaceae > Methylobacterium > Methylobacterium nonmethylotrophicum. The sequence continues at coordinate 8,998 of NZ_SRLB01000042.1, read as the reverse complement.
GCGTGATCCGTACCGCCGCCGCCCAGCTCGGGCCGATCCAGAAGGCCGAGGACCGCGACAGCGTCGTCGCCCGCATGATCGCCCTGATGGACGAGGCGAAACGCCAGGACGCCGACCTGATCGTCTATCCGGAACTCGCGCTCACCACCTTCTTCCCGCGTTGGTACCACGCGGACCGGGCCGAGGCCGACCACTGGTTCGAGCGCGAGATGCCGGGGCCGGCCACCGCCCCGCTCTTCGCCCGGGCGCGACAGCACGGCATGGCGCTCTCGTTCGGCTATGCGGAACTCACCCCCGAGGGCCGGCACTTCAACACCTCGATCCTGGTCGACCGCGACGGAACGATCGTCGGGAAGTACCGCAAGGTCCACCTTCCCGGCCATGACGAGTTCGACCCCGCGCGCTCGCACCAGCACCTCGAGAAGCGCTACTTCGAGCCCGGCGACCTCGGCTTCCCGGTCTGGCGGATGCTCGGCGGGATCCTCGGCATGTGCATCTGCAACGACCGGCGCTGGCCCGAGACCTACCGGGTCATGGGCCTGCAGGGCGTCGAGATGGTGGTGCTCGGCTTCAACACCCCCTCGGTGAACGCGCAGCGCGGCGCCGAAGGCCTGGAGGACCGCCTCTTCCACCACCGGCTCTCGGTCCAGGCCGGCGCCTACCAGAACGCCACCTGGGTGGTGGCGGTGGCCAAGGCCGGCGACGAGGACGGCCATCCGCTGATGGGCGGCACCCTGATCTGCGATCCCAACGGGAAGATCGTGGCGGAACTCCCCGGCGAGGCCGACGGGGTGATCGTCGTCCCGTGCGACCTCGACGAGACCCGGTTCGGCAAGGAGACGATCTTCGACTTCGCCCGCCACCGCCGACCCGAGCATTACGGCCGCATCGTATCCCAGACCGGCGCGGTGCTGCCCGAGTGATGTCAGGCGACCGCCACGATCCCGATCGCCATCGCCACCGCGGCCTGGGTCGGGTCGATGACCGGGATGCCGAGCTCCTGCTCCAGGCCGCGCCGATGAACCGCCATGCCGGCGCAGCCCATCACGATCACTCCCGCCCCGTCCCGGTCGCGCAGGTCGCGGCCGACGGCGATCATCCGGGCGAGCGTATCCGTGCCGCTCGCGGTCTCGGCGACCGTCATCTCGAGCGCCCGCTCACCCGCCAGCCGCTCGCTCACGCCCATCTGGCGCAGGGCCCGCAGGTGGCGCGGGATCGAGCGGCTCGCCACCGCGATGACGCCGAACCGGTCGGCCCGGGCGAGCGCGGTGAGGATGCCGCACTCGGCGATGCCGAGCACCGGCCGGTCGGTCGCCTCGCGGCAGACGTGCAATCCCGGATCGGAGTAGCAGGCGATGACGTAGGCGTCCGCCGCCTCGCGCCGCACGAGATCGCGCAGGGGCAGGGCCACCTGCTCGACATCGGCCTGCGACTGGATGCCGAACGGCCCCTCCGCCAGGGTCCGGCACGCGATGGCGATGCCGGGGCGCGCGAGCGGCGCCAGGGCGCCGTCGAGGCCGCGTGTGACGGTCTCGTTCGAGTTCGGGTTGATGACGAGGATGCGCCGGTCGGCCGCCATGGGGATCTCCTGGTGTGTCGGGCCTTGAGGATTGCAAGTTTCGGGCGCGGAAGCGGTCACGGCCCGGCCGCGGACAGGAGCTCGGCCTCGATGAAGGAGGCGCGCGACATGCCCCGGGCTTCGGCGGCCGCGTCGGTCCGGCGCAGCAGGGTCGCATCGATCATGAGGTCGAGGCGCACCCTCATATCCGGCGCCGGATCCGGCGCGATGATCTGGACCAGGCCGCCATCCAGCATCGCCATGGCCTCGGGATCGGCCGAGAATTCGGCAAAGCTGCGTGGAGCAGGAATTGAGTCTCCATCTGCGCGCATCACGGCGGGATGGCCGGACAAAGCCTCCCGCCCGCCCTCGATGGCGGCCTCGAAGGTCTTCCCGCCCGACACGCAGCCCGGCAGGTCCGGAAAGGTGACGCCCCATTCGGGACCACCCTCGGGAGGATGCAGGAACGCGATGTAATGCATGACACTGTCCTCATCCGGCCGGATTCGCTGGGCGCGTCAGGCGCCCTGAAGACCTGCCGCCTTCCGGATCGACTTCACGGTCTTGGGATGCCTGTCCTTCTTGGGATGTGGCACCGTCACCTTTCCTGGCTTCGTCGGGTGTTTGAAGTGGCGATGACTGCCGGTGGTGGAATGCCAGGACCAGCCGTCCCGCTCCCGTTCGCCGATCAGATCCCCGGAATCCATCGGCAGTCCCGCATCCCGCGAGGCCCGAACATGACACGAGCGGGCAGTCCACCGGAAGGGCCATGGCCCCTCGTCTCCTCTTTCTCTCAAATCGGAGCGTGACGCGTATGTCCGAATCCAGAGACCCGAACCAACCCGCCTTCGACACCGTGATCCGCGGCGGCACCGTCGCCACGGCGAGCGACGTCTTCTCCGCCGATATCGGCATTCGCGACGGGAGGATCACGGCCCTCGGCCTCGGGCTCGCTCCCGGGCGGCGCGAGATCGACGCCAGGGCCAAGCTGGTGCTGCCGGGCGGGGTCGACAGCCACGCCCATATCGAGCAGCTCTCGGCCTCGGGGCTCATGAACGCCGATACCTGGGAGAGCGCCACCCGCTCGGCGGCCCTCGGCGGGACCACGAGCGTCATCGCCTTCGCGGCGCAGCATGTCGGCATGGATCTCGCTCAGGTGGTCGAGGACTATACGGGCCTCGCGGCGCGCGGCGCAGTGATCGACTACGCCTTCCACCTCATCGTCGCCGACGCGACCGAGAAGACCCTGAGCCGGGACATCCCGGCCCTCGTGCGGTCCGGGCACACCTCGCTCAAGGCGTTCATGACCTATGACCGCCTGCGGCTCGCCGACGAGGCCCTGCTCGACCTGATGGCGGCGGCCAAGGAATCCGGGGCCCTCGTCTGCGTCCACGCCGAGAACCACGGCCTCATCGCCTTCGCGAGCCGGCAGCTCCTCAAGGAGGGCAAGACGGCGCCGAAATACCACGCCGCGAGCCATCCGCGCCTGTCGGAATCGGAGGCGTTCGAGCGGGTGGTGCGGTTCTCGCAGTTCCTCGACCAGCCGGTGATGATCTTCCACGTTTCGACCGAGGAAGGCGCCGCGATCCTGCGCCGGGCCCGCGGCGAGGGCGCCAAGGTCTATGCGGAGACCTGCCCGCAATACCTCTTCCTCACCGAATCCGACCTCGACCGGCCAGGCCTGGAAGGGGCGAAGTGGATGTGCTCGCCGCCCCTGCGGGAGGCCCGCGACCAGGAGGCCCTGTGGCGCGCCCTCGACCTCGGCGACCTTCAGACCGTCTCCTCGGACCACGCCCCCTACCGCTACGACGAGACCGGCAAGCTCAAGGCCGGCCCGGGCGCGACCTTCAAGGAGATCGCCAACGGCATGCCGGGCCTGCAGATGCGCCTGCCTCTCCTGTTCGACGCGATGGTGTCGGGCGGGCGGCTCGGCCTGCAAAAATTCGTCGAGATCACCGCGACGGCGCCGGCCCGGATCTACGGGTTGACGGCCAAGGGCTCGGTGGCGGTGGGCCAGGATGCCGACCTCTGTGTCTGGGATCCGTCCAGGCGCGTGACGCTCTCGGACGCGATGGTCGAGGACCGCACCGGCTTCACGCCCTATGCCGGGCGCACGGTGACCGGCTGGCCGGAGACCGTTCTGTGCCGGGGCCGGGTCATCGCCGAGGGCGGGACGGTGACGGCGCAGGCCGGAAGCGGCGCGCCGATCCGGCGGGGCTGAGGAACATCGGCCGGGCCTCCCGGTTGCGCCAGCGGGGACGGATACTCCCCCCTGGCAAGGAGGCCCGCATGACCGACCTGCAGAACGCTGTCGTGGTGCTCACCGGCGCCTCGAGCGGCATCGGCCGCGCCGCCGCCCTCGCCTTTGCCCGCCGGGGCGCCCGGCTGGTCCTGGCGGCGCGCCGCCGGGACGCGCTCGACGAGGTCGCGCAGGCCTGCCGGCGGGCGGGCGCCGAGGTGATCGTGGTGCCGACCGACGTCACCGACCCGGGCGCGGTGCAGGCCCTCGCGGATGCGGCGGAGCGGGACTTCGGCCGGATCGACGTCTGGATCAACAATGCCGGCACCGGGGTGTTCGGGCCCTACCAGGACGCGCCCCTCGACCTCCACCGCCTGACGGTCGCCGTGAACCTGTTGGGGGGCATGCACGGCGCCTACGCGGCGCTTCCGGTGTTTTTACGCCAGGGCCACGGCACGCTGATCACCAACATCTCGCTGGGCGGCTGGGCACCGGCGCCGTTCGCGGCGGCCTACACGGCGAGCAAGTTCGGGCTTCGCGGCTTCACCGCCGCCCTGCGCCAGGAACTGCGCCGGCATCGTCGCATCCATGTCTGCTCGGTCTTCCCGGCGATGGTCGATACGCCCGGGCTCGATCACGGCGCCAACGTCTCGGGCAAGCGGATCGATGCCGGCCCGTTCGTGTATGCGCCGGAGGACGTGGCCGAGACCTTCGTGCATGTCGCCCGCCATCCCCACGACGAGGTCGCGGTCGGCTGGCCGGCCCGGGCGGCGCAGGCGGCCTACGCGCTGGCACCCGGCCCGACCGAGCACCTGATGGGGATCGCGATCCACCGCGCCCTCGACCGCGCGCGCCCGGCGCCCAGGACCCACGGCGCGCTGCGGGTGCCCCTCGACGACGAGAGGCGCACGAGCGGCGGCTGGCGCGACCGCCACGGCGTGCCCTCGGCCCGGCGCCTCAGCGCCGGCCTCGGCGTCGCCCTCGGGGCCGGCGCCCTGCTGCTCGCCGCGACGGCGGCCGTGAGGGCCCGGTCGCGTTAGGCCCCCTCGCGCGGGCTCAGGCGAGACGCAGCAGCAGCGCCAGGGCGGCGACGACCAGCACCGCGAAGGTCGCCAGGATGCCGCCGCCGCGGCAGGCAAATTGCCTGGCTGAGTTCGCCGGCGCCGTCATGCCGAACGGGTGCAGCACCCGGCCGACCAGCAGCACGACGAGCAGGCCGTGCACCAGGACACGGCTCGCCCCCTGCGCCTCGAGCAGGCCGACGAGGAGCAGAATCAACGGGACGTACTCGGCGAAGTTCGCCTGGGACCGCGCCCGGTGCAGCAGCACGGCGTCGCCGCCGTCGCCGTGCAGCACGTTGGCGGAGAGCCGCCGGGCCATCACCCACGCCGAGAGGCCGGCGAAGAGGAGCGCCAGCACGGCCCCATAGGCCGCGGTCAGGGACGGAAACACCATGGCATGGCTCCTTCAGGTGCGGGCCAGTTCTTGTCGCGTCGGTTCTTTTCGATGTGGTTCATGGATCGGGCAACCATGATGCTCGGCCTGGAAATGCGGTCGGGCGCGGGCCGACGGCGCGCGCGCATCCGCACGATCGCCTCGCGCGATCCGATGGATCGGCTGCCGTGCGCCGTCGCCACGGAACCGCCGGGCAGCCGCGCGCTTGGTGGCGCGAGCCCGCCCGTCGTTGAAGGAACCGCCCCATGAGGATCCTCGCATGAGCATCACCGGGAGCATCGCCGGCGCCCTCGGCCTGACCCCGGCCCGCAAGGTGCGCTACGCCTTCGTGGGCCTGGGCGACATCGCCCAGGAGGCGATGCTGCCGGGCGTGGCCCATACCGGCAATTCCGAGGTGGCGGCCCTGGTGACGAGCGATCCTGCGAAGGCCCGGGCCCTCGGGGAGCGCTATGGCGTCGCCGCGACCTATTGCTACGAGCAGTTCGACGTCCTGCTGCGCTCGGGCACGGTCGACGCGCTCTATCTCGCGACGCCCAACTGGCGCCACGCCGACTTCGCCGTCCCGGCCCTGCGGGCGGGCCTCCACGTCCTCGTCGAGAAGCCGCTCGAGATCTCCCTCGCCCAGTGCCGGGTGATCCTCGACGCTGCCCGCGCCTCGCGCGCTCGGCTGATGGTGGCCTACCGGCTGCACTTCGAGCCGGCGACCCTGGCGACCCTCGACCTCGTGCGCTCCGGCCGGCTCGGCGAGATCCTGGCCTTCACCTCGACCTTCACCCAGAGGGTCGCGCCCGACAACCACCGGGCGCGGAGCGGCGTGGCGGCGGGCCCCGTCTTCGACATGGGCCCCTACCCGGTCAACGCCGCCCGCGCGGTGTTCGGGGCTGAGCCGACCGAGGTGGTCTCGGCGCTGGGCTTTCGCCACCCGGATTCCGGCCTCGGCGACTTCGACGACACGGTGGCGGTGACGCTGCGTTTTCCCGGGGACCGCCTGGCGCAGTTCGTCCTGTCCTATGTCGGCAATACGCGCGACACCTATACGATCGCCGGTACCGAGGGCAGCGTCACGGTCGATCCTGCTTTTCTGTACGGCAAGCCGCTCGAGCAGGTCACGGTTCTGGGCGAGGAGCGCAGCCACGCACGGTTCAAGAACACCGATCATTTCGGCGGCGAGCTGAAGTATTTCTCGGACTGCATCCTGGCGGAGCGCGATCCGGAACCGGACGGCGAGGAGGGATATGCCGACGTCCGGGTGCTCGACGGCATCGTGCGGGCGCTCGAGACCGGAGGGTCGGTGACGCTCGAACCCTTCGCCCGCGCGAGGCGGATCGACACCCGGGCGCAGGAGCAGACCCTGTCGGCCGTCGCCTCGCCGCCGCTCGTCAACGCGTCGAATCCAGGCCTCGGCAAGGACCGGGTGCCGAAGAACTGACTGTCTTCGCGGCCGGACCTCTCGTCGAGTTCTTTAGAAGAATCGTCTCACACAATCGGAAAATGCAGCAAAATTGTTCCAAGCGTCCCTGTCTCTTTGGGAGCCGCGTTCATTGACGGTCACGCTGGTGCCGGCTTGAATGTGCGGGAGGGGCACCCCGCCCGGTCTGGAGAGACTCCGCCTCGCGCTGAGCCCTTCCGACCATGCCGCGGGCGCCGCTCGCCGAGGAGCCACATCCATGCCGGCCGCCGTCAAATCCCGTACCCTGATCGACCGCGGCCGCTCCGTCGCCTGGAACGCGCTGACGATCCTCGTCTTCCTGATCCTCACGGCCTATGTGGCGCGGGCGGACGGTCTGGTGCTCGCCTGCGTCTCGCATTGAGCGGGTGTCACGCGCCGCTCGACGCCATGCTTCCCCGAGGAGCGGCGGTGAAGCGGTGGCCAGCCTCCTTGCCGCGCAGCCGCAGGGCCCATCGCCACCAGGCGTCCGGTTCGGGCATCGTGCACGTCGCCCCGGTTGCGATGGCTGCGAGCACCCGGATCGTGCGACGGCGGAGAATCAGTTCCCGGTGCGCAAGCGGTCCAGCAGACCGGAATCGGCGTAGCCGTCCGGCACCTGCCCGGCGCCCGCCTGCCAGGCCCGGATTGCCGCGCGGGTGCGCGGGCCGATCCGCCCGTCGACGCCGCCGACCGGGTGGCCCTTCGCCTCGAGGGCGGACTGGATTTCCCGCCGCTCGTCGGTGCTGAGGGGCCGGTCGTCCCGGGGCCAGGCCTGCACGAAGCCGGGCTCGCCCCGCAGCCGGTCTGAAAGGTGCCCCACCGCGAGCGCGTACGAGAAGGCCGCGTTGTAGCCGAGCAGAACCTGGAAGTTCGGCCTCAGCAGGAAGGCGGGCCCGCGCCTCCCGGCGGGCAGCACCAGACGGGCGGTGTCCGCGTCCGTCCCGATCGCCTGCCCTCCGGCCGGTTTCACGCCGAGATCGCGCCAGGCGGAGAGCGGCCGCAACGTCGTCTCGTCGGCGAGCCGGTAATCGAAGCCTGCCGGCAGCACCACCTCGCCGCCCCAGCTCTCGCCCGGACGCCAGCCCAGGCTGCGGAGATACTGCGCCGTCGACGCGAGGGCGTCCGGCGCCGAGGCCCAGATATCGGCCCGTCCGTCGCCGTCGAAGTCGAGACCGTGGCTCAGGTAGGTCGTCGGCATGAACTGGGTGTGGCCCATCGCGCCGGCCCACGAGCCGGTCAGGCGCTCCGGGGTCGTGCGGCCGAGATCGAGGATGCGCAGGGCCGCCACCAGCTCCTCCGTCCAGGTCGAGGCCCTCGGGCCCCCGGCGCAGGCCAATGTCGCGAGCGAGCGCAGGACCGGCCGCACCTTGCGGGGATCGTCGAGGACGGCGCCGTACCCCGACTCGATGCCCCAGATCGCCACCAGCACGTGCCGGTCGACGCCGTAGGCGGACTCGATCGTCGGCAGGCTCGCCTCCGCGGCGAGCTTCGCCCGCCCGTCCGCCACCACCTCGTCCCGGACCGCAGCGTCGAGATAGGCCCAGACCGGCTTCTCGAACTCCGCCTGCCGCTGCGTCGCCGCCAGCACCTCCGGATCCGCGGCGAGCCTACCTAGCTGCGTCTCCGCCAGGGCCGGCGTCACACCCTGCTCCCGCGCCCGGGCGACGAGGCCAGGCAGGCAGGCCGAGAAGGCCGGCGGCTCCGCCGATGGCGGGACAGGATCTTGCGCCAGCGCAACCGGCGCCGCGAGCAGACACAATAGCGCGGTCGGCAGCCGCATCGGTTCAGCCTCCTCGTGATCCGACAAACAGGTTGAGACCGCGCCCGTCCGGGTCAAGCCGGAGGTTCGGGACGCACCGTCGCTGCCCGACACCGATGGTGGCCGTCATGTTGAGTCCGGGACTTGAATCCTGCGCGGCCATCCCCAGATAGGGCGAGCCGGCAGGCCGTTTCACGGCCTGCCGGCTCCCGACACCGGAGACGGTCGTGCAGGGGGACCGGAAGGTCCCCGGCGAGGCAGTCGGTTCGATCGCACACCGACCCGGTTCGGGCGTGTTGACAGGCGAGCCGGCTACCCTTAAACGACCGCTCACCGACGGGGCACCGAAACGAACGGCTCGGCCCCGAGGCACTACCCGACAGACGAGCAAGCAGAGGCCGGTCAAACCTGGCGCTGTTGTCTGTTCTCTACGGTACGAGATCTGGCCCCTGGCCCGATCAGCTCTTTGACAAGTTGATACGAGAAAGAGAAGCGTGGACGGCGTCGTCCCTGCGGGTCGGCCTTCTTGGGAGGGCCGGCTGTGAGTAGGATGATGCT
>NZ_SRLB01000041.1 GCF_004745635.1 Methylobacterium nonmethylotrophicum | reverse complement strand
GCCGAGGCGCGGGCGAGCGCGGTCTCCTCCTCGAGCGCCTTCGCGCGGATCAGCCCGTCCTTGAACACCTGGACGGCGCCCGCCATGGCGCCGATCTCGTCGCGGCGCCCGGCGCCCGGGATCTTCACCGCGAGGTCGCGGCGCGCGAGCCGGTCCATCACCGCGATCATGCCGCGGATCGGCCGGGTGACGCCGAGATGCAGCAGCAGCAGCGACAGCCCCGCCGCCACGATCATCGCCCCGAGGCCGACCAGGCTCGCGATGCGCGACGCCTGTGCTGCGGCGGCGGCGGCCTCGCGCCGCTGCGCGAGGAGCGCCTGCTCGACCTCCGCCATCTCGGCCGCCTTGGCCCGGATGGCGTCCATGAGCGCCTTGCCGGCTCCCGAGCCCTCGACCCGCTGCGCCTCGGCCCGGGTCGCGGGCTCCTCCATCATCCGGATCGCCCGGGCGGCGATCTCGCCGGTCCAGCGCTGCTCCAGGCCGGCCAGCGCATCGAGGCGCTCCCTCTGCGCCGGGTTGTCCGCCACCAGGCGCCCGGTGCGGTCCAGCACCGCGGCGAACTCGGCCGCGCCGGAGCGGTAGGGCCCCAGGAACGACGCCTCGCCCGAGAGGAGGAAGCCCCGCAAGCCCGATTCCCGGTTGATCATCGCCAGAACGGCCCGGTCGATATTCTGCAGGACCTCCCGCGTGTGACGGTCCCAGCGCCCCGTCTCCTCGATCGTCCGGAGGTTGCGCCACGACACGGTGCCGACGCCGAGGCTCATCAGCAGGAGGAACGTCAGGGACAGGGTGATCTTCGCGTTCAGCGGCAGGTTGCCGAGACGGGACGACATGCAGGTGCTCCCATGGGCGTCATTGGACACAGCGTCCGGTCTCCGCCGGATCGGTATCTTGCCCGCGAGAAATTTGCGCCATCGATTTAATGAAACCTGAATATTCCGACAAATCCCGCATTCGGGATCGTTAAGGATATCTTTCGTCCCCGCGGAATCATGCGTTCTTTCCTGAGATCGTCAGGTCGACGGGCTTGCCATGATCTGACATGGCCTTGCGGAGTGTCCGTTCGCCGGCCCTGCCCTCGCGCGCCAGGCCGCGGGCGAGATGCTGCAGGAGCTTGGCCGCCGCAGGCGCGAGCTGGCGCCCGCGGCGGGTGACGATCCGGGCCTCGACGGCGTTGAGCCCGGGATCGGCGAGCGGCAGGACCGCGAGCGTGCCGTCCGCGACCTCCTGCGCGGCGCAGAAGGCCGGCAGCAGGGTCACGCCGGCGCCGGAGGCGACGAACTGCTTGAGCACGCCGATCGAGCCGGTGGTCAGCGCCGGCTCGAGGCGCACGCCCTCCTCCCGCTCCGCCGCCGCGACGATCTGCCGGATGCCGGTGGCCGGGTGCATCGCGCCGAGGCGATGGCCGGCGAGGTCGGCGAGGCGGACCGGGCCCGGATGGGCGGCGAGCGGGTGATCGGTCCGCACCAGGAGGCGGATCGGGTGGGGCATCGCCAGGTGGGTGCGCAGGCGCGGCTCCGGCGGCGGGTTGTAGACGAGGCCGAGATGCGCCTCGTCCTCGACGACCCGGCGCACCACGTCGTTGGTGGCCGCGAGGTCGAGGACCATGGTCAGGTCGGGATGGCGGGCCCAGAAATCCTGGAGCAGGCCCGACATCAGGTCGCCGACGAAGCCCTCGCCCAGCACCACGTCGATGTGGCCGCGGCGCAGACCTTTCAGCGCGGCGAGCTTGGCCAGGACGTCCTCCCGGTCGGAAGCCTGGCGCCGGTAATAGTCGAGGAGCAGGTGGCCGGCCGGCGTCGCCCGCACGCCGCGGCTGTGGCGCTCGATCAGGGGCGTGGCGAGCTGCGCCTCCATCTGGGCGAGCTGGCGGCTCACCGCCGAGGCGTTGACGTCGAGCTTGTCGGCCGCCGCGCGGACCGAGCCGCACCCGACGGCCTCCGCCAGGTAGCGCAGGCAGCGATCGTCGAGGCTGTGCATCGGATCCCCCCGCTTGACCGGGTGCGTTGCCGGCAAGTCAACGCAAAATACCCGCCAATGCCGTTCCGCTCAACGCCGGCCTGCCCCAGTCTCCGGATCCCAGAAGGCGCCGCGGCCGAGACGAAGCCCGGCGTCATTCCGGGAGACAGCGGACATGCGCACGATCGGCGTCATCGGCCTCGGCAATATGGGGCGGGGCATGGCTCTCTCGCTGCGGCGGCGCGGCTTCACCGTGATGGGGTACGACCCCGCGCCCGCCGCCCGGGAGGCCTCGGCGGCGGACGGCATCGCGATCGTCGAGGGGCCGTCCGCCCTGTGGCGGGACTGCGGCGCGGTGGTGCTGTCGCTGCCCACCCCCGAGGTGGTCGAGGCGGTGCTGCTCGGGCCCGCGGGACCGCTGCACGGCGCGCAGCCCGGGCTCCTCGTCATCGACACCTCGACCTCGCACCCGGCCGTCACCCGGCGCATCGCGGCGGCGCTCGCGCCTGCCGGGATCGACCTCGTCGACGCGCCGGTGAGCGGCGGGCCGAAGGGGGCGCATGCCGCGACGCTCACCATGGTGATCGGCGGCAGCGACCGGGCGGTGGCCCGGGCCGAGCCGGTGCTCGCGGCCCTGAGCGCGACGCGGGTCCATGTCGGCGGCGTCGGCGCCGGCCACGTCACCAAGCTCGCCAACAACCTGCTCTGCGCCGCCCACCTCCTCACCGCCGCCGAGGCGGTCCGGATGGCCCGCGACGCCGGCGTCGACCCGGAGCGCCTGCTCGCCGGGATCAATGCCGGCTCGGGTCGCAGCGGCGTGACCCAAGTCAACTTCCCCACCTGGGTGCTCAACGGCGCCTTCGATTCCGGCTTCACCATGAAGCTGATGCGCAAGGACGTGCGCCTGGCCGAGGAGCTGATCGGCGCCCTCGACCTCGACCTGCCGGTCTCGACGGAGGCCGCCCGGCTGTGGCGCGAGAGCGCCGAGGCGATCCCCGACGACGCCGACTTCAACGCCATCGTCACGCTCCAGCTCACCTGATCGGAAGACCCGCCATGACCGAGACCCGCCCGCAGGCGCTCGCCGCCCTCCTGCGCCCCTTCTTCTCCGGGTTGACCACGATCGGCTCCTGGATCGACGGCCGACTCGTCCCCGGCACCGGCGAGCCGGTGCGCCTCGTCGATCCCGCCACCGGCCTCCAGCTCGCCGAGTACCCGGATGCCGGGCCGGAGGTGGTGGCCGAGGCCGCCCGGGCGGCTCTCGCCGGCCAGGCCCGCTGGGCCGCGCTGACCGGCGCCGCACGCGGCCGGGTGATGCAGGAGGTCGCCCGGGGCATCCGCGCCGCGATCGAGCCGCTGGCGCGCCTCGAGGCGCTCAATGCCGGCAAGCCGATCCGCGACTGCCGCGTCGAGGCGACCAAGGTCGCGGAGATGTTCGAGTATTATGCGGGCTGGGCCGACAAGCTGCACGGCGAGGTGATCCCGGTCCCGACGAGCCACCTCAACTACACCCGCCGCGAGCCGGTCGGCGTGGTGCTGCAGATCACGCCCTGGAACGCGCCGGTCTTCACCTGCGGCTGGCAGCTCGCCCCGGCGCTCGCCGCCGGCAACGCGGTGCTGCTCAAGCCCTCGGAGCTCACGCCCTTGACCTCGCTCGCCGTCGCGGCCCTCGCGGAGCGGGCCGGGCTGCCGTCGGGCGTCGTCAACGTGCTGGCCGGCTACGGCCACACCACCGGACAGGCGGCGCTCGCCGAGACGGCGGTCGCGAAGGTCGTGTTCGTCGGCTCGCCGGCGACGGGGGCCCGCATCGCGGAAGCCGCGGCGCGTCATCTGAAGCCCTGCGTGCTCGAGCTCGGCGGCAAGTCCGCCAACATCGTGTTCGCTGATGCCGACCTCGAGCGGGCGTGCCTGGGCGCGCAGGCGGCGATCTTCGCCGGGGCGGGCCAGTCCTGCGTCGCCGGCTCGCGGCTCCTCGTCGAGCGCCCGGTCTACGACCGGTTCGTCGCCATGCTGGCCTCAGGCGCCGCGCGGATCCGCGTGGGCGATCCCCTCGACCCCGACACGGAGGTCGGGCCGATCAACAACGCGACCCAGTACCGCCACGTGCTGGCGATGATCCGCAGCGGTCTGGATCAGGGCGCCGAGCTCGCCGCCGGCAGCGACGGGACCGCGCGCGAGGGCGGCTACTACGTGCCCCCGACGATCCTGGCGCGGGCCACCAACGCCATGGACTGCGCCCGGACCGAAATCTTCGGTCCGGTGGTGACGGTGATCCCGTTCGACACGGAAGAGGAGGCGGTCGGCATCGCCAACGATTCCGCGTTCGGGCTCGCCGGCGCGGTCTGGACCCGCGACGTCGGCCGCGCCCACCGGGTCGCGGCTTCGGTGCGGGCCGGCACGTTCTGGATCAACGCCTACAAGACCATCCACGTCGCCTCGCCCTTCGGCGGCTCGGGCCGCAGCGGCTACGGCCGCTCGAGCGGCATCGAGGCCCTGCACGAGTACACCCAGGTCAAGAGCGTCTGGGTCGAGACCGCCGCCGCCCCCGCCGCCGCGTTCGGCTACGCGCCGGGCGTCGGCGCCTAGAAACCCCCTCCGGTCCGGGGGGCCCCACCGGACCGTCCCCCCCCGCACCGGAGACTTCCATGACGAGCGCCATCCTGGCGACCGGCAGCCCCGCCGTCGCGCCCGTGAGACATCCCGGCCGTATCGGCCTCCTCACGCTCTTCGTCCTCGCCCTGGCGGTGGTGACGCTGGCCGAGCTGATCGGCAACGTCGCCATCCCGCTCGGGCACGGCAAGATCATCCTGCTGCCCCTGCTCTGGGCCCTGCTGATGGGCGGAGGCCTCGGGCTCGCGGCACCACGCCTGCCCCCTGCCCTGCGGCTCCCGCTGGCGCTCCAGCACGCCGCCGGGGCGATCCTGCAGCCGGCGCTCCTGCTCTTCGTCGCCAAGCTCGGGCTCCTCGTCGGCGGCTCGCTGCCGAAGATCCTGAGCGCCGGCTGGGCGCTGGCCTTCCAGGAATTCGGCCACTTCTTCGGCACGATGGTGTTCGGCCTGCCGGTGGCGCTGCTGCTCGGCCTCAAGCGCGAGGCGATCGGCGCCACCTTCTCGGTCGGGCGCGAACCCAGCCTCGCGATCATCGGCGAGCGCTACGGCATGGATTCGCCGGAGGGGCGCGGGGTGCTGGCCGAGTACCTGACCGGCACGGTGTTCGGGGCGGTGTTCATCGCGCTGCTGGCCGGGTTCGTCGCGAGCCTCGGGGTCTTCAATCCGCTCGCCCTCGCGATGGGCGCGGGCGTCGGCTCCGGCAGCATGATGGCGGCCGCCGCCGGCGCGATCGCGGCGCAGCAGACGCCCGAGATGGCGAAGGAGGTCGCCACCTTCGCGGCGGCGAGCAACCTCATCACCACCACCATCGGCACCTACTTCACCCTGTTCCTGTCGCTGCCCTTCACAGTCTGGGCCTACGGCGTGCTGGAGCCGATCCTCGGCCGGGGCCGCGGGCGGGCGGAGCCCGCGCCCGCGGCCGCGCCGGAGACGGCGGTGACGGCCCACGCCGCGCCGGCCTTCGGCCTGCCCGCCCTCGTGCTGATCTGGCTCGCCACCGCGGCTTTCGGCCTCGTCGGCAACTGGCTCACCTACGGCACCCGGCCGGACGGGCCGGTGCTGCTGGGTGCGGGCCTCATCGTCGGGGTGGTGGTCGCCGGCGAGGTCCTCTACCGCCTCGCCGGGCGCCGGCTGCCGGCGGTGGTGTGGGTCTCGCTGATCGGCATGGCGCTCACCTATCCGGGTACGCCGTTCTCGGCCGAGATCGCGGCCGCGACCGGCCGGATCAACTTCCTGGCGCTCGCCACCCCGATCCTCGCCTTCGCGGGCCTCTCCCTCGCCAAGGATGTCCCGGCCTTCCGGCGGCTCGGCTGGCGCATCGTGGTGGTGTCGTTCATGGCCAATGCCGGGACGTTCCTGGGCGCGGCGCTGATCGCCCAGTTCTGGATGCATCCGCCGGTGTGAGGGGGGGCCCCTCAAACCCTCCCCCCTCTGCGGGGGAGGGTGCCCGGCGGATGCCAGGCGGGAGAGGGGACGCCGCTTCCGGACAAGACGGGGCCGTTCTGAAGAGCGCTGACTTGGATCAGCGTCGCGCTGCCCCTCTCCCGACCCCCGCTGACGCAGGGACCACCCTCCCCCGCAGAGGGGGGAGGGGTTGAGGCGGGCCTCACGGTGAGACGGTTCGTACCCCCTACACCCGATACCTCCCGTGCCGCTTCACCAGCACGGTCGTCCCCACCGGCACGCGGTTGTACAGATCGACCACGTCCTCGTTGAGCATGCGCACGCAGCCCGAGGACATCTGCTCACCGATGCTCCAGGGCTCGTTGGTGCCGTGGATGCGGAACAGGATGTCGCGGCCGCCCTGGTAGAGGTAGAGGGCGCGGGCGCCGAGGGGGTTGTCGAGGCCGCCCTTGCGCGAGCGCGGCAGGTCGGGGTTGAGGCTCACCATCTTGGCGGTCGGGCCCCAGTCGGGCCAGACGCCCTTGCGGCCGACCGTGGCGGTGCCCTTCCAGGAGAAGCCGAGCTTGCCGACGCCGACGCCGTAGCGCAACGCCTGGCCGTTCTCCTGCACGAGGTAGAGGAACCGCTCGTCGATATCGACCACGACGGTGCCGGGCCTCTCGAGGCCCGCATAGGCGACGGTCTGGCGCCGGTATTTCGGGTCCATCCGGGTGCGGTCGACGAGCGGCACGTCGAAGGGCTGGTCGGGCATGCTGCCGATGTACCAGGCCGCGTCCGGACCCAAGGCCGCGACGTTCGCGGGCCCGCGGGCGTTGCAGGCCGCGAGCGGCAGCCCGGCGAGGAGGGCGAGGACGAGGCGGCGCGGGAGCATGCGGGGGTCACCTTTCGGCAGGGGAAGATCCCATGCCTAGCCGCTCCTGCTGCTTCGGGTTGTGTCCTGCCGGACGCAAGCGCCCAAGAAAGCCGCTCAGGTAAGCCGCTCAAGTAAGCCGGATCGCGGGACGTCAGGCCGCCGCCGTCCAGGGCGCGGCGGCCTCCCCGAGGAGCCGGCGCAGCTCGGTCGCCGGCACCGGCCGGCTGAACAGGAAGCCCTGCACCTCGCCGCAGCCGCTGCGGCGCAGGGCGGCGAGCTGCGCCTCGGTCTCGACGCCCTCCGCCACCGTGGTCATGCCGAGGCTGGCGCCGAGCCCGATCACCGCCTGCACGATCGCCACCGCCGTCGCCTCGCGGCCGAGCGCCGCGGTGAAGGAGCGGTCGATTTTGATCTTGTCGAACGGGAAGACCCGCAGGTAGCTCAGCGACGCGTAGCCGGTGCCGAAATCGTCGATGGCGATGCGCACCCCGAGGGCGCGCAGCTGGTGCAGCACCGCGAGGTTGGCGGTCGTCTCCTCCAGCATCACCTGCTCGGTGATCTCGAGTTCGAGCCGGGCAGGGTGGAGGCCCGACTCGGCGAGCGCCCGCGCGACCGTGCCGACCAGGTCGGGGGTGCGGAACTGCGCCGGCGAGAGGTTGACGGCGACCCGCACGCCGCCCGGCCAGCCGGCGGCCTCGCGGCAGGCCCGGGCCAGCACCCACTCGCCGACCGCGGCGATCAGCCCGGTCTCCTCGGCCACCGGGATGAAGGTCGCCGGCGAGACGAAGCCCCGCTCGGGATGGCGCCAGCGCAGCAGCGCCTCGCACCCGGTGACCGCGAGGCTGCCGGTGGCGACGAGGGGCTGGTAGTGCACCTCCAGCGCCTCGGCGGCGATGGCCTCGCGCAGGTCGCGCTCGAGGGCGCGGCGGCCCTGGAGCGCCGCGTCCATGGCGGGCTCGAACAGGCGCCGGGTGCGCCGCCCGCCGGCCTTGGCGGCGTAGAGCGCGGTGTCGGCCTTGCGCAGCAGGACGTCGGGATCCTCGCCGTGCTCGGGCGCGAGCGCGATGCCGATGCTGGCGCCCACCGTGACGTCCTGGTGGTCGGGCAGCGCGAAGGGCCGGCCGAGGGCGGCGACGATCGCGTCGGCGAGGCCGATGAGCGCGGGCGACGGGAGGGCGCTCAGGACCGCGAACTCGTCGCCGCCGAGCCGGGCCACCAGCCCGTCGGCCGGCAGGCAGGCGCGCAGGCGCTCGGCGACCTGGCGCAGCAGCGCGTCACCGGCCGGGTGGCCGAGAGTGTCGTTGACGAGCTTGAAGTGGTCGAGGTCGAGGCAGAGCAGGCCGACAGGGCGGCCCGTCGCCACCGCCTCGGCGAGGCGCCGGTGGAACAGGACGCGGTTCGGCAGCCCGGTCAGGGCATCGTGATGGGCCATGTGGGCGATGCGCCGCTCGGCCCGGCGCTGCTCGGTCACGTCGACGCAGGCGGTCAGGGTGGCGCTCAGGCCCTCGAACGGGATCGGGCCGGAGAAGACCTCGACGTCGATCAGGCTGCCGTCCCGGCGGCGGTGGCGCTGGGCGGCGCCGGGCTCCGGCGCCACCGCGAGGTCGCGGGCCGAGAGGCTCAGGAAGTCCTCGCGCGGGAAGCCGTAATGGGCGGTGGCGGCGTCGTTGACCGCCAGCACCGCGCCGTCCTCGCCCGCGAGCCACATCGGCACCGGGTTGTGCTCGAACAGCAGGCGGGCCGAGGCCTCCCGCGCCTTGAGGTCGCCGATGTCGGTGAGGGTGACGCCGAGGAGGTCGCCGATGGCGGCGATCTCGATGCGCAGGTGCAGCGTGGTGCCGTCGGGCCGCGGGTAGGACGCCTCGTAGCCGCCGGTCTGTCCCTCGACGGCCGCCACCAGGTGCGCGAGGGCGGCAGAGCCCCGCAGATGCGGCAGCAGGGTCGTCAGGCGCTGCCACTGCGCCGTCTCGACGGTGGAGCGCAGCATCGCGGCGGCGGCGTCGTTGAGGGCGAGGACCCGGAAGTCCCGTACCGCGCCGGCGCCGTCGCGCATGGCAGCGGCGGCCACCATCCCCTGCCGGGTGGAGCGGAAGAGCGTCTTGAGCAGGTTCGTCCGCGTGGTCGCGCCGGCGAGGCACAGCAGCACCAGGCGCTCCGCCCCCCGCGTCGCCAGCGGCAGCCCGAGCATCCCGGTGGTGTAGGCGACGCCCCCCGCCACCCGGGTGCAGGGCGCCCGCACCGGCTCGGCCCCGGCGAGCACGTCGCCGACGATCTCGCGCAACGACTGCGCGAGGCCGCCCGGCAAGTCGTCGAGGGCCAAGTCTTTGAGGGGGAGGTCCGCGCCCGGGCGGGCGAGCCAGCCCTCGAACGCCTCGCCGACCCAGAGCAGGCGGGGGTGGCCAGGCGGGCCACCCACCAAAGCGGTGCGGCTCGCCATGCGGCCGAGATTGCCCAGGACCATGTCCTCGTAAGCCGGCAACCCGCCGGCGGCCGCCCGGGCGGCGTGCCAGCGGTGCAGCAGCCCCTCGATGCCGTTGCGCGTCGCGTCCCCGCTCATCCCGTCCGATCCGCACCCGATCCCATCCGGTGGTAGAGCGCGCGGACCTTCCGGGACGTTAAATTCAGCCGGCTACATCACGAATCAGCGAGCCACGGGATGAAACCGTGGCGCTGCCGCTACGTCAGAGCCACCTCGATCAGGAACGGGCCGCGGCGCGACAGGGCGCCGGTGAAGGTGTCGACGAGCTCGCGCAAGGTCTCGACCCGGCGCGCCTCGACGCCGTAGCCCTTCGACAGGCTCACCCAGTCGATCGGCGGATCGTCGAGGGTGAGCATGTCGATCGCCTTGCGGCCCGGATTGGCGCCGACATTGGTCAGTTCGTGGCGCAGGATCGCGTAGGAGCGGTTCGACCAGATGAGCGTGACGACGTCGAGGCGCTCGCGGGCCTGGGTCCACAGCGCCTGGGCGGTGTAGAGGGCGCTGCCGTCGGCCTGGAGAGAGATCACCTTGCGGTCCGGGCAGGCCACCGCGGCGCCGGTCGCCATGGGGATGCCGACGCCGATCGAGCCGCCGGTGAGCTGGAGCCAGGTATGGGGCGCCGCCGCATGGGTGGCCGGGAAGAAGTTGCGCCCGGTCGTGACCGACTCGTCGCAGATGATCGCGCCCTCCGGGATCAGCGCGCCGAGCACGCGGGCGATCGAATCCTGGTCGAGGGACCCGCTCGTCGGCAGGTCGGGGCGGGCGAGCGGCGGCAGCGGCGCGTCGGCGGGGGCGCCGACCGCCTCGGCGAGCCGCGCCAGGGCGTCGATCTGGTCCTGCTCCGGGGTCGCGAGGGCGAAGACGTCGCAGGTGGCGGGCGCGAGCGCGCTCGGCTTGCCCGGGTAGGCGAAGAACGCCACCGGCAGCGTCGCGCCGACCAGGATCACGTGCTTGTACGGGGACAAAACCTCGCGGGCCGGGTCGACCGGATAGGGCAGGCGCTCGATCGGCACCGTGCCGGCGCCGCGGTCGATGCGGGCGTTCGATGTCATGGCGAGCAGCTTCGCCCCGGTCTTCTCCGCGATGCGGGCGGCGAGGCGCCGTCCCTCGCCCCGCACCGCCCGATCGCCGAGATGGAGAAGCACCGGCTCGCCGCTGCGCAGCGCCGCGACCGCGTGGGCGATCGCCTCGTCGCTCGCCCGCGGGCGCTCGGGGATCGCCGGCAGGGGCGCGATGCCGGAGCCTTCCTCCCAGGCGGTGTCGGCGGGCAGGATCAGGGTGGCGACGCCGCCGGGCGCCGTGCGGGCGGCGACGATCGCGTCGGCCCCGTCCGCCGCCACGGCCTTGGCGCTCAGGCCGGTGCGGACCCAGGCCGAGACCGGGCCGGCCAGGCCCTCGATATCGGAGGTGAGCGGCGCGTCGAAGGCGCGGTGGTAGGTGGCGTGCTCGCCCACGATGTTGACGAGGGGCGAGCGGGCGCGGCGCGCATTGTGCAGGTTGGCGATGCCGTTGCCGAGGCCGGGACCGAGATGGAGCAGCGTCGAGGCCGGCTTGTCGGCCATGCGGGCGTAGCCGTCGGCGGCGCCCGTGGCGCCGCCCTCGAACAGGCAGAGCACCGCCCGCATCCCCTCGACCCGGTCGAGGGCGGCGACGAAGTGCATCTCCGAGGTGCCCGGATTGGTGAAGCACACCTCCACGCCCCCCGCCACCAGGGTGCGCACCAGGCTCTCGGCCCCGTTCATCGCCATCGGCGTCTCCTCATCGCACGGGCATCTCGCGGCCCGGTTCAGGTTGGCGCCTCCGGTGATAGGCGATTTCGAGGCCGGCCGTGAGGGCGCCGGGGGCATGGGGGGTGAGCGCCGCCCGGTCGGCGGTCACTCCGCCGCCCGCCCGGGCCGCGCCTTGTGCTTCTCGGCCTCGAACTCCGCGCGGCGGCGCGCGATCTCCTCGGCCGAGAGGCGGTCGAGGCTGGCGTAATCGGCCTTCCAGGACGGGTCGGCGCGCCAGCGCTGGGGCGACTGCACGGTGGTGCGCGGGGCCGAGGCCGAGGCGAGGAGATCCAGGGCGAGGCGCAAGGTCGCCTCTTGCGAGGCCCGGTCGTGCGGCCGGCCGGCGGCGTTGCCGAGCGGAAAGTCGCTGAACAGGAAGCGCGGCACGCCGCAATGCTCGACGACGTCCTTGGCGCAGCCCATCAGCACGGTGGCGATGCCGGCCTCCTCGAGCGCACGGGCGGCGAGCGCGAGGGACAGGTGGCAGACCGGGCAGTTCGCCACCAGGATCGCAGCGTCGGCGCGGTCGGCGCGCAGGCGGGCGAGGAGTTCCGGCGCGTCGGTCTCGACCGTGACGCGCTGGCTGCGGTTCGTCGGCAGGCCGTGGAAGCGGGGCGCGACGCGCCCGATCACCCCCGCCCCTTGCGCCGCCCGCAGGGCCGCGAGGGGGAAGTAGGTGCCGGGATCGTCCGCGCGGGTGTGGTCGCGGTCATAGGCGATGTGGGCGATGCGCAGGTCCGGGTCGCGGTCGCTCGGGCCGGAATGGACGCTGAAGAACTTGGCCGCGCCGTTATAGGGTGCGCCCGGTCCCTGGTCGCCCTTGTCCGCCCGGTAGGGTGCGGCGGTCGTCACGAGGGCGAGGCAGGCCTGCGCGAGAGGCTTTGCCAAGGGGGCGAAGGGCACGGCGTCGAAGCGCGCCCAGCGGTAGGGCGGGTAGCCGAGGGCGCCGTAATAGGCGCGCGTGCGCGCCATGTACGGGATCGGCTCGTCGAGGTCGGCGCTCGTGTCCGTCGCCATGGCTCAGCTCCCGCCGAGATCCAGCGCCTCGGGGAAGAACAGGTCGCCGAGGCTCGCCGGCCGGCGCTTCAGCACGCCCGTGTCGGCCATGAAGCCCGCGATCTTCATGAGCCCGCGCGGCTGCAGCGTGAAGTCGTTGCCGGAGGACTTCATGGCGGCGAGCACGTTCTGCGGGCTGTCCTTGTCGCCCGAGTTCTTGAGGTAGATCTCGACCGCCTGGGCCGGTTCCTTGTTGATGAAGTCCGTCGCCTCCTGGAAGGCGGCGAGGCAGGCCTTCCAGGCGATCGGGTTCGCGTCCCGGAAGGCGGCGCTGCCGTAGATCGTGTTCGGGGTCACGGAGGGCAGGCCCATGATCCGGAAGCTGCTCGTCACCTCGCGCACGGCAGGGTCGGCGAGCGCGCGCTCCTGGAACGGGCTCGTCGCCCAGTGGCAGTTGATCTCCGTGCGCCCGAGCATCGCCGCCATGCTGTCCGGGTGTGCGCGGCCGAGGGTGAGGGAATCGAAGCGCGCCCATTCGGCAGGCCCGTAGGCCGCCGCCGCCGCCATCTGCAGCCAGATCGCCTGCGGCGCCGTCTTGACCGCGGGCAGCGCGATCCGGTCGGTGGGCTTCAGGTCCTCGATGCGGCGCAGGTCCGGCCGCACGGTGAGCAGCTTCTGGTCGACAGCGTTCATGGCGAAGCACGACTTGATCGCCCCGCGCGAGCGGTCCCAGAGCAGCATCGCGCCGGGCGCGCCGCCGCTGCCGAAATGCAGCTTGCCGGCCAAGAGCGCGTCGGTGACCGGCCCGGTCCCGCCGAGGCGCAGGAACCGCGCCTTGAGGTTGGGCAGGCCGAGCCGGGCGGCGTGCTTCTCGATCAGGTCCAGGCGCTCCATCACGTCCTGCTGGAGGTAGAGGAGCCCGAATTGCTGCGCGATCAGCACCTCCGACGTCTCGGCATGCGCCCGGCGGATCGACGGGGCGGCCAGCGCGAGCGCGCCGGACAGTAGCGCGCGACGGGTCGCGGTCATGACGTTTCCTCTCCTTTTCACGCACTCTCGGCGATGGCGCTCCCGGAGATCAACGGTCCATGAGACCAATCGCGATCAAAGTTGCAGGAGACCGGCAGGCCGACGGCCCGATCCTGCGGGTCTCGGGATCGTCCGGCGACGGACGCGGGACGTGGCGCCTGTGCGCTCGGCGCCACAGGCCCGCCCGGATCCCGGCGGCCGACGCTCCGGGCGCGGTCCCGCCGCAACCCCCGCACCCCTAGCACGTTCGTTGCACCGGGCGGCCGCGCGTGCCGGTGGAGATCCCGATGAAGCTGTTCCAGTGCCAGTCCTGCGGCAACATCCTGTATTTCGAGAACCGGACCTGCCAGCGCTGCGGCCACCGCCTCGCCTACCTGCCGGAGACCCGCACGCTCTCGGCGCTCGAGCCCGCCGGGGGCGAGGACTGGACGCCGCTCGCCGCCCGCGACCGGCCGAGCCGGTTCTGCGCCAACGCGGTCCACGATGCCTGCAACTGGCTGGTGCCGCCGGGCTCCGGCGACGCGTTCTGCCTCGCCTGCCGCCACAACGGCACGATCCCCGACGTCTCGAACCCGCGCTACCTCTACGAATGGCGCGAGATGGAGTTCGCCAAGCACCGGCTGTTCTACAGCCTGCTGCGCTGGAACCTGCCGCTGAAGACGCGGGCCGAGGATCCGGAGCACGGGCTGATCTTCCACTTCCTGGCCGACCCGCCGGAGAACCACGGCCCGAAGGTGATGACCGGGCACGACAACGGCGTCATCACCATTGCGCTGGTCGAGGCCGACGACGCCGAGCGCGAGAAGCGGCGCCGGGAGATGGGCGAGCCCTACCGCACGCTGCTCGGGCATTTCCGCCACGAGGTCGGGCACCATTACTGGGACCTGCTCGTGCGCGACGCCGGCCGGCTCGACGCCTGCCGGGCGGTGTTCGGCGACGATTCGCAGGATTACGACGCGGCGCTGAAGCGGCATTACCAGCAGGGCACGCCGGCGAACTGGCAGGAGAACTACGTCTCGGCCTATGCCACGACCCATCCGTGGGAGGATTTCGCCGAGACCTGGGCGCATTACCTGCACATCGTCGACACGCTCGAGATGGCGAGCGCCTTCGGCATGCAGGTCAACCCGCTCCTCGACGCGGGCGGCGAGCTCGCCGCGCGGATCGACTTCGACCCCTACGAGGCGCAGAGCATCGAGCAGATCATGGCGGCCTGGCTGCCCTTCGTGTTCGCCCTCAACAGCGTCAACCGGGCGATGGGCCAGGGCGACCTCTACCCCTTCGTGCTGGCGCCGCCGGTGATCGGCAAGCTCGGCTTCATCCACAATCTCGTCCACGGCACGGTGTGAGGTCGGGAGACCGCGTCCTCGACCGTCCCGGCACCGGGGCGGTTTCGCCGCCCCGGCCGTAGCCTCCGCGGCCGGGGCGGTCCATGATGGGGCAACGCGCCCGGGAAACGGGCCGGATCGCCCGACAACCGGGCCGGAGCGCCTGCGGGAGCAGGCCGGAATGCCTGCGTGAGCAGGCCAGGAGGACGCCCATGAAGCTCGCCAGCCTCAAGCACGGCCGCGACGGCCGCCTCGTCGTGGTCTCGCGCGACCTCACCCGCGCCACCGACGCCTTCATCGTGGTACCGACGCTGCAGCAGGCCCTCGACGCCTGGGAGCGCTACGCGCCCGCCCTCGAAGCCCTGGCCGAGCAGCTCGAGCACGGCTCGGTGCCGTCGTTCCGTTTCCACGAGCACGATTGCGCCGCCCCCCTCCCCCGCGCCTATGCCCGCCGGCACGCCGCCGCCTGGCCGGGCTACCCGGCGCTGCTGCGCCAGGCCGCGGGCGCCGAGGCGCCGGCCGGCGCGGCTGGGAACGCCCTGCGCCACGCCGCCTCCGACGGGTTCCTCGGGCCCCGCGACCCGCTGCAACCCGACGACCCGGCAGCCTCCCTCGACCTCGCGGCGGGCCTCGCGGTGATCACCGGCGACGTGCCGCGGGGCGTCGCAGCGGGCGAGGCCGCGGGCGCGATCCGGCTGGTGACGCTGATGGCGGAGGTGATCCGCCACGACCGCCTGCGGCCGGACGGGCTCGACCTCGACGGCGCCGAGGCGCCGGCGCTGGTCGCGAGCCTCGGGCCGGTGGCGGTGACGCCCGACGAGTTCGGGGAGGCCTGGCAGGGCGGCAGCCTGCACCGCCCGCTGCGGGTGAGCCGCAACGACAAGGCGCTCGGCTGCCCGGATGCCGGGGCCGATCTGGGCCTGAGCCTCGTCGCCCTGGTGGCGGAGGCGGCGCGGCACCGCAGCCTCGGGGCCGGCACGATCGTCAGCGCCGGCCCGGTCTCGAACCGCGGCATCGACGGCGGCCCGGGCCGGCCCGTCGCCGAGGGCGGGGCGGGCTATGCCTGCCTCGCCGAGGCCCGCGCCGCCGAGGCGCTGACGACCGGCTGGGCCCGCACGCCCTACCTCACCGCCGGCGACCGGCTGCGGATCGAGATGAAGGATGCCGGCGGGCACTCGATCTTCGGGGCGATCGAGCACGACGTCGCCGGCTGACGCAAAGGTGCCCGGCCCGGTGCCCCGATCCGTGCCGGGCCTCCAGGGTGGAAGCCCGCGACCGCCAAATCCCGGTCGCGACGGACACAGTGGAAAAATTTTTCGTTAGGCATTTGTTGGGAAGTCGCGAGCAGAACTGGACCGTGCTGGCGATGCGGCACCGGGAGAACAACTGCAGATAGCAGTAGACCCGGCAGCAACCTGGGTAGCCGTCCACCCCGACGATGAGCCTGATCCCGGACCTCTTCCGTGGCCTCGGCCGACGGTTCTGGCAGTGCCGGCGCGGCACGGTGATCGTCGTGTTCAGCCTGGTGCTGCCGCTCCTGGCGATCGGGTCGGTCGGCGTCGCCGAGGTCGCCGAGGTGATGCTCACCAAGACCAAGCTCCAGCGCAACGTCGACGCGGCGGCGATCCAGGGCGCGGGGGAGTTCGGCGTCGACCAGTCCACCGCCACGGTGGAGCGGACGCGCCTCTACGCCGACGGCATGGCCGAGCCCCTGCGCCTGCGCTGGACGGTCGCCTCGACCGCCGCGATCGATGCCGCGGCGCGCACCGTCACGGTGAGACAGACGGCGAACCGCGCCTCGTTCTTCGGCAACCTGCTGCCGCCTGGGGGCTGGAACCTGGCGGCGACGGCCACCGCGATCCGCACCGCGCGCAAGCCCCTCTGCGTGCTCGGATCCCAGGGCACCGGGGCCTTCGGCAGCCCGGCCAGCGTCGAGCTGCAGGCGAACTCCATGATCACGGCGAGCGACTGCCTGGTGCAGAGCAACGCCAATATGGCGGCGGGGGCGGCCACCACCCTGTGGGCCGGCGAGGCGCGCGCCGCCGGCAGCGCCTCCGGCCCGATCCGCCCGGCGGCCGTGACCGACGCGCCGGCAATGGCGGATCCCTTCGCGGCGATGCGGATCGACGTGCCGCTCCTGTGCGACTCGCTCTCCCTCAGCCTCGGGAGCGGGACCTTCTACCTCAACCCTGGGGTGCATTGCGGCGCCATCACGTTGCTGGGAACGGCGAACCTCGTGCTGGCGCCCGGCGACCATTACTTCCTCGGTCCGAGCCTCAGCGTCGGCGGCCAGTCCACGATCACCGGCAGCGACGTCGTGGTGATCCTCAAGGGCCTCCTGACGGCGCAGGTCACCGGCAGCGCGGTGCTGCAGCTCGAAGGCCGCAAGAGCGGCCCCTATGCCGGCTTCGTGCTGATCACCGACCGCAGCTATTCTGGAGATGTCGGGATTTCCACCAACAACGCCCGCAAGCTCATCGGCACGGTCTACCTGCCGAACGCGAGCCTCACCGTCGACGGCAACAACAACAAGGTTGCCGATCAATCACCCTGGACCGTCGTGGTGGCGCGGACGATCCGGACGCAAGGCAGCGCCAACCTCACCATCAACTCCAATTACAACTCCTCGACCGTGCCGGTGCCGGCCGGCGTCGGCCCGCAGAAGGACCAGCCGGTCCGCTTGGCGCAATAACCGCGGGACGGTGCGGCCCGCACCAGGCCGCGGCACTCGGCAGGCTTGCATTCGGGCGGCAACGTCCGGCTCCTTGTCGCCGGCCCATCCCGCGGATCGCCCTGAGGAGCACCGACGATGCCGGACACCGAGACCCTCCCCGAACTCGTGCCCGCGGCGTCGGAGGCGGGGTTGCGCCCGGCGATCCACCTCGACCACTGCGTCATCCACGTCTCGGACTGGGAGCGCTCCACCGCCTTCTACCGGGACGTCGTCGGGGCCGAGCCTGTCCCGGTCGGGCGGGGCTACGCCTACCGCTTCGGCGGCGTGCAGCTCAACTGCCATGGGCCGGGCCAGATCGGCGAGCCGCGGGCCCGCCAGCCGGTGATGCCCGGCAACAGCGACCTCTGCTTCCGCTGGCCCGGCCCGATCGAGGAGGCGATGGCGCATCTGGAGCGGCACGGCGTGCCGGTGGAGCTCGGGCCGGTGCCGCGCCACGGCGCCGTCGGCGACGGCATCAGCGTCTATTTCCGCGATCCGGACGGATCGCTGCTCGAATTCATCACCTATCCGACGTCGTAGGATCATCGTCGGGGTGCCTGCCGCGATGGACTTGCCAGGGGATGGGACCTTGCCTGGGGATTCGGCGATCGAGTTTACAGCCGGGAAACACCCTCCATGGGACCAAGATGGCGTCCGCTGGATCGCGCCGTCATGTCCGACCTTCCCTTCTCGCTCCTGCGCTGCCTGGTCCGGTTTCCGGCCAGGCCCGCCCGGGCCTCGCACGAGCAGCCCGCGCGGCGCTTCCCCGGGCATCGTCTGGCGAGTGCGGCCGCCGGCTTCGGACGCGACGACCGGGGCAGCGTCGCGCTGATCACCGGCCTGACGGCCCTCGTGCTCGTGGTGATGGCGGGGGCGGGCGTCGACTACGCCCGCGCCCGCAAGGACGAGTCGCGCCTCGACGCGGCCCTCGACGCCGCCGTGCTGGCCGGCGCCCAGGCGGTGAAGCTGGCGGATTCCCAGGGACAATCCGACACGGCGATCCGCCAGACCGGCCAGTCCACCGCCGAGCAGGTCTTCCGGACCTTCTCGCCGGACACGACTGCTGCCACCACGCCCCAGTCGCAGTTCGGCGTCGCGATCACGGGCCGCAACGTCACGGTGACGGGTGCCTACACGGCCTCGACCCGGACGACCCTGTCGGGCCTCACCGGCACGAAGACGCTCGGGCTCTCCGGCAACGCCAAGGCCAGCGTCGACCTGTCGCCGCTGATCGACGTCTACCTGCTGATCGACGTGTCGGGCTCGATGGCGCTCGGCGCGACGGCGACCGACATCGCCGCGCTCCAGGCCAATCTCGGCTGCGCCTTCGCCTGCCACGACGGCGCCCCGGTCAAGAACACCACCATGGACAGCTACCAGTGGGCCAAGGCCAACGGCATCAATCTTCGCCTGGACGAGATGAACCAGGGCATCCTCGACTTCGTCAACTGGCTGCGCAGGCAGGAGGCGGTCAGCAAGCGGATGCGGATCTCGATCTACGCGTTCAGCACGACGCTCACCAAGGTGCTCGACCTGACGAGCGACCTGTCGCAGGTGGCCGGCAACCTGCCGAAGGCGCCGAGCGCCTCGGGCGAGAGCGACGGCGCGACGCTGTTCGGCACGATCATGCCGCAATTCACCAAGGCCGTCGGGACGAGCGGGGACGGCATCACGACGCCCAAGAAGCTCGTGATCCTGGCGACCGACGGCGTGGCCGATCCGGGCCGCTCCTGGACCTGGGACGTCCCGAAGCGCGCCTCCGTCGCACCCTTCGACCCGGCCCAGTGCGCGGCGCTCAAGACCCGCGGCGGCTCCGCCAACCTGCCGGTCTGGGTCGGGGTGATCTACACGCCCTACCTGGCGATGCCCTGGGATTGGGGCTACAACGCCACGCTCGGCCAGCCGAGCCAGGTCGGCGGCAGGGGCACGCGGCTCGACGACATCCCGTCGCAGCTGACCGCCTGCGCGACCAGCAGCGACTTCTACATGGAAGCCTCGAAGACCGGCTCGGTGGGCGACGCGATGGCGAAGCTCTTCAACACCTTCGCGCAGATCCGGCTGGCGAACTGACGGTCCTCGGGCCTGGTCACAGGCCCGAGACGAGGTGGCCGCCATCGACCGGGATGGTCGCCCCGGTCATCCAGCCGGAGGCGTCGCCGGCGAGCAGCAGGAAGGCGCCGTCGAGGTCCTGCGGGCGGCCGAGGCGGCGCATCGGGATGCGCTTGAGCATCGCCTGGCCGGGCGGCGTGTCGAAGAAGTCGCGGTTGATGTCGGTGCCGATGTAGCCGGGCGCCAGCGCGTTCACCCGGATGCCGTAGCGGGCCCATTCGAGGCCGAGCGCCTGGGTCATCTGCACCACGCCGGCCTTCGACACCGTGTAGGGCCCGACCCCGCCGGAGACCCGCAGGCCGAGGATCGACGCGACGTTGACGATCACGCCGCCCCGTCCCGCATCCCGCCAGGCCCGGGCGGCGGTGGTGGAGACCGCCCAGACGCCGCGCAGGTTGGTGTCGATGACCCGATCGAAGGTCGCGAGGTCGACGTCGATCGCCGCCCCGCCCTCGGCGATGCCGGCATTGTTGACCACCACGTCCGGCAGGGCGTGCAGGCCCGCGAAGGCACCCGCGACCGAGTCCCCGTCCGCCACGTCGAGGGACACCGCCCGGGCCTCCGGCGCGCCCGCCTCGCGCAAGGCGCGCACCAGGGCGTCGAGGCGGTCCTTGCGGCGCGCCGCCACCGTGACGGCGGCGCCGCACCCGGCGCAGAGGCGGGCGAAATGGTCGCCCAGCCCGCTCGAGGCCCCGGTGACGAGGACGTGGCGGCCCTTCAGGCCGGCTGCGAGATCCATGGCGTCTCCCCGGTCGTTGATCGGGCGCGCCTCGTTCGCGGGCGCGCCTCGTTGAGTCGTGTCGGTTCAGCCGGTCCGCGTCTGGGCGAGCTGCTGGTTGGTCATCTCGAGGCGGTGGGCGAGTTCGCGCATCACCGCGATGGCGATCTGCGGGAACTGGCTCAGGAGTTCGAGGAAGACCCGACGGTCGATGCGCAGGGCCGTCGTGGGCACCACGGCGGTCACGGTGGCGGAGCGGGGCTGGTCGGCCAGGATGCCCATCTCGCCCACCAGCGCGTTCGCCCCGAGGAGCGCCAGGCGGATCGGCCCCTGCGGCCCGTCGAGGGTCACCGCCGCCTCCCCCTCCAGGATCAGGTAGGCCGCGTCGGCGGCGTCGCCCCGGTCGAAGAAGCGCTGGCCGTCGGCGAAGTGCACCCGCTCGCTGGTGAAGGCGAGCAGCTTCAGGCGGGCCGGGTCCACCTCGCGGAACATCGGCACTTGGCGCAGCGACTGCACCTCGGTCTCAAGCGTCATGCCTTCACACCCTGCTCGACGCGCGCCGCCCCGGGCCCGGTCTCGTCATCCCCGGCGCGCTCCGAGACTGCCGCAGCCGGCGCCGCAGCGCCAGCCCCCGCCGGCGCCTCTCCGCCGGAGGTTTCACCTCCGGTGCCGGAGGTTTCCGATGTGGTGACGGACGCTCCGGTTCCGTCGGCCGAGGTCTCGTCCCCGGTGCGGGAGGCCTCGCCCGGGCTGTCGGACGCCGCTCTCGAGGCGGGTGTCTCCGGGCCGTGGATCTGCGTGCCGGCCGCCCGCAGGACGAGGTCGAACCGGTCGGCGACGCGGTCGTTCGGCAGCACCGCCACCAGGCTGTTCTCGCGGCCGTAGCGTTCCAGCAGCAGGCCCAGCACCGTGCGGGCGCGGTTCTCGCCCATCGGCGAGAGGGCGCCGTCGAGGACGAGCAGGTCCGGCCGGCGGACCAGGGCGCGGACCAGGCTCACCACCGCCCGCTGGCTGCTCGACAGGAAGCGCCCCTCCGGGCCGACCTGGTGGTCGAGCCCGACCCGGGTGATGGCGGGGGCGAGCCGCATCTCCTTGACGAGGGCGGTGCCGATCGCCGTCACGGTCTCGACGGCGTCGGCGACCGATTGGTTGATGCGGCCGAACAGGAGGTTGTCGCGCAAGGGTGCGGCGGCGCAGACCCGGTCGGGATCGTAGAAGTCGACGCCCCCCATCCCGGCCTCGTCGAGGGCGGCGCGCAGCTCGCCCCGCGCCGCGACCAGCCGGTCGCGGAAGGCGTCGTCGATCAGGCCGAGGCGGTGGCGCGGCTCGATATAGGCGAGCGGCAGGGCGATGAGCCGTGTCGCGTCGGCCGAGCCGTAGCGGCCGAGCCCGATCCAGCGGCGCCGGATCCGGTTCAAGGCCGAGCCGCCATGGCGCTCGGCGGAGGCCTCGGTGGCGGTGCGGCGGGCGAGGATCGCCTCGTATTCCGGCAGCTCGTCGGCGGAGAGGAACGAGAACTGCTCGAACAAAGGGTGCCCGCTCGGCAGGCCGCGGAAGATCTCCAGCATGGTGGCGGCGATCCGCTCGCCCATGGCGACGAGGTCGTCGGCAAGGCCGGTGCGGTCGAGCACCTGGCGCACCACCGGGTGCTCGGCGAGCGCCCGTCCGGTGAGCGCGGTGGTGGTCGGCACGCCGAACAGCAGGTTCTCGGCCACCGTCGCCTGGCGGTTGTAGCGGGCGGGGTCGAAGGGCTCGACGAGATGGGCGCGATTCTCGGCCGTCAGGCGCTCGCGGAACGCGATCCGGGCCTCGATCAGCCGGGCGGCGAGGTCCGGGTGCCGGTCGGGGTCGACCCGACCGAGGAGGCCGAAGCGGTAGACCTCCTCGCCCATGCCGATGCGGGTGAGCCAGTCGAGGATCAGGGCGTCGAGGGCGGCGGCATCCGCCACGCCGGCCTGGTCGTAGTCGATCCAGTCGGACGGGAACGGCGCGAGCGGGTTGCCGGTGCGGCGGGCCTCGGCGAGGTCCCGGGCGTCGGCCTCGGCGGTCCCGGGCACCCGCCGGTTGAGGCCGTACACGATGTTGTCGCGCAGCGAGCCCGGGAACAGCACCGGATCGACCCCCGCATAGGCGATGCGCCGGGCGAGCGCGGCGCCGGACCATTCCGACAGGTCGTGGCCTTCGAGGGTGATCCGGCCGGAGGTGGGGTCGACCCGCCGGGCCAGCACCCGCGCGAAGGTCGAGGCCGCCGGGCCGCCGTCGCTGACGATGCCGACGAGGGAGGGCAGGGTCAGGCCGAGGGAGACGTTCGCGAGGACCGGCCCGTGCGGCTCCTGCACGCCGAGACCTTCCGCCGCGAGCCGCCCGCACAGGCTCTCGTCGCGGCCTGCCCCGTCGGGCCCGAGCAGGCGCTCGGGCAGGAATTGCTGCAGCACCTGCTCGTACTTCACCTGCACGTCGAGGCGCTGCTGGTCCCAGTCGATCAGCTCCTTCAGGGGCGGCGGCAGGTCGCGATAGGCGGCGATCACCGCCACGAGCTGGCCGATGCTGAGCTGCCCTTTCAGCGCGAAGTAGCCGCCGATGCAGTAGAACAGGAACGGCGTCATCTGCGCGAGCAGGTTGTTCAGGAACTTGACCATGAACTTGCGCCGGTAGATGCGCAGACGCAGGTCGAACAGGCCGCCGAGGCGGTGGCCGATCTCGGCCCGCTCCCAGGCCTCGGCGCCGTTGGCGTGGACCGCCTCGATGCCGTCCACCACCTCGCCGACCCGGCCGGCGAGGCGGCGCGAGGCGAGCTGGCGCTGGCGCCCGAGGCGGAGCAACTCGCGCCGCAGGCGCGGGATCACCACGAACTGCACGCCCACCACTGCGGCGGCGAGGAGCCCGAGCCAGACATTCTGGAGCAGGATGAACGCCATCGCGGTGGCGGCCTGGGTCCCGAGGAAGGCCGGCAGGATGTAGGCGTCACCGATGAAGCCGCCGATCGGCTCGACCTCGTCGCGGATGATGGTGGCGACCTCGGAGGCCTTGGTCTGGCGCAAAGCGTCGGGCGAGAAGCGCAGGATCAGCGAGAAGAGCTGGAAGCGCAGGCGCCGCAGCATGCGCTCGCCGAGCGCCCCCTTGGCCACGTTGATCCAGTACTTGAAGGCGCCGTTGATCAGCACCAGCAGCAGGAACATCGAGGAGAGCCCGAACAGCAGCTCGAACCGGTCGACGTCGAAGCCACCGAACAGCATGCGCTCGCCGCCGAACCAGTCCGGCATCTGCAGGCGCAGGATCAGGAACTTGGCGGTCTCGTTGCCCTTCTCGAAGGCGTGGCCCTGGATCGCCTCGTTGACGATGCGCCGCGGCAGGTCGAGGGAGGCGAAGTAGAGCGGCAGCGAGGCCAGCACCACGCAGCAGATCAGGATCTGGTCGCGCTTCGAGTGCCGCCAGATGTAGCGGAAGAGGCTGCGGTCGAGGCCGCCGGAGGCGTCGGCGGCCTCCGGGTCGTTGCCGGCGGGAGCGGCGGCATCGCGGGCGACCGGCTGTCCGGCGCCGCGGTCGGGCGCCGCGCGATCGACGGCGGAGGCCCCGCCTGGCGCCGCGGTGGCTCCGCCGCCCGACCGCTCCGCCGTTCCCGCCCCGCTGCTCATGGTCCGCCGCCCCAGATCCCCTCCGCCTGTGTAGAGGGCCGGAGCGGGACTGGGAACCGCCGCTGCGTCAGAGCCCGCGGGGACGGGAGCCCGCCTCTTCCTGACGGGTGTATTCCTTGCGGGTGGTCAGGCCGCCCTTCGGCTCGCCGCCGAACTGGCGGTTGGGCTGGGGCGAGTCGCCGGGCTCCTCGGTCGTGGTCGGGTGCGGGCTGCCCTCCTCGGCCGGCATCGGCGGCAGGGTGCCGCGGTTCGGCGCCGGGGCGGTCTCCGGGTGGGCGGCGGCCTCGCGGCTCACCATGGTCCTGTTGGTCATCGGCTGCTCCGGGAAGGGGATGCGGCGGTCGGGCGGCGGGTGCCCGTGGCGCACGGGCGCCGTCCGCCCCGGGGGGTCAGGGGCGAACGCCGACCCGCCGGCCGGGTTCCGCCCGCGCGGGCCGCGCCGCGCGGACGGGTTTCGGAGTGCGAAGACCATGTTCGTTCAAGTCCTCGGCCCGACGCGGCCGCCCCGCGCCTAACCTGGACTGACCCGATTCGGGACCTTCACGCCTCGCGACCGGCATGCGTGGCAGGAACCATCATTTGCGCTGAAGGTTGTCCGCACTGAGAGCACCGGCCAAGGAGGCAATCATGGCTACCGGAAACTCGACTTCGAAGCGCGGCTTCGCGTCCATGGACATGGAGCGGCAGCGCGAGATCGCCAGCAAGGGCGGCCGCAGCGTGCCGGCCGAAAAGCGGTCCTTCTCGCAGGATCGCGAGCTGGCCTCGTCGGCCGGCCGCAAGGGCGGTCAGGCCTCGGGCAGCGGGCGCGCCAACGAGGAGTGAGCGGGCGCCGCACTCCGGCCGGCCCAGCCCGCCGGAGCCGACGCCGCTCGCCTGACCGGGCCTCGCCCGGTTGGCACGGAACCGCTCGTGCGGATCATCTGGGACCCACGCTCATGCGCCGGAGGGAGGTCGCCTCTCCTCCGGCGCATGAGCGTGGGCCATCGCGACGATCGAGGCACGACGAAGCACCCCGGGCGCCTCGCGCCCGGGGTGCTTCGTTCACGGGGTGTTCGTCCGGCGTCAGGCCGCGAGCGGGCGGGCCGAGACCACGAGGTGGCGCCGCGCGAGGGCGGCGGAGATCACGTCGTCGACCGGCCGGACGGCGGTGATGCCGGCCAGCAGGCTCACGAGGCGGTCGATGTCGGGTTCGACCTGGGTGTCGCGCTGGCTCCGCTCGGGCGGCGGGAACGGCTGAGGCGACGGGGCCTCGTACTCGCGAAAATCGATCATGGCGGGTCGCTCCCTCGATGTTTCTTGGTTCCTTGGGTCCGCGCGCGGCTAGAGGGCCGCGATACGGTTGGGCAGCACGTCGCCGGCATCGGCGAGGCAGCGGCTCGGCAGCAGCCGGCGGGCCTCGTGGCCGGCCAGGCCGCTGATCGCGCCCTCGCAGCCCTCCGGCATCCGACGGATCGCCTGGCCGGGCGGAGTGGGTTCGCGCTGGGCGACCGGGGCGCCGGCCCGCTCCCGGACGGTGACGTGGGGAATGGCGGCGTCGCGGGCGACCAGGGTCGTGTTCTGGGTGGCGTCGGCCTGGTAGACGACGTCGCCGGCGGCGTTGCGCAGCGTGACCTTGGCGGCGCCGAGGCCCGTGATCTCGACCGCGACCGGCACCTGCGCCTTCACGGCCGGCCGCGCCGGCGCGAGACGGTCACCCTTGATCGCCGCCTGCTCGACGCCGGCCGGACGGGCGAGCGCCTCCACGGAGTGCTCGATCAGCGGTTGCCCAACCAGGGCGAGGAACGCGGCCGGAACGGTGATGCCGAGGAAGAAGTGCGGGCGGAGCATACGCGTGGCCCTCGCGGCGAAGCTTGAGAATGCTTCCTTAACGCGCGGCTGGACCAAGTAGTTCCCGTTCCCGTGCCCGAACGGGACAGTCGACACCGAGAATGCCGGAGACCCCGTCAACCGCTCGTTAACCCCGGGCAGGAGCCCCGACCGCCGGATCAAGCGAAGCAATTTCGCCACAGGCAACGAAAAAGAAACGCATCGCGCCGCGGCCCGGAACCTTTTGCGCAGGATTCCCGTTGATATGGCAACCCGGCCACCTGGTCCTCCCCGCATTCCCCTTGTGCATTGGCCGGAAACTCTTCCAACGGGCCGGATCCTGATCCGGCCCGTTCTTTCGTATCGGGGACCCGATTCTCAAGAACTGCCAAGTCTAGCCGTAATGGCGAAGCTCTCGCCGAAGTCGCGATGTGGGCGGGACCGTCAGCGCATGCGATGCAGCGGGGGTTAGCCCGCGTTACACGGGACCGGCACGCCCAATCGGGCGGCGGGCACGCTCGGGCCCGCCTCGTCCCGCATCAGCGCAGGCGCGCGAGCGGCTTCCGGCCGGGCGCGTGAGGACGCAGCCTTCGAGGTCACCACTCGGACCTTCCATCGGACCTCCCACGCGATGGAAGCGCGAAAGGGACCGACGGACCCGGAACGCAGCT
Source organism: Methylobacterium nonmethylotrophicum (assembly GCF_004745635.1). Classification (GTDB taxonomy): domain Bacteria; phylum Pseudomonadota; class Alphaproteobacteria; order Rhizobiales; family Beijerinckiaceae; genus Methylobacterium; species Methylobacterium nonmethylotrophicum. Next base: position 27,068 of record NZ_SRLB01000041.1, on the reverse strand, counting down.
CACACGACGACAGCGCGCCACCCCGGAACGACGACGTCCCGGCACCCGCTTCGTCTGCGGCGGGCCCGGGACTCTCGTTGGTCGTGCGCGACGGTGGACCGTGCTCAGGCGCTGGCGCGGGCCTCGCGGCGGCGGGCGCTCTGCTGGAAGAACAGGGCCTGGCTGATCACCGCCGAGACGTTGGCCGGCTGGAACGGCTTGGCGATCAGGAAGGCCGGCTCCGGCCGCTCGCCGGTGAGGAAGCGCTCCGGATAGGCGGTGATGAAGATCACCGGCACCTCGAACGACTTCAGGAGGTCGTTGACGGCGTCGAGGCCCGAGGAGCCGTCGGCGAGCTGGATGTCGGCGAGGATCAGGCCCGGGCGCTTGGTCGAGGCGAGCTTGACCGCCTCGGTCCGGGTGCGGGCGACGCCGGTGACATTGTGGCCCAGGCCCTCGACCAGGGCCTCGAGGTCCATGGCGATCAGCGGCTCGTCCTCGATGATGAGGATCTCTGTCGCCATGTCGGCGGCCAGTTCCCGGCCCGCCTCGTCGACGAGGTCGCGGACCTCCGAGACGTCGACGCCCAGGATGGTGGCGGCGTCCTCCTCCGAGAAGCCCTCGAGGCAGGAGAGCAGGAAGGCCTGGCGCGGCAGCGGCGTGATCTGACCCAGCCGCACCTCGGCCGGCAGGTCGTGCTGCGCCTGCTCGGTCTGGCCGTTGACCGAGAGCGAATTCCAGATCCGGGTGAAGACGCGGAACAGGTCGGCCTTGACGTTGGTGCTGCGCCCGAGGGTTTCGGGCTCGTTCACGAGCGTCTCGAGGGTCGCGGCCACGTAGGCATCCCCCGCTACCTGGCTGCCCGTGAGGGCGCGCGCATAGCGGCGCAGGTAAGGCAGGTGCTGCACCACGAGTTGTGCTGTCGACATTCAGGTCCCCTTGGTTTTGTCGTTTGCGCGCGTCGGCCCTCGCCTTCTCAACGCCTCGGGGGCGCGTTCGTTCCGGACCGGCGCGGAACTGACTCCCCCGGCGTGCGTTGTCGCCGCAAGCGCGCGACCCGGCATACCGGGCGCCATGGCATCGCCCTGTCCGCATGTCCAGGACGGGCGAAGGGGAATTGCATGATCGATTGCAAGGGGATGCAGGGCCCAAAGGCGGCCCCGGGGGAGGATGACCCCGCCGCCGGGCCCGAGCAGCCCGCCCTCGACCGCAGCGTCCAGGGGCGCCTCGGCTCGCACCTGCGCGCGATGTACGACGAGCTGATGCAGCAACCGATCCCCGACCGCTTCGTCAACCTGCTCGCCGAGCTGGAGCGCGGCACCGACGAGCCGTCGGCCGACGCGTGAACCGTATGCCGCATGTCTGCGAGAGCGCCGCCCTCTCGGTGAGGGGCGGCGCAAGGTTCGGGTGATGCCGAAACCGTGACGGAGTTCGGTGGTGCGACGTCAGAGCGTCGGCGAGCGGCCCCGCATCAGGCCGACCACGGCGGAGATGGCGAACAGCACGACGGCGACGAAGAAGATGAGCTTGGCGGCCTCGACCGCCGTGCCGGCGATGCCGCCGAAGCCGAACAGCGCGGCCACCAGAGCCACGACGAGGAAAGTGACAGCCCAACCCAGCATGGCGCGACCCCTCTTGTCCCATTGTCTCGGCCCGCGGCCGATCATGAGCAGACAACGTCAAGCCTGACTTTGGGTTCCGCTTTGTCGCAGGTGGCGCGAGCGGATCGGGCACCCCACATCCGGGACAGGCCGGTGGCGGCGGGGCGGAACTCCGGTTTCGCACCATACGTTCTCATCGGCGTCTGGATGGAGGCTTAGCGATGATCCGTTCCAATGCCCTGCGCGCCGGCCTCGTGCTGCTCGCCCTGCTGACGGGTCTTCTCACGGTCTCGCCGATGGTCGTGACCGGCATCGCCGCGGCGGCCGCCGCCCTGGGCCTCGCCGGGGCCCTCGCGCTCGCCGGCTCCCGGGCGCAGGCGCCCGTCCTCGTTCCGGTGCGGGTTCGCGACCGCCGGCGGCGCTGACGGCACGGCGCCCTGCCCTCTTCGGATCGCGGCGGAGCATCCGCGCCGCGCTCCTCTCCGTCGTCCCGCCTTCGCTCCGCCGGTCTGACGGAGCGACGCACCGATCCCAGGCCCGCATCCCAAGGCTCTCGATGCCGCTCGGGGCGATCCGTCAGCGCTGACGCTGCATCTCGCGCTCGCGGTGCCGCAGGCGCAGCAGCAGGTCGACCTGCTCGAGAGGGATCGGCTGGGTGTCCACCGTGCGCTCGTAGAGCGAGCGCAGCGTCCGCCCGAGCCGTTGCTGAGCCTCGACGCACAAGGCCGGCAGGATCGGCTCCTGAGCGGCATTTCCGGACTGAATCGCTTCCTGCTTCATCGGACCACGGGCCCCGTGCCGTCGCGCGGGTCCGGGGGAAGGCTGACCCGCGCCGAGACGAAGCACTCTCGCCGGACATGGTAAAGGAAGAGTTAAGATTTGTTCTTTGTTCACCATGCCGGAGGCGGTAAGGGCCGGCGGCCGAATCACCGGCAAAGCTTAACCACACGGTAGGGTCTGTCGAGGCTCCGCTTCGGCTTTCGGTAGCGGTACTTTCGTTGTCACGCCTCGGCGGCCTGGAGCAGGCGGGCTGCGGCGGCGCGGGCCTCCTCGGTCACCGTGGCGCCGGCGAGCATCCGGGCGATCTCCTCCTGGCGCGGGACCGCGGCCAGGGGCTTGACCCGGGTGGCGACCCGGTCCGAGCCCTTCACCGCCTCCTTGGCGATCAGGAAATGCGTCGAGGCGCGGGCGGCGACCTGGGGGGCGTGGGTGACCGCCACGACCTGGACCTTGGCCGAGAGCCGGGCGAGGCGGGCGCCGATCGCATCCGCGACCGCGCCGCCGACGCCGGTGTCGATCTCGTCGAAGATCAGCGTCGGGGCCGAGCCCTTGTCGGCCAGCACCACCTTGAGGGCGAGCATGAAGCGCGACAGCTCGCCGCCGGAGGCCACCTTCATCATCGGGCCGGGCCGCGTCCCCGGGTTGGTTTGGGCCCAGAACTCGACCCGGTCGAGGCCGGCCGGGTCGCGGGCGTCCGGATCGGTGGCGATCTCGGTGATGAAGCGGGCGCGCTCGAGCTTCAGCGGCGGCAATTCGGCCTGCACCGCCTTGTCGAGGGCGGCCGCCGCCTTGCGCCGGCCCTTGCTCAGGCCTTGCGCCTTCTCGAGATAGGCGGCGTCGGCGTTCGCGAGGTCGGCCTCCAGCCGGCCGAGCGCCTCCTCGCCGGCGTCGATGACCGCGACGTCGCCCTCGTAGCGCTCGCGCAGGGCCGCGAGGTCGTCGACCGCGACGTTGTACTTCCGTCCGGCGGCGCGCAGGCCGAACAGGCGCTCCTCGACCCGCTCCAGCTCGCGCGGATCGAACTCCGCCGCCTGCAGGGCATCCTCCAGGCTGGTGCGGGCCTCGTCCAGGGCGACGAGGGCGTTGTCGAGGGCGGTGATGCTGGGCTCGACGAGGCCGGGGGCCTGGGCGGCCCGCCGCTCGAGCTTGCGGAGCGCCGCCGAGAGATGGGCGGTGGGCGAGCCCTGGCCGGCGACGGCGTCGAGGGCCTCGTTGAGTTCGCGGGCGACCTTCTCGCCCTGCTGCATCGCGGTGCGGCGCTCGGCGAGCTCGGTCTCCTCCCCCGGCTTCGGGTCGAGGGCGGCGAGCTCCTCGACAGCGTGGCGCAGGAAATCGACCTCCTTGCGGGCCGCCTCGACCCGGGCGCGGTGCTCGGCGAGCACGGTGCGGGCCTGGCGCACCCGGCGGGCGGCCTCGGCCACCGCGGCCTGGCGGGCGGTGAGCCCGCCGAAGGCGTCGAGGATCGCCCGGTGGGTGGTGGAATCGGACAAGGCCCGGTCGTCGTGCTGGCCGTGGATCTCGACGAGCGCCGCCCCGATGGCGCGCAGCACCTGCACGCCGACCGGCTGGTCGTTGACGAAGGCGCGGGTGCGCCCGTCCGCGACCTGGATGCGGCGCAGGATCAGGTCGCCCTCGGTGTCGATGTCGGCGGCGGCCGCGAGAGCCCGGGCCGGATGGTCGGGGGCGGCATCGAACACCGCCGTGACCTGCCCCTGCGCCTCGCCCTGGCGCACCAGGCGCCCGTCGCCGCGACCGCCGAGTGCCAGCGTGAAGGCGTCGAGGAGGATCGACTTGCCGGCGCCGGTCTCGCCGGTGAGGACGCTCAGGCCTTCGCGGAAGTTCAGCTCGAGCTTGTCGATCAGGACGATGTCGCGGATCGCGAGCTGAACCAGCATGCCACCCTTGCCGGGACGATGAAGAGGGATCGGGGCGGGTATCTACAGCCGAACGGGCCGCGGCGCGAGTGCGCGCCACGGCCGCATGATCGGCGAGGGACCGCGAGGCCCTTACTGCGCCTCGGCGGTGCGGGTGTCCATCCCGATGATGCCGCGGAACGCCTTGCTGATCCACGACCCCTTCTCCTCGCGCGGCTGCAGGCCGCCGCTCTGGAGGAGGTTGTAGGCGTCCTTGTACCAGGGCGAATCGGGGAAGTTGTGGCCGAGCACCGCCGCGGCGGTCTGGGCCTCGCCGGTGATGCCGAGCGCCATGTAGGCCTCGGCCAGGCGTTCCAGCGCCTCCTCGACGTGGCGGGTCGTCTGGTACTTGCTCACCACGTCGCGGAAGCGGTTGATCGCCGCCGGGAAGTTGCGCCGCTCGAGATAGTAGCGGCCGATCTCCATCTCCTTGCCGGCGAGCTGGTCGCGGGTGATCTGGATCTTGGCCTTGGCGTCGGCGGCGTATTCGGAGGTCGGGTACTTCTGCACCAGCTCGGTGAGCGCCACGAGGGCCTTCTCGGACCGCTCCTGGTCGCGGGTCACGTCCGGGATCTGCTTGTAGTGCGACATCGCCAGCAGGTACTGGGCGTAGGCCGCGTCCTTCGAGCCCGGATGGCGCTGCAGGTAGCGCTTCGAGGCGCTGATCGCGTCCTCGTAGCGGGCGCCCTCGTAGTTGGAATAGGCGGTCATCAGCACCGCCTTCCGCGACCAGTCGGAATAGGCGTACTGCTTGTCGAGGTCCTCGAACTTCTTCGTCGCGGCGTCGTAGTCGCGGTCCTCGAGCTTGGCGAGGCCCTGGCTGTAGAGCTTGTCGGCCGGAATGTCGGGCGTGACCTCGGTCTTGTACTTCTCGGACGCGAACGGGTTGATGGAGTCGATCGCGTCGCAGCCGGCGAGTCCGAGGCCGCACGCCGCCAGCAGCACGGTCCGCAGAACGGTCACCTTCGCGTCGCGAAGCGGGTGGGCGAACGGCATTCGGGTTCTTCCCCAAGCAGGCGGCTCTACGTGCCGCTGATCCACGAGCCCCTTAGCGCAGCCCGGCGCGGCGCGCCAAGCCCGCGACGGCCGCAACGCTCGCGGGAGCGAACGGCCATCGGTCAGGAACGTCCTGACCCTGGGGGGCGAATGGGGCACCAAGACGGCGCGGCGTGGTGCGGGTTCCGTCCGTCGCCGCGGCAGGGCGGCGAAATCATCCCGATGTGGCCCGGCTGCAACGCGGGCGGCGCGGGCGAGGAGCGGGCGCTCTAGAGTTCGGGCGCGTAGACCGCGGTGCCGAGGCCGACGCCGAATTCGGCGAAGACCGGCTCGCGCCGGGCGCTCGCGCCTTCGACGATGGCGTAGTTCGCCCGGTCGGCGAAGAGGGCGGTCAGGACCGCCACGTTGAGGCCGTGGCCGCCGCAATACGACTGGTAGGCGCCGAGGATCGGCAGGCCGGCCAGCGCCAGGTCGCCGACCGCGTCGAGGAGCTTGTGGCGGACGAACTCGTCCGGGTAGCGCAGGCCCTCGGGGTTGACGACGCCGCCGTCGCCCACCGCGACGGTGTTCTCGAGCGAGGCGCCCAGCGCGAAGCCGGCCTTCCAGTAGCGCTCGACGTCGCGCATCATCCCGAAGGTGCGGGCGCGGGCGATCTCGCGGCGATAGGCGGCGGGGGTCAGGGTCAGGGCCTTGCGGCTGCGGCCGATGACCGGGCTCTCGAAGTCGATCTCGACGTCGAGGTGGAAGCCGCGCTCGAAGGGGCGCAGCTCGGCGAAGGCGCGGCCCTTCTCGGTCCGGACGGTCTTGAGCACCTTGATGAAGCGGCGGGGCGTGCCGCAGGAGGTGGTGCCCACCGCCTCGATCGCCGCCACGAAGGGGGCGGCGCTGCCGTCGAGGATCGGCATCTCGGGCCCGTCGATCTCGACGAGGCAGTTGTCGATGCCGAGCCCGTAGAGGGCGGACATCAGGTGCTCGATGGTGGCGACGGCGCCGGTCTCGCGGCTGCCGATGACGGTGCAGAGCTCGGTGGCGGTGACCTGGGCGTGGTGGGCCTGGATCAGGCGGTCGTTCGCGAGGCCGGTGCGGAGGAAGGCGATGCCGTGATGCGCCTCCGCGGGATGGAGAGTGATCGAGACGGGGTTGCCGGAATGGACGCCGATGCCTGACAGGCTCGCGGCGGAGCGTAGGGTCGTCTGCTGACTTGTTCTCATTACCTCAGCCCTCGGCCGCGACTCACCAGCGTGACCCGTTTCCAGGCCCACGTTCGAGGCGATCCGTCCGTTGCTTGAAGCCCCTTTGGGTGTCAGTGCCGGCGTTCCCGCGGCCTTCGCCCTTGTGCGTAGGACAGCTATAGTCGCGCTCGAAAGCACGGCCAAATCACGGATTCTTACGCTCTGTAACAGACCGGCGGCCCGGATTGGGTCGCGAAAACCCGTTTTGGATCAGAAGCTTGAACAACGCGTAAACCCCGAGGCCGGGTGGCCTCGGGGTGTGTCTTTTGGGCGGCACAGGCGGGTTCCGTGGCGGGATCGTGGCACCCGCACCGGCCCCGAGGGGCGCCGCCTCGCGGCAGAGCACCCGGCCCGGCGCGGGCTCCGCCCCGTCTCGCCCGGCGCCGGTCAGTTCGCCTGGCGACGCAGGAAGGCCGGGATCTCGAGCTGGTCGTCGTCCATCATGCGGGCGCCGGCCGGCACCGAGCGGCCCTGCGGGTCGAGGTTGCCCTGTGCCGGGCGGTAGCCCTGGGTTTGAGCCGGATAGCCGGCCTGCGGGGCATAGGCCTGGGGGGCGGGCTGGCGCGGCGCCGGGGCGGCGTGCTGCTGCGCCGGGGCCTGACGCACCGGGGCCTGGTGCATGGGAGACTGGTGCATGGGAGACTGGGTCATCGGCCGCTGCGCCGGCTGGGGAGCGGGGGCGGCGGGCGCCGCCTGCGCCGGGTGGCCGGCCTCGTCCTCGCGCCGGCCGCCGAAGCCGACGGTGGCGAGGCGGCGCAGGAGCGAGGTGCGCTTGGCGTCCGGCGTCGCCTGATGCACCGGCTCCTCGCCGCGGCTCGCCCGGATCTGGTTCTGGGCCGGCATCGGCAGGTCCTGGATCCGGGGCATCACCGGCGGGCGCACCACCGCCGGGGAGGGCGGGATGAACGGGCCGGAGGCGATCGGCATCTGCGGCTCGGGCGCCGGGGCCGGGGCCGGCTCGTAGACCGGGGCGCTGCGCGGCTGGGCCGGGGTGATCTGCACCTCGTCGCGCATCAGGCTGCCGGCCTGGTGAACGCCGGGCATCTCCATCCGGACGGGCTCGGGCGCCGCGATCGGGGCATGCATCGGGGCATGCGCCACCGGCTCCGGCGCCGGGGCCCGCGCTACCGGGGCCTCGGCGGAACGAAAGGAGGGGCTGGCGGCGGTCGCGGTGGCGGCGGCGCGGGCCCGGGCCTCGGCCCGCAGGCGCTCGGCCACCTCGGCGATGCGCTGCTCGGTCTGGGCGATCTCCGGCGAGCCGATCGCGTTGGCGTTGATCAGGGCCGGCTCGATGCCGGTGGCGACCACCGAGACCCGGATGATGCCGTCGAGGCTCTCGTCGAAGGTCGCGCCCAGGATGATGTTGGCGTCCGAATCGACCTCCTCGCGGATGCGGGTCGCGGCCTCGTCGAGCTCGTAGAGGGTCAGGTCGTTGCCGCCGGTGATCGAGATCAGCAGGCCGCGGGCGCCCTTCATCGACACGTCGTCGAGGAGCGGGTTGGCGATCGCGGCTTCCGCGGCGCGGTTGGCGCGCTTCTCGCCCGACGCCTCGCCGGTGCCCATCATCGCCTTGCCCATGCCGCGCATGATCGCCCGCACGTCGGCGAAGTCGAGGTTGATGAGACCCTCCTTCACCATCAGGTCGGTGATGCAGGCGACGCCCGAGTAGAGCACCTGGTCGGCCATCGCGAAGGCGTCCGCGAAGGTGGTCTTCTCGTTGGCGACCCGGAACAGGTTCTGGTTCGGGATCACGATCAGGGTGTCGACGGCCTGCTGCAGCTCGTTGATGCCGGCCTCGGCGGTGCGCATGCGGCGCACGCCCTCGAACTGGAACGGCTTCGTCACGACGCCGACCGTCAGGATGCCCATGTCGCGGGCGGTGCGGGCGATGACCGGGGCAGCGCCGGTGCCGGTGCCGCCGCCCATGCCGGCGGTGATGAAGCACATATGGGCGCCCGAGAGCTGGTCGCGGATCTCGTCGATCACCTCCTCGGCGGCCGCGCGGCCGACATCGGGCTGCGAGCCGGCGCCGAGGCCTTGCGTCACACCGATGCCCATCTGGATCACGCGCTCGGCCTTCGAGGAGGTCAGGGCCTGGGCGTCGGTGTTGGCGACCACGAACTCGCAGCCGAGGAGCCCCGACTCGATCATGTTGTTGACGGCGTTGCCGCCGGCGCCGCCGACGCCGAACACGGTGATGCGGGGCTTCAGTTCGCGGATGTCCGGAGCTTGCAGGGAGATGGCCATGATGCGCGAGCCTCTGATGATCGTGACTGGTTGCGCCTGGTTCGGCGCCGTTTGCCGTCCCGCCCGCCCGGCGCGGCCCGTTTCCGGGGCCCGCGCCGGGGGGCGATCTCGTTAAAAGCTCTCCCGGATCCAGCGTCCGACCTTGGAGAGGTAGGTGTCGGGGGCGAGGCCCGCGCTGCCGGACTGGCCGCGCGGCTCGAAATGCTCGACATGCGAGACCTGGGGATAGACCAGGAGGCCGACGGCGGCCGAGAAGGCCGGGCCCTTGGCGGCCTCGGGCAGCCCCTTGATGCCGAGCGGCCGGCCGATCCGGACCTGACCCTGCAGGATGCGGCGGGCGACCTCCGGCAGGCCGACGAGCTGGCTCGCCCCCCCCGTCAGCACCACCCGCCGCCCGGCCTGGGCGGCGAAGCCCGCGTTGCGCAGGCGGTCGCGCACCAGTTCCAGCACCTCCTCGACCCGCGGGCGGATGATCCGCACGAGGTGCGATTTCGGGATGTGGTGGGGCAGGTCGCGCTCGTCCTCGTCGACGCCGTGGACCGCGATCATGTCGCGCTCGTCGGAGGCCGTCGCCATGGCCGCACCGTAGAGGGTCTTGAGCCGCTCGGCCGCCACCACCCGGGTCGAGAGACCGCGGGCGATGTCCATGGTGACGTGGTGGCCGCCGACCGCCAGGGCGTCGACGTGGACGAGGTGGCCGCCGGAGAAGACCCCGACGCTCGTGGTGCCGCCGCCCATGTCGACGACCGCGACGCCCATCTCGGCCTCGTCGTCGACGAGCGCCGAGAGGCCCGAGGCGTAGGGCGTGGCGATCACCGCCTCGACCCGCAGGTGGGTATTTTCCACCGCCAGCATCAGGTTGCGGGCCGCCGCGATCTCCGCCGTGACGACGTGCAGGTCGACGCCGAGCCGCTCGCCGAGCATGCCGGAGGGATCGACCACCGCGCTCTGCTGGTCGAGGGAGTAGCCGGTCGGCAGGGCGTGCAGCACCGCGCGGCCGGGGCTGATGCTGTGGGTGCTCGCCGCCTCCAGAACGCGCTGCACGTCCGAGCCGGTGACGGCGCCGGTGCGCACCGGCACCTTGGCGTCGAAGTGCTGCGAGCCGAGCCGCCCGCCCGACAGGCTGACGATGACCGACTGCACCTCGACCCGGGCCATGCGCTCGGCGGCGTGGACCGCCTGGCGGATCGCCGTCTCGGCCGCCTCGAGGTCGACCACGGCGCCGCCCTTGAGGCCCAGCGAGCGCTGGTGGCCGATGCCGATGATGCGGGCGAGGTGGGTGCGGCCGCGCAAGGTCGCGAGCGTCTCGATCGGCTGCAGCTCGGCGACGAGGCACACGATCTTGCTGGTGCCGATGTCGAGCACCGACAGGGTCGCGCTGCGGCGCGCCGAGAGCGGCTTTAGGCGCGGCGTGAGACCGTGCTGGAGGAGACTCATGACGCGACGCTCACCGGGGAGAAGGACGGGATGTGGGGGCTGCCGGGCCTGAGCCGACCGGCGGGCGTCACGTCTCGCGCGCGGGTCATGTCTCGGTTCCCTTCGGTTTCTGCTTCTTCTTCTGCGCCTCCAGGCGCGCCGCCGCGCCCTCCTCGGTCAGCCTCACCACCACCCGGTCGGGCAGCCGCAGGTCGACCGCGATGATGTCCTTCTCGAGCAGCCTCGACTCGGCCTCGAGCTTGACCAGGCGGGCCATCGCCTCGCGGGCGCCGGCCTCGGGCAGGCGCACGTCGATGCCGTCGAGCTTGAGCGTCCAGCGCCTCCCTGAGACCAGGGTTCCGGCCCGGATCCGGTCCTTCAGCGGTCCCGCCGCCTCGAGGAGCGCGAGGTAGTCCTTGGTGCGCAGGTTCGCCTCCTCGCCCACCACGAGGGGCAGGTTGGCGAAGCGCCCGTCGCGCATCTGGTCGATCACCGTCCCGTCGGCGGCGATCACGGCGATCTCGCCGTTGCGCTGCCACAGGGCGCTCGGCTCGCGCTCGGTGAGGGTGATCAGGAGCTCGCGCGGATAGATCTTGCGCACCGACACCGCGCCGATCAGCGGCACGGAGGCCAGGCGGTCGCGCACCTCGACCACGCTGAGGAAGGGCAGCGAGTTGCGCTGGTCGAGGCCGGCGGCCTGCAGGATCTCGGCCGAGCGCAGCTGCACCAGGCCGGTGATCGTGACGTTGTCGAGGCCGAAGCCCAGCGCACGGGCGACGATGTCGGCGGGGGTGCCGCGGCGGGCCGACAGCTCGGCGTAGCCGCCGCCGGACACGAAGCCGGCCCCTGCGACGAGCCCGAAGAACCCGAAGGCGAGGCCGGTGCCGAGGTGGCGCGGCATCCGCCGCTCGATCGGCACCGCCACCGAGGCGCGGCGCGGGCGCAGGAACCGCGGCAGGACGCGGTCCAGAAGCGACTCGCCGAGGCGCGACTCACCAAGGAGCGCGTCGCCCATCCGCGGCTCCCGCGACGGACCGCTCCGGGCCGGCGCCGCCCCCTCGGGGGGAGCGGACGGGCCCGCCTCCCCGCCGGCGAAGCCGGCGGCGGTCGGCGGTTCAGGGAAGCGTCCTCCACCATCCATTGGGCGAGTTCACCGAAACGATACCCGGCACGGGCTGCGATCTCCGGCGCAGGGCTTGGTCTCGGTCGTCCGGGGCGTCCCGCACCGGCTCTTCCGCGCCGCGCCGACCGGCTTGGCCGCCGGTCTCGTCGTCGCTCAGAGGTCGGCACGGCTCGCGCCACGGCATCCAAGTGCTTGATGCGCCGTTAACGCCAACTCTCGAACTCGCTGGTAAATATCCGGTAAAGTTTCCACCGCGACCGCGCGGGCGGCGCGGTCCTCTCGCCCGCCCGGAACGCCGCGGCGCGGACCGGATTCCGGCCGCTTCGGCGACCCGACGGGCTACCCGGAACCCTGGCGGAGCAAGGACTTACACGCTGGGACCGGCGTGCGGGACCACCCGGTGACGGCACGGCGCGGGCCGCGGCCGGTCCCGTCCGGGCGGAGCGCGGCGCGTCGCGGATCGTGCGGGCGGGCCCGGCGGATCTTAACCATCCGACCCGCGTCCGAATCGCGAATCAGCCCGCCGGCCGGCCGATTCGCTTGATCTCCCAGTGCAGGTCGACGCCGGAATGCGCGCGCACCCGGGCCCGCACCTCCTCGCCCAGGCCCTCGATGTCGGCAGCGGTGGCGCCGCCGCGGTTGATCAGGAAGTTGCAGTGCATCTCCGATACCTGGGCGCCGCCGCGGGTCAGCCCGCGACAGCCGGCGGCGTCAACGAGCTGCCAGGCCTTGCCCCCGTCCGGGTTCTTGAAGGTCGAGCCGCCGGTGCGCTCGCGGATCGGCTGCGCCGCCTCGCGCGCCGCGGTGACCCGGTCCATCTCGGCCTCGATCGAAGCCCGGTCGCCGGGCCGGCCGCGATAGGTCGCCTGGGTGAAGATGAGGTCGGCGGGCGCCGACGAGTGGCGGTAGGCGAAGCCCATCTCGGCGTGGGTCAGCACGTGCAGGCGGCCGGCGCGGTCGATCGCGCGCGCCTCGATGAGCACGTCGGTGGTCTCGCCGCCATGCGCCCCGGCATTCATCCGCAGCGCCCCGCCGACCGAGCCCGGGATGCCGCGGTAGAAGGCGAGGCCGTCGAGCCCGGCCTCCGCCGCGGCGCGGGCGAGCTTCATGTCGGGCAAAGCGGTGCCGGCCCGGATCGTTTCGCCCTCGACCCGAATCGACCCGAAGGCCTTGCCGCCGAGGCGGATGACGAGCCCCGGCACGCCGCCGTCGCGCACGATCAGGTTCGAGCCGAGCCCGATCACGGTGACCGGCACCTCCGGGGGAAGCGCCGCCAGCGCGGCGGCGAGGTCCTCCTCGTCGGCCGGCGTGAACAGCACGTCCGCCGGCCCCCCGACCCGGAACCAGGTCAGGTCGGCGAGCGGATGGTCGGGCAGGAGGCGGCCGCGCAAGGACGCGGGCTCCAGGGCGGCGAGGATGGCGGCGGAGGTCATGGTTCCGTTCGGGTGATGCAGCCCGCCCGTCTCGACGGTGCAGGGGGTGTCCGGGGGAAGGTCAGGCGCAGAATATGGCGCGGGTATCCCCTCTCCCCGCGGGCGGGGAGAGGACTTCATCGACCTTGCCGTCGATGAAGTGAGCGGAGGCGAAGCCGGAGCGAGGGTGAGGGGGTCTCTCCGGATGAGACTCGTCCGGCACCACCCCCTCACCCTCGCCCTGCGGGCTCGCTGCGCCCCCGGCAAGGGGGGCGCAGCCCTCTCCCCGTCCACGGGGAGAGGGGAGTACCCGCGCTTCGTCTCTTACACCGTATCGCCCTGCTGCGAGCGGAGAGAGGAGGAGGGGCGGCGCTCCGTGATGGAAGCCAGGATCGTCTCGAGGACGCCGTTCATGTTGCGCGCGATCTCGCCGTTCCAGAAGCGAAGCACGCGCCAGCCCTGCGAGGCCAGCCACGTGTCGCGCTCGCGATCGTAGGCGCTCTCGGCGTGTTGGCTGCCGTCGACTTCGACGATGAGCTTCGCTTCACGACAGTCGAAGTCGGCGAAGTAGCGCCCGATCGGCAACTGGCGCACGAACTTGGACTCCGCCAAGCGCCGGTCGCGCAGCCGCGACCAGAGCGCCTGCTCGGCATCGGTCTGGACCCGCCTGAGGGTGCGGGCCCGCGCCGTACCGCGTTCGTCGGGGCCGCGCATCCGGGCGTCAGAGCCTCACGCCGCCTTCTCGCCGAGCGCGGCGAGTTCGCCCGGCAGGGCGTAGGCCCACTGGGTGATGTTGCCGGCGCCCAGGCACACCACGTAGTCGCCCGGCCCCGCGAGCCCGCCGACGATGCCGGCGAGGTCCTCGGTGCGCTCGAGCGCGATGGCGTTGCGGTGGCCGCGGGAGGTGAGGCCCGCCACAAGGGCGTCGCGGTCGATGCCCTCGATCGGCGCCTCGCCGGCGGCGTAGACCGGGGCCACGATCACCGTGTCGGCGTCGTTGAAGCAGGTGCAGAAATCGTCGAACAGCGAGGCGAGGCGGGTGTAGCGGTGGGGCTGCACCACCGCGATCACGCCGCCGTCGGTCGAGGCGCGGGCGGCCTTCAGCACCGCCCGGATCTCGACCGGGTGGTGGCCGTAATCGTCGAAGATCTGGACGCCGTTCCACTCGCCCGTGCGGGTGAAGCGGCGCTTGACGCCGCCGAAATGCGACAGCGCCTTGCGGATGGCGTCGGGCGACACGCCGAGCTCGTGGGCGACCGCGAGGGCCGCGGTGGCGTTCAGCGCATTGTGCTTGCCCGGCATCGGCAGGACGAGGTCCTCCATCTCCAGCCGGAAGCCGGGGCGGCGGTCGCGGATCATCACCCGGAACCGGCTCTGGCCGCCCTTCAGGTCGACGTCGATCAGCCGCACGTCGGCCTGCGGGTTCTCGCCGTAGGTGATGATGCGCCGGTCCTCGATCCGCCCGACGAGGTCCTGCACCGTCGGGTGGTCGATGCACATCACCGCGAAGCCGTAGAACGGGATGTTGTCGATGAAGGCGCGGAACGCGTCCTTGATCGCGTCGAACGAGCCGAAATGGTCGAGGTGCTCGGGGTCGATGTTGGTGACGATGGCGATGTCGGCCGGCAGCTTCAGGAAGGTGCCGTCGGATTCGTCGGCCTCGACCACCATCCAGTCGCCCTCGCCCATGCGGGCGTTGGTGCCGTAGGCGTTGATGATGCCGCCGTTGATGACCGTGGGATCGAGGCCGCCGGCATCGAGCAGGGTGGCGACGAGGGACGTCGTGGTGGTCTTGCCGTGGGTGCCGGCGACCGCCACGCAGGACTTGAAGCGCATCAGCTCGGCCAGCATCTCGGCCCGGCGCACCACCGGCAGGCGGCGCTCGCGGGCGGAGACCAGCTCCGGGTTGTCGCGGCGGATCGCGGTCGAGACCACGACGAGGGCGGCGTCGGCGAGGTTCTCGGCCCGGTGGCCCACGAAGGTGCGGAGGCCCTTCTCGGCGAGGCGACGGACATTGGCGTTGTCGGAGGCGTCCGAGCCCTGCACCGTATAGCCGAGGTTGTGCATCACCTCGGCGATGCCGGACATGCCGATGCCGCCGATGCCGATGAAGTGGATGGGTCCGAGCTTGTTCGGCAGCTTCATGGAGTCGGGGTCCTCAAGATCTTCTTGTTGGTGCGAAGGCGGCCGTCAGCGGGCCGCCGCGAGCGCGGTCTCGACCACCAGGGCGGCGAGGCGCTCGGCGGCGTCGGGCAGGCCGGCGCCCCTGGCGGCGGCGGCCGCCCTGGCGAGCCGGTCGGGATCGCCGAGCAGCGCGCCGAGATCGGCGGCCAGCCGCTCAGGGGTGAAGTCCGTTTGTGGTCTGGGAAAGGCGGCGCCGATCCGCTCCAGCACCGCGGCGTTCGCGGCCTGGTCCTGGTCGAGGGAGCCGGGCAGCGGCACCAGGATCGACGGCCGGCCGATCACCGCCAGCTCCGCCACCGTCGAGGCGCCCGAGCGCGCCACCACCAGGTGGGACGTCGCCATCTTGGCCGGCAGGTCCTTGAAGAACGGTGCCGCCGTGAAGGCGGCGAGCCCCGCCCCCTCGTAGAGGGCCTGCACCCGGGCGAGATCCTCGGACCGAGCCTGCTGGATCACCGTGAGCCGGGCGCGCAAGTCGGGGGCCAAGCGCAGGACGGCGTCCGGCACCACGTCGCTCATCACCCGGGCGCCCTGGCTGCCGCCGAAGGCGAGGAGCTGGAGGGCTGCGTCGGGGCCCACCGCCGGATAGGGCATCCCGGCCGCCGCCAGCACCGCCGGGCGCACCGGGTTGCCGGTATGGACGCGGCGCGCCGTGGCCTTGGCCGGCACCCCCCGGACCTCGGGAAAGCCGGTGGCGATGACTGAGGCGCCGCGAGCCAGGAAGCCGTTGGCGCGGCCCATCACGGCGTTCTGCTCGTGCAGCAGGGTCGGCACCCGCAGCATCTGGGCGGCCAGCAGCGGCGGCACGGTGGGATAGCCGCCGAAGCCGACGACGACCGCCGGGTTGAGGCGGCGCACCTCCCGCAGGGCCGCCGCGAAGCCGCGCCCGAGGGTCGCGAAGGCGGTGACGCGGCGCAGGGGGGAGCGCCCGCTCGACGGGGTGGCGGCCGGGATCGCCACGATCTCGGAGGCCGGGAACTCGCCCGAGAGCGCCGCGACCCGGCTGTCGGTGGCGAGCGCCACCCGGATGCCGCGCTCGCGCAGGCGCAACGCCAGGGCCTCGGCCGGAAACAGGTGGCCGCCGGTGCCGCCGGCGGCGAGCAGGACGAGGGGCTGGGCGACGGTCATCGGGCGGCCGGGGCGAGGCGGGGTGGGAACATGCGGTCTCCGGTCGGGTCGGCGGCCCCGTTTGTCACGGCGGGGCCGCGAGGTCACCCCCTGCGCGGCGGCGCGGCCCGTTCAGTGCGCCAGGCCCTCGTCGCGGTTGAGCAGCGTCGTGCGCGGCCGGCGCCGGGTGAGGGCGACGAGGAAGCCCATCCCGAGGGCGAGCGAGATCAGCGAGGAGCCGCCATAGGAGATGAACGGGAGGGTCATGCCCTTGGCCGGCATCAGCCGGGTGTTCACCGCCATGTTGATGCAGGCCTGGAGGCCGAACAGGGCGGTGAGGCCGGTGATGGCGAGCCGGCAGAAGATGTCGTCGCTGCGCCGGGCCAGCATCAGGCCGCGCATCACGATGAAGGCGAACAAGAGCACGATGCCGATGCAGACGATGACGCCGAACTCCTCGCCCGCCACCGAGAAGATGAAGTCGGTATGGGCGTCGGGCAGGTGGCGCTTGGCGACGCCCTCGCCCGGGCCGGTGCCGAGCCAGCCGCCGGAATTGAACGATTCCTGCGACCAGAAGGTCTGGAAGTTGTCGCCCGATTCCTTGTCCATGAAGCGGGTGATGCGGGCGCGCACGTGGGGCAGGAACTCGTAGGCCGCCGCCACGCCGAGGAGGCCGGCCCCGCCGAGGCCCGCGACCCAGAACCAGTGCAGGCCGGCGACGAACACCATCGAGCACCACACCATGGTGACCAGCATGGTCTGGCCGAAATCCGGCTGCAGGATCAGCGGCACGATGGTCATCGGCAGGAGCAGCACGGCGAGCGTGCCGCCCGGCATGTCGCGCCGGCGCGCGCCCTCCGCGAAGGCCCAGGCGGCCAGGATCACGAAGGCCGGCTTCACGAACTCGGAGGGCTGCACGCCGATCGAGCCGAACTGGATCCAGCGATGGGCGCCCTTGATCTCCGGCCCGTACTTGGTGGCGGCGATGCAGAGCACGATGCCGAGGGCGTAGGTCACCAGCGCCATGCGCCGGATATGGCGCAGGGACAGGAACGACACCGCCAAGATCAGGGCGATGGTCGGCAGCAGGTAGAGCACCTGCCGGTTGAGGAAGTGGAAGGTCGGCAGGCCGAGCCGCTCGGCCACCGGCGGGCCGCCGGCCATCAGGAAGACCAGACCGGCCGTCATCAGGACGCCGAGGCCGGCGAGCAGCGCCCGGTCGACGGTCCACCACCAGTCGCCGAGATGCGAGCGTTCCGCGCGGGACATCATGGCTTGCGTAGGACCCTCGTTCACCAGCCGCGACCATCGGACGGAATGGTAAACCGAGTGTTGCCGCGCCGCCGCAGCGGCCGGAAAAGCCGTGACGCTCCCGCGGGCTCGCCGCCAAGGAGCCCGTTCCCCCGGTCGCCCGCTATCCCTGGAACATGCCGTGAGGCGCGAGTTCGAAGTGCCGGGCGTACTCGTCCTCGAGGCTCTCCCACGGCATCAGCATCACGCCGTGCAGGGGCGGCGACCCGGCCGTCAGGGCCCCGAAGCGCCGCAGGATCAAGGCGAGCTCGTAGGCGGTGATGTCGGGCTTGGGCTCGAACTTGTAGAAGTGGGTCTCGTTGTCGACCGGATCGGCGCCGATGCTCTTCAGGAGCGAATCGAACATCACGGAGGTCCCCCGTTCCCGCGCGACGCGCCGCGCCGGAAGGGAGAGTAGGCTTGTTGGCCCGCCTGCCGCAAATAAACTTGATGGGAGAAATGAACGCTTCCCTCGTGACCGAAGGGCGGGCACGAGCCCGAACGCGGAAGCAGAGACGGAGTCCTCCCTCAACATCTCTCGGCGTCATCCCGGGGCCGCGCAGCGGAACCCGGGATCCATACCCACGACCGGTTTGACGATGAGGCGGACCGCGAGCCGCCACGGTCTGCGCCGTCAGCGGTTACGGATCCCTGGTCTCGCCTTTCGCGAGCCCCGGTATGACACGAGGGTGTCGACACGATCGGGAAAAAGGCTTCAATCCCCGTGCGGTCCGCACCACCCCGGCAGGTACATCGCGTCCTTGGAGCGGGCGAGCGCCAGGGCCTCCTCAAGGGCGTCGGAGAAATCCGCCTTGACGTCCTTGCGCCTGATGCGCCGGCGCAGGAAGTCGGCCCACAGGAACTCGCTGAACGGCGTCGTGTCCTTGGCAAAGCCCCCGGCCCGGCGCAACTCGCCCGCCAGGCTGCGGAAGGGGTCGTCGGCGAGGTCCTCGATGCGTTTTGGCAGGTCGCCGACGTCGCGGCGCACGCCGTCGGCATCGTAGGGATGGACCCAGGCGCGGTGGTCGGCCACGACCCAGAACGCGTCCTTCTCCAGGTGGTGCAGGTCGGCCACCACGGTGGTGAGCACGTTCTCGACCCCCTCCTCCTGCAGCGCGCGGGCGAGGTGGTGGTGGTCGATCACGTAACGGCGCTTCTTCGGCCCGAGCAGGACCGGGATCATGTGCGCGCCGAGGAACGTCTCGCGGTCGCCGTCGCCGATCTCGCGCCAGCGCTGGCGCTTGGCCTCGACCTCCCGGTAGCCGACCGTCATCTGGGTCGGACGCAGCTCGGCGATCGGGACGCTGTGGAGGATCGGGTCGCGGACGGACATGCACACCATCGTGGCTGGCTGCGCGGGACGACCCACGCCAGGCCCGCGAGGGTCGGGCAGGCCCCCCCTACGGTCAAGGCGACGGACCCATGCCGTACGGTCTAACGAGCCCGGCCCACCTCATCCAGACGACTTAATCCACGTCTCGGAAATTCGTGTCTGGCTGCCGTCAAGCCCTTACAAAAAATGACGTTTCTCCCGATGAACGGTCGCCCGGGCCGGGCCCTGCACCGCCCCGCCCGCCCGGACGGCTGCGCGGCCACGCATCCTTGACTCGGGTTCGGTTTCCTCGCCACAGAGACGGGCACGGGGCGCCGTCCGCGAGGCGCAGCGCCTCGGCCCGGATCCCGCCTCGCTCGCCGGTTCCGTCACGGAATTGACGCAGGGACACGGCAGGACGCCCGGTGGGCCCTGGACTTGAGGCACAGACAGGGGTCGGTCGGCCGGCCCGGGTCCGTCTCGGACGCTCCCCGCCGTTGCGGAGGGGGCGTGAGGCGCCCCCGGACCCACCCGCACCGCCCCGGCGATCGGTCGGCGCGCGATGGATACCAACAACCCCCTGACCACGGAGGCGCCGGCGCGGCGGCGCCGCGGCCCCGGCTGGGCCGCCGCGATCCTGCTCCTCGCGGGCGCCGGCCTGGCCGTCGGGTTCGTGCCGGCCCTCGCCCCGGTACGCGAGCGCCTCGAGGCGCTCCTCATCCAGCGCCAGGGGGTCGAGGGCCAGGCGCCCGAGCCCGGGGAGGCGCAAGCGGAGCCGGTCTTCCGGCCGACGAAGCAGCAGCGCGCGAGCTTCGGCATCGAGACCGTGCAGGCCCGGGACTTCCGGCCCGAGGGCTTCGCGGAGGGGCGGATCACCGTCAACGAGGACGACAACGTCCCGGTCTATTCTCCCTATGCGGGCCGGGTGACCAAGGTGCTGGCCCGGGCCGGCGACCGGGTGAAGGCCAACCAGGTGCTGTTCACGCTCGAGGCCGCCGACATGGTCTCCGCCCTCAACGACTTCCAGGCGGCGACGAACGCGCTCACCAAGGCCTCGGCGCTCCTCAAGCTCGACCAGACCGTGGCGGCCCGGCTCCAGGAGCTCTTTCAGGCCAAGGCGGTGGCGCTGAAGGACTGGCAGCAGGCGCAGAACGACGTGATCGCCGCCCAGAGCGACCAGCGCTCGGCGGAGGCGGCGCTCCAGGCGGTGCGCAACCGCCTGCGCCTCCTCGGCAAGTCCGACGCTGAGATCGACGCCTTCGCCAGGAGCGGCGCGATGAGCCCCGAGACCGAGATCCGCGCCCCGATCGCCGGCACCATCGTGCAGCGCAAGGTGGGCCTCGGCCAGTATCTCGGGTCGGGCAGCGACCCGGCCTTCATCATCGGCGACCTCTCGACCGTGTGGCTCGTCGCCAACGTGCGCGAGAGCGAGGCGCCCAGGATCAAGCTCGGCCAGGAGCTCGAGGCCAGCGTGATCGGCTTTCCCGACCGGGTGTTCAAGGCGCGCATCAGCTACATGGCGGCCTCCCTCGACCCGGCGACGCGCCGCCTGCCGGTGCGGGCCGAGATCGACAACGCCGAGGGACTGCTGCGCCCCGAGATGTTCGCGACCTTCACGATCCTGACCGGCCGCGACGAGCGCGCCCCGGCGATTCCGGCGTCCGCGATCGTCTACGAGGGCGCCCGCGCCCGGGTCTGGGTCGAGCGGCCGGACGGCACCATCGCGTCGCGGGGCGTCACCCTCGGCCTCTCCGGCGGCGGCCTCGTCCAGGTCGTCGACGGGCTGACGGTCGGCGAGCACGTCGTGACCCGCGGCAGCCTGTTCATCGACCGCGCCGCCTCCGGCGACAAGGCGTCTTGACCCTCGGCCTCCTGACCCCTGGCGTCGCGACGCCCGGCGTCCCGATTCCGAACCCCGCGGGAGGGGCGACGTGAACCGCCTGATCGACTTCGCCCTGCGCCAGCGGGTGCTGGTGCTGCTCTTGTTCCTGGCGACCCTCGGGATCGGCTATGCCAGTTTCCAGCAGCTCAACATCGAGGCCTACCCGGATCCGGTGCCGCCGCTCGTCGACGTCATCACCCAGAATCCCGGCCAGTCGGCCGAGGAGATCGAGCGCTACATCACCATCCCGCTCGAGGTGCAGCTCGCCGGCATCCCCAACGCCGCGGTGACGCGGACGATCTCGGTCTTCGGCCTCTCGGACGTGAAGATCCAGTTCACCTACGACTTCACCTACCAGGAGGCGCTGCAGCGGGTGCTCAACCGCCTGTCGCAGCTCTCGCCCCTGCCGAACAACGCCCAGCCGCAGATCTCGCCGACGAGCCCGATCGGGGAGATCATGCGCTACAAGGTGGCGGGCCCCCCGGGCTACTCGTCCACCGACCTGAAGACCCTGCAGGACTGGGTGCTGCAGCGCCGCTTCAAGGCGATTCCCGGCGTCGTCGACGTCTCGGCCTTCGGCGGCAAGACCAAGGAGTTCGAGGTCGCGGTCGACCTGCGCCGGCTCCAGGCGCAGGGGCTGACGCTCGTCCAGCTCGTCGCCGCGCTCAACAATTCGAGCACCAATGTCGGCGGCCAGACCCTCAATGTCGGCGAGCAATCGGCGGTGGTGCGCGGCATCGGGCTGATCCGCGACATGGACGACATCCGCAACACCATGATCACGCAGGTGAACGGCGTGCCGGTGCTGGTGCGGGACGTCGCGGAGGTGTCGGTCAGCAACGCGCCGCGCCTCGGCATGGTCGGGCACGAGAATGACGGCGACATCGTCGAGGGAATCGTGCTGCTCAGCCGCGGCGGCCAGAGCCTGCCGACGATCCAGCGCGTCGAGGCCGAGATCGAGAAGATCAACACGTCGGGCATCCTGCCGCCGGGCGTGCAGGTGGTGCCGCTCTACGACCGCAGCGCGCTCATCCACACCACCACCCACACGGTGATGCACAACCTGGTCTTCGGCGTGGTGCTGGTGTTCCTGGTGCAGTGGCTCTTCCTCGGCAGCCTGAAGAGCGCGATCATCGTCGCCGCCACCATCCCGTTCGCGCTGGGCTTCGCCATCGCCATCATGGTGGCGCGGGGCGAGTCGGCGAACCTCCTGTCGCTCGGCGCGATCGATTTCGGCCTCATCGTCGATGCGACCGTCATCATGGTGGAGAACATCTTCCGCCACCTCGCCGAGCACCAGGGCCCGGCGCAGCGCGGCTCCTCGGTCAAGCTCCGGCTGATCGCGGCGGCGGCGCGGGAGGTGAACCGCGCGATCTTCTTCTCCGCCTCGATCATCATCGTGGGCTTCCTGCCGCTCTTCACCCTGACCGGCGTCGAGGGCCACATCTTCGGGCCGATGGCGAAGACCTACGCCTACGCGCTGATCGGGGGATTGCTCGCCACCTACACGGTGTCGCCGGCGCTCTCCGCCCTGATCCTGCCGAACCATGTCGAGGAGCGCGACACCATCGTGGTCAAGGCCTTGCGCGCGCTCTTCCGGCCGCTCCAGGGCTTCACCCTCGACAACCGGGTGCTGACCATCCTGATGACGGTCGCGATGCTCGGCTGCACCGGCGTGGCGATGCGCACGCTCGGCCTCGAGTTCCTGCCGACGCTGGAGGAGGGCAACCTCTACATCCGCGGCACGATGCCGGCCTCGATCTCGCTGGAGGCCGGCAACCCTTACGTCGAGCGGATGCGCAAGCTGATCGGCTCCTACCCGGAGGTGGTCACGGTCGTCTCGCATCAGGGCCGGCCGGACGACGGCACCGACGCCACCGGCTTCTTCAACGTCGAGATCTTCGCGCCCCTGAAGCCCGCCGACCAGTGGCCCGCCGGCATGACCAAGGAGAAGCTGATCGAGGAGATCTCGGGGCGGCTGCGCGAGGAGCTGCCCGGCATCGAGTTCAACTTCTCGCAGTACATCCAGGACAACGTCCAGGAGGCGGCCTCCGGCGTGAAGGGCGAGAACTCGGTCAAGATCTACGGCACGGACCTCCAGCAGATCACCCGCACCGCCAACGACGTCAAGGCGGCGCTCGCCACCGTGCCGGGGGTGGCCGATCTGGCGGTGTTCACCTCGCTCGGCCAGCCGACGGTGCGCATCGACATCGACCGGGCGCGGGCCGCCCGCTACGGGCTGGCGCCCGGCGACATCGCCACCACGATCTCGGCGGCGATCGGCGGCCAGGCCGCGGGCGACCTCTACGAGTACGGCAGCGACCGCCACTTCCCGATGCGGGTGCGGCTGGCGCCGGAATACCGCCGCTCGCTCGAGACGATCCGCAACATCACGGTGGGCGTGACGGCGCCGAACGGCGTGATGCAGGTCCCGCTCTCGGAGATCGCCCGGGTCCAGCTCGTCTCGGGCGCCGCCTTCATCTACCGCGAGAACCAGGAGCGCTACATCCCGGTGAAGTTCAGCGTGCGCGGGCGCGACCTCGGCGGCGCGGTGATCGAGGCGCAGCGGCGCGTCGCCGAGCAGGTCGAGCTGCCGGCCGGCTACCACCTCGAATGGGTCGGCGAGTTCACCAACCTGCAGGGCGCGATCGCGCGCCTCAAGCTCGTGGTGCCGCTCACGATCGCGCTGATCGCGCTCCTGCTCTACGTCAACTTTGCGTCGCTCACCGATACCTTGCTCACCCTGAGCGTGATCCCGATGGCGCTGATCGGCGGCATCTTCGCGCTCGTGCTCACCGGCACCGCCTTCTCGGTCTCGGCGGCGATCGGCTTCATCGCGCTGTTCGGCATCTCGACCATGGAGGGCGTGATCCTGCTCTCCTACTGCAACCAGCTGATGGACGAGGGCTGGGCGCGGGCGCAGGCCATCCACCATGCCGCCGACGTGCGCATGCGCCCGGTGATGATGACCTGCGTCGCGGCCTGCGTCGGCCTCCTGCCGGCCGCCGTCTCGACCGGCATCGGCTCGCAGGTGCAGAAGCCCCTGGCGCTGGTGGTGGTGGGCGGCATCCTGCTCGCGCCGATCCTGATCCTGGTGGTGCTGCCGGTGCTGATCGCGGCCTTCTCGCGCCACCGTCCCCGGGTGCCTGTGGCCCCGGCGCGACAGACCGAGGCGGCGCAATGAGCGAGAGGGAGGCCCGAACGCCCGTCCGTCGCGAAGCAGGGACTTCCGCCTCCATGCGCGCCACCCTGCGCCCCCCGGCCGCCCCGCAGGCCGCTGCCCCGGCCGCGAAGGCGCCGGTGACGACGCCCGCGAGGACCGAAGCCTCCCCCGCCGCCCGGACCGCCGCCCGCATCCTGGCGGCGGCTCTTGCGGCGGCGTCCGCCTCGGCCTGCATGGTCGGGCCCGACTTCCAGGGCGCCACGCCGCCGCCGGTCGCGCGCTACACCAGGGAGGGCCTGCGCAACCCCGAGGTGACCGAGCAGGACCGCCGGAACGGCGCGATCGGCCAGACCTTCGCCTCGGGCCGCGACGTGCCGGGCGAGTGGTGGACGCTGTTCCGCTCCCGGGCCCTCGACAGCCTGGTGGCGGAGGCGCTCGCCCGCAACCCGACCCTGGAGGCCGCCCAGGCGAGCTTGCGGGCGGCGCGGGCCACGACGGAGGCGCAGCGCGGCGCCCTCTTCCCGCAGGTCGCCTTCAACGCCCAGTCCTCCTATAACAAGGCCCCGGGCGGCGACCTGCAATCGCCCCTCAACGACAACTCGCTGCTCTACAGCCTCGTCACCCCGCAGGTGACGGTGAGCTTCGCGCCGGACGTGTTCGGCGGCACCCGCCGGGCGCTCGAATCGCAGGAGGCGCAGGCGGAGGGGCAGCGCTGGCAGCTCGAGGCCGCGTACCTGACGCTGACCGCGAACGTGGTGGCGGCGGCGATCCAGGAGGCGGCGCTGCGGGCCCAGATCGCCGCGACCGAGAAGGTCATCCAGGCCCAGACCGAGCTCCTCACCCTCATCACCAAGCAGTCCAATGCCGGGCAGGTCGCCGGCGCCGACGTGGTGCAGCAATCCGCCCTGCTCGCCCAGTCGCAGCAATTGCTGCCGCCGCTGCAGCGCGCCCTCTCCCAGCAGCGCAACCTGCTGACGGCGCTGGCCGGCCGCTTCCCGAGCGAGGAGGTGAGCCAGACCTTCACGCTCGCCTCCCTGCACCTGCCCCGCACCCTGCCGGTGAGCCTGCCCTCGCGGCTGATCGAGCAGCGCCCCGACGTGAAGGCGGCCGAGGCGGCGGTGCACGCGGCGAGCGCCCAGGTCGGCGTCGCGGTGGCCAACCGCCTGCCGCAATTCACCATCTCGGGCGCGGTCGGCGCGAGCGCCACCAATTTTGCGGGCCTGCTCAACCCGGCCGCCAGCCTCTGGACCATCGCGGGGGCGGTCGCCCAGCCGCTCTTCGACGGCGGCACGCTCTTCCGGCGCCAGCAGGCGGCGGAGGAGAACCTGGCGGCGGCCCAGGCCCAGTACCGCGCCACGGTCATCACCGCCTACCAGAACGTCGCCGACGCGTTGCGCGCCCTCCAGGCCGACGGCCGCGCCGTCGCCGCCGCCAACGCCGCCGTCAAGGCGAGCCAGCAGAGCGTCGAGCTCGTGCGCAAGCAGTTCGGCCTCGGCGCCGTCAGCAGCGCCTCGCTGCTGATCACGCAATCGGCCTACCTCCAGGCCCTGGTGACCCAGGCCCAGGCCCAGGCCAACCAGTACGCCGACACCGCGGCCCTGTTCCAGGCGCTCGGCGGCGGCTGGTGGAACCGGCGGGACGTGAAGCCGGCGCGGGACCCGAAGGACATCGCGCCGTTCCTGTGAGGGATCCCGGGGATCAGGGCGGCCCCGTCCGCACGCGGCCGGGGATGATCCTCACGCCTGCGCCACGACATCCTCCCGCATCGGCGTGAGCACGTCGCTCAGCGCGCCGGCCGCGATCGCGACGGCGGAGTGGGCCGCGCCGGAGGGAACCGGGACGGTGTCGCCGGCGGTGAGCCGCGCGGTCTGGCCCGCGATGGCGATACCGGACACGCCCCGCTCGACCGGCGTGCGCGGCGCGTGCGGGTCGAGAATGGGCCGGCCCGGCCGCACCGGCCACGACGGCGACCAGCAGGAGGCAGACGCGCAGCAGAAGCAGGGACTTGCCGGTCGGCCGGACCGCCTCTCCGAGCGTGACGCCGCCCACCGCGCAGGCGGCGCGAACGGGCCGAGCCCCGTCGCGATGATGAGCACGATGCCGTCATGCAGCGGCGCGATGCCGAAGCCCTGCGCCTCCGGCAGGAGCAGGGCGCCGATGCCGGAGGCCTGCTCAGCGAAGGCCGCCGGGTCGATGCCGCCATCGGCCGCCCGGAAGGCGAGCGCCCCGACCGAGAGCGAGAGGGCGATCGGGATGCCGGCCCCAGGGCGACCGTGAAGCCGAAGAGGAGCGCCGGCTGGCTGTCGTCCTGTGCTCGTCGCGAGCATCCGAGACGATGATCCACCGATCAGCGATTGCAGATAAGATAGCTTTCCTGATGCGGCATTCGGTGTCTCCTACGATGAGCCCAAATAGCTCATGAACAGGCGATTTGATTATTTATCGCTCCATGCTCGACTCACGTACTCTTAATCAATTTGCCCGATGATGTACGGGATTTCGAGAGCAGGGGCTCTGAAAATGCTGCGCAGGAACAAGCCAAGCCTTGAGAACGCGACACTTCAGGCGATCGAGAAGTCGCTGGCAGTCGCCGAATTCGACATGAGTGGCAAGATACTGCGCGTCAATGCCAATTTCCTCGATATCATCGGCTACGATGCCCAGGATCTCCTCGGCCAGCACCACCGCATGCTGGTCGACGAAGCCGCGGCCGCTGCGCCGGACTACGCGATCTTCTGGGACAGGCTCCGCACCGGAGCGCACTTCGCCGGAGAATGCATGCGCGTCGGCAAGAACGGCAGGCGCATCTGGCTCGAGACCACGTACAATCCGGTCCTCGATGCCTCCGGCCGGCCCGTCAAGGTCGTGAAGATCGCCACCGATATCACGAGGAAGAAGACAGAGTTCAGCCGCCTCAGCACGATGATCGAGGGCCTGCCGGTCGCCGTGATGACCGCCGACCCGCACGACGACTTCCGCATCGACTACATGAACGCGACCTCGATGGACACCCTCGGTCCGCTCGCGCAGTACCTGCCGGTCAAGGCGGAGCTGATGGTCGGCACCTCGATCGACGTCTTCCACAAGAACCCGTCGCACCAGCGCCGGATGCTCGCCGATGCGAGCCGGCTGCCGCACCGCGCGCAGATCCGTCTCGGGCCGGAGGTGCTCGACCTGCAGGTCTCGGCGATCACGGGCCCGGACGGCAGCTATCTCGGCCCGATGCTCACTTGGTCGGTGGTGACCACGCATACCAACCTGTCCTCGGACGTCTCCCGGGTCGTCGCCGCCATGAGCACGGCAGTCGCGGAGATGCAGAACTCGGCCGCGGGCCTGACCCGCTCGGCGGACGACGCCCGCCAGCGCGCCGCGACGGTGGCGGCGGGCTCGGAGGAGATGACGGCCTCGATCCAGGAGATCGCCGGCCAGGTCGG
>NZ_SRLB01000040.1 GCF_004745635.1 Methylobacterium nonmethylotrophicum | reverse complement strand
CCGGCGTAGAAGCCCGTCCAGGTGAAGACCGGCACCGGCGTGAAGACCGGCGGCGGAGCGGCGCGGCGCGGCAGGTCCGCCGCAGACGCGGCGGCGGTCAGCGCGGTGAAGGCAGCGAAAGCACTCAGAAGTTTCTTCATGATGGTCCCCAGCAGGTTCCCCGATCGAGGGTAAGCTAGACCATTTTACGCCCCCAGGATGTAGCGCATCAGCCACAACCGTGCGCCGGCGACACGGGTCCGGGGTATGAAGCCCGAAAATGTCAAGCGTGCCGGCCGACGATCCAACGGATCGCACAGGCACCGGCTGCGTCAGATGGGAGCAGGACGACGGAGCGCGCGCAGGACGGCCGGCCCTCAGGTCGGCGGCGTTCCGTTGGCGGTGAGCGCGGCCCCGGCGAGATAGAGCGACCCGCAGATCAGCACCCGGGGCGGGCGTTCCCAGGCCCGGTCGCGCAGCGAGACCAGGGCCGCCTCGAGGCTCGGCGCCGACGCGGCGTTGAGCCCCACCCGCCCGGCGATCCCGGCGACCTCCTCGGCCGGCCGGCCGGCCATCTGGCCTGCGAGAGGCACCGCGACCAGGAAACGGGCGAGGCCGACGAAGTTGGCCAGAAATCCTTCCGCATCCTTGGTGCCGAGAAGACCCGAGACGAGGACGAGCGGCGCGTCCCCCCGTTCCTGCAGGTCGGCCATCGCGGCGGCCAGGATCCGCCCGCCGTCGATGTTGTGGCCGCCGTCGAGCCACAATTCCGAGCCCGGCGGGACGAGGCCGGGAAGCCGGCCGTCGCGCAGGCGCTGCAGGCGGCCCGGCCACGCGATGCTGGTCAGCCCCGCCTCGAAGGCCTCGGTGCCGATGTCGCCGAAGCCCGCCGCGCGCAGGGCCGCGATCGCCGTGCCGGCATTGACGATCTGATGGCGTCCGGCGAGCTTCGGCCGCGGCAGGTCGAGAAGGCCGTCCTCGTCCTGGTAGACCAGCCGGCCGCGCTCCTCGTGGGCGGAGAAATCCTGGTTGCCGACGAGGATCGGTCCGGCCCCGACGGCCTCGGCCCGGGCGCACAGGACCGCGTCGGCCTGGGCGTAGTCCTGCGGGGCGATCACCGCCGGGCAGCCGCGCTTGAAGATGCCGGCCTTCTCCCCCGCCACCGCCTCGACGGTGTCGCCGAGATACTCGGCGTGGTCGCGGCCGATCGGCGTCACCACGGCGCAGGCCGGCCGGTCGATCACGTTGGTGGCGTCGACCCGGCCGCCGAGGCCCACCTCGAGCAGCAGCACGTCGGCGGGCGCCTCGGAGAACAGCAGCAGGGCCGCGGCGGTGGTGATCTCGAACACCGTGATGGGGGCGCCGGCATTCACCGCCTCGCAGCGGGCGAAGGCCTCGGCCAGCCGGTCCTCGGGCACGAAGCGGCCACCGCCGACCGCCCCGATGCGGATGCGCTCGTGGAAGCGCACGAGGTGGGGCGAGGTGTAGACATGGGCCGAGAGCCCGCCGGCCTCCAGGATCGCCCGCATGGTGGCGATGGTCGAGCCCTTGCCGTTGGTGCCCGCGACATGGATCACCGGCGGCAGGCGCCGCTCCGGATGGCCGAGCGCCGCGAGAAGGCGCTCGATCCGGCCGAGGGAGAGGTCGATGGTGCGCGGATGCAGCGCGAGGAAGCGCGCCATCAGGGCGTCGGAGGATTCCATCGGGGCGCTCGGTCGGGGCTCGTCCTCGGTGACGCGGAGACGGCGCTGCGGCGAAGGGCGGTGAGGAGGCCGGGACCGCGCCCTCAGGCCGGCACCGTCCGGGCCTCGGCCTCCTTCGCCTCGGGTTTCGACCCGGCCTGCGCGGCGTCCGCCACGCCGGCCGGCACCTGCATCAGCAGGCCGCACAGGCGGGCGATCGTGCCCTTCAGGTCGCGCCGGTGCACCACCTGGTCGACCATGCCGTGCTCCTTCAGGTACTCGGCGCGCTGGAAGCCGTCGGGCAGTTTCTCGCGGATCGTCTGCTCGATCACCCGCGGGCCGGCAAAGCCGATTAGCGCCCCGGGCTCGGCGAGGTGCACGTCGCCGAGCATCGCGTAGGAGGCGGTGACGCCGCCGGTGGTCGGGTTCGTCAGCACCACGACGTAGGGCAGGCGGGCCGCGTTGAGCCGGCGCACCGCCACGGTGGTGCGGGGCATCTGCATCAGGGAGAGGATGCCCTCCTGCATCCGCGCGCCGCCGGAGGCCGCAAACAGCACGTAGGGCGTGCGCTTCTCGAGCGCCGTCTCGGCGCCGCGCACGAAGGCCTCGCCCGCCGCCATGCCGAGCGAGCCGCCCATGAAGCCGAAATCCTGCACCGCGAGCGTCATCGGCAGGCCGCCGACGCGCCCGAACCCGACCTTGAACGCGTCGGTCATCCCGGTCTTGGTGCGGGCGTCCTTGAGCCGGTCGGCATAGCGCTTCTCGTCGCGGAACTTCAGCGGGTCGGGCGCCACCTCGGGCAGCGGCACGTCGAGCCACTTGCCCTCGTCGAACATCAGCTTCAGGCGCTGCTGCGCGGTGATGCGCAGGTGGTGCTCCGAGCCCGGGATCACCCAGCCGTTGGCCTCCACCTCCTTGTGAAACACCATCTGGCCGGTCTCCGGGCACTTCACCCAGAGGTTCTCCGGCGTCTCGCGCTTGAACAGCGTCTTGATCTTCGGGCGCACGACCTCGGAGATCCAGTTCATCGCCTCGACCATGATCGCTCCTCGGCCGTCGGGTCCTGCCTGCTATATGGGGTCTGCGCCGTCAGCCCGCCCGGCCGGCGCGGGTGCGCACGCCGGCCGCGAGGTCCCGCACGAGGGTCGTCACCGCCTCGACCGAGGCGGCACCGGCCCGGCCCTCGCCGTCGAGGGAGCGGGCGAGCGCGTCGACGATGGCCGAGCCCACCACCACGCCGTCGGCGGAGCGGGCGATGGCGGCGGCATGCTCGCCGGTCTTGACGCCGAACCCGACCACCACCGGCAGGTCGGTGTGGCGACGGATGCGGGCGACCGCGTCGGCCACGACGCCGAAATCCGGCGTCGCGGTGCCGGTGATGCCGGTGATCGACACGTAGTAGACGAAGCCCGCGGTGTTCGCGAGGACCGCCGGCAGGCGCGCCTCGTCGGTGGTCGGGGTCGCGAGCCGGATGAAGGCGAGGCCGGCCTGGATCGTCGGCAGGCAGAGCTCGTCGTCCTCCTCGGGCGGAAGGTCGACCACGATCAGCCCGTCGATGCCGGCGGCCTTCGCGTCGTCGATGAAGCGGGCGACGCCATAGATGTAGATCGGGTTGTAGTAGCCCATCAGGATCACCGGCGTGCCGGCATTCTCGGCCCGGAAGCGGCGCACCAGCTCCAGGGTGCGCTCCAGGGTCTGGCCGCCCTTGAGCGCCCTGAGTCCCGCCGCCTGGATCGCCGGGCCGTCCGCCATCGGGTCGGTGAAGGGCAGGCCGAACTCGATGATGTCGGCCCCGGCCTCCGGCAGGGCACGCAGCACCTGGAGCGAGGTCTCGGGGTCGGGATCGCCCGCCATCACGTAGGTGACGAGGGCGGCACGGTTCTCCGCGCGGCAGCGGGCGAAGGTGTCGGCGAGGCGGGTGGTCATCGGGGGCGACCTTGGGGAGCGGGCCTTGAGGGCGGCGCGTCCCCGAACAGGGCGCGGCGCCGCGGACGGGCGGAACGGATCGCCGCGCCTACACCATCGGGCGGCGCAGATAAAGTTTCAGGACGGGGGCGTTTCAGGCGAGGGGCGTTTCGTGCCGGCGCTCGCGCCGGCGGCGGCGCGCAGGGCCGCGAGCGTCACCTGGCCGGTCCCGTCGCCGAGATCAACCCGCTCGCGCCCGCTCGCGAGCATCAGCGACAGAGCCTCCTTGAGGGAGGCATCCGGGGCGAGGACCGGCGCGGCGCCGGCCGGGCTCGTCTCGGACCGATCCCGAGCCGGCACCGGTTCGGCGTCATGCCGGGCCGGCACCGGCTCGGCGTAATGCCGGGCCGGCAGCAGGGCGAGGCGGCGCAGCAGCCGGTCGCTCCCGACGAACTCCGCCACGAAGGCGTCGACCGGAGCGGCGAGAAGCGTCGCCGGTGCGGCAACCTGGACGAGGCGGCCCTCGCGCATCAGCGCCACGGTGTCGCCCATCCGCACCGCCTCGTCGATGTCGTGCGTGACCATCAGCACGGTCTTGGCGAGCCGCGACAGGATCTCCCGCACCTCGTCCTGGAGGCGCGCCCGCGCCACCGGGTCGACGGCGCCGAACGGCTCGTCCATCAGCAGCACCGGCGGATCGGCGGCGAGCGCCCGGGCGACGCCGACGCGCTGGCGCTGTCCGCCCGAGAGCGCGTCCGGGCGCCGGTCGCGGTACTCCCCTGGCGCGAGGCCGACGAGGTCGAGCATCGCGTCGACCCGCTCGGCGATCCGCCGCCGGGGCCAGCCGAGGAGGCCCGGCACGGTCGCGACGTTCTGGGCGACCGTCCGGTGCGGAAACAATCCGACGCCCTGGAGGACGTAGCCGATGCGGCGGCGCAAGGCGATCGGGTCGAGGCCGGCGACGTCCCGGCCCTCGACCCGCACCCGGCCGGCATCCGGCGTCACCAGGCGGTTGACCATCTGCAACGCCGTCGACTTGCCGCAGCCCGACGGTCCGATCAGCACGCAGGTGGTGCCGGTCTCGACCGCGAGGTCGAAGGCGTCGAGCGCCGGCCTCGCCTGGCCCGGATAGGTCTTGCCGGCACCCTCGAAGCGGATCATCGGCGGGCCTTCGTCGATCAGCAGCCGTGGCAGATCGATCCGAGGGTGCGCTTCATGCGGGCGTCCCAGGCCTTGTCGCGGGCTGCCGTCGCGGCCTGGGCCTTGCTGGCCGCTGCCGCGGCCGCGTCGCGCTTGGCATCCGGGTTCGCCTCCATCCTGGCGGCGGCCGGCGGGGCACCGTCGATCCGGCGCGGCTGGCGCCGGCCGGTCGCCGGACCGGGAGGTGCCGCGGGCGCGGTGACGCCCTCGGGCGTGCTCCCCAGCGGCGGAGAGAGTCCCTCGGTCTGTGCCCCAGCGAAGCCGGAGGTGAGGGCGAGGAGGGCGGTGGCGAGGAGAAGGCGCATGGAGATCTCGGGGCCGCCTGACATGGCTGTCACGCCACCTTACGCAACTTCGGCGCCGAGGGACACCGGGGTCGCGTCCCGGGGCCGCCCCCGCGCGCCATCGCCGCGAGCCGGCCCCGTCGCGCGCGCGCGTGCCGCGTCTCAGCCTTCCGCCGGCTTCGCCTCGGCCTTCGGGCCGCCCCTGGCCACGCCGACCAGGGCCGGGCGCAGGACGCGCTCGCCGATGACGTAGCCCGACTGCACCACCTGCACGACCGTGCCGGTCGCCACGTCGGGGTTGGGCACCTCGAACATCGCCTGGTGCAGGTTGGGGTCGAAGCGCTGCCCCTGCGGGTCGACGCGCTTCACGCCGTGGCGCTCGAGGGTCTTGAGCAGGTCGCGCTCGGTCAGCTCGATGCCGTCGACCAGGGCCTTGAGCGGGCCCTCGGCGCCCGCCCGGGCGTCGGCCGGCACGGCCTCGAGGGCGCGGCGGACGTTGTCGGCGGCGTTGAGCATGTCGCGGGCGAAGTTCGTCACCGCGTAGGTGCGGGCGTCGGCGACCTCGCGCTCGGTGCGGCGGCGCAGGTTCTCCATGTCGGCGAGCGTGCGCAGCAGCTTGTCCTTGAGGTCGAGCTTCTCGGCCTCGAGCGCGGCGAGCGCGTCGGCGGTCGGCGCGGCCTCCGGCGCCGAGGCGGGAGCGCCCTCGGCAGCCTCGGCCTCGTGAGCCCGCGCGGCAGTCTCCGTGTCGTTCGGCGTCATCGTGTTTCCGAAGAATGGTCTGGGAATGACCCCGATATCAGGTGGTCGGCCGGCGAAATCAAGCTTCGCCGGCGGCCGGGGCCGCCGCCTCGGGAGCGGCCTGCTCGGCCTCCTTGCGGGTCGCCTTCGCGGCGTCCTTGGCAGCGTCCTTGGCCGCGTCCTTGCCGCCGCGCCGGCCCTTGCCGCCGCCGGGCAGGTCGGCCTCGAACACCGCCATCACGGCCCGGCGGATCGTCGCCTGCCGATCGGGCTGGGTCACCTTGGTGCCGGTGAGGTCGGTGACGTAGAACACGTCGACCGCCCGCTCGCCGAAGGTCGCGACGTGGGCCGAGGTGATGTTGAGGTTGAGCCGGCCGAGCGCCGCAGTGAGATCGAACAGCAGGCCCGGCCGGTCGAGGCCGGAGATCTCCAGCACGGTCTCGCGGGCCGAGAGGGCATTGTCGATCGACAGGTCGGGGGCGACCTGGAAGGTGCGCGGCCGGTCCTTGGCCGGGTGCCTGTCGGCGACGAGGTCGGCGATGCGGATCTCTCCCTTCAGCGCCCGCTCGATCGCGGTGGCGATGCGGCCGGCCCGGCGCAGCTCGTCCTCGTCGCGCTCGAAGGCCCGCGACAGGGTGATGGTGTCGAGGACGAAGCCGTCGGCGGTGGTGAAGATCTGCGCGTCGACGATGTTGCCGCCGGACGCCGCGCAGGCGCCGGTGAGGATCGCGAGCAGGCGCGGGTGGTCGGGGGAGTAGACGCAGAGCTCGGTCACGCCGCGCGACAGGTCGGTCTCGGTGGCGGTGACGACGGTGTTCCCGGCCTCGGCCGCCGCGCGGATGAAGCGGGCGTTCTTGAGCTGGCGCCCGGCATCGACCTTGAGCCAGTAATGCGGGTAGTGCCGGGCGGCGTAGGCGTCGAACTCCTCGGCCGTCCAGTCGGCGAGCTGCTCGCGCAGGCGCATCTGGATCAGCCGCACCCGGTCGGTGCGCGGGATCTTGGAGCGCCCGCCCGACAGCACCATCTCGGTCTCGTAGTAGAGGGTGCGCAGCAGCGTCGCCTTCCAGGCGGTCCAGACCCCCGGGCCGACCGCCTTGATGTCGGCGATGGTCAGAACCAGGAGGAGCTTCAGCCGCTCCAGGCTCTGCACCACGCCCGCGAAGGTCTCGATGGTCTTTGGGTCCGAGAGGTCGCGGCTCTGCGCCGTCATCGACATCAGGAGGTGGTGCTCGACGAGCCAGGCGACGGTGCTGGTCTCGGCGGCATCCAGCCCGAAGCGCGGCCCGAGCTTGCGGGCGACGGCGGCGCCGGCGATCGAGTGGTCGTCCTTCCGGCCCTTGGCGATGTCGTGCAGGAACATCGCCACGTAGAGGGCGCGGCGGTTCTGGATCGTGCCGACGATGCGGTGGGCCAGGGGATGCTCGTCCTCGAGCTCCCCGGCCTCGATCTTGGCGAGCACGCCGAGCGAGCGGATCAGGTGCTCGTCCACCGTGAAGTGGTGGTACATGTTGAACTGCATCATCGCGACGATGCGGCCGAAATCCGGCACGAAGCGCCCGAGCACCCCCGTCTCGTTCATGTGCCGCAGGACCGTCTCGGGCGCGTTCTGCGAGGTCAGGAGCTCCACGAACAGGCGGTTGGCTTCCGGGTCGACCCGCACCATCGGGCCGATCAGGCTCAAGGACCGCGTCGCGAGCCGGCTGGCATCGGGGTGGATCGCGAGGTCGTGCCGGTCGGAGAGCCAGAACAGGCGGATCAGGTTGACCGGGTCGCGCTCGAAGGCGGCGTCGTCGCGCATGTCGAGCCGGCCGGTATGGATGCGGAAGTCGTCCGCCTCGAGGTCGGGGGCGCGGAAATGCTGCTTGAAGCGGCGCAGCCAGCGGTCGAGGACCGGCGGGCGCTTGGCGTGGCGCGCCTCCATCTCGGCGCAGACGATGGCGGTGAGGTCGCCGACATCCTTGGCGATCAGGAAGTACGACTTCATGAACCGCTCGACCGCCGCGAGGCCGCCGCGGGCGCCGTAGCCCAGGCGCTCGGCGATCCGCGGCTGCAGCCCGAAGGACAGCCGCTCCTCGGCCCGGCCGGTGGCGAAGTGCATGTGGCAGCGCACCCGCCACAGGAACTCGTCGCAGCGCTCGAACAGCCGGAACTCTTCCGCGGTGAACAGGCCGGCCTCGACCAGGTCCTCCGCCTCCTTCACCCGGAAGGTGTACTTGGCGATCCAGAACAGGGTGTTGAGGTCGCGCAAGCCCCCCTTGCCGTCCTTGACGTTCGGCTCGACGAGGTAGCGCGAGGCGCCGCTCTTCTGGACGCGGGCGTCGCGCTCCTTGAGCTTGGCCTCGACGAACTCGGCCGCCGTGCCCTGCACCACCTCGCGGTCGAAGCGGGTCTCGAGCTCGTCGAACAGGGCCCGGTCGCCGAACAGGAAGCGCGACTCGAGGAGCGCGGTGCGGATCGTCATGTCGCCGCGGCCCTCGCGCAGGCAATCGGCGACCGAGCGGGTGGCGTGGCCGACCTTCAGCTTGAGGTCCCACAGCACGTAGAGCATCGCCTCGACGACGCTCTCGCTCCAGGCGGTCTGCTTGTAGGGCAGCAGGAACAGGAGATCGATGTCCGAGCCCGGCGCCAGGAGGCCGCGGCCGTAGCCGCCGGTCGCCACCACGGCGATCTGCTCGGCCGCGGTCGGGTTGTCGGCGCGGTAGAGCCGCTTGACCACCGCGTCGTAGATCGCCCGGATCACCGCATCCATCTGGGCGCAGATCAGCCCGGCGCAGGCATGGCCGTCGCGGTTCGCGAGCAGGCGGCGCTCGGCCTCGGCGCGGCCGGCCTCGATGATCCGGCGCAATTCGGGCACCAGCCGCTCGCGCAGGCGCGTCGGGTCGCTCAGCGACTGGTCGATGCCGGCGAGGAGCTGGCCCAGGGCGGCCTGGGTGTCGGACGGGTCGATGGCGGAGGAGGGATCGGACATGGCAGCCGGCGGATCGGGCCTTGAGGCTTCGAGGGGAGCGCACGGCCTTGAGTCCCGTCGCGTCCCTCCTGTTTCGCATCACGCCCCGGGAAAGCCAACGCTTCCGCGCTGCGGAAGGCCCGGACGGGCGCTCACGTTCGATACAAAGGCTAATCCGCTTCGTCGGCCGTATCGTTTGACACACCGAACACCGCGCCCTAGCTAGGTCGGCGGCCCCGCCCGCGACCGTGGCGCCGGGGGCCAGCCAGGGAGAGACGATGCGCATTCATCGCCGCGCGCTGATCGGCGCCGCCCTCGGGGCCGCGGGCCTCGCCGCATTCGGCACGCCCGCGCTCGCGCAAGCCGCCAAGGAGGTGCGCCTCGACTGGGCGACCTACAATCCGGTCAGCCTGGTCCTCAAGGAGAAGGGCCTGCTCGAGAAGGCGCTCGGCGCCGACGGCGTGAGCGTGCGCTGGGTCCAGTCGCTCGGCTCCAACAAGGCCCTCGAATTCCTCAATGCCGGCTCGATCGACATCGGCTCGACCGCCGGCGCCGCGGCGCTCCTGGCGCGGATCAACGGCAACCCGATCAAGGCGATCTACGCCTTCTCGCGGCCGGAATGGACCGCCCTGGTGACGCGGCCGAATACCGGCATCACCGCCGTCAAGGACCTGAAGGGCCGCCGCGTCGCCGTCACCCGCGGCACCGACCCGCACATCTTCCTGATCCGGGCCCTGCGCGGGGCCAGCCTGACCGAGCGCGACGTGAAGCTCGTGCTGCTGCAGCACCCGGACGGGCGCACGGCGCTCGACCGCGGCGACGTCGATGCCTGGGCCGGCCTCGACCCGATCATGGCGGCGGCCGAGATCGAGAACGGCGACGTGCTCTTCCACCGCGACGCCGCCGCGAACACCTGGGGGGTCCTCAACGTCCGCGAGGACTTCGCCAAGCAGAACCCGGACCTGACCCGCAAGGTGCTGGCGGCCTACGAGGAGGCGCGCCGGCTCGCCCTCTCCGACCCGCAGGAGCTCCGGCGCATCCTCGTCGCGGCGACGAAGCTGCCCGAGCCGGTGGTGGCGCGCCAGCTCGAGCGCACCGACCTGTCGCAGCCGGCGATCGGCAAGCTCCAGGCCGAGACGATCCTCGATGCCGGCACCGCGCTGCTCGATGCCGGGGTGATCCCGGCCGGCACCGATGTCGGCGCCGCGGTCGAGGCGCTGATCGACCCGCGCTTCGGGCCGGCCTCGCGCTAGCCGGCGATGGAAGCCGCCCCGCTCACCCTCGCGGCCGCGCCGCCGGCCCGGGCCGCGCGCCGGCCCTGGCGCCTGCCCGGCGGGCGGACGCTCACCGGCCTCGTCCTGCCGCTGGCGCTGGCCCTCGGCTGGGAGGCCATGGTGCGGGCGGGCCTGGCGCAGGGGCGGCTGGTGCCGCCGCCGAGCCGGGTGCTGGCGACCCTGTGGGGCTTGGCCGCGAGCGGCGAGCTCTGGACCCACGTTCTGGCCAGCCTCACCCGGGTCGCGGCGGGCTTCGGCTTCGGGGCGCTGGCGGGGATCCTGGTCGGGGCGCTCACCGGCACCCTGCCGCTGGCGCGCCGCCTCGTCGATCCGAGCCTGCAGGCCCTGCGGGCGATCCCGTCGATCGCCTGGGTGCCGCTGTTCATCCTGTGGTTCGGCATCTTCGAGGCCTCGAAGATCACCCTCATCGCGGTCGGGGTGTTCTTCCCGGTCTATCTCGGGGTGGCGGGCGCCATCGCGGGCGTCGACCGCAAGCTCGTCGAGGTCGGCCGCGTCTTCCGGCTCTCGCGCCTGGAACTCGCGCGGCGCATCCTGCTGCCGGCGGTGCTGCCGGCGACGCTCGTCGCCCTGCGGACGGGCTTGGGCCTCGGCTTCATGTTCGTGGCGGCGGCCGAGCTGCTCGGCGCCTCCGAGGGCCTCGGCTACCTTCTCCTCGACGGCCAGCAGCTCGGCAAGCCGGACCAGATCGTCGCGGCGATCCTGGCCTTCGCGGCCCTCGGCAAGCTCTGCGACGCGGTGCTGGTCGGGCTCACCCAGCCGCTCGCCCGCTGGCAGGACACCGCGCGGGACACGCTCTGACATGCTGATCGTCCCATGCTGATCCTGGACCGGCTGTCGAAGACCTATGCCGACGGTACGCGGGCGCTCGCCGACATCGCGCTCGAGGTCCGGGCCGGCGAGATCGTGGCGCTGATCGGCGGCTCGGGCTGCGGCAAGACCACGTTGCTGCGCCTGATCGCCGGGCTCGACCGGGCGAGCGAAGGCCGCATCAGCCTCGACGGCGAGAGCATCACGGCGCCGCATCCGGGCGTCGGCATCGTGTTCCAGGAGCCGCGGCTCCTGCCCTGGCTCAGCGTCGCCGACAACGTGGCGTTCGGCCTCGCCGACCTGCCGCGCGCCGAGCGCCGGGCCCGGGTCGCCCATGCCCTCGAGCGCGTCGGCCTCGCCGAGCATGCGGGGCGCTGGCCGCGCGACCTGTCGGGCGGCCAGCAGCAGCGGGTGGCGATCGCCCGCGCCTTCGTGGCCGCCCCGAAGGTTCTGCTCCTCGACGAGCCGTTCTCGGCCCTCGACGCCCTGACCCGGGCCGGGCTGCACCGCCACCTGCTCAGCCTCTGGGAGGAGAGCCGGCCGACCGTGCTCCTCGTCACCCACGACGTCGCCGAGGCGGTGGCGCTCGCCGACCGGGCCGTGGTCCTGCGCCCGAAGCCCGGCCGGATCGACGACACGATCCCGCTGCCTTTGAGCCGCCCGCGCCAGCCCTCGTCCCCCGGCAGCGAGGCCGCCGCCCGCACGATCCTGGCGAGCCTCGACCGCTCGCTGCGCCCGGAGGGCGAGGCCGACCGGGCGAAGCCGGACGCCTCCGCCCTGTGGTGGTGAGACCGTCGCCGTGAGCCCTTCACCATGAGCCCTGGCAGGAGCCCGGCGCGGGATGCTAAGCCGCTCGCCCATAACAGGGAGGACACCCGCATGGACGCCACCGAACTCCGCTCGCTCCAGGCCCCGATCAAGGACCGCTACCGCTCCGACCCGGACGCGGCGGTCATCACCCTGAAGGCGCAAGGGTCGCTCGACGACGGCGGCATCGCCTGCAAGGTCGAGACCGGCCGGGCGCTGGCGGTGGCCGGCCTCCATCCGGCGAGCGGGGGATCCGGCGCCGAACTCTGCTCCGGCGACATGCTGCTCGAGGCACTGGTCGCCTGCGCGGGCGTGACCCTGAAGGCGGTGGCGACCGCCCTCGAGATCCCGCTCCGCAAGGGGCTCGTCAAGGCCGAGGGCGACCTCGATTTCCGCGGGACCCTCGGCGTCGACAAGGGCGCGCCGGTGGGCTTCCGGTCGATCCGCCTCAGCTTCGAGGTGGATTCTGATGCACCGCAGGAGAAGCTGGACCAGCTGCTGAAGCTGACGGAACGGTACTGCGTGGTGTTCCAGACCATCAACCAGAAGCCGCAGCTGAATGTGGTGATGACGCGGGGGTGAGGAGAAGCCTGACGGCGAGGGGCGCCTGTAATTGGGCGGACGGATAGCATCACGAGAGTTCCATCCCTCTCAGGATCTCTCCTCAGTCGAAACCTTTTACTGCCCCCAGAGATGCCTCCGCGGATGCAGCCCTCATGCTTCGCGGGGTCGCTCTTCTACACACGTTTGCCTTCGATGGGGATCATGGCCGCCGTTGTTGCGAAATGGCTTGAATTTATAAGTTACCTTGCGTAATATGACTGAGAGGCTGTTTGACATGTCTGGCAAACCTATCCCGCCCTCCGCCTCATCCTGAGGTGTCAGTCGATTGAAGATCGACTGACCTCGAAGGAGGGCTCCAGGGATCGCAGTGGCTTCTGGAGCCCTCCTTCGAGGCTCCTTGCAGTCGCACCTCAGGATGAGGCTGTGGATGGGATAGATCGGGCCCATGCGACCCCGCTCTCCGCAGTCAAACAGGCTCTGGGCAATTTTCAGAGCATGTCAATTTCACCGAATGAAAAACCCAGCGAAAACGATATACCCATCCTGATCTTGTGAAAAGCGGGCATCGGCCAACGTTCATGCTTTTGCTGTTTCCGGACTTCATCCCTGAGGCGGCGAGACAATATCTCTTCGGTTTGCTGTGTTTCCTGTTCGGCTTCTATGGTGTCGCCTGCATTCGCTTCGTGGATGCGCGACTGTCACGTCGCCGCCAGCGCATCATCACCGATGAGGCGTTCCGGAAGCTCGACGCCAAGAAGCTCAATGAGCACCTGAAGCTGATCGGCAGCTTCTGCAACACGCTCGGGGCCGCGGTCCTCGGTGCGGCGTTCATCGTGCCTTACATCTGTAATCACGCGTCACCAGATCAGGTCGACCTGCGTTGGGTGTTGGCGGGATTGGCATTACCATGTGCAGGGCATGTCGCCTTGCGCTTCATGAAAAGCGAGGGATGAGGATGGCTGCGACGACCCTACTCCTCGCGGTGGTTGGCACCGTCATCGGCGCGAGCCTGGGCTATGCCTATTTTTCGTCCCGCGATTTCGACCGTCGGCACGGCGCGCCCAAGCCCTGAGGGGGCCGGACAACGCGAGGGTGGCTGAGCGACGGTGATCCCTGATCGCGGCGTTGCCGATGGCGAGCGCCCTGAGCTTCTTGATTTAGAGCAGCAGATGCCGCCTCACCCCATCAGGTGCAGCCCGCCGTCGCAAGCGGCCATGATGTCGGGCGAGTTGCCGGAACAGGGCGCTTCCAATGACTGACAGCTTCACGCGCATCATGAGCGGAGCCAAGAGCGCATTGGCCACCATGGAAGGCAACCCGCCCACCGGGACCGTCGTCCACGCGCCGGACGACCTGGACGTGGCCGAGATCAGAACCCGGACGGGTCTAGAGCAGTCAACCTTCACCGAGACGATCGGCGTCTCGTTCCATACCTTGCGCAACTGGGGGCAGAGGCGGCGCCGGCCGGAGGGACCCGCACGGGTGGTCCTGGCCCTGGTCGAGAAGCGCCCGCAGGTCGTGCCGGAGATCCTCGGCATGTGCGCCTGACGCGATTCGGAACGCTCCGCCTCACTCCCCCCGCGCCAAAAACTGCCGGAACCGCTCCGACCGCGGCGCGGAGAACACCTGCTCGGACGGCCCGTCCTCCTCGATTCGGCCCTCGTGCAGAAAGACCACCCGGTGGGCGACGTCGCGGGCGAAGGCCATCTCGTGGGTGACGACCAGCATGGTGCGGCCCTCCTCCGCCAGGGCCCGCATCACCCGCAGCACCTCGGCGACGCGCTCGGGGTCGAGGGCGGAGGTCGGCTCGTCGAAGAGCAGCACCCGCGGGTGCATGGCGAGCGCCCGGGCGATGGCGGCGCGCTGCTGCTGGCCGCCGGAGAGGTGGGCCGGGTAATGGTCGCGCTTGTCGGCGATGCCGACCTTGGCCAGCAGCGCCTCGGCCTCGGCGACGCACTCCGCCTTTTTCCGGCCCTGCACATGGACGGGCGCCTCGATCACGTTCTCCAGCACCGTGCGGTGGGACCAGAGGTTGAAGCTCTGGAAGACCATGCCGACCCGGGAGCGGATGCGGTCGACCTGGGCGCGGTCGGCCGGCACCCGGCCGCCGCGCCGGGCGCGCCAGGCCACCGCCTCGTCGCCGACCACGACCTCGCCGCCCTCCGGCACCTCCAGAAGGTTGATGCAGCGGAGCAGCGTCGACTTGCCGGAGCCGGACGAGCCGAGGATCGCCACGACCTCGCCCTCGCGGGCCGAGAGCGAGATGCCGCGCAGCACCTCCAGGCGGCCGAAATGCTTGTGCAGGTCGCGGACCGCGACGGCCTCGGGGCGGGTGGGTGAGGGGGCGAGCATGGGAGGTCCGGTCGTTCAGGCGGGGCGGGCCACCGGGCGCGGGCGCAGGTCGGGGGAGAGCCAGGCCTCGACGGCCCGCAGGGCGCCGATGATCACGAAGGTGAGGGCGAGGTAGAACGCCCCGGCGCAGACGAAGACCTCCAGCGCCCGGAAGCTCTGGGCGATCAGCTTCTGGGCGATGCCGGTGACTTCCATCAGGGTGATGGTGGAGGCGAGCGAGGTCGCCTTGACGACCGAGATCACCTCGTTGCCGTAGGCCGGCAGCGCCTGGCGAGCGGCGAGCGGCAGGGTGACGCGGCGAAACAGCAGGAGCCGCGGCATGCCGCAGGCGCGCCCGGCCACCAGCGCCCCGTGCGGCACCGACAGGACCGCCCCGCGAAAGATCTCCGCCGTGTAGGCGCCGGTGTTGAGGGCAAGCGCCAGCAGCGCGCACCAGTACGGCTCGCGGAAGAAGCTCCACAGGCCCCAGGCCTGCAGGGCCGGCCGGAACTGGCCGAGGCCGTAATAGATCAGGAAGATCTGTACCAGGAGCGGCGTGCCGCGAAAGACGAAGATGTAGAGGCGGGCGAGCCAGTCCGACGGGGCGAGGCCGGAGAGGCGGCCCCAGGCCGCCAGGGCCGCCAGCACGCCCCCGAGGGCGACCGAGCCGGCGGTGAGGCTCAGCGTCAGCGGCAGGCCGCCGAGCAGCGCCCGCACGGTGGTGGCGAGGAAGTCGAGGTCGATCATCGCCGCCCCTCGGTCACGGCGCGCCCCGGCGGGCATGGGCCTCGGCGCGGGAAAAGCCCCAGGTCGAGAGCGAGGTGATGGCGAGGTACAGGGCGGCGGCCGCGAGGTAGAAGGTGAAGGGCTGGCGCGTCGACCCGGCTCCGACCTGGGCCTGGCGCAGCAGCTCGACGAGACCGGTGACCGAGACGAGCGCGGAATCCTTGAGCAGGATCTGCCAGACGTTGCCGAGGCCGGGAAGCGCGGTGCGGGCGACGAGCGGGGCCACCACCCGGCGCAGGATCAGCCCGCGATGCATGCCCACCGCGCGCGCCGCCTCGACCTGCCCGCGGTCGAGGGCGAGGTACGCGCCGCGAAAGACCTCGGCCTGGTAGGCGCCCGAGATGATCCCGAGCGCCGCGACGCCGACCCCGAAGGCCGGCACGCCGATGAAGCCCGTCGCCCCGAACAGGCCGGCGACCTGGCCCAGGGCCGCGCTGCCGCCGAAATACAGGAGGTAGATGACGAGAAGGTCCGGCACGCCGCGCAGGAGCGTGGTGTAGCCGTCGGCCGCGAGCCGCAAGGGGGCGGCCCCCGACAGCTTGGCGGCCGCCGCGAGGCCGCCGAGCACCGCCCCGACCAAGAAGCCGCAGAGCGACAAGGCCAGGGTGGTGAGGGCGGCGAGCAGCAGCGCCCCGCCCCAGCCGCCGGGCCCGAAGCCGAGAAGGGTGAAGGCGCTCACGCGTCTCTCATCGTTTGGTCATTCGCCGTGTCCGTCCGTCAGCCCTGCGGGGTCAGGTCGGCCTTGAACCACTTGAGCGAGAGCGCCTTCAGGGTGCCATCGGCGACCACCGCGTCGATGCCCTGGTCGAGGCGGGCCTTCAGGGCCGCCTCGCCCTTGCGCAGGCCGATCGCGACGCCGCGGCCGAGGATGCCGCCGCGGAATCGGGGCCCCGCCAGCATCACCGTCCCGGCGAATTCCGGCTTCTCGGCGGTCGCCCGCAGGGGCGCGTCGTTGGCGAAGATCGCGTCGATGCGCCCGGCCGAGAGGTCGAGGTCGTGCTGCTCGGTGGTCTTGTACTCGCGCACCTCGACGGTGCCCTTGAGGTACTTGTCCATGAAGGCCGCGTGGATGGTCGAGACCTGGACGCCGACGGTCTTGCCCTTGAGGAGCGGCTTGATCGTGTCGAGCGCCTTCTGGGCCCCGGCCTCGTCCATCAGGCTGAACTTCTC
Organism: Methylobacterium nonmethylotrophicum; assembly: GCF_004745635.1. Lineage (GTDB taxonomy): Bacteria > Pseudomonadota > Alphaproteobacteria > Rhizobiales > Beijerinckiaceae > Methylobacterium > Methylobacterium nonmethylotrophicum. The sequence goes on along the minus strand of NZ_SRLB01000040.1, from coordinate 37,657 downwards.
GCCGCCCAAGGGGAGCTTGGCGAGCGGCCCGTTGCGGTCGACCGCGAAGCCCGAGGAATCGCCGCTATAGGGCTTGCTGAAATCCACCACCTTCAGGCGCGCGTCGGTGATGGTCATGCCCGACATGATGGCGTCGAACTTCTTGGCGTTGAGGCCCGGCACCACGCCGTCCCAGTCCTGGGCGACGAACTCGCACTTGAGCTTGGCGCGGGAGCAGATCTCGCGGCCGAGCTCGATCTCGTAGCCGTCGAGGCTGCCGTCGGGCTTGGTGAAGTTGTAGGGCGCGTAGGCGCCCTCGGTGGCGATCCTCACCGTCGCCGGCACCGCGTCGTCGGCCCGGGCCGCCGCGACGGGGCCGAGGGCGAGGGAGAGGAGGAGGGCGAGAGCAGACCTGATCGTCATTGCGGCGTTGTCCCCGGGGCCGGTCTCGGCCGTGTCGCGCTCAGCTAACCCGCAAGGGGTGCCCTCACGCAAGCGCCAGCTTGCCGGCACGATGCGAGCGGCGTGCCATCGCGGTTTGCACTCACGGCCAAGCACTGTTATGGCGCCCACCGCGGGCGGCATGCCCGCCAGGACGCGGGCATCGCGCCCGCCAGGAGCATGACCGATGGCCCCGAGGGCAGAGGCGCGACGACGGATCGGCTGATCGATCCGCCCTCATCTTTCCGACGCCTGCCCCGAGTGTGCCCGTGACCACGCTTCCCCTCGTCATCCGGCCCGAGACCCCGCGCGAGGCCGACGCCATCGAGCGCCTGCACGAGCGCGCCTTCGGCCCCGGCCGCTACGCCCGCACCGCCTTCCGGTTGCGGGAGGGCGTGCCGCATATGCCCGATCTCTCGTTCACGGCGCTGGTCGGCACGCTGCTGGTCGGCTCGGTGCGGGTCTCGCCGGCCCGGGCCGGGGCGAGCCCGCTCCTGGTGCTGGGGCCGCTGACGGTCGACCCGGCCTTCGGCAGCCGCGGCATCGGCGGCGCCCTGATGCGCGCCTCCCTCGACGCCGCCAGGGCCGGCGGCCACGGCCTCGTCATCCTGGTCGGCGACGCGCCGTACTACGCCCGCTTCGGCTTCCGGGTCCTGCCGCCGCGCAAGCTCAGCCTGCCGGGCCCGGTCGATCCGGCGCGGTTCCTGGGCCTGGAACTGCGCGAGGGCGCCCTGGCCGAGGCGAGCGGGGGTGTGGTCGGCGGGGTGGTTCGCGAGCCGATCTGAAGGCAGGGGATCAGGTTTCGCACCCGCCATCGTCGTCCGGTTTCCGCTCTGCGCGGCCCCCGTGACGCGGTGAGCCTGACGGCGAGGGAAGCGATTGATCGGCGAGGATCCTTGCCTCCCCCTCCCGTGCGGGAGAGGGAGATCGATCGGTTGAAGCCTCAGTCCTTCATCACCTGGCCGTCGGGCCCGACCTTCACTTCCTGTTCCTTGTCCGCCAGCGCCACCTTGATCTCGTAGGCGACCGCCGAGCCCTCGCGCTCGACCTCGGCCTCGTAGGCCTTGCCGCCGCCGGCGCGCTGCTCGGCGATCGTGAGCGCGTCCTTCAGCGAGGTCTTGGCGTTCTGGAAGTCGCTGACCTTCAGGCGGGTGAAGTAGCGCTCGATCGGCTGGTTCTCGCTCTTGTAGAGCGCGCCGGTATCGGCGTTGATGCCGTGCTCGACCAGCTTGCCGTCCGGATAGACGACCTTGATCGCCCAGTGGGTCGGGTTCTTGCCGTCGGCCTTCTCGAAATCGGCGTCGATGGCGCGGCCGCCGGCGCCCTGCTGCTCGGCGGTGGTGATCGCCTGGGCGAGGCTGATCTTGGTCAGCTTGGCGGCCTGGAACTCCTTCATGTCGCCGGCGGCCGGCGCGGTCGGGGCGGGGGCCGTCGGAGCCGGCGCGGTGGGAGCCGTCGGGGTGGTGGTCTGCGCGAGGGCGAGGCCGGTGGTGAGCGCGAGGGCGCCGACCGTGGCGAGGAAGCGCGTCAGCATCGATGTCTCCGAGGTGGGGAATGTTGTCCCTTAGGGGTACCGGAAACGCCGGTCGCGCGACTTGGTTGCCCGTTGGGCAACCGGCTTCGCGCGCGTGGCGGCCGCGCCCGGCGCCGGAACAGGGGTACTCCCCGCCAGTTGGTCCGGCATCGCGGCCCGCCCTTAGGCGGCGCCTCCCACCCGACCGGAGACCGTCCGTGCTGCCATCCCGCGCCCTGCTGGCGCTCGTCCCCGTTTCCCTCCTCCTCGCCGTGCCCGCCGCCGAGGCCCAGGGCAATCCGTTCTTCGATCCGGAGGCGACCGGCTCCCTGCGCGACGGACGTGCGGCCGGCGAGCCCGTCCCGCGCACCGGCCCGCAGGTCTGCCAGCGCTGGTGCGAGGCCGACCACGTCCCCTGCGATCCCCCGAACTTCAAGATCGCCGACGGGCGCTGCCGCCCCTTCGGCGGCAGCCGCTTCTGACCTTCCGCAAGGATCCTCGACGATGACCGACTTCCCGAAGCCGCCCTTCGCGCGCCAGAAGCCGATCCCGATGCCGGGCCGCGACGCCGAGATGGACCCGCGGCCCGATTACGGCGAGACCCGCTACAAGGGCTCGGGGCGCCTGTCCGACCGCAAGGCGATCATCACCGGAGGCGACAGCGGCATCGGCAAGGCGGTGGCCCTCGCCTTCGCCCGCGAGGGCGCCGACGTGCTGATCGCCTATTACGACGAGCACGACGATGCCCGCGAGACCGCGAAGCTCATCGAGTCCGCCGGCCGCAAGGCGGTGCTGGTGCCGGGCGACATCAAGGACCCGGCCCATTGCCGCGCCATCGTCGAGAAGGCGGTGGCGGCCTTCGGGCGCGTCGACGTGCTCGTCAACAACGCCGCCCATCAGGCCACCGTGTCGTCGATCGAGGAGATCAGCGACGAGGAGTGGGACGTCACGTTCCGCACCAACATCCACGCCATGTTCTACCTGACAAAGGCGGCGGTGCCGCACATGCGGCCGGGCAGCGCGATCATCAACACCACGTCGATCAACGCCGATACGCCGAGCCCGCAGCTGCTCGCCTACGCCACCACCAAGGGGGCGATCCAGAACTTCACCGGCGGCTTGGCGCAGCTCCTCGCCGAGAAGGAGATCCGGGTGAACTGCGTCGCCCCCGGCCCGGTCTGGACCCCGCTGATCCCCTCGACGATGCCCGAGGAGAAGGTGCGCCAGTTCGGCTCCCAGGTCCCGATGAAGCGCCCCGGCCAGCCGGTCGAGCTCGCGCCCGTCTACGTGATGCTGGCGAGCGAGGAGGCGAGCTACGTCTCGGGCGCCACGGTGGCGGTGACCGGCGGCAAGCCGATGATCTGACACTCAACAATGCCGCTCCGGGGTAGGTACCGGGGCGGCTCCATCGTGAAACCGAAGTTTTTTGAAGCGATTACATCGCCGCCAGCGACACCCGGAACACCGTCTGCCCGGTCTCGTCGCGGACGTTCATGGCGAGGACCGCGCCGGCGGCCCGGGCGAGGTCGCGGGCGCAGGAGCGCAGGGCCTGCATGGCCTCGGCGCGGGCGGCGCCGGGATCGGCGAGCACCACCCCGATCGTGTCGCGGGCATCCCAGGTTCCGGCATCGAGGTCGAAGAAGTAGCGGTGCACGACTTGTCCTCCTGGCTCGCCCCGGTCTTGCCGGGCCCCACGGCCCGCGGCCTTAACGCAGGCTAACCAAAGCCACGCAAAGACCGGGCCGCTCCGGCGCAGCCCCGACCGCGGAGCGAATCGGCGCGGCTCTTGCCTGACCCTAGCCTGCTCGCCGGGAGGGTCTCAAGCCGTGCGCTATACCGTGGGTTGCCGTCTGGCCTATGCGGTCGAGACCGAGACGGTGTTCATCTTCAACCTCGAAGTCGCGCGGCTGGAGCGGCATCGGGACTTGCAGGAGACCTTCCGGGTGACGCCCGACCTGCCCGTGCGCCGGCTCGTCGCCCCGGTCACCGGCAACCGCTACGCCGCCGTCACGGTCCCGCCCGGCGCCTTCAGCCTCGACTACGAGGCGCGCGTGACGCTCGATCCCCACCGGGCCGACCCGGCCGGCATCGGCGAGACACCGGTCAAGGACCTGCCGCTCGACATCCTGCCCTATCTGCTGCCGAGCCGCTTCGTCTCCTCCGACCGCCTCACTCCCTTCGCGCAGGCCGAGTTCGGCGACGCAGCCCCGGGCTTCGAGCGGGTGAGCCGGATCTGCAACTGGATCCACGACCACATCGCCTATGTGCGCGGCGCCAGCGACGAGGAGACCACCGCCGACGAGACGCTCCTGAAGCGGGCAGGGGTGTGCCGCGATTTCGCGCATCTCGGCGCCGCCTTCTGCCGCGCGCTCGGCATCCCGGCCCGCTTCGTCAGCTGCTACGCCTACGGGCTGGTGCCGTGCGACTTCCACGCGGTGTTCGAGGCCTATCTCGACGGGCGCTGGTGGCTGTTCGACGCCACGCGGCAGGCCAACCTCGACGGGCTGGTGCGGATCGGCGTCGGGCGCGACGCGGCCGAGATCGCCTTCGCGACGCCGTTCGGCGAGATGAGACCCACCGGCATGGAGATCCGCATCGACCGGGTCGACGGCGCGCCGGAGACCGGGGAGCGCACGGTCGCGGCGATCTCGACCGCCGAGGCGGGGCCTGACGCGGCGGATGGCCTGCGCTAGGGTTCACCCCGGAGGCCCCGCAGGAGCTATCGCCGATGAGCTATCGCCACGTCGTCGGACCCCGGACCTTCGTCTTCTCCGACCTTGCCGAGCTGATGGCGAAGGCGAGCCCGCCCCGGTCCGGCGACCGGCTCGCCGGTCTCGCAGCAGGGAGCGCCGAGGAATGCGTGGCGGCGCGCTGGTGCCTCGCCGCGGTGCCGCTGCCTGAGATCCTGGCCCGGCCGCTGATCCCCTACGAGGCCGACGACGTCACCCGGCTGATCCTCGACGGCCACGATGCCGCGGCCTTCGCGCGGATCGCCCACCTGACGGTCGGCGACTTCCGCGAGTTCCTGCTCACCGCCTCGACCGAGACGCTGAGCCGGATCGCCCCCGGGGTGACGCCGGAGATCGCCGCCGCGGTCTCGAAGATCATGCGCAACCAGGACCTGATCCTGGTCGCCCGCAAGGCGCGGGTGGTCACGCGCCTGCGCAACACGATCGGGCTGCCCGGCACGCTCGCGGTCCGGCTCCAGCCCAACCACCCGAGCGACGACCCCGCCGGCATCACCGCGGCGATCCTCGACGGCTTGTCTTACGGCTGCGGCGATGCCTGCATCGGCATCAACCCGGCCTCGGATTCGGTCCAGGGCCTCACCGGCCTGCTGCACCTGCTCGCCGAGCTGATCGACCGCTTCGCGATCCCGACGCAGGGCTGCGTGCTCACCCACGTCACCACGACGCTGGAGGCGATGAACCGCGGCGTGCCGGTCGACCTGGTGTTTCAGTCGATCGCCGGCACGCAGGCCGCCAACGCCTCGTTCGGCGTCACGCTCTCGGTGCTCAAGGAGGCGCAGGAGGCGGCGCTCGCCCTCAGGCGCGGGACTTTAGGCGACAACGTGATGTATTTCGAGACTGGCCAGGGCTCGGCGCTCTCGGCCGACGCCCATCACGGGATCGACCAGCAGACCCTGGAGGCCCGGGCCTACGCGGTCGCCCGTGCGTTCCGGCCGCTCCTCGTCAACACGGTGGTGGGCTTCATCGGCCCGGAATACCTCTACGACGGCAAGGAGATCATCCGGGCCGGGCTCGAGGACCATTTCTGCGGCAAGCTGATGGGCGTGCCGCTCGGCGTCGACGTCTGCTACACCAACCACGCCGAGGCCGACCAGGACGACATGGACACCCTGCTGACGCTGCTGGGCGCGGCCGGCGTGACCTACATCATGGGCGTGCCGGGGGCCGACGACGTGATGCTGAACTACCAGTCGACGTCCTTCCACGACCAGCTCTACCTGCGGGAGGTGATGGGCCTCAAGCGGGCGCCGGAATTCGCCGAGTGGCTCGCCCGGATCGGCCTCACCGATGCGGGCGGCGCGCTCCTGCCCGGGGGCGGGGCACCGCTGCTGGCCGCCAGCCCAGGCCTCGCCGCGTGAGCCCGGAGGATGGCTGGCGGCGCCTCGCCGCCCTGACGCCGGCCCGCATCGCCCTCGGCCGGGCCGGCGCCGGCCTGCCGACCCGGGAGGTGCTGCGCTTCGGCCTCGCCCATGCCCAGGCCCGCGACGCGGTCCACCTGCCCCTCGGCGTCGAGGCGGTGCGGGCCGGCATCGCGGCCCTGGGCTTCGGGACCCTGACGGCGGCCTCGGCGGCGCCCGACCGGACGACCTACCTGCGCCGGCCCGATTTCGGCCGGCGGCTCGACGAGGCCTCGACAGCGGCGCTGACGCAGGCCGCCGGCGAGCCGGTCGACCTCGCCCTGGTGGTGGCGGACGGGCTCTCGGCCCGGGCGGTGCACGAGGGCGCGGTGCCGCTCCTCTCTGCCCTCAAGCCGGCGCTCACCGGGTCCGGCTGGCGCCTCGCCCCGGTTGTGGTGGCGACCCAAGCCCGGGTGGCGCTCGGCGACGCGGTCGGGGCATTGCTGCGGGCCCGCGCCGTCGCGGTGCTGATCGGCGAGCGGCCCGGCCTGTCCTCGCCCGACAGCCTGGGCGTCTACCTCACCTTCGATCCGCGCCCCGGACGCACGGACGCCGAGCGCAACTGCCTGTCGAACGTGCGCGCGGCCGGGCTGACGCCGGACCTGGCGGCGTTCAAGCTGCACTGGCTGATCGACCAGGCGCTGACCCGGCGCCTGACCGGCGTGGCGCTCAAGGACGAGAGCGACCGGCTGCTGGCGGGGCCGGCGGCGACGGGCATGATCGAGGCGTGACGCGGCTTCTCGAAGGGCCCCGTTTCCGTGGTTCCTGCCGGCGATCCACGCAGGGCGGGCGACAACCACGGACACCGGGCGATCGCATGCCGACGCGTCAGACGCCCTCGCCCATGGCGGACTGCATCATGCGGTCACCGGAGAGGTCGTCGTCGCTGTAGCCGAGGAGCTCGGCGAGGCGGTTGCGGGCGCGGTTGACCCGGCTCTTGATCGTGCCGATCGCCACGCCGCAGATGCCTGCGACCTCCTCGTAGGACAGGCCCTCGGCGCCGACCAGGATCAGCGCCTCGCGCTGGTCGGGCGGCAGCTTGGCGAGGCCGGCGCGCAGGTCCTGCACGTCGAGGCGGTGGCCCTGGTCGGGAGCGGTGAACAGGCGCGCGGCGTAGGAGCCGTCCTCGTCCTGCACCTCGCGCATCCGCTTGCGCTGCTCGGAGTAGAACGCGTTGCGCAGGATGGTGAACAGCCATGCGTTCAGGTTGGTGCCGGGCTGGAAGCGGTGCTGGTTCTGCCAGGCGCGCAGGATCGTGTCCTGAACGAGGTCGTCGGCCCGGGCGGCGTTGTTGGTGAGCGAGAGCGCGAAGGCGCGCAGCGAGGAGAGGGCCGCCAGCATGCCTTCGCGGAACTCGGGCTCCACCGCCTTGCCTTGCGCGGCGAGCGCCGCCTCGAGCTTCTCGATCAGCGCGAGGAAGATCTCCGGGGTCGCGGCGGTCTCGAGGGGGGCGTAGGCGGCGCGGAGCTGGCGGCCGAGATGGACCTGGACGGTCGGGGGCAGGCCGGGCTTGGAGGGAGCGGCGAGGTTAGGATTGTCGGTGGACGCCATGCGACTCTCACGTTCGGGAGCGGGGAGGGCGGTGCGGCGGCTCGGTCGCGATCCCGAGATCGTCGGAGACCGGGAACCTTCGGGGGCCGCTCGCGCTGTCCCGCGCCGGAGCTTCCATGCGCGGGGAAGTGGGGCGCGCGGCGCGCCTGTCGACGCGCGCATCGCCGCGGGCGGGCGGCTCAGCAGCGCCGCGTCCGGTCTCGCACCGCGCCCTCGCTCCGCACCTCGCCGCAACCCATCGCCGTCACTCCTGATCACGCCACAGGCCGCATTCGCGGCCACGCCCCGGCTGCCCGGGTCCGGGGGCAACGGCGTCGTACGGCCCAGGTTCCCGGGCCGGTGGCGAATCCCGTTCCGGCCCGGGGCCCGTCACCAGGTCCGGGCACCGGGGCGGCTCCGGTATTCCGCCGCGCGGATCCGGGTCATGAGGCGGTCGAGTTCCTGCAGCAGGGCGGCCTCCTCGGCCTCGGCCGCGGCGGCCGCGGCCGGGTCGGCGAGGTAGGCCCGCTGCTGGCCGGCGCGGGCGAGCCGCAGCTCCAGCTCCGTCCGCTCGGCGTGCAGGGCCAAGAGCTCCCGGCGCCGGGGATCGTCCCGGTCGCCGGCGCCGCCCGGCTGCCCGCTCGCGCCGGGATCCGGGGGCTCGTCGGTCAGCGTGTCGAGGTTGTGCACAACGGCGCGTCCTGTCGATAAAGGGCCTGCGGTAGCTCGCACTTCCAACGCGCGAGGGGCGCGGAACGTCGCAACCGGCCGGCGCTTGTCATCCAAACGTCATGGGATCGTCATAGGGCCGGCGTCGCGCCGGGCGTATCCCTCGCGGCGCGGCGGAGGCCCCGGCAACGATCGGGACACATTCCGGCGCAGTCGGGGAGACCGGTCACGTCCCCACCGGCAGTCGACGACGCGAGGCGCCGGGACACGAGTTCCGTCCCGGACCAACGCCCCGCCGGACCGATCCGAACACGGAGATACCAGTGAAGCCCTTCTCCTACGCGCTCGCCATCGGGCTCGCGACCGCCCAGATCGCCACCTCCGCCCTGGCCCTCGACATCACGGGTGCCGGCGCCACCTTCCCGTTCCCGGTCTATTCCAAGTGGGCCGAGGCCTACCGCAAGGAGACCGGCAACGGCCTGAACTACCAGTCGATCGGCTCGGGCGGCGGCATCAAGCAGATCCAGGCCAAGACCGTCGATTTCGGCGCCACCGACGCGCCGCTGAAGGGCGAGGCCCTGACCAAGGACGGTCTGGTCCAGTTCCCGACCGTGATGGGCGGCGTCGTCCCGGTCGTCAACATCCAGGGCGTGAAGACCGGCGAGGTCAAGCTCACCGGCGAGGTCCTGGCCGAGATCTACCAGGGCAAGATCAAGAAGTGGTCGGACCCCAAGATCGCCGGCCTGAACCAGGGCGTGAAGCTGCCCGACGGCCCGATCACCCCGGTCTACCGGTCGGATGCGTCCGGCACCACCAACATCTTCACCACCTACCTGTCGGACGTGTCGCCGGCCTGGAAGTCCGAGCTCGGCGCCTCGACCACGGTCAGCTGGCCGGCCGGTCAGGGCGGCAAGGGCAACGAGGGCGTCACGGCCGTCGTCAAGCAGGTGCCGAACGCCATCGGCTACGTCGAGTACGCCTACGCCAAGCAGAACAACCTGCCGGTGGCGCTGATCCGGAACAAGGACGGCCAGTTCCCGATGCCGGGCGACGAGGCGTTCCAGGCCGCCGCCGCCAATGCCGACTGGAAGGCCGCTCCGGGCTTCGGCATCTCGCTGACCAACCAGGCCGGCGCCAAGGCCTGGCCGATCACCGCCGCGACCTTCATCCTGGTCCACAAGAACCCGGCCGACACCGCCCGCACCGCCGAGGTGCTGAAGTTCTTCCGCTGGGCCTACAAGAGCGGCGACAAGATGGCGAGCGAGCTCGACTACGTCCCGCTGCCCGACAAGGTCGTGGGCCAGGTCGAGGACGAGTGGAAGAGCATCGTCGGCAAGGACGGCAAGCCCGTCCTCGGCATGTGACCGGCGCCCGGCCGTAGATTACCGGGAGGGCGGGGTCCGCCCTCCCTTCCGCCGGCGCACGACGCGGCCGGCCGGGCGCGCAAGGTCGCCCGGCCGGCCGCGTCCGAGCCCGCGCGGCGCTTGAGCGAAGCCGAGATCCCGGTGGCGGACCCGTATCGACCGCCGGATCGCGTCCGACTCGCCTCGATCCGCCCAGCGCGCTAAGGCCGCTCACTCCAAGGGAAACCCGGATGGTCGCGTTGTCTGAGAACGTCGCTGTGGCGGCGAGGCCCGAAGTCGCCCGCCGCGCCCCGAGCCCCGTGGGCGACCGCATCTTCCGCGTCGCCGCCCTCGCCTCGGCGCTCCTCGTCCTGCTGGTGCTCGCCGGCATCCTCGCCTCGATCGCCTATGGCGGCTGGCCCGCCTTCCAGACGTTCGGCCCGGGCTTCCTCGTCTCGAGCGCCTGGAACGTCGGACGCGAGGAGTACGGGGCGCTCGTCGCCATCATCGGCACGCTCGTCTCGGCGCTGCTCGCCCTGGTCATCGGCGTGCCGATCTCGCTCGGCATCGCGATCTACCTGACCCAGCTCTGCCCCGGCTGGGCCCGCCGCCCGGTCGCCATGACGATCGAGCTGCTCGCCGCCGTGCCGAGCATCATCTACGGCATGTGGGGCCTGTTCATCTTCGCGCCGCTCTTCGCGCGCTTCGTGCAGATCCCGGTCTCGAGCGTCGTCGAGGGCATGCCGGTCGTCGGCACCCTGTTCTACGCCCAGGTGCCGTCCGGCGTGGGCGTGCTCACCGCCGGCATCATCCTGGCGATCATGATCGTGCCGTTCGTGGCCTCTATCACCCGCGACATGCTCGACCAGATCCCGACGGTGCTGCGCGAGAGCGCCTACGGCATCGGCTGCACCACCTGGGAGGTCGTGCGCCACGTGCTGATCCCGCAGGCCTCGGTCTCGATCATCGGGGCGATCATGCTGGGCCTCGGCCGCGCGCTCGGCGAGACGATGGCGGTCACCTTCGTGATCGGCAACGCCAACCGCCTGTCGGCGTCGATCTTCGATCCGGGCTCGACCATCGCGTCGCGCATCGCCAACGAGTTCAACGAGGCCGACGGCATGCAGCTCAACGCCCTGATGGCCCTCGGCTGCATCCTGTTCATCGTCACCTTCATCGTGCTCATCGTCGCCCGGCTGCTGGTGCGCCGCGCGAAGGTGGCCTGACCCCGACTCCGCAGGACGCTTCCCGATGAACGCCTCCCCCGCCGCGGTCCAGGGCGCCGCCCCGGTCGCCCCCTCCCGCCCGGCGCCCCAGGAATGGGGCCGGGTCCGCGCGAGCCGCCGCTCCGCCGACAAGATCCTGATCGTGTCCTGCACCGCCGCCACCGCCCTCGGCGCGGTGGTGCTCGGCTCGATCCTGCTGATGCTCATCATCGAGGGCGTGCGCGGCTTCTCGCCGGCCCTGTTCACCCAGGTGACGCCCGGCCCCGGCTCCGAGGGCGGCGGCATCGCTAACGCGATCCTCGGCAGCCTGGTGATGACGGCCCTCGGCATCGTGGTGGCGACGCCGGTCGGCGTGCTCGCCGGCACCTACCTCGCCGAGTACGGCCGCACCTCGCCGCTCGCCAACCTGATCCGCTTCCTCAACGACATCCTGCTCTCGGCGCCCTCGATCCTGATCGGCCTGTTCGTCTACACCCTGATGGTGCGGCCGATGGGCGGCTATTCGGGCTGGGCTGGCGGCGTGGCGCTGGCGATCATCGCGACGCCGGTGATCGTGCGCACCACCGAGGACATGCTGCGCCTGGTGCCCGGGACCCTGCGCGAGGCCGGCGCGGCCCTCGGCGCCCCGACCTCGATCGTGATCCGCAGCGTCACCTGGCGGGCGGCGCAGTCCGGCATCGTCACCGGCGTGCTCCTGGCGCTCGCCCGCATCGCCGGCGAGACCGCGCCGCTGCTCTTCACGGCGCTCAACAACAATTCCTGGTTCAACAGCAACCTGATGGGCGGCGTCGCGAACCTGCCGGTGATGATCTACCAGTTCGCGCTGTCTCCTTACGAGAACTGGCGCCAGCTGGCCTGGGCCGGCGCGCTCCTCATCACCGTCACCATCCTGGGCCTGTCGATCGTGGCCCGCCTCGTCCTGACCGGCCCCAAGGGGCGCTGACCGCATCCTGCTTGGAGACACCCGATGAGCGCCACCGCCACCGCCGCGCCGGTCGTGGGCCAGAGCACGGCCGACGAATCCGCCCCGGTCCGCCTCGCCGTCAAGGACCTCAACTTCTTCTACGGCGACTTCAAGGGCCTGAAGAACATCAACCTCAACTTCCTCGACCGCCAGGTCACGGCCCTGATCGGGCCGTCGGGCTGCGGCAAGTCCACCCTGCTGCGGACCTTCAACCGCATCTACAGCCTCTATCCCGAGCAGCGCGCGGAAGGGCAGATCCTGCTCGACGGCCGCAACATCCTGGATCCCTCGATCGACCTCAACGAGCTGCGTGCCCGGGTCGGCATGGTGTTCCAGAAGCCGACCCCGTTCCCGATGTCGATCTACGACAACATCGCGTTCGGCATCCGGCTCTACGAGCGCCTCGGCAAAGCCGACCTCGACAACCGCGTCGAGGAGGCCCTGCGCAAGGGCGCGCTGTGGGACGAGGTGAAGGACAAGCTCAAGCAGTCCGGCATGGGCCTGTCCGGCGGCCAGCAGCAGCGCCTCTGCATCGCCCGCACGGTGGCGCAGCGCCCGGAGGTGATCCTGTTCGACGAGCCGACCTCGGCCCTCGACCCGATCTCGACCGGCCGCATCGAGGAGCTGATCGAGCAGCTGCGGGGCGAGTTCACCATCGCCATCGTCACCCACAACATGCAGCAGGCGGCCCGCATCTCGCAGTTCACCGCCTTCATGTATCTCGGCGAGCTGATCGAGTTCGGGCCGACCAACCGGCTGTTCATGAACCCGTCGAAGCGCCAGACCCAGGACTACATCACCGGCCGGTTCGGCTGAGGCGCAACGGAACCGCTCCGCCGGCCCCTGCCGGGCCGGCGCACGCCACACACCCCACCTCATTGCGGGGAGTCATCTCATGTCGGGCCACATCGTCACCTCCTACGATCAGGAGCTGCAGAACCTGCGGCGCAGCATCGCCGAGATGGGCGGGATCGCCGAGAAGATGGTGGCGGATTCCGGCCAGGCGCTGCTGCGCCGCGACGCCGCCCTCGCCCAGGCGGTGATCGCCGTCGACCAGCGCCTCGACGGGCTGCAGCGCGAGATCGAGGAGAAGGCCATCCTCCTCATCGCCAAGCGCCAGCCGATGGCGATCGACCTGCGCGAGACGATCTCGGCGATCCGCGTCTCGGGCGACCTCGAGCGCATCGGCGACCTCGCCAAGAACGTCGCCAAGCGCGTCGTCGCGATCAGCGACCAGGTCCAGCTGCAGAAGATCGTCGTCGGCGTGGAGCACATGAACGAGCTGGTCCAGGAGCAGCTCAAGGACGTGCTCGACGCCTACGCCACCCAGGACACGGTCGCGGCCCTCGACGTCTGGGCCCGGGACGGCGGCATCGACGCGCTCTACACCTCGCTGTTCCGCGAACTCCTGACCTACATGATGGAGGACCCGCGCAACATCACGTTCTGCACGCATCTCCTGTTCTGCGCCAAGAACGTCGAGCGCATCGGCGACCACACCACCAACATCGCCGAGACCATCCACTACCTCGCCACCGGCGAGACGCTGCCGACCGATCGTCCCAAGAACGACCGCTCGAGCTTCGCCACCCTCGACTCCCAGCCCGAGGCCTGACGGGCAGGCCCGCCCGGGTTCACGCCCGGAGCGGGCCTGCCACCGGACCCCGCCCGAAGTGCCGATGATGAGTACCCGCATCCTGATCGTCGAGGACGAGGAAGCCCTCACCCTCCTCCTGCGCTACAATCTCGAGGCCGAGGGCTTCGAGGTCGACGCCGTCGCCCGGGGCGACGAGGCGGATCTCCGCCTGCGCGAGCAGGTCCCGGACCTCGTCCTCCTCGACTGGATGATGCCCGGCCTGTCCGGCATCGAGCTGTGCCGGCGCATCCGCGCCCGCCGCGAGACCGAGCGGCTGCCGGTCATCATGCTGACGGCTCGCGGCGAGGAGGGCGACCGGGTGCGGGGGCTCGCCACCGGCGCCGACGACTACATCGTCAAGCCGTTCTCGGTGCCGGAACTCCTGGCGCGGGTCCGCGCCCTGCTGCGCCGGGCCAAGCCCGCCCACGTCGCCGACCTGCTCGTCGCCGGCGACATCGAGCTCGACCGGGTCAGCCACCGCGTCCGCCGCGACGGCCGCGAGCTGCATCTCGGCCCGACCGAGTTCAAGCTGCTCGAGTTCCTGATGCAGAGCCCGGGGCGGGTCTTCTCCCGCGAGCAGCTCCTCGACGGCGTCTGGGGCCACGACGTCTACATCGACGAGCGCACCGTCGACGTGCATATCGGGCGCCTGCGCAAGGCGATCAACCGCGGCCGCGACACCGACCCGATCCGCACCGTGCGCGGCTCCGGCTACTCCTTCGACGAGATGTTCGCGCCGGAGTAGCGAGGGGGCCGGCCGCCCTGCGGGTCGGGGCCGACCGGCCAGGCCTGGGCGCGGCCGTCCGATCGCCGCGGCAACGCGGCCGATCCCGCATCGATCCCGCGCCCGGTCGTCCCGGGTTCCGCCGCGCGGCTCCGGGACGACGATGCCGGCGCGATCGCGGCCCGGAGGGAGGATGCCCGCCCGCGGTCCCGCCATTCCGGACGCCGCCCGGATCAACCATGGCGGCCGGACAGGATTCGTTAGGATTCGAGCGATACACCCAACCCATCGGAAGGGATCGGCCCGTTTCGCCCGGAGCGGCGCGACGCCGCCTCCCGGAGCGTGACGGGCGGGCGCCGCTACCGGAATCCAACGACCCGGCGGTCGCGCTTGCGCTCCGCGGCGGGCTGGTAGGCGATGCGGCTGTGATGGGTGCAGTAGGGCAGGCCGGTGATCGCGCGGTCGCCGCAGAAGCGGAATTCCGGTGAGGACGGGTCGCCCATCGGCCAGCGGCACATGAATTCCCGCAGCTCCATGATGGTGACGCGGGCGCTCTCCGGCAGGGCGACGGCGGGGGGCGAAGCGGCAGCCTGGGTCTGGATCAGGGCCAGGGCTGGCGGCGCGGGCGCCAGGACGGCCGGTGTCTCGGGCGCGGGCGCGGCGGGCAGTTCGGCCTCGCCCCGGGCTTTGCGGCCGGCGGGCGGGGCACCGTTCGGCTTCACGATCCGCCCGGCGAGGCCGAGGCGGTGGACCTTGCCGATGACCGCGTTGCGGGACACGCCGCCGATCTCGGCGGCGATCTGGCTGGCGCTCTTGCCCTCGCTCCACAGCCGCTTGAGAAGCTCGACGCGTTCCTTCGTCCAGCTCGGGCCCGCATCCATCATCGCCGCCTCCACTCCCCCGACATCACCCATGGAATCGACGCGCAGCCGCGAGCGGCCCGCCGTTCGACCGCGCGTTCAGTCCGTCCGATCCTGCTGGTGATCGCCGCCACGCCTCGGGCGGTGGCGACGGGGTGAACCTACAGGACGGCCTAACATCCGCGCAAGAGTCCGCCTCTGGCCGAGTTGGCTTTTCCCCGCCCCGGGACGGGCTCCTCGACCCCTCCGGCGCTCACCCCGGCCCCTTGGCGGGGCTCGGCCCGGACCCACCGGGTACCGGAAAATATTCATTTCCCTGAATGGCTTGTCCGGTCGCCAGTCTGACTCCGGCGCGCCACGGCGTCACGCGCGCGACGGTTAAACCGCCGCGCCGCGGCGTCGCAAGCCAAGGTTGTCGTCACGGTCTTTCGGAAGCGTGGCCCCGGCGCCACGGCCGGGCCGCGTCCGGGCCCCGTCCGGACCCGTCCGGGCACGTTGCCGGGCGCCGGGGCGGGGCCTATCTTGGGATGACCAACAGGGCCGACGCCAGCACCGACGGCCGCCCCGGGAGACCTCATGCGAACAGCCCTCGCGTGCGTCCTGCTCGCGCTCTCGCCGCCCGTTCTGGCGGCGGAGGCCGTGCACCTCGCGCCCCACCGCGCCGTCTACGACCTGTCGCTGTCCGGCAGTTCCGGCACCCGCGCGGTCGAGAGCGCCCGCGGCCGGATCGTGTTCGACTTCTCCGGCGATGCCTGCAGGGGCTTCGCGCTGCAGTACCGGCAGGTGACGGTGCTGGAGAGTTCGGAGAGCGGCACCCGCACCTCGGACCTGCGCAACACCACCTTCGAGAGCGGCGACGGGCGCAGCTTCCGCTTCCGCACCCAGTCCGACCTCAACGGCAAGGCGGCCGCCCCGGTCGACGGCAATGCCGAGCGGGACGACAAGGGCCTCGACATCAGCCTCCGGCAGCCCAAGCGCGGCGGGCTGGCGGTGCCGGGCGAGGTGCTGTTTCCGGCCGCCCACATGAAGCGGCTGATCGAGGCGGCCCGGGCGGGGCAGTCCACCGTCGCCGTGAAGGTCTTCGACGGGTCCGACGACGGCCGCAAGGTCTACGACACCCTCGCGGTCATCGGGCCGCAGCGCGCCGTCGCGGCGGAAGCGGCCCGACCCGGCCCGGCCACGCCCGACCCGACCACGCCCGGAGGCCCGAGGCCGGCGGCTGCGCCGGCCGACGCCGTCCTGCGCGACGGCGCCATGGCGACGATGCCGCACTGGCCCGTCACGCTGAGCTATTTCTCGCCGGGGGAGGGGGAGCGCACGCCCGTCTACGTCCTCGCCTTCGATCTCTACGAGAACGGCGTCAGCGGGGCCTTGCGTCTCGATTACGGCGAGTTCTCCCTCAAGGGCGAGCTGTCGCGGATCGACCTCACGCCGGAGAGCAAGGACTGCAAGTCCTGACGGCCCGTGCCGTCGCGGCGGGGCCTATCCGGGCTCCGGGCGCTTCCTGCCGGGCGGCGCGAAGCCGAGCCCGCGCTGCACCGCATCCGCGCCGAACCGCTCGCGCAGGGCGTCGACGGCGGCCGCGCGGCTCGCCTCGCGGCGCGCCGAGCCGTCGGCGAGGTCGCCCCGATCGGCATGGGCCGCGCCGCAGAGGTCGCCGGCCCCGATCCCGATCAGCCGGTAGGCCGTGCCGTCGCAGGCCTCGCGCAGCAGCGCCTCGGCCGGGCGGAACAGCCGCTCGGCCACCTGGGTCGGCGCCAGCCCCGACCGGGTGCGGGTCCGCAGGCGGAAGTCGCGGTCCTTCAGCTTCAGGGTGACGCTGCCGGCGGCGAGCTCCGCCCGCTTCAGGCGCCGCGCCACGGTCTCGCACAGCCGCCACAGCACCGGCCGCAGGGCCTCGAAGGCCCGCAGATCCTCCGAAAAGGTGGTCTCGCCCGAGATGCTCTTCGTCTCGCGCCGGGGCTGCACCGCCCGCGGATCCTCGCCCCGCGCCAGGGCGAGGAGGCGGGCGGCGTCCCGCCCGAGGCTCGCCTGCAGCCGCTCCGGGGCGATCCGGGCGATGTCGCCGATCCGGCGGATTCCGAGGGCGGCAAGCCGCCCGGCCGCGGCCGGGCCGATGCCCGGCAGCACCCGGACCGGGCGCGGCGCCAGGAAGGCTTCGGCCTCGTCCCGGCCGATGATCGAGAAGCCGCGGGGCTTCTCGAGATCGGAGGCGATCTTGGCCAGGAACTTGTTGGGGGCGAGCCCGACCGAGACGGTGATCCCGATCTCCGCCTCGACCGCGCGGGCGAAGCGCGCGAGCGTCACGGAGGGCGGCGCCCCGTGCAGCCGCGCGGTGCCGGTGAGGTCGAGGAAGGCCTCGTCGATCGAGACCGGCTCGACCAGGGGCGTGAGCGCCTGCATCATCGCCCGCACCTGCCGGCCGACGCGGGCGTACTTCTCCATGTCGGGCCGCAGCACCACCGCGTCCGGGCAGGCCTCGAGGGCGCGGTACATCGGCATCGCCGAGTGGACGCCATGGATGCGCGCGATGTAGCAGGCGGTCGCGACCACCCCGCGCCTCCCGCCGCCGATGATCAGCGGCCGGTCGCGCAAGCGGGGGTCGTCGCGCTTCTCGACCGCGGCGTAGAACGCGTCGCAATCGACGTGGGCGATGGCCAGCGCGTCGCGCTCCGGGTGCGCCAGCAGGCGCGGAGAGCCGCAGGTGCCGCAGCGGCGGGTGCCGGCCGGTGCGGTCGCGCCGCAATCGCGGCAGAGCGCGTCCTCGGCCACGCGCCGGTCCCGCGCTCAGGCGCCGAACTCGCCCGGGTCCGGCGGCCCGAGGCGGCGCCAGGCCTGGGTGATCCGCTCCGGCGGGACCTCGAGGGCCGCCGCGCAGGCCACGAGCAGCTCCTCGTCGGCCACCACGTGGTCGAGGAGGCCCGCCACGAGTTCCGGGCTCCCGGCGGCCTGCCGCAATGCATCCGGGGAGAGGCCCGAGCTCTCCATGAACCGCAGCAATCGGCCCGGCTCGCCCGTGACGTAGCCGAAGACGCGGTTGCCCAGGGCCTCCGCGGCGGATTCACTCAGCACTCCGCCACGGGGATCGGACCCCCTGGCAAATCCTTCGAATTTGCGTTTCATCAACATGTGCCGCTTAACAGTGTTGCGGTTCCGGTCGCAGCCGGGGTGTGACGCGGCCCGCTGGAGCGCCGGAGACAGTGAGCCATGACGAAGACGGTGCTCATCGTCGAGGACAATGAGTTGAACATGAAGCTCTTCAACGACCTGTTGGAGGCCCATGGCTACGCGACCCTCAAGACGGCCAACGGGATCGAGGCGATCGAGCTGGCGCGGCGGCACCGGCCCGACCTGATCCTGATGGACATCCAGCTGCCCGAGGTGTCGGGCCTCGAGGTCACTAAATGGCTCAAGGAGGACGATGAGCTCAAGGGCATCCCGGTGATCGCCATCACGGCCTTCGCCATGAAGGGTGACGAGGAGCGCATCCGCGAGGGGGGCTGCGAGGCCTACCTCTCCAAGCCCATCTCGGTCGCGAAGTTCCTCGCGACGGTCCGCACCTATGCCGGCGATGACCGCCAGAGTTAAGCCAAGATCGAGCCTGAGCTGAGAGAGGCCTGACCTTCCATGTCGGCACGCGTTCTCATCGTCGACGACCTCTTTCCGAACATCAAGCTGCTCGAGACGAAGCTGACGATCGAGTATTTCGACGTCGTCTCGGCGATGAACGGTGCCGATGCGCTCGCGATCTGCGAGAAGGGGCTGTGCGACATCGTGCTGCTCGACGTGATGATGCCCGGGATGGACGGGTTCGAGGTGTGCCGCCGGATCAAGTCGACACCGGCGACCGCGCACCTGCCGGTGGTGATGGTGACCGCCCTCGACCAGCCGAGCGACCGCCTGCGCGGGCTCGACGCCGGCGCCGACGATTTCCTGACCAAGCCGATCGACGACACCGCCCTGATGGCCCGGGTGCGCAGCCTGGTGCGCCTGAAGGCGGTCACCGACGAATTGCGCAGCCGCGCCATGGCCTCCCGCGTCGGCGACCCGCTGGCGGCGGCCGCCGCCGAGACGGGCCACAACGCGAACGTGCTGATCGTCGAGGATCGCCGCTCGGCCGCCGAGCGGCTGGCGGCGGCCCTCGGCCAGTACCACTGCGTCGAGACCGTGGCCTCGCCCCAGGACGCGCTCGAGCGGGCCAAGGCCGGCGACTTCGACGTCGTGCTGGTGAGCCTCGACCTGCAGGACTATGACGGCCTGCGCCTGTGCAGCCAGCTGCGCTCCCTCGACCGCACCCGCAGCGTGCCGGTGGTGATGCTGGCCGATCCGCAGGACCGCGCCCGGATCATGCGCGGACTCGATCTCGGCGTGCATGACTACCTGGTCCGCCCGATCGACCGCAACGAGCTGGTCGCCCGGGTGCGCACCCAGGTGAAGCGCAAGCGGTTCTCGCACTCGCTGCGCGAGTCGGTCCAGGCGTCGATGGACCTCGCCGTCACCGACGGGCTCACGGGCCTGCACAACCGGCGCTACCTCGACAGCTACCTCGCCGGGCTGTTCTGCGAGCCGTCCCTGCGGGAGCGGCCGGTGGCGCTGCTGCTCCTCGACATCGACCGCTTCAAGTCGATCAACGACCGCTTCGGCCACGATGCCGGCGACGAGGTGCTCAAGGAGTTCGCCACGCGCATCCGGGCCCAGACCCGCGGCATCGATGTGGTGGCGCGCTACGGCGGCGAGGAGGTCGTGGTCGTGGTGCCCGATACCGGGCTCGATGCCGCCCGCCAGGTCGCCGAGCGCATCCGCGAGCGGATCGAGGCGGTGCCGTTCCAAGTCCAGCGCGGCACCACCGCGATCGACGTCACGGTCTCGATCGGCGTCGCCGCCCGCCAGCCGGAGGACGACGCGCCCGGCCAGATGCTCAAGCGCGCCGACCTCGCCCTCTACCAGGCCAAGCAGGCCGGCCGGAACCGGGTGGTCGCGGCGGCGGCGTGAGGATTCGCGCTCGCGCCCTGCCATCCTCCGCGTCAGCCCGGGGCCGCGCGCAGCGCAATCCCGGATCCGGAACCGTTGACGGTCCAGGATCAGTCGGAACGCGAGCGGCCTCGTTCTGAACCGGGGACGCTCGTCGCGCCCCCGACCGATCGTCAGGCCGGCCCGAGCCTCTCCAGCACCTCCGCCAGCACCGCCGGCATGAGCTCCGGAAGGTCCTCCGCGATCAGCCCCGGCCCGTGCCGGCGTGCGGCCGCGGCGTGGAGCCAGACCGCGGCGGCGGCAGCCTCGAAGGCCGGCATGCCCTGCGCGAGAAGCCCGCCGGCGAAGCCGCACAGCACGTCGCCGCTGCCGGCGGTGCCGAGCCACGGCGTGCCGTTGGGGTTGATCGCGGCGCGGCCGTCGGGGGCGGCGATCACCGTGTCGGCCCCCTTCAGCACCACGACGGCGCCGAGGAACGCCGCCGCCGCCCGCGCCCGGACGAGCTTGGACCCGTCCGGCACCGCCGCCACGCCCTTGAACAGGCGCCTGAACTCCCCCTCGTGCGGCGTCGCGACCGCCTCCGCGCCGCCCGCCGCGATCAGCTGCGCGAGGTCGTCGGCCTTGCCCGAGAAGCTCGTGAGCGCGTCGGCGTCGAGGACGAGGCGGCGGCCGGCCTCGGTGGCGACGCGGACGAGGTCGCGGGTCGGCGCTCCGGTGCCGAGGCCCGGGCCCGCGACGATCACGGCGAGGCGCTCGTCGGTGAGGAGGTCGTCGAGGTCGTCGGCGCCGTCGCAGGGGCGCAGCATGATCGCGGTGAGCTGGGCGGCATTCTCCGGCAGAGCCGGCGTCGGCGACAGCACGGTGACGAGGCCGGCGCCGATCCGCAGGCATCCCCGGGCGGCGAGGCGCGCCGCCCCGGTGCGGTGCGCCGGCCCCGACAGAACCACCGCGTGGCCGCGGGTGTATTTGTGGCTGTCGTCGGACAGCCGCGGGAAGGCGGCGTCCCACAGGTCAGGCCCGTTGACGTGGGCCTTGGACCCGATCCCCGCCACCACCGCGTCCGGCACGCCGATCGCCGCGACGACGACCGGGCCGCACAGGCGCCGGCCGGGCAGCAGGAGATGGCCGGGCTTGGGCCGCACGAAGGTGACGGTCTCGGTCGCGGCGACGACCGGGCCGAATGCCGCCCCGGTATCGCCGTCGAGCCCCGAGGGCACGTCGACGGCGAGGACCGGGACGCCGGCGGCATTGACGTGCTCGACCAGCGCGGCGGCCTCGCCCGCGAGCGGCCGGCTGAGGCCGGCCCCGAACAGGGCGTCGATCACCAGGGCGAAGCCGGCCGGCTGGGCGCTGGCGGCGTCGGCCACCGGCCCGGTCCAGTCGCCGGCCGCCGCCGCGGCGTCGCCCGCCAGCGCGTCGCGCCGGCCGAGCAGCGCCACCTCGACCGGAAGGCCCGCCTCGGCCAGCAGCGTCGCGGCGACGAAGCCGTCGCCGCCGTTGTTGCCCGGCCCGCACAGGACGAGGATCCGGCCGTCGCCCGCGAGCGCGCGGGCGCGCTCGGCCACCGCGGCGCCGGCCCGGCGCATCAGCGCCAGCCCCGGCGTGCCGGCGTGAATCGCCGCGGCATCCGCCCGCCGCATCTCCTCGGTGGTGAGCAGCTCCGTCCCAACCATCGCGTCATGACTCCGAGAAGCGCCCGTCCGTGGCGGCTTTGCCGCGAGGCCAGGCTTCAGAACGGCGATATGCATAACAAACGCGCAGAGATTGATTATTTATTGAGCATTCCCGGTCGGGTCCGGGGAAATCCCCCGTGGCGGTCGACGCGGCGCGATGCTAGGAATGCCGCCGGAACCGTTGCAGACCAGGCCCGCCCGGCATGAAGAAGATCGAAGCGATCATCAAGCCCTTCAAGCTCGACGAGGTGAAGGAGGCCCTGCAGGAGGTCGGCCTCCAGGGCATCACGGTGATCGAGGCCAAGGGCTTCGGCCGCCAGAAGGGCCACACCGAGCTCTACCGGGGCGCCGAGTACGTGGTCGACTTCCTGCCCAAGGTGAAGCTCGAGATCGTGCTGCCCGACACGCTGGTGGACGGCGCCGTCGAGGCAATCCGCAAGTCGGCCCAGACCGGTCGCATCGGCGACGGCAAGATCTTCGTCTCCTCGATCGAGGAGGCGATCCGCATCCGCACCGGCGAGACCGGCCAGGACGCGATCTGACGGGCCTCACGCCACTCTCTGCGACGACGAAAACCGCGGCCTGACCCCAGGACCGCGGATTCATGGCGGCCATTAACGCCGTTCTAGGGCAAAACGCCGTTCTAGGAAGGATCAGACGAGAATGTCTAAGACCGCGACGGATGTCCTCAAGGAAATCAAGGACAACGACGTCAAGTACGTCGACTTCCGCTTCACCGATCCGCGGGGCAAGTGGCAGCACGTCACCTTCGACGTGTCGCTGGTCGACGAGGACATCTTCGCCGAGGGCACGATGTTCGACGGTTCGTCGATCGCCGGCTGGAAGGCGATCAACGAGTCCGACATGCTGCTGATGCCGGACCCGGCGACGGCCTGCATGGACCCGTTCTTCTCCGCCTCGACGATGTCGATCGTCTGCGACGTGCTCGAGCCCGCGACCGGCGAGCCCTACGGCCGCGACCCGCGCGGCATCGCCAAGAAGGCCGAGGCCTTCGTGAAGGCGAGCGGCATCGGCGACACCATCTTCGTCGGCCCCGAGGCCGAGTTCTTCGTCTTCGACGACGTCCGCTTCTCCGCCGACCCGTACAACACCGGCTTCAAGCTCGACTCGGTCGAGCTGCCGATCAACGGCCAGACCGAGTACGAGGGCGGCAACCTCGGCCACCGGGTCCAGATCAAGGGCGGCTACTTCCCGGTCCCGCCGCAGGATTCGGCCCAGGACATGCGCGGCGAGATGCTGGCCGCGATGCAGTCGATGGGCGTCAAGGTCGAGAAGCACCATCACGAGGTCGCCTCGGCCCAGCACGAGCTGGGCATGAAGTTCGACACGCTGACCCTGATGGCCGACCAGATGCAGATCTACAAGTACTGCATCCACAACGTCGCCCAGAGCTACGGCAAGACCGCGACCTTCATGCCGAAGCCGGTCTACGGCGACAACGGCTCGGGCATGCACGTCCACCAGTCGATCTGGAAGGAAGGCAAGCCGCTCTTCGCCGGCAACAAGTACGCCGACCTGTCCCAGGAATGCCTGTGGTACATCGGCGGCATCATCAAGCACGCCAAGGCGCTCAACGCCTTCACCAACCCGTCGACCAACTCCTACAAGCGCCTGGTCCCGGGCTACGAGGCGCCGGTGCTGCTGGCCTACTCGGCCCGCAACCGCTCGGCCTCCTGCCGCATCCCGTGGACGACCTCGCCGAAGGCCAAGCGCGTCGAGGTCCGCTTCCCCGACCCGATGGCGAACCCCTACCTGGCCTTCGCCGCCATGCTGATGGCCGGCGTCGACGGGATCAACAACAAGATCGATCCGGGTCCGGCCATGGACAAGGACCTCTACGACCTGCCCCCGGCGGAGCTCAAGGAGATCCCGACCGTGTGCGGCTCGCTCCGTGAGGCGCTCAACAGCCTCGATGCCGACCGCGAGTTCCTCAAGGCCGGCGGCGTGTTCAACGACGACTTCATCGACTCGTTCATCGAGCTGAAGATGACCGAGGTGATGCGGTTCGAGATGACCCCGCACCCGATCGAGTTCGTGCACTACTACTCGCTCTGATTTTTTCGGAGTCGCGAGACCGCGGGGGCCGGAGCGATCCGGCCCCTTTCTCGTGGGGCACCGCCGGGGGCTGGAGCATGTCGCATGACACGAACCGGACGCGCGTCGCGAAGCTCCTCCGAGACGAGTGGGATCCGATCGGCGAGGGGCTGATCCCGGACCTGCCGCACGACGAGTATGTGCACTCGGCCGAATTGGCCTACGCCGTGATGACGCAGACCCAGGGCGGCGATGCGGCCGTTGCGGCCTGCCTGCTGCGTGTCGCGACGGAGGACATGGCTCTTCCAGATTCGGACCGCCTCAGGGCGCGCTGCGACCGTGCGGCCCGTCTTCTCGGTGCGATGGCACTGGAGTTCGGGGCGCGCTGACGGGTTCGGCCGTGGCATCGGCCTTGCGGAAGCCCCGACATGACCGAGACCGCGCGCAACCCCGCCGCCACCCTCCGCGCCCTCCTCGCCACGCTGGTGAAGGCCGCGCTCATTCCCGACGAGGCCCGGGTCGCCGCCTGGCGCCGGGAGGCGGCGGAGCTGCACGGGCGCCTGGCGGGCCAGGACCTCTCCGCCCTCACGCTCGACGGCATCTGGACGCTCGCGGTGCGCGAGGCCGAGGCGCCGGACCTGCAGCCCGACGAGACGCAGGTCTCGCTGACGATGCCCCAATCCTGCCCGCTGACCCTCGACGAGGTGGCGGGTCCCGGTTTCGCCTTCGACGCCGCCGTCGACCGGGTGCGCAAGTCGGCCTCCACCGGCTGATCTGCCCCGGGCCGTTGCTCAAGGCTGGGGCGCGTCCCATATCGGACAGCAATGCCCCGCGCCTTCGGCCGAGGCCGTCCGTCACGTGTCCTCCCGGGTCGAGCTGTTGGCCAAGCGAATTCATCCGAAAGCGGCGCACGCCGCCCTGCCGAGCCGCGAGGCCGTGCTCGCCTTCATCGAGGACTCGCCCCAGAAGGTCGGCAAGCGCGAGATCGCCCAGGCCTTCGGCATCAAGGGCTCGGACAAGATCGAGCTGAAGCGCCTGCTGAAGGAGCTTCAGGAGGACGGGACGATCGAGAAGGACCGCTCCGGCCTGCGCAAGGCCGGGCGCCTGCCCCCGGTCGTGGTCGCCGACATCGACACCCGCCGCGACCGCGACGGCGAGCTCGTGGCGCGGCCGGCCCAGTGGGATCCGGAGGCCGGGCCCGCCCCCCTCATCACCGTGCTGATGCCGCGCGGGCGCCGCGCCAACGGGCCGGCTCCCGGCACCGGCGACCGGGCACTCCTCAAGGTCGAGCCCGACGGCGACGCGCCCGGGCGCTATCTCGGCCGGGTCATCAAGGTGATCGGCCGCAACAGGGCCGAGACGCTCGGCGTGTTCCGGGCGCTCCCGACGGGCGGCGGCCGGATCGTCCCGGTCGACAAGAAGGCCCAGGGGCGCGAGATCGCGGTGCCGCCGGGCGGAGAGGGCGACGCCCTCGACGGCGACCTCGTCACCGTGACGCTGGGCCGCGAGGACCGCTTCGGGCTGACCCAAGGAAGGGTCAAGGAGCGCCTCGGCAGCCTTGGTTCGGAGAAGGCGGTCAGCCTGATCGCGATCCACGCCCACGGCATCCCGCACGTCTTCCCGCGCGAGGTGCTGGCGGAGGCCGAGGCCGCCCGGGAGGTCGGGCTGGAGGGCCGGGAGGACTGGCGCGACTTTCCCCTCGTCACCATCGACCCGCCCGACGCCAAGGACCACGACGACGCGGTCATGGCCCTGCCCGATCCCGATCCGGCCAATCCGGGCGGGTTCGTGATCACGGTGGCGATCGCGGACGTGGCGGCCTACGTGCGCCCCGGCACCGCCCTCGACCGCGAGGCGCTCTTGCGCGGCAACTCGGTCTACTTTCCCGACCGGGTGGTGCCGATGCTGCCCGAGCGGATCTCGAACGACCTCTGCTCCCTGCGCCCCGGCCAGGACCGGCCGGCGCTCGCCGTGCGCATGACCGTGACGGCGGAGGGGCGCAAGCTGCGCCACAGCGTCCACCGGGTGATGATGCGCTCGCGCGCCAAGCTCGCCTACGCGCAGGCGCAAGGAGCGATCGACGGCCGGCCGGACGAGGTCACCGGTCCGATCCTCGACGGGGTGCTGCGCCCGCTCTGGGCCGCCTACCGGGCGCTGGCCGCGGCGCGCGACGCCCGCGGGCCCCTCGCCCTCGATCTCCCTGAGCGCAAGGTGATCCTGAACGCCGAGGGCGGGGTCGATCGGGTGATCGTGCCGGAGCGCCTGGAGGCGCACCGGCTGATCGAGGAGTTCATGATCCAGGCCAATGTCGCGGCGGCGGAGACCCTGGAGGCGAAGGACCAGCCGCTGATCTACCGCGTCCACGACGAGCCCTCGCTCGAGAAGATGCGGGCGCTCGGCGAGGTGATGGCCTCGATCGGCCTGAAGCTGCCGAAGGAGGCGAACCTCCGTCCGGCGCTGTTCAACCGCATCCTCGGCATGGTGGCGGGGGGCGAGCACCAGCTCTTCCTCAACGAGGTGGTGCTGCGCTCGCAGGCCCAGGCCGTCTATGCCAGCGACAATGCGGGTCATTTCGGCCTGGCTCTGCGCCGCTACGCCCATTTCACCTCGCCGATCCGGCGCTACGCCGACCTCATCGTCCACCGCGCCCTGATCCGGGCTCTGAAGCTCGGCTCCGACGGCCTGCCGGCCGACATGGATGGCGGAGACCTCGCGGAGATCGGACAGCAGATCTCGGCCGCCGAGCGCCGCGCCATGGCGGCCGAGCGCGAGACGATCGACCGCCTGATCGCCCACCACCTCGCCGACCGGGTCGGCGCCACCTTCTCGGGGCAGATCTCGGGGGCGACCCGCTCCGGCCTGTTCATCAAGCTCGACGAGACCGGGGCGGACGGCTTCGTGCCGGTCTCGACGCTGGGCGCCGATTACTTCCGCTACGAGGAGGGCCGCCACGCCCTCGTCGGCGAGCGCACCCGCGAGACCTTCCGCCTCGGCGACAAGGTCGAGGTGCGGCTGATGGAGGCCGCGCCCGTCGCCGGGGCGTTGCGCTTCGAGCTCGTCACCGGCGGGCGCGCCGGTTCGGGCACGGCCCCGGCCCGGGGCGGGCCGCGCAAGGTGCGGGCCGCACCGGCAGGCCGCGACAGCCTGACCAAGCGCCGCGGGAGGCGCGCATGATCGAGATCCAGGCCGGACCCGCCGCCGAGCCCGCGGATGGAACCCCCGCCCGGACCGGTGCCGGCCCGTCGTGGATGCGGGCGATGGGGCGGGGCTTTCGCAACCACTGCCCGCATTGCGGCGAGGGCCGGCTGTTCGGCCGCTTCCTCAAGGTGCGGGAGCGGTGCGAGGCGTGCGGGCTGGAGCTGCACCACCACCGCGCCGACGACCTGCCGCCCTACCTCGTCATCTTCGTGGTCGGCCACCTCGTCGGGCTGGCGGTGCTCGAGACCGAGATGCGGCTCGACCTGCCGTTCTGGTTCCAGATGACGTTCTGGCCGGCGCTCGCCCTCGTCGCCTCCCTCGCGCTGCTCCAGCCGACCAAGGGGGCGGTGGTCGGGCTGCAATACGCCCTTGGCATGCACGGCTTTTCCGCGATACGCCGCGCCGGGGCCCGGGCTGCGGACGGTCCGGCCCGGCACGAGACGGAGACGCGGGATGGCGGCAGGACCGACGGACGGACAATCGGCTCCGGCCACCCCTGAGAAGAAGAAGCGGCCGCTGCGGATCCGCAACGCCGCGACGCTGATCATCCTCGACCGGTCGGGCGACCAGCCGAAGGTGCTGATGGGCCGCCGCCATGCCGGCCACAAGTTCATGCCGGGCCTGTTCGTGTTCCCGGGCGGGCGGATCGAGCTCGGCGACCGCTCGATGCCGGTCGCCGGCACCTTGAACGACCGGGCGGAGCAGGCGCTCGCCGAGCAGGTCCACCCGCCTCTGTTCCATCTCGGCCGGGTGCTGGCGCTGGCCGCGATCCGCGAGACCTACGAGGAAACCGGGCTGATGATCGGAACCCGGGATTACGGCCCGCCCGAATCGGCGCCGCCCGGGGCCTGGACCGCCTTCCGCGAGGCCGGCGTGATGCCGGATCTCGAGCCGATGCAGTTCGTCGCCCGGGCGATCACCCCGCCTTACCGGCCGAAACGCTTCGATACCCGCTTCTTCGCCGTCGACCGCGAGGCGGTGGTGGCCGAGACCCCCGGCATCGTCGGGCCCGATTCCGAGCTGACCGAGCTGGCCTGGGTCGATCTCGCGGCGGCGCGCAAGCTCGAACTCCCGCGCATCACCGCCATCGTGCTCGATGAGCTGGAAGCCCGGCTCGCAGCGGGGTTCGGGCCGATGCTGCCGGTGCCGTTCTTCCGCGACGTCGACGGCGAGCACACCCGCGCGGAGCTCTGAGGCCGGGCCGGGCTGGCCTTTGCCGGCTGCCTGACCCATATGGGCCGGCCCCGACGGCCTTGCCCCGCATCATGACCAGCCTCGCCACCGCTTCCGAGTTCGGGCCCGCCCGCCTCGCCGCCATCGCGGCGGCCATCACCTGCGTGGCGGTGGTGAGCATCGGGCTCAGCCTGTCGATCCCGCTCCTCTCCCTCGAGATGGAGCGGATGGGCCTGTCCAACACCTGGATCGGCATCAACACGGCGATCGCCGGGGTGGCGAGCATCGTCGTCCTGCCCTTCGTGCCGCGGCTGGCGGCGCGGACCGGGGTGATGCCGCTGCTGCTCGGTGCCATCGCGGTCGGGGCCCTGGCGCTCCTCGGGTTCCGGGCGGTCCCGGACTTCGCCTGGTGGTTCCCGCTGCGCTTCGTGTTCTCGGCGGCGCTGGGGGTGCTGTTCGTCCTCTCCGAGTTCTGGATCAACCAGGCGGCGCCGCCGGCCCGGCGGGGCCTGGTGATGGGGGTCTACGCCACCGTGCTGGCGCTCGGCTTCGCCATCGGCCCGGGGCTGCTGCGCGTCCTCGGCACCACCGGCTGGGCGCCCTACCTCGCGGGCGCCGCCCTGTTCTGCGCCGGCGCGTTGCCTCTGGTCATGGCCCGCGGCCTGTCGCCGGAGATCCCGCACAAGGGCGGGCGCGGCTTCCTCGGCTACCTGCGGGTCGCGCCCTCGGCGACGCTGGCGGCCCTCGTCTACGGCGCGGTCGAGACCGGGGGCTTCGCGATCCTGCCGATCTACGGCCTGCGCCTCGGGCTTAATGCGGAGCAGGCTGCCGGCCTCGTCAGCCTGGCGGCTCTCGGCAACGTGCTCTTTCAGATCCCGGTCGGGCTCCTCGCCGACCGGATGGACAAGCGCACGGTGCTGCTGGCGGCCGCCCTCCTGGGGGCGATCGGCGCCGCCGCCCTGCCGCTCGGGGCCGGGAATCCGCTGCTGCTTGCCGGCATCCTGTTCGTCTGGGGCGGCATCGCCGGCACGCTCTACACGGTGGGCCTCGCCCATCTCGGCGCCCGCTTCGACGGCGCGGCGCTCGCCGGCGCCAACGCGGCCTTCCTGATCCTCTACAATATCGGCCTCGTGCTCGGGCCGCCGCTCGTCGGGGGCGGCATGGACCTCGCCTCGCCGCACGGCTTCGCCTGGTCGCTGGCGCTCCTGTTCGTCGGCTACCTCGCGGTGGTGGGCGGGCGGATGATCCGGGCCGCGCCCTGATCGGCCCGCCCTCACGGGCTTGACGCCTCACGGGCGATGAGGCAGGAAGGCGCCGCGTTCTGGCCGGGCCTGCCCGGCCGTTTTGCGTTTCGGTCCTCCGGGCGCAACACCCACCAGCCCCAATGAGGTCGCGCCATGGCCAAGGCCGTCACCGTCAAGATCAAGCTGCTGTCGACCGCCGATACCGGCTATTTCTACGTCACCAAGAAGAACTCCCGTACCAAGACCGACAAGCTGTCGTTCAAGAAGTACGACCCGATCGCGCGCAAGCACGTCGAGTTCAAGGAAGCCAAGATCAAGTAAGCGTCCGGCCGCCGCGCGGCATGAAAAAGGCCGCCCGCGAGGGCGGCCTTTTTGCGTCGGGCGGGTCTTGTCGGCTTGCGTGATCAGGCCGGGCGCGCCATCAGCTTGCGCGCCCGCCCGACCAGCGCCCACAGCCGCGGATCGCGCTTGATCCGGCGCTTCAGGCGCGCGCCCGCCTCGGCCGCGGCGCCGTAGACCCGCCCGCGCAGGCTCACCGGCAGCACGGCGTCGACGAGGCGGATGGTCTCGTCGCAGACGCTGGCCTTGTAGCGCGCCTCGCCGACGCCGAGGTCGAGGGCGGCGCGGCCGCGCAGCGCCTGGTCGCGGATCAGGGCCTGCAGCAGCAGGTCGCCGGGGCTGAAGCGGGCCAGCGACGGGTCGGGATCGAACGAGGTCAGCATGCCGCTGAAGCGGCGCGCATCGACGGCGCCCACGAAGGTGGCGAGGATGCGCCCGCCCCCGGTGCAGAGAGCGTGCAGCTCCAGGGCGCCGGCCCGGTGCGCCCGGGCGAGGAAGCCGCGGGCCGCCGGATCGGCGAAGGGATCGGCGATGCCTCTTGTCGCGAAGCGCTCCGCCTTCTGCGCGAGGTAGGCGGCGAGGATCGCCTCGCCCTCCTGTTCATCCGCCGCGATCCGATGCACGACCGGGCCGTGCGCGGCGACGAGCCACTTCTCCTTCTGGCGCAGCTTGCGCCGGGCATCCCCGCTCAGCACCCGCTTGAGCACCATCTCCGGGTCGGCGGCGAGCGCCAGGCCGTAGGCGTCGCTCGGCGAGGCCGGCCCGTGCGCCAGCGGGTTCGGCACGCCGTCCCAGGCGAGCGGCTGGTGGGGCAGGTGGATCACGTCGGCCCCCGCGAGCCGGCCGGCGCGCCGCAGGGCCGTCCGGTAGGCCTCCGCCGGCAAAAAGGCGGCCTCGGGCCCGGCGAAGATCGGCATGTGGAAGTTCGCGTGCCGGCCGCCGATCATCCGGGCGACCCGGATGCCGGCCTCGCGCCGCACGCAGAGCGGCAGCAGCGCCAGGGGCCGCCCGGCGGCGTCGCGCAGGAGGACGGGGCGGGCCTGCGCGCCCTCCGGCAGGGTGGCCGCGCAGGCCGATACCCAGTCGAAGCGCTGATAGGGCGTCATCACCACGCCCGGCGCCGCCTCGAGGGCGCGCCAGGGCGCCTCGGCCGCCGCGAGGCCGGGGAAGACCTCGGACGAGAGGGATGTGGCCGGCGGGGCCGGTTGTGCCGCCGCGTCCTGCGCCGCGAGTCGCACCGTGCCGTCCATCGTGTCCGCCCCCGGCTGCCCGAGGGAGGTCTAACCGGCAAGGGTGCAGAATCCGCAAACGCCGTAACGAAGCTTTGTCGCGACCGGCCGATGCTCGGCGCATGCTCAGCCCGTCCGCCCGCCACCGCCTGTTCCATGCCGGCTTCGCGGCGATCGCCGCCACCGGCGCCGACCGCTGGCTCGCCCCGGCCGCCCGCGGCCGCGGGCTCATCCTCACCTTCCACCACGTCCGGCCGGACTTGGCCCCGCCGGGGGCCTACGCGCCGAACCGGCTGCTCGCGATCACCCCGGCCTTCCTCGACCGGACGCTCACCGCCCTGACGGCGCGCGGCTTCGCGATCACCCCCTTGTCGGAGCTGCCGCGCCGGCTCGCGGAGGACGGCCCCCCCTTCGCGGTGCTGACCTTCGACGACGGCTACCGCGACAACCTCGAGCACGCGGCGCCGGTGCTGCGCCGGCACGGCGCACCCTGGACCCTGTTCGTCACCCACGACTTCGCGGACGGGACCGGGCGGCTATGGTGGATCGAGCTCGAACGGGCGATCGGCGCCCTCGACCGGGTGCGGCTGCCGGAGGTCGGGCTCGACCTTCCGGCGGGCGATGCGGCGGAAAAGTCCGCCGCCTTCGCGCAGGCCTACCGGGCCCTGCGGGCCGGGCCAGAGGCGACGTTGCGCGCCGCGACCCTGCGCCTGTGCGCCGAGGCCGGCATCGCCGTGGAGACCATCGCCCGCGAGCTGTGCCTGTCGGCCGGGGACCTGCGCGACCTGGCGCGGGACGAGGCGGTGACGCTCGCCGCCCATACCCTGTCGCACCCGATGCTCGCCAAGCACGACGCAGCCACCGCCCGGCGCGAGATCGTCGAGGGGCGGACGCGGCTCGCAGCCCTGCTCGGCCGGGTGCCGGAGCACCTGTCCTATCCGGTGGGCGATCCGGGCTCGGCGGGTCCGCGGGAATTCGACCTCGCCCGCGCCGCCGGCTACCGCACCGCGGTGACGACCCGGCCCGGCCACCTCTTTCCCGGCCACGCCGCGCACCTGCACGCGCTGCCGCGGGTCTCGGTCAATGGCTGCTTCCAGACCGACGCGGCGCTCGGCGCCCTGCTCTCGGGCGTGCCGTTCTGGGCCTGGAACCGGGGCCGACGACTCAACGTCGCCTGAGAGGCGCGCTCAGCGGTGGCGCCGGCGGCGATAGTGCCGGCGCTCGCCGCCGCCGCTGCTGATGATCGCGAAGGTCGCGCTCTGGCGCCCGCCGCGCAGGCGCCGGCTCCAGACGCGGCGACCGCGGCCCCGGGGCTCGGGCTCGACGGCTTCGGCGAGGGCGGGCGGCTCGGGCAGGCGCGGGATCGCGGCGGCGGCCGCCGCGGCCGCGGGGGAAACGCTCTTCGTCGGCGCGGCGGGGCCGAACAGCGACAGGCACTGGTTATAGGCGAGGTCGCCCTTGATGCGCTCGCAATCGCCGACCGAGCGCGGCGCGCCCTGCGCCAGGGCGGCACCGGCGAAGGGACCGAGGAGGAGGAAGAGCGCGAGCGCGTGGCGCATGGGCCTGGGGCTGCCTTGCGGGTTCGGAGGTGCGGAAAGCGGGAAGCGCGGGCCGGAAGGCTGCGCGATCGTGTCTGGCAGCGCTTTTTGGCGAAAAGCCGACCGTGCGCTCCAGAGTTGCGCGGCAGGTTTCTCAGGCCGGATCGCGGTCCGGCCGCTCCATCCAGCGGATCAGCGGCATCAGCGGAAAGATCCAGGCGATGCCGAGGATCGCGTAGAGCACCGACTGGACCAGCGGCGGCGTCTCGGCGATGCGGCTGTCGGCCAGCGCCATGGCGAGGGGGGCGTAGATCATCACGAAGGCGATCATCGCGATCGCTCCGACGAAGGAGCGGGTGCGGCGGCGCATGAGGGGCAACCTGCGGTCGGTGTGGTGGCGGCGTGTGGGTGACCGCCTAATCGAGGCTTAGGCCTCCGGCAATCCGGTCTGCCGACGCAGGGGGGCTCACAGGGACGAAAGAGATGAGGCGCTTACCCCCTCTCCCGCGTGGGAGAGGGGCTGGAGACGGTTCAGAATCAAGCACTAGACGTCGAGCTGCCAGCACGACCGTTCGAGTCTTATCCGGAGGCGCGTCACCCTCACGCGGGCCTTCAGGCCCGTGCGGGATCTTCGATCCCCTACCCCTCTCCCACTCGGGAGAGGGGATCCCGCGTCTGAGTTTTCCCGAACTCCTTGAAGCAGATACCGCTACCCCGCCCGCGACAGCAGCGCCCCGGCGTCGTTGCCGGCCCGGGCCGTTGCCAGCAGCGCCTCGCTGCGGACCCGCCACGCCGCGATCGCCCGCGCCTTGACCGGGCCGAAGCCGCGGATCTCCTGGGGGGCGGCGAGGAGGTCGCGCAAGATCGCCGGGTCGGCGCGGCCGACGAGGGCGAGCGCCGCGTCGATCTGCGCCTCGTACGCTTCCAGCACGGCCCGCTCCTCCCGCCGCTCGGCGATCAGCCGCAGGGGGTCGAGGCGCCGGCCGCGCAGGCCCTTGAGCGCGGCGATCCCGCGCAAGACCGGCAGCAGCCAGGGTCCGAAGGCGATCTTGCGCGGCTCGGTCTCGCCGGGGCGGGTCCGGGCGAGGAAGGGCGGGGCGAGGTGGAAGGTCGGACGCACCGGCCCCTCGAAATCCCGCGCCAGACGAGCGTGGAAGGCCGGGTCGGACTGGAGGCGGGCGACCTCGTACTCGTCCTTGATCGCCATCAGCTTGAACAGGGAGCGGGCGACCGCCTCGGCGAGCGCGTCGCCGGCCGTCCCCCGCACTGCCGCCACCCGGTCGCGGTAGCGCGCGGCGTAAGCGGCGTCCTGATAGGCGGTGAGATAGTCCGACCGGCGCGCCACCACCGCGTCGAGGTCCTGCGCCGGTTCAGGCTCGGGCGAGATCTGCCCTTCCACGAAGGCCGGATCGGCGGCGAGGAGCCGGCCCCAGGCCAGCGCCAGGCGGTTGCCGGAGACGGCAGTGCCGTTCAGCACCACCGCCTGCTCGAGGGCGGCGCGGGAGACCGGCACCAGGCCGCATTGCCAGGCGAAGCCGAGGAGCAGCACGTTGGCGGCTTGCGCGTCGCCGATCAGGCGCGCGGCCATGCCTTGCGCGTCGAGGCTGAGCAGGGCGCCGGCGCCGACCCGGCGGGCGAGGAGGGCCTCGAGCATCCGGGTGTCGATGCGGGCGTTCGGGTCGCGCAGGGTTGCGCCGGTCGGGATCTCGTGGGTGTTGGCGACGATCCGGGTGCGGGCCGGGTCGATCACCGCGGCGGCGTCGGGGCTTGCCGCCACCACGAGGTCGCAGGCCAGCACCGCGTCGGCCCGGCCGCGGTCGATCCTCACCTGATGGAGCGTGGACGGCGCGGCCGCGAGCCGCACGAAGGAGAGCACCTGCCCGCCCTTCTGGGCGAAGCCCATGAAGTCGAGCACGCTGGCGCCGCGGCCCTCGAGATGCGCCGCCATGGTGATGAGGGCGCCGACCGTCACGACGCCGGTGCCGCCGACGCCGGCGACCAGGATCTCGTAGGGCTCGGGTCCGAGCGCGGTGGCGGGCTCTGGCAGCGCGGCGGCCCGGGCCGCGACGGTCTCAGGGTCGACCGCGACCCCGGGCCGCCGTCGCGGCGTCGCGCCCTCCAGCGTCACGAAGGACGGGCAGAACCCCTTGAGGCACGACAGGTCGCTGTTGCAGCCGGTCTGGTCGATGGCGCGTTTGCGGCCGAACTCGGTCTCGACCGGCACGACCGAGAGGCAGTTCGATTTCTGCTGGCAGTCGCCGCAGCCCTCGCAGACAAGGTCGTTGATGACGGCGCGCCGCGCCGGCTGGGGCGCGAGGCCCCGCTTGCGCCGCCGCCGCGCCTCGGTGGCGCAGGTCTGGTCGTAGACCAGCACGGTGACGCCCTCGATCTCGCGCAGCTCCCGCTGCACGGCGTCGAGGTCGTCGCGGTGATGGACCGTGACGCCGGGCCCGAGGGGATCGCGGGCGGCCGCCCGCGCCACCCGGTCGGGATCGTCCGACACCACCACGACCCGGCGCGCGCCCTCGGCCGAGACCAGGCGGGTGATCTGCGGCACGGTGAGCACGCCGTCGACCGGCTGGCCGCCGGTCATCGCGACGGCGTCGTTGTAGAGGATCTTGTAGGTGAGGCTGGCGCCGCTCGCGACCGCCTGCCGGATCGCCGCATGGCCGGAATGGAAGTAGGTGCCGTCGCCGAGATTCTGGAAGACGTGGGCCTGGCGGGTGAACGGCGCCTGGCCGGTCCAGTCGATGCCCTCCGCCCCCATCGGCACGATGCCGGTGGTGTCGCGCTCCATCCAGTTCGCCATGAAGTGGCAGCCGATGCCGGCACGGCCCTGCGAGCCCTCCGGCACCCGGGTCGAGGTGTTGTGCGGGCAGCCGGAGCAGAAATACGGCGTGCGCACCGGCAGCGGCCCGGCGGCGGGGAAGGCCGGGACGGCGTCGGGCTCCCGCACCGCCAGGCCGAGGCCGCGCAGCGTCCCGGCCAGGATCGCGAGCAATCGTGAGGGCCGCAGCTCCTCCACCTCCGGCACGAGCGGCGCGCCCGCCGCGTCGCGCTTGCCGAGGATGCGCGGGCGGCTTTCCGCCGGCAGGTCGTAGAGGCCGTCGCGGAGCTGGCGCTCGACCAGGGCCGCCTTCTCCTCGATCACCAGCACGGTCTCGACCCCGGCGGCGACCGCGACGATTCCGGCGACGTCGAGGGGGTGGACGAGGCCGACCTTCAGCACTGCGACCCCCGCGGCCGCGAGCCCGTCGGGCCCGAGGCCGAGGAGCCGGAACGCCTCCATGGCGTCGCCATGGGCCTTGCCGACCATGACGACGAGGAGCCGCGGCCGCTCCGGCGCCACCACCAGCCGGTCGAGGGGGTTGGCCCGGGCGAAGGCGCGGATCGCCTCGAGCTTCGTCAGCGCCCGCGCCTCGATGGCGAGGCTCGGCAGGTCGGGCCAGCGGATGTGCAGGCCGCCGAGGGGCGGCGCGAAGGCGGGCGTCGCGAAACGGGGGAGCGGCGCGAGATCGACCGAGGCCGCGCCCTCCACCACCTCCGAGATCGCCTTGAAGCCGACCCAGGCCCCGGAGAAGCGCGACGCGGCGAAGCCCCACAGGCCGAAGGCCTCGTACTCGGCGATCGCGCCCGGGTGGATCACCGGCATGTGCCAGGCCGCGAGCGCCAGGTCGCTCTGGTGCGACATCGAGGAGGAGACGCAGCCGTGATCGTCGCCGGCGACGACCAGCACGCCGCCTTTCGGCGAGGAGCCGTAGGCGTTGCCGTGCTTGAGGGCGTCGCCCGAGCGGTCGACCCCCGGGCCCTTGCCGTACCAGAGGCCGAACACGCCTTCGACGGTTGCGGCCGGATCGAGTGCGACGCGCTGGCTGCCGAGCAGGGCCGCCGCCGCCAGGTCCTCGTTGATGCCGGGCTGGAAGCGGATGCCGGCGGCGGCGAGGCGCTCCTTGGCGCGCCACAATTCCTGGTCGACGGCCCCGAGGGGCGAGCCGCGATAGCCGGAGACGAGGCCGGCGGTGTCGAGCCCGTCGCGGCGGTCGATCGCGGCCTGCGCGAGGAGGAGCCGCACCAGGGCCTGCGTGCCCGTCAGGTAGACCCGGCCGAGGCTGCGGTCGAAGCGGTCGTCGAGGCGGTAGGCGCGGTCGATCTCGGGCATCGGCGGATCTCCTCGGCCGCCAGGCTATGCCGGGTCTTGAGGTAAAACCTGCCTCTCTGCTTCCCGGATGCGGCATCCGGAGGTACGAATCGGGCCGAGACAGGCCAGTCCGGGAAACGCTCATGCCCGACCGCGGAGAAACGCCGGATCGCTTCGAGCGCGCGATCCTCGACGCGCTGCAGGACGACGCGCGGCTCTCGGTGCAGGACCTCGCCCAGCGGATCGGGCTGTCGACCTCGCCGACCTGGAGGCGCCTGAAGGCCCTGGAGGAACGGGGCATCATCCGCGGCTACGTCGCCCTCGTCGACGCGGCGGCGCTCGGGCACGGCCAGTGCGTCTTCGCCCACGTGACGCTGGCCAAGCACGACCGCGACGGCGTGGCGGAGTTCGAGCGGGTCGTGGGCCGGCGCGACGAGGTGCTGGAATGCTTCTCGACCACGGGGCAGGCCGATTACCTGCTGCGGGTCGTGGTGCGGGACGCGCAGCATTACGAGCGCTTCCTGCAGGAGGCGGTGTTCTCCTGCCCGGCGGTGCAGCAGATCCACTCGAACTTCGCCCTGCGCGAGGTGAAGTTCAGCGTGAAGGTGCCCACGGCACCCTGACGCAAACGAAAAGAGCCCGGCCGTGAGGCCGGGCTCCGATCCGTCGCAGCGACGGAGGTCAGGTCTTAGAAGGCGTTGAACTTGTAGTTCAGGCCGGCGCGCACGACCGCGAACTCGGTCTCGCGACGGTACAGGTTGGCCGGGCCGACCGACACCACGCCCGGCGAGAACACCGAGTACTGCGTGCCGTTCGCGGTCTGGGCGAACACGCCGCTGTTGCGGTTGCCCTGATCCAGCTTCACGTACAGGCCTTCGACCTTGAGGGTCACGGCCGACGAGCGGAAGAAGTTCAGGAACGAGTCGGTGGGCAGGGCGTA
Organism: Methylobacterium nonmethylotrophicum; assembly: GCF_004745635.1. Lineage (GTDB taxonomy): Bacteria > Pseudomonadota > Alphaproteobacteria > Rhizobiales > Beijerinckiaceae > Methylobacterium > Methylobacterium nonmethylotrophicum. Next base: position 127 of record NZ_SRLB01000040.1, on the reverse strand, counting down.
CTCGACGCCGCCGCCGACGACCCAGCCGGTCTGGAAGTCGTCGCGGCTGGTGTTGGGCAGGCCGAAGTCGCGACCGCCGCCCGAGCCGTAGGCGAAGCCGCCGGTGGCGTAGACGAGGGTGCGGTCC
>NZ_SRLB01000004.1 GCF_004745635.1 Methylobacterium nonmethylotrophicum | reverse complement strand
CATGCCCCGTCTCCCGCTCCCGTCGTCAGGAGCAGGGAATCACGCCCTCGCCGCGCGTGCAATTTGCAAGGAAACCCACTGACCCACGCCAAGCCCTTGCACGCGCGAAGACGTGTGCATAACCAATCCGCGCGATCTTCCAACGATTTAGACGTTCTTCACGGCCGACGGACCTGAGGCGACCTTACGTCTCGAACAGCGATCCCTGCACGGCGCCCTCCACGGGCGCCTTTCTTGTCTCCGCCCCGCTCTCCTTGCGCCGCGCCGCCCGGCGCGGGGCCGGCCGCACCGGCTCCGGCGGGGACCCGGGCGCCGCGCCCTCGACGAGCGCCGCCACCCGCCCGTCGGCGAACTCGACCGCGAGGCGCCCGGCCGCCCGCGCCGCCGCCGCCGATCCGACCGGCGTGCCGGCCTCGTCGAGCACCAGCGCGTAGCCGCGGGCCAGCACCGACCGGTAGTTGAGGCTGGAAAACAAGGCAGTCGCCCGCGACAGCCGGCCGGACAGGCGCGCGAGCCCCTGGCCAGGGGCCTGCTCCAGCCGGCGCGACAGGCCGTTCAGGCGCTCGCCCTGCACCGCCAGAACCCGCTCCAGCGCATGGCGCGGCCGGTGGTCGATCGCCGCCAGGCGCTCGCGGGCCCGGGCGAGCCGCAAGGAGGGCGGGTTGCGGGCGAGCCCCTGGAGCGCCCGGTTGAGGCGGGCTTGCGCGTCCCGCGCATTGGCGGCGAGGGCCGGGGCGAGGCGGGCCTCGGCCAGGTCGAGGCGCTGGCGCTTCTGGGCGAGCAGCGCTTCCGGCCCCGGCAGCACCCGGGTCAGGCCGCGCAATTCGCCCCGGCGCTGGTCGACGAGGCGCAGGAGCGCCCCGGCGTGGCGCCGGCTCAAGGAGTCGAGATCGGCCAGAAGCTCGTGCAGCACCGGCACCGCCATCTCGGCGGCGCCGGTCGGGGTCGGGGCGCGGCGGTCGGCGGCGTGGTCGATCAGCGTGACGTCGGTCTCGTGCCCGACGGCGGAGATCAGCGGGATCGCGCTCGCGCTCGCGGCCCGCACCACGATCTCCTCGTTGAAGCACCACAGGTCTTCGATCGAGCCGCCGCCGCGGGCGACGATCAGCACGTCCGGCCGCGGGATCGCGCCGCCGGGTTCCAGCGCGTTGAAGCCGTGGATCGCCGTCGCGATCTCTTCCGCCGCCCCCTCCCCCTGGACCCGCACCGGCCAGACCAGGACGGGGCGCGGGAAGCGGTCGGCGAGCCGATGCAGGATGTCGCGGATCACTGCCCCTGTGGGCGAGGTGACGACGCCGATCACCGTCGGCAGGTACGGCACCGGCCGCTTGCGGGCGGCGTCGAACAGGCCCTCCGCCGCGAGCAGGCGGCGGCGCTCCTCGAGCAGGGCCATCCAGGCGCCCGCCCCGGCCGGCTCCAGCGAATCGACCACGATCTGATAGGCGGACTTGCCCGGATAGGTCGTGATCCGCCCGGTGACCACGACCTCAAGCCCCTCCTTGGGCTTGTGGCGCAGCCGCAGCATCGTGCCCTTCCAGATCACGGCGTCGATCTTGGCGCCGCCGTCCTTGAGGCTGAAATAGGCGTGGCCGGAGCCGTGCGGGCCGCGATAGCCCGAGATCTCGCCCTTCAGGCGCACGTGGCCGAACGCGTCCTCGAGGGTGCGCTTGAGGGCGCTCGCCAGCTCGGTGACCGACCATTCGGGCACGTTGGCGATCGGGGCGGAGAAAGCGGAGGCCGACATCGCGCGCGAGGCTACCGGCTCGGGCCGGGCCGCGGAAGGCCGGCGCGGCGCTTGAGGCGGCCAGTGGCCCCGGCGCATCACTCCCGGTTGCTGCCGGGGCGCGAGGTCGCTTAAACGTCCCGCGACACTGACCTTCCGGGACCGGCGATGCGCGACCAGCACCCCCTCACCCTCCTGCTGATCGGCTCCGGCGGGCGCGAGCATGCCCTGGCCTGGAAGCTGGCGCAGAGCCCGCTCTGCCGCCGCCTGCTGATCGCACCCGGCAATCCCGGCACGGCGGCCCACGGCACCAACCTCTCGGACCTCGACGTGACCGACCACGCGGCGGTGATCGCCGCCTGCCGGCGCGAGGGCGTCGATCTCGTGGTGGTCGGTCCCGAGGCGCCGCTGGTCGCGGGCCTGGTCGACGCCCTGGCGCAGGCCGGCATCCGGGCCTTCGGGCCGAACGCCGCCGCGGCGCAGCTCGAAGGCTCGAAGGCCTTCACCAAGGAGCTGTGCCGGGACTTCGCGATCCCGACCGCCGCCTTCGCGCGCTTCCGCGAGGTCGCGCCGGCCCTCGCCCATCTGCGCGCCGGCCGCATCCCGGTCGTCGTCAAGGCCGACGGGCTCGCCGCCGGCAAGGGCGTGGTGGTGGCCGAGACGCTGGCGCAGGCCGAGGCCGCGGTCGAGAGCATGCTCGGCGGCGGGCTCGGCGCCGCCGGCGCCGAGGTGGTGATCGAGGACTGCCTCGTCGGCGAGGAGGCGAGCCTGTTCGCGCTGTGCGACGGCACGAACGCCGTGCTGCTCGGCACCGCGCAGGACCACAAGCGCGTCCATGACGGCGACAAGGGGCCGAATACCGGCGGCATGGGCGCCTATTCCCCCGCCCCGGTGCTGACGCCGGCGCTCGAAGCCGAGGTGATGGAGCGGATCATCCGCCCGACGCTCGACGGGATGCGGGCGCGGGGCACGCCCTTCTCCGGCATCCTCTATGCCGGGCTGATGCTGACGGCGGAAGGCCCGATGCTGATCGAGTACAACACCCGCTTCGGCGATCCCGAATGCGAGGTGCTGATGCCGCGCCTCGCCTCGGACCTGGTGCCGTTGCTCGTCGCCGCCACGGAGGGCGACCTCTCGGGCGTCGTCCCGGAATGGCGCGACGAGGTCGCGCTGACGGTCATCATGGCCGCCCCCGGCTATCCCGGCGCCGTCGCGAAGGGCTCGGAGATCCGCGGGCTTCAGGCGGCCGAAGCGGCGGGCGCCCTGGTGTTCCAGGCCGGCACGAAGCGCGACGGCGACCGGCTCATCGCCGATGGCGGCCGGGTGCTGGCCGTCACGGCGCTGGGGCACGACGTGCGGGAGGCTCAAGGACGCGCCTACGCCGCCCTCGACCGGATCGACTGGCCGGAGGGCTTCTGCCGCCGCGACATCGGCTGGCGCGCTCTGGCGCGCGAGACCTGAGCCGGCTTCCCGCGTTAACCTCGGCCGGTCCCCGCCACGGCGCGGGCCACACGACCTTGGGGAGCGCCCGATGCCCGCCGACCTGTTTCCCGGCTTCACGTCGCACTGGATCGACCTGCCCGACGGGCGCTTCTTCGCCCGGGCGGGCGGACCGGACGACGCCCCGCCCCTGGTGCTGCTGCACGGATTCCCGCAGACCCACGCCTGCTGGCACAGGATCGCCCCGGCGCTCGCCCGCACCCACCGGGTGATCTGCCTCGACCTCAAGGGCTACGGCTGGTCGGCGGCGCCCAAGGGCGACTCGGCGCACGAGGCGTATTCCAAGCGGCAGATGGGCCGGGAGGTGGTCGCCGTGATGGAGCGGCTCGGCCATGTCCGCTTCGGGCTGATCGGCCACGACCGCGGCGCCCGGGTCGGCTACCGTCTCGCCCTCGACGAGCCGGGCCGCATCGACCGTCTCGCCCTCCTCGACATCGTGCCGACGGTCTCGCAGTGGCGAACCATGGAGCGCGAGCCCGGGCTCTACCCGCACTGGCGCTTCCTGGCGCAACCGGCGCCCGTGCCGGAGCAGGAGATCGGCCGCGCCCCGATCCCCTATTACGAAGAGCTGCTGCGGCTCTGGACCGGCGACGGCACCCTCGACGCCTTCTCCCCCGGCGCCCTCGACCTCTACCGCCAGAGCTGGAACGTGCCCGAGCGCATCCAGGCGAGTTGCGAGGATTACCGCGCCGGGGCCGGGCCCGACCGGGCCGCCGACGAGGCCGACCTCGCGGCAGCGCGCCGCCTCGCCGGGCCGGTGCTGGTGCTGGCCGCCGACCGCTTCATCGGCCGCAACGGCCTCGACCCGGTGCGGCAGGCCTGGGCCGACACCTTCGCGCCGGACGGCACGACCTACGAGGTCATCCCGTCGGGCCACTTCGTGGCCGAGGAGAATCCGGGGGCGACGCTGGCGATCCTCGAGCGCTTCCTCGCCGCCTGAGCCCGCGCGAGACCCGCGCGGCGCGGGTGGCCGCCCCCCGCCCCGGACCGTAGCCGGGGCGGAGCGCCCGCGGCTAGAAGCCGGGCGGGCGCGTGCCGCCCGGGGGAAACATCCGTGGGTCTGATCTACGCGCTCGGCGCCTTCCTGAGCTGGGGCCTCGTCGTCCCGGTGCATTTCCGCCTGCTCGACGGGGTGCCGGCCTGGGGCATCCTCGCCCACCGCATCGTCTGGTCGAGCGTGTTCATCGTGCTGCTGCTCACCGGCCTGCACCTGACGCGCCGGGGCCCGCGCGTCTCGCTCCAGCGCCGCCACGCCGTCCTGCTGCTCTCGGCCCTCATCATCGCGGGCAACTGGTCCCTGTACCTGTGGGCGGTGCAGAACGGGCGGATGCTGGATGCGAGCCTCGGCTACTTCATCAACCCGCTGGTCAACGTCGCGCTCGGCGCCCTCGTGCTGCGCGAGACCTTGCGCCCGCTCCAGCTCGCCGCGGTGGCGCTCGCGGCGATCGGCGTGATCGCCGCCGTGGTGGCGGCCGGCACCCTGCCGTGGATCGCGCTGTCGCTGGCCGTCAGCTTCGCGGTCTACGGCCTGATCCGCAAGCTGGTGCCGATCGACCCGATCCTGGGCCTGGGCGCCGAGACCTTCGCGCTGCTGCCGCTCGCCCTCGTTTATCTCGCCGTCGCGCCGACGCCGCCCGGGCAGGATGGCCGGCTCTGGCTGCTCCTGATGCTCACCGGCGTGACCACCGCGGTGCCGCTGATGTGGTTCGCGGCGGCCGCCTCCCGCCTCAAGCTCTCGACGATCGGGCTGCTGCAATACATCGCCCCATCCTGCCTGCTGGGCCTGAGCGTGCTCGTCTACGGCGAGGCCTTGCCGGCGTCCCGGATGCTCGTCTTCGGGCTGATCTGGGCGGCCCTGGCGCTCTACGCGGTCGATGCGGCGCGGCCGCGCCCTGCCGCGCAGGCGCCGTGAGGGCCAGGCTCGAACAGCCTGGCGCAAGCTCCAGCGCTCAAGCTTCCCCCGTCCAACCATAATCGCCGGGCTCTCTCGCCTCACGCGACGAATCGGCGGGGGCGGCGATGATCCTGGACGACGTGAAGACGAGGGACGGGGCCGGCCCCCACCCGATCTGGCTGGTGCTCGGCCCCTGGGCGGTGTTCGCCGTGGCTCTGGGCGGGTTCCTGGCGCGCTGGCTGCCCTGAGCGCCGTCAGGTTATCGTCTGCAGGTCGCCGTCGACCGCCAGCGCCTGGCCCGAGATGGTCTTGCCTCTGGCCGAGGCGAGGAAGAGGATCTGGTCGGCGAGCTGGCGGGCGGTGACGTAGTCCTTGATCGAGGCCGATGCGAAGGCGGCCGCCTCCATCTCGGCGAAGCTGATCCCGCGCTGCTGCGCCTTGGCCTCGAGCACCCGGCGCTGCCGGTCGCCGGCGACGATGCCGGGCAGGACGGCGTTGACCCGGATGCCGTCGGCGCCGAGCTCCCGCGACAGCGACTTGGTGAAGCCGATCACCGCCCACTTCGCCGCGGCGTAGGGCGAGCGCAGCGGGAAGCCGAAGCGGCCCGCCGCCGAGGACAGGTTGACGATCGACGGGTTGGCGCTCGCCCGCAGGAGCGGGATCGCCAGGCGCACGCAGTTGAACTGCCCGGTGATGCAGATGTCGAGGGTGCGGTCCCAATCCTCCGGGTTGATCTCCTCGACCCGTCCCGTCGGCCCCGCGATGCCGGCATTGTTGACGAGGCAATCGAGCCCGCCGAGCGCGGCCTGCGCCTCGGCGAAGAGCCGCGCGACGTCCTCGCGCGAGGCCACGTCGGCGTAGGTGCCGGTGATGCCTGCGGGCAGCGCGGCGAGCGCGTCGCGGTCGACGTCGCAGACATGGACCCGCGCTCCCTCCTCCACGAAGGCCCGCGCCACTTCGAGCCCGATGCCGCCGGCGCCCGCCGTGACCAGCGCCTTCAGGCCGTTCAGTCCCATTTCCATGATCGTTCTCCTGTCGGCAATCCTCACGGGGCGAGGCGCCCCGTCATTCCGGTATTCCTCACGGGGCGAGGCGCCCCGTCATTCCGGTATTCCTCACGGGGCGAGGAGCCCCGTCGTCCCGGTATTCCTCACGGGGCGAGGCGCCCCGTCGTCTCGATGAAGGCGGCGCTGCCCGCGATGTCGGCGGCGAGCGCCGCCCGCGCGCCCTCGGCATCCCCGACGGCGAGAGCCGCCACCAGCCGCGCGTGGTGCGCCGCCGCCCCGCCCTCGGCGAGGCGCCGTGGCGAGGAGCGCATGTCGAGGTTGAGGACCGGGCCGATGCGCAGCCACAGGCCCTCGACGATCGCGACGAGCGACGGCAGGCCCGCGGCGGCGTAGACCGCGAAGTGCAGGTCGCGGTTCGCCCGCATCGCCCGCTCCAGGTCGGGCGCGTCCGCCCGCACCTCGTGCCGGAAGGCCGCGTCGTGGCCCCGGATCACCGCGAGGTCGTCGGGCCGGCAGGCCCGCGCGGCCTCCGCCGCCGCGAATCCCTCGACGGCGATGCGCACCCGCGTCAGCTCGCGGAACTTGCCCAGCGTGATCACCGGCACCCGCACGGCGCGGTTGGGCAGCACCTCCAGGGCCTCGTCGGCGACGAGCCGCGACACCGCCTCGCGGGCCGGCATCATCGAGGTGCCGAGCCGCTCGGCGACGGTGCGCAGGGACAGGCGCTCGCCGGGCGCCAGCTCGCCGGCGATCAGCAGGTCGCGCAGGGCGTCGTAGACCTGCGTGCCCAGCGTGATCCGCGCCAGCGGCGGGACGCCGGCCAGGTCGGGCCGGTCGCGCGCGTCCGGCGCGTCGCGCGCGGGCCGGTCGCGCGTGGACGCGTCGCGCCCATGCAAGTCCCGCCTCTCCAAGCGACGGACCTCCCCTGCGTTTCCCCGGTCGGCGCGGACGGACGGGTTCACCGTCTCGACAGGCGCGCCGTTTGATGCCAGCCTAAGTGTGATCACAGATCACGGCAACCCGAACGACCGTGATGCGATCTCGGGCAGGACACGCACCATGACGCAGGGCTCCACTCCCACGCGCCGCCACATCGTGCTGGGCGGCCTCGCAGCCGGCGCCGCTTTCGCCATGCCGGGCCTCGTGCGGGCGCAAGGCGCGCCGATCCGCATCGGCCACCTGACGCCGCGCACCGGCTTCCTCGGGCCGCTCGGCGAGTACGCCGTGATGGCAGCGCAGCTCGCCGCCGAGGAGATCAACGCCGCCGGCGGCATCCAGGGCCGCAAGATCGAGCTCCTGACCGAGGACTCGGTCAATCCGCAGACCGCCTCGAGCAAGGCCGAGCGCTACGTCGAGCGCGACAAGGTCGCGGCGATCGTCGGCGAGATCTCGTCGGCTTCAGCGCTGGCCATCGGCCAGGTGGCGCAGCGCGGCAGGACGATCTTCCTCAACACCGGCGCCAACTCGGACGCCCTGCGCGGGCAGGATTGCAAGCGCTACATGTTCCACGTCGAGGGCGCCAACTCGATGTACGTCAAGGCGGTCGGCCGCTCGCTCACGGAAGGAGGCCTCGTCAAGGGCAAGCGCTGGTACTCGCTCACCGCCGATTACGCCTTCGGGCACGACCTCCTGCGCGTCGCCAAGGGGTTCATGCAGGGCCAGGGCGGCACCTTCGCGGCCGACGAGCTGGTGCCCACCGACGCCACCGACTTCTCGGCCTACCTGCTGAAGATCCGGCAGGCCAAGCCCGACCTCGTGATCTCGAACCTTGCCGGCAACCAGATCACCAACTTCCTCAAGCAATACGCCGAGTACGGCCTGCCCTTCCCGGTCGCCGGCTTCGGCTTCGACACCGCGCTCGCCTGGGGCGCCGGGCCCGGCAACTTCGCCGGCACCTGGCCGTGCCTGTGGCACCACAAGGTCGACACCCCCTCCGCCAAGGCCTTCGTGGCCGCCTTCACCAAGAAGTACGGCAAGCCGCCGGAGAACCAGGCCTGGGGCGACTACAACGCGGTCAGGATCGTCGCCAAGGCGATGGCCGATACCGGCTCGACCGAGGGGCCGAAGCTGGTCTCCTACCTCGAGGGCGGCGCCAAGTTCGACGTGCAGAAGCCACGCCCGGGCTATTTCCGGGCCCGCGACCACCAGCTCATCAGCGAGATGTACGCGATCACGGCGCTCCCCGCCGAGAAGGTCAAGGACAAATGGGACCTGTTCACCTCCACCCCGGCGATTCCCGGCGAGGGCGAGGACATGGAGGTGCTGGCCCCGACGGCGGAGGAGGCGGCGTGCAAGCTGGAGGGATGAGGGCCGCCGGTGCTCCGATGCCCACCAGGTGAGGCGCACCTCCCCTCTCCCGTATGGGAGAGGGGCCGGGGGATCAAAGATCCCGCGTGAGGGTGCTACGGTTCTGAGTAAAACCCCGAATGTCGTGCTGGCAGCGGGACGGTTCAGGCACCTTGCTGAAGCGTGTCACCCTCACCCCTACCCCTCTCCCACACCTTGCAGCGATACCGGGCAAGCCCGGCATCGCCTGGAGAGGGGATCCCGCGCTTCATCCTGGACCGCGCGGTAGCGCGTCGATGAATCCAAAGACCTTCGACAGGAACCGACCTCGTGCTCCTCTTCACCCTCGCCGTCGAGCAGGTCGTCAACGGCCTGTTCCTGGGCGCGATCTACCTGCTCATCGCGCTCGGCCTGTCGCTGATCTTCAGCTTGGGCGGGATCGTCAACCTGGCCCACGGCGCGTTCTACGCGATCGGTGCCTACCTGACGATCGTGCTCTCGCCGGCTCTCGGCTTCGGCGGCTCGCTCGTCGTCGCGCCGGTCGTCGTCGCGGTGATCGGCCTCGCGGCCGAGCGCTTCCTCTTCCGCCGCTTCTACCGCGCCGACCCGATCCTCTCGCTCCTCCTCACCTTCGGCCTTGCCATGGTGGCCGAGCAGGCCCTGCGGATGATCTTCGGGGCGCCGCCCCTGCCCTACGCGATCCCGCAGGCCCTGCGCGGGCAGATCTTCGTCGGCGACTTCGTGCTGTCGCGCTACCGGCTCACCATCCTGGCGGCGGTGGTCGTGGCGGTGGCCTGCGTCTGGTTCCTGCTCCAGCGCACCACCTTCGGGCGGGTGGTCCGGGCCGGCGTCCAGAACCCCGACATGGTCGCGGCGCTCGGCATCTCGCTCAAGCCCTACATGGCGACCGTGGTGGGCTTGAGCGTCGGCCTCGCGGCGCTCGCCGGGGTGATGCTGGCCCCGATCTCCGGCGTGCACCCGGCCATGGGTGCGGAGGTGCTCACCGGCGCCTTCGTGGTGGTGGTGATCGGGGGCCTCGGCTCGTTCTGGGGCGTGGTGCTGGCCGCCCTGATCGTCGGCGTCGTCCGCGGCCTGATGGTGCTGGTCTATCCGGGCTTCGCCGAGGCCGCGATCTACGCCCTGATGGCGGTCATCCTGCTCGTGCGGCCCCGCGGCCTTCTCGGCGAGCGCATCCTGCGGTTCGAGTGACGACCATGACCGATCGCAGCGAACGCCTCACCCTGCCGCTCCTGGCCGTCGCCCTCGCGGCGCTGCCGTTCTGCCTCCAGGCCCTCGGCCTCACCCTCACCTCGGCCACCGACGTGGTGGTGTTCGCGGTGGCCTGCCTCGGGCTCAACATCCTGGTCGGGCAGACCGGCCTCGTCTCGTTCGGCCACGGCGCTTTCTTCGGCCTCGGCGCCTACGCGGCGGCGATCGCCCAGCGCCAGATCTTTCCCGGCACCTTGCTGCCGCCGGCCCTGTTCGCCCTCGCCGTCGTGTCCGTCGCGGCGCTCGTCCTCGGGCTCCTCATCCTGCGCCGGCGGGGCGTCTACTTCTCGCTGCTGACGCTCGCCCTCTCGGCCCTGTCCTTCACGGTGGCCTATCGCTGGACCGCGCTCACCGGCGGCGAGAGCGGCTATGGCGGCGTCGAGCGCCCCACGATCCTCGGGCTCGACCTCGACGCGGCCTGGACCTGGTACGGGATCGTGGCGCTCGTCGGCGTCGCGGTGGCCTATACGCTCGCCCGCTTCCGCCGCTCGGCCCTGGGCACCGTGCTGGAGGCGATCCGCGAGAACGAGCAGCGGGCGCGCTTCCTCGGCTACCCGACCAACCGCTACAAGCTCGTCGCCTTCACGGTCTCGGCCACCGTCACGGGCCTCGCCGGGGTCCTGAGCGTCTTCACCCACCGCTTCGCCTCGGCCGAGCCGCTGGGCTCCGCCTTCTCGGGCGAGCTTCTGGCGATGGTGGTGATCGGCGGGATGCGCAGCCTCGCCGGGCCGGCGATCGGGGCCCTGTTCTTCATCCTGTTTCGCGAGATGCTGTCGATCTGGACCGCCAACTGGCTGTTCTGGTTCGGCCTCCTGTTCGTCGGCTTCATCCTGTTCTCGCCCGACGGGCTCGTCGGCATCGGGCGCCGTCTCTACCGGATGGTGCGGCCGGCCGCGACCGAGGACGCCGCCATGGCGGGCCGCAGGGCCGGCGTGCCGGAGAACCTGCCGCCCTTCCTGCGGCCGGACGGCGTGATCGACGGGGTGATCCTGGCGGCGCGGGGCATCGCCAAGCGCTTCGGCGGCCTGAAGGCGGTCGACGGCGTCACCATCGCGGTGCGCGACCGGACGCTCCACGCCCTGATCGGCCCCAACGGCGCCGGCAAGACCACCGCCTTCAACCTGATCTCCGGGATGTTCCGGCCCGATGCCGGCACCGTGACGCTGGCCGAGACCTCGATCGCCGGCCTCGCGCCGGAGCGGATCTGCGCCGCAGGCATCGGCCGCTCGTTCCAGATCACCAACCTCTTCCCGGCGCTCACCGTCGAGGACAACGTGCGGCTCGCCGTGCAGGGCCGCCGCCCCGGCCGGTTCCATCCCTGGCGCGACGCCCGCGCCGACCAGGCGACCGCGGCCGAGACCGCCGAGATCCTGCGCTGGCTCGGCCTGGCCGGGCTCGAACGGGCGGAGGCCGGGTCGCTCTCCTATGGCGGCCAGCGCCTGCTCGACATGGGGGTGGCGCTCGCGACGAAGCCCCGGGTGCTGCTCCTCGACGAGCCGCTGGCGGGCCTCGCCGCCGCCGAGCGCACCCGCATCGGCGACATCATCAAGCGCGTCTCGACCGAGGTGCCGGTGCTGATGGTCGAGCACGACATCGACCGCGTCTTCCAGATCGCCGATGCCGTGACGGTGATGAACGAGGGCACGGTGCTGGTCGACGGCACGGTGGAGGATGCCCGCACCTCGCCGCGGGTGCAGGAGGTCTATATCGGCTCCGGCACCGCCGCGATGGCGGCGCGTCCCCGCCCGAGCGCCGCCGAGCCGCAGGTGGTGCTGTCGCTGGAGGGCGTCGACACCTTCTACGGCAAGAGCCACATCCTCACCGGCGTCACCTTCGCGGTCCACGCCCACGAGATCGTGGCCCTGCTCGGCCGCAACGGCGCCGGCAAGTCGACCTGCCTCAAGACCATCACGGGGCTCGCGCCCCACGCCGCCGGCCATCTCCGCCTCGGGACGGACAGCCTCGACGGCCGCTCGGCCGCGGCGATCGCCCGGGCGGGCATCGGCTACGTGCCGCAGGGGCGCGGCCTCTTCGCCGGCATGAGCGTCGCCGAGAACCTGGAGCTCGGCCGGCTGAAGCGCCGCACCGGCAACGGCGTGCACTGGGACGAGGAGCGGGTGCTCTCCTACTTCCCGCGCCTGCGCGAGCGCTGGCACACCCCGGCCGACTACCTCTCGGGCGGCGAGCAGCAGATGGTGGCGGTGGCCCGGGCGCTGTCCGGCGACGTACGGGTGCTGCTCCTCGACGAGCCGTTCGAGGGCCTGGCCCCGGCGGTGGTCGAGAGCCTGTTCGAGACCTTCGACGCCTTGCGCCGCGAGGTCTCGATCGTCATCGTCGACCACAACCTCGACCTCGCGCTCGCCCTCTCCGACCGCACCGTGGCGCTGGAGCGCGGCCGGGTGATGCATGACGGGCCCTCGCAGGCCCTGCGCGACGACCTCGGCCTACGCCGCCAAGTCCTGTGGCTGTGAGTTCCTGATCATGATCCGTTCCGAGGGAGATTCGTCGCCGATGCCAACCGTCGCCGTCGTCGGGGCCGGGCTGATCGGCCGGTCCTGGGCCGTGGTCTTCGCCCGGGCCGGGTTCGCGGTCCGCCTCACCGACATCCACCAAGCGGCGCTCGACGCCGCCCCCGGGCACGTCGAAGAAGCCCTGCGCCAGCTTGAGAGCCACGGCCTGGTCACGGACGTCCCGGCGGCGCTCGCCCGGATCCGGACCTGCCCCAGCCTGGCGGAGGCGGTCGCGGGCGCCGACCTCGTGCAGGAGAACGGGCCCGAGACGGTGGAGGCCAAGCGCGCGCTCTTCGCCGAGCTCGACGCCCTGTGCGATCCCTCGACGATCCTCGCCTCCTCGACCTCGGCCATCGTCGCCTCGCTGTTCACCGAACACCTCGCGGGGCGGGGCCGCTGCCTCGTCGGCCACCCGGTCAACCCGCCCCACCTCGTGCCGGTGGTGGAGCTGTGCGGCGCGCCCTGGACCGATCCGGCCGTGGTGGAGCGCGCCCGCGCCCTCTACGAGGCCGCCGGCCAGGCGCCGGTGACGGTGAACCGCGAGGTCGAGGGGTTCGTGCTCAACCGCCTCCAGGGCGCCTTGCTCTCGGAGGCCTTCCGCCTCGTCGCCGAGGGGGTGGTGAGCCCGGCGGACCTCGACAAGACCGTGGCCGAGGGTCTCGGCCTGCGCTGGTCCTTCCTCGGGCCCTTCGCCACGATCGACCTCAACGCGCCCGGGGGCGTGGCCGATTACGCCGCCCGCTACGGCGGCTTCTACGGCCGGCTCGCCGCCGACCCGGCCCCCGCTTCCGTCTGGTCGCCGGAGAGCACCGCCCGCATCGTCGGCGCCTGGGACGGCGGCCCCGATCCCGCCCCGCCGGCGGAGCGCAGCCGCCGCCGCGACGCGCGCCTCGCCGCCCTCATGGCGCACAAGCGCGCCCAGTCCTAAAAGGAGAGCCTCATGGCCAAGAGAAAAGTCGTCATCACCTGCGCCGTCACCGGCGCGATCCACACGCCCTCGATGTCGCCGCACCTGCCGGTGACCCCCGACCAGATCGCCGAGGCCGCGATCGGCGCGGCGGAGGCCGGTGCGGCGATCGTCCACCTGCACGCCCGCGACCCGAAGACCGGCAAGCCCGACCAGTCGCCTGAAGCCTTCGAGCCATTCCTGAAGGTGATCAAGCAGCGCTCGAACTGCGTGGTGAACCTCACCACCGGCGGCGCCCCGACCATGGGCATCGACGAGCGGCTCGGGCCGGCAGCCCACTTCAAGCCGGAGGTCGCCTCGCTCAACATGGGGTCGATGAATTTCGGCCTCTACCCGATGCTGGAGCGCTTCAAGAGCTTCCAGCACGACTGGGAGCAGCCCTATCTCGAGGGCTCGCGCGACCGGATCTTCAAGAACACCTTCGCGGACATCGAGCATATTCTCACCACCTGCGCCGAGAACGGCACCCGGTTCGAGGTCGAGTGCTACGATATCGGCCATCTCTACACCCTGGCCCACTTCGCCGACCGCGGCGTGATCAAGCCGCCGTTCTTCGTCCAGAGCGTGTTCGGCATCCTCGGCGGCATCGGGCAGCATCCGGAGGACGTGCAGCACATGAAGCGCACCGCCGACCGGCTGTTCGGCGCCGATTACCGCTGGTCGGTGCTGGGCGCGGGCCGCAACCAGATGACCATCGCCGCCCAGGCGATCGCGCTCGGCGGCAACGTCCGGGTGGGGCTGGAGGATTCGCTGTGGATCGGCCCCGGCCAGATGGCCGAGTCCAATGCCCAGCAGGTCCTGAAGGCGCGCCAGATCATCGAGGGGCTGGGGCTGGACGTGGCGACGCCCGACGATGCGCGCGAGATCCTGGCGCTGAAGGGCGGGGACCGGGTGAACTTTTAGGCGAAAGATCCGAGATATACTTCGGAAGGCTCCGCCCTCAACCCTCCCCCCTCTGCGGGGGAGGGTGCCCCACGGAGTGGGGCGGGAGAGGGGCAGCGCGACGCTGATCCAGGTGGCGCCTGTCACCACGGTCGCGACCTTTCCGGAAACGTGGTTCCCCTCTCCCGGCCCCTGCGCACGCAGGGACCACCCTCCCCCGCAGAGGGGGGAGGGTTCTTGCGCGGGGGCCGATGCCGTCTGCTTACGGCACCAGCGCCCCCTGCGTCTCGACATACACCGCGTAGACCGACGTACTGGCCGTCATGAACAGCCGGTTCCTCTTCGGCCCGCCGAAGCAGAGGTTGGCGCAGGTCTCCGGCAGGTGGATCTTGCCGATGAGGTCGCCGGACGGCGCGTAGCAGCGCACCCCGTCCTCCTTCGGGTCGGCCCAGCCCATCGAGCACCAGACGTTGCCGTCGACATCGGTGCGCAGGCCGTCGGTGAAGCCCGGCGCGAAGTTCTCCGCGAAGACCCGGTCGCCGGTGAGCCGGTCGCCCTCCACCGTGAAGGCGCGGATGTTCGAGCGCCCGCCATGGGTGAGGCCGGTATCGGCCACGTAGAGGGTCTTCTCGTCGGGCGAGAAGGCGAGGCCGTTCGGCCGGTCGATCCCTTCCGCCACCACCTTGGCCTGGCCGGTCGCCGGATCGAGGCGGTAGACCCGGGTCGGGAGTTCCGCCTTGTCCTTGTGGCCTTCGTAGTACCCGTCGATGCCGTAGCCCGGGTCGGTGAACCAGATCGCGTTGTCGGAGGCCACCACCACGTCGTTGGGGGCGTTGAGCGGCTTGCCGTCGAACTTGTCGATCAGCACCGTGATCTTGCCGTCGGGCTCCGTGCGGGTCACCCGCCGGGTGTCGTGCTCGCAGGTCAGCAGGCGGCCCTGCCGGTCGCGGGTGTTGCCGTTCGAGTAGTTCGAGTTCGCCCGGAACACGCTGACATGGCCGTTCTCGAGCCAGCGCATGATCCGGTTGTTGGGGATGTCGCTCCACAGGAGATAGCCGCCGTCGCGGAAGTAGACCGGGCCTTCAGCCCAGCGGAATCCGGTGGCGATGCGCTCGATGGCGGCGTTGCCGACCTTGTAGCGGAAGCGCTTGTCCAGCACCTCGACCCGCGGGTCGGGGTAGCGGGTGCCCGGCAGGTCGCCGAGGGGCAGCCGGTCGGCCCGCGCCGCGACCGTGGTGGCCGCGAGCGCGGCGGCGCCCGCGAGGACGTCACGTCGATTCATCACTCGTCTCCTCCCGTCCGGTGTCTTCGCGCCGGACAGGAGGATTGTAGGGGAGTGGAGCGCCGTGTCTCGTGGTTTTCCATGGGCCGACCGCCGTTGTGGCGATCGGGCCACCGATGTATATATAACGTGTATATACGGAGTCGTCATGACCATCGCGAAGCTCTTCATGTCCGGCGGGAGCCAAGCCGTCAGGCTGCCGCGGGAATTTCGCTTCGACGGCAGCGAGGTCGAGATTTTCCGCCGTGGCGACGAGGTCGTCCTGCGCGAGCGCCCGGCCAATCTCTCCGTGCTCCTCGACATTATCGACAGCATGCCGGCCGACATGCTGACCGATCTGCATGATGGCCCGCCGCAGGAGCGCGAGGGCCTGTGAAGCCTCGCTACCTGCTCGATACGAACGTCATCATCGCGCTCCGGCGCAGGCGGCCGCGCTCGGTCGTCGACCGACTGAATGGGCACCGTATCGGCGAAGCCGTCATGTCGGCGGTGACATACGGAGAGCTGTGCTTCGGGGCGGAGAAGAGCGTGGATCGAGACAACGCTTTCGCAGTCCTCGCCCGACTGGTCGCCGTCGTTCCAATCGAGATCGGCGAGCCGGAGCAGACCGGCCGCCGCTATGGTGAACTCCGAGCCACGCTCGGACGACAAGGTCAACTGATCGGCAACAATGATGTCTGGATCGCCGCGCACGCACTCGCGTCCAACCTCACGCTCGTGACCGGGAACGTCGGTGAGTTCAGCCGCGTGCCCGGTCTCGTCATCGAGGATTGGACGGCCCAATAAAGGCCGTCCGGGTCCATTGCATTACGTCCGGTACGCTTCCCCATCGAGCCCGTGCGGCCTTCCTGCCGCCATCAGCGTCTCCCACACCGGATCGGGCAGCGGCACGCCCTCGGCCAGGCGCTTGGCCCGCGTGCGCCGCTCCGGCTCGCCCGGCAGCAGCACCTCGCCGCCGGGTACCGGCCGGGCGCTCTTGAAGAAGTCGAGATAGGCGCGGGTCTCAGCCACCATCGCATCCTCGGAGCCGAAGGCCTCCGGGGTCATGTAGAGCGACAGCATCCCGTTGCAGAACCGCCGCGTCCCCGGCCCCGCGGTGCCGGACCCGGTGAGCGCGCCGGCGAGCAATTCGCACATCAGGGCCAGGCCCGAGCCCTTGTGCTCGCCGAAGGCCCGGATCGCGCCGGCGCCGTTGCGGTTGTCGCGCTCGAGGCCGTCGAGGGGGCCGTACAGGGTCGCGGGGTCGGCGGAGAGGCGCCCGTCGGGCTCGATCAGCACGCCCTCCGGCAGCGGCTTGCCGCCCTGCGAGGCGACCAGCACCTTGCCCTCGGCCACCGCCGAGGTGGCGAAGTCGAGGATCACCGGCTGGGCTCCCCGAACCGGAAAGCCCGCCGCGAAGGGGGCGGTGGAGAAGCGGCGGTCGACCGAGCCGAAGGGGGCGACCAGCAGGCTGCCCGCCACGTTGACGAAATGCACCGAGACGAGGCCGGCGGCGGCGGCCTGCTCGGCCCACTCGCCGATGCGGCCGAGATGCCCGGCATGCCGCAGGGCCACGATGGCGACGCCGTTCTCGCGCGCCTTGCGGATGCCGAGCTCGGTCGCGAAGGGACCGGCGGTCTGGCCGAAGCCGTAATGGGCATCGACCAGCGCGAAGGCCGGGCCGTCGCTCACCACCTCCGGCGTGCGGTCGGCCTCGACCTCGCCCTCCTGGAGCCAGGCGACGTAGCGCGGCACCCGGATCACCCCGTGGCTGTCGTGCCCGGTCAGGTTGGCGGCCACGAGATAGCGGCCGATCCGCTCGGCCTCCGCGTCCGAGCAGCCCTCGCGCGAAAAGATGTCCCGCACATAGGCGGTCAGGCCGCTGGCTGAGATCTGCATCGCAATCCTCCCGGTTTCTTGGTTCTGGCGGTCGAGACCGACCGCGTTCCGGCGGCCGCGACCGGCCGCATCGTGACGGCCGGGAGAATGGCCGCGGCGGCGCCCGAGGTCGAGGGCGTCCGGCGCAGGGGTGACCCGGCTTTTTCAACCCCGGGGGGTGGACATGGCAGCGCTGCCGGTGTCACATCCGCGCCAAGGCCGGGCCCTTGGAGCACCGGTCATTCTCCATGGGAGGAACAGGCTGATGAGGACGACGCGCCGCGTTTTCCTGAAGAGTGCGGCCACGGTCGCGGCCACCGGCCTCGTCGCGCCGTCGATCATCCGGCCGGCGAGCGCTCAAGCGGGCGGCACGATCCGCATCGGCATGGTGCTGCCGGTGACCGGGCCCGGGGCGGATGCCGGCCGCTTCGCCCTCAACGGCGCCAAGATCGCCCTCGAGGCCGTCAACAAGGCCGGCGGCGTCCTCGGCAAGCCGATGGAGCTCATCACCGAGGACGACCAGACCACCAATCCGGGCGCGGTGCTCGCCTTCTCCAAGCTCGCCTCGCAGCCCGATCTCGTGGCGTTCCTGGGCTCGATCCGCTCGACCCAGAACCACGCCATGGCCCCCGACATCCTGAAGACCGGCAAGCCGGTGGCCTTCGGCGGCACCGACCCGGTGCTGACCCAGCTCGGCAACCCCTGGCTGTTCCGGTTCCGGCCGAACGACAGCTTCTCGGCCCGGGTGATCGCCGAGTACGGCGTCAGCAACCTCGGCAAGAAGAAGTGGGCGATCATCCACTCGACCGACGCCTTCGGGACGAGCGGCGCCAAGGCGCTGACCGAGGCGTTGGGCAAGGCGGGCGCGACGGTGGCGCTCGACCAGGGCTACACCAACCAGAGCCAGGACTTCACGCCCGTCGTGCTGGCGATCCGCCAGTCGGGCGCCGACGTGATCGGCTCGTACTTCACCTTCGAGAACGACCTCGGCATCTTCGCCCGCCAGCTGCGCCAGCTCGGCGTGCAGGCGCCCTGGGTCGGGTCGCCCTCGATCGTCAACGTCACGGCGCTCAAGCTCGCCGGCCCCTCGCTCTACGGCACCTACGGCGTCGCCGACTACGCCGAGGAGTCGAGCAACGTGGCGCGCGACTTCGGCAAGGCCTACCGGGCGGTGATGAAGCTTCCGCCCGACAACCAGTCGTCCTGGACCTTCGACGCCGTGACGGTGCTGGCCAAGGCCATCAACGCCGCCGGCAAGACCGACCCGAAGGCGATCCGCGAGGCGCTGCTCGCGGTGCGCGGCCACGAGGGTGCGGAAGGCACCTACAACTTCGACCAGAACGGCGACGGCCTGCACGGCTACAACGTGGTGCGCAACGACAAGGGCAACATCGTCTTCGACAAGCGCATCGACTTCTACAAGGCCTGAACTCTCGGACAGTCGATCGGGACGGCGATGAGCCGTCCCGATGCCGTTTCGGCCGCTGCGTTCCCCGCGGCGGCGCGACCCTTTTCATCCGACCGGGGCGGGCCCGCATGGACCTCATCCTCCAGCTTCTGTTCACAGGGATCGGCATCGGCGCCGTCTACGCGCTCGTCGCGCTCGGCTTCGTGCTGATCTTCCGCGCCACCAACGTGGTGAACTTCGCGCAAGGCGAGTTCTCGATGGTGGCGGCGTTCCTGATGGTGGTCTTCGCCGTCGACCTGCAATGGCCGTACTGGCTGTCGTTCCTGCTCGCGATCGGCGGCATGGCCCTGCTCGGCGCGCTGTTCAACCTCGGCGTCTACTATCCGCTGCGCCATCGCACCTACCTGCCGGTGATCATCTCGACGATCGGCGCCTCGATCTTCCTCGCCAACACCACGCTCGCGCTCTACGGGCCGCAGCCGCAGGTGCTGCCGCCGGTCTTCGAGACGCAGGGCTTCCTGATCGGCCCGGTCTTCCTGGACACCCAGTACCTGCTGATCATCGCCGTCACCGCGGTCCTGGTGGCGTTCCAGTACTGGTTCTTCGAGCACACCCTGATCGGCAAGAAGCTGCAGGCGACCTCGCAGGACAAGGAGATGGCGGCCCTCCTCGGCATCCCGGTCGCCGGGATGATCATGCTGACCTTCGTGTACAGCGCGGTTCTCGGCGGCATCGCCGGCATCCTGGTGGCGCCGGTGCTGTTCGTGTCGATCCAGATGGGCGCCACCATCGCGCTGAAAGCGTTCGCCGCCACCATCATCGGCGGCTTCGGGGACGTCACCGGCGCGATCATCGGCGGGCTCGCTCTCGGCATCATCGAGACCTTCGGGGCGGCCTACGTGTCGGTGCCCTACAAGGACGCCTTCGCGTTCATCGTCCTCGTCGCCTTCCTGGCCCTGCGCCCGCAGGGCATCTTCGGCGAACGCATCGCGGAGAAAGCATGACCGGCTCCCCTCGCCCCGTCGCGGCGGACCCGGTGTCCGCTCACCCCGCCGCCCGCCGCTTCCCCCTCGGCAGCCTCGCCTATGCGGCGCTCGTGGCAGTCGCGGTGTTCCTCGCCGCCACGACGCCGTTCAGCGGCTACGTGCTCAACATCCTGATGCAGGCCGCGACCTACGCCATCGCGGTCATCGGGCTGACCGTCGTGCTGGGTCTCTGCGGGCAGATCAACCTCGCCCAGGCCGCCTTCTTCGGCATCGGCGCCTACGCGGTCGGCCTCGGCACCGTCGATCTCGGCATCAGCTTCTGGCTCTGCCTGCCGATCGGCCTCGTCCTGGCGCTGATCCTCGGCGCCGTCCTCGGCGCCTCGACGCTGCGCCTCGGCGGCCACTACCTCGCCATGGTGACGATCTCGTTCCAGCAGATCCTGACGCTGATCATGATCAACTGGATCCCGGTCACCCACGGCCCGGACGGCGTCCCGAACATCAAGCGCCCCGGGCTGTTCGCCGACGGCCAGAGCTATCTCGCGCTCTGCGTCTTCGTGCTGGCGGCGGTGGCCTACGCGGTCTGGCGCATGCCCAAGACCCGGCTCGGCCGCGCCATGCGGGCGGTGCGCGACAACGAGCTCGCCGCGGGCGTCACCGGCATCGACATCTACCGCACCAAGGTGATGGCCTTCGCCATCGGGGCGCTGCTCGCGGGCCTCGGCGGCGGGCTGTTTGCCGGCAGCTTCACCTATATCAGCCCGGACCAGTTCTCCTTCGCCGAGTCGGTGGTCTTCCTCACCATGGCGCTCCTCGGCGGCGTCGGCTCGCCGGTCGGCGCGGTGATCGGCACCGGGCTCCTGATCCTGATCCCGGAATGGCTGCGGTTCCTGAAGGAGATCCCGGGCCTCTACCTCGCGATCTACGGCCTCGCCGTCATCCTGATCGTGGTGTTCATGCCGGAGGGCATCTGGGGCTTCCTCGGCGACCAGGTGAAGCGCCTGCGGCCGCGCAGACCCGCGCCCCCGCGGGCCCAGGACCTCACCCTCACCCAGGACGCGGCGTCGGCCGCTCCTGTGCTGGAGGTCGAGGGCCTGTCGAAGCACTTCGGCGGCCTGAAGGCGGTCGACGAGGTCAGCTTCACGGTCACCCGCGGCGGCATCCACGCGCTGATCGGCCCGAACGGCTCTGGCAAGACCACGACGCTCAACGTGCTCTCGGGCCTCTACACCCCGACGGGCGGGCGGGTGCGCCTCAACGGGCAGGACATCACCCGCTTCGCGCCGCATCAGCGCGCCGCGGCCGGCCTCGGGCGGACGTTCCAGAACATCCGCCTCTTCCGCTCGATGAGCGCGCTGGAGAACGTGGTGATCGGCGCCGAGCGGCCGGGCAACGGCATCGTCGCCCATGACCGCGCCTCGCTGGAGGCACGGGCGCGGGCGGCGCTGGCCTTCGTCGGGCTGGAATCCAGGGCCGACGAGCCGATCTCGTCCTTCTCCTACGGCCACCAGCGCCTCGTCGAGATCGCCCGGGCGCTCGCCGGCAACCCCGTGCTGCTCCTCCTCGACGAGCCGGCGGCGGGCCTCAACTCGAGCGAGAAGAACGCGCTCACCGTGCTCCTGCGCCGGATGGCCGCCAAGGGCCTGACCATCCTGATCATCGACCACGACATGACGCTGGTGAGCGACGTGGCGAGCCACATCACCGTGCTGAACTTCGGCCGGCGCATCGCCGACGGGGTCACCGCCACGGTGTTGCGCGAGCCCGCCGTGATCGAGGCCTATCTCGGCCAGGAATCGACCGAGGGGCCGAGCGTCGGCCTCAAGACCGACCTCGCGCCGGCTTGAAAGACAGGAGACACGGATGGCACTCCTGGAAATCCGCGACCTGACCGTGCGCTACGGCGAGATCGAGGCCGTGCGCGGCATCTCGTTCTCGGTCGAGGCCGGCGAGGTCGTGACCCTGCTCGGCTCGAACGGGGCCGGCAAGTCGACGACGCTCAAGACCATCTCGGGGCTGGTGAAGCCGGCCGGCGGCGAGGTCCTGTTCGAGGGCCAGTCGCTCCTCGGCCTCAAGCCCGAGGAGATCGTGCGCCGGGGCGTGGCGCACGTGCCCGAGGGGCGCCGGGTCTTCCCGGGCCTCACGGTGCGCGAGAACATCATGCTCGGCGCCTCGAACCGGAAGGGGCTCACGAGCCGCCAGATCCGCGACGAGGCGGAGGGCATGTTCGAGCTCTTCCCCGACATCCGCCGCTTCGGCGACGCGCTGGGCTGGACGCTCTCGGGCGGCCAGCTCCAGATGGTGGCGCTCGCCCGCGGCCTGATGGCCAAGCCCCGCATCCTGCTCCTCGACGAGCCGTCGCTGGGCCTCGCCCCGGTGATCGTCCAGGCGGTGTTCGCGATCATCGCCGAGGTGCGCCGGCGCGGCACCACCGTGCTCCTCGTCGAGCAGAACGCCCGCATGGGCCTCTCGGTCGCCGACCGCGGCTACGTGCTGGAGACCGGCCAGCTGGTGCTCAGCGGCGAGCCGCAGGCCCTGTGGGCGAACGACGACATCCGGGCGGCGTATCTGGGCGGGCGGGCGAAGGCCGAGGCCCTGGCGCATTGAGGATCGGTCGAGCGCATCGAAGGCGCATCTCACCCGCGACCTCATCCTGAGGTGCGCGTGAAACGAGCCTCGAAGGAGGGTTCCAGGGATCGCGGAGCCTTCTGGAGCCCTCCTTCAAGGTTCGCTGCGCTCACACCTCAGGATGAGGTTCCGGGTCGGATGAAATTCCAAATCGCCCGGAACGGCCCTATACCTCGACAAAGGTTCTGAAGGTCCCGCCCATGTCCACCCCGACCCCCCTCCACCCCACCAATCCCCGCTTCGTCCGCCTCAGCCACGAGGACAACGTCGTGGTGGCGGTGGACCCGATCGTGCCCGGCGCCGCCGTCGAGGGCGTCACCGCCTCGGCGCGCGTGCCGCGGGGCCACAAATTCGCGGTGGTGACGATTCCCGAGGGCGCACCGATCCGCAAGTTCGGCCAGATCATCGGCTTCGCCAGTCGCGCGATCGCCCCGGGCGAGTGGGTGCACGAGCACAATGTGGGCCTCGGCGAGGACAAGGGCGACTTCGCCCGCGACTACCGCTTCTGCGAGGAGGCGAAGCCCGTCGCGATGGTGCCGGAGGGCCAGCGCGCCACCTTCGAGGGGTACCGCCGGGCGGACGGACGGGTCGGCACCCGCAACTACGTCGGCGTGCTCACCTCGGTGAACTGCTCGGCCACGGTGGCCCGCTTCATCGCCGAGGAGGCGCGCCGCTCCGGCCTCCTCGACGAATTTCCGGGCATCGACGGCATCATCCCCCTCACCCACGGCACCGGCTGCGGCTACGACATCCAGGGCGAGGGCGCCGACATCCTCAAGCGGACGCTGTGGGGCTACGCCGCCAACCCGAACATGGGCGGCGTCATCATGGTGGGCCTCGGCTGCGAGGGCCTGCAGATCGACCGCTGGAAGCGCGCCTACGGCATCGAGGAGAGCGAGACCTTCCGCAGCTTCACCATCCAGGACACCGGCGGCACGCGGCGCACCATCGCGGCCGGCGTCGCGGCGCTCCGCGAGATGCTGCCGGCCGTGTCACGCGCCAGGCGCGAGACCGTGCCGGCCTCCGAGCTGATGCTCGCCCTGCAATGCGGCGGCTCGGACGGCTATTCGGGCATCACCGCCAACCCGGCGCTCGGTGCCGCGGTCGACCGGCTGGTGGCCGAGGGCGGCACCGCGATCCTGTCGGAGACGCCGGAGATCTACGGCGCCGAGCACCTGCTGACCGCGCGGGCGGCGAGCCCGGAGATCGGCCACAAGCTCGTCGAGATGATCCACTGGTGGGAGGCCTACACCGCCCGCAACGGCGGCGAGATGAACAACAACCCCTCGCCGGGCAACAAGGCCGGCGGCCTCACCACCATCCTGGAGAAGTCGCTGGGCGCCACCGCCAAGGGCGGCTCGACCACGCTCCAGGGCGTCTACCGCTACGCCGAGCCGGTCACGGCCAAGGGATTCGTCTACATGGACACGCCCGGCTTCGATCCGGTGGCGGCGACCGGCCAGGTCGCGGGCGGGGCCAACGTGCTCTGCTTCACCACCGGCCGCGGCTCGGCCTATGGCTGCAAGCCGACCCCGTCGATCAAGCTCGCCACCAACAGCGAGATGTACCGGCGGATGCAGGACGACATGGACATCGATTGCGGCGACGTGCTCGACGGCGTCTCGATCGAGGAGAAGGGCCGGGAGATCTTCGAGACCATCCTGCGGGTCGCGTCGGGCGAGCGCACCAAGTCCGAGGGCTTCGGCTACGGCGATGCCGAGTTCGTGCCCTGGCAGATCGGCGCGGTGATGTAGCCGGCGCGATATGGCGGCGGCGGCCGAACCGTTCTAAGGGGCGCTCCGGGGGCACACCGACAAGAAGGCCCCGGAGGACACCACGATGACACCGGACGCAAGCCGCGGGAGCGATCTCACCCGCCGCCAATGGCAGATGACGCTGCTCGCGAGCCTCGGCGGCGGGCTCGAATATTACGACTTCATCGTCTACGGGATCTTCGCCAAGGACATCGCCGCGGCGTTCTTCCCGGCGAGCGATCCGGTCGCGGCCCTGACCCTGTCGCTGGCGGTGTTCGCGGTGGGCTACCTCGCGCGGCCGCTCGGCGGCCTGGTGCTGAGCCATTTCGGCGACCGCTACGGCCGCAAGACCGTGTTCGTGGTCACGGTCTTCTCCATGTCGGCCTGCACGCTGGGCATGGGCCTGGTGCCGCCTTACGCCTCCTGGGGCGTGTGGGCGACCCTGCTCCTCGTGACCTTACGCTTCGTGCAGGGCCTGTGCATCGGCGGCGAGCTTCCCGGCGCCATCACCTTCGTGGTCGAGACCGCCTCGCGCCGGCCGGGGCTGGCCTGCGGCATCGTCTTCTGCCTCGTCAATGGCGGGGTGCTGCTCGCCGCCCTCGTCAACCTCGCCCTGCAATCCACCCTGCCCCCCGCCGCGATGGCGGAATACGGCTGGCGCATCGCCTTCCTGTTCGGCGGGGTCGTCGGGCTCGTCAGCTTCGTGCTGCGGCGCTCGCTGGAAGAGACGCCCGAGTTCCTGCGCCTGCAGGACCGCGCCGCCCGCAGCCCGATCGGCGAGGTGCTGCGCCACCATCGCGGCCAGGTCCTCGCCGGCATCGGCATCGTGGCGCTCACCGCCGGCTTCAACGGCATCCTGTTCGCCCACATGCCGGCCTACCTGATCCAGGTCCTCAAGTACCCGCCCAAGACCGTGGCGCTGGCGATGAACGTCGCGCTGTTCGCGATGTCGGCCTCGCTGCTCTTCGCCTCCTTCTTCGCCGACCGGGTGCCGCCGCGCCGGCTGATGCAGGTCTCGGCCCTGGTCATCCTGATCGGGGTAATCCCCGCCTACCAGGTGCTGGCGCGGGGCGACGCGAACCTCTTCCTGGTGCTGCCGCTCCTCACCATGGCGGTCGCCGGCGCCAATGGCAGCTTCGCCTACCTGCTCGCCGGGCTGTTTCCGACCCGGGTCCGCTTCAGCGGCGTCGCGCTCTCGCTCAATATCGGCTTCACGCTGCTCAGCGGCCTGGGGCCGCTGGCCGCCAACGCGCTGATCGGCGCCACCGGCTGGACGGCAGCACCCGGGCTCATCATCGCGGCCTCCGCGCTGATCGGGCTCGTGGTGGCGAGCCGGCTGTCGAACCGGCCGGCGATGCTGGCCGAGGCGGTGCCGGTCTCCGGCTGAGCGCCGCGGCCGGACCGGTCAGCGCCTGCGCCGGGCGATCCAGGCGCCCCAGAACAGGCTGGAGAAGAAGCGCAGGGGCGGCTCGAAGCCGCCCTCGCGGAGCAGGTCGGCGACCGCCTGCTCCGAATGCGGCGGGTCCGCTCCCTGCAGGATCTTCGCCCGCTTGGCCTCGACCTCCTCCGGGCCGGCGCCCTGCTGGCGCCACCGCTCGCCCCAGGCGGCGAGCAGCAGGGGCTGGCTCGCATAGGCCTGGTGGTTGCCGGCGAGGATCAGCGGCGCGCCCGGCCTCAGGCGCCGGGCGATGTCCTGCAGGATCGCGCGCTTGGCGTCGTCGCCGGCCAAGTGGTGGAGCACCCCGATCAGGGTCGCGGCGTCGAAGGCCTCGTCCGGCGGCAGGTCGGAGACCGTGCCGCGCACGATCTCCGTCCGCGCGTCGAGGCCGCTCTCGGCGAGCCGGGCGACCGCGAGGGCCAGCATCGGCCCGGAGGGATCGACCGCGGTGAAGCGCCAATGCGGCTCGAGCGCCGCGGCAGTGACAACCTCCCGGGCGCCGCCACCGGCGCCGGCCACCAGGATCCGCGCCGCGCGGCCCGTGCCGAGCGCGGCGGCAAGCATGCAGGCGGCCAGCTCGTGGCAGGCATCGTAGCCGGCGAGCGCGATGCGGCTCTGCTGCTCGTATTCGCCGGCGCGGGAGGCATCGAATTTCCCGGCGGCGTCGTGCGTTGCGGTCACAGGTCTCGTTCCGGTCGCGGAGCGGGCCCGCGAGTTGGGATAGCCGGCGCGCGTCAGCCCTGCGGGTGCCGCTGGCGCCAGCGCGGGCCGGGGCCGCGCATATAGTGCAGCTCCGGACGGTAGGGATCCTGGAGCGTCGCGATGAGATCCCGCCAACGCTGGGTGAGGCGTCCGACGAAAGCCATCAGCATGGAACTTCCTCCTGCACGCGACTGATTCGCGAAACAAGCCAGGCAGGGATCGTGCCGGCCGAATCTTACGAAACGATTGCGTGCGAGGCTGGTCCGAGGCTTTGGCGAGAGTGCGACGGTGACGTGGACAGGTCAGGGCAGGATCCCGGCGAGCTTCAGGACGCCCGCGACGATCACCGCCAGCACCACGCCCCAGAGATCGAAGGGCATCGCGGCCCACCAGGCGGTGCTCTCCGCCCGCGGCAGCGGGGCGTCCGGCGTCCCTGCGACGTCGTGCATGGTTTTCTCCCTGGGGCCGCGCATCCTCGGGCATCCGTCTCGGGCGGAGGTCCCTGCCGCAACCTACAGCATGACGCCCTGAACGGCAGCAGAAAGGCGGAAATTCGTCCAGGTACTGGCGCTCAAAGATGCGCCGGTCTCGGGAATTGCCTATGCGGTGTGCGAGGCGGATGCCGCGGATGCGGATCCGGTCTCGCCTGGATGTCGCGATCTAGGACTCCCTCGCCGAGGAGGGCCGCCGGAGGCAGACGCGGTGCGGGCGCTCCCCAATCCCCGCGGGCGGTCATCGTGTTCACGCATCTCGCCTGTCCGATGAGGGGCAGTGGGTTGCCCTGACCGGCGTCGGGGTCGGGAGACGCGGTCGCGGCGCGGATGGTCGGGCCGAGGCGGTCGGGCGGCTGCCGCCCGGAAGAAGGAGAGGCCCGCGGCCCGTGTCACCCGCCCTGGTTGCCGGATCGCCACCTGGCCGGCAGCCCGGCGCGCGCGATCTGCTCTCTCGGCGGCGATCGAGCCGCCCGCGCCTCGCCGACCGGGTGGCGCGA
This sequence comes from Methylobacterium nonmethylotrophicum, assembly GCF_004745635.1. GTDB lineage: Bacteria > Pseudomonadota > Alphaproteobacteria > Rhizobiales > Beijerinckiaceae > Methylobacterium > Methylobacterium nonmethylotrophicum. The sequence goes on along the minus strand of NZ_SRLB01000004.1, from coordinate 437,134 downwards.
GCGCGATGGCTCCTCGCTCTGGTCGGAGAACGGGACGCGCTGCACCGCCTCGCATGGCGCCGAGGTCGGGGCCTCCGGGACCTTCCGCGGGGCCCAGGCGCTCGACCCCGCTCCCGACAGGGCGATCGTCTGCGGCTTCCCCTCGGCGTCATGCGCCCCTATCGACCGTGTCCGCCCGCCGCCGGGCCGCGAGATGACGATCTGAGCGCTCTCCCGGCCCGGCGCGACCGTCGCCCAGCCGTCATGTCATCGCAAATGCAACCTCGTCCTGAGGTGCTGCCGCTCGCGGCAGCACCTCAGGATGGAATCGTGGATGGGACAGGCCGGCCCTCGGAGAGCGATGCAGGCCGGACGCCTTACGCCTTCAGCCGCTCGGCCGCCCAGGCGATGTGGTCGTCCATGAAGGTCGAGATGAAGAAGTAGGAATGGTCGTAGCCCTCGCGCCGGTTGAGGGTCAGGGGGATTCCGGCCTTGGCGCAGGCTTCCTCGAGCAGGTGCGGGCGCAATCCGTCCTCGAGGAACGAATCCGCCATGCCCTGGTCGACCAGGAATTCGGGGAAGCGGCGACCGTCCTCGATCAGCGCCGTCGCGTCGTGGGCGCGCCAGGCCGCGCGGTCCTCGCCGAGGTAGCGGGCGAAGGCCGGCGCCGACCAGCCCGCCGTCGAGGGCTGGACGATGGGCGCGAAGGCGCTGCAGGAGCGGTAGCGCTCCGGATAGGTCAGGGCGAGCGTCAGGGCGCCGTGGCCGCCCATCGAGTGCCCGAGGATGCCCTGGCGCGTCATGTCGACGGGGAAGTTTTTCGCCACGAGGGCGGGCAGCTCCTCGGAGACGTAGGACCACATCCGGTAGTGCTCGGCATAGGGCGCCTGCGTGGCGTCGAGGTAGAAGCCGGCGCCGCAGCCGAACTTCCAGTCGTCGGGATCGTCCGGCACGCCGGGTCCGCGCGGGCTGGTGTCGGGCGCCACGAAGGCGACGCCGTGCCGGGCCGCCGCGCGCCGGTACTCGCCCTTGTCCATCACGTTGGCGTGGGTGCAGGTCAGGCCCGAGAGGTACCACAGCACCGGCACCGGGCCGTCCGCCGCCTGCGGCGGCAGATAGACCGCGAAGGTCATGGGGCAGCGCGTGGTCTCGGCCTGGTGCCGGTAGACGCCCTGCACGCCCCCGTGGGACAGCGCTCTGCTGACGGTCTCCACCCTGGATGCTCCCTGGTTGTTGCGCGGGGTTGGGGGGCGGATCGAACGCCCCCCTGCCCTGTTTCGGCTCAGTAGACGACGACGGACCGGATCGACTTGCCCTCGTGCATGAGGTCGAAGCCGTGGTTGATCTGATCGAGCGGCATGGTGTGGGTGATGAGATCGTCGATGTTGATCTTGCCCTCCATGTACCAGTCGACGATCTTCGGCACGTCGGTCCGGCCGCGGGCGCCGCCGAAGGCCGAGCCCTTCCAGACCCGGCCGGTGACGAGCTGGAACGGCCGCGTCGCGATCTCGCGCCCGGCCTCGGCCACGCCGATGATGATCGACTCGCCCCAGCCGCGGTGGCAGCATTCGAGCGCCTGGCGCATCACGTTGACGTTGCCGGTGCAGTCGAACGAGAAGTCGGCGCCGCCGCCCGTGACGTCGAGGATCGCCTGCACCACCTTGTCGGTGCCGACCTCGTTCGGGTTGATGAAGTGGGTCATGCCGAACTTCTCGGCCATGGCCCGCTTGTCGGGGTTGATGTCGACGCCGATGATCTTGTCGGCCCCGACCATGCGGGCGCCCTGGAGCACGTTGAGGCCGATGCCGCCTAAGCCGAACACCACCACGTTGGCGCCCGGCCAGACCTTGGCGGTGTAGATCACCGCGCCGATCCCGGTGGTGACGCCGCAGCCGATGTAGCAGATCTTGTCGAAGGGGGCGTCCTCGCGCACCTTCGCCACCGCGATCTCGGGCAGCACGGTGAAGTTCGAGAAGGTCGAGCAGCCCATGTAGTGGAAGACGGTGTTCGACCCCGGGCTCGCGCCGGTCGACTCGCAGCGGAAGCGGCTGGTGCCGTCCGGCATCACGCCCTGGCCCTGCGTGGCGCGGATCGCCGTGCAGAGGTTGGTGCGCCGCGACAGGCAGGACTTACAGTTGCGGCACTCGGGCGTGTAGAGCGGGATGACGTGGTCGCCGGGCCTGACCGAGGTCACGCCGGCCCCGACCTCGCGCACGATGCCGGCGCCCTCGTGGCCGAGGATGGCCGGGAACTTCCCCTCCGAATCGAGGCCCGACAGCGTGTAGGCGTCGGTGTGGCAGATGCCGGTGGCCATCACCTCGACCAGCACCTCGCCGGCCTTCGGGCCCTCGATGTCGATGGTCTCGATCGTGAGGGGCTTCTTGGCCTCCCAGGCCACGGCCGCACGCGTCTTCATGATCCCGCTTCCTTTGTCTCGTCCATCCGGTCCGGAGGAGGCGCCCCTTGCTGCGGGCGCCCGTGCTCCCGGTCGCGATCGATGCCCGGGGGTGCATCGTCGGCCGGACCCTCGCTGCCCCTCGCAACCTGCCGGTCGCGCGCTTGCCTGCTAGCATCGCACGAAACGGACCGCGACAGCGGAGCCATTCGGATTTTGGTCCGAGACTTAAGTCCGGGTCCGGGACGGGGCCGGCGCGCGGCCTGCCGTGGCCGGCCACCCGGCGACCGGACCGCTCACCCCGGCGGCAGCGCGACCTGGCGCATCCGGAACGCCGTGACGGCGACGCGCTCCCAGATCCCCGCCGCCTTGAACGGGTCGGCGGCGTGGAAGGCCTCGACCGCCGCCCGGTCGGGGGCCTCGACGATGAACAGGCTGCCGATCATCGTCTCGCCGTCCTCGGCGAGCAGCGGGCCCGAGACCAGGATGCGCACCGGCAGGTCCCCGCCGAGATAGGTCTTGTGCGCCTCGTAATGGGCGAGGCGCCGCTCGACGGCACCGGCATGGTCGAGGGCGTGGATCGCGTAGTGGGGCATCCGATTCACTCCGGTCGGTCGGGCTCGCCGAGGCCGGCTTTGCGCTCGGCGGCCAGCAGGGCGGCGAAGAAGTCGAGGTCGCGCAGGTCGGTGCGGCCTTGCGCGGCGTAGAGGTCGCGCACGAGCGCGGCCACCGGCATCGCGACGCCGGTCGCCTCGCCGGCGGCGACCGCGAGGCTCATGTCCTTGAGCATCTGGGCGACCGAGAAGGCGGGGGTGAAGTCGCGCCGGCGCAGGGGGTCGAGCTTGTAGGCGACGAGCGGCGAGGCGGCGACCGAGGAGCCCAGCACCGCCAGCATCGTCTCCCAGGCGACGCCGCCCTTGCGGGCGAGCGTCAGCGCCTCGGCGGCGATCTGCGCCGTCGAGCCGACGAAGTGGTTGATGGCGAGCTTGAGGTAGCGCGCCTCCTCGGCCGTCCCGACATTGTGGATGGTGCGGGCGAAGGTCGCGAGCAGCGGCCGCGCTCGCTCCAAAGCCGCCTCGGGCCCGGAGCAGAACAGCGTGAGGGCGGCGGCCTCCGCCGTCGCCGTCGAGCCCGAGACCGGGGCGGCGAGGGAGAGGACCCCCCGCGCCTCGGCCGCCCCGCGGATCTCCGCGCTCGTTTCCGGCGAGACGGTGCTGGTCTCGACCAGAACGCTGCCTTCCGCCATCCGGGCGATCAGCCCGTCCGGCCCGAGGGCGACGGCGCGTAACGCCGCGTCGTCGGGCAGGCTGGTGATGACGATCTGGCAGGCCGCGATCCGGTCGAGGTCGGCAGCCTCCGCCCCCGGCACCGCGGCGATCCGGGCGGGGTCGCGGTCGAGGGCGAGGAGCGGGTGACCCGCCGCCGCGAGGTGGCGCGCCAAGTGGCCGGCCATGGGCGCGCCGAGCTTCCCGAGGCCGATCCAGCCTGTGCTCATGAACGGCTCCGTCATGCGGTGAGCGCTTTGCCCTTGGTCTCGGGCAGGAGGAACGCCGCGAAGGCCATGGTGGCGTAGGCCGCCGCCGCGAACAGGCCGATCGCCTGGCCGAGCGGCATCGTGGCCGAGATCACCCCGACCAGGGTCGGGAAGATGGCGCCGATCGCGCGGCCGAAATTGTAGGCGAAGCCCTGGCCGACGCCGCGCACCCGGGTCGGGAACTGCTCGGTGAAGAACGCTCCCATGGCGCTGAACACGCCCGAGGCGAAGAAGCCGAGGGGGAAGCCGAGCACTAGCATCGCGGCGTCGCCGAACGGCACCATCGTGTAGGTCGTCACCACCACGCCCGCCCCGATGGCGAAGACCAGGAAGGTGGCGCGTCGGCCGATCCGGTCGGCGAGGTAGGCGCCCGCGAGGTAGCCGCAGAACGAGCCGACGATCAGCACCGCGAGGTAGCCGCCGGAATTCATCACCGACAGGCCGCGCTCGGTGCGCAGGAAGGTCGGCAGCCAGGTCGTCACCGCGAAGTAGCCGCCCTGCGCCCCAGTGCTCATCAGCGCGCCGAGCAGCGTGATGCGCAGCAGCGGCGGCCGGAAGATCTCGAAGAAGGACGGTTTGTCGCCGGTCGCGGCGATCTGCGCCTGCGAGGCCTTGTAGACCTCCGGCTCCTCGACGTAGCGGCGCAGGAAGAACACCAGGAAGGCCGGCGCGATGCCGACGAAGAACAGGGCCCGCCACGCGGTCTCGGGTGGCATCAGCGAGAAGAACAGGGTGTAGAGGAGCGCGGCGGCGCCCCAGCCGATCGCCCAGCCCGACTGCATGGTGCCGAGCGCCTTGCCGCGGTGCTCCGGCCGGATGGTCTCGCCGAGCAGAACGGCGCCCGCTGCCCACTCGCCGCCGAAGCCGAGGCCCATGAGGGCGCGGGCCGCGAAGAGCTGCTCGAAGCTCTGTGCGAGGCCCGACAGGAAGGTGAAGCCGGCAAACCACAGGATCGCGATCTGCAGGGTGCGCACCCGGCCCCAGCGGTCGGCGAGGAAGCCGGCGAGCCAGCCGCCGATGGCGGAGGTGAGGAGCGCCGCGGTGCCGAGCGCCCCGGCCTCGGCGCGGGTGACGCCCCAGGTGGCGATCAGGGTCGGGATGACGAAGCTGTAGAGCTGGACGTCCATGGCGTCGAGCGCCCAGCCGCCGACGCAGGCGCCGAGCGCCCGCTTCTCCTTGGGCGCGAGCTCCGAGATCCAGATCCCGCCGCTCCCGGCCGGGGCGGCGGCTGTTACCGATGGGGTGGTTATCTCGCTCATGACGGTCTCCTCCCGTTGGTGGATGGTTCCGGATTGCCCCGTTGGCCGGGGTCGTCTTGTTATCGTATCGACGCTCCTGTTCCGTGCACGTCGAATTCTTCATTGTCCCGTGTTTGAAGATGCATACGTCGCGCCGTGTGCATCCTCCTCTCCCCGCGGGCGGGGAGAGGCCTGAGCTCCGAAGGGGCTCAGGGAGCAGCGAACCGCAGGTTCGCCGCGAGGGTGAGGGGGTGCTTCCGGAATTGCCTCATTCGGCACCTCCCCCTCACCCTCGCTTCGGCTCCGCCTGCGCTCACTTCACCCCCGACAAGGGGGGTGAAGTCCTCTCCCCGCCCGCGGGGAGAGGAGACATCCGCGCCCTACTCGGCCGCACGCAGCGCCGGCACGCGGCCTTTCCCGAGCACCTGCCCCACGGCCGCCCCGAGCCCCGCCGCCCCGGCCGCGTCCCGCGCCCGCCAGGCGACGTGCCCGTCCGGCCGCACCAGGATCGCGCCGGATTCCGTGACCTCGCGGAGCGCCGCCCAGTCGCCGAACGGGTCGGCGGTCTCGCGGCCCGGGCCGATCGCCACGACAGGGAGCGCGATTCCGTGCTCCGCGGCGGCGCCTCGCGCCGCCTCGCGCCACGCGGCCTCGCCGCGGATGCCGGTGAGCAGGGTGAAGCGGCCCCGCCCGACGAGGTCGAGGGTCGAGATCCGGCGGCCCGCCCGGTCGGTGAGCCAGGCATGGGGCAGGCGCGCGCCGGGCCAGGTCGTCGCCGCGTAGTAGAGTTCCGGGTCGCGCGGATAGGCAGGCTCGGGCGTGCCGTCCGGCGCCACCGCCGCGGAGGCGTAGCGCCGGTTCATCTCGACGCCGTGGCAGTTGAACTCGTAGCTCTTGGCGGCGATCGCCCGGGAGAGGGCGGCGCGGCAGGCCTCGCCGGCGGGCGTGTCGGCCCCGTGCTCGGCCATGCCGGCGCGCATCGCCTCGGGGTCACCGGCGTCGAAGTTCAGCGCCGAGAAGATCGGGCCGAACTCCTCGATGCTCTTGTTCGCCCGGGTGACGATCTGGCGGCCGACCGGGGCGCGCTCGGCGTCGTAGCTGTCGAGGAGGGCGGGATCGGCCTGGCCCTTCAGCACGAAGGCGAGCTTCCAGGCGAGGTTGTAGGCGTCCTGCACCGAGGTGTTGGAGCCGAGCCCGTTCGACGGCGGATGGCGATGGACCGCGTCGCCCATGCAGAACACCCGGCCTTGCGCGTAGCGGGTGGCATAGAGGTGGTTCACCGTCCAGGTCGAAGTCGACTGGATGCTGATCGGGATCGTCTCGTCGCCGATCAGCGAGCGGGCGATGCGCGTCGCCTCGGCCTCGTCGACCTGGGGTGGCGGCCCGTCGATGTCGTAGCCCCAGACGATCAGCCACTCGTCCCAGGGGCGCACCATCCGCACCAGCCCCATGCCGATGCCGCCGATCTGCGAGCCCGGCTGCAGCACCCAGTAGAGCACGCTCGGGCGGTGCGCGACGTAGCGCGAGAGATCCGCCTTGAACACGATGTTCATCGAGCCGGCGACGCCCATCCGGCCCTCGAACGGCAGGCCGATATCCTCCGCCACCTTCGAGCGGCCGCCGTCGGCGCCGATCAGGTACTTGGCGCGGATGCGGTACTCGTTGCCCGAGAGCCGGTCGCGCACCGTCGCGGTGACGCCGTCCTGGTCCTGCTCAAGCCCGAGATACTCGGTGTCGAAGCGCACCCGCGTGCCGCGCGCCGCCGCGGCGCCGAGCACGACGGGCTCCAGCAGCGTCTGGGGCACGTCGCACATCTTCGAGGGGCTGGCGAGGTCGTAATCGGCCTGCCGGTTCGGATGCGTGCCCCAGGATTGCAGCCGCCCCAGCTCCTCGCCGGCCAGCGAGGTGCAGAACACCGTGTCGCCCATCAGCTCCTGCGGCGCCCCCTGCTGCGCCACCTCGCGCTCGATGCCGAGGTCGCGGAACACCTCCATGGTGCGCTGGTTGGTGATGTGGGCCCGCGGCGTGTCGGCGAGCCAGCGGTACTTGGTGACCAGGATGTTGCGGATGCCGTAGGTCGAGAGCGCGAGGGCGGCGGTCGATCCGGCCGGCCCCGAGCCGACGACGAGAACGTCGGTTTCGATCATGGCGTTGGCTCCCTTGCTTGGCCTTCGGGGATTCGGGGTTTTTCTTGTTGCGGCTTGTCCCGCCCACGACCTCATCCTGAGGTGCACGCGAAGCGTGCCTCGAAGGAGGGCTCCAGGGATCGCAGAGACGTCTGGAACCCTCCTTCGAGGCCGTCGATCAAAGATCGAATCGATCTTCGATCGCCGGTCACCTCAGGATGAGGTCGCGGGTGGGAGAGATCGGATTCCGGTCCGGGCCGAGGTCCGGCCGGCCCTCACTTCGCCTTGAGGCCGAAATCGTAGGCCAGGTGCCGGTACGGCTTGTCCATCTTCCGTCCGTCCGGCGCCGTGCCGGCCGGGTGCTCCGCGAACTCCGCAATGAGCGAGTTCTTCACCCCGAACACCGCGTCGGAATCGAGCCACGGGCTGTCCGCCGCGAAGACGTGGGTGATCAGGGTCTCGTGCCCCTCGGCGCCGATCATGAAATGCACGTGGGCCGGGCGGTTCGGGTGGCGGCCGGTGGCCTTGAGCATGTCGCCGACCGGGCCGTCATCGGGGATCGGGTACCAGGCCGGCACGATGGTCCAGAAATGGAAGCGCCCCTCCGCGTCGGTGCGGAACTGCGCCCGGCCGGCGAGGCCACCGAGTGCATCGAGCTGCTGCACGTCGTAGGCGCCGTCCTCGTCGGCGTGCCAGACATCGACCGTGGCGCCCGCGAGCGGACGGCCGCCGGCCGAGGCGACCGAGCCGGTGACGAGGAGCGGCGTGCCCTCGAGCGGGCCGGCGATGTCCGCGCCGTTCGGCCGCTCGGGCGCCGCCTCGACGTAGAACGGCCCGAGCACCGTCGTCTCGGTCGCGCCCTCCGGCATGCGGTGGTTGATGGCGTCGACCAGCATCGAGACGCCGAGGGTGTCGGAGAGCAGGATGAATTCCTGCCGGTGCTGGTCGCAGAGATGGCCGGTGCGGGTCAGGAAGGCGATGCCGGCCTGCCACTCCTCGAAGGTCAGGTCGACGTCGCGCACGAAGTCGTGCAGGTGGCGCACCAGGCTCGTCACGATCGTCTTCAGGCGCGGGTCCGGCGTGTCGGCGAACCGGTCGACCACCGCCTGGGTGATGGTGTGCTCGTTGAAGTCGCGCATCGGCGAACCTCCCTGTCTGGTCTTGTTGTCTCCCGGGCGTAGGCCCGGTCGTCGCTCAGGCCGCGTCCGGCCGGCGCCCATGATAGGCGTCGTCGAGGAGCCGGCGGATCCCATCGCGCGCGAGGGACCGCGGATTCGGGTAAGGACTCGCCACCGCGGCGTCCGCCGCCCGCTCGAGCCCGGCCTCCGGCATGCCGAGGGCTTCGAGCGCCGTCGGGGCGCCGAGCCGCGCGGCGAGGTCGTAGAGGCCTTGCGCGGCGCTCGAAGCCCCGAGCGCCCGGGCGACCCGCGCCATGGCGTCGGGGACGGCGGGCGCGTTGTAGGCAACCGCGTGCGGCAGCACGACCGTGTGGGTCTCGGCGTGGGGCAGGTCGAAGGTGCCGCCGAGCACGTGGCAGAGCTTGTGGTGCAGCGCCATGCCGACCGTGCCGAGGCAGGCGCCGGCGAGCCAAGCGCCGTAGAGCGCGTCGGACCGCGCCGCGCGATCCTGCGGGTCGGCGACGATGACCGGCAGGGCCCGGGCGAGGGCCCGGATCGCCTCCTCGGCCATCAGCGAGACGATCGGGTTGCGGTCCTCGGCATAGAGCGCCTCGACCGCATGGGCGATGGCGTTCATGCCCGAGGTGGCGCTCAAGGCTACCGGCAACCCGAGCGTCAGGTCGACGTCGTAGACGACCACCTCCGGCAGGATCTTTGGGGATTTCTGCGTCGTCTTGGTGCCGTCCCGGGTCTCGCCCAGGATCGGCGTCATCTCGGACCCCGCATAGGTCGTCGGCACGACGATCTGGTCGAGGTCGGTGCGCAAGGCGAGCGCCTTCGACAGGCCGGTGGTCGAGCCGCCGCCGACGGCCACCAGGCAATCGGCGTCGAGGGCGCGCAGCTGCGCGAGCGCGCCGTCCGTCACCGCGACGGGGGTGTGCATCACGGCGTCTGCGATCACGCCGGCGGCGCGATCCCCGAGGAGGGCGGCCAGCGCCTCGGCCTGGCCGCGTTGCGGCGGGGTCGCCAGCACCACCGCGCGCTTCCGCCCGAGGCGCTCCATCTCGTCGCCGACCTTGGCGAGCGTGCCGTGGCCGAAGACCACGCGGGTCGGCAGGCCGGGGAAGCGGAACGGCTCCATGGTCAGGCCCCCACCGCGTAATCGACCTGGTGGCGGGTGATCCGCAGGCCCTCGATCTCCGCCCGCACCCGCCCGTGCTCGGGATGGTCGCGGTAGCGGTCGAGGGCGGCGTCCGAATCGAACTCGCTGTAGAGCACTACGTCGCAGGCGTACTCGATCCGGCTGCGGTCGAGGCCCACCTCGATGTGCAGGAGGCCCGGGATCTTGCCGCGCAGGCCCTCGAAGGCGCTGCGGATGCGCTCGGCATTGCCCGCCCGCTCGTCCGGCGAGGCGCCGGCCACCCGCCACATCACGATGTGCTTGATCATGGCGTCCCTCCCCGCGGCGCCCTCCGGCGCCGTCAGGGAGATTTTTAAGTTTTTCGCGGGCACCGCATAAGATGACCCGATCGTGAATCACTTTTGCGCAGAGCGAGACAAATGGACCGGCTCGGCCAGCTCGATCTCCTGGTGGCGGTGGCGGAGGCCGGCAGCATCAGCGGCGCCGCCCAGGCCCGCGGCCTCTCGGTCGCCGCGGCGAGCCGCACCCTGGCGGCGCTGGAGGAGCGCCTCGGCGTGCTGCTGGTCCGGCGCAGCACCCGCACCCTCTCGCTCACCGACGAGGGCGCCAAGCTGCTTACCCGCGCCCGCGGCATCCTGGCCGACGTCGCCGACAGCGAGGCGGAGGTGACGGGGGCGGTCCTCGCCCCGAGCGGGCTCCTGCGGGTCAGCGCGTCGCTGTCCTTCGGGCTCCTGCACATCGCGCCGCGCCTGCCGGCCTACCACGCGCGCTATCCCAACGTGCGCGTCCACGTCGAGATCTCGAACCGCTACGTCGACCTGATCGATGCCGGCATCGACGTCGCGATCCGCACCCGCGAGTTCGAGCCCGACCGCGCCATCACCATCCGGCGCCTCGCCGAGACGCGGCGCATCCTGACCGCCTCCCCGTCCTACCTCGCGGCCCACGGGATCCCGGCCCACCCGCACGACCTCGCGCGGTACGCGCTGCTTCTCTACGTCTATGCCAACAACCCCAACGAGCTGAGCTTCACCCGCGGGGACGAGACGGTGCGGGTGCCGGCCCACGGCCTGCTCGAATCGAACGATGGCCAGATCCTGCGCGCCGCAGCGCTCAACGGCATGGGGATCCTGGTGCAGCCGACCTACATCGTCCACGACGACGTCGCGGCCGGGCGCCTGGTGCCGGTGCTCGACGAGTGGGACTTGCCGCGGCTGCGCATCAACTTCGCCTATCCGACCCGCAAGCACCTCTCGGCCAAGGTGCGCTCGTTCATCGCCTTCATAGCGGCAGAGTTCGAGGCGAACGACTATGCCGGCCGCTGGACCCGGATGCCCTGCCGGTCATGCTGAGATCCGCATCCGGCTGCCCGGCCGCTCTCATCGGCGCGCGAGCACATGACTTGACGAGGTAGCAACTGAGAGCCTTTTTTGATTGGCTCCCAAAGATTTTACAGCCTCAGAGTCATTCCCGGACCGCACAGCGGAGCCCGGAGTCCAGATGCGCTGAAGGTACGGAGAAAAGCGGACCGCGTCCCGCTTCATCCAGAATGACCTGAGTGTCTGGATTCCGGGCTCCGCTGCGCGGCCCCGGAATGACACTGAACTCTTCAATAATTATGATATTATCAAGATACTGTCGCAACACAAAACCACAGATGTAATATGGGCCCCGCTTGATCTGTTCTAATAAAATAAAGCGCTCCCCCCTCTCCCGCGTGGGCTTGCAGATTCACACATCGCTTTTGAAGTCCAACCCTTTGTAAAAGCGCGCACTTCCCCTCCCCCTTGTGGGGAGGGGATAGGGGTGGGGGTGGTGCAGAAGGCACCGCACAGCTCAACGCGGCACCACCCCCACCCCCTTACCCCTCCCCACAAGGGGGAGGGGAGGCGCGCTCCCTTCAATGGGGAGAGCAATCAGACCGGGTTGTGTGAATGCGATAGCCCGTGTGGGAGAGGGGATCCCGCGCTTGAAGCGCGTCGGTGCCGATCAAGCCGAGCTCGTACGACCGCCCCCCCCATCGCCGCACTGTCGGGAACCGCAGCACGCGGTCAGGGTCGAAAAACGCTACGCCCTGTCGAGGCCGACCAGCTCGGCGATCAGGTCCGCACCGGCGGCCGGCGAGCGCTCCCCCGCCGCCACCCTCCGCTCGGCCTCCGCCGTCCGCCGGCGCACCTCGGCGCTGCCGGTGAGGCGCTGGTGCAGGCGCTCGTGGACCAGGGCCCACATCCACTTCACGTCCTGGCTCCGGCGCCTGGCCGCGATCTCGCCGGACGCCGTGAGCTTGCGGCGGTGGTCGAGCACCGCCTCCCACAGGGCGTCGAGGCCCTGGCCCGACAGCCCCGAGATCGTCGTCACCGGCGGCGTCCAGGTGGCGCTCGCCGGCGTCAGGATGTGGAGCGCCGCCCGGTACTCGGCGGCGGCGGCGGTGGCCCGCCGCATCCCCTCCTCGCCGTCGGCCTTGTTGACCGCGATCATGTCGGCGAGTTCGAGGATGCCCTTCTTGATGCCCTGCAACTCGTCGCCGGCGCCGGGCAGCATCAGCACCAGGAAGAAGTCGGTGAGGTCGGCGACCGCGGTCTCGGACTGGCCGACGCCGACGGTCTCGACCAGCACCACGTCGAAGCCGGCCGCCTCGCAGAGCAGCATCGTCTCGCGGGTCTTGGCCGCCACGCCCCCGAGTGTGCCGGAAGAGGGCGAGGGCCGGATGAAGGCGTTCGGATCGACGGCGAGCCGCGCCATCCGGGTCTTGTCGCCGAGGATCGAGCCGCCGGTGCGCGACGAGCTCGGGTCGACCGCCAGCACCGCGACCTTGTGGCCCCGCGCCGTCAGGTTCGCCCCCAGCGCGTCGATGGTGGTCGACTTGCCTACCCCCGGCACGCCCGTGATGCCGACCCGCACCGCCTTCCCCGCATGCGGCAGGGCCGCGTCGAGGAGGTCGCGGGCGGCGGCCCGGTGGTCGGCCCGCTTCGACTCGACCAGCGTGATGGCGCGGGCGAGGGCGGCGCGGTTGCCGGCGAGAAGCTGGGCGAGGTCGGGGGCCGGAACGGTCATGCCCGCCTTTCTGCCGGCTCGCCGCCCGCCCGTCGAGGCCCCGCCCTGTGGATGGCGGCCCGCCGGCCGTGACCTCCGGGCAACAGGCGCGAGGATGCCCGGGCACGACGCCATGCGGTCACGCTCCTGCCGCATCGCGGGCCTGAAAGCCGTGGCGAACGGCCGGCCGGGCCGGAACCGAAACGGGACGCCATGACACTGAGAGCCGCGCCGACGCGCCGGGGCCTTGCCCGCCTCGGCTTCTCCGCCCTCGCCAGCCTGTCGCTGGGCGGCTGCCTCGGCGAGGGCCTGCTCGGCGAGCCACTCCCTGAGCGGCAATCGGCCCTCGACGTCAGCCCGGTGCTCCTCGTCGCCACGACCCGCCGCCCGGCCGATCCGGCCGGCCGCCCGCCCTACTTCACCGACCAGCGCGGCCGCGGCCTCGCCTTCGCGTCCGTGCGCCTGTCGGCGCCCGACCGCTCGCTGATCGGCAAGGTCTCGTCGGTGGTGACGGGCGATTGGCGCATCGCCGCGTCGCCCCGGGTCGTCACCGGCCCCGAGGCCGCCACCGCCTTCGCGGAAGCGGCGCTCGGGCGCGACGTTCTCATCTACGTCCACGGCTACCGCGAATCGTTCGAGACCGCGGCGGTGAGCGCGGCGCAGCTCTCCGACGGCATCCGCTTCCGCGGGGTCTCCGGCCTGTTCAGCTGGCCGTCCGCCGGCAAGACCTTCGATTACGGCTACGACCGCGAGAGCGCCCTGTGGTCGCGGGACGCCTTCGAGGACCTGCTGCGGGCGCTCGCCACCGCGCAGGGCGGGCGCATCCACATCGTCGCCCACTCGATGGGCACGCTCCTCACCCTCGAGACCCTGCGCATGCTGCGGGCCGATGCCGGCGAGGCGGCCCTCGACCGGATCGGCGCCGTGGTTCTGGCCGCGCCCGACATCGACATCGACCTCTTCACCAACGGCATCGAGCGCCTGGGCACCGCGGCGCAGAAGATCACGGTGATCTCCTCGACCAACGACCGGGCGCTCGAATTGTCGAGCACCATCGCGGGCGGCGTCATCCGGGCCGGGGCGGCGGATCGCAGCCGCCTCGAGGCGCTCGGCGTGCGGGTCGCCGACGCCTCGGATTACGGCAGCGGCCTCATCAACCACGACCTGTTCCTGTCGAACGTCGAGGTGCAGCAGGTGATCAAGCGGGCAGTGGCGCGGGCCGACGGGCGCTGATCGCCGTCGCGGAATTTTTCGGCAGGCCCGCAAAGGATCCGGAATGGCCGGCGCGTCTCAGTTTCGGGGCGCCGCGGACGTTACGCCCCGCGATCAGGGAGGCCACCATGCCCACGACACGCGTTTCTCTGGGGCTCCTGACGACCCTCCTGCTTTCGGCCGGAAGTCCTGCCGTGGCGGGGGATGCCGTCAAGCCGTCCGGCCCGGCCTCCGCTCCCGCGCAAAGCACTTTCGCGCGCGACCTGGTGGCCGCCCGGCAGGCGAACGCGAAGGCGCAAGCCGAGGGGCGCCCCTCGGTCTGGATGCTGCTCCCGGCACCCGCCGCGAAGCCGGTCCGCGCGCCCGTCGGCGAGTGAGGCCGGACGCGGTCACTGGGCGTCCAGCCGCACCGCGACCTCGTTGCGCCGCAGGAACGGCAGCGCGAAGGGCGGGTCGTAGCCCATGAAGAACGGCGGCGCGGCGGGTTTGCGGCCGGCGGCCCGCAGCACCTCCGTCAGGATCCGCTCCTGCTCGGCCCGGGCTTCCGGCGTGATCCGGCCGGAAAAGCGCAGGGCCGCGATCCGCTCCGGCGGCACCGCGACCAGGCGCACGCCGGCCTCGGTCGGGGCGGGCGCGCCGGCCGCCGCGACGGCGTGCGGCAGGAAGAACCGTATCGTGCCGCCGGTGCCCTGCTCGACCGGGACCGTCATCGCGATGCGCTGCCCGCCCGCCTCTACGGGCGCCGTCATGGCGATGCGGTCGCCGGCCCGGTTGGCGCCGGTGATGTAGCGAAACAGCCGCCCGAACGCCTCGCCGTCGCCCTGGCCGCGCGCGTCGGTCTCGACGGCCAGGCGCGCCTCGTAGGCGCGGATCTCGACGCCGCGGTCGAGCCGCTCGACGACCGCGTAGCGGGGCTGGTCGTAGAACGACCGGATCCCGAACACCCCGAGGAAAGATTCGATCAGGGTGACGGCGTAGTAGAGGATCCTGTCCATCGGGCGCGGTCCGGCGCGTCAGAGCGGCAGCGCGTGGCTGATCAGCACGACGGCGCGCCCGACATGGCCGCCCTCCGCGATCTCGCGGACGATGAACTGCGCCACGTCGGCCCGGGCGATCAGCCCGTTCCTCCACGACGACTTCCGGTCGAGCACCTGGTAGCGCCCTGTCGCCGCACCGCCGGTGAGCACGCCGGGGCGGACGAAGGTCCAGTCCAGGGACGAGCGGCGGATGCGCATTTCCTGGGCATCCTTGTCGTCGTAGGCGCGCCCGAAGACGAGGCGGAACGGCAGGCGCTGCAGCGGGCTGATCGCCGCGCGGCTGTCGCCGGTGCCGAAGCCCGTGACCGCCACCAGCCGGCGCACGCCCGCCTGCTCCATCGCCGGCACGAGCACGTTGGTCGCGTCCGAGAACAGCCGCACCGGCCCGAGCAGGTCGCGGACCGGGACCCCGAGGGCCTGCACCACGGCGTCGACGCCTTCGAGCGCGCCGGCGATGTCGGGCGCCGACAGGGCGTCGCCGGGGAAGCGTTCGAGGTTGGGATCGGACAGGGCGATCTTGCCGGCCGAGCGGGCAAAGGCCCGCACCCGGTGCCCCGCGACGAGCGCCGCCTTGACCGTCTCCAGGCCGATGCCCTGGCTGGCGCCGATGACGAGGAGATGGGCCATGGATGCGTCCTGGATCTGCGTGGGGCGGCAGACCCTAGAAACGCTCGCCGGCGAGATGGTTGCTCGCGCTGCGGCAGATTTCCGGCCGAGCCGGAGCGCAGGCGACGGAGCTGCCGGATTCGACGAGGGGGGGACCCTGCTGCGCACATCAATGCACCGACATCCGGTTCAAGACCTCGTCCTGAGCGCCTGTCCGATGGGCCCCTGCAGGAGAAACATTCATCACGTACGTCCGGGGCCGCGCAGAGGATCTGCATCGTCATTGCCGGATCAAACCTCAGATCACGGTCAAGTCACCCGTGCAGACACTCTCCCTGGCCAGCAAGACGGACCGGCCGCCATCCCCGCCTGCCCGGCCGTCCGGCCGGGCAGGCGGGGACGTGTCACACCCGCGCCTCCTCGAAGGCCCGCACCCATTCCGCACAGATGCCCGAGCGCACGATGTCGTCGAGGCCGAACTCGACGATCGGGATCGGCATCATCCGGCTCTTGACCAGGTGGATCACGGTGCGCAGCCCCGAGGTCTCGCGCAGGTCGGTCTGCGAGACGTCGCCGTTGATGATGACCTGGGTGTCGTCGCCGATCCGGGTCAGGAACATCTTGATCTCGGCGGGGGTGGTGTTCTGGGCCTCGTCGAGGATCACCAGGCAGTTCTTGAAGGTGCGGCCGCGCATCACCTCGAAGGGCACGACCTCGATGTCGCCGGCCTTCACGGCGATCTCGAAGGCACCCTCGCCCATGCGCTCCTTCATGGTCTCGGTGAGGGGGGCGACCCAGGGGGCGATCTTCTCCTCGAGGCTGCCGGGAAAGTATCCGAGGGAGCGACCGGAGGGCACGTTCGGCCGGGTGATCACCACCTTGGCGACGCGGCGCTGGCGCAGAAGGTCGGCGGCGCGGGTTCCGGCGATGTAGGTCTTGCCGGTACCGGCGGGGCCGAGAACGATGACTTGCGGGTGGGACCCGAGGGCTTCCAGATACTCGGCCTGACGGGCCGTCATCGGCTGAATCGGTGGCGGATTACGCTCTTCCTCGAAGCGGGTGCGGTGCACCCGGATCGGGCGGTCATCGACCAGTTCAAGTCGTGCGCGTCGTCTCTTCATGGATCAACACTCCCACTGGACTTGCGGTGCCGACTATCGTGTGCCCTCTCGTGTCCCAGATCTCCTTTGTTCTTCTGAACGACTCAAAGCCTCACGGGCCGCAACGGTTCCAGGCGGGGTTGACGCAGGCGGTGGACAAGTCCGCCCCGTCGCCCAGCAGGGTAAGCAGCCGATGATGAACGAGCAATTCTCGCGCCGCACCATGAACCGCCGAAAAATGCGCACGCGGTGCGGAGCGACGGAGGAGTGATGAAAACCACACAGGAGCGGGGGGATGCAGCGGGACGTCGGCGCGGTCGCGAACCCGCGGGCCGGAGGAGGTCGCCACCTGATCGCCGCTCCCGGTCTGGCGCGGGCGGGGCCCGCGCGGGACGGCCTCAGCCCGGCTGGACGAAGCTGTCGAGGACCATCTTCCGGCCGGCCTTGTCGAAGTCAACGGTGAGCTTGTTGCCGTCGACGGCCGCCACCGAGCCCGGTCCGAATTTGGTGTGGAAGATGCGCGCGCCCGCCTCGTAGGCCGAGGGCGTGCCGGTGGACTTCGCCACCAGCGTGCCCTCGATCTGCTGCGGACCGCGCCGCCCAGGCGACGTCCCGCGCCCTCCCCCACCGAACCGATCCTGATTGTAGCGATCCTGGCCCGCGGTCTGGGCCTGCGCCCGCTGCCAGCCCGGCGTGGCGTAGGACGAGCCGAAGGCCGGGGCCTGCCGGTCGAACCGCGAGGGACCCTGCGCAAAGCTCGCCGGCGCGTCGAGCACGGCGACGCTCGCCTCGGGCAACTCGTCGATGAAGCGGCTCGGCACGGTCGAGGACCACAGGCCGTGGATGCGGCGGTTGACCGCGAACGAGATCTTGGCCCGCTTGCGCGCCCGGGTCAGGCCGACATGGGCGAGCCGCCGCTCCTCCTCCAGGCCCGCCCGCCCGCTCTCGTCGAGGGCACGCTGGTTGGGAAACAGGCCGTTTTCCCAGCCGGGGAGGAAGACCGTGTCGAACTCGAGGCCCTTCGCCGCGTGGAGCGTCATCAGGCTCACCCGGTCGCCGCCCTCCGCTTCGTTCGCGTCCATCACCAGGGAGACGTGCTCGAGGAAGCCGGCGAGATCCGGAAACTCCTCCATCGAGCGCACCAGCTCCTTCAGGTTCTCGAGCCGGCCGGCGGCGTCGGCGGTGCGCTCCTTCTGCCACATCTCGGTGTAGCCGGATTCCTCCAGGATCGTCTGCGCCACCTCCGTGTGCGGCTGGTCCTCCAGGAGCTTGGCCCAGCGGGAGAAGCTCTGGCACAGGGCGCGCAGGGTCGAGCGGGGCTTGGGCTTGAGCTCCTCGGTCTCGCTCATCATGCGGGCGGCCTGGAGCAGCGGCACCTTGGCGCGGCGCGCCAATCCGTGCAGCGCCTGCAAGGTCGCGTCGCCCAGGCCGCGCTTCGGCGTATTGAAGATCCGCTCGAAGGCGAGGTCGTCGGAGCCGTTGGCGACGATGCGCAGATAGGCCAGCGCGTCGCGGATCTCGGCCCGCTCGTAGAAGCGGGGGCCGCCGACGACGCGGTAGGGCAGGCCGAGCTGGACGAAGCGGTCCTCGACCTCGCGCATCTGGGCCGAGATGCGCACCAGGACGGCGATCTCCGCGAGCTTGTGGCCCCTGGCCTGCAGGCTCTCGATCTCCTCGCAGACGAGGCGCGCCTCCTCCTCCGAATCCCACGCGCCCGTGACCGTGACCTTCTCGCCCTCCGGGCTGTCGGTGCGCAGGGTCTTGCCGAGCCGCCCCTCGTTGTGGGCGATGAGCCGCGAGGCGGCGGCCAGGATGTGGCCGGTCGAGCGGTAGTTGGTCTCCAGCCGCACCACCAGGGCGCCCGGGAAGTCGTGCTCGAAGCGCAGGATGTTGTCGACCTCGGCGCCGCGCCAGCCGTAGATCGACTGGTCGTCGTCGCCGACGCAGGCGACGTTGCGGTGCCCCTGCGCCAGCAGGCGCAGCCAGAGGTACTGGGCGACGTTGGTGTCCTGGTACTCGTCGACCAGGATGTAGCGGAAGCGCTGCTGATAGCTGGTCAGGACATCCGGGTTCTCGCGCCACAGCCGCAGGCAGAGCAGCAGGAGGTCGCCGAAATCGACCGCGTTGAGGGATTTCAGGCGCTCCTGGTAGGCGGCGTAGAGCGTGCCGCCCTTGCCGAAGCCGAAGGCGCCGGCCTCCCCGGCCGGGACCTGCTCGGGGGAGAGGCCGCGGTTCTTCCAGCCGTCGATGGTGCCGGCGAGGCTGCGGGCCGGCCAGCGCTTCTCGTCGAGGTCGGCCGCCGCGATGACCTGCTTCAAGAGCCGCAGCTGGTCGTCGGTGCCGAGGATGGTGAAGTCGGAGCGCAGGCCGACGAGCTCGGCGTGGCGGCGCAGGATCTTGGTGCCGATGGCGTGGAAGGTGCCGAGCCACGGCATCCCTTCGCCTGCCGGCCCGATCAGCGCGCCGATGCGCTCCTTCATCTCCCGGGCGGCCTTGTTGGTGAAGGTCACCGCCAGGATGTCGAAGGGCCGGGCGCGGCCGGTGGCGATCAGGTGGGCGATGCGGGTGGTCAGCACCCGGGTCTTGCCGGTGCCGGCGCCGGCCAGCACCAGAACCGGCCCCTCCGCCGCCTCGACGGCGCGGCGCTGCTCGGGGTTGAGACCGGCGAGGTAGGGCGCGTCCTGCGGCACGATGGCGGCGCGGGCGCGGGCGGAGATCGAGGTGGTGGCGGTCCCGGCCGGGATGTCGCGAGTCATGCCTGCATCACTGGACCAAAACGCGAACGGCGTCGAGGGTGGCGCGCGCATACATCCGCGTGAGGCGCCGGAACCTTGCAGGGGGCTCGGCGTCGTCCCACACATTTGCCCCTCACACGGAGAGGATTCCGATGCGCGCCCACAGCCTCCTGATCCTGAGCGTGACGCTCGCCGCGCCACTCCCGGCCCTGGCCCAGAACCAGGTGCCGATCAGCCGCTCCGAACGGACCGTCGAAGGCATCAACCGGTCGATCGAGTCCAACAGCGAGATCCGCGGCATCCAGCAGCAGAACCGCTTCGAGAACAACCAGATCCGGGGCGACATTCAGCGCCAGCAGAGCATGCCGCAGCCGCCGGTCGTCGTCCCGCGGCGCTGAAGCGCCGGTTCGCGTTTCTCGCCGCCGAGGGCGCCGGCTGGGGCGCCGGCTCGCGTCAGTGCCGGACCCGGACGCCGGCGGCCGCGAAGGCCACGGTGTCCGGCCGCGGATGGCCGCGGGACGGGATGCCGATCACCCGGCCGAGATCGTCCGGCCGCGGCAGCCGGGCATGCGAGCCGAGCATGACGGCGAGATTGGCCTGGATGTCCTCCGGGAACGGCGCCACGCGCCGCGTCGCCGGATCGACGTGGAGCGAGAGGTTCTCGGAGGTCGCGGCGACCCAGCCCTCGGTGGCGTGCCGGATCTCGGAATAGAAGTGCAGCCGCTTCTCGTCGAAGGCGATGAGCTGGAGCGTCACCCGCACCGGATCGTCGAGCACCAGCTCGCGGCGGTAGCGCACATGGACCTCGGCCGCGAAGGTCGTGCCCCGTCCGGCCTCCATGTAGTCCGGCCCGAGGCCGACGACGCCGAACGCCTCGTCCACCGCCCGGTCGAACAGGACGTGGTAGTAGGCCATGTTCAGGTGGCCGTTGTAGTCGATCCAGCCCGGCTCGATCGCCATCGTCGACGACACGAACGGCGCGAAGAAGAAGACCGATGCGGGACGGTCGTCAGCCATTGTGGGGCTCCCGTTCAGGCGCAGGCGGGATGACAAGGGCGCCCAGGGACGTACCACGCCTCTCCGGGGGATGCACCCCCGGATGCGTTGCACCTTGGGGCAAGGTGTCAGCTCCGCAGCGCACTTCTCCGTGACCGGGGCCCCGGATATGCCGGGCCGGACGCGGCTGCTAGAGTGGCCGGCAAAAGGCCGGGCCCGCCCGGTCGCGAGAATCCGTCCGGGAGGTCGATTGTCCCATGAACGCCCTGAGTCCCGCCCCCGCCCGCGAGCGCCCGTCGCCTGAGACCGTCGCGGCGGTGATCCGCGAGCTGACGGCGCAGTTCGGCAACCGCGTCGTCACCTCGCAGGCGGTGCGCGAGCAGCATGGCAGCACCCTGACCTGGGTCGCCAACCAGCCGCCGGACGCGGTGGTCTATGCCGGGAGCACCGAGGACGTGCAGGCGGTGGTGCGGGTCTGCGCCGCCCACAAGATGCCGGTCATCGCCTTCGGCACCGGCACCTCGCTCGAGGGCCACGTCAACGCGCCGTATGGCGGCATCTCGATCGACCTGAGCAGCATGAACAAGGTGCTGGCGGTCCATGCCGAGGACCTCGACTGCGTCGTCCAGCCCGGCGTGACCCGCAAGGCGGTGAACGAGCACCTGCGCGACCAGGGCCTGTTCTTCCCGATCGACCCGGGCGCCGACGCCTCCCTCGGCGGCATGGCGGCGACCCGGGCGTCCGGCACCAACGCGGTGCGCTACGGCACGATGAAGGACAACGTCCTCTCGCTCACCGCCGTGATGCCGAACGGCGACGTCGTCCGCACCAGCCCGCGGGCGCGCAAGACCTCGGCCGGCTACGACCTCACCCGGCTGCTGGTGGGGTCCGAGGGCACCTTCGGCATCATCACCGAGCTGACGCTCAAGCTCGCCGGCATTCCGGAGGCGATCTCCGCCGGCGTGTGCCCCTTCCCGACCATCAAGGCGGCCTGCGACGCCGTCATCGTGACGATCCAGTCCGGCCTGCCGGTGGCGCGCATCGAGCTCCTCGACGAGGTCCAGGTCGCGGCCTGCAACGCCTACTCGAAGCTGACCCTGCCGGAGACCCCGCTGCTCCTGGTCGAGTTCCACGGCTCGGATGCCAGCGTGCGCGAGCAGGCCGAGCGCTTCGGCGAGATCGCGGCGGAGTTCGAGGGCGGTCCCTACGAGTGGGCGACGAAGGCGGAGGACCGCACCCGGCTCTGGCAGGCCCGCCACGACGTCTACTGGGCGGCGGTCGGCCTGCGCCCGGGCGCGCGGGTCATCGCCACCGACGTCTGCGTGCCGATCTCGCGGCTCGCCGAATGCGTCGACGAGACCAAGCGCGACATCGTCGAGAGCGGCATCACGGCGCCGATCGCCGGCCATGTCGGCGACGGCAACTTCCACACCTCGCCGCTCGTGATGATGGACGATCCCGACGAGATCGCCCGGGTCACCGGCTTCATCGAGCGCCTGGTCGCCCGCGCCATCGCCATGGAGGGCACCTGCACCGGCGAGCACGGCATCGGGCAGAAGAAGATGCGCTTCATGGAGCTGGAGCACGGGCCGGAGGCGCTCAACCTGATGCGGACCCTCAAGCGGGCGATCGACCCGGACAACATCATGAATCCCGGGAAGGTGGTGACGGTGTAGGGCTGGCCCCGGCGGACCCGGTGGCGCAGCGACAGCGTCACCGGGTGGAACCCGGCAGAGCCGGCAGCCAGGCGGCGCCCTCCCCCACCAGGAAATCCCAGAACGCCTGTCCGGCGGGGCTCAGGACCTTGTCGGCCCTGCGGACCGCGTACCAGTCGCGGCGGATCGGCAGGCCCGCGACGTCGAGGAGGACGAGGCGGCCCTCCGCCACCTCGGCCGCCACGGTGTGGCCCGAGATCAGCGCGATGCCGAGGCCCGCCATCACGGTCTGCTTGATGGTCTCGTTCGAGCCGCTGTCGATGCCGATGCGGGCGCGCCGGATCAGCAGGCCGGCCATGAACTCCTCGAACACCGTGCGGGTGCCCGAGCCGTATTCCCGCACCAGGAACGGCTCCTCGGCGAGCTCCTCCCGGGTCAGGCCGTCCCGCCCGGCGAAGCGGTGGCCGGGCGGGGCGATCACCACCAGGGGATGGGGTCCGAACCGCTCGGCGGTGATCGGGAAGTCCCGGGGCGGCCGGCCCATGAGCGCGAGGTCGACCCGGTAGTCGCGCAGGGCCTCGACCGTGGCGCCCCGGTTGCCGACCACGAGGTCGATCTCGACGCCCGGATGCGCGTGCACGAAGCCGCCGACGATGCGGGGCGCGAAGTACTTGGCCGTCGACACGACGCCGACCGAGACCCGGCCGCCGCTGCCGCCGCGCAGGGTCCGCAGGCGCTCGGTGCAGGTCTCCAGCACGGTCCCGATGCTGTCGATGGCCCAGAGCAGCTCGCGGCCGGCATCGGTCGGCTTGAGGCCCGCATGGGTGCGGTCGAACAGCAGGAGGCCGATCTCGTCCTCGAGCCCCTTGATCCGCGCCGTCAGCGCCGCGGGGGTCACGTTCAGCTCCTGGGCCGCCCGGGTCATGGTGCCGAGCCGCGCGATCGCCGCCACCGCGTGGAGCTGCTTGAGGGAGAGGTTGCGAATCCGGTCCTGCGCCATCCGCTCCTCGGCCGCGAGTCGTCCTTGAGAGCCCGATCCGACATCGCGGCCGGCGGCGCATCCCGTACTTCGGGACAGGATGACGGAACCCGGGCCGGGCGCCTAATCTGCCGGGACCGGACACGGGCAGGCCCGACCGGAGACGGGCTGGCCCGAAACGTCAGGACATGCTCGGAGACACGGACATGCTGCTGAGCGCCCGCATCGACGCGACCCCACCGCGGCGGGGGACGGCCGCACCGGCCGCCGGACAGGTCGCCGCCGGACAGGTCGCCGCCGGCCAGGTCGCCATCGGACAGGTCGCCGCCGCCCTCGCGGCCGCCGCCGCGGCGACGGCCCACGCCCTCGCGGTGGCCCCTCCCCGGGACGCTCCGGCCGCCGCCCGCCGGGCCTTCGCGGAGGCCCTGCGGGACGCCGAGGTCGCGGCGATCGCCTGGCGCGACCGGGAGGCCCCTGAGCCGTGGACGCCCGGGGCCGCCCTCGTCCTGTCCTTAAGCCCGCTCGAAGGGGCCGACGACCTCGACGGCGGCATGCCGGCCGGCACCCTGTTCTCCTTACGGCTCGCAGGCCCGGACGCGGAGGCGGCCTTTCTGGCGCCCGGCCGGACGCAGGTGGCGGCGGGCTTCGTCACCTACGGGCCGCGCACCCTCCTGACCCTGACGGACGGGGCCGCCACCACGACCCGGGTCCTCGACCCGCGCAGCGGCGCCTTCCGGCCCCTCGCGATGCCGGTCCGCATGCCGCAAGAGGGCCGGCACGGCGATGCCTGGGGCCGGCACGGCGACGAGCGGGGCCGGGACGTCGCCGCGGCCTGGTGCGGATCCCTTGCCTGGTGCGGATCCCTGGCGGCCGCGGCGCAACGGGTGCTCGCCCGCGGCGGGCTGCATCTCTGCCCGGCGGAGACCGGAAGGGAGGCCGGGACCGTCCGGCTCGTCCACGAGGCGGCGCCGGTGGCGCTCGCGATCGAGGCCGCCGGCGGCGCCGCCACGGACGGGCGCGGGCGTGCGATCCTCGACCTCGCCGCCGCCGACCTGGATCAGGACACGCCCTTCGCCTTCGGGTCGGCCCGGGATGTGGCGGACCTCGCCCGCCGCCGCGACGAGGTCCGCGACGCCGGGCGCTCGCCGCTCTTCGCCCGCCGCGGCCTGCTGCGGACCTGACGGTGTCGGCGCTCCACCCGATCGTGTCGGTCACCGGGTCGTCCGGCTCCGGCACCACCTCGGTGCGCAACACCTTCGACCAGATCTTCCGCCGCGAGGGCGTGACGGCGGCCTTCATCGAGGGCGACGCCTTCCACGCCCTCGACCGGGCGGCGATGCGCGAGGCGATGGCCCGCGAGCCGACCCTGAGCCATTTCGGCGAGCGGGCGAACCTGCTCGCCGAGCTCGAGGCGGTGTTCCGCCAGTACGGCGCGTCCGGGCGCGGCCGCACCCGCCACTACGTGCACGACGCGGAGGATGCCGCGCGCTTCGGCGCGGCGCCCGGCACCTTCACGCCCTGGGAGCCGTTTCCCGAGGGCTCCGACCTGCTGTTCTACGAGGGCCTGCACGGTGCGCTCGCCAACGAGCGCGTCGACATCGCGGGACACGCCGACCTCAAGATCGGCGTGGTGCCGGTGATCAACCTCGAATGGATCCAGAAGCTCCACCGCGACAAGGCCGCGCGGGGCTATTCCATCGAGGCGGTGACCGACGTGATCCTGCGCCGGATGCCCGACTACGTGACCACCATCTGCCCGCAATTCACCAACACGGACATCAACTTCCAGCGCATCCCGACGGTCGACACCTCGAACCCGTTCATCGCCCGCTGGATCCCGACCGCCGACGAGTCGATGGTGGTGATCCGCTTCCGCGACCCGAAGGGCATCGACTTTCCCTACCTGATCTCGATGATCGCCGGCAGCTTCATGTCGCGGGCGAACTCGGTGGTGATCCCGGGCGGCAAGCTCGACCTCGCGATGCAGCTGATCCTGACCCCGATGATCCTCCGCCTGGTCGAGCGCCGGCGCCGCCTGCTGTAGCGGCGCGCACCGAACCCCGGCAGGCGCCCGCCGCCGACGTGGCAGGCGGCGGCCGCCCGGATCGCGGAGCGCGCACCCTCCCGTCCCGCGCAGCGGCTCGCATCCCGGTCGGCGCGGACGACCGCAGCCGGGGCTGCCGCGACCCGCTCGCTGACCGGGCCGAACCCGCCCCGGCGAGCAACCGCCCGGGTCCGCCCGCGACGGCGGCGATCGTCGGGTCGCTCCTGCGGATCGGCCCGCGTCGGACCGCGGCAGCCCGGGGGCGACGGTGTCGTCCGGGGACCCCGGAGGCTCATCCGCGGCACGGGTCTCCCGGGACGGGACGGCACCGTCCGCCGGGACGCTGACGAGGCGGGCAGGACGATTGGCACCGATGCGGGCCGAAAGCTGTCCCCAGGGTCAACCCGAAATATGACCCGGAAAGAAAAACCCGCCGCAGCGCCGCCATCGCCGAACGTCGACGCATCGTGCCGCTCGCCCAGCGTTTCCCCCGCCTGCGCGCGTCCAGGCATCATCCTCCGAGTGGAGCTTGGGTTTTTTTTTAACGATTATCTAACTTGGCCGTAGCGGATCGTCGGCAATCGTGATAAATCAATTTTTAACAAGATCTTGAAAAATTCCGATCGGTCGATTTACGACGAAGATCAGGGGCTTTGCATGTCGGACCAGCTGACCCTCTCGCGGCGCTCGCCCGACGCAGCTGACGCAGTCCCGGCACCGCGAGGGACGCCGGCAAGCCCGTCCGACCGGCGTCCGCGCTCCGATACGGGCACGATCGTCATCCACTGGGTCGTCGCGATCGCGATGGTCGCGAGCCTGATCACGGGCCTGCGGATTTCCGCCGACGCGCCCGTCGCCCGGACGGCGAAGTTCCTGGCGCCCCTGCTGCCCCAGGGCGAGGTCTGGACGGTTCATTTCGTGGCGGGTCTCAGCCTGTTCTTCGGCATCACCGCCTACGTCGTCTACCTCGTGCGCGGGCGGCTCACCGACCGCAACGGCCTCTCGCGCCTGCGCGCGATCCTCGTCGGCGGGCGCAGCACGATGGCCCGCAAGGCGCGCTGGGGCGGCATCAATGTCGCGCTGCACTGGCTGATCTACGCCGTCACCCTCGTCCTCACCGCGACCGGCGTCGCGCTCTATCTCGGCTACGGCGGCTGGGTGGTGTGGCTGCACGCCACCTGCGCGCTGGTGTCGCTGGCCTACATCGCGGTGCACACCCTGGCGCATTTCCTCTACGGCGGCCTGTGGCAGCTCCTGCGGCTGTTCCGCCCGGCACCCCTGGCGGACGGCGCGGTGCGGCGGCGCCGGCCCCTGCTGGCGGCCGCGTCCCTCGGCATCCCGGTCGTGGGCGGCCTCGCCTTCGCCGATATCGGCGGCCGCTCGACCCTGGTCGTCGACAAGGTGCCGGCCGGCCCCGACCTCGGCAGGCTCCTCGACGACCCGGTCTGGCGCACGGCCCGGCCCGTCTCGGTCAGGACGATGCAGGGCGCCAATTTCGGCGGCACCGGCGAGACCACCGTCGAGATCCGCGCCGTGCGGGACGACGCCACCATCTACTTCGCCTTCCGCTGGTGGGACCCGTCGCAGTCGCTCAAGCGCGTCCCGCTGATCAAGCGGGAGGACGGCTGGCACGTCATGGACGCCGACGCGGCGCGGGCGGACGTGACCGCCTATTACGAGGACAAGCTCGCGGTGATCTTCTCGCGCTCCGACGCCTTCGGCAGCGGCGGCTCGACCCATCTCGGCCCGAAACCCCTGCCCGACGCGCCGGCGCCGATGAACGGCCGCGGCTACCACTACACCACGGACGGCAGCTACATCGACATGTGGCAGTGGAAGGCGGCCCGCGGCGGCATGCTCGGCGTGGTCGAGGACATGCATATCGGCCCGCCGATCGACCCGACCGCGGCCGAGCGCGCCGTCAAGGGCCGCTACCAGGCCGGCTACTGGGGCGATCCCGGCACCAGCACCTATCGCTACAACTTCCGCTTCGAGGGGCCGGGCGGGTACGCGGCCGCCGTCGAGCCGCTGCGCCTGCCCAAGGACTGGCGCGCCACGGTCGCCAGGCTCGGCACCGTCGACCTGTCGCCGGACGCCGCCAGCTCCGAGGGCGCGCAGTGGTGGATGGTCGAGAAGACCGAGACGGTGCCCTATTCCGCCGCCCTCGACGCGGAGATCCCGGTCGGCACCGTGATGCCGGGCGTGCTGATCACGGACGGCTATTCCGGCGACCGCGCCGGCATCTCGGCCGCCGCGCACTGGGCCGACGACCACTGGACGCTGGTGGCCTCGCGCAAGATCGCGACCGGCAGCAAGTACGACGTCGACTTCCTGCCCGGCAACACCTTCTACCTCTACGTCTCGGCCTTCGACCACACGCAGACGCGCCACACCCGGCACATGCGTCCGGTCGAAGTGCTGCTGCGCTGAACCGGGACGAACCGCCATGGCCCAACCCCTCGCCCTGGTGATCAACGGCCGGCGCATCGCGGCCCGGGCCGGGCAGACCCTGCTCGAGGCGGGCCTGGCCGGCGGGCGCGTGATCCCGCACGACTGCGCCACCGGGCAGTGCGACACCTGCCGCGTCCGAATCCATGCCGGGACGGTCGACGACGCGGGCACGCGCATCGGCGAGACCGTGCTGGCCTGCCGGGCCCGGCTCACCAGCGAGACCGTCATCGAGTTCGACGAGGTGCCGGACGTCGTCCGGCGCAGCGGCAGCGTGGAGCGGGTGGTCGCGCTCACGCCCGACATCGTCGAGGTCACGGTGGCCTTGCGCAAGCGCCTCGCCTACCTGCCCGGGCAATATGTCCGTGTCACCTTCGCGGGCCTGCCGCCGCGGGACTACAGCCCGAGCCTGCGGGCGGACGGATCGGGCGAGCTGCACGAGCTGGTCTTCCAGATCCGCCGCCAGGAGGGCGGCGCCGTCTCCCCCCATCTCGGGCAGCGGGTCGGCGCCGGGCACGCGGTGAAGGTCGAGGGGCCGTTCGGCCAGGCCTTCCACCGGCTCGGGCGCGGGCGCCTCGTCATCGTCTCGTCCGGGGTCGGCTGGGCGCCGGCTTGGGCGGTGGCGCGGGCGAGCCGCCTGCGCGAGCCGGAGCGCGGTCTCGTGGTCGTCGCCGGCGGGCGGCACCCGCAGAACCTCTACATGCGCCCGGCGCTCGACTGGCTGCGCGAGCGGGGCGTCACCACGATCCTGACCTGCAGCGGGAGCAATCCGCCGGCCGACGCGCGGCCCGGCCGGCCGACGCTCCACCTGCCGATGCTGACGGCGGACGACACCGTCCTGGCGGCCGGCGCCCCCGGGATGGTCGCGGCGGTCCAGTTCCTGGCCGCGGCGGCCGGCGCGACCTGCTACGCCGACCCGTTCCACGCCGCCGAGCGAGGATCCGCCAGCAAGGAGCCGCCGACGACGAACTTCATCCAGCGTCTTCTGCGGCGGATGTCGCGGGATCACGGCGTCGAGGCCGACCTGCCGACGTGAGCGGAGGTGCAGCCTGGATTGTCGCTCGAGATTTTGCTCCACGTTGTTTTCGGGGGCGGTCCGGCGATCGCTTTCGCGAAGGATGATTAGCGGTCTGTTAACTAATCACCTATGCTGCCTGACCCGGTGATTGGAATTTAAAGGTTTGGGCCGCAGAGTGCGGTCATGGCACAAGCATTCATCAGGATCCGCAAGGTCTGCGTCGCCGCGCTCCTCACCGTCACCCTGGCGACCGGGGGGCAGGCAGAGGAGCTCGCCGTCGTCGGGACGGGTGACGGGATCGAGATGCTGCAGGCGCTGGCGACCGCCTACAATGCCGAGCCGGGCGAGACCCGCATCGCGGTGCCGCCGAGCATCGGCTCCGGCGGGGCGGTGGCGGCGGTAGGCGGCGAGCGCCAGAAGCTCGGCCGGGTGGCGCGTCCGCTCACGGAGGCCGAGAAGGCGCAGGGCCTGGTCGAGGTCCCGCTCGTGCGCATCCCCTCCGCGATCTTCGTCCACCGGGACGCCGGGGTGACGGGCCTGACGAGCGACCAGGTGGCGGGTATCTTCTCGGGACGGATCGAGAACTGGAACGCGGTCGGCGGCCCCGACCTCAGGATCCGGGTGGTCCGGCGCGAGGAGACGGACAGCACCCTCGCGGTGCTGCGCGCGAGCATGCCGGGCTGGCGCGACCTCGTCCTCACCACGCGCTCCAAGACCGCGACGACGACCCAGGACGCCGTCGAGACGGTGCGGCAGACCCCCGGCGCGATCGGCTTCGGGCCATTCTCCCCGGCCCTGGCGGGGACCATGACGGTCCTGGCGATCGACGGCCACGCCCCGCGCGATCCCGGCTATCCGAGTGCCGTGACCCTCGCGCTGATCTACAAGGCGGCCACCCGGGACGCGGCCTCCGCCGCCTTCCTCGCCTTCGCCACCTCCGAGCGTGCGGGGCGGCTGCTGGCGGAGCGGGGCGGCGCTCCGCTCAAGCCGTGACCCGCCCCCCGTTCCTGCGGACCCTGCGCGCGCGCCTCGTCGGCGCGACGGTCTCGACGGCCGCCATCGCGCTCGCCGTGCTCGTCTCCCTCGTGGCGCTCCGGTCCGGACAGACGCTGAGCGAACAGGCCCGGGAGGTGTCGAGCTGGTCGGAATCGCAGCTCTCCGGGCGCCTCCTCAGCGACGCCAAGCTCGCGGCCTCCCGCCTCCAGATCCAGCGCGAGGACGTGGAGCGCCGCTTCGCCACGCTCGCCAGGCGCTGGGACGTGGCGAAGGCGGTGTTCTCCGGCAACACGGTGGCGGCCTCCGAGCTCCTGCGGCCGGCCCTCGCGCTGGCCGACCTCGACGGGGTGATCGCCTTCGACCTGAACCTGCGCGCCCTGACCGCCGACCGGGTCGACGCCGACCTCCTCTCGGCCAATGCGGGCCTCGCCCGGACACCCCTTTCGGCCGCCCTGCGGACGATGATGGCCCGGAACGACCGCGAGCGGTCGACCGGGTTCGTGCTCAGCCTGCGCTGGGACGAGGCGCTCGCCCGGGCGCTGGCCGCGGACGAGACCGGCACCGTGGTTGACGTCCTCGGTCAGCCGCTGTTCGACGATTTCGGCGAGGTGGTCGGCGGGCTCGTCGGCTACCGCGTCCTGCGCCCGCGGGAGCCGACGCTGGCGGCGTTCTCGGCCCTGAGCGGACGCGACGTGCTGATCGTGGCCGGCCCGCGCCTGCTCTCCTCGGCGGGCGCCGAGCGCAACGGCGTCGTGCTGGGTGAGCCCTCGGGGGCGGGCCTGCGGGCCGTCGCCGGGGCCGACAAGGTCGCGCGGTGCATCCCCATGGCGCCGAGCCTCCGGATATGCGCCGCGGCCCCCTTGCGGGAGCTCGAGCAGCTCACCGGCAAGGTCGTCAGCATCGGCGAGGGCAGCTCCCGCTCGCTCCTCAGCACCCTCTGGGCTTTCGCGGGCCTCACCCTGCTCCTCGTCGCGGTGGTGCTGCTGATCCTGTCGAGCCGCATCACCCGCCCGCTCGTCCGGATCGCCGAGACGGTGTCCGAGGTCGCCCGGGGCAACTGGCACGTCGCGGTGCCGGAGGTCGGCCGCAAGGACGAGGTCGGCGACATCGCCCGGGCCGTCGTGGTCCTCGAGCACTCCCTGGCCGAGCGCGACCAGCTGCGGGACGACGTCTTCCGGCAGAATGCGGCCCTGACCGAGCGCGAGGGCCAGCTTCAGGAGCAGAACGCGCGGTTCGACGCGGCCTTGAACAACATGTCCCAGGGCCTGTGCATGTTCAGCGCCAACGGCCGCCTCAAGGTGTTCAACGCGCAGTTCCTGCGCATCTACGGGATCGCCCAGGGCGCGCTCGCGTCCGACCCGACCCACGCCGAGGTCCGGAGGCTGGCCGGCCTGGCGGAGGCGCCGGGCACCGGGACCGTCCCGCCGGGCCCGACCGCGACCGCGACCCTCGCGGACGGGCGCTGCGTCGCGATCCGGGTCCAGCCGATGGCCGACGGCGGCTGGGTGGAGACCCACGAGGACGTGACCGCGAGCGTGCGCGCCCAGGCGCGCATCACCCACCTGGCGACCCACGACGCCCTGACCGGGCTCCCGAACCGCGTCCTCCTGGCCGAGCGCATGGCCGCGGCCATCTCTGAGCACGGGCGGGGCGGCCGCGCAGCCGCCGTGATCTGCCTCGACCTCGACGACTTCAAGGGCATCAACGACACGCTCGGCCACCCGGCGGGGGACGAGCTCTTGCGGCAGGTCGGCCGCCGGCTGACGGCGTTGAGCCCGCCCGGCAGCACCGTCGCGCGCCTCGGCGGCGACGAGTTCGCCGTGGTCCTGTCCGGGTCCGACCTGCCGGACGCGGCGATCCGGCTGGCGGACGAGGCCCTGGTCCAGCTCAAGCGCCCGTTCCTGATCGCCGACCAGCTCGTCTCGGCCGATGCGAGCCTCGGGATCGCGGTCTCGGCGGAGGTCGACGCCGACGGCGACCACCTGCTGCGCCGCGCCGACCTCGCCCTCTACGCCGCCAAGGCGGAGGGCGGCCGGCGGGTGCGCGTCTTCGAACCGGACATGGAGGAGCGCCAGCACCAGCGCCGCTGGCTGGAACGCGAGCTGAAGCTCGCGATCGAGAGCGGGCAGATCGCCCTGCACTACCAGCCGCTGTTCGACCTGACGACGAATGCGGTGACCGGCCTCGAGGCGCTCGCCCGCTGGCACCATCCGGAGCGAGGATGGATCTCGCCGGGCGAGTTCATTCCCGTCGCCGAGGCGACCGGCCTCATCGACGCGCTCGGCGCCTACGTCCTGCGGACGGCCTGCACCGACGCGATGGACTGGCCCGGCCACCCGCGCGTCGCGGTCAACATCTCGCCGATGCAGTTCCGCAGCGGCGACCTCGACCAGCTCGTCGAGCAGGTCCTGCGCGCGACCCGGCTGCCGAGCCGCCGCCTCGAGCTCGAGATCACCGAATCGGTCATCCTGAGCCAGGATCGGGCGACCTACGACATGCTGACCCGGCTGCGCCGCCTCGGCGTGCGGTTCTCGATGGACGATTTCGGCACCGGCTACTCGTCCCTGAGCTCCCTCAACGGCTTCCGGTTCGACAAGATCAAGCTGGACCAATCGTTCGTCCGCAACCTGCTCGAGAAGGACGAGGCCGCCGCGATCGTCCACGTCGTGGCCGAGCTCGGCCGCACCCTGCGGATCACCACCACGGCGGAGGGCGTCGAGACGCCCGAGCAGCTCGCCCGGCTGCGGGCGAGCGGGTTCTCGGAAGTCCAGGGCTACCTGCTGAGCCGGCCGCTCCCGGCCGCCGCCGTGCCCCGGTTCCTCCTGGCCCGGAACGACCTGATCGCGGCGGCCTGAGAGCCTGTTTCGAGCCTGCGGCAGGCTGTGCGACGCCGCCTCGGGCGATCGCCGGGACCGACCTGCCGGCCCCGTGTGACGGTTCGGCGATCGCGCTTCGGAACGCCCGCATGCGGCACCTGGTCGGCAGCGTCGACCGCGCCGGCGACGCGGCGCCGGCCCTGTCCGGCGAACGACCCCGCTTCAGGCTCCCGCCGCCGCGACAAGCCAGGCGCAGAACGCGCGCACGGCCGGATCCTCGGCGCGGGTCTCGGGGACGAAGGTGTGGTAGCTGCGCGCCGGCAGCGACGGGCCGGCAAAAGGCAGCGTGAGCCGGCCGGCCGCCACGTCGTCGGCGATCAGCCGCGCCGGGCCCATCGCCACGCCGAGGCCGTCCAGCGCCGCCTGGAGCGTCAGGTAGAAGTGCTCGAGCGTGACCGAGGCCTGCGGCTGCAGGTCCGGCACGCCGGCGGCGCGCAGCCATTGCGGCCAGACCTGCGTCATCGTTGCGGCATGCAGCAGGGTGTGGCGGCACAACTCCGCCGGCTCCGCGAGCGGGAGGCGCCGCAGCAGGCCCGGGCTGCAGACCGGAATACGGGTCTCGGGCAGGAAGAGCCGCCCGACATGGCCTGGCCGCGCGTCCGGACCGCCCCGAATGGCGACGTCGAACGGCTCGGCGATCTGGGCGAGGGGAACGTTCGAGGTGGTCAGCCGGACCTCGACCGCCGGGTTGGCGAGCTGGAAGGCGGAGAGGCGCGGGATCAGCCAGCGCAGGGTGAAGGTCGCGAGCGCGTTCACCCGCAGCAGGCGCGGCCGCCCGCGCTCCACCTCGCGCGCGGTCGCGAGCGCGACGCGGTCGAGGGCGGCGCCGATCTCCGCCAGGTAGCGGCGCCCGACCTCGGTGAGGACCACGCGCCGGTTGTGCCGCTCGAACAGGGGCAGCTGCAGCCACGCCTCCAGGGCCTGCACGTGCCGGCTCACCGCGCCGTGGCTGACGCCCAGCTCGGCGGCCGCGCGGGTGAAGCTGGCGTGGCGGCCCGCGGCCTCGAAGGCGCGCAGGGCGTTCAGGGGCGGCAGGCGCCGGTGCATTCGGGTCAGGTTTCCTCACGCGAGCGTCAGGATAAGACGTTTGTCAGGGGCGTGCGAGGACGCGATCGTGCGAGGGAAACGACAGCGAAAGCCCGATGTCCCTCGCTCCCGATCTCGCCTCGCCCCATCCCACCGTGCCGGACAACGATCCGCGGCGGAGCCTGCCGGGGCGGACCCTGGCGGCAGCCGGCCTCAACCACGCCCTGCACGACGGCTACACCGACCTGATCTACGTGCTGCTGCCGGTCTGGCAGGCGGAGTTCGGCCTTGGCTACGCCGCACTCGCGCTCCTGCGCACGCTCTGCACCGGCTCGCTGGCGGCCCTGCAGATTCCCTCGAGCCACCTCGCGCGGCTGTGGGGCGCGCGCCCCATGCTGGTGCTCGGCACGCTCGTGAGCGCCGCCGGCTACGCCCTCGCCGGCCTGTCGGGCGGTCTCGTCGGTCTCGGCATCGCCCTCCTGCTCGTCGGGGCCGGCTGCAGCACGCAGCATCCCCTGGCCTCGGCGGTGATCGCCCGGGCCTACGGCCGAGCGGCCCGCGGGCCGCTCGGGACCTACAACTTCGCGGGCGATCTGGGAAAAGCCGCGGTGCCGCCCGTGGTGGGCCTGCTGATGACGCTCGCGGATTGGCGCGTGGCGCTCTGGCTCGTGGCGGGGGCGGGCGCCGCCGTCGCGCTGGCGGTCGGCCTGCTGCTGCCCCGCGATCCCGTCGCGCGGGACGCGCCGTCGGACGAAAGGCGGCATGCGGTCCGCAAGGGGGGGTCGGAAACCGGCCGCACCGGCTTCGGGCTCCTCGTCGCCATCGGCATGCTCGACAACGCCGCGCGTCCCGCCTTCCTGCTCTACCTGCCGTTCCTGCTCGGGCAGAAGGGGGCGGCGCTGCCCCTCGTCGGGCTCGCGCTCTCGCTGGTGTTCATCGGCGGCGCGCTCGGCAAGGCGATCTGCGGGCGCCTGGGAGAGCGGTTCGGCGTCACCCGGACCGTCATCCTCACCGAGGTCGGGACGGCGGCGGCGATCCTGGCGGTGATCGGGCTGCCACTCCGGCCCGCCCTCGTCGTGCTGCCGCTGCTGGGCCTGCTCCTGAACGGCACCTCCTCGGTCCTCTACGGCACCGTACCGGACCTCGCGCCGGGGGGCCGGGTCGAGCAGGCCTTCGCGGTGTTCTACACCTTCACCCTCGGGGGCAGCGCGCTCGCAGCACCCCTCCTCTACGGGCGCCTCGGCGACCTCGCCGGCCCGCGCTGGGCGGCCGTGGCGGCGGCCGCGACGGCGCTCGCCGTCGTGCCGCTCATGCTCGCTCTCTCGCGCCATCTCGGCAGGGCCGCACCGCGCCGGCCCGACGCGGCCGGCCCGCGATAGGCGCCGCGCGCTCAGCCCCCCGATGGATCGCCAGCCGCCACGTCCATCAAGCGGGCGAGGTCGTGGATCAGGGCCGCCAGTTCCGGCTCCTGGACGAGCGCGGCCGCCGCCTCGCCGCTGACCCATTGCAGCTCGCGCTGCCCCTTCTCGCGCCAGTCGTCCAGGCTGCCGGTGACGGCGAGGACGTAGACCGCCACCCGGCACGGGACCATGCCGCCGTCCGGCAGGCGCTTGGCGTAGGTGTAGTGGCCGGCCGGCTCCTTGCCGATCCGCCCGATCACGCCGGCCTCCTCCCGCGCCTCGATGGCAGCGGCGCGATGGGGCTTGCGGCCCTTCATCGGCCAGCCCTTCGGGGCGATCCAGCGCCGGCTCTCACGCGAGGTCACCAGCAGCACCTCGACACCGCCATCCGCGTCGCGGCGAACCGGCAGGGCCGCGACCTGCCGCAGGGGCTTTGCCGCGCGCCTGGCTTTCGCGGCCTTGGCCGACTTCTTGGGTTTGGGCGGGGGCCGGGGCTTTTGCGGCTTCGGCACGACGGGTCTCAGGCCACCAGGGCCGTCAGGGCATAGGCGCCCGCGCCGATCAGGGCCGCCGCCGGCAGGGTCAGCACCCAGGCCACCACGATGTCGCTCGCGATCCCCCACCGCACCGCCGAGGTGCGCCGCGCCGCCCCCACGCCGACGATCGCGCCGGTAATGGTGTGGGTGGTCGAGACCGGCACCCCGAGCCAGGTCGCCCCGAACAGGGTGAGCGCCCCGCCGGTCTCGGCGCAGAAGCCCTGCATCGGGGTCAGCCGGGTGATGCGCGAGCCCATCGTGTGGACGATCCGCCAGCCGCCGAGCAGCGTGCCGGCGGCCATCGCCGCCTGGCACGACAGCACCACCCAGAGCGGCACGTGGAATTCGGATCCCAGATGGCCCTGGCTGAACAGCAGCACAGCGATGATGCCCATGGTCTTCTGCGCGTCGTTGCCGCCGTGGCCGAGGGAGTAGAGCGAGGCGGAGACGAATTGCAGGAAGCGGAACCGGCGGTCGACCGCGAAGGGCGTGGAGCGCACGCACAGCCAGGAGACGATCAGGACGAGGAGCAGGGCGAGCGCGAAGCCGAGCAGCGGCGAGAGCACGATGGCGGCCGCGGTCTTGCCGAGCCCGCCCCAGACCACCGCCTGCCAGCCGGCCTTGGCGAGCCCGGCCCCGACGAGCCCGCCGACGAGCGCGTGCGAGCTGCTCGACGGGATGCCGAGCACCCAGGTGAGCACGTTCCAGGCGATGGCGCCGGCAAGCGCGCCGAAGATCACCCGCGCATCGACGAGGCTCGCATCGACGATGCCGGTGCCGAGCGTCTGGGCGACGTGCAGGCCGAAGAACAGGAAGGCGATGAAGTTGAAGAACGCGGCCCAGAGCACGGCGTATTGCGGCCGCAGCACCCGGGTCGAGACGATGGTGGCGATCGAGTTGGCGGCGTCGTGCAGGCCGTTGAGGAAGTCGAACAGGAGCGCGACGGCGATCAGGCCGGCGAGCACCGGCAGCGAGAGGGCGGCCTCCACGATCAGCGCTCCTACACGTTCTCGATCACGATGGCGCTGATCTCGTTGGCGACGTCCTCGAAACGGTCGACCACGTCCTCGAGATGGCCGAGGATCTCGCTGCCGATGATGTAGGCCATCGGGTCGCTGCGCTCGGTGCCGCTCCGTTGCGCGTGGTAGAGCGCCTTGAGGCCCTGCTCGTGCAGCGCGTCGGAGCGGCCCTCGACCTGGACCACCCGCTCGGTGAGCGCGGTCAGGCGGCCGGAATGCTTGCCGATGGCGGTCAGCAGCGGCACCGCCTCGGCGGTGAGCCGGGCGGCCTCCAGGACCGTGCCGCCCATCTCGCGCATGACCGGATCGAAGGTCCGCACCTCGAACAGCGTGATCGTCTTGGCGGTGCGGTTCATCTGGTCGATGGCGTCGTCCATCGACTGGATCAGGTCCTTGATGTCGCCGCGGTCGAAGGGCGTGATGAAGCTGCGGCGCACCGCCTCCAGCACCTCGCGGGCGATGTCGTCGGCCTCCTGCTCGCGCTCGGCGATGAGCCCGCACCAGCGCGGCACGTCCTCACCGCCCTCGAGCAGCGCCTCCAGCGCCTCGGCCCCGGCGACCAGCGCGCGGGCATGCCGCTCGAACAGGTCGAAGAAGCGGTCCTCCCGCGGCATCAATGCCCGGAACCAGCCCAGCATGCCCATCCGCCCCCGTCAGAGTGACCGTCTGCGATGATCTGGAAGCCGGCTAACTTCCTGCAAGGGGGCGACGCCGATCTCCGAGGGCGAAAGGGCGGAGTCCATGGATCCGTCGAGCGATAGTTTACAAATTCGATCGAATAAAATACCAGACGGGACGTCACCCCGTCGCGGCCTGCGCGCCATGCGCGCATCGGCGGCGGGCGAGCACAGCGAAGCGAGCATTGATGGCGATCGAACTCTCCACCAAGGCGCATCGGGCAATCCCGGGCGAGTTGCGGGCGGCCCCGCATGCGGCCCGCTCCAGGCCCTGGAGCGAGCGCGAGCTCGTCGTCCTCTCCTGGCTCGCGCCGCTCGCCTTCGCGCTGGCCTGGGAGGCCTTCTGCCGGTTCGGCGGCGTGAACAGGCAGGTGGTGCCGGCGCCGAGCGCGGTGCTCGCCACCGCCTGGACGCTCGCCGCCGACGGCTCGCTGTTCGTGCATCTCGGCTACAGCCTGCTGCGCGCCGCGACCGGCTTTCTCATCGGCGGCGGCATCGGCTTCGGGCTCGGCCTGCTCGTCGGCTTCTCGCGCCTCGCCGAGGCGCTGCTCGACCGCTCGGTCCAGATGATCCGGGCGATTCCCTTTCTCGCCCTCCTGCCGCTGGTGATCGTGTGGTTCGGGGTCGACGAGGCCGGCAAGATCTTCCTGGTCTCGCTCGGGGTCTTGTTCCCGATCTACGTCAACACGGTGCTGGGCATCCGCCAGGTCGACCCGAAGCTCCTCGAGGTCGCGAAGGTCACGGGGCTCAAGCTCCGCGGGCGCATCACCAGGATCATCCTGCCGGGCGCGATGCCGTCGATCCTGACCGGCGTGCGCTACGCGCTCGCCGTCGCCTGGCTGGCGCTCGTCATCGCCGAGACCATCGCCACCACCAAGGGCATCGGCTTCCTGGCGATGGATGCCCGCGAGTTCCTGCAGACCAACGTCATCGTGCTGACCATCGTCATCTACGCGGCGATCGGCGTGATCGCCGACGGCATTGCCCGGGCGCTGGAGCGCCGGCTGCTCGCCTGGCACCCGAACTACGCCAAAACCCCGTCCTTCAAGGGAGAGCGCCGATGAGCGCCGCCGTCACCGTCCGGGGCCTGCGCCGCCGCTACGGCGAGCGGGTCGTCCTCGACGGGCTCGACCTCAGGATCGAGCTCGGCGAGTTCGTCGCCCTGCTCGGCGAGAGCGGCTGCGGCAAGACCACCCTGCTGCGGGCGCTGGCCGGCCTCGACCCGGTCGATGGCGGGCGGATCGACGGTCCCGCCCAGCCGGCGGTGGTGTTCCAGGAGCACCGGCTGCTGCCCTGGGCTCCGCTCTGGCAGAACGTCGTCCTGGGGATCGAGACGCCGCAGGCGCGCGACCAGGCGGTCGCGGCCCTGCGGGAGGTGGGATTGGCCGGGCGCGAGACCGACTGGCCGCGCAACCTCTCGGGCGGGCAGGCGCAGCGGGTGGCGCTCGCCCGCGCCCTGGTGCGCGAGCCGCGGCTGCTGCTCCTCGACGAGCCCTTCGCTGCCCTCGACGCGCTGACTCGCATCCGGATGCACGACCTCATCAAGGACCTGGTGGCGCGCCACCGGCCCGGCGTCCTCCTGGTCACCCACGACGTCGACGAGGCGGTCGCCATCGCCGACCGCATCCTGGTGATGCGCGACGGCCGGATTGCCGCCTCCTATGACGTCGCCGCCGAGACCGCGTCGGGGCCGGCCCCGTTGCGCGGCAAGCTCCTCGACGAGCTCGGCGTCACCCTCCACACCCGCGCCGCCTGACCCCCGCGCGATCCCTTCGCAGGACCCTTCTCCCATGACCCGCTCAGACAGTTCCGGAATCGACCGGCGCCGGCTCATCCAGGGCGCCGGGCTGGCGATCAGTGCCGCCGCCACGGGGCTCGCCGTGCATCCGGCCCGCGCGCAAAGCTCCGGCAACACTGGCACCCGCAACACCGACACCGTCCGTCTCGGCTGGGGGCGGGGCGGCCTGCCGCTGATCGCCCGCGAGCGCGGCGCGTTCGAGAAGAGCCTCGCCGACCAGGGCATCACGGTGAAGTGGGTCGGCCCGTTCCCCAACCACGCGCCCTCGCTGCAGGCCGTGGTCGGCGGCAGCGCCGATTTCGGCTTCTGGGGCAGCACCACCCCGGCGCTCGCCGCCATCATCGCCGGATCGCCCCTCGTCTTCACCAACTACAACGTCTACGCGCCGCGCTCGACGGCGATCATCGTCAAGAAGAATTCCGGCATCGAGTCGGTGAAGGACCTCGCCGGCAAGAAGGTCGCGGTGAACCGCTCGGGTCTCGGCGAGTTCCTGCTGGTCGCGGCGCTGGAGAAGCACGGCGTCGACCGCAAGACCGTCGAGGTCGTGTACCTCAACCCGCCGGACGCCTCGCCGGCCTTCGGCCAGGGCCGGGTCGACGCCTGGTCGATGTGGACGCCCGCCGTCGACATCGCCCGCGACCAGTACGATGCCAAGACCATCTTCTTCGAGGGCACCGACCTCGACTTCCTGATCGACTACTCGTCCCTCGTCACCTTGCGCGACTTCGCGACCAAGAACTCCGCCCTCGTCCGCGCGGTGATCGACGCCTATGCCCGCGAGGGGCAGTGGATCAGCGACAACCCGGTCGAGGCCGAGACCATCGCCCAGAAGGAGGGCAAGTACGGCGACGCCGTGCGTGACCACCTCGCCAGCCTCAAGCGCCGGAACCGCTTCTACGAGGCCGACGACGCCGCCTTCCTGGCCGATTTCCAGAAGGCGGCCGACTGGCTCGCCGACCGGGCGATCCTGCCGCAGCGGGTCCGGGTCGCCGATCATTCCGTGCGGGTCTGACAGTCCCCTCCCCCGTCTCCGCCCGGAGCACGACCATGCCCACGCCCAAACCCGTCCGTCTCGGCGTCAACGTCCTCGCCTCCGGGCGCCACGACGCCGCCTGGAAGACCTTTTCGGATCCGGCCTCGCTGTCCACCGACATCGACGCCTTCCTGCGCATCGCCAGGATCGCGGAGCGGGCCAAGATCGACGCGCTCTTCCTCGCCGACGGGCCCGGCGGCCTCGTCGACGAGGCGCTGCACCGGCCCTGGCGCGCCCTCGACCCGGTGACGCTGCTCGCCGCCCTGTCGCAGGCGACCGACCATATCGGGCTCGTCGCCACCACCTCGACGATCTTCGGCCATCCTTACGCGGTCGCGCGCCAGATCGCCTCGCTCGACCACGTCAGCAAGGGCCGGGCGGCCTGGAACATCATCACCAGCCAGACTCCGGTGGCGCTCGCGGCTTATGGGCTGCCCCACGGCTTCGACCAGGAGGAGCGCTACCGGCGTGCCACGGAGTTCGTCGAGATCGTCACCGGCCTGTGGGACTCGCTGCCCCGCGACGCGGTCGTGGCCGACCCCGACCGCCACGTCTTCGTCGACAAGGCTCGCTTGCGCCCGATCAGCATCGAGGGCCACCATTTCAGCGCCCGCGGCGCGCTGTCGGCCCCGGTCGGCCCGCAGGGGCGGCCGGTCATCTTCCAGGCCGGGCAGTCGGAGGACAGCAAGGCGTTCGGGGCG
This sequence comes from Methylobacterium nonmethylotrophicum, assembly GCF_004745635.1. Classification (GTDB taxonomy): domain Bacteria; phylum Pseudomonadota; class Alphaproteobacteria; order Rhizobiales; family Beijerinckiaceae; genus Methylobacterium; species Methylobacterium nonmethylotrophicum. The sequence continues at coordinate 396,678 of NZ_SRLB01000004.1, read as the reverse complement.
CGGTATGCCGACGCCCTGTTCACCGGCCAGCGCCTGATCGGGCCCGCGCAAAAGTTCTACGCCGACGTCAAGGCGCTCGCCCGGGCGAACGGCCGCGATCCCGACCAGCTCCTCGTCATGCCGGGGCTGTTCCCGATCGTCGGCAGCACGGAAGAGGAGGCCCTGCGGCGCAAGTCCGACCTCGATGCCGGCCTCGACATCGAGTTCCTGCGGGCCGAGCTCGCCCGGCACTTCGCCCTCGATCCCGACGACCTGCCCCTCGACGCCCCCCTGCCCTACGACCTCATCGCGGCGGCCGAGCCGCGCGTGCCGATCGCCTCGCGCTGGCCGCGCAGGCAGATCCTCGCCGAGGCGGTCGAGCATGGCTGGACGGTGCGCCAGGCCGCGCTCAGCAACATCGTCGGCGGCCACCGGATGATCGTCGGCCCGCCGGAGGCGATCGCGGCCGACATCCTGCACTGGCTCGACAGCGGGGCGGCGGACGGCTTCAACCTCAACATCGACGTCCAGACGAGCGGGCTCGAGGACATCGCCGATGCGGTGCTGCCGCTCCTGCGCAAGGCCGGACGATTCCGCGACGACTATACCGGCCAGACCCTGCGCCACCATCTCGGGCTCGAGCCCTACACCGACCCGCGCGACGCCGAGCCCCTGCGCCGCACCGGTACCGGCCGATAGGAGCGCCCCCATGCTGCAGGGACACAAGCTCGACCCGGCCGCCGCGACCCGGCCCGACTGGAGCCCCGTCACGCGCCGCCTCGGCCTCGACGCGCTGTTCGCGGAGTTCGCCGCGGGGGCGGCCGAGCGCGACGTCGCGCGCCGCCCGATCACCACCGAGACGGCGGCCCTGAAGGCGCGGGGCTTCGGCGCCGTCCGGCTCGCGCCCGCGGAGGGGGGCGCGGGCGTGAGCCTGCCCGAGCTGTTCGCGCTCGCCCGCGACCTCGCCAGCGCCGACCCGAACATCGCCCACGTCTTCCGCAATCACTTCTTCGCCGTCGAGCAGCACCGGAAGACGCCGGCGGACCCGTTCTCCGCCCGCATCCTGGCGCTGGCGGGCGAGGGCCGGATGTTCGGCAACGCCGTCTCCGAGGCCGGCGGCGGACCCGCCGGCAGCCGCGGCCAGGTGCCGGGCGCGCGGCTCTCTCGCGACGGCGACGGCTACCGGGTCTCGGGCCGCAAGATCTACTCGACCGGCAACCTCCATGCCGACCACCTCTTCGTCTCGGCGATGGACGAGGCGAGCGGGCAGATCATGCAGTTCCTGGTCTCGACCCGGGCACCCGGCGTGATCCTCGACGACGACTGGACGGGCTTTGGCCAGAAGCTCACCGGCTCGGGCACCACGGTCTTCGCGGACGTGGCGGTCGCGCCCGAGGACCTGTTCGCGCTCCCCGAACGACAGGAGGGCGAGCCCTACCTCTACGGCTTCACCTTCCACCAGGTCTACCTGACGGTGGTGATCTCCGGCATCGTCACCCGGATCCTCCAGGACGCCCTGGGGCTGGTGCGGGGGCGCTCGCGAAACTACTACCACGCGCTCGCCGAGCACCCCTCGGGCGAGCCGGAAATCCAGGCGGTGATCGGCCGCATCGCCGCCCACCGGGCCGCGATCCTCGCGGTGACCGACCGCGCCGTGGCGGCCCTCGACCTCGCCTGGGCGCGTGCCGCGCATCCCGACGCCGAGGCCCTGTCGATCGCCGCCAGCATCGCGGCGGCGGAGGCCAAGATCGTGACCGACGAGGTCGCCGCCACGCTCGCGGGCCTGCTCCTCGACGTCGGCAGCGGCAGCGCCGTCGCGACCGAGCGGGCGCTCGACCGCCACTGGCGCAACCTGAAGGTCATCGCCGCGCACAACCCGCGGATCTACAAGGAGCGGGTCGTCGGCGACCACTATCTCAACGGCGCCCTGCCGCCGACCGGGGCGTTCTTCTGAGCCGGGCCTTCTGCACCCGCCTGACACCCAAGGGATCCGGATGACCAGGACCATCACCGCGCGGGACCTGCGCGCCCGCTGGGCCGAGGGCCGGGAGATCGCCCTCCTCGACGTGCGCGAGGAGGGGCCCTTCGCCGAGGCGCATCCGCTCTTCGCCCTCAGCGTGCCGGTGAGCGAGGTCGAGACGGCCGTGCCCGCCCTGTTGCCGCGCCTCGCGGCCCCGGTCGTGATCTACGATGCCGGCGAGGGCTTCGCCGCGCGGGCGGCGGCGCGGATCGCCGCCCTCGGCTATCGCGACGTCGCGATCCTGGAGGGCGGGCTCGCCGCCTATGCCCGCGTGGGCGAGGTCTATCGCGACGTCAACGTGCCCTCGAAGGCCTTCGGCGAGCTGGTCGAGGCCATCCGCCATACGCCGTCCCTGCCGGCGGCCGAGATCCGGCGCATCCTCGACGAGGAGCAGGACGTGGTGGTGGTGGATGCCCGCCGCTTCGAGGAATTCTCGACCATGAGCATCCCGGGCGGCCGCAGCCTGCCGGGGGGCGAGCTGGTCTACCGCATCCGCGAGGCGGCGCCCTCGCCCGACACCCTGGTGGTGGTCAACTGCGCCGGGCGCACCCGCAGTATCATCGGCACCCAGAGCCTGGTGAATGCCGGCCTGCCGAACCGCGTCGTGGCGTTGCGCAACGGCACGATCGGCTGGACGCTCGAGGGCCTGCCCCTCGCGACGCGCCGCACCGAGCGGGTCGCGCCGCCCTCCGCGGAGACGCGCGCCTGGGCGCGCGAGCGCGCGGGCGCCTGGGCGGCCCATGTCGGGGTGCCGGTGATCGGGGCGGAGGACCTCGCCCGGTTCCGCGCCGAGGCCGATGCGCGCACCCTCTACACCCTCGACGTGCGCGACCCCGCCGAATACGCCCTCGGCCATCCGGCGGGCTTCGCCTCCGCGCCGGGCGGGCAGCTCGTCCAGGCGACCGACGAGTGGCTCGGCGTGCGCGGCGCCCGTGTCGTGCTCTTCGACGACGACGGCGTGCGGGCGCGGATGGCGGCCTCCTGGCTCCTCCAGATGGGCTGGGACGTGTTCGTCCTCGCCGAGGATGCGGCGTTGCCCGAGACCGTCCCGGTGCCGGAGCCTGCCCGGGCGACCTGTCCGACGGAGCCGGCGCTGACGCCGGACGGCCTGGCGGCGCGGACCGACGCGACCGTGGTCGATCTCGCCCGCAGCCCCGCCTACCGGCGCGGCCACGTCCCGGGCGCCTGGTACGCCTCCGGGCCGGCGCTCGCCCGCGATCTCGCCGCACTGCCGGGCGACGGCCCGGTCGTGCTGACCTCGCCCGACGGGCGGGTCGCGGCGGCGAACCTCGCTGAGGCGCGGGCCGCGACGGGGCGCCCGGTCCTGCTGCTCGCCGGCGGCACCCGGGCCTGGACGGAATCCGGCCGGCCGCTCGAGACGGAGGGCCGCTTCCTGTCGGAGCCGATCGACGTCTACAAGCGGCCCTACGAGGGCACCGACAACGCCCGCGCCGCCATGCAGGGCTACATCGACTGGGAGCTGCAGCTCGTCGCCCAGCTCGCCAGTGACGGGATCGCCCGCTTCCACGTCGCCCGCGCTCCGGACCCGCGGCCGGCCTGACCCCGCGGCGCCCGATATGGGAAAGCCCCGTGATACCGCCGGGCCTTCGAACGGTCTCGTTCGCAGGCGCTGGCTCAGCCCGAACGGGTTCGCGCCGACAGGCGCCGGGCGCTGATGCGCCGAACGCCCTCGCATCGCTATGTCGATGCGAAGGCGCCAGGGTATGACGCGGCCGTTATCCGGCCGTCGGGGCCCGCCGACGATGGTGCGCCCGCGGCCTGTCGCGGCGAGGACGTCGACCGGATCGGTCGACGGATCGCCGCTCTCCGCCACGGCGTGCCGGCCAGGGCACCCTCCCTTCGCCGGACGGTTCACGCAGGACGACGGTGCCGACCGACACGGGCAGTACCGGCTCGAGGCGACGGTCCGCCGCCCCGGCCTGCCGCCGAGCGCCCGCACCGGCGTCGCCGAGGTCGCCGCCCTCATCGGTGCTGAGGTCGCGCCCCTGCCGGCACCGTCCCGACGGGCCGTGCCGGCGCGAGCGGCAGTACGCGCCAGGAGACAAGATAATCCTCGTCGATTTCAGTCGGCCGAGAGCGAAGATCTTCTACGCCCGGGTAGAAATAAAAAATGCTGCGTCAATTGACGATCCGAAATTCGTCTGGAATCCATTCGAGATCCGAAGTCGCCAGACAGTGCGGACGCTTCGGGCCAGATCAGGCGTGACGCTCCGGAAGGCCGGGCGGTCCTTGAGGAATGACGACGATGCGCAAGATCCTGTTTCGGCCGGCCCTCGCCGGCGCCGCCCTGGCGGCCCTGCTGCTTCCGGCGGCCCCCGCTCTCGCCAATGCAGGGGCGACGGCCGCGGCGGCCCCCGTCCGCGACGGCGAGAAGAGCCCGCTGGTCTCGACCGAGTGGCTCGAGAAGAACATCGACTCCCCCAAGCTGCGCATCGTCGAGGTCAGCGTCGATCCGGGCGTCTACGAGCGCGGCCACATCCCGGGCGCCCACAATGTCGCGTGGCACACCGACCTCGTCGAGACGGTGAGCCGCGACATCGCCGGGCCGGAAAAATTCGCGGCGCTGGCCCGCCGACTCGGGATCGACCGCGACACCACCGTGGTGCTGTACGGCGACAACAACAACTGGTTCGCCGCCTGGGGCGCCTGGGTCTTCGCGCAGTACGGCCTCGTCGACACCGTCAAGCTGCTCGATGGCGGGCGGAAGAAGTGGGAGGCCGAGAAGCGCCCCCTCGACACCCGCACGCCGGAGGTCGCGGCCTCCACCTTCGCCGTGACCCCGGCCACGACGGCGCTCAGGGCCCGCTTCACCGACGTGCTGGCGGTGGCGCGCAAGGAGAAGGACGAAAAGATCCTCGACATCCGCTCGCCCGACGAGTTCTCCGGCAAGGTGATCGCCCCGGCCGGCGTGCCGGAACTCGCGGTGCGGGCCGGCCATATCCCGGGCTCGGTCAACGTGCCGTGGGGCAAGGCCGTGAACCCGGACGGCACCCTGAAGCCGGTCGAGGAGCTGAGGAAGCTCTACGCGGAGGCCGGCATCGACGGCACGAAGCCGGTCATCACCTCCTGCCGCATCGGCGAGCGCTCGAGCCATTCCTGGTTCGTGCTGAGCCGGGTGCTCGGCTACCCGGCCCGCAACTACGACGGCTCATGGACCGAGTACGGCAACGCCGTCGGCGTGCCGGTGGTGAACCTCGCCGGCACGGTCTGGGGCGGCAAGTGACGTCGAGCGCGGCGGCCCTGCCGGCCGTCCCCGTCGGCGCGGGGATCCGCGCCGGCCTCGGCCTGACGCTCGCCGCATTCCTGGCGGCGAGCGCCTGGCACCTCTCGGGCGAGGCCGGCGGCACGCGCCTCGCGCTGTCGCTGGTCTTCGGGGCGCTGTTCGGCTTCGTGCTCCAGCGCTCGCGCTTCTGCTTCCTGTGCGTCTGGCGCGACCTCCTCGACCGCGGCGACCCGCGCGGGGTGCTGGGGATCCTCGCCGCGCTTGCCGTGGGGATGGCCGGCTACGCCGTGGTGTTCGGCGCCTGGCTGCCGGACCCGTCCGGGACGCGGCTCCCGCCCGGCGCCCATATCGGGCCGGTGGGTCCGGTCCTGGCGCTCGCCGGCCTCGCCTTCGGAGCCGGGATGGCCGTGTCCGGCTCGTGCCTGAGCGCCCATCTCTACCGCCTCGGCGAGGGCTCGCCGACGGCGCCGTTCGCGCTTCTGGGCGCCGCCCTCGGCTTCGTCCTTGGCTTCCTCACCTGGAACCCGCTCTACCTGTCCGGCATCGCGGAGGCGCCGGTGACCTGGCTGCCGCGCCATCTCGGCTACGCGGGCAGCCTCGTGGCCGGTCTCGCGGTCCTGGCCGCACTGGCCCTGTGGCTGCTGCGGCGGCCGCTCCCTCCCCGTCCGGTGCCGGACGCCGTCGATCCGCTGCGGGCGGTGTTCGCGGCGGTGTTCGTGGCGCGCTGGCCGACCTGGCTCGGCGGCCTGGCGGTCGGGGCGATCGGGACCCTGGCCTATCTGCGGCTCGGTCCCCTCGGGGTGACCGCCGAGATCGGCGGTCGCAGCCGGCAGGCCGCCGCGAGCCTCGGGCTGCTGCCGGAGCGGCTCGAAGGGCTCGACGGCTTTCGCGGCTGCGCCACGGCGCTCCGCGACGGGCTCCTCACCCCGAACGGCCTGTTCGTCGGCGGGCTCGTGGTCGCGTCCTTCGCGGCCGCTCTGGCGGCCGGCCAGTTCCGCCCGGTCCGACCCGGGCGGGGCCACGTCCTGCGCGGTCTCTCGGGCGGGATCCTGCTCGGCTGGGGCGCGATGACGGGCCTCGGCTGCAGCATCGGCACGCTGCTGTCGGGCATCATGGCGGGGGCGCTGTCGGGCTGGGTGTTCGGGATCGCGATGCTCGCCGGCATCACCGTCACGCTGCGCCTCGGCCGCGGGCTCCTGACGTGACGCGGCGCGGCCGGCGCGAATAAAAATAATCTCCTGGGAACGTGCGGTGCCTGAGCAAGACCGATCTCCACACGGCGTTTAATGTAAAAGAACGTTCCGGTTGACGGCGATACCGGAGAACGCCAGATATCCGATGCCGGATCGAGAGTATCCAGGCTCCCGCGACCGACGAGACCATGCCGATGATCAAGCAACGCGCCGGGCTTCTGCGCCGGCACGCCGCCGCCCTGCTCGGAGGCCTGGCTCTGCTGGCGGCTCTGCCGGCCGCCGCGGCCGAGGGACAGCTGCGCATCGCCAAGCAGTTCGGCGTCGTCTACCTGCTCCTCAACGTCGCCGAGGACCAGAAGCTGATCGAGAAGCACGGCCGGGAGGCCGGGCTCGACATCAAGGTCGAGTACCTGCAGCTCTCCGGCGGCTCGGCGGTCAACGACGCGCTGCTCTCCGGCAGCGTCGATATCGGCAGCGCCGGCGTCGGCCCGCTCTTCACGCTCTGGGACCGCACCCGCGGCCGCCAGAACGTCCGCGGCGTCGCCTCGCTCGGCAACTTCCCGTACTACCTCGTCAGCAACCGCCCCGAGGTGACGTCCATCGCCGACCTCACCGACAAGGACCGCATCGCCCTGCCGGCGGTCGGCGTCTCGGTCCAGGCGCGCATCCTGCAGATGGCCTCGGCCAAGCTGTGGGGCGACAAGGATTTCGCCCGGCTCGACCGCAACAGCGTGGCGGTGCCGCACCCGGAAGCCGCCGCCGCGATCATCAAGGGCGGCACCGAGATCACCGCGCATTTCGGCAACCCGCCATTCCAGGAGCAGGAACTGGCCGAGAACCCGAACGCCCGGGTGATCCTGAACTCCTACGACGTTCAGGGCGGGCCGGCCTCCTCGACCGTGCTCTACGCGACGGAGAAGTTCTATCAAAACAGCCCGAAGACCTACCAGGCCTTCCTCGACGCCCTCGACGAGGCGGCGCGCTTCATCGCCGCCGATCCGGAGCGGGCCGCCGACATCTACCTCAAGGCCAATGGCAGCCGGATCGACCGCACCCTGCTGCTCAAGGTGATCAGGAGCCCCGAGGTGAGCTTCAAGGTCGAGCCGCAGAACACGCTGGGCTTAGGCCAGTTCATGCACCGCGTCGGCGCGATCAAGAACGAGCCGAAAGCCCTGAGCGACTACTTCTTCGCCAATCCGCGCATCGGCGCGGGCAGCTGAAGGCAAACCGCATGACGCTCGTGATCGAGCGCGACGCACCTGCCGTGGCGCCCTCACCCCTGGCGGCGGCGCGCGAGATGCTGCGCCCCTTGCCCGACCCGCTGCTGCGCATCGCCGGGGTGTCGCTCGAGTACCGCACGCCGGGACGCGTGGTGCGGGCGGCGCACCGGATTGACCTCGACGTCTACGAGGCCGACCGCTTCGTGCTGCTCGGGCCGTCGGGCTGCGGCAAGTCCACCCTCCTGAAGGCCGTGGCCGGCTTCATCGCCCCGGTCGAGGGCGAGATCACGCTCGGCGGCGTGCCGGTGCGCAACCCCGGCCCCGACCGCATCGTGGTCTTCCAGGAATTCGACCAGCTGCCGCCCTGGAAGACCGTGGTCGAGAACGTCGCCTTCCCGCTGCGCGCCGCCCGCGGGCTCGGCCGCGCCGAGGCGCTGGAGCGGGCCCGCGCCACCATCGACAAGGTCGGGCTCACGGCCTTCGCCGGCAGCTACCCGCACCAGCTCTCCGGCGGCATGAAGCAGCGCGTCGCCATCGCCCGGGCGCTCGCCATGCAGCCGAAGGTGCTCCTGATGGACGAGCCGTTCGCGGCCCTCGACGCGCTCACCCGGCGCAAGATGCAGGAGGAACTGCTGGCGCTCTGGGACGAGGCCCGCATGACGCTCCTGTTCGTCACCCACTCGATCGAGGAGGCGCTCGTCGTCGGCAACCGGGTCGCCCTGCTCTCGCCCCATCCGGGCCGGGTGCGCGGCGAGTACAATTGCCACGAGTTCGACCTGTCGAGCCTCGGCAGCCGGGCCTTCCAGGCCGCCGTCAAGCGCCTGCACGACCGTCTGTTCGAGCCGGCTCCCGAGGCCGCACGATGAACCAGGCCCTCTCGCCGCCGATCCGCCCGGAATACGACCGGCCGCTGCCGCCCTTCGTCGAGGCGCCGGTCGCGCGTGCCCTGCCGCTGACGACCCGGCTGTGGCAGCAGGGCTGGCTGCGCCGCGGCCTGATCCTCCTGGCGATGGCCCTCCTCTGGGAGGGCCTGGCGCGCTGGCAGGACAACGACCTGCTGCTGCCGGGCTTCGGTGCCACCCTGTCGGCCCTCGTCGACGGCCTCGCCACGGGCGAGATCCTGGAGCGGACCCGGATCTCGCTGACCGTGCTGGCCCAGGGCTACGCCCTCGGCGTCCTCCTCGCCTTCGGGCTGACCTCGCTCGCGGTCTCGACGCAACTGGGCCGCGACCTGCTCTCGACGCTGACCGCGATGTTCAACCCGCTGCCGGCGATCGCGCTGCTGCCGCTGGCGCTGCTCTGGTTCGGGCTCGGGCAGGGCAGCCTGATCTTCGTGCTGGTCCACGCGGTGCTGTGGCCGCTCGCGCTCAACACCTATGCGGGCTTCCAGGCGGTGCCGGATTCCCTGCGGATGACCGGGCGCAATTACGGGTTGGAGGGGCTCGCTTACGTCGGCCAGATCCTGGTCCCGGCGGCGCTGCCGGCGATCCTGTCGGGCCTCAAGATCGGCTGGGCCTTCGCCTGGCGGACGCTCATCGCGGCGGAGCTGGTCTTCGGCGCCTCGTCGGGCCGCGGCGGGCTCGGCTGGTACATCTTCCAGAACCGCAACGAGCTCTACACCGACCGGGTCTTCGCCGGCCTGCTCCTCGTCATCGCGATCGGCCTCGTGGTCGAGACCGTGGTCTTCGCGAGCCTGGAGCGGGTGACGGTCCGGCGCTGGGGACAGGTGCGCTAGATTAGGCGAGAACCGGTCCCGACACACAAAGCGAGCCATGACACAGGACACGATGCGCCTCGGCGCCTTCTTCTACGCCACCGGCCACCACGTCGCCGGCTGGCGCCATCCGTCGAGCGAGGCCGATGGCGGGCTCGTCCTCGAGCGCTATGTCGGCTGGGCCCGGCGCGCCGAGGCGGCGAAGTTCGACCTGATCTTCCTCGAGGACGGCACCGGCATCCGCGACGCGGACCTGCGCTCCAGCGAGCGCACCGCCCGCTCGGCCCATTTCGAGCCCGTCACCCTGCTCTCGGCGCTGGCCGCCGTCACGAGCCGCATCGGCCTCGTCGCCACCACCTCGACGAGCTTCAACGAGCCCTACAACGTCGCCCGCCGCTTCGCCTCCCTCGACCACCTGAGCGGCGGCCGCGCCGGCTGGAACCTCGTCACCTCGGCGACCGACCTGGAGGCCGCGAATTTCGGCAACGACAGGATCGCCCGCCACGCCGACCGCTACGAGCGGGCGGAAGAGTTCGTCGACGTGGTGCTGGGCCTCTGGAACACCTGGGACGACGACGCCGTCGTGATCGACAAGGCGTCGGGCCAGTTCTCGAAGCCCGACGGCTTCCGGCCCCTCGATCACAAGGGCAAGCATTTCGAGGTCCGCGGCCCGCTCAACATCGCGCGCACGCCGCAAGGCCAGCCGGTGCTGGTCCAGGCCGGCTCCTCGGGCCCCGGCAAGGACCTGGCGGCGCGCACCGCCGAGATCGTGTTCACGGCCAACCAGACCCTCGACGAGGCGGTGGATTTCTACCGCGACCTGAAGGGCCGCATGGCCCGCTTCGGCCGCGCGCCGGACGACCTCAAGATCATGCCGGGCCTGTTTCCGGTCGTCGGCCGCACCGAATCCGAGGCGCGGGCGAAGTTCGAGGAGCTGCAGGCGCTGATCGATCCGGTCGTCGGCCTCGCGCTCCTGAGCCGCATGGTCGGGCACGACCTCTCGGGCTGCGATCCCGACGGCCCGGTGCCGGAGCTGCCCGCGACCGAGGGGGCCAAGTCGCGCCAGCAGCTGATGGTCGACCTCGCCCGCCGCGAGGGCCTGACGCTGCGCCAGCTCTACCTGCGCATCGCCGGCGCCCGCGGCCACTCGCAGATCGTCGGGACGCCGGCGCAGATCGTCGACGAGATGGAGGCGCGTTTCCGCGCCGGCGGCGCCGACGGCTTCAACATCATGCCGCCGACCCTGCCGGGCGGGCTCGACGACTTCATCGCGCTGGTCCTGCCCGAGCTGCGCCGGCGCGGCCTGTTTCGCACCGAGTACGAGGGGCGGACCTTGCGGGCGCATCTCGGCTCGCGCCCGCCCGTGGGCTACGGGCCGGGGAAGGTGGGTGCGTGAGCCGATCCTGGCGCGGCGGCGCGGCCTGAGGCCGGGATCTGCCCGTCGGACGGTCAGGCCGGCCGGGTTTCGACGCTCACGGCGCGCGGCGGAGGCGATGCCTGCGCCCGCTCCGGCCGGCACCGCCGGTCACGCGCATCGCGGCTGATCCCGACCACGCGCCGCCCAGCCGCCGTGGCCCGCCAAAGCCGTCCGCATCGCCTCGTGGGCGAAGGCGTCGTCCCCGGGCTGCCGCGAGCGCGCGTCAGGGCATCGCGATGCGGTGGCGGGCGCGCGTCAGCGTCGGCACGGCTCCGCAACGGCGTAGACCCGGCGGCTCGTCGCACCGAGCCGACTACTCCACGGAGGCACCGTGGCTCGCCGTACCGTGGTTCGCCGTGCCGACCCCGAGCGCGGCCAGGAGCGCCTCCAGCCGCGTCCGGACATGGGAGCGGATCGCCTCGCCGGACGGGGGCGGCATGGTCCCCGGGTGGTCGCCCAAGCGCCGAGCCTGATACGTCATCGCATCGTTCCCCGTTCCATCCGAAAGAGCCTGGTGCCGACGCCACCGATACCGGGCGACCGGAAGCGTGCTCCGGCCGCACGACCATCCGGTGATGGCATCACGCACGATGCGACCGGCCGAGCCTGTCGTCCGGCGGCAGGTTGGCCGAGGATTGTTGCGCCAGTATTGCGCACTGCACCACGAAACGGACCAAGCAGGGCGGCGGCCGTGGGCGGCCGGCCCGTCGCAAGTCCCTACCGCACCGGAACGCCCGCTGCGGGCGCGCCTTGCGCCGGCGAGGCCGCCGCCGCGCGTCGCGCGGCCCGCCTCACTCCCCCGGGGTCGCCAGCCCCCGAGCGTCGCCGGCCGCCGCCTTGCCGTCGGGCTGGCGCGCCTTGCCCTCGGTCTGGCGCGCCCTGCGCGTCCCGGCCCGGGCCGCGACCCCGCGATAGAGCCGCTTCGGCAGGTCGGAGATCACGCACATCAGGCAGAACACCGCCGGCACGAAGATCAGCGACAGGATGGTGGAGAAGAGCAGGCCGCCGATCACCGCGATCGCCATCGGCGAGCGGAACTCGCCGCCGGCCCCGACCGCAAGCGCGCTCGGCACCATGCCGGCCACCATGGCGATGGTGGTCATCACGATCGGCCGGGCGCGCTTGCGGCCGGCATCGATGATCGCCTCGTTGCGGCTCATGCCGTGTCGCATCGCCTCGATGGCGAATTCCACCAGCATGATGGCGTTCTTGGTGACGATGCCCATCAGCATCAGGATGCCGATCCAGACCGGCGTGGTCAGCTGCTTGCCGGTGACGAGGAGCGCCATCACGGCGCCGCCGAGGGAGAGCGGCAGCGAGAACAGGATGGTGATCGGGTGCAGGAAGGAGCCGAACAGCATCACCAGCACGGCGTAGACCATCAGGAGGCCCGCCTGCATCACCTCGGCGAAGCCCGCCGAGAGCTCGGCGAGGTTCTCGGCGTCGCCCGACTGGCTCACCTGCACGCCCTTGGGCAGGTTCTTCATCACCGGCAGGGCGTCGATGGTCTTGAGCACGTCGCCCAGCGCCGCGGTGCCGACGAGGTCCGCCGCCACCGTGGCCTGGCGCTCCCGGTCGTAGCGGGCGATGTTGGCCGGCCCGTCCTGGAAACTGAGCTCGGCCACCGCCGAGAGCGGCACGCCGCCCTTGGCGGCCGGGCTCGGGATGCGCAGGCCCTCGATCACCGCCCAGTTGAGCCGGGCGTTGTCGTCGAGCTGCACCCGGACCGGCACCAGCCGGTCGCCGGCGTCGAACTTCGCGAGCGCCGGGCCGACATCGCCGATGGTGGCGACGCGGATCGTCTCCGACAGGGTGTCGGCGGTGATGCCGAAGCGGGACGCGAGGTCCATCCGCGGACGGATGCGCAGCTCCGGCCGGTCGAGGGTGGCGCCGGAGATCACGTTGGCGACGGTCGGCAGCCGCCGCATCTGGTTGGCGAGTTCGTTGGCGACGCTCGCCACCGTGCGGCTGTCCTGGCCGTTGACCACGAGCGAGATGGCGCGCAGCCCGTTCTCGTCGACGAACCAGTAGCGGATGTCCGGGATCTCCTGGAGCCGCCGCTCGACCTGCTGCTCGAGCGCGTGCTGGGTGACCGTGCGCTCGGACTTGTTGGTGTAGTTCAGGATCAAGGAGGCGCGCCGCACCTCGGCGCTGCCCTGCGGCAGGCGCCCGCCATTGACGAAGACGCTCTTCACCTCCGGGATCTTGTGCAGCTCGGTGACGATGCTGTCGGTGACCCGCTGGGTGTCGGAGACGAGGGAGCCGGGCGGCAGCTCGATCGAGAGCAGCGAACGGGCGGTGTCCTGGGCCGGCAGGAAGCCCTCGGAGAGGAGCCGCATGCTGGCGATCGAGGCGGCGAACAGGCCGATGCCGAAGAGGACGGTGAGGAAGTAGAACTTCACCGACTTGCTCACGAGCCAGACATAGGCGCGCTCGACCCGGCCCGGCGGCTTCTCCTCGTGCACCTCCGGCTTCATGATGTAGGCGGCGAGCATCGGGGTGACGAAGCGGGCGGCGAGCAGCGAGAACAGCACCTGCACCGCGATGGTGATGCCGAACTGCTTGAAGAACTGCCCGGCGATGCCGCCCATGAAGCTCGCCGGGGCGAAGATCGCCACGATCGTGAAGCTGATGGCGATGACCGCGAGCCCGATCTCGTCGGCGGCGTCGATCGCCGCCTGGTAGGGCGACTTGCCCATGCGGATGTGGCGGACGATGTTCTCGATCTCGACGATCGAGTCGTCGACCAGGATGCCGGTGGAGAGCGTGACCGCCAGGAAGCTCACCAGGTTGAGCGAGAAGCCCAGCATGTCCATGGCCCAGAAGGCCGGGAAGATCGACAGCGGCAGCGACACCGCCACGATCACCGTGGTGCGCAGGTTGCGCAGGAACAGGAACACCACGATGACGGCGAGGCCTGCGCCCTCGAACAGCGTCTTGATCGCCGCCTCGTAGTTGCCGACCGTGTAGTCGACCGAGGTGTCGATCAGCGTCAGCTTGACGTCCGGGTACTCCTCCTGGATCTGGTCGACCTTCGCCTGTACGGCCTTGGCGACGACCACGTCGCTCGCGCCCTTGGCGCGCTTGATGCCGAAGGCCACCACGGGCTTGGTGTCGAGGCTCGCGAAGGTGCGCCGGTCCGCCACCGTGTCGGTGATGACGCCGAGATCCTGCAGCCGGATCTGCCCGCCGGTGGAGAGCGGGATCATCACGCCTTTCAGCTCCTCGAGGGAGCGGGCGCCGGCGAGCGCCCGGATGGCGTAGTCCTGGCCGCCGAGCTGGGTGCGCCCGCCCGCCACGTCGACGTTGATGCCGCGCAGGCGCCGGCTGACGTCGACGGCGGTGAGGCCGTAGGCCTGGAGGCGGTCGGGATCGAGGGAGACCAGGATCTCGCGCTCGACGCCCCCGATGGTCTCGAACTGCGCCACGCCGCGGATGCTCTGCAGGCGCCTTTTGACCACGGTGTCGACGAACCAGGACAGCTGCTCGGGCGTCTTGCTCGTCGCCACCGCCGCGTAGGTCACGATCGGCAGGCCGACGACATCGACCCGCTGGATCAGCGGCGTCTCGGCGTTGCGCGGCAGGTCCGCCTGGATGCGGGTGATCGCGTCCTTGACGTCGTTGAGGGCCCGGTCGGTGTTGGTCTCGAGGCGGAACTGCACCGTCGTCACCGAGATGCCGTCGGTGATGGTCGAGGAGATGTGGCGCACGCCCTCGACGCCGGAGACGCCGTCCTCGATCGTCTTGGTGACCTGGGTCTCGAGCTCCGCCGGCGCCGCCCCGAACTGGGCCACCGCCACCGAGATGATCGGGATGTCCGCCGAGGGCAGACGGGTGATCGGCAGCTTGGTGAAGCTCGTCCAGCCGAGGATCAGCAGGATCAGGGAGATCAGGATCGAGGGCAGCGGCTGCCGGATCGCCCAGGAGGACACGTTCAGGGACAAGGGCGGCCTCGACTCGCGTGAGATGCAATTCGGATGAGCGGCGTCGTCAGGGCGCCATGGTCAGAAGGCCATCCCGGCATTGGCGACCACCGCCTCGCCCTCGGCGAGACCGCTGCGGATCTCGACCTCGTCCTCGGACGAGAAGCCGATGGTGACCCGGCGGGTGTCGATGCGGCCGTCGCGGGCCATCACCTGCACGCTGGTGAGGTCGCTGCGGCGCAGGATCGCGGAGCGCGGCACGGCGATCCCGCAGCTCGACGCGGTGTCCACCAGCGCCCCGGCGAACTGGCCCGGCCGCAGGCCGGCATTGGCCGGCAGCGACACCAGGGCGCGGCCGAACTGCGTCGCCGGGTCGACGTCGGTCGCCGGCAGCCGGACCTCGCCGCGCAGGGCCGCGCCGGATTCGGTCAGGATGCGGGTGGCGGCGCCCTGGCGCACCTTGGTGACGTAGAGGCTCGGCACCTGCACCATCAGGTCGAGCTCCCGATCGGTGATCAGGCGCACCAGCGGCTCGGCCTGCGGGCCGGTCAGGGCGCCGACCTGGCCGGTGCTCCGGCCCACCACACCGGCATCCGGCGCCTTGAGGGCGAGGGTCGCGGGCATGCGCGCGGCCATCGGGGAACCTGCGGCGGCGCCCTCCTCGGGGGCGATGCGGGCGAGGCGCACGAGCTCCTGGCCGGCGCTCACCGTGTCGCCCTCCTGCACCAGCACCTCGGCGACGCGGTAGCCTTCGACCGGGTAGGTCACGTAGGCCTCGCGCCGGGGCATCACGTAGCCGGTGACCCGCACCGAATCGGAGAAGCAGGCCTTGCGGGCCCGGATCGTGACGGTGGGCTCGCTCGGCACGCCGGCCGCGACGGCAAGGCCCGGCACGCCGGCGGCGAGGCCGAGGGCCAGCAGCCGCGCCGCAAACGGAAACATCAGCCGCGCGGCGGCGGGCGGAAGCCGGGTATGGTCACGCGACATGACGGGCTCGACGCTCTCAACACTGGGCCCGCGGCGCCGGGCGAAGGCGGGCTTCTCGGGTCGCCCGCCGGCCCCTCGAGGGACGGCGGGCGCGTCACGGGTCGCCGGCGGATCAGTAGCGGGAGGCCGACTTCACGCCCGACATGTTGACGGCGGTCACGCGGCGGTTGGCCGGCGAGAGCGGGTTGGCGGCATCCTTCAGATGGGCCTTGCCGTAGCCGACAGCGACGATGTTGGCGCCCGGCACGCCGTAGTTCTGGATGATGTACTGCCGCACCGCCTCGGCCCGGCGCTCGGACAGGGCCTGGTTGGCCTGGTCCTTGCCCTTGCCGTCGGTATGACCGACGACCAGGAAGGTGCTGCCCTTCGCCACGGGGCGGGCGAGGGTCGCGCCGAGGGTCTTGACCAGCGGCAGGGCCTTCGGGCTGATCGTCGCCGAGTTGTACTCGAACGGGATCTCCAGATCGAAGCTCGGCTTGTCGGCCGAGGCGGCGGCGATCTTCTCGCGCTCGGCCGGCGAGAACGAGGTGCGGTTGCGCAGGGTGTCGAGGAAGGCGCTGTCGTCGGTGCCGCCGGGCTGGCCGCGCACGCCGGTGGAGAGGCTGCGGGTCAGGGGCTTCTGCTCCGGGAAGAGGGCCCGGGCGATGTCCTCCTCGGAGGGCGTCTGCTGGGCCTGCGCGGCGGTCGCGCCGAGGGCCAGGAGGACCGCCAGCGTCGCGGTCAGCGGGGCGGCGCGGCGGGAACGGTTGGACGTGGTCATCGTGATGCTCCTTGTGCGATCCGCACGCTCGTCGCGGCGTGCGGCGTGTTCAGGGTGTGCGATGCGTTCCTCGAACCATCTTTCGGTCCCCATCCGCGGTCCTGGGAGGCGGTGGGGCCTTGTTGTCACGCCGAGCGGGGAGCGTACGTCCCGCTCAACGGATTCCGTACCGGGCGAACTCCTTGGCGACGGTCGGATCCATCGCCAGGGCGTCGGTGATGTCGCTGTTGCCCTCCTGGGTCTCGCCCGTGCGCAGGCGGGCGAGCCCGCGGCCGTAGAGCGAGGACGCCTGCTTGCCGTTGCCGCGCAGCGCGGCGTCGTAGTCGCGGATGGCCATGCCGGGCAGCCCGATCTTGAGGTTGACCAGTCCCCGGCTGTCCAGGGCGTCCGGGAAGTTGGGGCGCAGCTTCAGGGCCTCGTTGCAGTCGCGCAGGGCCCGGTCGAGCTCCTCGATCATCGCCCGCACCCAGCAACGGTTGTTGAGAGCCTCGACGTCCTGCGGGCTGAGGCGGATGACCTCGTCGAAATCCGCGACGGCCTTCTGGAACTCGCGGTGGAGGGCATAGAGCTGGCCGCGGCGGTAGAGGGCTCCCACGTTGGTGGGGTCGCGCTCGAGCGCCCGGTCCAGCTCGGCCTTCGTGCGCAGGTCCTCCCGGGAATAGGTGAGCACCTGGGTGTCGGCGGGCGCCGGCTTCGCGGCCGCGTCGATCCGGTCGATCTCGGCCCGGGCCCGCTCGGCCCAGGCACCGTTCGGGTAGCGGGCGACGAAGTCCTGGTAGGCCTGGCGGGTGTTCGTCCGCTTGGCGGCCGCGAAGTCTCCCGCCGGATCCGGGGCGGCCGGCTTCAAGGCCTCCGGCGGAGGCTTGGGGACCTCCGGCGGCTGCCGGGCGGCCTCCTTGGTGATCTCGTTCCGCGGAGGCTCCTGGTTCCTCGCGGGCTCCTGCGGCCTCGCCGTCTCGGGACCGGGCCTGGCAGCGTCCTTGGCTTCCTTGGGCGGCTCCGTCCTGCCGGGCTTGGGGACCGGCCGCGGATCGGACCAGCCGCCGCCGGCCCCCTCCTTCAGGGTGGAGAAGATCCACGGCACCTGCGCGCCCTGGCTCGCGGCCGAGACCGCGGTGCGGGCCTTGTCGAAGGCGGGGCGGGACAGGCCGTCGCTGCCGAGCGGTCCGACCAGCTCGTCCGCGAAGGCGCTGCGGGTGCCGCTGCCCGGGCGCAGCATGGTGCCGGGGCCGGTGGAGTACACGACCAGCGTGTTGGCCGGCGGATCGGTCACTGCCGCGAGGCCGGTCGAGAAGCCGCGGAACCGCCGCTCGAACGGGTTGCGGTTGGCCGCGTCCAGCACCACGAACTTCAGCTCCGCGCCGCGCCGGTCGATCTCCGACATCACCCAGTCGGCGGTCACGCCCTCCCGCCGCAGGTCGGCCTCGTTCCAGATCTGGCCGTCGATCGGGATCAGGTAGTTCTTCTTGCCGGACTGGATGCCATAGCCTGAGAAGTAGAAGAAAACATTCGATCCGGGCTTGATCTTGTCGAAGAACTGCGCCAAAGCCTGCTGCATCGCCTGCTTGTTCGCGTTCTCGGCGATATCGACCGTGTAGCCCTTGCGCTGGAGGGCGGCGCCGACGGCGCGCACGTCCTGGACGGGCGTGGTCAGCGGGGTATCGCTGTCCGGATACTGGGCGTTGCCGATCAGAAGCGCCACGCGATCACCCTGCTTGTTGTCGGCCGCCGCGGGGCGCGCGAGGCACGCTCCGGCCGCGAGCACGAGACAAACAAACCACCACGCGCGCATGCTGCCCTCGAAAGACTTTCGCAAAGGCCTGTTTCGGCGCGTGAACCTTAAAACCACTCGACCCCGCTGACAAGTTTGGAGGCCGCACCCGAAGGACGGTGAACAACAGTTTTACCCGGCTATCAATCGCAACTATCGATTGATCACCTCAAGCTGATTCCGGCCCGGCCTGCGAACGCCCGCATCGCGTGCACCCCCGTGATCATGTCGATCGAAGAAAGAGGGATCGATCGGCCCAGCAACTCCGGCTAGATCCGGGGCGCCGGGCCGTTCGATGATTGAATGTCTACATCGGCGGCCTCGATGCCGCCGTGCGGGCCCGCACCCGCCGCGGCGGCGTCGCGCGCGCCCTCAGGGGGTCGCGATGCGGGCCTCGACGCGACGGTTGGCCGGGTCGAGGGGATCGCTCGCGAGGGGACGGGCCTTGCCGTAGCCCTTGGCGGAGAGATGCCCGGCCTCGACGCCGCGGCCGGAGAGGTACTTCACCACCGCGTTGGCGCGCCGGCTCGACAGGCCGAGGTTGAAATCGTCGCCGCCGCGGCCGTCGGTGTGCCCCTCCACCACGAAGCTCGCCGACTTCAGGCGCGCGTCCCGCAGGGCCTTGGCGAACTCGTCGAGATTCGCCCGCGCCGCCGGCGTCAGCTGATCCGAGTTGTAGTCGAAATTGACCACGAGGTCGAAGGCGGCGGCGGGCTTGCGGGCCGCCACGCCGGCATTGCACTCGCTGTGCGTGCCGACGCACAGGCCGCGGGTCCGGCCGAGATCGGGCTGATCGGCCGTCGCGAAGTGCTTGACGATGTCGTCGGCCGTGTAGGCCGGACCGGCCTGGGCCATCCCGGACATCGCCACGACTTCGAGAGCCGCAATCAGAACCAGCGCGCGCATCGCCTCAATCCTCCTGTCAGGCTTCCGGTTATGCACATCGGTCAGTCTATCGTCAACATCGGTCCCGCGACTGTTTTCAACAATACTCGAATTGTGACGAGGACGAAATGATCCGGCGGCGAGGCCCGGCCGCAAGTCCGGCGGGATATTTCGTTGACGCAACAATCCGGGTGAAGGACCGGCCCGGGACGCCGGCGGCCGCGCGTCCGCGACGGCAAAGCTTGTGCATGACCGGGCCGGCCCGGGCCGGCCGTCGGGCCGACGCTTGCCGAACGGGCCCGCCTCGGTCAGGGTACGACCGGCCGCGCGGCCGGCTGGCGTTCACGAGGAAGGATCGGTCGATGCCCGAGACTGCCCCGCAGGGCGGGGGAGAGACGCCGCGAGCCCCTGCGGCCCGGCTCGATCTCGGCGCGGCGAGCCATGTCGGCCATGTCCGGTCGCTGAACGAGGACCGCTTCCTCGTCGCCCCCGAGAGCGGCCTCTTCGCGGTCGCGGACGGCATGGGCGGGCACGCCGCCGGGGATGTGGCGTCGAGCGCGGTGGTGCAGGCGCTCGCGACGATCGCGCCGGCAGCCTCGGCCGGCGACCTCCTGGCCCGGATGAAGGCCGGCATCGCGACGGCGAATGCCGAGATCCAGAAGGTGGCCCTGGCCCGCGGCACCGTGGTCGGCACCACGGTGGCGGCGCTCCTGATCTTCGCGCCCCACTTCGCCTGCCTGTGGTCGGGCGACAGCCGGATCTACCGGGTCCGGGCCGGGCGCATCGTGCAGCTTTCCCGCGACCACACCGAGATCCAGTCCCTGCTCGACCGCGGCGTGCTGACGCCCGAGGAGGCGAGCGCCTGGCCGGGCCGCAACGTCGTCACCCGGGCGATCGGCGTGCAGGAGCGGCCCGACGTCGAGCTCGACCACGGCCTGCTGGAGCCGGGCGATCTCTTCATCCTCTGCTCCGACGGCCTGACCCAGCATGTCGGGGACCGGGAGATCCTGGGCCTCTGCACCGACGCCCCCGACGCCCAGGGCGCCTGCGACGCGCTGGTGTCGCTGACCCTGGCACGCGGGGCGAACGACAACGTCACGGTGGTGGCGGTGCGCTACCTCGGTCCGCCGGGCGCAGGCCCGCGCGACGCCGCCGGGCCGGGAGCATCCGGGTCATGAGCGAGGAGACGGTCTTCCTGCCGCAGCCCTCCCGCGCCTTCATCCAGCCCGGGACCCGGCTCAACGACACCTACGTGATCCGCAGCCTGATCGCCGCCGGGGGCATGGGCGAGGTCTACAAGGGCGAGGCCCTCGGCACCGGCGACGCCGTGGCGATCAAGGTGATCAAGCCCGAACTCGCCCGCAACACGGCGGCCCTGACGCTGTTTCGCCGCGAGGCCTCGGCGCTGCACCACCTCAACCACGAGGCCATCGTCCGCTACTTCGTGTTCTCGATCGACGCGAAGCTCGACCTGCCCTACCTGGCGATGGAGTTCGTCGACGGGGTGCTCCTGTCCGAGCGCCTGAAGACCGAGCCCCTCGACACCCCGACCCTGTCGCTGCTGCTGCGCCGGCTCGCGGCCGGGCTCCAGGCGGCGCACGAACTCGGCATCATCCACCGCGACGTCTCGCCCGACAACGTGATCCTGCCCGGCGGCAACGTCGCCCGGGCCAAGCTGATCGATTTCGGCATCGCCCGGGCCCCGAGCCAGGACGGAACGGTGATCGGCAGCGGCTTCGCCGGCAAGTACGCCTACGTCTCGCCCGAGCAGCTCGGCCTCTACGGCGGCGAGGTAACGCCGAAATCCGACATCTACAGCCTCGGCCTGCTCCTGGTCCACGCCGCCCGCGGCGAGGCGCTCGACATGGGCAGCAGCCATCTCGAGGTGATCGAGAAGCGCCGCCGGGTGCCGGATCTCGCGGGGATCGACGAGCGCATCCGCCCGGTCCTGACCGCGATGCTGCAGCCGAACCCGAAGGACCGTCCCGCCGACATGGCGGCGGTGGCGGCCCTCCTGCCCACCGGCGAGCCGCCGCGCCGGCGCCTCGCCCCGGCGCTCGGGGCCGCGGCCGGACTGGCGGTGGCCGCCGTCCTCGGCGGCGCGGCGGTGCTGGTCCTGCCCGGGCGCGAGCCCTCCCCTCCCCCGGTGGCCGAGACGCCCCGCCCGACGCCGCCGGCCAAGGACGCCCCGCCGCCGCCGAAGCCGCCGACGACCGACGCCACGCCGCCGCGCAGGCCCGCCCCGGAGGCGACGGCGCCGGAGCAGCGGCCGGCTCAGGAGCAGAAGCCCACGATCATCCCGCTCCCGGATCCCGGGCCAGATCCGGACGAGGCCGTGCAGCCATCGACGCCGAGGCCCAATCCGCCGCGGCCCAGCCCGTCACCCACGGCGGCGAATGCCGATCAGGTCGAGCGGTTCGTGCGCAACTACGACGGCGGCGAGTGCTTCTTCGTGACGGCGGTCTCGGCTCAGCCGCCGAACGTGACGGTCGATGCGTTCGGGTCCTCGCCCCGCCCCTTCATGACCTTCGACGCGGCCTTCCAGCGCAGCCTCGACATCGAGCCGCAGATCACGCTGCACCAGGTCACCGAGGCGCAGTGCCCGCTGATCGATTTCCTGGCGCGGCAGTTTCCGCTGCGCGACGCCCGCGCGGCGACGCTCGCCGTGACCTCCGACCTGCTGCACAGCGGTCAGGAACTGACCGGCACGGTCGAGGCCAGCCCCGACCGCAGCATCGAATTGCTGCTCGTCTCCGACGACGGCCGGGTCAGCAATCTCGGCCGCTCCGTGCGGCGCAGCGGCGAGGCGGCGCGATTCGCCGTCAAGGTCGATGGCAACGGCCCGCCGAAGCCGCAGATGCTGCTCGCCCTGACCAGCCAGAAGCCGCTCGCGAGCCTGCGGGGCATGGGGAGCGCGCGGGCGAGCCAGGTCTTTCGCCAGCTCGGCGAGGAACTCGACCGCGATCCCCGCCCGGCCGGGATCGCGATCCGCTACTTCAAGCTCGGAAGCTGATCGCGGGACCGGGACCCGGCCCTGCCTCGGGCGCCGGCACGCCTCAGGGCATCCGGCTCATCAGGCGCAGAGCCTCGACGTCGAAGCGGGTATAGGGCCGCGCGCCGTAGCCGTAATCGTACCAGGGCTGCCAGTGGTGGTTGGCCGCGTAGAGGGGCCGGAACTCGCGATGGACCGGCCGCTCGCTGACCCGCTCGCAGGACCATGGCGTGGCGCAGCGGACGTAATCGGCCCGTGCCGGCAGCGACGCCGCCAGGGACGTCGCGACGGCGGCGGACGACAGGATTGCAGCAACACGCAGATTCATGGTCTTTCCTCCGGATGTCCTCTGGCGGCCTTGGTAAGTCTTGAGGCCCGACATCCTCTCGATGTGGTGTCCTGCCCTGCCAATGCAAGCTTGACATCGCGACATTAGCGGATGGCGTACCGCAGGAACGTGTGTCGGCGCACGGCGCTGAATCGCTCGTGAACTTCATGCAGGCCAGACTACGCGCGGCCGCGGCGCGCACCGGGCACGGAGGCGGGGCTTTCGTCCATGAAAGAAGGGCCCGGCTGTCGCCGGGCCCTCGTCGTCGTGTCGCGTCAGGCCGGTCTCGGGCTCACCACTGGTAGCGCATGCCCACCCGGCCGCCGCCGCCGACCAGATCGCCGCCGATCCGGTAATCGGCCCGCACGAACCCCGACAGGCCCGTCTTCAGGTTGAAGAAGTTCACCGAGGCCTGGACCTCGCCGCGCACCTTGCCCTGCTCGCGCAGGCCGGTCGCGCCCGTGATCCCGTTGACCGCGCCCGAGATCCCGCTCTCGGTCAGGACCGAGTAGACGAAGCCGGTCACGCTCGGCTCGACCCGGATGTCGCCTTCGACGAACTCCGACCCGACCCGGGC
Organism: Methylobacterium nonmethylotrophicum; assembly: GCF_004745635.1. Classification (GTDB taxonomy): domain Bacteria; phylum Pseudomonadota; class Alphaproteobacteria; order Rhizobiales; family Beijerinckiaceae; genus Methylobacterium; species Methylobacterium nonmethylotrophicum. The sequence continues at coordinate 373,668 of NZ_SRLB01000004.1, read as the reverse complement.
GCCGATCCGCCCCCGCAGGGCGTCGCCGTCCCGCAGCGGAATCGCGGTCGGGGTCAGCGCGGATTGCTGGTTGAACGAGGTGGCCACGTATTCGAGGCCCGCCGTCGGCTCGACGTAGACCGAGTTCTGCAGCGGGATGCGGTAGCCCACGTTGGTGGTGTAGGCGTAGTTCTGCAGGCCGGTGCGCTGCAGCAGGCCCGGCGCCCGGATGTCGAGGCCGAGCAGGTCGACCTTGAACAGGTGGTCCCAGAACCACGGGCCGTTCAGGTAGGTACCGTAGACGCCAACCGTGCCGCCCTCGTAGTCCTGCCGGCCGGCGGCCTGGTTGAGGCGCACCGCGGAGGTGGTGTAGCCGCCCATCACGCCGATGATCAGGCCGTCATCCGCCGAGGTCAGGCGGCTGATGACCAGGTCGGCGCCGCCGAGCAGGCCGCCGCCGGCCTGGTTGTAGCCGAGGTCGCGGGTGAAGGTGGCGCCGGCGAAGGAGAACGAGGTCGAGCCGGAGCGGCGCTCGAGGTCGCCGTAGGCGCGCGCCCAGACGGCCGGACGGACGTTGCTCGGGGGCGGCTCCACCGGCTGGACCAGGTTCGGGGCGATCGGGTCCTTGGTGACCAGGGCCGCGTACTGGTTCAGGCCGGCATATTGCAGGGCCTGCGGGATCGACGGCTTGCCGGAGGCGGCGCGCTGGACGTCGGTGCGCAGCTGGGTCATGCGGTCGAGGACCGCGGTGCCGCCCTGGAACGCGATGGTGCGCGCGGCGATCACCGCCGTCGGGGCCGAGAGCGCGACGGCGTTCGGCACCGCGCCGAGCGAGAGGGCGGTTCCGTTGGAGGTCTGGGTGGAGACCAGCGTCGGCTCGAGGGTCCCGAAGTTCTGCAGGCTCCCCAGGGTGAAGGCGTTCGCCTGGGTGGTGCCCCGCACCACGACGATCGGGTTGCCGGTGCTGAACGGCACCGCGGAGGACAGGTTGGTGACCCTGATGCTGGTCGATCCGGACGCGTTGCCGGTGATGACCACCTGGTCGCCGATCCCGCCCTGCGTCAGGAACTCCGTGTCGATACGGCCGTTCTGGCCGACGTAGTTGCCCTGGATGGTCAGGGTGTCGCCCGCCCGCCCGTTGACGAGGCTGATCGTTCCGGCGTTGCGGAACTCCGACAGGCCTGCGAGCGTGACATTCGCCGCCTGCGTGGCGCCGGGCACGACCGCGAGCGTCCCGAGATTGCTGAAGACGGCATCGGTGCCGCCGCCGAGCGTGCTCGTTCCGATCGCGTCGACGCGGCCGGCATTGGTGACGGACGAGCCGGCGCTGAGGTTGAGCGCGCCGGTGATGGTGCCCTGGTTGGCGATCCGCGTCGCAACGCTGCTCGCGGAGGTGTCGATGGCGAGGCCCGACGTCCCGATGATCGAGCCGCCCTGGGCGTTGCTGATGGTGAGCGCGCTGCCGGTGCCGGCCTGCTGCACGGCCGCCCGGAGGCCGATCGCGCCGCCGAGCGCCCCGCTATTCGCAATCGTCAGGCTGCCGCCGTAGCTGGTCAGGTCCACGGCCGGGCCGGTGGCGGCGGAGATCGCGCCGCTGTTCGAGAAGCCCAGGCTCCCGATCGACATCGGGGTCGTGCCGCTCGCGGCCGCCCCCGCCTGCGCCACGACGCCGACGCCGCCGGCCCCGATGGTTCCGGTGTTCTGGATCGTCAGCGCGCCCCGCGCCAGAGCCGCGATGCCGATGGCGCCGCTCGTGATCGTGCCGGCGTTGGAGACCGACAGGTCGCCCTGCGAGAGGCCTGCCAGGGCCGTGGGCGTCACGTCCGGGCTCTGGGTGATCTGCGCGAGGGTCTGGCCGATAGTGCGCGCCAGGGTCGGGAGATTGTCGACGACGCCTGGGGTGAAGGGGCTGGCGATCGACGGATCGTAGGTCAGCGTGCCGGTATTCGCGATGACGCCGCCGCTCGTCGCGGCCGCCATGCCCACCCTGCCGAAGGTGATCGTGCCGGAATTGGTGAGGTTCGCGGCGCCCGATTGCGCGGCCATGCCGACGCCGGCCGTGATCGTGCCGGAATTGGACAGGGTCGCCGAGCCCGCCTCGCCCAGGATGCCGAACGGTGCGGTGATCGCCCCGGTATTCGTGATCCGCAGGGCGCCGACATTGGTCTGGGCGACGATGCCGGCTGTTCCGGCGGTGATCGTCCCGGCCGTGTCGACGGTGCCGGAGCCGGTGCCCCGGGCCGAATCGATCTGGATGCCCGCCCGGTCGGCGGACGTGATCGAGGCGCTCGCCGCGACGTTGACCGTGACGTTCGCGGTCGGCGTCCCGCCGGAGGTCGCGGTCGGCATCACCAGCACCGCCGCCGTCGCCGACGGCGCCGCGATGGTGGTGTTCTCCCGCACGGTCAGCGTGAACGGGTTGACCGGGGTGTAGAAGATCCCCTGGTTGTACGAGCTGTTCGGGCCGCAGACCGCCGCGGTCGTGGTCGAGGCGTTGTCCCCCGGCGAGCAGACATTGGCCACCAGGACGGTGCCGTTGCGGACCGGGAACAGGAACTGCCCGGGCACGCCGTTGTTCGTGCTCGAGACGAGGGCGTTGGGACCGCCGTCCAGCAGCGCTCCGTTCACCAGGGAGCCCGGGATCTGGTAGTAGGTGCCCGCGACGCCGGTGCCGGCCGAGTAGCCGGCCGAGGCCGAGGTGCCGCCGAGGCCGTTCGCGCCGCCATCGGCCTCGCCGGTCTCGAACTGGATGCGGGCGTAGTTGAAGTAGATGTCGAAGTTGCCGCTGCCGGTATCGGCGCGGTTCGTCATGATGAGCTGGAACGTGTTCGTCTTGTCGGCGCGGCTCGCATAGTAGCCGACGGCCGGCCAGGTCACCCCGAAAGCCGTCTGCCCGGCATAGGTGCCGTTGCCGTACGAGGTGATGCCGCTCGCGGTGTTGCGGGTGTCGATGTCGGCGAGGAAGGGCGCGATGATCGGCGCGCCGCGGTAGCTCGCGCCGAGGCCGACCGGCGTAAACTGGCTGGACGACTGCCCGAACGTCACGTTACCGTTGTTGTTGACGTAGAGCTGGCCGTAGGTCGACCCGAAATAGTTGACCGAGAAGGGCAGCGTGATCGCCCCCGTCGAACTGTCGTCGTTGCGGGCGAGCTGATTCGCATCGAAACCCGAGGCCACCGTCTGGGCGCCGGCGACGCCCGGCGCGGCCGCGACGGTGACCGCCGACACGCCCAGCAACAACACCCGCCGCACCCGCACGAGACCATGGCGATGTCTCGCGCGCGCCCCCACACCTTCCGTCGCCATAGCCTTCTCAACTCCATCTCGACCGGCTGCATGTGGGCACAGACAAGGTTAAGAAAAAAGCCGATTCGTCGCTTCGGCCTGGATTTGCGCGCTCAGTGGCCTCCGCGCAACGGATCTGCTGGCGCTCAGACAGTCGAACGAAGTCGCCTTCGTCGATGACTCAACTTGGCCACTGTGAATATTGCCTAAATGTTTTTTTGTTATTTTGGACAGTTGATGGCGCGAACTCGACCGAAGCAGCCAGATTGCAAAGCAATCAGGATCATGCAGGAGATCGGAGCCGGATCTCCGGTGCCTTTATGTTGCGGCACTCTCACGATCTAAGCGTTGCCGCCAGGGCACCGGGCGGCCGGGGCGGGCCTGGAAACCGAGAACCACCGCGTGCCATGGGCGGAGCCTCGCGAGGGCCCGGGTTCGACGGGAGCCATGCTCGACGGCCGAACGCGCGCGCCACGATGCCGGCATGGCATCTTTTTGGGCTTCTCGGCCGCGTGGGACTTGCATAGAGGGAGGCGCCGGCGGCATCCTGCCGGCGAGCCGCGGGGATCCGTCCGCACCGATGAGCAACACCGAAAACACCTCGATCGGTGTCCTGTTCTGCGACGTCGCCGGGAGCACCAAGCTGTACCGCGAGGTCGGCGACGCGGTGGCCCTGCGGGTGGTCGATGCGTGCCTCGACCTCGCCGCCGGCGTGGTGCGGACCGGCGGCGGTCGCCTGGTCAAGACCATCGGCGACGAGTTCATGGCGGTGTTCGACGACGTCTGCGCGATGTGCGACGCGGCGATCGCGGTGCAGCGCCGCTTCGAGGAGGCGGCGCCGAGCCTCGAACACGTCGCCGCCCACCGGCTGCAGTTGCGTATCGGCTTCCATTTCGGCCCGGTCGTGCGCACGACCGACGACTATTTCGGCACCACCGTGAACATGGCGGCCCGGATGACCGCGCTCGCCAAGGGCGGCCAGATCATCACCACCGGCGCCCTTGCGGATGCCCTCCCGCCGGCGCGCCGGGCCGCCACCCGCTCCCTCGTCGGGGTGCACGTCAAGGGGGCGGGCCAGGAGCTGCGGGTGGCCGAGGTGCTGTGGCACCTCTCGACGCACCAGACGACCGTGTTCTCGCTGATGCCCGCCGAGACGCAGGTGGTCGCGGTGCCGGAGCTGCGCCTCTCCCACCGGGGCCGGCGCTGGGTTTTCGACGAGGGGCGGCAGAGCGTCTCCCTCGGACGCGAGGCCAGCAGCGACATCCTGATCGAGAACGAGCACGCCTCCCGCCGCCACGCCACGATCGAGCGGCGCGGCGACAAGTGGGTGCTCGTCGACCACAGCACCAACGGCACCTTCGTGATGCTGTTCGGCGGCGAGGAGTTCTGCATCCGCCGCGAGGAGCTGGTGCTGCGCGACGTCGGCACCCTCGGCATGGGCCAGTCGGTCAGCCAGGACCGGGAGAACGGCCTCGACTACGCCCTGACGCTGCACGAGGGCGGAACCGGGGACTGACACCGCCGGATCCGAGAGGCGACGGTGCGGCCGGCTCCGCGAAGGCAGGCCCCGCGGGCCCGGGACGTCAGGCTCGAGCCCGCGCGCATCGTCCCGGACATCGGGCGGGAAACGCCCGGCCCGACACCAAGAAGGCCGGCCTCCGCGGGCGGGGGCCGGCCTTCTTGGTGTCGGGCCGCCCGGATGAGCGTCAGGGCATCCGGCTCATCATCCGGGACGCGCCGATCTCGGCCGGGCCGTAGCTCGACGCCGTGGCGGGCGCCGGAGCCGGGGTGTAGCTCGGCCGGGCGAGGGCCGGAACCTGGGCGCGGGCCCGGATCGGCTGCACGACCGTCACCTTCGGGCGCACCACCGGGCGGGCCGCCTCGCGGGCCGGATGCACCGGCTCACGCTCGCGGACCGGACGGGCCGCTTCGCGGACCGGGCGGGGCGTCTCCTTCACGGCGGGCTTGGCCACCGGCGCCTTCACGGCCGGAGGCTTGGCGGGCTTCACCGGCTCCGGCTCGGGCAGGGCGGCGCGCTTGATGGCGGGCTCCTTCACGGGGGCCGCGGCCTTCTTGGCCGGCTCCGGCACCGGCCGGGACGCCTCGACGGGCCGCGGCGTCGCGGCCGGGAGATTCGCCCGCTGGAGCTTCGGCGCGGGCCGGCACTCGTCGCCCTCGAGCGTCAGGCCCGGCGGGCAGGAGATGCGCACGCAGGCATCGCCCTTCTGCTCGGTCCCGGTCGGGCAGATCACCGGGCAGATGCGGCCGCTATAGCCGTTGAGCACGTCCAGGGTCGCCTGGTCGGGCATGTGAGAGACGATCTTGACCGCGCGGGTCAGGGCCGGCTTGGCCGTATCGCCGGCCTGGGTGACGCGGTAGAACCGCTCCAGCGCGTCCATCGAGTGCTTGCCCCAGGACGCCTCGGGCTTCTCGTTGTAGCAGCCGAGGGCGTTGAGGCGGTCCTGCACCGCGCGGACGAGACGGTCCTGGTTGGCCGGCGCGGTGGCGTCCAGGGCGGCGGTGGCCGGGGGAGCGTCGTCCTTGATCGTCAGGCTGGCATAGGCGACGGCCGGACCTTCCGCGGGCTTCGCGCCCTCGGCAGGCTTGGCGATCTCCGCCGCGACCCGGGCCACCTCGCTGGAGGCCTCGGATTTCGCGGTCTCGGGCTTGACCGATTCGGTCTTGGGCGTCTCGAGCATCGCGAGCTTGACCCGCTGCTCCTCGTCCCGGCGCGCGGCGAGGCGCGCTTCCTCGTCGCGCCGGACGCGCTCCAGGCGCGCCATCTCCTCACGGCGCTCGGCCTCGGCGGCGGCGGCGATCCGGGCGTTCTCCTCGTCTCGGCGCTTCTGCTCCAGACGGGCGGCCTCCAGACGGACGGCCTCCTGCCGCGCCGTCTCCTGCCGCGCCAGCTCCAGGCGGGCGGCTTCTTGGCGGGCCATCTCCTGGCGGGCGGCCTCTTCGCGACGCTGCGTCTCGGCGGCGAGACGGGTCCGGGCCTCCTCCTCGCGGGCCTTGCGGGCGAGGTCGGCGAGGCGCTCCTCCTCCCGGCGCTGGGCGATGAGCCTGGCCTGCTCGGCCTGGCGCCGCTCGTCCTCCTCGCGCCGCGCCTTGTCGCGCTGGCGCTGCTCCTCCTCGAGCCGGGCCCAGGCGACCCGGTCGTCGGCGTTGCGCCGCTCCTCGCGGCTGCGCCCGTCGTCGAGCGCGGCGACCGGCGGGCCGCCGCGGCCCTGCTTCTCCAGCATCTCGATGCGGGCGAGGGCGTCGTCCGTGAGGAAGCTGCCGGCGTATTTCTGCACGAAGCTCCGCAGATCGGTCACCTGGTTGCTGGAGCGCAGGCGGCTCCAGGCCTGGATGTCGGTCTCGTCGCGGTTCAGGTAGACCTCGCCCGGGTAGGAGCGGGTCACCTCCGGCAGCTGGCGGCCGTTGGTGACGGTCGAGACCGACATGGCCACGCGCTGGAAGACCTGCCCGACCTCGAGGCCCGGCTCGGCCATCGTCTTGATCAGCGCGGCGGCGTAGAAGCTGTTGCGGCCGGTGCCGTCGAACGCGACGCTGTTGGCCTGGGTGGCGTAGGCCATGATCAGGCCCTTGCGGCCGACCACGCTCGCGAGACCCGGGCCGCTCGCGTTGTCGCGCCGGCTGGTCTCCTTGAGCGGCAGGTCGCGGCAGGCGTCCAGGATCAGGATGCGGGCGCCCTTGGCGCTGTCGAGCGCGCCGATCACGCTCTCGACCGCGATGGTCTCGAACGGCACGTCGAAGCCGTCCTTGAGCTGCGCGTCGGTCGGGACGAGGTAGTTCTGGCCCTGATACTGCAGGCCGTGGCCCGCGTAGTAGACCAAAGCCGTGTCGGCGTCGTGCGCGATCCGGGAGAACTGGGCCAGCTTGCGGTCCATGTCGCGCCGCGAGAGGTCCCGTCCGTCCACCACCTCGAAGCCGACCCGGCGCAGGACCGAGGCGATGTCGTCCGCGTCGTTGGCCGGGTTGGCCAAGCGGCCGAAGCTCTCGTAGGCGGCGTTGCCGATCACGAGGGCGATGCGTTTGTCTCCCGGCGCCGAAACGGCCGCCGTGGCCCACAGCGTGAGCGAGAGAGAGAGGAGAGCAGGCAGCGTCCGTTTCATGTCTGCCAAATTACATCTTGACGACCACCCCGAGCAAGTGCCGCCGCGCACCACCCGGCAACTCTCGACCCGCGTTTTCCTGTGTTTCGGCCCCGGCGGCCGCCCGGAGCCAGAGGTCGTCCGGTTGTCCGCAAAACGCTGGCGCGCCTCACGACTGTGGCGATCTGCGCGGTGACTTCGCGCGGCCGCTCTCCGCGGGCCGGCCCCGGCCGGACCGGCGGCTCCCGTCTTGATCCGCACAGATGACGAAGCCGCAGCGGCTCCGAACGCGGGTTGACGGCGGTTTCCGGCTTGAGCGGAGGACGGCTCGATCACCCGGGAGGGGGAGCCCTGCCGATGAGCCTGACGGTCCTGGAGAGCCTGCCGGGGATCGGTCCCGCCTGCGCAAGGCCAGGCTCCGCACCAAAGCGAGGCCCCTTCTCAGGCGACGCGTCAGGCCCGGCAGCGCACCCACGCCCAAAAGCCTCAGGCTGCGCCGCAGGATCGCCGGCTGATCTCGACGCTGCCCTCACGGCTGGACCGCGTCGACCGCGATACGGCGCCCTCAGCGTCGGACGGGCCTGCCGACAACGCGTACGGCCGGGCCGATCGACGATCTCTGGCGGAGCGAGGGGGCGGAGCTCAACCGGACATCGCGGCCAGCCCGGCCGCATGCCCAGAACCTACCGGAGGGGTGATGAATGTCAACATTCGTCACTCGCCACAGGAGCCGATCCCTCGCCCGATGTGCGCCAGCGCACAACGGCGCTCCGGCCTCGAATCCGCCCGAGATCGTGTGTCTTGAAAGATGCGGAGCACGGAGCGTCCGGCCTTGGAATGGAATGTGGGACGTGCCGCAGGGATCGCGCCGCTGCTGCTGGCGCTCGCCGGCGCGGCGGCGGGCGCCGCCGGGGCCGACCTCGGGGGCTTCGAGGCGCGCTGGCACGATTGCGTGCGGCAGGCCTTCTCCGGTCAGCCCCTCGGGATGGAGCGGCGGGCGGCGCAGCGCGCGGCCCTCGCCGCCTGCAAGCCGCAGGAGGACGCCTACGTGCACGCGATGCTGGCCGCCCAGGAGGCCGAGGCCCGGGCGCGGGCGACCCGGGGCGTCGCCGCCCGCGCGCGGGACTGGGCGTTCGCCGCGGCGGGCTCGGCCCGCGCGACGCTCGGCGGGGTGCTCGACCGCCTGCGCTGGTGAACCGTGCCGCTCCGGGGCGGTTGACGGCATGAGCCCCGCCGAGACGCGTCCGGAGACCCGACATGCCCGCCCTTCTGCGCCCCGCGCTGCCCCTCGCCGCCCTGCTGGTCGCGGCACCCGCCCTGGCCCAGCAGTCGGCGCCGCCCGCCCCCGATCCGGCGCCGGGCTTCCTGACCCGGGCCGAGCCCGGCAGCCTGCGGGCCTCGAAGCTCGTCGGCGTCAAGGTGATCGGGATGGACCACGTCCGGGTCGGCGAGATCGAGGACGTGCTGCTTGCCGAGGACGGGCGGGTGCGCGCCGTGGTGATCGGCGTCGGCGGCTTCCTGGGCATCGGCCAGAAATCCGTGGCGGTGCCCTTCGACAGGCTGGCCTGGAACACCGGCGCCGCCGCGGCGGGCGCCCCGCCCTCCCACACCACGCCGGACCGGGCGCCGAGCGACGCCGCCGCGCAGACCGCCGGCCCGCAGACCATGCCGGGCGCGAACGTGACCGACCAGGCGCTCGCCGCCGTGCCGGCCAAGCGCAGCGGCACGGTCGACGATGCCACCGGCTCGGTCGCGGCGGCCGACCCGTCCCGGGGCCGCGCCACGGTGCTGGCGACGGGGGACGGCACGGTGGCGGAGGCGGAGATCCGGCTGACCAAGGCGCAGCTCCAGGCCGCGCCCCGCTTCACGTACGAGGCCGCCCGCTGAGCGACCGGATCTTGCGCTGGCGGCCGCTGAGGGTGCCGGACCTTCCGGCCGCCGCGGCGATCGCCGCCCGCGTCCACCCGCACCATCCCGAGGACGACGCGGTGATGGCCGAACGGCTGCGCCTGTGCCCGGAGGGCTGTTTCGCCCTCGCGGGCTCTGATGACGGGCTGCGCGGTTACGCCGTCGGCCATCCCTGGCGGGCGAGGTCGGTGCCGGACCTCGACATGCGGCTTGGTGCCCTGCCGGAGCCGGCGGGGGCCTGGTGCATCCACGACGTGGCGCTCGTCCCCGAGGCGAGGGGGCGCGGCGCCGCCGGCGAGGTCGTGGCGCTGATGCGCGGCGAAGCCGCGCGGCGCGGCCTGCCCGAGATGGTGCTGGTCGCGGTCGGCGACGCCGCCGGCTTCTGGCGCCGCCATGGCTTCCGGCCGATCCCGGAAGCCCCGCCGCCCGGCTACGGCGCGCGCGCCGCCCTGATGGTGCGCGACCTGACCCGCCCCGCTGCCGGAGCGTGAGCCGCGCGCGCGACTGCGGCACCTCCCGTCCGGACGCCACGCTGTCGCACCCGGGATTTGGCGTCTCTGGGGCATCTGGCCGTGGCCAAGCCCCGCGCCACCTAGCTTCGCATCGTTCCGAACCGGGTCACGGCATGACGAGGATGGCGTGCAGCGCGTGAGTCTCGCCCTGAGGCATGGATGCGGCCGGGCGTCCCCGAGGGACGCCGCTCCCGCCCGGCCCCGGACCTGATTCCGTGCGCCAGCTCTTCGCCCCGGGCGCCGACGCGCTCCTGCGCCTCGCGCTCCTCACCGCCGCCGCCTGCCTGGCGGCGCTGCCGGTCGTGGGGGCGGGGCTGGTCCGCTCCTCCTACGTCACCGGGGTCGGGGTGGCGCCGGCCCAGCCGGTGCCGTTCAGCCACAAGCACCATTCGGGCGAGCTGAAGATCGACTGCCGCTACTGCCACACCACGGTCGAGACCCAGGCCACGGCCGGGATCCCGCCGACCCATACCTGCATGACCTGCCACAGCCAGATCTGGTCCGGCTCGGACATGCTGGAACCGGTGCGGTCAAGCTACGCCAAGGACCGGCCCCTGGTCTGGACCCGCCTGAACAAGCTGCCGGGCTACGTCTACTACAACCACGCGGTCCACGTGACCAACGGCATCGGCTGCTCGACCTGCCACGGCAGCGTCACCGACATGCAGCTCACCTACCGGGCGAACGCCTTCACGATGAGCTTCTGCCTCGATTGCCACCGCAACCCCGAGAACTACGTGCGGCCGAAGGACCGGGTGCTCGACATGGCCTGGAGCCCGCCGGCGAACCAGGCCGAGATCGGGCCGGAACTGGTGCGCCAGTACCACATCCGCGGCGGCGAGCGGCTGACCGAGTGCGGGATCTGCCACCGATGACCGGCGACATCGCCTCGCTCCGCGCCCGCCTCGCCGGCGGCGACGGCCCGGCCTTCTGGCGCAGCCTCGACGCGGTGGCGGATTCGCCCGAGTTCCGCGCCTTCCTGGACGCCGAGTACCCGGCCGCCGCCCGCCTCGCCGCCGCGCCCGACCGGCGCGGCGTCCTCAAGCTGATGGCGGCTTCCTTCGCGATGAGCGGATTGGCCGCCTGCGGCCAGACCGACGGGCGCAAGCAGGAGGTGCCTTACGTCCGCCAGCCCGAGCGGATCATCCCGGGCGCAGCCCTCGCCTACGCGTCCGCGTCCCTGACCGACGGCTTCGCCAACGGCATCACCGTCACCACCCGCAACGGCCGCCCGCTCAAGATCGAGGGCAATGCCGAGCATCCGTGGAGCCGCGGGGGCACCGACGTGTTCGCGCAGGCCTCGGTGCTCGGGCTCTACGACCCGTTCCGGCTGCAGGCGCCGCGACATCTCGGCCGGCCGAGCACGTGGCAGGCCTTCCGCGCCGCGATGACCGGGCGCTTCGCGGCACTGAAAGCCGTGGAGGGCGGGCGCGGGCTCCACCTCGTCACCGGTCCGGTGACCTCACCGTCGCTGGCCGCTCAGATCGCCGCGATGCGCCGCGATTTCCCGGCGATGCGCTGGCACGTCTCGGCCCCGACCGGGCGCGAGGCGCTCTACGAGGGCGCCCGCCTCGCCTATGGCCGCCCCCTCGAGACCCGCTGGCGCTTCGACCAGGCCCAAGTCGTCGTCTCCCTCGACGGTGATTGTCTGGATGCCGGCCCGGGCCAGGTCGGCCAGGCGCGGGACTGGGTCGAGGCCCGCCGCAGGGCGGCCGCCGGCAAGCGCCTGCTGGCGCTCCACCATGCCGGCCCGAGCCCGAACCTGACCTCCGCCAAGGCCGACGCCCCCCTCGCCATCGGCTCCGACGGTCTCGAGCAGATCGTCCGCGACCTCCTGGCCCAGGCCGGCGGCGGGGCGCCGGTGACCCGCGACGGCCCGGCCGCGGCCTGGCGCGAGACGGCCTTCGCGGCGCTGAACGCGGCCCGCGGCAACGGCCTCGTGCTCGCCGGCGCCCAGGCCGGGCCGGAGTTGCTGGCCCAGGTCCACCGGCTCAACGCGGCCCTCGGCAACACCGGCCGCACGGTGTTCCACACCGCCCCGGTGCCGGTCCTCGACCCCGAGCCCCTGTCCGCCCTCGTCGAGGCGATGCGCCGGGGCGCGGTGCAGGTCCTGGTGATGCTCGACGTCAACCCGGTCTACGACGCCCCCGGCGACCTCGGCTTCCTGGAGGCCATGGCCCGGGTGCCGCTGAAGATCCATGCCGGGCTCTACCCGGACGAGACCGCGTTCCGCTGCGACTGGAACCTGCCGCTGGCCCATCCCCTCGAGGCCTGGGGCGACGCCCGCTCCCTCGACGGGACGGTGACCCTGATCCAGCCGACGATCCGCCCGCTCTACGACGGCCGCTCGGTGCCGGAGATCCTGTCGATCCTCACCGATGCCGAGGCGAAGGACGGCGGCTCCCTCCTCGACGCCCATTGGCGCCGCCCCGGCGAGGACGACGCGGCCTGGACGGCCCGGCGCGAGGCCTTCCTGCAGGCGGGCTTCCTCGAAGGGACGGCTTTCTCCCCCGAGCCGGTCGGCGAACCGGTTCCGGCCCCCGCAGCACTGCCCCGGCCCGCGCCCTCCCCGGCCGGCCCGGCCCGGCGGGTCGAGGTGCTGTTTCGCCCCGACGCGACGGTGTGGGACGGGAGCCTCGCCAACCTCGCCTGGCTGCAGGAGCTGCCCAAGCCCCTCACCAAGGTGGTCTGGGGCAACGTGATCGCGGTAAGCCCCGCGCTCGCCGAGCGCGAGGAGCTGCAACAGGGCGACCTCGTCACCCTCGAGGCCGGAGGCCGGCGGATCGAGGGACCGGTCTGGATCCAGCCCGGCCAGGCCGAGGATGCCGTGACGGTCGGCCTCGGCTACGGCCGGACGGTCCCGGAACAGCTCGCCGACGGGCTCGGCTACGACGCCTATCCGCTGCGCGCGAGCGCCACCCCCTGGCGCCTCGCCGAGGCGACGCTCGCCACCACCGGGCGCAAGGCCCTGCCGGTGACGACGCAGAACCACGGCACGATGGAGGGGCACGATCTCGTGCGCGTCCAGGCTGTAGGCAGCACGACGCCGGTCGCCGCCCGGGAGCCCCTGCCCTCGCTCTATCCCCCGGCGCCGACCTCCCCCGGCGGGCGCTTCGCGCGCGAGCGCGCCTGGGGCATGGTGATCGACCTCGACGCCTGCATCGGCTGCAACGCCTGCGTCACCGCCTGCCAGTCCGAGAACAACATCCCGGTCGTCGGCAAGGAGGAGGTCGCGCTCGGCCGCTGGCTGCACTGGCTGCGGATCGACCGCTACTACGAGGGCGGCCTCGACACCCCGAAAACCCATTTCATGCCGGTGCCCTGCATGCATTGCGAGCAGGCGCCCTGCGAGGTCGGCTGCCCGGTCGAGGCGACGGTCCACGACCGCGAGGGGCTGAACCTCATGGTCTACAACCGCTGCGTCGGGACCCGCGCCTGTTCGAGCTACTGCCCGTACAAGGTCCGGCGCTTCAACTACCTCGACTATGCCGGCGACGCGGCGCCGGTGCAGCAGCAGCAGCGCAACCCCGAGGTCACCGTCCGGGCCCGCGGCGTGATGGAGAAGTGCACCTACTGCGTCCAGCGCATCGCCGCCGCCCGGATCGAGTCGACGCGGGGCGACCACGCCCCGATCCCCGACGGCGCGGTCGAGACCGCCTGCCAGGGCGCCTGCCCGACCCGCGCCATCTCCTTCGGCGACCTGCGCGATGCCGGCAGCCGGGTCGCAGCGGCCGCGGCCGACCCGCGCAACTACGCCCTGCTCGCCGAACTGAACACCCGGCCCCGAACCACCTACCTCGCCCGGCTGGTCGAGGAGGCCTCCGTCAAGCCCGGGGGCTCCTTATGAGCGGCACCGTCACGCCCCTGCCACCAAAACCCCTGGCGTCACGGGCCGGCCTCCTCGGCGCCACCGAGGATTTCGCGTCGATCGGCCGGGCGGTCACGGGAGCGCCGGCCCGCACCCGCTCGCGGGCCTGGTGGATCGCCTTCTCGGGCGCCTGCGGGCTGCTGGGCGTGTTCGCCGCGGCCCTCGCCTGGCTGCTCCTCAACGGCGTCGGGATCTGGGACAACAACAACCCGGTCGTCTGGGCCCTCGACATCGTCGCCTACGACTGGTGGATCGGCATCGCCTGCGGGGCGCTGCTCACCTCCGCGACGCTGCGGCTCACCGGTGCCGCATGGCGATCGGGCATCGACCGCATCGCCGAGACCACCGCGATCCTGGCGGCGGCGGCCGCGGCCCTCTACCCGATCATCCATCTCGGGCGGCCCTGGGTGTTCTACTGGACCCTGCCCTACCCCAACACCCTGGCGCTCTGGCCGCAATTCCGCTCGCCGCTGGTCTGGGACGCGGTCGACATCCTCGGCTTCCTGGGTGTCTGCCTCGGCCTGTGGTCCGTCGGGCTCCTGCCCGACCTCGCGGCGTTGCGCGACCGCGCCTTCGAGGCCGCCCTGGCCGAGGCCCGCGCCGCCGACGAGGGGCGCGGCCGGCGCCGGCGGCTGACGCTCCTGCGGGCGCAGATCTACGGCATCCTGGCCCTCGGCTGGCGGGGGGCCTCGACGCATTGGGAGCGCTGGCTGCTCGCCACCCGCACCCTCTCGGTGCTCGCCCTCGTCGTCGTCGTGGCGCTCCAGACCGGGGCCTCGGTGATGCTCGCCGGCTCCGTCCTGCCGGGCTGGCACGACACGCTGCTGCCGGTGACGTTCCTCGCCGCCTCGCTGCTCTCGGGCGTCGGCGTCACCGCGGCGCTCGCGGTGCTGGTGCGCCGGGCGCTCGGCCTCGAGGCGCTGATCACCGGACGGCACCTCGTCCTGATGGCCCGGCTGATGCTCGGCCTCGGGCTCGCCTCCGCCTATTGCTACGCCACCGAGATCGTCTCCAGCCTGCTGCACGGCGATGCCTACGACCGGGCGGTGCTGGTGCGCCGCCTGTCCGGCTCGCATGCCTGGGCGTTCTGGATGATCGTCGTCTTCGCCCTGCTGCCGGTGCAGCTGTTCTGGTTCGATGCCTTCCGCCGCTCAGGCCGCGTCGTGGCGCTGGTCGGGATCGCCGCCGCCATCGGCAGCTTCGGCGACCACTTCATGCTGCTCATCGTGACGCTCAGCCACGACTTCCTGCCCTCCTCCGCCCATCCCTACGCCCTGGGCGCCTGGGGCCTGGCGACGCTCGCCGGCACGGTCGGGCTCTTCCTGGCGCTCCTGCTCCTCGGGTTGCGCACGCTCCCGATGGTCTCGATCACCGAGACGCGGCGCTTCGCCGAGAGCCACCCGGACGAGCGGCCGAGCGGCGAGCGGGCGCCGACCCTCGCCGAGACCGCGCAGGCGCCGCTCTGGGGCGTGAGCGCCGAGTTCGTGCAGGCCGGCGACCTCGCGGCCGCGGTAGAGGCCCTGACGACGCGCGACTTCGGCGCCCGGATCGAGACCTACGGTCCCGTGCCGATGGGCCGGGCGGCGGCGGCTCTGGGGCGTCCCGCGGGCATCCTGCCGCTCCTCGCCCTCGGGGCGGCTTTGGCCGGCGGGGCCGCCTTCATGCTGATGTGCCTCTACGCCTCCGGCTTCGCCTACGTGTTCGACGTCGGCGGCCGGCCGCGCTTCCCCTGGCAGGCCTTCCTGGTGCCGAGCGTGTCGTTCGGTGCCCTCTGCGGCGGCCTCACGACGGTGCTGGGATTGCTTTTTCAGAACCGCCTGCCGCGGCTCAACCACCCGGCCTTCGCGATCCCTGGCTTCACCCGGGCGAGCGAGGACCGCTTCTTCCTGGCCCTCGAGGCGGCGGGCCCGCGCTTCGACCCCGCCCGGATCGAGCGGGCGCTCGCCACCCTGCCGGAGGGCCGGCCGCTGATGGTCCGGAGGGTGCCGCTGTGAAGCGTCTGGCCCTCCTCCTCCCCCTGGCGCTCGCGGCCTGCGACCGGGCCGACATGGTGAGTCAGCCGAAATCCAAGACCTGGGACGGCAACCCGTTCTTCCCGCAGGGCCAGACGATGCGCCTTCCCGCCCCCGGCACCGTGCCGCGGGCCGCGCCCGACCGGCCGGTGCCGCAGCCGGCCTCCGCGACCCCCGCCCTGCTGGCCCGGGGCCAGGAGCGCTACGGCGTGTTCTGCACGCCCTGCCACGGCGGCGCCGGCCACGGCGACGGCATGATCGTGCAGCGCGGCTACCCGCGACCGCCCTCGCTCGCCGAGGCCCGCCTGCGGCAGGCGCCCGCGCGATACGTCTACGACGTCATCAGCAACGGCAAGGGCACCATGCTCTCCTACGGCGCCCAGGTGCCGCCGGCCGACCGCTGGGCCATCGTCGCCTATATCCGCGCACTGCAGCTGAGCCAGGGCGCGACCCTGGCGAGCCTGCCGCCGGAGGACCAGGCCTGGGTCGCGGCGGCTGGCCGGTCCAGTCCGGGAGAGCGGAAATGAGCCGCCGCCCGATCTCCCTCGCCCTCGGGGTGGCGGCCCTGGCGGCCTGCGCGCTCGCCGGCGCCTCCGGCAGCCCGGTCATGCCGTCCTATCTCGCCGCCTGGCTGGTGCTGGTGGCACTGCCGGCCGGCAGCCTGCCGCTCTTGATGGGGCTCGAGCTCGCCGGGTTCTCCGCCGGTCCCATGGCGGCATCCCTGCGCCGCCTGCTCGGCCTCCTGCCGATCGCCGGCCTGCTGCTGCTGCCGGTGCTGCTCAGCCTCAAGGGCCTCTATCCCTGGGATCGGGGCGCCCCCCCGCGCACGCCGCTCGCCGGCGTCTGGTTCACGCCGGTGTTCTTCGCCCTGCGCAGCCTCGCCTATCTGAGCCTCTGGCTCTGGCTCGCCGGCACCTTCCGGCGCCCCCCGGCGGAAGCAGGCAGCCCGGCCGCGGCGGCCCGCCGGCGCCGGGCGGTCCTCGGCCTGATCCTCACCGCGGTCACCGGCACGCTGGCGGCTGAGGACTGGGTGCAATCGGCCGATCCCGGCCTCGCCTCGACGGCCTTCGGCCTCCTGGTGATGACGATCCAGGCCGGCATCGCCCTCTCGGCGGCGGCCCTGATCGCGGCGCGCGACTCCTCCGGCCGGCCCGGACGCGACCAGCGCACCGCCGCCTCCTTCGCCGACCCGATCCTGGTGCTCCTGGCAATCTGGGGCTTCGTCCACGCCGCGCAGTACCTGATCGTCTGGTCGGCCAACCTGCCCGACGAGGCGCGCTGGTACCTCGCCCGCGACGGGACGCTCGGCCGTTTCGGGGTCTGGGTCGGCGTCGGCGTGATGGTGCTCGCGGCCCTCGTCCTGGTGCCGCGGCGCAATGCCGGCCGGCCGGCGCTTCTGGCCGGCATCGCCCTTCTGATCCTGCTGCTCCACGGCGCCGAGATCTTCTGGCTCGTCACGCCGGGCTTCCGCGGCGCCTTCCTGTTCACCTGGGCCGATGCGCTGGCGCTGATCGGGGTGGTGGGCGTCGCCGGCGGCCTCTACGGCCCGGTGGATCGCCGCCTTCGGGGGCGCACCTCGTGAGCGGCGACAGGCCCGGCCCCCTGTCCCTTCTGCCGGCGCTCGCGGCGGCCGGCCTCCTGCGCCTCTCCGGCTTCCGGCCGGCCCCGCCCCGCGCGGAGCCGCCGGCCGGCCCCCGCAATCCGGAGGGGTTCGAGGAGACGGATGTCGATGTCCGCCGCACCGCCTTCGTGGTCGTGGGGCTCGCCGCCTCCGTCGCCGTCGCGATCGCGGCGGTGTGGCTGATGCTGCGCCTGTTCGGCGCGCTGAACGTCGCCGGCACCCCGGCGCTGACGCCGCAGCAGACGGCCCGGGTGCAGCCGCCGCCGCCCAACCTCCAGGGCGCGCCCTACGAGGACCTCGCCCGCCAGGAAGCCGCGGAGCGGGCACAGCTCACCACTTACGCCCCCCTCCCCGACGGCCGCGCCCGCATCCCGGTCGAGCGCGCCATGCGGCTGATGGCCGGCCAATCCCTGGATCCTCTGCCCCCCGCCGGCGGAGCCCCCCCGCGATGAACCCGACCGACCTCGCGCTCCGCCTCTGGCCGCCGGCGGCCTCCGCCACCGCGGTCGAGACCGACTGGCTGATCCTCGCCTTCACGGTCCTGACCCTGCTGCTGACGGTGCCGGTCTTCGTCGCCATCACCTGGTTCGCGATCCGCTACCGCCAGGGCGAGCCGGCCGATCGCAGCCACGGCACCATCCGCAGCGTGCTGATCGAGATCAGCTGGATGCTGATCCCGTTCCTGCTCACCCTGATCTTCTTCGTCTGGGGCGCCCGGCTGTTCTTCATCTCGAAGCAGGCGCCCGGCGACGCCATGGTGATCGAGGCGATCGGCCGCCAGTGGATGTGGAAGTTCCAGCACCCGACCGGCCAGTCCGAGATCAACGACCTGCACCTGCCGATCGGCCAGCCGATCAAGATCCGGATGATCAGCCAGGACGTGATCCACAACCTCTACTTCCCGGTCTTCCGGATGCAGATGGCGACCCTGCCGGACCGCTATACCGAGATGTGGTTCAAGCCCGACCGCACCGGCACCTACCGGCTGTACTGCTCGGAATATTGCGGCACCGACCACTCGAGGATGGACGGCACCCTGACCCTGATGACCCAGGCCGACTACGCCGCCTGGCTGCAGAATGCGGGCGCGCAGCAGGGCGGCCAGGCCGGGGCCGGCCGCGCAATCTACGAATCCTATGCTTGCGGCACTTGCCACGATCCCGGCGCCAAGGTGCGGGCGCCCTCGCTCGCCGGCCTCTACGGGCGCGAGGTCAGGCTCGCCGACGGCCGCATCGTGACGGCCGACGAGGCCTACCTGCGGGACAAGATCCTGAACCCGAACCGGCAGAAGCTCGCGGCCGATTACAAGCAGGTCATGCCCGCCTTCCGCAACGTGATCCCGACCGACGACCTCGACCGTCTCGTCGCCTACCTGAAGAGCGGACGCGCGACGGCGCAGCAGGAGGCCAGCCCATGACCAGCGGCACCATCACCGACGGGCCGGCCCTGCGCGACCCCCATACCCCGGATTCCCGCATCGGCCACGGGCCCGACTACCTGCATGCCGAGCACACCCTGCGCTCGTGGTTCTTCACCACCGACCACAAGCGCATCGCGCTTCTCTACCTCGCCAGCATCACCGCCTTCTTCGTCATCGGGGCGGTGACGGCGGGGCTGGTGCGCCTCGCCCTCGTCGTGCCGGACGGGCAGGTCTTCACCAACGACACCTACAACAAGCTCTTCACGATCCACGGGGTCGTGATGGTGTGGTTCTTCCTGATCCCGAGCATCCCCGCGACCTTCGGCAACTTCCTGATCCCGCTGATGATCGGGGCGCGCGACCTCGCCTTCCCGAAGCTGAACCTCGCCTCCTGGTACGTGTTCATGACCGGGGCGTTCTTCACGCTGGTCAGCGTGGTGCTCGGCGGGGTCGATACCGGCTGGACCTTCTACACGCCGCTCTCCACCGCCTTCTCGAACACCTGGGTGGTGCCGGCCCTGATCGGCGTGACGATCGTCGGCTTCTCGTCGATCCTCACCGGCCTCAACTTCGTGGTGACGATCCACACCATGCGGGCGCCGGGCATGACCTGGTTCCGGCTTCCCATCTTCGTCTGGACACACTACGCCACCAGCCTGATCTTCCTGCTGGCCACCCCGGTCATCACCGTGGCGCTGGTGCTGCTCATCGCCGAGCGGGCCTTCCACATCGGGGTGTTCGATCCGGCCTATGGCGGCGACCCGGTGCTGTTTCAGCACCTGTTCTGGTTCTACTCGCACCCGGCGGTCTACATCATGGTGCTGCCGGGCATGGGGGTGATCTCCGAGATCGTCCCGGCCTTCGCCCAGAAGAAGCTCTTCGGCTACCGGTTCGTCGCCTACGCGGCGATCGGCCTTGCCTCGGTGACCTTCTTCGTCTGGGGCCACCACATGTTCGTCAACGGGCAGAGCGACCTCGCCAGCGTGGCGTTCTCGGTCTTGAGCTTCGCGGTGGCGGTGCCGTCGGCGGTCAAGGTCTACAACTGGACCGCGACGATCCACAAGGGCTCGCTCAAGCTCGACACGCCGATGCTCTACGCCATGGGCTATATCGGGCTGTTCGTGCTCGGCGGCCTCACCGGCCTCTACCTCGCGACGCTGGCCATCAACCAGCATGTCCACGCCACCTACTTCGTCGTGGCTCACTTCCACTACATCATGGTCGGCGGCACGGTACTGGCCTTCCTCGGCGGGCTGCACTTCTGGTGGCCGAAATTCACCGGGCGGATGTATATCGAGGCCTGGGGCCGCATCTCGGCGGTGCTGATCTTCATCGGCTTCAACGTCACCTTCTTCCCGCAATTCATCCTCGGCTATCTCGGGATGCCGCGGCGCTACCACGTCTACCCGGCGGAATTCCAGTTCCTCAACATCCTGTCCTCGGCGGGCTCGACCATCCTGGCGGTCGGCTACATCTTCCCGATGATCTACCTCGTCTATGCGATCTGGTTCGGGAAGCGGGCCCCGGCGAATCCCTGGGACGCCAGGGGCCTCGAATGGACCGTCGCCTCGCCGCCGCCGGCCCACAACTTCCTCACCGAGCCGCAGGCGCCGAAGGTGCCGTACGACTACCCGATCCAGGCCCGCGAGACCGGGAGGCAGCATTCGTGAGCGGCGGGACCTCCGTGGGCGTCAGGCTCGCCTCGCACTTCGCCACGGTGGAGCAGCAGAAGCACGCCGCCGTGCTCGGGATGTGGGCCTGGCTGCTCACCGAGCTGCTGCTCTTCGCCGGGCTCTTCCTCACCGCGCTGATCCTGCGCCTCACCCATCCGGAAGCGGTGCAGGCGGCGGCGCGCCACCTCAAGTTCTGGATCGGCGCCGTCAACACCGTCGTGCTGATCGGCTCGAGCCTGACCATGTCGGGGGCGATCCAGCTCTCGCGGCTCGGCTGGCAGCGCGGCATGGTCCGGTTCATGCTCGCCACGGCGGCGCTCGGCACGCTGTTCTTGGCTCTCAAGGGCTACGAGTACTACGCCGACTACCACGAGCACATGATGCCGTTCCTGTCCGACCGGCCCTACGCGCTGACGGATTCACCGCCCTCGCGGCTCTTCGTGAACCTCTACTACGTCGCGACCGGGCTGCACGGCCTGCACCTCCTCACCGGCATCGCCATCCTGCTGGCGATGACCCGGCAGGCGAGCCGGCCGGGCTTTCTGGCCGCGCACCAGAACCGGATCGAGATCTTCGGGCTGTACTGGCACTTCATCGACCTGATCTGGATCGTCGCCTTTCCGACCCTCTACGTGCTCAACCGGTAGGAGGCGCGTCCGTGTTCGGTACCAGCGAGGAGCGCCGCATCCTCTGGCGGCACATGCGCGAGCCGGTCCTGACGGCTTGCGCGCTGCTCATCATGCTCGGGGTCAACGTGGCGCTCGGCGCCACCCTCCCTTTCCCGCATGTCTGGATCGTCGAGCTCATCGTCGCCGGCCTCATGGTGGCGACGATTCTTGCGTTCTCGATGGAGGTCCGCCGCGAGCCGCCCCTGGTCAGGCTGTTCGCCTGCATCGGCTTCGTCTGGGTCGCGATCCTGTTCGCGATGACGCTGGTCGATTACCTGTCGCGACGCTGAAGGGACGCGGGCGGCGCGGTCTCCTCGACGCCGATCACCGTGCGGGCCCCGTCGAGGAACAGGCGCACCTTCATCGCCACGATGGCCGAGACGTCGTCGACCGGCATGTTGTACACGAACTTGCGCACGCCGAGATAGAAGATGCCGGCGTGCAGGCTCCAGATGGCCTCGACCTCCGGCGCCGTGACCGGCCGCTCGGCGAGCGGCGGGCGGCCGAACTCGTCGCGCAGCTGGGCGACGATGAGGGCGAAGACGCGCTCGCGCAGCAGGTCGAGGTAGCGGGTGTTGAAGTCGAGGCCCTTCAGGCCGGCGAACATGAACAGGCGGATCCACTCGTAGGTCAGGATCGCGGTCGCGTAATCGGTGTAGAAGGCGATCAGCCGCTCGCGCAGGGGCCGGGACGGATCCCGGATCGTCTCCTCCCAGAACGGGTTCCAGCGGCGCAGGAAGACCTCCTGGTAGACCCGCTCGACCAGGGCGTCCTTGGTCGGGAAGTAACGGTAGAGCAGCGGCTGCGTGATGTTCAGGCGCTTGGCGAGTTCCCGCGTCTGCCCCTCGAACCCGAACTCGGCAAAGAAGCCGACCGCCTCGCGGACGATCTCCTCCTCGCGCTGGGCGTGGCTCAGGCGCCGCCGCGCCGGCGCGCCGGTCCGGGCCCAATCCCGGCCCGCTGCGGGCGGGCGGCGGGCCGGGCTCATGAATTTCGTCGTCGCATCCACGGCGCCAGATTATCACGCGCTGCTCCGGCCTGGCCATCGCCGAGGCCCGGATCGGCCGTCCGGCCCGCGGGCCGGACAATTTCGTGATCGCTTGATCACCTCTCCGGTCAGGCTGCGTCGCGGTCGAGGCGCAGGGGCGGGTTGGCGCTGTCCAGGAACTCGACGGTGGTGAAGACCAGCTCGGTCTCGCCGATATTCTCGAGGTCGTGGATCATGAACGCGCCCGCCGCGTAGCGGTGGTGCTGGGTGTCGCCCGGGGCGTAGGTCACCTCCGCGATCCGCCCGTCGGCGTAGTGCGAGCGCGCCCGCCCGCCGGTCACCGCCGTCCAGAAATAGTCGAGGACGTGGGTGTGGAAGGCGATCCGCTCGCCGGGCGCGAGGCTGAGCAGCCAGACGCGGACGCGGTCGGTCTCGGAGACGAGCCGGCTGCCGACCTGGCCGTTGCCGGCGCGGGCGGCGAATTCCCGGCGCAAGGTCTCGGGCCAGGTATGCGGAGGGGTGGGCCAATCGTAGGTGGAGGCTGTCATCACGGGTCTCCTCGTCAATGGGCGGTGGCCAGCGGTGGCCGGCCGCGGCCGCTGCGCGCGAAGGCGAGCCGGCGGAAGACCGGTTGGCCCTCGATCCGCTCGATCTCCACGGTGTCGCTCCTCCTCTGGCCGATCGGGTTTTTCAGGCCGCGAGCCCGGTCGCCACGGCCGTCTCGGCCATGACCGCCTCGGGCTGCCGGTGGCGCTCGGCGAGGGCCCGCTCGCGCGGGTCGAGGATCTGGGCCTGCATGTAGGCGCCGAGCTCCCGCGCCCGGCGGATGACGGCCCGGCCGAAGGCGAGGCGCCCGGATTCGAACTGCGCGAGCGCGGCGGGACGATCGTGCGGATGGGCGAGCAGCGCCTGCGCCAGGGCGTTCGCGTCGCCCGCCGCCTTGGTCACGCCCATGCCGACATGGGGCCTTGCCACGAAGGCGGCGTCGCCCAGGATCACGGTGCGGGGCCCGAGCACCATCCGGGGCGCCTCAAGATCCTGGATCGCCTGCAGGAAGGGCTGGGCGGTGCGCTCCACCACCTCGGCGAAGGGCGGCGCCAGGAGCCGGCGCGCGTCGTGCCGCATCGCGGCGACCACCTCCGGCCGGATCCGGTTCGGGGCGATCGAGAGCGGCTGCGCGACGCCGTCGATATCGGTCAGGAGCGCCTTGAGGCCCGTCTCGGCCGCGGCCGGGCGGTACCAGACGAAGTTGAAGCGGCGCCCGCTCCCCCTGCCGCCCTTGCCCTCGCCGGCGACCGGGTAGCCGAGCATCTGCTCGCCGGGCGGCAGCGAGAAGCAGAAATGGTCGCACAAAGCCGCCCGGGTCTCCTCCGACAGCGCGGCCTCGTCGACGAGGCCGCGCCAGGCGACGTAGCCGGCATAGAGCGGCGCGGCCTCCGGCAGGAACTGTGCCCGCACCGTCGACCCGATGCCGTCGGCGCCGATCAGGAGGTCGCCCCGCGCGCTCGTGCCGTCGGCAAAATGCGCCGTGACCGCGTCCTCCGCCTCCTCGACCCGCACGAGGGAGCGGCCGTGGTGGCAGGCGTCCGCCGGCAGCGCCTGCCGCAGCAGGCCGTAGAGATGACCCCAGGCGGTGAGCACCTGCGGCAGGGCGCGCTCCCCGATCAGCGCTCCGTCGGCACCGAAGACCCGCCGCCCGGCCACAGAGACCCCGACCTCGGCCCGGCTGCGCGCGATGCCGGCGCGGTCGAGCACCTCGAACAGCTCGGGATGCGTCACGATGCCGGCGCCGCGCCCGGACAGGTCGCCGGGGACGCGCTCGTGGATCTCGGCCTGCCAGCCGGCCCGGCGCAGCAGCAGGGCCGCGAACAATCCCCCGAGCGAGCCCCCGACGATGATCGCCCGCCTGCCGGCGGGTGCCGCCCCGATCGCCATCACGGTCCTCCCCGTAGGCCGGCGCACGCGACCGGCCGACGCGACTGTCGGTTATCGTCCGATAACGTGCAAAGGAGCGTCAGCGGCGTCAAGCGTTCATGATCAACCGAAAAACACGGGTCGCGCCGGCGGGCCGGACCCTCGCCACCTCGGCGGCTATGGGCCTCCCGTCATCCTGGCGGCGGAGCGCTCGTAAGCGCCGGCTCGGCCGCGCGGCAGGCGGTCGGCCGAGCGGCCGTGGTGGGCCCGGGCGCTGCTCTCGTGGCCGCCGCGACCGCGTTCCAGGGCGTCGCGATGGGGCGGCGCAGAGGTTCAAAACGCCCGCATGATCGGACGAGCGCCGGCCCCCGGACGGCGCTCCGATCCCCGCCGGACGGTGACAGCCGAGCACGTGGGACGCGTCATCATCGGCCGGGATTGCCCGCCCCGTCGCGGATGGGGTGCTTCTCGCCGCCGCGCGGCGCGTCGAGCGGGCGCCGGCGGCGAGGCGTCGTTTCGCACCATCGGCACCGCACGTCCGGCGGGCGGTGCACCGCTGCGGCCGTCCTCAAGACCATTCGTGCGTGGATCTAGCCGTGATGTCCGTAGGCACTTACCCTGCGTGCGGATGCGTCGATCGTGCAAGAGACCGTGCTTGAGCGAGCAGCGAAACCTGTGGTTGTCTGCTGGTCCCGGCATGAGACGTACGAAGGCCATACGGCAGCGTAACACAATACCGATATTAATGAAAACGCCAGCAGAACAATTGTAAATTTTATCGCAGTTTTGACCTGCCTCAACGGCAATGAAGGTTTCTGTTCGATATTTTTTACGTTTATCCTGTGCATGCGCAAGTATTCGTTGCGGCTCGGCCGTGACGATCCGCGCCACGCAATCTCGTCGTCGATGTCTGCCCTTGCACCGGGATGATGGCGATACTCGCTCATGACTCAAGTCATTCCTTGGCAAGAAGAAGCTTCGATGCTTCACCTCTGCGTAGAATTACGCAGGCACGTTGAAGTATGTTAGTAGAACCATGTGAAAAAGTCATTAATATGAGATTAATGAATGAACAAACTGGCCGCTTAGATAACCGCTAAACAGATAATCGAGCGGAGACATCAGATTTACTACGGTAGAGTATATTTTGCAGCGTGCGATCGTTGTCCGGGGTGTGACCGTCCGCGACACCAGGGACGGGGCTGATCTGATCACGATCGTCCCGCCGCGCCGGTTGACGACGAGGCCTCGAGATCGAGGCAGGCGGGCGACAGCCGTCGCACCGCGTCGACCCCGATCAGGGCGAGGGTGCGGTCGATCTCCGAGGTCAGGATGTCGAGGGCCGCCGCGACCCCTGCCCTGCCGCCGGCGGCCAGCCCGTAGAGGGCGGCGCGACCGATCAGGACCGCGTCGGCCCCGAGGGCGCGCGCGGCCACGACGTCGCTGCCGCGGCGGAACCCGCTGTCGACCAGGATGGTGAAGTCGCGCCCGACGGCGGCCCGGACCTGCGGCAGGATCTCGACCGGCGAGATCGTCGGCTCGCACTGGCGCCCGCCGTGGTTGCTGAGCACGACGCCGTCCGCGCCGAGGTCCCGGGCGATCCGCACGTCGTCGACGTGCAGCAGGCCCTTGATCACCAGCTTACCCCCCCATCGCGCCCGCAGGCGCCGCACGGTGTCCCAGGTGATCCTCGCCTCGTTGCGGCGGATCCACGACCCAATCCGTGCCATCGTGGGCCGGGGATGGTCCTGGAACGGCACGAGGTTCTCGAAGGTCGGCTCGCCGGGGATGAGGTAATTGCCGAGAAGCCAGCGCGGATGGCACAGGACGTCGAGCCTGCTGCGCCACGACAGGTTTCCGGACCGGTCGTGGTTGCGCCGGTCCCACTCCCGGTTGCCCGGCAGGATCCCGTCCGCGGTGAGGAGGAGGACGCGGCTGCCACTAGCTGCCGCGCGCTCCAGCAAGGCGTCCGCCACGTGATCGCCGGCGAAGTAGTAGAGCTGGAACCAGTGATCGAGGCTAGGCGTCGCCGCGACGTCCTCGATGCGGGCCGTCGAGACCGTGCTCTGTCCCATCGGGATGCCGGCCGCGGCGGCGGCGGCGGCCATCGCGAGGTCGCCGCGCGGCCAGAACAGGCCCTGCCCGCCCGTCGGCGCCACCACGACCGGCAGCGCGGAGCGCGCCCCGAGGATCTCGACCGCGAGGTCGCGCACGGCGACATCCGTCAGGACGCGGGGCCGGAAGCGGAGCGCCCGGAGCACCGAACGGTTCCGCCTGAGCGTCGTCTCCTCCTCGGCGCCCCCCTCCAGGTACTCGAAGACGACGTTCGGCAGCCGCCGCTGCGCGATCGCCCGGAGGTCGGCGATGGTCACCGCCTCGCTGAGCGCACGCGGCCGGCGGCGCATCGGATTGATCGCGGCGGGCTCCTCCGGCCCGGCCGCGTCGGCGGCCCAGCCGGGGACGCGGGCGGCCCGCGTCGCTGCGGGCATGGCAAGGCCGTCCATGGCGCTCACCCCGCCCCGCCGTCGACGGCGCCGGTACCGTGCAGCAGCATGGCGGAGGCCAGAGCCGGCGCCAGCCGCTCCGAGATCAGGTCGTTGTGCGCGCAGGCGAGATCGAGGGTGACGAGGTCGGCCGCGACGTAGCGCGACCAGTCCGGCGGCCGGTCGCCCGCCGGCCGGTCGAGGGCGCGGACCGAGAGCGTCCGCACGTCGATCGCCCGCGGCCGGTAGCGCTTCTGGAGCGCCGCCATGTTGGCGAACAGGACGGCGATCCGCTCGGCGCGGTCGAGCTTGAAGCCCGGCGGCAGCCGCCCGGCCGCGGAGGCCCGGTCGATCACCCCCTGCACGCCCGTCGTGTCGTCGTCCACGAGGTCCGCGAGACCGAACTCGGCGGCGAGCGTGCGCGCGAGCTGGGTACCCGACATGTCCGACACGATGTCCTCCGGGATCGCCGTGTCCAGCATGGCCAGGAACGCGACCTCCCGTCCCGCCTCCCGGAGCTGGCGCGCGACCTCGAAGGCGATCAGGCCGCCGAGCGACATGCCGAGGAGCTGGACCGGTCCGTCGGGCCGCACCGCCGCGATGGCGCGGACGTAGTCGGCGGCCATCGCCTCGATCGAGGACGGCAGCGCCTCGGCCGCCTCGATGCCGCGCGCCTGGATGCCGTAGACCGGCTGACCGGCGCCGAGAGCCCGGACCAGCGGCAGGTAGCAGAAGACGTGGCCGCCGCCGGGATGGATGCAGAACAGCGGCGGCCGGTCGCTGCCCGCGCGCAGCGGCACCAGGATGCCGCCCGCCTCCCCGTCCCGGCCGCGCCGGAGCGCCGCGGCGAGCCCGGCGATCGTCGGGTCCTCGAACAGCGTGCGCATCGGCAGCGTGACGCCGAAGTGCCGGCCGATCTCGTGGATCAGCCGGATCGCGGTCAGCGACTGGCCGCCGAGATCGAAGAAGCTCTCGTCGCGCCCGACGATGGTCAGGCCGAGCACGGTCTGCCAGATCCCCTGCAAGGCCTCCTCGTCGGGGCCTTCCGGCGGGTGATGGGGGCGCGGCTCGCCCTCGTCGAGGTCCGGGGGCAGGGCCGCGACGTCCACCTTGCCGCTGCCGGTGAGCGGCACCGCCGCGATCGGCACGAAGGCGGACGGCACCATGTGGTCCGGCAGCCGCCGCTTCGCGTGGGCCTTCAGCGCCTCGGGCGGGCAGGTCCCGACCACGAAGGCGACGAGGCGCATCTGGCCGAGGGAGGTCCGGGGGACGACCACGGCCTTGCGGATGTCGGGATGCTCCATCAAGGCCGCGGCGATCTCCCCGAGCTCGACCCGGAAGCCGCGGATCTTGATCTGGTCGTCCTTCCGCCCGAGGAACGCGATGGTGCCGTCCTCCCGCCAGCGGGCGCGGTCGCCGGTGCGGTAGAGGCGGCCGGCGACGCTGTCGACGAACCTCTCGGCCGTGAGGGCAGGCGCGTTGACGTAGCCGCGCGCGAGCCCCGCCCCCCCGATGTAGAGGTCGCCCTCGACGCCCGGCGCGACGAGGTTGCGGTCCGGATCGAGGATGGTGGCCGTGTAGTTCGGCAGCGGCCGCCCGATGGGCAGGATCCCGGCCGCGACGTCGGCGGGCGTGGCGACGTGGTAGGTCGCGTCGATGCAGGTCTCGGTCGGCCCGTAGACGTTGACGACCTCGAGCCCCGGCAGCGTCCGGTGGATCCGGGCCAGGAACGCGCCGGGCACCGCCTCCCCGCCCAGCATCAGCCGCTTCAGGGCCAGGGGGCCGGCGCCGCGCGCCTCCGGCAGGACCGCGTCCAGGAAGGACGGCACGAAGTCGATATGCGTCACCTTCCGCAGCGACACGAGGCTCCAGAAGCCGTCGGCGCCGAGCCGGCGCACGTCGTCGGCCACCACGACGGTCGCGCCGCGCAGGAGCGGGAACAGCATCTGCTCGATCGACATGTCGAAACTGACCGAGGTCGCCGCCAGCACCCGGTCGCCGGGGCCGAGCGGGTCGTAGCTCGCGCTGCGGGCGTGGAGCAGGTTCACGGCCGCGCGGTGGGGCATCGCGACGCCCTTGGGCCGGCCCGTCGTGCCCGAGGTGAAGATGACGTAGGCGAGCCGGTCGGCGTCGCCGCAGGGCTGCAGCTCCGCCGTCCCGGACAAGCCCTCGATCGCGTCGAGCACCAGCACCGCCCCGGCATCCGCCGCCATGGCGTCGAGGCGCTCGGCGGGATAGGCCGGGTCGAGGGGCAGGTAGGCGCCGCCCGCCTTGAGGATGGCGAGCATCGCCACGATCGTCGCGGCGCTGCGCTCCATCCGGACGCCGACGACCCGCTCGGGACCGACGCCGCGCGCGGCGAGGTGGCGCGCGAGGCGCGTCGCGCGGGCATCGAGATCGCCATAGGCGATCTCGCTCCCGTCGCGGTCGATCACCGCCACGGCCGCCGGGGTCGCGCGGGCCTGGGACTCGAAGAGCCCGTCGAGGGTCCCGCCCGGGAACGCGACCGGCGGGCGGTTCCAGACCTCGAGGATCGTCGCGCGCTCCTCCTCGGAGAGGAGGTCGAGGGACGCGAGGTCCCGGTCCGGGTCGGCCGCGACCGCCGCGAGGAGGCGCCGGAACTGCCCGGCGAAGCGCGCGACCATCGCGGGATCGAAGCGGTCGGCGGCGAAGTCGAACGCGCCGGCGATGCCGTCGCGCCCCTCCGCCAGCGTCAGCAGCAGGTCGAACTTCGCATCCGTGGAGCCCACCTCCAGCGCCCGCACCGCGAGGCCGGACCCCTCCATCGACACCGGGGGCGTGTTCTGGAGGATGAACATCGTCTGGAAGACCGGCCTGTGTCCCGCCCGGCGGTCGAGCCCGAGGGCGGAAAAGAGCTGCTCGAAGGGCAGGTCCTGGTGCGCGAAGGCGGAGAGGTCGGCATCCGCAACGCGCGCGAGCAGCGCCCGGAACGATTCGCCCCGGCGCAGGCGCGTGCGCAGCGGCAGGGTGTTCACGAAGCAGCCGAGCATGCCCTCGAAGGCCGCGTGGCCGCGGTTCGCCGCGACAGTGCCGATGACGATGTCGTCCTGGCCGTTCCAGCGGCCCATGAGCAGGGCGAAGGCCGCGTGGAGCACCATGAACACGCTGGCGCCGTTCTCCTGCGACAGCCTCTGCAGATCCCGGCTCAGGGCCGCGCCGAGATCGACGGCGACGCGGCCGGGGACCCGCGCGAACGCCCCCGCCAGGGGCTCCCGCCCGGGAAGCTCGGAGCGGGGCGGCGCGTCCTTGAGTTCCTCCAGCCAGTAGCGCAGGTCGGCCTCGCGGTCCTGCGCCCGCTGCCAGAGGGCGAAGTCGGCGTAGTGCAGCGGCAGCGGCGGCAGCGGGTCGGGGAGACCGGCCGCGAAGGCCCCGTAGAGCGCCACGAACTCGCGGTGGAACACGCCCGCCGACCAGCCGTCGAAGGCGACGTGGTGGATCAGCAGGGACAGGACGTGGCGCTGCCGATCCTCAACGTCGCCTGCCACGGCCACCAGCCGGAACCGGAACGGCAGTTCGGTCTCGAGGTCGAAGCGGTGCGCGACGAGCCGCGCGAGGAGCGCCGGGAGATCCGCCTCCTCCGCCTCGATCACGGTCAGCGGCAGGCCGTCGAGGGGCTCGACGACCTGGACGGGCTCGCCGTCCGCGACGACGATCCGCGTGCGCAAAGCCTCGTGGCGCAGCACGATAGCTTCCAGCGCCCGGGCGACCGCCTGCCGGTCGAGGGCGCCTTCGAGCTCCAGGGTGATGGCGATGTTGTAGCTCGTGTCCTGCTGCAGGCGGTCCACGAACCAGATCCGCTCCTGCGGGTAGGAGAGCGGGACGCGGGCGGGACGCGGGCTGGCCGCGAGCGGCGCCGCGGCCCGGCCGGCGCCCGCCCTCAGGGCGTCGATGCGCCCGGCGAGGTCGCCGAGCCGCGGCGCCTCGAACAGGGTGCGAAGCGGCAACTCGACCGCGAAGGCCTCGCGCACCCTCGCGGCGAGCCGCGTCGCGAGGAGCGAGTGGCCGCCGAGCGCGAAGAAGCTGTCCTCCCGGCAGGCGTCCCGCGCCCCGAGGAGGTCGGCGAAATGCCCGGCGAGCCAGCGTTCCGTCGGGCTCGCGGGCGGGGTGCCCGCGCGGCCCTCGGGACCGACGGGTTCCGGGAGCGCGCGGTGGTCGATCTTGCCGTTGTGGGTCAGCGGGATGGCGTCGATGAAGCGGTAGAAGGCCGGGACCATGTGGGCCGGCAGGACGCGGGCGAGGTGGGCGTCGATGTCCTCGGCCGTCGGCGCGTGCCCGGCCTGCGGGACCACGTAGGCGACGAGGCAGCGTTCGCCGCCGGCGCCGGGACGGGCGACCACGGCCGAGCGGGCGACGCCGGGATGGCTGGCGAGGGCGCCCTCGATCTCGCCGAGCTCGATGCGGTGGCCGCGGACCTTGACCTGGTTGTCGGCCCGGCCGAGGAACGCGACCGTGCCGTCCTCCCGCCACGCCGCGAGGTCGCCCGTGCGGTAGAGGCGGCCGTGGCGCGGATGCGCCACGAACCGCTCGCGGGTCAGGTCGGGCTGTCCGACATAGCCGGCGGCAAGCCCCGCCCCGCCGATGAAGAGTTCGCCGGCCGCCCCGATCCCGACCTCCTCGAACCGCTCGTTCAGGATGTGGAAGGCGTAGTTCGGCAGGGGACGGCCGATGGGCAGGGTCGGCCAGTCCTCGGTGCCGCTCTCCGGGACCGGATAGGCGCTGGCATCGATGCAGGCCTCGGTGGGGCCGTACATGTTGACGATCCGCACGGGGCCGAGCCGCGCCTTCAGCCGCGCCGCGAGCGCGCCGCTCAGGGGCTCCCCGCCGAGCATCAGCTGCTTGAGCGCATGCTGCGCGGGCGCGCCGGGCAGCATGGCGTCGAAGAAGGACGGCACCGAGTTCACGTGGCTGACGCGGTGCCGGACCAGGAACTCCCAGAAGGCCTGGGGCGATTGCCCGCGCACGTCGCCGGACACGACCACCGTGGCCCCGCTCAGCAGCGGCAGCAGCAGCTGGCCGATGGAGACGTCGAAGCCGATCGAGATCGCCGCGAGCACGCGGTCCCCGGCGCCGATCGGATCGTGCCGCAGGCGCGCGACGGCGAGGTTGACTGCCGCGGCATGCGAGACGGCGACGCCCTTGGGCCGACCGGTCGAGCCGGAGGTGTAGACGATGTAGGCGAGGCTGTCGGGACCGACCTCCGGCAGGTTTGCCGGCGCCTCCTCGCCGTGGAGGACCCAGGATTCTTCGAGGGCGAGCGTTCCCCGCCCGGCGAGGTCCGGCGCGCCGGCCGCGTCGCGCACGAGCACGAGGCGGGCGCCCGCATCCTCGACCATCAGGGCGAGGCGGGCCTCCGGATAGGCCGGATCGAGGGGAAGGTAGACGCAGCCGGCCTTCAGGATCCCGAGGATCGCCGGGACGCTCAGGGCCGCGCGCGCCATCGCCACGCCGACCACGTCGCCGGGCGTCAGGCCGAGGGCGATCAGGCGCGCGGCGATGCGGGCGGCGGCCCGGTCGAGCTGCGCGGCGCTCAGCGTCGTCTCGTCGCTGACGACGGCCGGCGCGTCGGGCGCCGCCGCGGCCCTGCGCTCAACGAGGTCGGCGAGGCTCGCTGCGGGAACCGGCAGGCTCCCGCCCTCGGCCAGACCGGCGATCCGCTCG
Source organism: Methylobacterium nonmethylotrophicum (assembly GCF_004745635.1). Classification (GTDB taxonomy): domain Bacteria; phylum Pseudomonadota; class Alphaproteobacteria; order Rhizobiales; family Beijerinckiaceae; genus Methylobacterium; species Methylobacterium nonmethylotrophicum. Next base: position 341,561 of record NZ_SRLB01000004.1, on the reverse strand, counting down.
CGCTCCGGGCGGGCGAGGCCGGGAATCGCCGAGAGGCGGGTCTCCGGGCGGGTGCAGAACGCCGCGATGACATCGGCGAGAACGGCGCGCAGGCGGGCGACCTCCGCCCCGCCGAGCACCGTGCGGTCGTAGGAGAACTCGATCTCCAGCCCGGCTTCGCCGCCGAGCTCGCGCACGTAGAGGGCGAGCGGCGTGATCTCGACGGTCCGCAACGGTTCCGAGGAGGTCGTCGGCGCGGGCTCGCCCATGGGCGGCATGATCGTCACGACGGCGTCGAACAGGGCGTGACGCCCCTGCGCGCCGAGGCCGAGCTCCCGCCCGAGGGCGTCGACCGAGGTCTTGGCGTGCCGCAGGTCGAGGTCGAGGGCGGCGGCCAGCCGCTCGACATTCGCGCGGAGCGAGGCGCCGAGGTCCGGGCGGCAGCGCACGGGGATCAGGCCGGCCAGCATGCCGACGACGCCGCGGCTTCCCCCCTCGCGCCCGTGCAGGGCCATGCCGAGGGCGAAGTCGGCGCGTCCGTAGCGCCGGCCAAGCGTGATGGCGAGCAGCGCGACGATCGCGCGGTGGAGCGTGGCCTGCGAGCCCTTGGCCGCCTGCGCGAACGCCGCGAAACCCGCCCGGTCGAGGGCGAGGGGCGCCGGCGCCGCCTCCGATCCGTCCGGGCGCGGACGATCCTCGAAGACGAGGGCGGGCAGCGGCGTCAGGCGGTCGCGCCAGTACCGCAGATCCTCCGCCGCCCGGGGCGAGGCCGCGTAGGCCGCGGCCTCGCGGATCACGGCGAGGAAGGACGAGCGTGGCAGGACGACGGCGCCCAGCCCGCTCTCCTCCTCGTCGGACGCCGCCTCGCCGCTCAGCACCAGGTAGGCCTGCAGGATGTAGCGCTGCAGCAGCGCGATCGACATCCCGTCGCAGATCAGGTGATGGCAGATCAGCACGATGCGCCAGTCGGAGGGTCCGAGCCGGACGACCTCCACCTTGAAGAGCGGGGCGTCGCCCAAGGCGAAGCCCTCCGCCTGCACCCGTCGGACGTGCTCGGCGAAGGCCCGGGCCGGATCGGCCTCGGCGCTCAGGTCGTGGTGGCGGAACGGCAGGCCGGATTCCCGGGCGAGCCACTGCACCGGCTCGTCGGAATCCACCCGCAGGCGCAGCGCGTCGTGCCGGCCGACGACGACGCGGACGGCCTGCCGCGCGAGGCCGGGATCGATCTCTCCCCGGACGGTGATCGCGGTGCCGACCTGGTAGACGCGCGGATCGTCGAGCCGCTTCATGTCGAGCCAGACGGCGCGCTGGGCGTCGGTGAGCGCGAGGCGCTCGGGCCCGCTCGCGATCGCGGGACCGACGGTCCTCAAACCCGCTTCGTTGACCGCCATGGTGACAATACTCCCGGGACGAAACCTTGTCAGGCGCGTCTGCGCCAAGTCGATCGCTGAAACGAGGGCCGGCGGAAGGTTGATAACCTAGCGTCAGACCCTCATCGAAAACTTAACGACATTCCGCAGCGGCAATCCGCCCGCCGCCGGCGGCACGCCGGACGGCGCGTGCGGGTCGTTCGCGAAGGGTCTCGGGCCGGGATCCGCGGGCAGGTAGCCCTCGCGCCCGAGCCACTGGGCGAGGATCAGGAGCACGGCCTCGTCCCGGGTCAGGAAGGGCGCGTTCTCCGCACGCCACCGGTTGACGGCGGCCCTGACGCTGTCGAAGTCGCAGGGCGTCACGCAGAGCGGGCGGTTCATCGGGCGCCTCCCCCCGCCGGCACCGGCCCGGCCCGCATCGCGGCGGCCCCCGGGGCGGGACCGACGCGCTCCGTCCGCCGGAGGCGGGCCGCGAGAAGCACGAGCCGCAGCGCGCTCGTCGCGAGGATCGCGAGCATCACGCCGTTCAGCCCCATCCCGGCCGGGAACGCGAAGGCCGCCGCCAGGAGCGGGGTGACGGCCAGCACGGGCAGCTGGACCGCCGTCGATCCGGCAACGTCGCCCCGCGCCCGCAGGGCGGCGCCGACGCCGTAGCTCAGGCCGTCGAGGAGCAGGACCGTGCCGCCGACCGGGAGGAGCCCGGCGATGACGGTGCGCAAGGCCGGCTCGGGGGTGTAGAGGGACGCGACGCCCTCGGGCGCCGCCCAGAGCGCGAGGGAGAACGGCAGGAGGACGGCGGACAGCCAGGCGAGGTCGCGCCGCAGCCTCCCCGAGCCGCACGGCTCGGCGGCCGCCCGCAGGCCGACGGCGTCGCCGATCCCGATGGCCAGCAGCATCGCCGGCATCGTCAGCACCCAGCACGACGCGAAGGAGGCCAGCGCCAGCGGCCCGAGCCAGCCCGCGAACAGGATCAGCCAGACCGCGGAGGCGTGGAAGGCGGCGATCGTCCCGCCGGTCCCGAGAGCGAGGCGCCATTGCGCCCCGGCGCCGGCCCGGTCGCGACCCGCGCCGGGGGGCTCGCGCCCGTCGACCCGCAGCACCGCGGCGAGCAGGATTGCGGCGAGCGCGACCCGCACGAGCGTCGTGGCGAGCGCCGATCCGTAGGCGCCCCAGGCCGGGAAGCCCGCATGACCGCCGATCAGGAGCCAGTTGAGCAGGAGGTTGAGCGCGTTGGCGGCGAGGATCCACGCCGCCACGACGCCGCTGCGCCCGATGCCCTCGAGATACATCGCCGAGGCAAGCGCCGCGAGGGCCGCCGGCAGGCCGAGCGCCATGGCCCGGACGACCGCCGCCGCTCCCTCCGCGAGGTCCGGACGGTCGACGGCGGCCTGCAGCACCGGGCCTGCACCGGCCGCCGCGGCGAGCCCGGCGATTCCGAGCCCCAGGGCGAGGAGATTCGCCCGCCGCCAGTAGCCGCGGCGGGCGCCGCCCCGGTCCGACGCGGCGGCCACGAGCGGGAGCGCGCTCAGGATCGCCGCGCCGAAGACCTCCGTGAGGCGCCCGAAGGTGCCGGCCGCGAGGCTCGCCAGGGCGACCTCGCGGACGTCGTGGCGGGCGACCATCCAGCCGTTCGTGACGATCATCGCCGCGAGGCCCGCCCGCGAGACCACGAGCGGCAGGGCCACCCGCAGCAGCGGCAGGAGGCCCGACCCGGGCGGCCCCGAGGGGGCCGCGCCGGGCCGCGCGGCGAGGGCGACGCCCGCCATCACGCCGCCTGACGGATCGGCGGGGCGGCCTCGTCGGCGGGCTTGGTGCGGAAGCCCCGCAGCACCACCTCGACGACGCCCCCCACGGTGCCGGCCTGGATGATCTGCATCACGGAGACCGGGCGCCCGATGTCCTGCTCCAGGCCTTCGGCGAGTTCGACCGCCATCAGCGAGTCGAGCCCGAGTTCGGACAGGGGACGGTCGGGGCCGATCTGGGCTGCGTTCGTGCCGACGACGCGGGCGATCAGCTCCGGGATGCGGGTGAGGAGGAGCGCGCGGCGCTCGTCCTCGCCCAGGGCCTCCAGGGTCGCGGCGAGGGAATTCGCCCCCTCCACGGTCATGCTGACGCCCTGGGGCACCAGGCCGGAGAACCGGGGCGTGCGCGCGCCGGCCAGCATCTGGCCCAGCCGCATCAGGTTGAACTGCGCCGCCGACACCCGGCAGGCCTCGGCCGCCAGGAGGGATTCCAGCTCCTGGAACGCGTCCCGCACGGGCGTGGCCTCCATGCCGGTGCGCGAGGCCAGCATGTCCTGGACGGCCCGGTTGCGGGTGAGGAACCCCGCATCCTTGATCGCGCCCCATCCCACCGAGAGCGCCGGCAGGCCCTCGGCGCGCCGGCTCTGGGCAAGCGCGTCGAGGTAGCTGTTGGCGGCCACGTAGCAGCCCTGGCCCGGATTGCCGACCACGGCGCTCGACGAGGAGTAGAGCACGAAGGTCTCGAGCCCGTCCTCGCGCGTCAGCCGGTCGAGGGCGAAGGCGCCGATGACCTTGGCCGCCATAACGCGGTGCAGGAGCCCGCGGTCGACCTTGATCAGCGGGGCGTCCTCGATGAGCGCGGCGGCATGGAAGACGCCCTTCAGGGGCGCCATCGCGGCCCGGATCTCGGCGAGGACGGCCGCGACCGCCGCGGGATCCGAGACGTCGGCCGCGAAGGCCCGGATCGCGGCGCCCCCCGCCGCGAGCTCGGCGAGCGCCGCCCGCTCCTCCGCCCCCTCGCCGCCCCGGCGGCCGAGGAGCGCGAGGGATGTCGCGCCGCGCGCGACGAGCCAGCGCGCCGTCGCGAGGCCGAAGCCCGAGAGGCCGCCGGTGACGAGGTAGGTGACCCCGGGGCGGATCACCCCGGCGGCGGCGGGGACGACGGGCATCGCGGCCGCCCCGGTCTCCATCGAGACGACGAGCTTGCCGATGTGGCGCGACTGCTGCATCGCCCGGAACGCCTCGACGGCGCGCGAGACCGGGATCGCCTGATGGGGCAGCGGCCTCAGGTCGCCGCGCGCCATCGCCGCCAGCACGGCCTCGAACACCCGCCTGGCGAGGTCGGGCCGCTCGACCAGCAGCGTGTCGGCGTCGATGCCGAAATAGCTGAGGTTCTGGCGGAAGGGCCGCAGGCCGATCCGGTTGTTGGCGTAGAGGTCGCGCTTGCCGATCTCGAGGAAGCGCCCGAACGGCTTGAGCACCTGCAGGCCCTTGGTGATCGCCTCGCCGGCGAGCGAGTTGAGCACGACGTCGACGCCCCGGCCGCCCGTCAGGCGCATGATGTCGTCCGCGAAGGCGAGCGAGCGCGAGCTGACGACGTGGTCGGCGCCCATGGTGCGCACGAGCCGCTGCTTGTCGGCCGAGCCGGCGCTGGCGAAGACGATCGCCCCGCGCAGCTTGGCGATCTGCAGGGCCGCGAGCCCGACGCCCCCGGCCGCGCCGTGGATCAGCACGGTCTCGCCCGGTTCGAGGCGGGCGAGGTGGTCGAGGGCGTACCACGCGGTGACGAAGGCGGTCGGGATGGTGGCGGCGGCCTCGTGGCTCAGGCCCGCCGGCATGGGCGCGGCGGAGCCCGCCGAGGTCGTGACGTGGCTCGCGAAGCAGGACGATGCGAAGGCGATCACCCGGTCGCCGACCGCGTGCGTCGTGACGCCGGGGCCGACCCGGACCACCTCGCCGGCGCATTCCATGCCGATGGTCGGCCCGGAGAAGCCCTTCTCGACGGCCTCCTCGGGCAGGACGCCCATGGCCCAGAGCACGTCGCGGAAGTTGAGGCCCGCGGCCTTGACGGCGATCTCGATCTCGCCCGGGCCGGGCTCGCGCCGCTCGATCCCGCGCAGGTGCAGGGAATCGAGCCCGCCGCCGGGCCGGAAGTCGAGCCGGAAGGCCTGGGGCGGCGCGCCGGCGGCAGACGGGCGGGCGATGCGGGCCTGCTCGGCGCCCGAGGACAGCCGCGCCCGGGAGACGAAGCGCAGCCCGTCGCGCAGCAGGGTCTCGGTTTCGGCGTCGCGCCGCAGGAGGGCGGCGGCGATGTCCTCGCCCGCCTGCCCGTCATCCGCCGCGGCGTGGACGTCGATGAGGCGCACGCCGAGGCTCGGCTGCTCGTTGGCGATCACCCGCCCGAGGCCGCGCAGGGGCGCCTGGAACGGGTCCACCGCCTCCCGCGCGTCCGGCCCGGCCGAGGCGTGGCGGGTCACGAGGGTCAGGACCGGGGCGTAGTCCGCCACCTCCACGGCCCGCGCCTCGATGGCGCGCGCGAGCAGGATGGTCGAGAGGCAGCGCAGGTCCTGGCCGGCCAGGATGTCGGCGGCCTCCTCCGGGGTCGCGGCCCAGCCGGCGAGGTGCACGACCTCGCCGACATCGCTCTCCTCTGCGACCAGCGCCGCCATCGCCTCGTCGTTCAGGTCGGCCGCCGTGAGCGTGCGGGTGCGGACGGCCTGGCCGGCCGCCGCCAGGGCGGCGGCGGCCCGCGCCACGAAGGCGGAACCGGCCTCGGCCTCGCCGACGAGGAGCAGGCGCGCCGCGCCGCCTCCTGCGACCGCGCCGGCGGTGTCCGGCACCGCGTCGGAGGCGGGCCTGCGGGCGAGCACCAGGAACGGACCCGGCTCGGCGCCGAGCGGCGTCCCGGTCTCGAAGCCCGCGAGGCCGAGCCCGGCCAGCGCCGCCTCGGCGTCGAGCGCCTCCGCCTCGGGGAACAGGAGGGTCTCCATCAGGCCCTGGCCGGGCGCCACCACGAAGGCGAGCCCGCCGGGCGCGAGGGCGCCCGAGAGGTCGCGCGCATCGAAGGCGCCGTTCACCACCACGATGTCGGCAGCCCCCCGCGGCAGGTCGCCGAGCGCCTTCGTGTCCGCGCGGAAGAAGTGGTGGCCCGAGAACCGGCTCTGCGCCCGGCCGACCGTCTGCTCGGCGGCGTCCAGGAACAGGTAGTCGCTGCGCTCGGGCGGCAGGACCGGCAGCAGCGCGGCGGCGAGGCCGCCGGTGCCGCCGTTCGTCTCGACGACCCGCACCGGCCGGCCCGCGGGCCAGGCCGCCACCGCCGCCGCGAGGGCGTCCGCGACGAAGCGGTTGAAGCCGGCGCGCGTCGGCGCGGTGTCCTCCAGGCTCTCCAGCATGGCGACCGGCGTCTCGCCGGCGCCGCGCAGGCGGGCGGGCAGCTGCTCGGCGGCCCTGGCGACGGCCACGAGCTCGGCCCCGACCTGCGGGTGGGCGAGCATGGCCGCCCGCCAGAGGGCGTCCGCATCCTGCCCGGCGCGTGCCGGGGTTCCCGCCGCCTCCACGCGGGCGACGAGGCGGGACAGCAGCGCCTCGCCGTTCGCGTCGAGGCCGCCCTGCACCCCGTCGAGCACCGCCGCGACCTGCGCGGCGGCGACGGCCTCGACCGCAGCCCGGGCCTCAGTCGGCGCGGTCTCGTGCAGCTTACCGAGGGCCGGGGCGAGGGTCGCGGCGAGGTCGCCCGGGGCGGGCAGGAAGAGGGCGGTGGGGTGCCGCGGCGTCCAGGCCGGGTCCGGCCGCCAATCCTCCGCGAGGATCGGCAGGACGCTGCTGCGGAACTCCACCTTCTGGAAGCGAGCGCCTTCGAGCACCATCACGACGCGGCCGTCTGTGTCGGCGACCGTGATGTCGGCAAGCCCCGAGCGCGCCGATTCGTGCCGGAGCGCCACGTGGCAGAGGATGCGGGCCGGCAGGGGCGCGAGGGAGAGGATCCGGTCGACCTGGACGGGGATCGTGGCGCAGTCGCGGGGCTCGCACTGGCCGATCAGGCTCACCAGCACCTGCAGGCAGCTGTCGAGCAGGGCCGGATGCGCGTGGTAGCCCGACAGCGCGCCGTCGAGGGCCGGCAGGGCGACCTCGCCCAGAGCGGCGCGCCGGGCCTCCCCGGGCTCCGTCATGGCGACGGAGATCACGCCCTGGAAGGCCGGGCCGTAGCTCATGCCGCGGCGGTGGCAGCCGGCATAATGCGCGGCGGCGTCCAGGACCGCGGGCATCCCGGCGAGGAGCGCGGCGCGGTCGAGGCTCCGCACGCCGTCGCCGTCGGGGAGCTTCGTCACCCGGCCCTTGACGTGGTCCGTCCATTCCGGCGCGGCGGCATCCGGCCGCGACCGGATACGCAGGGTGCCGTCCGCCGCGTCGAGGCAGGTCTCGACCATCGGCTCGACGCCCTCCGGCAGCGTCAGGGGCCGCAGGATGTCGAAGGTCTCGAGGGCGAGCGCCGCGCCGCCGTGGACCATGCGGCCGGCCGCCAGGCTGAGCTCGATGTAGCCGGCCGCCGGGAACAGCGGTGTGCCCTGCACGACGTGATCATTCAGGTAGGGCAGCAGCGTCGTCTGGATCAGGTTGTTCCAGACCCCGTCGCCGCCGGGCAGGCGGTGCCCCAGCAGCTCATGGTCGCGCTCGACGATGATGGGGCTCGCCGGCAATTCGCAGCCGCCGCGCCAGTGCCGCTCGCGCATCCACGGATAGGAAGGGAGCTCGGCGAGGATTGCGGGCCGGCGGAAGATCGCCTCCGGGGTTCCGGCGCCGGCCGCGTAGGCGGCGCAGACCGCATTGGTGACGGCCTCGTCCTCGGGGGTGACCTTGCCGCGGGTGGGGCGCCGCAGGGTTCCGAAGGCGGTCGCGGCCGAGCCCTGGCTCGCCTTGATGGCCTGGTTCAGGTAGTCGACCAGGACCGGATGCGGGCCGATCTCGATGAAGGCCTCGATACCCTGCTCGGCGAGCGCATGCTCGGCGGCGTCGGCGAACTTCACCGGCGCGCGCACGTTGCGCCACCAGTAGCCCGCGTCGAGGGCGGTGCCGTCGAGGATTGTCCCCTCCACCGTCGAGACGAACGGGACCGTGGCGGCGCCGGGCGCGAGGCCCTGGAGCTGCAGCAGCAGGCTCGCCTGGATGGAATCCATGGCCGAGGTGTGGAACGGGTAGTCGATCTGGAGCAGGCGGGCGAAGTGGCCCTCGTCGGTCAGCCGGTCGACCAGGGTCTCGAGCGCGGCGGGATCGCCCGCCACCGTCACGGCCTGCCGCGCGTTCACCGCGGCGATCTCGAGCCAGCCGCCGGTCGCCGCCATCGCCTCGGTGGCCTCGGCGGCGCTCAGCGAGATGGCGGCCATGCGGCCGCGGCCGGCGGTCTGCGCCTGGAGGCTGCTGCGGTGGAAGATGACCGCGACGGCCTGCTCGCGCGTCAGGGCGCCGGATGCGGCGGCAGCCGCCACCTCGCCGACGCTGTGGCCGAACACGGCCGCGGGCTGCAGGCCCGCCTCCCGCAGGACGGCCGTCAGCCCCATCTGCAGGGCGAACAGGAGCGGCTGCCCGATCTCCGTGAGGGCGATGCGGCTCTCGGATTCGGGCTTGGCCATCTCGGCGATCAGCGACCAGCCGGCGAGGGGCGCGAAGAGCGCGTCGACCGCCTCGACCTCCGCGCGGAACACGGGGTTCTGGGCGAGCAGTTCGCGCCCCATGCCCCACCATTGCGGGCCGTTGCCGGAATACACGAAGGCGAGGCGGCGGGCCTTGGCGCCCGCGCGCCCCGTGGCGAGGCCCGGCGGCTTCTCGCCGGCGAGGAACCGGTCGAGGGTCTCGGCGGCCCGGGCGGGGGTCTCGGCCATGAGGGCGAGGCGGTGGGCGTGGCGGCCGCGGGCGAGGGCGGCCGTCGCGCAGATGCGGCGCCACTCGGCGTCCGGGGCGGTCCGCAGCATCCGCGCGTAGTCGCCCGCGACCGCCTTGAGGGCCTCCGGCGTGTGGCCGGAGATCATCAGGAGGCGATCCCAAGTCCCACCGGCAAAAGTCCCACCGGCAAAAGTCCCGCCCGCGAAGGTCCCGGCTTCCGGCGCCTCCTCGGGCGCGGCCTGCCGGTCCTCGGTCTTCCGGTACTCCTGGATCACCACGTGGGCGTTGGTGCCGCCGAAGCCGAACGAGTTGAGCCCGAAGATCAGGGGCGCGCCGTCCCGCGGGAGCGGAACCGCCTTGTCGACCACGGAGAGCTTCCAGCCCTCGAAATCGATCTTGGGGTTGGGCGTCTCGAAATGCAGGTTGGCCGGGATCTCGCCGTGGCGCAGCGACAGCAGCACCTTGGTCAGGCCCGCGATGCCCGCGCCCGGTTCGAGATGGCCGATATTCGACTTCACCGACCCGATCAGGCAGGTCGAGCCGTCGGCGCGCGGGCTGCCGAGGACGCGGCCGATCGCCCCGCACTCGATCGGATCGCCCGCCGCGGTGCCGGTCCCGTGCGCCTCCACGTAGAAGACCTGCTCGGGGCTGAGGCCGCACCGGCCGTAGACCTCGCGCAGCAGCCGCTCCTGCGCCTCGCCGCTCGGCAGGGCCATGCCCATGGTCCGGCCGTCCGAGTTGACGCCGGTGGCCAGGATGACGCCGAGGATCGCGTCGCCGTCCCGCTCCGCGTCGGACAGACGCTTCACGATCACCATGCCGCCGCCCTCGGACCGGACGTAGCCGTTGCCCGACGCGTCGAAGCTCTTGCAGCGGCCGTCCGGCGAGAGCATCGAGGCGCGCGAGAAGCCGATCCAGGGCTTGACCCCCATCAGGAGGTTGACGCCGCCGACGAGCGCCATCGCCGTCTCCCCGGCGGCGAGGCTGGTGCAGGCCTGGTGCAGGGCGACGATGCTCGACGAGCAGGCCGTGTCGATCGACAGGCTCGGCCCGTGCAGGTCGTACACGTAGGAGATGCGGTTGGCCGCGATCGCGAGCGAACTGCCGATATTGGTGTAGGCGTCGGCCCGGTCCGTGGCGAGGTTCGAGTAGTCGGTGCTCGAGATGCCCACGAACACGCCGGTGCGCGAGCCGGCGACGTCGGACGGGACGATCCCGGCGGATTCGAACGCCTCCCAGGCGAGTTCGAGGAGCAGCCTGTGCTGCGGATCGACCTGCTTGGCCTCCCGGGGCGACATCCCGAAGAAATCCGCGTCGAACAGGTCGATCCTGTCGAGGAAGCCGCCGGCCTTCGTGTAGATGCGCTGCGGCTGATCGCGGTCCGTGCCATGGAACCCGAGGTCCCAGCGGTCGCCCTTGGCCTCGCCGATGCAATCGAGTCCGGATTTCAGGTTGACCCAGAGCTGATCGAGATTGTCGGATTTCGGATAGCGTCCGCTCACCCCGATGATCGCCATCGGCACGGTCTCCGTCTGCATCTGCGCGCTCATCGTTCGGCCTACCTAAGAGTTCGACAGGGACGCAGTCACCGCGGACGCATCCCGATTCTGCCTGCCCCTGTCATACGCGAGGCGATATCGCCGAAAAGCAGTCTTCGAATGGATTCACATCCATTTGCTCCGCTGAGAGTTAATGCCGTTTCTCGCGCCAGCTGCGTTAACTAAACGTCCACGGACTACGTATAGCGTGAACTTTGCGGCATATAGCGGATACTCCCCTTGGGAAGAGTCGCCCTAGGAGGTTGGCGGGCGGAGCGGTGGGATCGGCCCGGCGGTCGGAATCGGCCGGACGCCGCTGCGGCGTCGTGACCTGGTCGGCGAGAGCAAGGCTCGCCGCCGTGCGGGTCTGCGACACGCGGGGGCCACGGGCTCCGCGAAGGGCGAGATCACGGACGGTGGAAGGAATGGACGATCGCAGTCCAGGGCTGCCCGGCGCGCCGAGCGCGCGCCGCATCAGGCCCGAGATCCTCGGCAAGATGGCCGATGTCCCGCTTCGACGGGTCTCGGCCGCTTCAGCCGCTCCGGCGCTCGAGCGCGCGTCGTCCGATCCGTGCCCGGGCGCGGCCATGGCGCTCACCCGCGCCGGCCTGCCGACGATCGCCTTTCTCGAGCCCGAGGAGGTTCCGTCGGCGGTGGCCGGCATCGGCGCCCTCCCGGCGGAGATCCGCCGCCTCTGCGGCGCGGCGCTGGACCCCTCGCCCGCCGCGCTCGCGGCGGCGATGTCGGCCCTCTGCGCCGCGGCCCGCCGCAATCCGCTCAAGGTGCGTCGCTCCATCGAGGCGACGCTCGCGGCGAACCTGCCGTCGGACACCGACACCCACGACGACTTCTTCGCGATTCGCCGCGCCTCGAAGCCTGATCCGGCTCTGTACATCCTGTCCCTGATGCAGGCCCTGATCGCCTTCCGGCAGGATCTGACGGAGACGCCGGCGACGGTCGGGGTGCCGGTGCTGTCCGCGATCGAGACGGGCCTGCTGAGCGCCGTCGCGCTGGCCCTGGGCGAGGGACCGCGCCTCTCGCCGGGGCGCCTCCCGGTCGCCGCCTCCGCCGCCTTCGCGGATCATCCCGCACGCCGCTGGATCCGGGGGCATCAGGTCTTCGCGGCCCTCAGCCAGGGGCTCATCGCCGCGATGGCGGCGCTGCAGGCGTGCCGGGATACGCCGCCGGCGCGACGGGAGGCGCTGCGTCACGTGGTGACCGGTCTCGATGCCTGCGCGGCGGCGTTCCGGTTCGCCGCGGATTTCCCGGATCACCTCTACGACGCGCAGATCCGCCCGAGCATGGGCCAGCCGCACATGCCGCGCGGCTTCAGCGGGCTGCTCTCGGCCGACCACATGCACCTCGTGCGCACGATGAGAGACATGAAGGGGATCTTCGAGGGCCTCCGGGCGGACGAGCCGGAGGGGCACGCCGGCGTCGTGGCGGCCTTGGGCCGCGTCTACGACAGCCACAAGCTCGTCTGCGCGACCTTCGTCGGCAGCGAGCGATCCAGCCTGCTGATGGTCGGCGAGAGCGGCCGGTCCAGCGTGGAGCAGCTCGATCGCTTCAAGTCGATGCGGATCCGCAATCTTGGCTGAGATGCGTTCCCCTTCGGGCCTCCCACCCGGTCCCCTGCCGGACGGCGTCCGGAGCGGGACGCCGGAGGCTGCACCCGCGCGCGGCCTGCCCTCCGGGTCCGCGGCGGGTGGCGGCTTTCCGCGCCGGCCGCGGCCGGAAGCGCCGGCGCGGCGCGCCGTGACCCGTGGCGCGGCGCCCGCCGATGCGGGCCCGCGGGAGCCCGTCGCCGCGCCCGTCGACACGCCCCGCCCGAGGGACGCATGGGGCGGGATGACGACCCTCCTGGCGTGGCGCAACCTTCGGCACGACCCGGTCCGCTTCGCGGCCACGCTGATCGGGATCGTGTTCTCGGTCACGCTGATGACCATCCAGCTCTGCCTGCTCGCGGGTTTCGGCAGCACGGCCTCCGGCCTCGTCGACCACGCCGACGCCGACATCTGGGTCACCTCGCGCGCCACGATCAACGTCGACCAGTCGGTCGTCATGCCGCAGCGCAACTTCTACAAGGTCCTGACCGTCGCGGGCGTGGCGGAGGCCGCCCGCATGACGGTGCGGTTCGTGGAATGGCGCAAGCCGAACGGCGGCAGCGAGCTCGTCATCCTGGTCGGCAGCGTCATCGCGAGCCGGATGGGCCTGCCCTGGAACCTCGTCGGCCTCGACCCCTCGCGGCTGAACGAGCCGGATGCCGTGGCGATCGATTCGCTCTACGCGAGACGGCTCGGCGTCGCGGAGATCGGCCAGGAGATCGAGATCCGCGGCCGGCGGGCCAGGGTCATCGGGTTCACCGACGGCGTGCGCACCTTCACGCAGTCGCCCTACGTCTTCACGTCCTACAACAACGCCCTCAAGTTCAACGACGTGCGCGACGGCGACACCAGCTACGTGCTGGTCCGGCTCGCGCCGGGCGCGTCGCGCGAGCGCGTCGTGGCGGATCTGAAGGAGCGGGTGCCGGACGCCGACGTGCTGACGAGCGCGGAGTTCGCGGAGCGGACGCGGCGCTTCTGGATCTACGCCACCGGCGCCGGCCTCTCGCTCTGGCTCGGTGCCGTCCTGAGCGCGCTCGTCGGCGTCGCGATCGTCGCCCAGACGCTCTACGCCGCCACGCTGGAGCGCCTGCACGAATACGCGACGCTCGTCGCGATGGGCGCGCCCGCCCGCTACCTCAACCTGATCGTCGTCAAGCAGGCCCTCATCGCGGGCGTCATCGGGACCGCGCTGAGCTTCGCGATCTCGGGACTCATCGTCATGGTCATGCATCGCGGGCCGGTTCTTCTCGAGCTGACGCCCGGCCTGGTCCTGGGCGTCTCGCTCTTCACGCTGGTGATGTGCATGCTGGCGTCGCTGCTGGCGGTGAAGAAGCTCGTCTCGATCGATCCGACGAGCGTGTTCAAATGACGGAGCCGGTCGCAACCGCGCGGGAGGTGAGGTTCCGCTACGGCGAAGGGCCGACGGCGGTCGAGGCGCTGCGCGGCGTCTCCCTCGATGTCGAGGCCGGCGAGGTCCTGATGATCCGCGGTCCGTCCGGGAGCGGCAAGACCACGCTGCTCCAGCTGCTCGGCGCCCTGAAGGCGCCGAGCGACGGCGCGCTGACGCTGTTCGGAACCCGCGTCGACGGCCTGCCCGCCGCTGCGTTGCGCGCCATCCGGGTCAGGCGGATCGGCTTCGTGTTCCAGTCCTACAACCTGTTCCCGACGCTGCGGGCCTGGGAGAACGTGGCCGTGTCCCTGGATCTCCAGGGTGTCCCGCGTGCGGCCGCGCAGGTCCAGGCGCGCCGCCTGCTGGCCGATCTCGGACTCGCCGAGCGGGCCGACTTCTACCCGGCCAAGCTCAGCGGCGGGCAGCGCCAGCGCGTGGCGATCGCCCGGGCGCTGGCGCACGATCCCACGCTCATTCTCTGCGACGAGCCGACCGCCGCCCTGGACTGGACGTCCGGCCGGATGGTGACCGACTGCCTGAGGTCCCTCGCCCACGACCAGGGCCGCGCGGTCGTCATCGTCAGCCATGACGCGCGCATCGAGCCGCTGGTCGATCGCATCGTCACGATCGAGGACGGACTGATGATCGATCATTCGCAGCATACGCCGCAGGAGGCACGGCCATGAGCGCCGACACGGCAGGATCGCAGACGCCGCGGCGCTGGCGCCGGACGGTCCTGGTGGGCTTCGGTCTGGCGCTCTGCGCGGCCGCGGCCGGCGCCCTCGTCTGGCCCGCACCCCAGCCGGCCGGCGCGATCGCCGCCCCGAGGCCGCCCGACCGGTCGATGGTCGTCGGCCTCGGCCGGCTCGAGCCGCTCTCGGGCGAGGTCGACCTCGCGTCGGAGACGAGCGGGGTGCTGGCCGCTCTGCGCGTCCGCGAGGGCGATCACGTCAGCAAGGGGCAGCTCATCGCGGAGCTCAGCAACGAGGATCTGCTCGCGCGCATCGATCAGGCGAACGCGACCGTCCAGATGCAGCAGGCCCGCCTCGAGCGTCTGAAGAACGGCGCCAGGGCCGAGGAGCGCAGGCAGGCCGCCGCGGCCGTCGATGAGCAGAACGCCAACCTCGGCCGGCTGCAGCGCGACCTCGCGCGCCAGAAGCTCCTCTACGAACGCGGCTACGCCTCCAAGGCGCAGCTCGAAACCGCCGAGGCGTCGCAACGCGTCGCCATGGCCAAGTACAAGTCGTCGTCCGAGTCCCTCGCCCAGATGAATGCGGGCCCGCGCCGGGAGGACGTGCTGAGCGCCCAGGCCGAGGTCGAGCTCGCCCGGGCGCAACTGGCCGAACGCCGTTACGCCCTGGAGAAGACGCGGATCCGCGCGCCCTTCGACGGCGTCATCCTGCGGGTCTACAAGCGCGTCGGCGAGAGCGTCTCGCCCGGCATGGGATCGCCGATCGTCCAGATCGGCGACCTCAAGCAGATCGTGGCGCGCGTCCAGATCGACGAGGCCGACATCGCCCGGATCGCCAAGGGGGCCAAGGCCTATGTCAGCGCGCCCGCCTATCCGGGCAAGCGCTTCCCGGGCCTCGTCACCGACATCAGTCCACGGGTCGGGGCGCGGAGCATCCAGACGGGCGCGCCGACCGAGAAGCGGGACGGCAACGTCCTCGACGTCCTCGTGACCCTCGACCCGGGCGTGATCCTGCCGATGGGACTGCGGGTCGACTGCTACGTGGAGTAAGCAAGGATATCGACGTGCCGAACCGTCTGTCCCGCGCTCGTCCGGTGCTTTACCGCGAATTAACCTAGGTAAGGTTACGCAGGAGTGAAGACGGGCGACCGTACGGACGGCGCGGGAAGCTGGCGAATTGCATGTCCGACAGACCTGCGCAACGTGACGGGAAAGTTCGGCAGGATCTTTTGCCGGGAAGGCGGCGAGCGGCGCGGCGCACCACCGCCACGCTGTCCATCGTCGCCGCCTTGGTCGGGTTGTTTCCCTGCGCCAGCCCTGCGGGAGGCGCCGGGACGCTCTACGAGGCCTTCCGCCTGGCCCATGCCGGCAATCCGACCATCGGCGCCGCGCGTGCGGCCGTCAGGGTCGGGGTCCAGGACGTCGCGGCGTCGGCCACGGGCTTCCTGCCGGACATCAGCCTGAACTCCGACTACGCCTATCGCGACCGGAAGGGGAGCGCCCCCGGCTACCCGAGGACCGAGTTGGTCAGCCACCCCCGCGGTTTCGGGATCGGGCTCACCCAGAATCTCTGGAACGGGTTCAAGACCTCCAACAGCGTCGCCCGCGACGACGCCGCTCTCCTGTCCCAGAAGGACCGGCTCGTGGAGACCGAGCAATCGATCCTCCTCGACGCGGCGACGGCCTATCTCGACGTCCTGCGGGACACCGCCATCCTCACCATCCGCCGGACGAACCACGACATGCTGGCGGAACGTCACAGGCAAACGCTCTATCAGTTCAAGATCGGTCAGATCACGAAGACCGATGTCGATCAGACGGCGGCCAGCCTGGCGCGCAGCCAGGCCGACATCGCGCTCGCCCAGATGAACCTCGAGACCAGCCGCGCGGTCTTCAAGTCGGTCGTCGGCCGCGATCCGGGAGCGCTGGCCCGGACGGGCCTGCCGATGGCGCTGATGCCGAAGAGCCTCGAGGCCGCCATCGCCAAGGCGCTGAAGCACAATCCGGCCATTCGCGCCGCGCAGAATGCGATCACGGCAGCGGATTTCAACATCGCGGTTCAGAAGGCGGGCTACATGCCGTCGCTCGATCTCGCGGTTTCGGCCGACAGGCGGTGGGATCCCGACAGCTATCAGGCCAAGACCCAGCTCAATCAGGCCTCGGTCGTCGGGCGACTGGTCGTCCCGATCTTCGATCGTGGCTTCACGCCGGTCGCCGTCGCGCGTGCGGGCGAGATCCGCGGCCAGCGGGAGGCCGAGCTCGATCGTGAGCGCGCCGCCGTCCGGGCGAACGTCGTCCAGAGCTGGGGCGTGTACACCGCCTCGGAGAGCACGATCCGTTCCGCCCAGGCGCAGATCGTCGCCAACGACCGCGCCCTCCAGGGCGTCACCCTGGAGGCGAGCGTCGGGCAGAGGACGACGCTCGACGTGCTCATCACCCAGCAGGCGCTGCTCGATTCCCGGGTGAGCCTCGAAGTCGCCGAGAGGGACCGGATCGTGGCGGGCTTCCGCCTGCTCGCGCTTCTGTCGGATCTGTCCCTCGACACGATCCGCCCGCAGGACCTCCGCTACGCGCCGATCGGTGCGCCGCCGGCGATGCCCTTGCCGGAGAGAAACCCGCTCCTCGTCGGAGGCTTCGAGCGGCTGACGCTCCGGGCGGCCTTCGACGCCACCGTCGATTGACCCGCCTGCCCTGTCCCCAGGGTCCGAGGCCCGGGGCATGGAGCCGCGAGGCAGCGATCGACCCCGGTCCCGTCGGGACGGGCGGGCATCCGCGACCGCGGATCGATGCGGGGCCGCAGGTCCGCGTCGGCGATCCGCGCCCGCCCTGGCGGCGGAGATCCCTCTCGCAGGGCCGGGATCGGCCCGAAGGACCAGATCTGCGCCTGCACCATGCGACCGCGGCGACCCTGCGCGATGTGCGGCGCCCTCCCCTGATGCCGGCTGCGATGCCGTCCTCCCGGTCGCAGTCCACCACGGCCTGACGCGGCCGCGCAGCGCTGCTCCGTCCGGGTCCCCGACCTGTGATGGCACCGGCCAGCGCACCTGAGCCGTCCGGCAGTCTCGAAGCGGTGAATTCCCTCCCATGCCTCAACGGAATGTTCAGGGGATTGCGCTCAACTCTGCGGCAGGAGGTGATCGTATGCCTGTTCGGGGATCCGGGTGCTCCGCGTGGCCGGGGTTGGGCACGGAGGCTGCGCCCCTCGCTCCGGCGCGGACGGGCACCCGCGGACCGTCAGCGCCGGCGCGTCCGACGCCGTAGCAAGGGCGATCGGCAGGATACCCGCGGGCGTGGACATCGAGGCCGCGCCACGGCGTCGCCGCCACCCGACCGTCAACGGCCACGCCCTCCCGCACGGTGAGACCACCGCCTGCCGGTCTTGCGGCCGACCTGTCGTGACGAACGGCAGCGCGAGCCGGCCTCCACCCCTTCTCGTTCCTCCTGGTGTCAATCGGGCATGCTCATGCGACATTTGGCGCTCACACTCGTCCTGGCGCTCGCTGCCGTCGCGGCCGCGTTGCCCGCATCGGCGCAAACGGCGGTCGGCGTTCCCGCGCCCGCGAGCGGGATCGGCCTGTCCGGCACGACGATCTCGGTCACGCCGACCTACGCCAACGGCTGGTACGCGAAGGATCTCTTCGTCTACACGCGGGACGCCAACGGCGCCGTCCTGACCCAGCAGGTGGTCGCGTCCTACAACTTCTCCGGCGGCCTCACCGGCGTCGGCCAGGTGCGGACGGTCGCGCTCGGACCCGCTGCGAGCGCCGGCATCGGCATGCGGATCTGGTTCAATGCCGACAAATCGCGCAACGGCACACCGTTCGTTGTCTATAGCGACGGGTCCAATGCCAGCCAGTTCATGAGCGCGAGCGGAACCTGCACGGCTTCTGGCGGCCGAACAGACAACTGGAACGATGGCGGTTCGGGCGGCTACACCAACTTCGGCTACAAGGTCGCCTGCACCGGGACCGCGACGACGGGGACGGGCACCGGGACGGGCGCGGGCACGCAGACCGGCACGTCGACCGCCGGCATTGGTGGCGGGACGGGCACCGGCACGTCGGTCACCCTGACCCTGACGACCATCAACGGCTGGTACGCGAAGGAGCTGTTCCTGTTCACGCGCGACGCGAACGGCGCCGTCGCCACCCAGATGACCGTCAGCTCCTACAATTTCGGCGCGACGCCGGTCGGGATGAACACGCCGTCGTCGCCGCTGGTCGTCCCCGCGGGATCGAGCTGGGGCGTCGGCCTGCGCGTGTGGGCGAACGGGGACAAGTCGCGCAGCGGCCAACCGATCGTCTCCTACAGCGATACGCCGGGCCAGCCGGCGCTCACGACGTCGGGCAGTTGCAGCACGGGCGACCGGCGCGATTCCTGGGGCGATGCCGGGCGCGCGGGCACCAACGTGATCTACACCCTCTCCTGCGCGGCCGCCGCGACCACCGGCACGGGTGGCGGGACGGGGACCGGCACGAATGCGGGCGGCACCGGGACGGGGACCACGGGATCGCCACCCGGAGAGGCCGCCCCGACGAGCGCCTCGATCCTGATCAACCGCCGCTCCGGCAACTGCCTGGACGCAGCCGGCAACGTGCCGACGCAGCAGATCTGCCGTGATCTGCCGAGCCAGAACTGGACCTTCGTTCCGACCGCGAGCGGCTACCAGATCAAGAGCACGACCACCGGCCAGTGCCTCGCGGTCCAGGATGCGGTGACCGGCAACGGTCCGACCGTGGTGCAGCAGGGCTGCTCGACGGCGGCCAACGCCCTGTTCCGCCTGCGCAAGCTCGACGCATGGGTCGAGATCGTTCCGACGCATTCCGGCCGGTGCATCAGCGGCACCGGCCCGAACGAGAATCGCAACGCGGGCGAGCGTGTCGTCCAGTGGGATTGCGACACTGGCGATGCGCAGCGCTGGACGGTCCTCGGGGCCGAGGGCCGCGCGAACTCGGGCTGGACCGCTCCGAGGACGATCGGCATCGTGCCGGTGGCCGGCACGGTGCTGCCGAACGGCAAGGTGCTGTTCTGGGCCGCCGAGCAGCGCGACAGCTTCACCAGCGGAACCAACACCTGGACGACGCTCTACGATCCGGCGACCAACCAGGCGACGGACCTCAACGTCACCCAGACCGGCAGCGACATGTTCTGCCCCGGCACCAACCTGCTGCCGGACGGGCGCGTCCTCGTCACCGGCGGCCTCACCGCCGGGAACGCCACGGCCTACGATCCGGCGACGAACACCTGGTCGCGCGTCGCGAACATGAACATCACCCGCGGCTACAACGCCAGCACCACCCTCTCGACCGGCGACGCCTTCACCTTTGGCGGGTCGTGGTCGGGCGGCGTCGGCAACAAGGACGCCGAGATCTGGTCGTCCGCGTCGAATTCTTGGCGCGTGCTGCGCAACGTGAAGGGCAACGACGCGGCCGATCCCAGCGTTCCCGTCTATCCGGGCGATACGCATTACTGGCTGTTCGCGAGCTCGAACGGCTCCGTCTTCCATGCCGGCCCGAGCACGCGGATGCACTGGATCACCACGAGCGGCGACGGCAGCCTGCGGGATGTCGGCCCGCGCGGCACCGACCGGTTCTCGGTCAACGGCACCGCGACGCTGTACGACATCGGCAAGATCTACAAGGCGGGCGGGGCACCGGACTATAACGGCGCGCCGGCCATGGACACCGCCTACACCATCGACATCGGCGCCGGACCGACCGGCACGCCGGGCGTCGCGCAGGCCGCCCCGATGCTGTTCGCCCGCGCCTACATGAACAGCGTCGTGCTGCCCGACGGCGACATCGTGTCCGTCGGCGGCCAGAACGTCGCTGCCGCGTTCACCGACAACCTGCCGGTGATGACGCCGGAGATCTGGTCTCCGAAGACCGGCAAGGTCCGGCGGCTCGCCCCGATGGCGGTCCCGCGCACCTACCACAGCCTGGCCCTGCTGCTCCTCGACGGGCGGGTTCTCGTCGGCGGCGGCGGCCTCTGCGGCGGCTGCGGCGGCGCGAACCACCTCGATTTCGAGATCCTGTCGCCCCCCTACCTCTATGATGGCCAGGGCAACCTCGCGAGCCGTCCGAGCCTCACCCAGGCCCCGACGAGCGCCGGCCTGGGAGGGACGCTCGCGGTGACGACCAACCGCGCCGTGACGTCCTTCTCGCTGGTGCGCCTGAGCAGCGTGACCCATTCGACCAACAACGACCAGCGCCGGGTCCCGCTCGCCATCGCGAGCGCCGCCGGGACCTCCTACCAGCTGACGCTGCCGAGCGACCCCGGCATCCTGCTGCCGGGGACCTGGATGCTGTTCGCGATGGACGCGAACGGTGTGCCGAGCACCGCCCGGGTCGTGCGGATCAGGTAACGCCGGTCTTCTCCCGCTTCGTGCCGCGGGCCGCCGAGCCCCCGGCCGATTGTTCATCTGCGGCAGCACGAGATGAGAACGGGGGCGGGAGCGGCCTCCGTTGCGGCAGCCACGCTCGATCAGCCCGCGTTAACACCTCGCTTACCACCGCAGACTAGCCTGACGGCAGACCGGCCTTCGGTGAATCACTTCGCCGTGCCGCGTTCAGCCTGCGTCCCACCGGGCCAGCCGCCGCAGCCCCGTCGAACCGCCGATCCCGTGCCAGGCCGACCATGGCTCCCTCCCGTCCCGCCCTCGCCGCAATCCTCGCCGGCCTCACCTGCCTGGGACCGTCCGCCCGCGCCCAGGACGCTCCGCCCGCGCCGCCGGCGCGCCACGGCGGCAGCCTCCTGGCCGGACACTTCCGGCTCTCGGCCCATGACGGGGCAACGGTCGAATCCGACGACCTCGCGGGCCGGCCCTACGCGCTGTTCTTCGGCTTCACCCACTGCCCGGACGTCTGCCCGACGGCATTGGCCGAGCTGTCGCTCGCCCTGCAGCGGCTGCCGCCCCGCACGCTGCCGGTCTACTTCGTCTCGGTCGATCCCGAGCGCGACACCCCCGAGGTCCTCCGGCGCTACATGGAGAGCTTCGATCCGGGCATCGTCGGCCTCTCGGGCTCGCGGATGGCGGTCGACGAGGCGATTCTCAGCTTCGGCATCGTCGCCCGGCGCACCGACCTGCCCGGCGGCGGCTACACCTACGGCCACACGGCCGCGATCTTCCTCGTCGACGGCGACGGTCTGATCGTCGACCGGCTCGGCAGCGGCCTCGGCCCCACGGCCCTCGCGGCCCGCCTCGCCGCTCTGGCGGGTCCGGCGAGCCCGCCCGCCGACGCGCGCCGGTGACCGCGGCCTGGCGCGCCGGCGCCGCCGGAGATCCGGCCGCCGGGCTCTCCCTCGTCGAGATGCTCGTCGTGCTGGTCATCCTCGGGATCGCCGCCGCGCTCGGCGGCCCGACGCTCGCGGCCCTGCTGCCCGGACAGCGGCTCGACGCCGCCGCGAACGCGGTGGCGAACGAGCTGTCGCTCCTGCGGGGAGAAGCCCTGCGCACGGGGCGGCCCGCCAGCCTCGTCTACGATCCGCAGGCCGCCCGGTTCGTCTCCTCGCGCCGCGTCGCCCGGCCCTTGACGATGACGGCGCTGAGCGTCTCCGTCGCGGTGCCGCCAGACAGCCGGTCCGGCCCGGGCGAGATCCGCTTCCTGCCGAGCGGGGCCGCCACCGGCGGCCGGATCGTGCTCGCCCACGGCGCCGGGCGGCGGGTGGTGACGGTGAGCCGGGTCACGGGCGTCGTCAGGCGCGGGGAGATCGCACCGTGAGGCGCGCGCAACGTGTCGCCGGCGGGCGTAGCGGCGAGGAGGGCTTCACCCTCGTCGAGGTGCTCGTCGCCTTCGCCATCGTCGCGCTGGTCAGCCTCACGGTCATCCGTCTGGCCGGCGACATGGCGGTGGCCGGACGCCGGGTCGAGACGGCGGCGATCCGGCTCGACGAGGCCGAGGGCATCGTCCTGCTGCGGGCCGCCGCCGGCAGCCTGCGGGCCGGCATCGAGCAGGGTCGCTTCAGCGACGGCCAACCCTGGACCTTGAGCGTCGTCGATGTCGGCCCGGCGCTCGGCTGGCGCGATCTGCCGCCGCTCTGGCGCGTCCGCCTGGCCCTCGGCGGCCCCGACGGCAGCCTCGTCTACGCCACGCTCATCGCCGGAGGGCTCGGCGGTGGCTGAGGCGGGGCCGGAATCCGGCGAGGCGGGCTTCACGCTGGTCGAGGTGCTCGTCTCGCTGGCTCTCTGCGCGCTCGTCGCGCTCCTGACGCTCCAGACCCTCCAGGCGACGGGCCTGATCAGCCGCGCCGCGCGCCGGCTCGAAGCGCAGGAGGAGGTGCACCTCGTGCGCGAGCATCTCCGGCGGGCCTTCGCCGATCGCGCCGCGCGCCGGCCGGGCGGACCGCACCCGCCCTTCATCGGCCATCCGGACCGCCTGGTCGCCACGGTGCAGGCCAACCGCGACGTGGCGCGCGGGTCCGAGCGGCAGCTCGATCTCGGCACGGCGATGGGCGACGACGGCCTGCTGCTCGTCGAGACGAGCGGATCCGTCGACGCACCGGGCCGGCCGGACCTGCTGCTCGACCGGATCGCGGGATTGCAGCTGCGCTACTTCGGGGCGCAGGGGCCGGATCCCACGCCCCGCTGGGCGACGCGCTGGACGCGCCGCGACCGCCCGCCCGTCCTGGTCGAGGTCACGGTCGCCTTCCCCCCGGCCGACGGACGCCGCTGGCCGCCCCTCGTCCTCGCCCTGGGGAGCGGCTCATGAGCGCCGGGACGGCGGACCGGCCGTCGCGCCTCGGCGAGGCCGGGTTCGTCCTGCCCTCGGTGCTGGCGATCCTGCTCGTCGTCGCGGCCGTGGCGGCCAGCGCGGTGCAGGTCCTGCACGCGCGCGGCGCCGCGACCTCCGGCCGTGCGGCGAGCCTTCGGCTGCAGGGCCTCGCCGACGGGGCGGTGCGCCTGGCGGCGACGTCGCTCGTGGTGCAGCATGCCCGCCGCTTGCCGGGGCTCGGGCTGCCGGAGGACGGGACGCCGATCCTCTGCTCCTGGCCCGGCGGTTCCCTCGTCCTCGCCGTGCAGGACCAGGCCGGCCTCGTCGATCTCAACGGGGCCCCGCGCACCCTGCTGGAGGATGCGTTCCGGGCCCTGGGCATCCCCGACCGCGAGGCGGCCGCGATCGCGGCCGAGACCGTGGACGCCCGCGATCCCGACGACGTGCCCGAACCGAACGGCGCCGAGGCGCCGCAGTACCGCGCCCGAGGGCTCCCGGGTCCGCGCAACGCCCCGTTCGGATCGGTCGACGAGATCGACGGGTTGCCGTCGGTGACCGAGCCCATCGCGGCCCTGCTGCGCCGGGCCGTCACCGTCCACAATCCGGCCGGCGGGATCGATCCTGCCGTGGCGCCCGCGGGCACCTTCAGGGGCACGGCCCGGACCGAGGCCCTGCGCCATTACGGCGCTGCATCGTCGCATCGGGCCTACGCGATCACCGCCGTGGCCGCCTCCCCGACCCGCGCGCGGGCGGGCCGCAGCGCGGTGGCCGCGGTGAACGCTCCCGGCATCGGGACAGGCCTGATCGCGTGGCGCTTCGCGACGGACGACCTCGAGGGCGCCGCGCCGCACCCCGCCTGCGGGAGGATCCTCTCGGCGCTCGATCCGGCCAATGACAGGTAGGCCACACGAGGAATGGCGGGGTTGCCCCGCCGTGTCCCATGCGCCGCCGGCGGCAGCCGCCGCTCGGCGCCGTGCCGGGAGCCCCCGCGGCAGGGCGGATTGCCGCCCTGACGCCGTCCCGCTGCCCGCCAGAGCCGACAAGGACCCGCGTTCGGGCATGCGACGTGACTCAGCGACTTGCGAAACGAGCGCAAATCCTCGAGGGGCGCGCCGACCGGGACCTCACCACGACGGCCGTTCCACCCGCGTCGCTGTGAGGTCCTGCTCGTGACCCGACCCCGGATCTCTCATCCGGGGCCGATCCATGATCGAAAGCAGCAATCCGCTCGAACGCCACCATCGCCGTCAAGGCGTACGGACGATTGCAGTCCCCGACCGCGGCGAAACATAGATACGGTCACCCAGCTGGAGATTCTTGAAAAAAGCCGATCCGACCATCGGAGTGAAGCTGTAGCTCGATTCGCCAAGGATATAAAATACGTTGTCCATTGCCATTCCAGCCGGCAAGGTCAAGCGCGAGCCGATCGTCCGACTCTGGCCTTGAAGGGCGGAACTCCACACGACCGTTCCGCTCCCGGTGCTGTCGGCAGCAAGCAGGGACACGACGATCGATGCCGGCGCTGTCGCGTACGGGCTGATGATCGCGTTGGCGGCGCCCAGAATCATCGACATGTCACTGTCGGTGATCGTCTGATACTGACTCACGATCTGGCCGATCGTGGATGAGGTCGCCCGCATCTTGGTCTGGATGACGACGGCGGCGCCGATCTGCGAGATGCCGAGTGCCAGCAGAAGGAGGGCCGGCAGGACGAGCGCGAACTCGATGGCTGCGATGCCCTCGCATCGCCGCGCCGCCATCGCCAACATGATCGCGACGCGGCGCAGGCCGTGGGGAAGCCTGCCGGCGGACCGGATCACGAGTAGGGCTCGACACGGAGTGCGGCGACACCCATCATGAGATGGTATCCATTCGCGGTGTTCGGGATCGCATAGGTCAACGGGCCGCCGAACACTCTCCACCGATAAATCACCCGCACGATCACGACTTTGCCGTCCTGCCCCGGATTGAACGACCATGTGTTGTTGACGTTCCCTTGCGAGTCGTATGTCAGCATCGGTTGATTATAGCTGGAACCTGAGAAGGAAGAATACGCGTTCACATCAAC
Organism: Methylobacterium nonmethylotrophicum; assembly: GCF_004745635.1. Taxonomy (GTDB): domain Bacteria; phylum Pseudomonadota; class Alphaproteobacteria; order Rhizobiales; family Beijerinckiaceae; genus Methylobacterium; species Methylobacterium nonmethylotrophicum. The sequence goes on along the minus strand of NZ_SRLB01000004.1, from coordinate 316,591 downwards.
GTATACCGCGCTACAGTCGAATATGTTATACAGCTTGGCACAAACTGCGCTCTTGAATTGCGATTCGCTCACCTGATTAGACTGCACTTGCCCGGTCAGTATTTTCCGGCTCGCGGAGTCCGTCGCATTCTGAAGCACACGTTCGGCCACGAACAGGAGGCCGCATTGCAGAATGTGCAGCATCAACGCGATGAAGATCGGCGCGATCATCGCGAATTCGACGGCACTCGCGCCGTCGGACGACGACACGAGGCGCGAGACCGGTGATCGCGACGCGGGTTGTTCGGACATCGGGACGGCTGCGCGGCTAGTTCGTCAGGTACGGCGCAACCTTCGTCGCCACCGTACCCATCGTGCACCGGATGGTCGCGACCAAATCCATGTACGAGCTGTCGCCGCCGTCCTCGTAGTTCACCGTCATGCCCTGGCTGGAGGTGCAGTCCCCCGTGAACCTGAACGCCCCCATCTGCGCCATGGTCGGCGCTGAGGTCGGTGGGGATGTGACGGTGTTCGTGTATGACACGCCGCAGAAGCCGGGGCAGTACGAGCTGGTGCTGGCGCTGTAGTAATTGATGACCGAAATTCCCCACACAGCCGCACTCGAGTCGAGGACCGCGGTCGAACTCGCCTGGCCGATCGGCGGGCTTGTCCAGCCATTCGACGGAAAGCGGAAATCGTAAGTCATCAGCTGACTCTGCGACACGATGTTGCCCGAGGTATCCTTCGTCCACACCGACATGACCTTCGGATACCACCCTTGCGCCTTCGTCGGCGTGGTCACGAAGGAGACCGGACGCTGCCGCGGCTTCATGTTGCTCGCTTTCGATGTGACGCTCACGGTTACCGCGCTGGCCGGCAGGATCCGCGCGAACGCGAGCGAGACCGATCCGCTGACGCTGCCCGTCAAGCACCCGCATGTCTTGTCGAACACGAAGACCGGGGCGTTGAGCGTCAGCGAACCATCGCTCACGTTGCCGGTGAAAACGGTTTTCGCCATGCTCGTTTCGGATCCGGATGCAGTGAGGCCAGCCAGAACGGCGGCATCCATGGCGCTCTGGATCTTGCCGACCGAGAGCAAGCTTCGTGCATAGTCGATGCCGGCGGCCGCAGCGGCGATCAGGGGGATCGCGCAAACGGCAAAAGTGACTGCAACGCTGCCTGCGGCAGACGAGACAAACCGATGCGTGACACGACCGGTCGCATTCACGCGTCTCGATGTGCCGTCATTGACAATCCGCGTTGTCATAGCTTGTCGACTTTACATTTTCGTTCCGCATGGTAATATCAGCAGATAAAGAAAAAAGTTAATTTGCCATGAAGTTTTTGATTCGAGCTCCGCCTTTCCGTCAAACGATCGATGTGCATCGAAATCAGTCACTTTTTGCAACCACAGATTGCGCCGCGGATCCTTGCCCGCGAGGCCCGCCTTCGCGCGCGTGATCGATCCGCAGGGCCACGCTTCCCCGTCGCCTTCGCGGGGCGCCGGCGGCACGCCGTTCGCCGTCTAAGGCTCCGCCGTGAATCGGAAGGCCCTCGACGCCATGCCGTTCAGGGTGCGGTCATCATCGGCCTCCCTTGCGACATCCGAAGCATCGCAGGGCTGTGATCCGCTGCGGTCTGCGGTCGTCGCACGGTGCGAGACATGCGCCCCGACAGGCGCCGGACGACGGAATTCGGGTCCTTGACGGGGCGCCGATCGGGGCCCCGCTCGATCAACCGTTTCCACCACCGGGTCATATCCTGGCGCCTTCGCATCAGCGGCTGGCGCCTGTCGGCACGAACCCGTTCGGGCTTAGAGCGCCTAACAGAACCGGTCGATCCGGTGGAGGGTGATGAGGCTGGCCTGGAGGACCGTGAAGGCCACATAGATGTCGGCGCGGCGTTCGTAGCGGACGGGCACGCGGCGGGCGCGATTGAACCAGGCACGGCTTCGCTCGACCACCCAGCGATGTCGCCCCAGCCTGTCGCTTCGCTCGACGCCCCGACATCGACGAGGCCTTCACGGTCCTCCAGGCCAGCCTCATCACCCTCCACCGGATCGACCGGTTCTGTTAGGCGCTCTTAGCGGAGAGGCAAAGCCAGGCAGACCGCAACCAGGATCACCCCGTAGGCCACGGCCCGGAACACCCGGTCGGAGGCGCGGCGGAAGCCGTGCGATCCGGCCGCGAGGCCGAGGCCGTAGGGCAGGAGCAGCGGCAGGGCCTCGGCGAAGCGGGGGCCCGACAGCACCCCGGTCGCCGTGAACACGACACCGGAAACCAGGGTCGAAAGGCCGAAATACGCCATCAGGTTGTCGCGGACCTGCGGCGCGGAGGCGCGCTGGCTGGCAAGCCAGAACACCGCGAGCGGCATGCCGCCGAGCGCCGCAAAGCCGCTCGCCAGCCCCGAGGCGCCCCCGGTCGCGAGCGAGAGCGGCAGCGAGGGCGCGGTCCGATAGCGCCAGCCCGAGACCAGGGCGGCGAGCGCCAGCAGGATCGCCCCGGCGGTGATCCAGCGGGTGAGGTCCGGATCGAGGCGGGTGAGGAGCCAGACGCCGACCGGCAGGAACGCGGTGGAGCCGACAAGCAGCGGCACCACCTCGCGCCACGTCGCCCGCGGGGCGGAGCGCGCGCCGAACCACAGCGAGAACGGCGCGTCGACGACCCAGATCAGCCCGACCGCCGCCGCCGGCCCGACGGCGGCCGCCGCGACCGGCACGAACACCATTGCGAAGCCGAAGCCGGTGAAGCCGCGCACCAGCCCGCCGACCAGTGCGGCGAGGACCAGGGTGGAGGATCTCGCATCGAGAGGCAGGACACCCGGAGGGACGAGGGCGGCGAGATCGAGCGACATGATGCCACCACGCTCCCTACGGCTACGGTTCGTCAAGGGTGTCGGCCGCATGACTGTTCACGGAACGTCCCGCGGTGGCGGCGCGGCGCGTTCCCGGCTAAAGCCCGACGCTCTTCGCGCCGGGACGGATTCGCGGCATGCTGCGGGCGCCGCCCGCACCGATCGTTCAAGGACACCCAAGCGGCGATGAGCGAACCGATCCGCATCCTCGGCCTCGATCCGGGCCTGCGCCGCACCGGCTGGGGCCTGATCACCGTCACGGGCACCCGCCTCGCCTTCGTGGCGAGCGGCACCGTGACCTCGGACGGCGACGACGACCTCGCCACCCGCCTGCGCACCCTGCACGAGGGCCTGACCAAGGTCGTGGCGACGCTGCAGCCGGACGAGGCGGCGGTGGAGGAGACCTTCGTCAACAAGGACGCGCAGGCGACCCTCAAGCTCGGCCATGCCCGCGCGGTGGCGCTGCTGGTGCCGGCGCTCGCCGGCCTGCCGGTGGCGGAATACGCCGCCAACCTGGTGAAGAAGACCGTGGTCGGCGCCGGCCATGCCGAGAAGGACCAGGTCGGCGCCATGGTGCGCTTCCTCCTGCCGAAGGCCACCGCCGACACGGCCGATGCCGCCGACGCCCTGGCGGTCGCGATCACCCATGCCAGCCACCGGGCGGCGCGGGCGCGGAATGCGGCGCAGGCCGCCGCGGCGGGCCCGGCGGCGGCGCGGATCGCGAAGGCGGTGGCGCGGGGCTAGGCCCGCAGTCCTGTGCCGGGGCATCCGCGTCCCGGCGGCCGTCGTCGGAGGCCTGCGACCGGTCCCGGGCGCCGTGCGACCCTCCGCCGCCGGAAGCGGCGCGAACACGCTGGTGCTCTGGTGTCCGGGTAAGCCGTGCGTGAGCATGGCGCGAGGACCGATCGGGTCCCCGAGCGCGCCCGCACCGAGCAAGCAGAGCGCGTGGCCCGGACCGGCGAGGTTCGATCCGGAAGGCAACCGATCCGGCTGGGGAGATGCAACGCAGGCTTGCTGGGACGCGCGAGGCCCCTCTAAGCTCGCGGCGCGGGTTCCGCGGGACGGGGTCTCCATCGCATGGATCGGACAATCGGCATGCGGCTCGTCCGGGGACGCGACTTCGCCATGGGCTCGTCCGACTTCTATCCGGAGGAGGCCCCCGTCCGGCGGGCCACGGTCGGAGACTTCTGGGTCGACGCGCATCCCGTCACGAATTCACAGTTCGCCGAGTTCGTCGCGGCGACCGGATATGTCAGCTTCGCCGAGGTCCCGCCCGATCCGCGCGACTATCCCGGCATGCCGCCGGACATGGCGAGAGCGGGATCGGCCGTCTTCGTGTCGCCGGGCGGATCCGCCGGTGCGCGATCCCCTGCCTGGTGGCAGTTCGTGTTCGGGGCGGATTGGCGCCACCCGCGCGGCCCCGATAGCACGATCGAGACGATCATGGACCATCCCGTGGTCCATATTACCCACGGCGATGCCGCGGCCTACGCCCGATGGGCGGGAAAGGCGCTCCCGACGGAGGCGGAATGGGAGTTCGCGGCCCTCGGCGGCCGGGACGGCACGATCTACCCGTGGGGCGACGAGCTCGCGCCGGGCGGACGGATGATGGCCAATTACTGGCAGGGCCGCTTTCCCCACGAGAACACCCGGGAGGACGGATTCGACGGGACGTCACCGGTTGGATCGTTTCCGCCGAACGATTTCGGCCTGTACGACATGATCGGCAACGTCTGGGAGTGGACGGAGGACTGGTTCTCGGCCCAGCCGGCCGCGACCGAGCGCTCCTGCTGCGGACCGACGCGGGCCCGTGCCGCCAGCGAGGCGGAGAGCTACGACCCGGGCGGCGGATCGCGGGTCGGCCGCAAGGTGCTCAAAGGCGGGTCCCATCTCTGTGCCGCCAACTACTGCCGGCGCTACCGACCGGCTGCACGCCACGCCCAACCCGTCGACAGCCCGGCCTCGCATATCGGTTTCCGCTGCATCATCCGGCAAACCGAGGCCGGCCTCGAGGATATGTGAAAATATTCCCCCGAACCGCTTGTATGTCCTGCCGATTCGCGCGAGCCTTCCCGAGTTCCTCCGGGACGTCGGTCGCGGACGGTCTTGGGGCGCACGGGGAGAGCACGATGTCCAGCCTGAAGGCCGTAACGTCCGTCCGGCGTGGATGCGGGGAATGACCGGCACCCCGTACCGCTTGCTCCTGGCGGCGCTCATCCTCCCGCTCGGCGGCGGGGCGCAGGCCTTCGAGGGCGGGACCAGCGCCTATCTCAAGGGCTTCCGGGACTTCATGTCCGGATACCTGCCCCAGGAACCGGGCTTGTCTCTTCGCGAGGACATCTACGTCTATGGCGGACGGAACGAGCGGACGCTCCTGAGCGGGCGGCTCCAGCTTCAGCTGGACACGCAGGTCATCGCCAACATCGTGCGGCCGACCTTCGTCACGCCCTGGACGATCCTCGGCGCCAATTACGGGGTGGCGCTGTCCTGGGCGCAGCCGAACATCGCGCTCGAGGGGCAGCTTCAGACGCCGCTCGGAACGGTCGGCAATGCCGGGGAACGCTTCGGCATCGGGGATGTCGCCCTGAGTCCCATCGTGCTCGGATGGCACGCGGGCAGCTGGCACATGAACGCAGCCTTCGCGGTGTACCTTCCGGTCGGCGACTACGACGTGGCGCGCACCATCAATGCCGGCAACAACTACTGGGCCGTGTCTCCGCAGGTCGGCGTGACCTACTTCGACCCGCAGACGGGATGGGATCTATCCGTCGCCACGGTCTACGTGACCAGTTGGGAGAACCCGGCCACCCGCTACGAGTCGGGTGACGCCCTCCACGTCGACTTCGCTGTCGGCAAGCAGGTCTCGTCGAACCTGAAACTCGGCATCGTCGGATACGGCCTGTGGCAGGTGTCCGACGACGCGGGCGCGGGCGCGAGGCTGGGCCCGAACCGGGCCCGCGTCTACGGACTCGGGCCCGCCCTCACCTACAGCTTCAAGGTCGCCGACACCCCCGTGTCGATCCTCGGCAAGTACTACCGCGAGTTCGGCGAGAGGAACACCTTCGTGGGCAATTCCGGCACGATCAGCGTGAGCGTCAGGTTCTAGAGGCTGCCAGAGCGCGTCAGGATCGAACGGCGCTCCGGCGCCCGCGTGCCGCGCACGGTCGGGCGAAACGCTCCCGGTCGGTCGCCTGTTGGAGAGGGGATTGATGATGCAGGGTTCCGTGTCCAAGCAGTCAGAACCCGGCCTCGACCGGGGGCGGCGGAGCTTCATCGGGCTCGCCGGATCGGCGGCGGTCGGCCTGTGGGGCCTGTGCCGGTTCGGCGAGGTCGCGCGAGCGGCCGATGCGCCGAACGGCCCGGCCGATCCGCTGCTCGCCACGGCGGAGCGCACCAGCGATCACCGCGAACCCGCGATCCGGCGCCCGGCGCAGGAGGAGGAGATGCGGCGCAAGCTGGCCTCACTCCAGCAGCGGACCGGCCGCAAGCCGAACATCGTCATCGTGCTCATGGACGATGTCGGCTGGGGCGATTTCGGCGCCTATGGCGGGGGCGCCGCCGTCGGTGCGCTGACGCCCACCCTCGATCGGCTCGCGCAGGACGGCCTGCGGCTGACCTCCGCCTATTCCCAGCCGTCCTGCACCCCGACACGCGCCTCCCTGCTCACCGGCCGCCTCCCGATGCGCAGCGGCCTGCTCAGGCCCTTCCTGCCCGGCGAGAACGACAAGACGGCGGGCCTTGGAGGCGAGGTCACCCTCGCCGCCCTGCTGAAGCAGGCGGGCTACGCCACCCAGGCGATCGGGAAATGGCATCTCGGCTCCAGCCCCGGAGCCCAGCCGCAGAATGTCGGCTTCGACGCCTACTACGGCATCCTGACGTCGTCGGACGACTACACGGCGTGGCGGGAACCGTGGCGCAACCCGGAGATCGCCAGCGACCCGGCGCGCACGGAATGGGCGTCCAAGGGCGAGATCATGGCGATCGTCGAGGGCCGGTCCGGCAGCCCGGGACAGCCGGTCTACCCGCTCGATCTCGACACCATCCGGTTCGTCGACGAGAAGCTGTCCGAGCGGGCGGTCGGCTTCGTGGAGTCCCGGAAACAGGAGGATCCGCCCTTCTTCCTGTACCTGGCGACGCGCGGCGCCCATTTCGACAACTACGCCCATCCCGCGTTCAGCGGCCGCTCGCCGGCGCGGTATCCCTACAAGGACGTCATCCAGGAGCTCGATGCCAGGGTCGGCCAGGTCGTCGAGGCCCTGCGGCGGACGGGGCAGCTCGACAACACCCTCGTGGTGGTCACGTCCGACAACGGACCGATGGCGGAAACATTCCCCGATACCGGCTACACGCCGTTCCGCAGCGCGAAGGGAACCGCCTACGAGGGCGGCGTCCGCACGCCCCTGATCGCCCATTGGCCCGGGATGATCGCGCCGGGCCGCGTCTCCGACGGTCTCTTCGACCTCACGGACCTGTTCGTGACCTGCCTCACCCTCGCGAGTGCGGGAGAGCGCGTGCCGAGCGACCGCTACATCGACGGGATCGACCAGGCCGGATTCCTGCTCGCCGATGCGGGGCAGAGCGCCCGGCGCGTGCAGCACTACTGGCGTGGCCAGAGCTTCATGGGCGTGCGCGTCGGCGAGTACAAGCTGATGGTGCGGCACCAGGAGGTGACGAGCCCCGACACGTTCCCCTACGAGAGCCCGTTCCAGTCCACCGTCTCTCCCGCGGGATCGGGGGAGAGGATCTACAACCTCTACATCGACCCGCGAGAGCAGAACGCGATGCTCCCGCTGAAGCAGATCCACTACCCGACGCTCGCCGCCGCCGCCGCCCAGCACCTCGCAACGTTCGAGAGGTACCCGCCTAAGCTGCCGATGCGGTGACCTCGGGCTTGAACCTCGGCCGGGAGGCCGATGCCGCGCGAATCGTCGCCCGATTCCGGACCGGCGCGGGCCATCCGCGCGACTCGATGGAACAGATCGGAGGCCGGGCGTTCCGCGTCGGCTCTCGGCCGGCTCGCGCCGTGACGAGGGAGGCCTGATCGCCCGCGCCGGCTGCCGGGCGCCGGGCCTGCTGCCCCTCCGGCTTCCACGCGTCCCGTCGCAGGATCGAGTCGGCCCGGCCGCTCGCTGTCCAACCCACGACCGCGCGGTGACGCCTCGCGATCGTGACCGGACAGGCTTGAATTAAAAAACGATCGTTCGTATGAATGGAGAAAATCCAGGGAGGGCGCGATGATCCCGAACGCCGTGCGTGAGTTCAATTTCGGCCTGGGCGAGACCGCCGAGGCGATCCGCGACAGCGTGCGCTCTTTCGCGCAGGACAGGATCGCGCCGCGGGCCGAGGAGATCGACCGCACCAACACCTTCCCGCGCGACCTCTGGCCCGAGATGGGGGCGCTCGGCCTCCACGGCATCACGGTCGAGGAGGAGTACGGGGGCCTCGGCCTCGGCTACCTCGCCCATTGCGTGGCGATGGAGGAGGTGTCGCGGGCCTCGGCCTCGGTCGGCCTGTCCTACGGCGCGCATTCGAACCTCTGCGTCAACCAGATCCGCCGCAACGGCTCGGAGGCGCAGAAGCGCCGATACCTGCCCAAGCTCATCTCCGGCGAGCATGTCGGGGCGCTCGCGATGTCTGAGCCGGGCGCCGGCTCGGACGTGGTGTCGATGCGCACCCGCGCCGAGAAGAAGGGCGACCGCTACGTGCTGACCGGCTCGAAGATGTGGATCACCAACGGTCCGGTCGCCGAGACGCTGGTGGTCTACGCCAAGACCGACCCGCAGGCGGGCCCCCGCGGCATCACCGCCTTCCTGGTCGAGAAGGGCATGAAGGGCTTCTCCACCGCCCAGAAGCTCGACAAGCTCGGCATGCGCGGCTCGGATACCTGCGAATTGGTGTTCGAGGAGTGCGAGATCCCGGAGGAGAACGTGCTCGGCCAGGTCGGCCGCGGCGTCAACGTGCTGATGTCGGGCCTCGACTACGAGCGCGCGGTGCTCGCCGCCGGACCGCTCGGCATCATGCAGGCCTGCCTCGACGTGGTGATGCCCTACGTGCACGAGCGCAAGCAGTTCGGGCAGCCGATCGGCGAGTTCCAGCTCGTCCAGGGCAAGCTCGCCGACATGTACGTCGCGACCAACGCCGCCAAGGCCTATGTCTACGCCGTGGCCCAGGCCTGCGACCGTGGCGAGACCACCCGCGAGGACGCCGCCGGCGCGATCCTCTACGCCGCCGAGCGGGCGACGCAGTGCGCGCTGGACGCGATCCAGCTGCTCGGCGGCAACGGCTACATCAACGACTACCCGACCGGGCGCCTGTTGCGCGACGCCAAGCTCTACGAGATCGGCGCCGGCACCAGCGAGATCCGCCGGATGCTGATCGGCCGCGAGCTCTTCGCCAAGTCCGCCTGAAAGCCTGCTTGAGCCATTTTCCCAGCAACTGACCTCATCCTGAGGTGCGAACGCAGTGAGCCTCGAAGGAGGCCTCCAGTGATCTCGGCGATACCTGGAGGCCTCCTTCGAGGCCCGCTTCGCGGGCACCTCAGGATGAGGTGAGAGGGTCGGAGACGCCGAATGATCTGCAGCTCTCGTCGGATTAAGCCGCTTACACAGGCTCTGAGGTCCTAAAGCCGATGCCGGTCATCCCCACCAGCGCCGACCTCGCCTCCGGGGCGGCGGAGCAGAACCGCGTGGCCTGGAGCGAGCTGCGCGCGGCCCTGAAGGCGCACCGCGCCAAGGCCGCCGCCGGCGGCCCGGAGCGCGCCCGGGAGCGCCACGTCGCCCGCGGCAAGCTGCTGCCGCGCGACCGGGTCTTACGCCTGCTCGATCCGGGCTCGCCCTTCCTGGAGCTCGGGGCCCTGGCCGCACACGGGATGTACGGCGACGACATCCACGCCGCCGGAATCATCACCGGCATCGGCCGGGTGGCGGGCCGCGAGGTGATGGTGGTCTGCAACGACGCCACCATCAAGGGCGGCACCTACTATCCCCTGACGGTCAAGAAGCACCTGCGGGCGCAGGAGATCGCAGCCCAGAACCGCCTGCCCTGCCTCTACCTCGTCGATTCCGGCGGCGCCAACCTGCCGCAGCAGACCGAGGTGTTTCCCGACCGCGAGCATTTCGGCCGCATCTTCTACAACCAGGCGCAGATGTCGGCCGCCGGCATCCCGCAGATCGCCTGCGTGATGGGCTCCTGCACCGCCGGCGGCGCCTACGTGCCGGCGATGTCGGACGAGAGCGTGATCGTGCGCCGCCAGGGCACGATCTTCCTCGGCGGCCCCCCTCTCGTGAAGGCCGCGACCGGCGAGGTGGTGAGCGCGGAGGATCTCGGCGGCGCCGACGTCCACGCCCGCCTGTCGGGCGTCGCCGATCATTACGCCACCGACGATTCCCACGCCCTCGCGATCCTGCGCCGCATCGTCGGGGGCCTCAACACCGTCAAGCGCCCGGATCTCGACATCACGGCCTCCGCCGAGCCCGCCTATGCGGCCGACGACCTCGATGCCCTGGTGCCGGTCGACCTGCGCAAGCAGTACGACGCCCGCGAGCTGATCGCCCGCCTCGTCGACGGCTCGGACTTCGACGAGTTCAAGCGGCTCTACGGCACCACGCTGGTCACGGGCTTCGCCCGCCTCCACGGCATGCCGGTCGGGATCCTCGCCAATAACGGCATCCTCTACTCGGAGAGCGCACTGAAAGGCGCGCACTTCATCGAATTGTGCTGCCAGCGGCGCATCCCGCTGGTCTTCCTGCAGAACATCTCGGGCTTCATGGTCGGGCGCGAGGTCGAGGCCGGCGGCATCGCCAAGAACGGCGCGAAGCTCGTCACCGCCGTCGCCACCGCCGCGGTGCCGAAGCTCACCGTGATCGTCGGCGGCTCCTACGGCGCGGGCAATTACGGCATGTGCGGCCGCGCCTACTCGCCGCGCTTCCTGTTCGCCTGGCCGAACTCGCGCATCTCGGTGATGGGCGCCGAGCAGGCCGCGAGCGTGCTGGCGACCGTCAGGCGCGACAACATCGAGGCCGGCGGCGGCACCTGGAGCCCGGAAGACGAGGAGGCGTTCAAGGCGCCGATCCGCGCCGGGTTCGAGGAGGAGGGCTCGCCCTACTACGCCACTGCGCGGCTGTGGGACGACGGCATCATCCTGCCGGAGGAGACGCGCCGGGTGCTCGGCCTCTCCCTCTCGGCCTGCCTCAACGCGCCGGTGCCGGAGACCCGGTTCGGCCTGTTCCGGATGTAAGACTGCCATGACCCACCGCCGCCTCGCCTCCGTCCTCATCGCCAATCGCGGCGAGATCGCCTGCCGGGTGATCCGCACCGCCAGGCGCCTCGGGATGCGCACCATCGCGGTCTATTCCGAGGCCGACCGCGACGCGATGCATGTCGCGCTCGCCGACGAGGCGCACCCGATCGGCCCGGCCCAGGCCGCCGACTCGTATCTGCGCATCGACCGCATCCTGGACGTGGCGCGGGCGAGCGGGGCGGCGTGCATCCATCCGGGCTACGGCTTCCTGTCGGAGCGGCCGGACTTCGCCGAGGCCTGCGCGGAGGCCGGCATCGTCTTCGTCGGCCCGCCCGCCTCGGCGATCCGCGCCATGGGCCTCAAGGACGCCGCCAAGGCGCTGGTCGCCAAGGCCGGCGTGCCGGTGGTGCCGGGCTATCACGGCGCCCGCCAGGAGCCCGACTTCCTCGCCGCCGAGGCCGCGGCGATCGGCTATCCCGTCCTCATCAAGGCGGTGGCCGGCGGCGGCGGCAAGGGGATGCGCCGGGTCGAGGGGCCGGCGGCCTTCGCCGATGCCCTCGCCTCCGCCCAGCGCGAGGCGCAAAACGCCTTCGGCGACCCGCGCGTGCTGGTCGAGAAATACGTTCTGGCTCCGCGCCACGTCGAGATCCAGGTTTTTTGCGATGCCCACGGCAACGCCGTCCATCTGTTCGAGCGCGACTGCTCGCTCCAGCGCCGCCACCAGAAGGTGATCGAGGAGGCCCCCGCCCCCGGCATGCCCGACGCGGTCCGCGCCGCCATGGGCCGGGCCGCCGTCGAGGCCGCGAAGGCGGTGGGCTATGTCGGCGCCGGCACGGTCGAGTTCATCGCCGACGGCCGCGAGGGCCTGAAACCCGACGGCTTCTGGTTCATGGAGATGAACACCCGGCTCCAGGTCGAGCACCCGGTGACTGAGGCGATCACCGGCCACGACCTCGTCGAATGGCAGTTCCGGGTGGCCTCCGGCGAGCCGCTGCCGGCGACCCAGGACGATCTGACCATCCACGGACACGCCGTCGAGGCGCGGCTCTACGCCGAGGACCCGGATCACGGCTTCCTGCCCTCGACGGGTCCCCTGCGGGCGCTCGACCTGCCTTCGGGCGAGGGCATCCGGGTCGATACCGGCGTGCGGGCGGGCGACCGGGTGACGCCGTTCTACGACCCGATGATCGCCAAGGTGATCGCCCACGGGGCGACCCGTACGGAAGCCCTGGATCGCCTGGCGGGGGCGCTCGGCCGCACCGTGGTGGCGGGGCCGAAGACCAACGTCGCCTTCCTCAAGGCGCTCGCCGAGGCGCCCGACTTCCGCGAGGGCCGCTTCGACACCGGCTTCATCGACCGCGACCTGTCCGCCCTCACCGCTCCGAGCCCCCACCGCGACGCCGCGATCCGGGCCGGTCTCCGGGCCTTGGTGGCGCGCGAGCGCCCGGCCGGGACCGGCTCGCCCTGGGACGCGGCGGACGGGTTCCAGCTCGGCGGGCCCCGCCGCCAGACCTTCCCGTTCGTGCTCGAAGGCGAGCCGGCGGAGGCCGCTCTGCGCTGGGGCGCCTCCGGCCTCGATGTGGTCTACGGCGCCGAGGGCCCGGATCCCGCCGCCCTCGCGGTGATCGACGCACCGAGCGGCGTGCTGGTCCTCTCCGAAGGCCGCCAGACCGCGCTCTCGCTGCCCGATCCCTTCGCGGTCGATCTCGACCACATCGACCAGGGCGGCACCATCAAGGCGCCGATGCATGGCCGCCTCGTCGCCGTGCTGGTCGCCCCCGGCGAGAAGGTGGTGCGCGGCCAGCGCCTCGCGGTGGTCGAGGCGATGAAGATGGAGCACGCGCTGACCGCCCCGAGCGACGGCACGATCGCCGAGGTGGCGGCGGAGGCCGGCCAGCAGGTCGCCGAGGGTGCCCGCCTGATCACCCTGACCACGGAGGACGCCGCGTGAGCACGATTCCCGCTTCGACCCACCCGCGCGGCGGGCTGTACTTCGAGGATTTCGAGGTCGGCGCCACGTTGCGTCATCGCCTCACCCGCACGGTGACGCAGATGGACAATATGCTGTTCTCCAACATGACCCTCAACCCGCAGCCGCTCCACATCGACGCGCATTTCTGCGCCACCGAGACGGAGTGGGGCAGACCGCTGATGAACTCGCTGTTCACCCTCGGCCTGATGATCGGCATCTCGGTCAACGACACCACGGTCGGCACCACGATCGGCAATCTCGGCATGACCGAGACGCGCTTTCCCGCGCCCCTGTTCGAGGGCGACACGGTGAGCGTGACGACCGAGGTGGTGGCCAAGCGCGAGTCGCGCTCGCGGCCGACCGCCGGCATCGTCGAGTTCGTCCACCGCGCCTACAAGCAGGACGGGACGCTGGTCGCCGAGTGCCGCCGCCAGGCGATGATGCGCAAGCGCCCCGCCCAGGAGGCCTGACCATGCGCTCCCTGCTGTTCGTGCCCGGCGATTCCCCCCGCAAGCAGGAGAAGGGCCTGGAGGTCGGGGCCGACGCCCTGATCCTCGACCTCGAGGATTCGGTCGCGCTGGCAGAGAAGCCGAAGGCGCGCGAGGTCGCCGCCGCGTTCCTGGCCCGGATGCGGCAGCAGGCCGGGCGGCCGAAGCTCTACGTCCGCGTCAACGCGCTCGACACGGGGCTCACCGACGACGACCTCGCGGCGGTGATGCCGCACGCCCCCGACGGGATCATGCTGCCGAAGGCCGAGGGCGGCCCGTCCGTCGCGGCGCTGGGCGCGCGCCTCGCGGTGCACGAGGCCGAGCACGGGCTCCCCGACGGCGCGACCCGCATCCTGCCGATCGCCACCGAGACGGCGCGGGCGGTGTTCGCGCTCCAGAGCCTGCCGGGATCGAGCCCGCGGCTCGCCGGCGTCACCTGGGGGGCGGAGGACCTCTCGGCCGATCTCGGCGCGGAGACCAACCGGGGCGAGGACGGCGCCTGGAGCGCGCCGTTCCAGCTGGCCCGCAACCTCACCCTGATGGCGGCGGCGGCGGCGGAGGTCGACGCCATCGACACCATCAACGCCCATTTCCGCGATCTCGAGGGCCTCGCCCGCGAGTGCCGCACGGCGCGGCGCGACGGCTTTGCCGGCAAGATGGCGATCCATCCGGCGCAAGTCCCGGTGATCAACGAGGCCTTCACGCCGACGCCAGCCGCGGTCGCCCAGGCGCGGACGGTCGTGGCCGCCTTCGCGGCGGCGCCGGGCGTCGGCGTGGTCGGGATCGACGGCGAGATGTTCGACCGCCCGCACCTGCGCCGGGCGGAGCGGCTGCTGGCGCGGCTGGGGTGAGGCGCGGCAGATGGGAGCCGACGGGGACAAGCCGGCTCGGCGTGCTCTGGAAGACTGCGCCGTCGAAGAATTCCGGGCCGGGCTGCTGACCCCGCCCGAACTGCGCCGCCGCCTCGGCTTCGGCACCCGGACGATGCTCGACGCCTTTCTGAAGGAGCGTGGCGTGTACACCGATCACGATGACGCGGACCTGATGCAGGATCTGCGTGACCTCGATCGCCTCGGCCTGTGACGCTCGGGGGGAGCGCATCGCCGGTCTGACCTTGCGAGCCAGGATTGTTCGCGACGGCGATGCGCGATGTCAGGACGCGGCGACCGGCGCCACGTCGCCCGGGATCCCGAGCGCGAGCCGATCGATCCTCTTGGCGATCTGGGCGAACGCCGCCGCATCGGGCAGCGTCGAGAACCGCGCGGCGCATTCGGGATGTTGGAGGACGCGCGGCATGTCGGAACGGCACTCTGAGGACGCGCTTCCAGAGACTCTGCCCACGATGCAAGCGGCGACCTGTGCCGCAATCGCCGGCCCTTTCACCAAGATCGGTATTCACCGATTCCCAGCCTGACGCACCGCGCGACCAACGCGCGGGCAGGCCATACCGGAAGGACGCCCCACCATGCCCCACGACGACGCCCACGCCTCCGCCACCCCCGAATCCGCCCTGCTCGCGCGCCTGCCGGCGGCCCTCGCGGCCGCCCTGCGGGCGCCCGCCTACGCGGCCCACCTCGCCGGCATCGATCCCGCGGCCGTGACAGACCGGGCGGCGCTGGCCCGCCTGCCGGTCCTGCGCAAGGGCGAGATGCCGGCGCGCCAGCGCGAGGCCCTGCCCTTCGGCGGCTTCGTGCCGGGGGTCGCGGGCGGGTTTCCCCGCCTGTTCACCTCGCCGGGCCCGATCTTCGAGCCGCAGCGCTCGGGCGAGGATCCGTGGGGCGGCGCGCCGGCGCTCGCCGCCGCCGGGTTCCGGCCCGGCGAGGTGGTGCTCAACACCTTCGGCTACCACCTGACGCCGGGCGGGTTCATCTTCGACACCGCCGCGCGGGCGCTGGGCTGCGCGGTGATTCCCGCCGGGCCCGGCAACACCGAGCAGCAGCTCGACCTGATCGAGGCCTACCGGCCTGCCGGCTATGTCGGCACGCCGGACTTCCTCAAGGTGCTGCTCGATTCCGGCCAGAAGGCCGGGCGGGACGTGTCGTCGCTCGTCAAGGCGCTGGTCTCGGGCGCCGCCTTCCCGCCCTCGCTCCAGGCCGAGTTCCGGGAGCGCGGCATCGCGGCAGCCCAGGCCTACGCCACCGCCGATGTCGGCTTCATCGCCTACGAGACGCCGGGGGAACCCGGCCTGCGCGTCGGCGACGGTGTGATCCTCGAGATCGTGCGGCCGGGCACCGGCGACCCGGTGCCGGAGGGCGAGGTCGGCGAGATCGTCGTCACGGTGCTCGACCTCGACCGGCCGCTGATCCGCTACGCCCTCGGCGACCTCACGGCGGCTCTGCCCGGGGGCCGCATCCGCGGCTGGATGGGCCGGGCCGACCAGGCCGCCAAGGTGAAGGGCATGTTCGTGCGCCCCGAGCAGGTCGCCGAGATCGCCCGGCGGCACCCGGATCTCGGCCGCCTGCGCCTGGTGGTGACCCGGGCCGACGAGGCCGACGCGATGACCCTGCGGGCCGAGAGCGCCTCCGCCGAGGCCGCCCTGGCGGAGGCCGTGTCCGAGACGTTGCGGACGGTGACGAAGCTGCGCGGCACGGTCGAGCTCGTCGCCCCCGGCAGCCTGCCCAACGACGGCAAGGTCATCGCCGACGAGCGCCCGGTCGGCTGACGCGGCGGGCGGGACCTCGCCCCGGCCGTCGGCCTCGCGCACAGTCGAGTCGTGCGCATGGAAAATACTTTTTCAATCCGGGGCGGCGACATTCGCCGCCTCGTCACGGACAGCCCGCAACTTGTCCCGTGCGATACCAGAGCATCGCCCGCCGCTGCGCCGTCCGGTTCTGGACCGCGATTTTTCCATCATGCCGTGCATCGCATCG
Source organism: Methylobacterium nonmethylotrophicum (assembly GCF_004745635.1). Taxonomy (GTDB): domain Bacteria; phylum Pseudomonadota; class Alphaproteobacteria; order Rhizobiales; family Beijerinckiaceae; genus Methylobacterium; species Methylobacterium nonmethylotrophicum. The sequence continues at coordinate 300,190 of NZ_SRLB01000004.1, read as the reverse complement.
CGTTGATGTCGCTTCAGGCTGTGCTAGTGTCTCAGTACGAAGCAGGGGCGGGCTCATGTCGAACGTGGCCGGCAAAGCCTATGGCATGAACGTCGTGACGCCGATCAGGCCGCGATGGACTTGGCTGAACCGCTTCATCTTCATGGTGGCGCGGGCTTTTCCGGGCACCCTGTCGGGACTGCTCGGATTGTCGCTGATCCATTTCGCCCGCTGGGTCATCATCCGGCGCGACCAGTGGCCGAGCCGCGGCCAGCCGCGGCAGACCCTCGCCAACGACTACATGCTGTTCTGCAGCAACTTCAACGGCACCTGGGACCAGTACATCGACGCCTTCGCGGATGGCATCCCCAACGGCCTCGACCTCTTCTGGTACGGCAGCACCAAGTATCCGAACTCGATCCCGATCTCACCGTTCAAGTCCTACATCCGGGCGAACCAGATCGATACCGGCTACTACTACAACGCCACGCCCGGCAGCGGCCAGCGCGACATCAAGCTGGCGCTGCAGCTCGCCGCCGCCCTGCGGGCGGTGAAGCCGGACGGCGACGACGCCGCGGTCGCGGCAGCCTTCCGCAAGGTGCTCACCGGGAACCAGGGCTGCCTCGGCGCCCCGGGCTACGGGCCGGTCGCGAGCCGCGACACCGCGATCGCCGACCTGCACCGCTGCGCCATGGTGCGGGAGCGCTGGGGCCGGGACGGCAGCGGCCCGCCCCCGGCGCAGGTCGTGGCGCCGGCGCCCGCCACGGCGAGCCTCCAGACGGCCGAGGCCGCGCCCGGTGCCGACCAGTCCGCGGCGGTCCGGGCGATGGTCGACGCCCTGCTCAGGGGCCGCACACGGGGCAGCGGCAGGGACGGCCGCGGCAAGGAGCGCTGACATGCCGAACCTCGACGGCGGCCACTACTTCTTCACCGCGATCGTGCCGATCAAGAACGACGTCATCGTCGAGCACGAGGGCCTGCGCAGCTCCCCCGTCCACATGGTGCGCGAGGCGCTCGAGACCCTGCCGACCGCCCTGCAATCGCCGGAGGCGGTGACGGTCGGGATCCAGAGCCCCTTCGCCCGCTCCCTGCGCACGCATTTCGCTCGGCTGGTCATGCTCGACCAGCCGTTCTTCAACGGGCGCGATCACAGCGACGCCGTGGCGGACGCCCTGCACGGGACCGACCTGCTGGCGGCGCAGCCGAACGACGTCCTCGCCTGCCCCTACCTCCTGGTGATGATTGACTTCGACCCGCAGGCCGGCGCGAACGAGCCGCGACGCTACTGCGAGGAGCTCTGGACCCTGATGCCGCGGGAGCTCGAGGCGGTGTTCCGCTTCTGCTACGGCTTTTCCGCCGTGCGCGACGCCCGCAGCTTCGCCGACTTCCTCCTGCCCTGCCAGGTCGAGACGACGATGCCGTTCAACGACTACTGGATCGGCCCGCCGCAGCTGCCGTCGCTGTCCCGGGCGCTGCTGGTCGCCCTGCCGCTGATCGGCGTCGCGCTGCCGGTCATCGCGGCCCTCCTCCACCGCGTGAGCTGGCCGACCGGGCTGGTCCTGGCGCTGGTCCTCGGCCTCGCCGGCCTCGCGGTCGATGTGGGGATCGTGATGCTCCATGGCGCCCGGCCCCTGCCGGCGGCGCCGGATGCGAGCCTGCGTCACGTCCTCAAGGCCCTCTACCTCCAGCAGGCCTTCACCCGCTTCGCGATCGACCACCAGGGTGCGGCGCCGCAGGCGCTCGGCGCGGCCTTCCGCCAGTTCCTGGCCACCCATCGGCCCCGGGACCTCGAGGGGCCGACGCAGAACCCCGGCGTGATCGGCAGCTAAGCATCATTCCGCCGGTCGCGAGCGACCGGTGCCGACGTGGTCACCGGTTCGGCGGCGAACCGAAGGATCGCGCCAATGAAAATGATGCAAAAACAAGAGCTTAGGCAGAGTTGCGCCATGACATTCTGCTTAGCGCCACGACCCCGCCCTTGCGGCCGGCACGTCTCGGGCCGGCCGGCACTCCCGCCCGGGACATCACGGCCATGACGACCCTCCTCGACCTCGCCGACATCCAGGGCGGCATCCTGCGGGCCTATGGCCGCCAGGGCTTCCCCAAGGCCCGCGCCTTCTTCCTGACCGTGCGCGGCGACGGCAAGCAGGGCCGCGCCTTCGTGGAGGCCTTGCGCCCGCGCGTCACCACGGCGGCGCGCTGGCACGATCCGCACCGGGGCGAGGCGCTGCTGCGCACCCGTGCCCCGCGCGTCAAGGACGTGGCCCGCGCCGCGAGGCAGGACGACTATCCGGGCGCGGTGACGCTTCGCAAGCCGAAGGTGACCCTCAACCTCGCCTTCACGTTCCGCGGCCTCCTCGCCCTCGGGGTGCCGGTCCGCACCCTGCGCGGCATGCCGGACGAGTTCATCGACGGCATGGCGCAGCGGGCCGAGATCCTCGGCGACGATCGGTTCCTGGACCGGCGCGACGCGGTCTGGCGCGACTCGACCGGCGACACCCGCGTCCACATCCTGGTGATGCTGAACGCGCAGATGAACCGCGACGGCACCCCGGTCGCGGAGCTCGAGGACGAGACGAAAGCCCTGCGGGACCTCTGCGCGGCCTCGGGCGGCGAGGTCGTGCTCCTGCCCGGCACCGGGCCGGACGGGGCGGACTTCCAGGAGATGTCCGCGGTGCTGCGCCCGGGCGAGGACGGCCCCGTCCCGACCAACAAGGAGCATTTCGGGCTCTCCGACGGCTTCGGCGACCCCGTCTTCGAGGGCCAGTTCCCGGCCGGGGCGGAGCGGCTGCGGGTGGTCGGCGGCGGCAAGCTGATGCCGGACCGGACCTGGGCGCCGCTCGCCACCGGCGAGTTCCTGCTCGGCTACCCGGACGAGGCGCAGGAGATCCCCGGCGCGGCGATGCCGATCGAGTTCAGCCGCAACGGCACGTTCATGGCCTATCGCAAGCTGCACGAGAACGTCGCGAGCTTCGCCGCCTATATCCGCGACCAGGGGCAGGCCTACGCGGCCATCCACGGCATCCCGCCGGCCGAGGCCGAGGCGACCCTGCGCGCCAAGCTCGTCGGGCGCTGGGAGGACGGGATCCCGCTCCAGGCGGCACCGACCCATGCCGACTGGCAGGCCTTCCAGGCGGCCCTCGCCGAAGCCCGGGCGGCCGACGACAAGCCGAAGCTCGCCGCCCTCGCCCTGCGCTACACCGACTTCACCTACCGCGACGACCTCGCCGGCACGACCTGCCCGGTCGCCGCGCACATGCGCCGGGCCAACCCGCGCGACATGCTCGACCCGCATCCGAAGAGCGGCGACGGCTCGGCGCTGGTCAACCGCCGCCGCATCCTGCGCCGCGGCCTGCCCTATGGCGGGCCGGACCAGGGCGGCAGCGGCACGGATGCGGGCGAGCAGGGCATCATCTTCCTGGCGCTCTGCGCCAACCTGTTTCGCCAGTTCGAGTTCGTGCAGCAGCAATGGATGCAGTACGGGCTCGACTTCAACGTCGGCAGCGACACCTGCCCGGTGATCGGCAACCATCCGCCGAGCCGCGATCTGGCGCAGGATGCGAAGCTCGTGATCCCGGTCGACCCGAAGGGCGGCCGGCTGCCCTTCCTGTGCGGCCGGATCCCCCAGCTCGTGGAGCCCCGCGGCGGCGACTACTTCTTCGTGCCGAGCATGACGGCCCTGCGCCTGATCGGCACCGGCATCACCGACCCGACCTGAGGCCGCCATGTGGCTCCTCAACCTTCCGGTCATGCTCTGGCGGCGCCTGCTCCTCGTGGGCGAGGGACTCGGCGCCGCGCTCCTGCTCGCGGGGGAGGCCGCAGCGGCCATCTCGCGCGGCTCCGGCCCGGTCGGCGCGCGTCTCGCCGCGCTCTTCGCCTCGCCGGTCGGGCAGCGCCGGGTCTTCGCGGTTCTGCGCCTCGTCCAGCCCAACCTGCGGTTCGGCACCGTCCTCGTCGCGGCTTACGCCAATTCCGGCACCGCGATCGTGACCCGGCGCGACGACGTGATCGACGTCCTGTCGCGCGACGACGATTTCGGCGTCGTCTACGGGCCGCGGATGAAGGCCATCACCGACGGCGAGAACTTCTTCCTCGGCATGCAGGATACGCCGCGCTACACCCGCGACGTCTCCGCCATGCGGCTGGTGGTCCGGCGCGAGGACGTGCCGGCAGTGGTGGCGCCGTTCGTCGCCCGGGAGGCGCTAAGCCGCGTCGCGGCCGCGGGCGGGAGGATCGACGTACCGCAGGCGCTGACGCTTCCGGTCGCCGCCGGCCTCCTCGACCATTACTTCGGCACGCCCGGCCCGTCGCGGGCCGAGATGGTCGACTGGACCACGACCTTGTTCTGGTACCTCTTCCTCGACCTCCAGGCCGACCCCGCCCTCGACGCGAAGGCGGCCTCCGCCGCCGCTTCCTTCCGCGACTGGCTCGGCGGGCACATCGCGGCCCGCAAGGCCTCGGGCGAGACCCGCGACGACGTCCTCGGCCGCTGCCTGGCGCTCCAGGCCTCGGGCACGCCGGGCCTGGACGACCGCGCCATCCGCGACAACCTGATCGGCCTCCTGATCGGGGAGCTGCCGACGACCTCGGCCGCCGCGACCCTGGCCCTCGACGAATTGCTCGACCGGCCGGCGGCGCTCGCCGGCGCCCAGAAGGCGGCGCGGGCCGGCGACGACGACGGCGTCGCCGGCCACGTGTTCGAGGCCCTGCGCTTCCGCCCGCTCAACCCGGTGATCTACCGCCGGGCGATGCGCGACGCGACGGTGGCCGGCGGCACCCTGCGCGCCCGCCGCATCCCGGAGGGCACGATGGTGTTCGCCGCCAACCTCTCGGCGATGTTCGACCCCCTCGCGGTGCCGCAGCCCGGCCGCTTCCGCATCGACCGGCCCTGGGACACCTACATGCTGTGGGGCCACGGCCTGCATCTCTGCTTCGGGGCGCACCTCAACCGCGCGACCCTGCCCGGCCTGCTCAAGCCCCTCCTCGCCCGCCGGTCCCTGCGCCGTGCCGAGGGCCCGCGCGGGCGGATCGACCAGCAGGGCACGCCGTTCCCGGTCCATCTCGAGGTGATGTTCGAGGGCTGAGGGGCGGCCGGGAGCCGCCCCCGTGGCCATCAGGCCGCCCGGACCTGCGCCAGGAAGCGCTCGACCTCGGACGAGATCGCCTCGGACTGGCGCGACAGATCCGAGGCCGAGACCAGGACCCGGCTCGCCGCCGCCCCCGTCTCCTCCGCCGCCCCCGCCACCCCGGCGATGTTACCCGTCACCTCGCCGGTGCCGGACGCCGCCTGGGCGATGTTGCGCACGATCTCCCGGGTCGCCGCGCCCTGCTGCTCCACCGCCGCCGCGATCGAGGTCGCGACACCCGAGATCTCCTCGATCCGCGCCGTGATCCCGCTGATCGCGCCGGCCGCCTGGCCGGTCGAGGCCTGGATCGCCGCGATCTGGCTGGTGATCTCCTCGGTCGCGCGCGCCGTCTGGCCGGCGAGTTCCTTCACCTCGGCGGCCACCACCGCGAAGCCGCGGCCGGCCGCACCGGCGCGGGCGGCCTCGATGGTGGCGTTGAGGGCGAGCAGGTTGGTCTGCGCGGCGATCGACGAGATCAGCCCGACCACGTCGCCGATGCGGGCGGTGGCCTCGGTCAGCGCGCGGACCTGATGCGCGGTCTGCCCGGCCTCCATGACCGCGGCCTGGGCGAGGCGCGCCGAGCCGTCGACCTGGCGGCCGATCTCCTGGACGGAGGCGCCGAGTTCCTCGGCCGCCGCCGCGACGGTGCCGACGTTGGAGGATGCCTCCTCGGCGGCGGCGGCCACTGCGGTCGATTGCGCGGCGGTCTGGGCCGCGGTCGCCGTCATGGCCTGGGCGGTGCCGCGCAGCTCGCCCGCCGCGGTCGTCACCGTGGCGGCCACGCCGGTGATCGCGGCCTCGAAGCCCTGGATCAGGTCGTTGAGGGCAGCGGCGCGGCGCATCCGGCGCAGTGCCTCGGCCTCGCTCTCGCCCTGCAGCCGCTCGCGCTCGATCGCATGGTCGCGGAAGACCAGCACGGCGCGGGCCATCGCCCCGACCTCGTCGCGCCGCCCGGCCTCCGGCACCGCCAGGTCGGTGCGCCCTTCCGAGAGGGCGGTCATCGCGGTGCGCAAGGACTCCATCGGCCGCACCACCGAGCGGACGATCCGGAACGAGGCGGCGCCGAGCACGAGCACGATGACGAGGCCGGCGAGCGCGAGGCGCTCCACCTGGGCGACGATCATCGCCCGCAGGTCGCTGACATGCTCGCTGACGCCGATATAGAAGCCCCACGGCGCGTAGAAGCGAAACAGCCCGACCTTCGGCACCGCCGCCGCCTCGCCCTCCGGGACCCAGGCGTAGCGGAACGTCGCCGCCCCGTCCCGCGCCGCCCGGGGCATGACGTCGGCGACGTACCGGAACCCGCTCGGGTCGGTGGCGCCCATGAGGTTGCGGCCGACCACCTTCGCGGAGGGATGCGCGATCACGGTGCCGGCGGCGTCGTTGACGAACAGGTAGGTGTCGCGCCCGTGCCGCATCGCCGCGATGTCGGCGAGCGCCGCCTCGCGGGCCGCGGCCTCGCTCACCTCGCCCGCCGCCGCCTTCTTCCGGTAGCGCTCGACGACGTTGGCCGCAGCCTCGGTGATGAGGGACAGGCGCTCGATGCGCTGCGCCACCATCGCCTCGTACTGGTAGGTGAGCGCGATCCCGCCGAGCGCGGCCAGGCTCAAGGTCGCGAGCGCGATCAGCAGGGCGAACTTGCGGGGAAGGGTGAGCACGAACATGGGACGGCCACTCCGGATCCGGTCCTTGCCGGATGTCTCGCCGGACCTAGGGGCGCGGTCGTGAACGGTCGGTGTAGATTGTCATCGCTTGGAGCGATTCGCGTGCGATCGCGGAGGCCTTGCCCTCACGGCATCGGATCCGGTGGCGTCGTTGCCCTCCGGGGCCTGTGAGATGGGCAACGACGTGCAGCACCGCAGCGGGCTTGTCTCTCCCACCCGCGACGTCATCCTGAGGTCGTGAACGGGAGGAAATCCATCGATCGCGTCGTGCGGGCTCTAGCGCGCGGCCGCGCCCTACCCCACTCCCGCCCGCAGGGCCCCGCGCCGTCGCGGCGGCGCCGCAGCGACCGCCGCCTCCTCGCCGCGGGCGAGCGCCAGCACCATGCCGGTGAAGATCTCCTGCAAGGCCGTCGTCGAGAGCCGGCCGTTCGGCTTGTACCAGGTGCAGATCCCCGACAGCATGGCGAGGATCGCGAGCGTCGCCATCCGGGTGTCGGCGAGCCGAAACTCGCCGGTGGCGCAGCCGTGGTCGAGGATGTCGCCGAGCTTGCGCTCGTAGTCGCGCCGCATCGCCACCACCGCGGCGAGGTTGTCGGGCTCGAGGCTGCGCAGCTCCGAGTAGCAGATGAACACCTCCTGCGGCCGTTCGACGTGGTAGGCGACGTGGAACTCCGTGAACCGGGTCAGCCGCTCCTCCGCGCTCCCCTCCGGCAGCAGGGCCGCGTCGAGGGCGGCGTGCAGGTCGAGCATGTGCCCGCGGATGAGGTCGAACAGGAATTCCTGCTTGTTGCGGAAGTAGTTGTACAGCGAGCCCTGCTGGATGCCGACCTCGGCCGCGAGCTGGCGCAGGCTCATGGCGGCGTAGCCGTGGGTGGCGATGAGGCTCAAGCCTGCCCGCCGGATGGCTTCCTCGGTCCGCGGTCCCGACGAGCCTGCGATACGCGCCATGCTGACCCCTGACCCTGTCCTCACGGGGTCCCCGACCCCACGACTTTCGTCGCGCGAGTGTAGCACTTGACGCTCGGAAAAAAACAGTCGAACGTATTTTCAACGCGGATGAGCGGGACGCATACCCGGCATTCGAGAGTGGCAGAGCGGCGCCGGCACGAGCGCGGCCGCCATCCCAGGGAGGTTCAGGCGTGGCGGAGACCCTCGCGGTTCGCCAGATCTCGTTGCGCTTCGGCGGCGTCAAGGCGCTGACGGATGTCAGCTTCGCGGTCGAGAAGGGCGAGCTTTTCTCGATCATCGGCCCCAACGGCGCCGGCAAGACCTCGATGATCAACTGCATCTCGGGCCGCTACCGGCCGTCCGAGGGCCAGATCCTGCTCGACGGCCGCGACATCACGAAGGCCACGCCGAACCAGCGCCCGAAGCTCGGCATCGGCCGCACCTTCCAGAACCTCGCGCTCTTCCACCACATGAGCGTGCTCGACAACATCCTGGTCGGGCGCCACCACCTGATGCGCAACAACTTCGTCACCGGCTCGCTCTACTGGCTGCCGGGGGTGCGCAGCGAGGAGCTGGCCCACCGGCGCCGGGTCGAGGAGATCATCGACTTCCTCGACCTCCAGGCCTACCGCAAGGCGCCCGCCGGCACCCTCTCCTACGGGTTGCGCAAGCGGGTCGAGCTCGCCCGCGCCATGGCGCTCGAGCCCAGGCTGATCCTCCTCGACGAGCCGATGGCCGGCATGAACCTCGAGGAGAAGGAGGACATGGCCCGCTACATCGTCGACCTCAACGAGGAGTTCGGCATGACCGTCGTGATGATCGAGCACGACATGGGCGTGGTCATGGACATCTCGCACCGGGTGATGGTGCTCGATTTCGGCCGCCGCATCGCGCTGGGCCGCCCCGAGGCCGTTCTGGCCGACCCGCATGTGCGCAAGGCGTATCTGGGCGAGGAGGACGAGGAGCAGGCCTCGCCCGAGCCGGTGAGGGCGGTGTCGTGATGACCGACTTCACCGAACGCGCGCGGGCCGCCGACACCTTCCCGAAGCTTCTGCGCCTCAACGCCGCCGAACATCCGGGCGACGTTGCGCTTCGCGAGAAGATCTTCGGGCTCTGGCGCCCGACGACGTGGGGCGAGTACCACGCCCGTACCCGGGCCTTCGCGCTCGGCCTCTCGGATCTCGGCATCGACGGCGGCGACGTCGTCGGGCTCATCGGCGACAACCGGCCCGACTGGGTGGCGGGCGAGATCGCCGCCCACGCGCTGGGTGCGCTCTCCCTCGGCCTCTACCGCGATGCGCTGGAGGACGAGGTCCAGTACCTCCTCGACTTCGCCGAGGTGAAGGCGGTGATCGCCGAGGACGAGGAGCAGGTCGACAAGCTCCTGAACCTCGCCGACCGCGTTCCGTCCCTGCGCCACATCGTGTTCTGCGATCCCCGCGGGATGCGCAAGTACGACGACCCGCGGCTGATCTCGGCCGAGGCGCTGGCGGCGAAGGGCGAGGCCCTGCACGCGGCCGATCCCGGCCTCTACGACCGGATGGTCGACGCGACGGACGGCGAGGCGGTGGCGATCCTCTGCACCACGTCGGGCACCACCGCGCGGCCGAAGCTCGCCATGCTGAGCGGCGGCCGGGTCCTGCGCCACTGCGCCCGCTACCTCGCCGCCGACCCGAAGGGGCCGGAGGACGATTACGTCTCGGTGCTGCCGCTGCCCTGGATCATGGAGCAGGTCTACGCCCTCGGCCAGGCGCTCCTCTCGCGGATGAAGGTCAACTTCGTCGAGGATGCCGACACCCTGATGCACGATTTCCGGGAGATCGCCCCGACCTTCGTGCTCTTCGCCCCGCGCGTCTGGGAGGCTTTGGCCGCCGACGTGCGCGCCCGGATGATGGACGCCTCAGCCCTCAAGCGCGCCCTCTACGAGCGCGGGATGAAGATGGGCCTCGACGCCCTCGACAAGGGCACGCGCTCCACCGCCGCCGACGCCCTGCTGTTCCGGGCCCTGCGCGACCGCCTCGGCTTCACGCGGCTCACCTCGGCCGCGACCGGGGGTGCTGCGCTCGGCCCCGACACGTTCCGGTTCTTCCGCGCCATGGGCGTTCCCTTGCGCCAGCTCTACGGCCAGACCGAGACGCTCGGCGCCTACACCCTGCACCGGGGGAAGACGGTCGATTTCGACACGGTCGGCGTGCCCTTCGACGACAGCATCGAGATCCGGGTCCTCGATCCCGACCGCAACGGCATCGGCGAGGTGCTGGCGCGCCACGCCAACATGTTCCACGGCTACTACAAGGCCGATCCGAACGCGCCGAGCGACGTGCGCGAGGGCTGGATGCACACGGGTGACGCCGGCTACGTCGACCGGAAGGGCGAGCTCGTCGTCATCGACCGCATCAAGGATCTCGCCGTCAACGCCCATGGCGAGCGCTTCTCGCCGCAATACATCGAGAACAAGCTGAAGTTCTCGCCCTACGTCGCGGAAGCCGTCATTCTCGGCGCCGGGCGCGAGTACCTGGCGGCCCTGATCTGCATCCGCTACGCGGTGGTGGCGAAGTGGGCCGAGAAGAACCGCATCGCCTTCACCACCTACTCGGACCTCGCCGCGAAGCCGGCAGTGATCGCGCTGATCCGCCAGGAGGTGGAGCGGGTCAATGCCGGCCTCACCGAGGTGCAGCGCATCGCCAAGTTCGTCCTCCTCTACAAGGAGCTCGACGCCGATGACGGCGAGTTGACCCGCACCCGCAAGGTCCGCCGCGGCGTCATCAACGAGAAATACGCCGACCTGATCGGCACGATCTATGCCGGCGCGCCGAGCCACCGGGTCGACACGGTGATCCGGTTCCAGGACGGCACCACCCAGCGCATCCGCACCACCCTGCCGGTGATCGACCTCACGGCGGCCCCCGCCACCCTCTCCGCCGCCGAATAGGGCCCTGAGGCATGAACACCCACCTGCTGCTCCAGCTCGTCGTCAACGGGCTGATCGTCGGCGCCCTCTACGGCGTGGTCGCGATGAGCTTCGTCCTGATCTACAAGGCGAGCCAGGTCGTGAACTTCGCGCAGGGAGAGTTCCTGCTGATCGGCGCCTGGGTGTGCTGGTGGCTGCTCACCACCTACCAGCTGCCGTTCCTGGTCGGCATGCTCGTCACCTTCGCGTTCATGCTGGTCTTCGGCATCGCGCTCCAGGTGGTGGTGCTGCGGCCCCTGATCGGCGAGCCGATCATCTCGGTCATCATGGTGACGATCGGCCTGTCGATCTTCTTCCAGGCGCTGTGCAAGTGGCTGTTCGGCGTCTTCGCCCAGCCCTTCCCGCCGATCTTCAAGACGCAGGCGGTCGCGATCCTCGGGCTCGAGATCCAGACCGTGTATCTCATGAGCCTCGGCATCTCGGTCGCCATGATGGCCGGCTTCGCCTGGTTCTTCCGCTACTCGAAGCACGGGCTCGCCATGCGGGCCACCGCCTTCAACCAGCAGGTGGCGCAGTCGCTCGGCATCTCGGTGCGCAACGTCTTTGCCCTCGCCTGGGCGATCTCGGCGGTGGTCTCGTCGGTCGCCGGCATCGTCGTCGGCATCGTCAACGGCGTGTCCTCGGCGCTCTCGCTCTACGGCATCAAGGTCTTCCCGGCGGTGATCCTCGGCGGGCTCGACTCGGTCGTCGGCGCGGTGATCGGCGGCCTCGTCATCGGGGTGCTGGAGAACGTCGCCCAGTACGTCGACGGCCAGTACCTGCACTGGGGCAACCTCTACGAGATCGTCCCCTTCTACGTCCTGGTGGTGATCCTGATGATCAAGCCCTACGGCCTGTTCGGCACCCGCGACATCGAGCGCGTCTGATGGCGACCCAGAGCCTGATCCCCGCCGGCGACTACCGCACGACGTATGCCGCCGACACCACGATCTTCCCGACCGCCGGCAGCCGCTACGCGGCCTGGGCGGGGCTGGCGGTCCTGTGCCTCGCCCCCCTGGTGCTCGACCGCTACTGGCTGAGCCTCCTGATCCAGATCGGCTACTTCGCGGTGGCGGCTCTGGGCCTCAACATCCTGGTCGGCTTCACCGGCCAGATCTCGATCGGGCACGCCGCCTTCTTCGGCTTCGGCGCCTTCGCGTCGGCCTGGCTGTCGAACAACCTCGGCATCCCGGTCTTCTTCGCGATCCCGCTCGCCGGGGTCGTCACCACGGCGGTGGGGCTGATCTTCGGGCTGCCGGCGGCCCGGCTCAAAGGCCTCTACCTCGCCATCGCGACCCTCGCCGCGCAGTACATCCTGCAGGACTTCTTCGCCCGGGCGAACTGGTTCACCGGCGGCGTCGCCGGCACGGCGGCCGAGGCGTTCTCGATCTTCGGCTTCCACTTCGACACCGACCACCGCTACTTCTACGTCGTGCTGGCCTACCTGGTGCTGACCTTCGTGCTCGCCACCAACCTGATGCGCTCCCGCGACGGCCGGGCGCTGGTGGCGGTGCGCGACCACTACCTCTCGGCGGAGATGATGGGGATCAACCTCACCCGCTACCGCACCCTGTCCTTCGGATTGTCCGCCTTCTACGCCGGCATCGGCGGGGCGCTCTACGCCCACTACCTGCAATTCGTCTCGGTCGAGGGCTTCGGCATCCTGCTCTCGATCCAGTTCCTCGGCATGATCATCATCGGGGGCTTGGGGTCGATCATGGGCACCCTCATGGGCACCGCCTTCATGGTGCTGGTGCCGGAGGCCATGGGCTGGCTCACCGACGCGGTGCGGGGATCGGCCCTCGACCGGGCGCTGTCGCTCAAGGACAACCTGTCCTTCCTGCGCGAGATGGCGATCGGCCTCGTGATCGTGCTCTTCCTGATGTTCGAGCCCGACGGGCTCGCCCACCGCTGGCGCCAGATCAAGGCGTACTGGAAGCTGTACCCGTTCTCGCACTGAGGCCCTGTTCAACCCTGAAAGACCGCGCATGAGCGTTGCTCTCGTCCCACCCACAACCTCATCCTGAGGTGACCAGCGATCGAAGATCGCTGGGCCTCGAAGGAGGCCTCCAGGGATCGCAGAGACGTCTGGAAGCCTCCTTCGAGGCTCGTTTCACCCGCACCTCAGGATGAGGTCGTGGGTGGGATAGCGGAACAGAGCACGCACACGAATTCCGTCACCATCGACGAGGCTGGCGAACCAGCCCGCCAACCGGAGGAACCCGAAAAGATGCTTCGCCTGTCCCTCGCCTCGGCCGCCGCCCTCGCCCTCGCCGTGCCGGCGCTGGCCGCCGAGATCCCGATCGGCCACCTCGCCGACCAGAGCGGCGCCACCTCCGACGTCGGCGTGCCCTACGCCCAAGGAGTCGCCGACGCCCTCGCCTACGTGAACCGCAAGGGCGGCATCAAGGGCGAGACGATGGCGGTCGAGTCGGTCGATTACGGCTACCAGGTGCCGCGCGCCGTCGCGCTCTACAAGAAGTGGACCGGCGGGCGCGACAAGGTCGCGGCGATCCAGGGCTGGGGCACCGCCGACACCGAGGCGCTCTCGGCCTTCGTCACCAAGGACGAGGTGCCGTATATCTCCGGGAGCTACGCCGCGCAGGTGAGCGACCCGACCGGCGCCAGCGGCAAGGCCAAGGCCGCGCCCTACAACTTCTTCTACGGGCCGTCCTACTCGGATGCCCTGCGCGCCATGCTCATGTGGGCGGCCGACGACTGGAAGGCCAAGGGCAAGACCGGCAAGCCGAAATACGTCCATATGGGCGGCAACCACCCCTACCCGAACTCGCCCAAGGAGGCCGGCGAGGCGATGGCCAAGGACCTCGGCTTCGAGGTGCTGCCGGCGATCGTCTTCGCGCTGGCGCCCGGCGACTACACCGCCCAGTGCCTCACCGCCAAGAACGCCGGCGCCAACTACGCCTATCTCGGCAATACCGGCGGCTCGAACATCTCGCTGCTCAAGTCCTGCAAGTCGGTCGGCACCGACATCCAGTTCATGGGCAACGTCTGGGGCATGGACGAGAACGCCGCCAAGGCGGCGGGCGATGCGGCCAACGGCGTGGTCTTCCCGGTCCGCACCGCCGCGGTGAGCGGCAGCACCGCGCCGGGCATGGCGGTAGCGGCCGATATCTCGAAGGTCTCCGACCCCGCCGGCACGGCTTACCGCCCGGTGCACTACTACTCCGGCATCTGCGCCGCCCTCTACATGACCGAGGCGCTCGCCTGGGCCAAGGACAACGGCGGGCTCGCGGGCCCCAACGTCCGCAAGGGCTTCTACCAGAAGAAGGACTGGGTCCCGGCCGGCATGGAGGGCCTCTGCGTCCCGTCGACCTGGTCGCCCACCGACCACCGCGGCATGATGGAGGTGCACCTCTACCGCGCCAAGGTCTCGGGCGCGACGGACGGGGCGCTGCCCGACCTGATCAAGGCCGGCACGATCAAGCTCGAGCCGGTCAAGACCGTGACGCTGCCGAGGAAGAGCGAGTGGCAGGGGTGGTGAGGCTCAGGCCCAACGGGTGACCCGCCCGTACCCCTCCCCCCTCTGCGGGGGAGGGTTCGACGTCGCAATTCGCTCAACGAAAGCCGCCCGATGTCGCAGGTCATGACCCTGGAGCGCCCGATCCCCCACGCCGCGCAGGCTCCCCTCCTCTCCCTGCGCAACGTCGAGGTCGTCTACGACGACGTGATCCTGGTCCTGCGGGGCCTGAGCCTCGACGTGCCGGCGGGCTCGATCACGGCTCTGCTCGGCGCCAACGGCGCCGGCAAGTCGACGACGCTCAAGGCCATCTCGGGCCTCCTGCGCTCGGAGGACGGCGAGGTGACCCGCGGCGAGATCGTGTTCGACGGCGCCCGCATCGACGGCATCGAGCCCGACCGGATCGTGCGCCGCGGCATCTTCCAGGTGATGGAGGGCCGTCGCATCGTCGCCGACATGACGCCGATGGAGAACCTGCGCCTCGGCGCCTTCTCGCGCCGCGACAAGGAGGTCGGCCAGGATCTCGAGCGGGTGCTGACCTACTTCCCGCGCCTCAAGGAGCGCACCGGGGCCGCCGGCTACCTCTCGGGCGGCGAGCAGCAGATGCTGGCGATCGGCCGCGCGCTGATGGCCCGCCCCCGCCTGATCCTGATGGACGAGCCCTCGATGGGCCTCTCGCCGCTCCTGGTGAAGGAGGTCTTCGGCATCATCCGCCAGATCAACCGGGACCTCGGCGTCACCATCCTGCTCGTCGAGCAGAACGCCCGCGCCGCCCTCTCGGTCGCCGACCGCGGCTACATCATGGAGCAGGGCAAGGTCGTGCTCGACGGCACGGTCGAGGAGCTGCGCACCAACGAGGACGTGAAGGAGTTCTACCTCGGCGGCGCCGGCGACCAGCGCAAGAGCTTTCGCAACCTGAAGAGCTTCAAGCGGCGCAAGCGGTGGATCTGAGGAGGCCTCGGCCGTGGGCGTGCGCCCGGCAGCACGCCCATCGACGTCTCTCGCTGTCACCCCAGGGGCCGCCGAAGCCGAGAACCCGGGACGTCGCGGAGATTCCCCCAGGGAGCCCCGTTTCGGCTTGCATCGAGCCACGGCGACATCGAACGACGTCCCACCAGGGCTGCCCACCGGTCTCCTCGGGGATGGGGTCGCGGGTGGGGGGAGGCGGACGAATCAGGCAGACAGGCCTCCAGCGGCACCCGCAGACCGGAGCCCCCGCATGAATGCCCGCTTCTCCCTGATCGACGTCTTTCACGACGGTGCCTTCACCGGCAATCCGCTCGCGGTGGTGAGCGGGGCCGAGCCCGACACCGCCACGATGCAGACGATGGCGCGCTGGTTCAACCTGTCGGAGACGGTGTTCCTGCTGCCGCCGACGAATCCGGACGCCGATTACCGGGCGCGCATCTTCACCCTCGCGCACGAACTGCCCTTCGCCGGCCACCCGACGCTCGGCGCCTGCCATGCGTGGCTCGGCTCGGGCGGCAGGCCGCGGCGGCCGGGGCGCATCGTGCAGGAATGCGGCGCCGGCCTGGTGCCGATCCGACAGGACGGGGACCGCCTCGCCTTCGCAGGCCCGCCGCTCCTGCGCGAGGGTCCGGTGGACGCGGCGACGATGCGGGACGTCGTGTCGGTGCTGCGGATCGCCCCCGACACGATCGTCGAGGCGCGCTGGGCCGATAACGGTCCCGGCTGGGTCGGGGTGATGCTGGCCTCGGCCGAAGAGGTGCTGGCGGTCGAGCCGGTCCGACGCCACGAGGGCCGGATCGATATCGGCCTCGTCGGCGCCCATGCTCCGGGCTCCGAGGTCGCCTGGGAGATCCGCACGCTGTTCAGCGACGGCACCGGCGCGCTGATCGAGGATCCGGTGACCGGCAGCTTCAACGCGGCGGTGGCTGCCTGGCTGCGGGAGACCGGCCGCGCGACCGGTCCCTACGTCGCCGCGCAGGGCACGAAGCTCGGCCGGCGGGGCCGGATCTTCGTCGATTACGACGGCGCCGACTGGATCGGCGGGCGCACCCTCACGGTCGCGGAGGGGATCCTCCCCCTCGATCTCTAGTCCGGACGGCGTCCGGGTCGCCCGGCCCTTCGGCGCAGGATCTCAATTCGCGTAGCTGAACGCGCCGTCGCGCCAGACATAGAGCACGTAGCCAGGGGCCGTCACGTCGCCCTTCTGGTCGAAGCCGACATTGCCGAGCACCAGGTTGAACCGCTCGGCGTGCAGGGTCTCGGCGACCGCCTTCGGGTCGGTGGACTTGGCGAAGTTGCCGGCCTCGGCCAGGGCCTGGAGAGCCGCGTAGCCGTAGAGGGTGAAGCCGGCGGGGTCGATCCCGTCGGCCTGCAGCGCCTTCACGGCGGCGGCGGCCTCCGGCTTGCGGCGCAGGTCCGGATTGAACGTCATCAGCACGCCGTCGCTCGCCGGACCCGCCAGCACCCCGAACTCGCGGGTGGCGATGCCGGAGGTGCCGAACCATTGCGGGCGGTAGCCCTGCTCGGCCGCCTTGCGCACCAGCTTGCCCATCTCCTGGTAGTGGCCGCCGTAATAGACCACCTCGATCCCCGCCCCCTGCAGGCGCTTGATGAGCGCCGCATCGTCGCTCTGGCCCGGGACGATGGCGGCGAAGAGGGTCTCGTTCTGGCCGATCTTGTTGAGGTTGGCCTTGGTCGACTCAGCGAGGTTCCGCGACAACGGGGTGTCGTCGTACAGGATCGCGATCTTCTTGTCCCGGAAGCGCTCGGCCAGGATCGTGGCCGAGAGCCGGCCCTGGTCGTCCTCGCGGCCGGAGACCCGGAAGATGGTCGGCAGGCCGCGATCGGTCAGGCGCGCGGCGTTGGAGGCCGGGCTGATCATCACCGCACCGGCCGCCGCGTAGACGTCGGAGGCGGCGAGCGAGGCGCTCGAGCAGACATGGCCGATCACCAGCCGGATGCCGGCGCGCACGAACCGCTCGGCCACCGCCATCGCCTGGCCGGGGTCGCAGGCATCGTCCTGCACGTCGAGGACGATCGGCTCGCCGGCGATTCCGCCGCGGGCATTGGCGTCCCGGACCGCGGCCTGCACGCCCTGGAGCACCTGCTCGCCGATGCCGGCGACGGCGCCGGTGCGCGGCACCGCGACCCCGACGGTCACGTCGGCGCGGGCGGCCACCGTCCCGGTCAGCAGCGCTGCGATCGCCAGCCACAGGGCGGCGACGGCCCTGGTGCGCGTCATCCCCGGCGCTCCCGCATGCTTCGAACCACTCCGTCCTCCGGCACCATCGTTCCTGCCGCGTCCCGGCCGCTTAGCACGGCCGAGGCCCCCTGTCCGCGCGGACCCGCGAGGGCGCCGCTGTATCGGGCGCGAGCCCGGAGGAGCGCAAGGGGGCCGCGGCGCGTAAGGGGGACGCGGCGCGTCAGGGTGCGGCAGCGATCATAGCACGGACGCCCCGGCTGGAACGCCCGTCCGGCGCCGGATATTGCATCCGGGGGCGGAATATCGACGGTTTCGGGAGGATCTCGGGATGAATCGGACGGACGGCATCCGGATCGCGGTGCTCGACGATTACCAGGGCGTGGCCGCGGAGCTGGCCGACTGGGGCAGCCTCGGTGCGGGGGTCGCGGTGGACTTCTTCCGCGAGCCGGTGCCGCGGGCGCAGGCCGCGGCGCGGCTCGCGCCCTATTCCGTGCTCTGCCTGATGCGCGAGCGCATGCCCCTCGATGCCGCGCTGATCGCGGACCTGCCGGCCCTGCGCCTCGTCGTGTTCACCGGCGGGCGCAACCCCTCCGTCGACGTGGCGGCGCTGACGGCCCGCGGCATCACGGTGTGCAACACCCGCAACGGCGAGGGCGGCATCGCCACCGCCGAGCTGACGATCGCGCTGATGCTGGCCTGCGCCCGCAACCTGCCGCGGGAATTCGCCAACATGGCGGGCGGGCGCTGGCAGGAGAGCGTGGGCGAGGGCCTGGAAGGCCGCACCCTCGGGCTCCTCGGCCTCGGGCGCATCGGCGCCCGGGTGGCGGCGGTCGGCCGGGCGCTCGGGATGAGGCCGGTGGCCTGGAGCCCGAACCTCACGGCGGAGCGGGCCGAGGCCGGCGGCGCGGCGCTGGTGACCCGCGAGGCCTTGTTCTCGGAGAGCGACGTCGTCAGCCTGCACATGGTGCTGGCGCCCTCGACCCGCGGGATCGTGGGTGTGGCCGAGATCGCCCGGATGCGGCCGGGCGCGATCCTGATCAACACCTCCCGCGGGCCCCTCGTCGACGAGGCGGCCCTGGTCGCGGCCTTGAGCCAAGGCCGCATCCGGGCGGGTCTCGACGTGTTCGACCGGGAGCCCCTGCCCGCCGACCATCCCCTGCGCGGCCTACCCAACGCCGTGCTGACGCCGCATCTCGGCTACGTCACGCAAAGCACCTTCCGGATGTTCTACGAGGATACCGTCGAGGCGATCGCGGCCTGGCGCCGGGGGGCGCCGGTGCGGGTGGTGACGCCTTGAGGCGACGGGCGGGCGCCGCGGCGCCCGCCTGGGCGCCCTGCGCTGCCGAAGGTCAGCGCACGCCCGAATAGACCGAGGCGCCGGCCGAGACCGGCGCGGTGATGGTCGAGAACACGCCGAGCACCTTCTGGACCTCGGTGAACGGCGCGTTCGAGACGTAGACGAGGTCGCGGTTGCGCATCCGGAACGCCTGGGAGACGAACAGGCTGTTGGGATCGCGCATGTTGATGCGGTAGACCACCGGCACGAAGGTCGAGGAGAGGAGCGGGCTCGTCGGCCGCAGGCGGCGCACCACCGAGGCGGGCTCGAACCGGAACAGGAACACGCCGGCCGGGTCGGCCTGGAAGTCGGACAGGCCCCGGGCCTTGGCGAGCGCCTGGGCGAGCGTGATGCCCTCGGCCGAGAACGGGATCTCGGACTGCACGCCCAGCGCCCCGACGGCCAGGAAGGTCTGGGGGTCGCGCACCAGGGTGAGGGTGTCGCCCGGGCGCAGGAAGATGTTCTCGCGCGGGTTCGAGACGATTGCGGTGAGCGGCACCGTCGCGGTGGTCGAGCCGCGGGAGAGCCGCACGAAGGTCTCGGATACCGGTGCGCGCACGCCGCCGGCGGACGCGACCACGTCGAGCAGCCGGTCGCCCTTGGTGGAGAGCGGCAGGCGGGCGCCCGCCGTCACCTCGCCGGTCACCGTCACGGCTGTGCTGGTCGGCTGCACCACGGTGACGATCACCTGCGGCTCGATCGCCTTGCCGGCGAGTTCCTGCTCGATCTGCGCCTGCACGTCCTGGACGCGCTTGCCCGCCACCTGGATCCGGCCCGCATACGGCACCGTAATGGCGCCGTCGCGGGTGACGATCTGGGGCGGGATGGTGGCCGATTTCGAGCCGGAGGAGAACCGGTCGATCGACAGGGAGCCGGAGAACAGGCCGCCGGTGCTGGCCTCGTAGATGGTCACCGCCACGGTATCGCCGACGCCGATCACCGGCTCGACGGAGGGGCGGCGGTCGCCGAACGAGGCGAGCAGGCTGTCGAGGGGACGGCCGCGCAGGGCCTCCACCACGGCCGCATCCACGTCGACGATCTCGTAGCGGGCGAGCAGGCCCTGGTCGGTCGCCACGTCGGCGCCCTTCTCCACCGCGCTCGCCGTCGGACCGGCGGCAGGCAGGAAGCTGGAGCAGCCCGAGACCGCGAGCGCGGTGCAGAGGGCGATCGGGAGTGCGCGCATCAGGGAGATTGCTCGTCCTTCGCTTGAGAGTGGTCCGTAGCCGAGTCGGGGGCCCCTGTCCGTGGCCCTCGGGTCACAGTGGCTTCAGGAGCCCTCCCCCGGCGGCGCCTTCCCCGTTAGACACAGGGTCGGGCCTTCCTCGTGGTGCCGGCCAGAGGCACGACAAAGGTTACGAAATCGCGGCCTCAGGATGGCATGGCATGGTGGTGCGACGCGGATGACAGGGTGGAGATGACCAGACAGATCGGCTTCAACCCGCCCGACGGCGCGCCTCAGCCCCCCGGGCCGGTGCGGCGTCGCCACGTCGTCTACCTGCCGGGCTACGATCCGGAGGCCGGCAAGCGCTACCGGGCGCTCTTTTCCCGCGAGTTCACCCGCTATGCCAAGCGCTTCGATCTCGCCAAGCGGGCGATCACCCGGGCCGAGACCCGGCCCGACGGCCTGGTGCAGACCTGGACCGTCGAGACCGGCCGCGCCGGCACCGAGACCCACACCACCTACGAGGTGCTGCTCTGGGACGACCTGGTGCGGGCGGATTTCCGCCGGCCGCTGATCGCCTCGATGGCGCTCCTGACCGCCGGCATCCTGCACAGCGTCGCGACCGCCAAGATCTTCCGGCTCTACGGCCTCAACTGGAAGTACGGCAACGTCATCCTGTACCCGTTCGGCATGACGGTGATCCTGGGCGCGCTCGCGGCGCTGCTCGGAACCGGGGTCGCCCGGCTGCTGGCCGGATGGCTGCCGGGCCTCGCCGCCGGCGGCCTCGGGGCGCTCGCCGGGATCGGCCTGGTTCTGGCCGCCACCCCGCTCCTCGACCGCATCTTCCTGCGCCAGCTCATCAACGACTGGGTGTTCAACTGGCAGCACAGCAACGGCTGGCGCCCGGACTACGAGGCCCGCCTGGCGCTGTTCGCCGACCACGTCGCCGACCGGCTCGAGGCCGGCGGCGTCGACGAGGTGCTGATCGTCGGCCATTCCTCGGGCGGGCTCACCGCCGCCGAGGTCGCCGCGCGCGTGCTGGCCAAGGATCTGCCGGAGACGCCGTCGCTCTCGCTCCTGACCCTCGGGGCCGGGCTGCCGCTGGTCACCATCAACCCGCGGGCGCGCCGGGTGCGGGCGGACGTGATGCGCCTCGTCGCCAGCGACCGGCTGGTCTGGGCCGACTACCAGGCGCCCCAGGACTGGATGAACTTCCCGGGCTTCAACCCCGCCCTCGACCTCGGCGAAGCGCCGGCCGGCCCGGTGCGCAACCCGCTCATCCGCTCGACGCGGTTTCGCGAGATCATCGACCCGGACGTGTATCGCCGGATCTCGTTCCGGCCGTTCCGGATGCACTTCCAGTTCCTGATGGCCAACGACCTGCCTGGCGAGTACGACTTCTTCGCCCTGACGCTGGGGCCTCAACCCCTGCGCGAGCGGGTGCTCGCCCCCGCGATCGTCCCGCTGCGGCCGGAAACGCCGCCCGAGCCGGTGCCGGTGCACCGCGAGATCTGAGGAGCCCGCCCCTTGCCCATCGCCCTCGTGGTCACCGACGTCGACGGCACCCTGGTCACCGGCGACAAGCAGCTGACGAAGCGGGCGATCGGGGCCGTGGCGGGCTTGCGCGCCCGCGGCATCGCCTTCACGGTGGCCTCAAGCCGCCCGCCGATCGGGTTGCGGCCCCTGATCGAGCCCCTCGGTCTCACCCTGCCGATGGGCGCCTTCAACGGCTCGACCGTCGTCGCGCCAGACCTCTCGGTGATCGACGAGACCCTGATCCCCGAGGCGGCGGCCCGCATGGCCGCCGCGCGGTTCGCGCGAGCCGGCATCGACCTCTGGGTCTTCGCCGACGGCGCCTGGCTCCTCACCGACCCGGACGGCCCCTACACCGACCTCGAGCGCCGCACCCTCCAGGCCGACGCCCGGGTGGTGCCGGACCTCGCGCCTTATCTCGCCCGCGCCGCCAAGCTCGTCGGCGTCTCCCGCGACCATGCCCGGCTGGCCGATCTGGAGCCGCGCCTGGCCGAGGAGATCGGCGAGGGCGCCGCGGTCCACCGCTCCCAGGCCTACTACCTCGACGTCACCCCGCCCCACGTCGACAAGGGCCACTTCGTCGCCCGCATCGCCGGCGAGCGCGGCATCCCGCTCGGCGAGGTCGCGGTGCTCGGCGACATGGCCAACGACACCGCGATGTTCGCCCGCGCCGGCCTGTCGATCGCGATGGGCAATGCGGGCGACGCGGTGAAGCGGGCCGCCAGCGTCGTGACGGGGACCAACGAGGCGGACGGGTTCGCGGAGGCGATCGAGCGGTACGTGCTGGCTTCGGCGGTGTGAGGGGGCGTTGCGTCGACGCGCCGGTCCCTCCACCGGATCGGGACACCGGCCTGGAGGATGCCGCCGCCGCAAGGTCCCACCCTGTGACGACCGTCGCTCGATCGGCCGGACGAGATGCCGCTACTGGCTCGGCATCGTCCCGGTCGGGAAGAAGAGCTGCTCGCCGGCGACCTTGAACGAGGCGATCGCCGCCCGGCCGCGCTCGGAGGTCAGCCATTCGTGCCAGATCCTGGCGTCGGCGGCCCGGATCTGCGGGGTCTTGGCCGGGTTCACCAGGATCGAGCCGTAGGGGTTGAACAAAGCCGGATCGCCCTGGACCAGGATCGCGAGGGTCTGCCGGTTCTTGAAGCTCGCCCAGGTCGCCCGGTCGGTCAGCGTGTAGGCGTCCATCGCGGCCGCCGCGTTCAGCGTCGGGCCCATCCCCTGGCCGAGCTCGCGATAGCTCGCGCCGATGCCGCGGGCTTCGAGGCCGGCCTTCGTCCACAGCCGCAGCTCGGTGCGGTGGGTGCCGCTGTCGTCGCCGCGGCTGGCGAAGGGGGCCTGGGCGCGGGCGATGCGGGCGAACGCCGCGGCGGCGTCGCGCCCGCCCGCGATGCCGGCCGGGTCGGCGGCGGGGCCGACGATCACGAAGTCGTTCGCCATCACGTCGCGCCGGTCGAGGCCGTGGCCCTCGGCCACGAACCTGTCCTCGCCGGGCCGGTCGTGGACCAGGAGCGCGTCGGCATCGCCCTTGGCGCCGATGGCGAGCGCCTGGCCGGTGCCGACCGCGACGACCCGCACCGCGATGCCGGTCTCGCGCCGGAAGATCGGCAGCAGGTGGCCGAACAGGCCCGATTGCTCGGTCGAGGTGGTGGAGGCGAGCGTGATCGCCCGCTCCTGCGCGGCCGCCGGCCGGGAGAGGGCCGGCGCGAGGGCGAGCAGCGCCAGCAGGGCGAGGCGGCGCGGGAGCGGGAGGGGCACGGGCGAGGCTCCGGAAGAGGTCCGGGCGAGCGTTACCCCACCGCCCGGCCCCGGCGCCAGAGGGCGCCGGCCGCGTCACCCCCTCGCGGCGGGACCGGTCGCCGCGAGGCTGTTGGCGATGGTGGTCAGGAGGGCGACGGCCTCGCGGGCGATCTCGGGCTCGCGCCCGCCGGACGCCAGCTGGCGCTTGGTCTCGATCACGGCCTCGACGGCCTCGACCAGCTCGCCCGAGTCGATCACCCGGCGCTCGACGAGGCTCAGCATCAGGCTCTCGACCAGCATCAGGGCCGCCTGGCCGGCAGCGGCGTGGTACCGGTCCGGGCTGCCGTCAGAGGACATCGTCGTCGCTTCCTCGCGGGTTGCCGTTCTGAAGCCCGGCCTCCTTCGGCCCGACGAATTCCGACCGTCCGCGCTCCGCGCTGTCGAGGAGCGGCGTGGCGAGGCGCACCAGGGCGTCGAGGTCGCCGATCGTCACCCGCCGGCCGCGCATCGTCACGATGCCCTCCTCCCGCAGGGTCCGGAGCACCCGGTTGACGTGCACGTTCGAGATGCCGAGATGGTCGCCGATCTGCTCCTGGGTCATCGGCAGCTCGTACGCGAGGGCGTCGGGCGGGAGCGTGCCGGACAGGATCAGGCGGCCGCGGAAGTCGATCAGCAGCATCGCCAGGCGCTCGTCGGCGCTGCCGCGGCCGAGCCCGACCACCCAGTTGTGCAGGCGCCGCTCCTCCTCGATCACCTGCCACATGCAGCGGGTCGCGAGGTCCGCGTCCTGCTCGTAGGCTTCGCGCAGGGTGCGGTGGTCGACCTGCTCGACCAGGACCTCGGACAGGGCCTGCACGGCGTCCGGGCTGTGGGTGACGAACAGGCTCTTCACCGCGAAGAGGTCGCCCGGCAGGAAGATCAGGATGAACTGGCTGCGCCCGTCCTCCAGGGTGCGCAGGCGGCCGACCCAGCCCTTGCGCAGGCGGAAGATCTGGGTGTTGGGGCTGTCCGCCTCCACCAGCAGGCGGCCGGCCGGGTAGAGGCGGCCCGACCCGCCCATCACCCGGTCGAGGGCGGCCTCGCCCCGGCGCAGCGACTCCAGGATCTCGGGCCGGTGCAGCAGGTAGCGGGCGGAATCGGGCATGGCGGCGGGGATCGTCCGGAGGAGACGTCGGGAAGGACGGCACGAGGGCCCTAGGCTGGGCCGTTCCTCGCGGCATTCACCTGTGATGACTTCGCTGCATACTGCACCGGGGTTTCTCCGCCAATCACGGAATCCGGCCCGGCCCGGCCAGGTCCGGACGGCGCTCGCGGGTGATGCGGTCGGATTCCGCCGCGCGCCAGCGGGCGATCGCGGCGTGGTTGCCGCCGGTGAGTACCTCCGGGATCTCCCGCCCCTCCCAGGCCCGCGGCCGCGTGTAGTGCGGGTATTCGAGGGTGCCGCCCTCGAAGCTCTCCTCGACCCCGGAGGCGTGCTTGCCCATCGTGCCGGGCAGGAGGCGCACGCAGGCATCGAGCACCACCAGGGCGGCGGGCTCGCCGCCCGACAGCACGTAGTCGCCGATCGAGACCTCCTCGAGACCGCGGCCGGCGATCACCCGCTCGTCGACGCCCTCGAACCGGCCGCAGACCACGATCACGCCGGGGCCTTCGGCGAGGGCGCGGACGCGCCCCTGCGTCAGCGGCCGGCCCCGCGGGCTCATCAGCAGGCGAGGGCGCGGATCGCCGGGGAGCGCGGCGGCGTCGATCGCCGCGGCGAGCACGTCGCAGCGCAGCACCATCCCGGCGCCCCCGCCGGCCGGCGTGTCGTCCACCGCCCGGTGCCGGCCGATCCCGTGGTCGCGGATGTTGCGCGCCTCCAGGCTCCAGGCCCCGCGGGCGAGCGCATCGCCCGCGAGCGAGAGCCCGAGATGGCCGGGGAACATCTCGGGATAGAGCGTCAGGACCGTGGCGCGCCAGGGGGCGGGAGAGGCAGGGGAGGTCATGCGCGGGGTGATGGCGCCGGAGAGCCGCGGCGGTCAACCGCGGGGAACCCTCGCTGGCCGGTCCCTCACCCCTCCTCCGCGCGGCACAGGTCGTCGACCGCCTTCAGGTAGGCCTTGGCGTCGAACTTCCTGAGGGTGTTCTGCCCGAGGTAGCGCACGGTGCCAAAGACCTTGCGCCGCCCCCAGGGGCGGTCGTGCAGGCCGAACAGCCAGGCGACGTTGGTGAAGGAGTTCGGGTCGCGCCCGTCGAGGAAGTAGCGGTTGTTGAGACGGAGCGTCACCGCGAAGGCCTCTTGCGGCGAGGGCGACCATTCGAGGATCTTCTTGCCCCAGTACATGCGCAGGTGATTGTGCATGTAGCCGGTCTCGCGCATCTCCCGCATCGCGGCATTCCAGTACGCGTCGTGGGTGCGCCCTTGCGCCAGCGCGTCCTCGTCGTAGAGATGCGGACGCGGATCGTCCGCATGCTCGGCGAGCGCCTTGCGGGCCCAGTCCGGGATCGCCTGCTCGTAGGCGGCGTAGCCCGGATTGGTGTGGACGTGGTTCATCGCCAGCTCGCGCCGGACGATCAGCTCCTCCAGGAACGCCGCCCGGTCCTCGGGGCCGCCGGTCTTCGCGGCCTGCACCTCGAGGGCGGCCGCCACCGGCGAGATCTGGCCGAAATGCAGGTAGGGGCTGAGGTGCGA
The DNA here is from genome assembly GCF_004745635.1 of Methylobacterium nonmethylotrophicum. GTDB lineage: Bacteria > Pseudomonadota > Alphaproteobacteria > Rhizobiales > Beijerinckiaceae > Methylobacterium > Methylobacterium nonmethylotrophicum. The sequence goes on along the minus strand of NZ_SRLB01000004.1, from coordinate 274,428 downwards.
GGCCGCCCCCGCCTCCGGCCGGTTGCGCACCGTGCCGTAATCGGTGAAGGGGCCGGCAAGGTAGGCGTCGAGCCGGCGCCAGGCCTCGGTCTCGCCGCCGCGGAAGCGCCGCACCGGCGCGATCGCGCGGTCGAGGGTCATCGCCGCGAGCGCCGCGTCGGGGTCGGAGACGTCGAGGTCGCTGTCGAGGCCGAGATCCCCGGCCGGGTGCTCGACGCGCCGCGCGCGCAACGGCGCGAGGTAGGGCTCCCACGTCTTGTGCAGCTTCGGCCGGAGCGTGCGGGCGGCGAATTCGTGCTTGTTCGAGGCAACCTCGACCGGCACCACCACGTCGCCCTCGACCTGGACCAGCCGGCCGTCGAAGCCTGCCTCGATCTCGGCATACCAGGCCTTCTGGATCGTCAGGTAGCCGCGGTCGAGGACCATGAGCGCGGCGCGCTTGCCCAGGGACAGGGCGGCCTGCGCCGGGGTCGCCCGGCGCAGCACGAAGGCGATGCCGCGGCGCTCCAGTCCCGCCTTGGCGTCGGCGAGGCCCTGGAGCAGGAAGGCGTAGTGCCGTGCATTGGCCTCGGGAAAGTGCGCGCCCCCGTCGAGGAGGCCGAAGCCTGCCACCACCGGAAGCCCGAGGCGGTTGCCCTCCTCCACCGCGACCTCGAGGGCCGGGTTGTCGCGGCTGCGCATGCCCTGCTGCATCAGGTAGAGCACGTAGGCGCCCTCCCGCGGCGCCACGTCCTTCAGAACCCGGATCCGCCCCGCCTGAATCGCCATCCCGCCGCCCCCGTCAGGCCGGGGAAACTAGGCCGTGGTGAAGCCAGGACCAGCGCGGCGCGCCGACGCTGCATCCAAAAGCGGCAGCGCTGCCAACAATCGCGCCTTGCCTTCCGGCAGCGCACACCTATGTTATTGCAGTGCGGCAACGCGATGGCGTCGCGCTGCTGCTGCCCTCCTTGGGCGTTTCCTCCCTAGACTTCGGGCCGCTCGCGAGAGCGGCCTTTTTTCTTTGGCTCATCCAGCCTTGCCGCATGGCCTCCCCGCCTCTCCTCTCTGCGGGGGAGCGAATGGCCGCGCTCCGCGTTGCCCCACCGGTGCTGGCCCGCCTCGTGCATCGCGGGGTGATCGGAGCCGAGCGTGAAGGAGCGGTCGAGCGATGCGGCAATTCACCCTGCGGGTCGAGGAGAGCGGAGAAGGCCTCGTCTGCATCACCAGCCCGGAGCTCAAGAGCCTGTTCGTGGCCGACGAGACCCTGGCGGGCGCGCTGGAGGCGGTGCCCAGCCTGGTGCGCGCGCTGATGCGCGAGGAGGGCCGCGGCGCCCTGCCGGGCGAGGAGGCCGCCGAGTAGGCGGGCCTCCGGCGCCGCGGGCCGGCGCGCCCGCCCGTCTTGTCAGCCCCTCGCCCGGGCCCGGATCATGAAGTTGTCGTAGGTATACTCGGCGACCTGGAACCAGAGGTATTCCTCGTTGCGAAACGTTTTCAGCGCGTCGTAGACGCGCTTGAAGTCCGGGTTCCTGGCGCCGAGATCGGCGTAGATCTCGTTCGCCGCCTTGAGGGCGGCCTCCATCACCTCCTGCGGGAACGGGCGCAGCTGTGCGCCACCGCCGACGAGGCGGCGCAGGGCGGCGGGGTTGCGGGCGTCGTACTTCGCCTGCAGGTCGCCGTTGACGCTCGCCGCGGCGGCTTGCGCGATCGCCCGGTAGGCCTTCGGCAGCTCGGCCCACTTCTGGGCGTTGAACCAGAAGTGCAGCATCGAGCCGCCCTCCCAGAAGCCCGGATAGTAGTAGAACGGCGCCACCTTGTTGAGGCCGAGCTTCTCGTCGTCGTAGGGGCCGATCCACTCGGCGGCGTCGAGGGTCTTGCCCTCCAGCGCCGCGTAGAGGTCGGCGCCCGGCAGGGTCTGGGTCGCCACGCCGAGCTTGGCCAGCACCTGGGCGCCGAGGCCGGCGATGCGGAAGCGCAGGCCCTGGAGGTCGGCGACCGTCTTCACCTCGCGCCGGAACCAGCCGCCCATCTGGGTGCCGGTGTTGCCGCCCGGCAGGGCGTAGAGCTTGTTCCTGGCGAAGATCTCGTTGAACAGGTCGAGGGCCCCGCCCTGCAGCATCCAGGCATTCTGCTGGCGGGCGTTGAGGCCGAAGGGGACCGCGGTGGCGAGGGCGTAGGTCGGGTCGCGGCCGACCTCGTAATAGGCGGCCGAATAGGCCATCTCGACGCTGCCTGTCCCGACCGCATCGAGGAGCGCACCGGAATCGCCCGCCGGCGCGGCCGCGACCTCGATCTGGAACCGGTTGTCGGTCGCCTCGGCGACGAGGCGGGAGAACAGCTCGGCGGCGCCGTAGAGCGCATCGAGGGTGCGCGGGAACGCCGAATGCAGGCGCCAGCGCAGCTCGGGCGCGCCGCTGGTCGTCGTCTGGGCCACGGCGGGGGCCGCCAGGGCGGCGCTGCCGGCGAGGCCGAGGCCGGCCGTCAGGATGTCGCGACGCTTCATGCTCTCCCCATGTGAAGATCGGTCCGAAGATCGGCCCCGACTGAGGATCGGTCTTGAACCGGACAGACAGGTAGCGCGCTTTGCGGCAAAGCGCACCGGGGCCGCACGGCCGGCAGGGCTACCCGGGGGCAAGGCCCTCGTGCGCCATCGGGCCCTGTGCTAAGCGACGCCGGACAATCCCCGGAGACCGCCCCGCCCGTGAAGCCCGAACCGATCTCCCTGCACACGGTCTGCGGCCTCGAGGAGCTGGGCCATCACTCGACCCGCGGCGTCACGCACGTGCTGTCGATCCTCGACCCGGCCTGGCCCGAGCCCGAGGCCTTCGGCACCTACGATTCCCACCACCGCACCACGCTGCGCTTCCACGACATCATCGATCCGACCGAGGGCCAGGTGCTGCCCGAGCGCCGGGACGTCGACGCGATCCTGCGCTTCGGCGAGGACCTGGCGGCCGAGACCGCGCGGCGCAAGACGCATCTCCTGATCCACTGCCACGCCGGCATCTCGCGCTCGACGGCGGCGATGACGATGCTGCTCGGCCAGGCCCACCCGGACCTGGACGCGGAGTCGGTGGTCGCCAAGGTCCACGCCCTGCGCGAGAAGGCCTGGCCCAACGCCCGGATGATCGGCTTCGCGGACGAGGCGCTCGGCTATGACGGCAGCCTGAACGAGGCGGTGCGCCGCCTGCACGCCGAACAGCTGCGGGTGCGGCCCCACCTCGCCGAGCTGATGCGGGGCCTGGGCCGCGGGCGCGAGGTGGACGCGGCCCTGGCGGGCTAGGGCATTCCGGCCAGTCCGGAGCCGGCCGGCCACACCTCGGTGCTACGCCCTGGGCAGGGCCGCCACCCGGTTGAGCCCGAAGGCGGCGGCGCTCACCAGCAGCGTCAGGCTGACGAGGACGAGGCCGAGGCCGAGCGCGAGCGCCAGGTCGCCGCGGCTGGTCTCCAGCGCGATGCTGGTCGTCATGGTGCGGGTGTAGCCCCGGATGTTGCCGCCCACCATCAGGATGGCGCCGACCTCGGCGATCGCCCGCCCGAACGCCGCCAGGAAGGCGGTGACGAGGGGCGCGGGCGCCATCGCGAGCAGGATCAGGATCGCGCGGCCCGTCCCCACCCCGTCGACCCGCAGGGCGTCGCCGTACTCCGCCCACAGCGCCTCGCCGGTGCGGTGGGAGAGCGCCGCCACGATCGGCAGGGCGAGCGCGCCCTGCGCGATCACCATCGCGCCGGGCGTGAACAGCAGGCCCAGGGATCCGAGCGGGCCGGAGCGGGAGACCAGCAGGTAGAGCACGAGCCCCACCACCACCGGCGGCAGGCCGAGGAGCGCGTTGACGAGGACCAGCAGCGCGCCGCGGCCGGGAAACCGCGTCGCGGCGAGCAGCGCCCCGAGCGGCGCCCCGAGGACGAAGCCGAGGGCGGCGGCGGTCAGGCTGACGCGCAGCGACAGGCCCACGATGGCGACGAGGTCGGCATCCGCCCGCAGGATCATCGCGACCGCCAGCCCCAGCGCGCGCCCGAACTCGTCCATGTCACCTCCGCGTCGCCGAGAGCCCTCGCGCTCGTCCTATCTGGGCCGACCCGGCCGTGCCATAGTGTCCCGCATCGCACCGATTCCGGCGCGGGTTCCGCCGGCCCCCGGCCGTGTCCCGGCCGCGGCCGGCGCAGGCCCGGCGCCGCAGGGCTCGGCTCAGGAGGGCTCCGCCATGGTTCCGGCCGGGTCGCACCGCGAGACAGACCTCGAGATGGCCCTGCGCCACGTTGTCGAGGCGGAGCGCCGCATCCTGCGTCAGCACGCCCTGATCGCGCGCCTCGGCCCCGGCGGCGGGCAGACGAAGGAGCTGGCCGAGCGGCTGCTCGTCGACTTCCAGACGACGCTCGCGGCGCACCGCGCCCACCTCGCGCGGCTGATGCCGCGGCGACAGGCTTGACGCCGGGTCCGGGCTGGCGCATGCCCGCCGGCGGGACACCTCTCCCCACCGAGAGGCGCCCATCTGGAAGGATGGACACCAGCATGACGACCCGCCCCGCGGCGCGCCCGCGCGCGCCCTTCTTCTCGTCCGGACCTTGCGCCAAGCGCCCCGGATGGACGCCCGAGGCCCTCTCCGACGCGGCGCTCGGCCGCTCGCACCGGGCGAAGCTCGGCAAGGCCAAGCTCAAGGAAGCCATCGACCTCACCCGCACGGTGCTGCAGGTGCCGGCCGATTACCGCATCGGCATCGTGCCGGCGTCGGATACCGGCGCCGTCGAGATGGCGATGTGGTCGCTGCTCGGCCCGCGCCCGGTCGACATGCTGGCCTGGGAATCCTTCGGCGAGACCTGGGTGACCGACGCCGTCAAGCAGCTCAAGCTCGACGCCCGCGTGATCAAGGCGCCCTATGGCCGCCTGCCCGACCTCTCGACCGTCGACACCCGCACCCGCGACGTGGTGTTCACCTGGAACGGCACCACCTCCGGCGTGCGCGTGCCGGACGCCGGCTGGATCGCCGCCGACCGCGAGGGGCTGACGATCTGCGACGCCACCTCGGCGGCCTTCGCGCAGGACCTCGACTGGGGCAAGCTCGATGTCGTGACCTTCTCCTGGCAGAAGGTGCTCGGCGGCGAGGCGGCCCACGGCATGCTGGTGCTCTCGCCCCGCGCCGTCGCCCGGCTCGAGAGCCACGTGCCGGCCTGGCCGATGCCGAAGATCTTCCGCATGACCAAGGGCGGAAAGCTGATCGAGGGCATCTTCCAGGGCGAGACCATCAACACGCCCTCGATGCTGGCGGTCGAGGACTACATCGATGCGCTTCGGTGGGCGGAGTCGCTGGGCGGCCTGCCGGCCCTGCGGGCCCGCGCCGACCGCAATGCCGGCGTGATCGCCGCCTGGGCCGCCCGCACGCCCTGGATCGCCAACCTCGCCGAAGATCCGAAGACGGCCTCGAACACCAGCGTCTGCCTGGTGGTGAGCGATCCCGACGTGGTCGGGCGGGGCCCAGAGGCGGTGGCGGCGGTCGCCAAGGGCATCGCCACCACGCTGGAGCGCGAGGGCGTCGCCCACGACATCGGCGCCTACCGCGACGCCCCTCCCGGCCTGCGGATCTGGTGCGGCGCCACCGTCGAGGCCTCCGATCTCGAGGCCCTGACGCCGTGGCTCGACTGGGCCTTCGCCCAGGAGAAGGCCCGCCTGACCCAGGCGGCCTGAGACCCAACCATCGCTGCATCAAGCGCCGGAGCCCCGCGGGAGCGGGAGCCGGTGTCGGCCGCGAATGGCCCCGCGAAGCGCACACATCGCCGAACGAGGCGCGGGATCTCTCCTCTCCCCGCGGGCGGGGAGAGGGTCACAGCCCCCTTGTCGGGGCTGTGACGAGCGCAGGCGAAAGCCGGAGCGAGGGTGAGGGGGTCTCGACGAGAGAGACTCATCCGGAGACACCCCCTCACCCTCGGCTGCCGCCTCGCTGTGTTCCCTAGACGGGAACACAGCCCTCTCCCCGCCCGCGGGGAGAGGAGACATGCGCTGGACCCACTGCGACTTCGCGGGTCCCGGCCGACCCGCTCTCTCCCCGCGAGGCGATGGCGCACCCCCCGTTTCGAGGCCGCCATGCCCACCAGCACCACCCCGAAAAAAGTCCTGATCTCCGACACCCTCTCCCCGGCCGCCGTCGCGATCTTCCGCGAGCGCGGGATCCAGGCCGATCTCCGCCCGGAGCTCGGCAAGGACAAGGAGGCGCTCGCCGCCGCGATCGGCGACTATGACGGCCTCGCCGTCCGCTCGACCACCCGGGTCACCGCCGCCCTGCTGGAGCGCGCCCGCAACCTCACGGTGATCGGCCGGGCCGGCATCGGCGTCGACACGATCGACGTGCCGGCGGCGACCGGCCGCGGCGTGATCGTGATGAACACGCCGCACGGCAACGCCGTGACGACCGCCGAGCACGCCATCGCGCTGATGCTGTCGCTCGCCCGCCAGATCCCCCAGGCCGATGCCTCGACGCAGGCCGGCCGGTGGGAGAAGAACCGCTTCCTCGGCATCGAGCTGACGGGCAAGACCCTCGGGGTGATCGGCTGCGGCAATATTGGCGCCATCGTGGCCGATCGCGGCATCGGCCTGCGGATGCGGGTCATCGCCTACGATCCGTTCCTGACGCCCGAGCGCGCCGTGGCGCTCGGGGTCGAGAAGGTCGAGCTCGACGACTTGCTGCGCCGGGCCGACGTCATCACCCTGCACGTGCCGCTCACCGAGAAGACCCGCAACATCCTCTCGGCCGAGGCGCTGGCGCGCACCAAGCGCGGCGTGCGGATCGTCAACTGCGCCCGCGGCGGCCTCGTCGACGAGGTGGGTTTACGCGCCGCGCTCGATTCCGGCCACGCCGCGGGCGCCGCCTTCGACGTGTTCACGGAGGAGCCGGCGACGCAGAACGTGCTGTTCGGCCATCCCAACATGGTCTGCACGCCGCATCTCGGCGCCTCGACCTCCGAGGCGCAGGAGAACGTGGCGCTCCAGGTGGCCGAGCAGATGGCCGACTACCTGCTGCACGGGGCGATCCGCAACGCGGTCAACTTCCCGTCGATCTCCGCCGAGGAGGCGCCGCGCCTGCGGCCCTACGTGACGCTCGCCGAGCAGCTAGGCTCGTTCCTCGGCCAGCTCACCGAGGCGCCGATCCGCGGCATCCGGATCGTCTACGAGGGCGAGGCGGCGGGCCTGAACACCCGGGCGCTCACGGCGGCGGCGGTAACCGGGGCGCTGCGGCCGTTCCTCGAGGGCGTCAACATGGTCTCGGCGATCGAGGTGGCGCGCTCCCGCGGCATCCAGGTCGAGACCGCCACCCGCACCGCCGTGGAAGGGCCCTACGCCTCGCGCCTCCACCTGACGATCGAGGCCGAGGACATGCCGCGCGACGCCGCCGGCACGGTGTTCGGCGACGGCCGCCCGCGCTTCGTCGAGATCCGCGGCATCGCGCTGGAAGCCGCGGTGGCGCCGCACATGCTCTATATCCGCAACGCCGACCAGCCGGGCTTCATCGGCCGCTTCGGCATGCTGACCGGGGAGGCCGGCGTCAACGTCGCGACCTTCCATCTCGGCCGCGACCGCCCCGGCGGCGACGCGATCTGCTTTGCCGCCGTCGACGAGCCGGTCTCGCCCGACCTCCTGCGGGCGATCGAGGCGATCCCGCAGGTGAAGCGCGCCCGGGCGGTCCGGTTCTGACCGGGGCGGGGCGGCTGACGCTGCCCCTTACCGAGCCGGAGGAAGCAAATAATGAATTCCATCCCATCCTCGACCTCATCCTGAGGTGCCCACGTCAGTGGGCCTCGAAGGAGGGCTCCAGAAGTCTTCGCGATTCCTGGAGCCCTCCTTCGAGGCCCAGCGATCTTCGATCGCCGGGCACCTCAGGATGAGGTCGAGAATGGGAGAAATGACCTTCTGCCGCTTTGTATTTGGGAGGCAGGCAGTCTCTCACCCACCCCGCCGCGCCACTGCGGCCTCGACCAGGGAGCGGATCGCCGCCCGCACGGGCTCGGGCGTCTCGTCGCGCAGGAACTTCGCCTCGATCTCCTCGCGGATCAGGGCGCCGTCGTCGCTGCGGGCGAGATCGGTGGTGGTCTCGGCGCGCAGCAGCGACACGAAGGCGCTCTCGACCCGGCCCTCCGTCTCCGGCGCGGGATCGGCGGCGACCTGGCGGCCGGTGAGATCGAACACGTCGGGGGCGAAGGGCAGGCGCTCCTCGCTCAAGGCAAGGTCGCCCGCGAGCACGAAGACGGCCGGCACGTGGGCGATCAGGTCGACCGAGGCGCGGGTGATGTTGCCGGGGTTGAACCACAGCGTGTCGCCGACCCGCAACGGCGCGTGGCGCTTGTGGACGTGGCCGTTCACCGCGAGCGCGCAGCCGCGGATCGCCTCCGGCGGCACCGCGCCCGGATAGCCGGCCCCGAAGGCGAGGTCGTGATGGGTGAGCCAGACCGCGTGGTCGGCCCCCGGAAACAGCCCGCTCGCATTGGTCGGGATCGCCTGTCCGAAGGGCGTCGCGCCGAGGCCGAGGAGGCGTCCGTCCGCCCGGTAATGCGCCGCCGGTCCGGATTCCGGCACGACGTCGAGGACGTCGCTCACCGCCAGCATCGCCAGGCTGTCGCCGTCCGACAGGCGGGTGTGGCGGATGTCGTGGTTGCCGACATTGGCGAGCGGCCGGTGCCGGAAGCCCTTGAGGATCCGGATCAGGCGCGACTTCAGGCTCTCGTCGGGCTCGACCGGCCGCTCGAACAGGTCGCCGAGGAGGACCGGCGCGAGGTCGCGGTCGTTCGCCAGCGCGACGCAATGCTCGAGCTTGGCCAGGACCGGCGCCGGCCAGTCGGGATCCTTGCGCCGGCCGGGCCGGCGCGACGAGACGTGGGGGTCGCCGATGATCAGGAGGCCGGCGCAGGCGACCGGCGCGGCGTCGAGCCGCTCGCGTCCGAGGATCAAGCCGCCTCTCCCGCGCCATGGCGGTGACCGGCGAGCAGGGCGGCGGGCGCCGTCGGCGTGCCGCAGGCCGGGCAGCGCCCGCCGGTCCGCGCCAGCACCTCCGCCATCTCGGCCTCGGTCCGGGCCAGGCCGTCGCGGGCCGCCGCCTCCCGGGCCCGCGCCTCGGCGAGGCGGCGGCCGATCTGGCTCAAGCGCTGCGCCATGTCGGTGGCATCCGGCCGGAGCACCGGCTGCGGCGCCGTGTCCGGCAGGTCGCGCAAAGCCGCCACCCGTCCCGCTGCTGCGGCCAAGCCGGCGCGAAGGCGGCGCAGCCGGGCGGCGTGGGACGCGGCCTGCGCGGTGTCCCGCGGCAGCGGCGCTTCCGGCGGCAGGCCGGAAAGGGCCGCTGCCCTCGCCTGGGCGCCCGCGAGGGTGTCGGCGGCGGCGAGCACGCGGCGGCCGATGACGGCGCGGTGGCGCGCCTCGGCGAGGCGGCGCCCGAGATCGGCCCCGACCTCCGGGCCCGGCAGGTCCGCGAGCACCCGGGCCCGGTCGGTGGCCCCGGTCGCGAGGCGGCCGGCCCGGGCGAGGCGGTCGGCCAGGGCTTCAAGCCCGCGCAGGCGCGCCGCGGCCTCGGCGAGGTCGCCCGCCTGCCCCTCGAGCCCCCGCAGCGCCTCCGCCAGGGCGTCGAGCCCGTCGAGACCGCCAAGACTCTCGCGCAGGCGGGTGATCTCGCGCTCGCCCTCGCGCACGGTACGCTGGTCCTCGGTGACGCGGTCGCGCTGGAGCGCCTGCATGTCGCGGATCAGGCCGGCCTCGCGGCCGATCGACAGCACCGCCGAGCGGCGGGCCGGCTTCTCGCCGAGGAGGAAGACCGGGAACTTCTGGTGCGCCACGTGCACGTCGAGATCCTCGACCCGGGTGATGCCGAACAGCCGCTCGACCCAAGGAGGCACGTCGCGGCCCCCGGTCTCGAGCACCGTGCCGTTCTCCTGCACCAGGGCGCCGTCGGCCTCGTGCAGCGACCACAGGTTGACGGGCGTGCGCTTCGGCTGGCGGACGTAGCGGAGCACGCGCCCGTCCGCGACGCCGATCTCGACCCGCGCGGCGCTGGCGCCCGCCCGCACCAGGCTGTCGCGCACCTCGCCGTAGAACACCGCCCGCAGGGCGCGGATTACCGTCGACTTGCCGTGGTTGTTCGGCCCCACGAGGGCGTTGACGCCGGGGCCGAGCGGCAGGGTCGCGTCGGCGAATCCCTGCACGTCGATCAGGCGCACGAAGCGGAAGCCCGGCGTCTCGGGTTCCCAGGCGGCGGCGCAGGCCGCCGACGGCCCGTCGATCGCCACCCCGGTCTCGGGCCGGCCGGCGATGCGGCTGACCGTCAGGCCGGCGTCGAAGCCCGCAACGTCGTGATGGGAGATCGCCAGGCACTGCACGCCGAGCCGGGCGGCACCGTCGTCGAGCACCCGGTAGAAGGCCGGCACCCGCTCGGGCGCGATCCAGCAATCGGCCTCGTCGAGGGCGAGGAAGCGGCCGACCCCGGCCTTGACCACCGCGATCAGGCGCAAAGCCATGCCGACCACGTTGGTCATGGCGCCGCCATTGTCCTCCAGCACGTCCTCGCGGCCGCCATCCGGGCGCTCGACCCCGATGTCGAGGGCCGGCAGGCCGCGCTCGGTGGTCAAATCCAGGCGCACCGGCTTCTCGCCGGGCAGGACCTCCTGGACGAGCGCGGTGAGCAGCGTCTCGAAGGTCGCGACGCTGCGCCGGTTGGCGTCCTGCTGCAACTCGCGCAGGTAGGTGTCGATCGCGTCGCGCTGGGCAAGCCGGCCCTTGGCGGCGGCCACCGCGCGAGTGCGCTCCGCGAGGGCGTCGCGGTCGCGGTCGCGGGTCGCCTCCAGGCGGGCGAGCAGGCGGCCGGCGCGGGCGAGCGCGTCCTGGATGTCGCTCTGGGTCACGGCTCTCTCAGCGCGCGCCGTCGAGGGCATCGAGGCGGTCCTGCACCGCCCGCAGGGCCTGCGCGAAGGCCTCGACCCGGAGGGCATTGTCCGCCCGGGCCTCCTCGATCATCCGGCGGATCTCGGCCTCGTCGTCGGTGCCGAGTTCCTCCCGGGCCTGGGCCCGGGCGGCGGCGAGTTCCGCGGTCAGTCGCTCGACATCGCTCTCGGCCCGGATCCGGTCGGCGCGCAGGCGCTCGTAGGCCGGCTGCAACGCCTCCAGGCGGCGCAGGGCCTCGACGTCCGGGCCCTGCTCCCGCGGCCCCGTCTCCTGCCCCTTGCGGCTGCGCTCCATCTCGTTCCTCGTCCTCACCCGCCCGGTCGGCCCCGCGCCGGATTCCCTCACCGTGAGGTGGCGTCCGGCCGGGGCTTTGGCAACGCCGCGGGCGTTCGAGAAATGTTCGTCCGGCCCTGTTGACGGCTTGTGCAAATCAGCCCAGTGTTCCGGTAATGTTCCACGCGATGAGCCGGTCCGGGAGGCGGCGCGGCGTCGCGGCTGACACCCGGGAGACCCGCATGGAGACCATCCGCCTGGACGACGCGGCCGCGGCGGCCCCGCTGTTCGAGAACCGGGACTGGTGCCTCCACGCGGACGGCCTGGAGCACCGGGAGACCGGCTACTTCATCGAGCGCGACGCCCTCGGCGCCCGGCGGCCGGACGGCTACTGGGAATGGCCGCTCCACCTCTCGGAGAAGAGCTGGTGCGGCGTGCGCAGCTTCCGCGAGGCGTTCTCCGCGGCGCTCGGCGCCTTCGGCATCGTGCCCGACCGCAAGCTCACCCTCTCCTTCGCCCTCGGCTTCGGCACCCGGGTCGGCGGCGCCGCGCCGGATGCCTTCGTGCCGCTCGCCGACCTGGTGCGCCCGCGGGCGCCCCGCGCCGACACGGCGTTCCGCCCCCTCGTGGCGCCCACCGTCCTGGCGGCGAGCGCCTGACGCCCTCCCCTCGCGCACGGAAATGCTCTAGAGCCCGCCCGAGCATCGGGCCGAGCGGGGAGCGGGTGAATCGTGAGCGGGCACCGCAGCGTGGAGATCATCGTCCGGGGCCGGGTCCAGGGCGTCGGCTACCGGGCCTGGACCAAGGGCGTCGCGGAGGCGCGGGGCCTGTCGGGCAGCGTGCGCAACCGGCGCGACGGCAGCGTCGAGGCCCGCCTCGCCGGACCGGCGGAGGCCGTCGCGGCGATGATCGAGGCCTGCCGCCAGGGCCCGCCCGGCGCGCGGGTCGAGGATGTCGCAGTCGCCGAGCGCCCGGACGATTCCGGCGCGCCCGGCGTGCAGATCCTGCCGACCGCCTGACGGGGCGCCGGCATGCCCCCGGATCTCGGCCTGAGCAGCTTCTCGCTCGTCGATGGCGTCGCCCTCGCCTGCTTCCTTGCGGCCTGGTTCGGCTATTCCTACGCGGTCGAGCACCTCTCCGGGGGCAAGCGCAGCCTCAACGGCATGATGAACCGCTACCGTCACGCCTGGGCCGACCAGCAGATCGTGCGCGAGAACCGGGTGGTCGACACCACCATCAACGCCTCGCTGCAGAACGGCACCGCCTTCTTCGCCTCGACCTCGCTGATCGCCTTAGGCAGCGCGCTGACCCTGTCGCGCTCCGCCGACGACGCGCTCACGCTGTTCTCGACCCTGCCGTTCGGGGCGCCGATGACCCGGGCGGTGTGGGAGATCAAGGTGGCGGGCCTCGCCCTGATCTTCGTCTACGCCTTCTTCAAGTTCGCCTGGGCCTACCGGCTGTTCAACTACGGCGCCATCCTGATCGGCGCGGTGCCGCCCCGCGGCGGCGACCCGGTGGCGATCGAGCGGGCGGCGCGCCGCGCCGCCGCCATGAACGTGGTGGCGGGCGGCCACTTCAACCGTGGCCAGCGCGCCTTCTTCTTCGCTCTGGCCTATCTCGGCTGGTTCGTCAGTGCTTACGTGCTGCTCGTCGCCACCGCGATGGTGCTCACCGTGATGTGGCAGCGCCAGTTCGCCTCCGACGCCCGCCGCGCCCTGCAGGACCACGATGATCCCTGACGATTACGAACTCGAACTCACGATGCTGCGCCTCGTCGCCGATCGCGGGGCCGACAAGACCGTCTGCCCCTCCGAGGTCGCCCGGGCGCTCGGCGGTCCCCATCCGGACGGCTGGGGCCCGCTGATGCAGCCGATCCGCCGCCAGGCGGTGCGGCTGATGAAGGAGGGCCGCATCGCGATCCTGCGCAAGGGCAAGGTCGTGCCCGACCCGGACGATTTTCGCGGGGTCTACCGGCTGTCGCTGCCGCGGTAGGTCAGGCTTTGCTGCGTGCAGTCCTGATGTCTTTGACGAGCAGGAAGAGGTGGTGCGGATCGGTCGGAGATGGGATGAAGCCGAAATGTCGGTAGAACGACGCAGCCGTTTCGTCCTTCGCGTAGACCGCGAGCGCCCGTGCGCCGATCAGGTCGGTCACCTGCAGCGTGCGGTGGAGAGCATCGCGCAGTAGACCTGCGCCGAGGCCGCGGCCCTGCATGCGGATATGGACCGCGAGCCGGGCCAGGATCAGCAACGGGATCGGGTGGCGTGGCATTCCCTTGATGACCCGTTCCGGCGCCTGCGCGTGCTGTACCTCGCCGGCAACCAGGGTGTGAAAGCCGACCACTTCCGCCCCGTCCAGGGCGACGTAGGTACGCGCCGAATTCGCGGATTGAGCCTGAAGGGCGTGTCGGGCCAGGAATCGGTCGAGAGCCGGATGGCCACAGGTGAAGCCCTCGACGGCGTGGGTACGCCGAAGTGGCTCGATCTGAAGGCTCGTCACGGCTCGTCGTCGGTGCTGCGATCGAAGATGTCGGGCTCGCGAAACAGCCGTTCCAGCCTCTCAAGGGCGCGCGGTGGTGCGTCGAGAGCGGCGACGAAGCGGTCCCAGTCGGCATCATCGAGGGTGAAGACGCGGCGACAGGCCAGCCGCTCCTCCGCCTCTCGCAACGCCGAATCCAGCACGAACTCGCTGACGCTCTTGTGCGTCGCCTCAGCCGCGGCCTGCAGCGTCTGCTTCGCCGAAGGTGTCAGACGAAGATCGAGCTTCTCGCTGCGGGTGGCTCTCTGCGGCATCGCGGACTCCTCAGGGAGGATTATGCTGCAATGCCCGACATTGTCACGACATTTTGCGCCGGCTCACGGCCCCGGGAACACCGTCTCGGTGTAGCCCGACGCCCGGTAGGCCACGAGGCCGAGCCATTCGCGCGAGGCGATGTCGAAGTCGAACAGGCCGTCCCCCACCGTCGCATGGAAGGCGAGGAGGCGGGGCGCGGTGCGGTAATCGACCGGGTAGGCCGTGACCGTGAAGCCCGCCTGCCGGAAGCAGCCGATCGCCCGCGGCATGTGCCAGGCCGAGGTGACGAGGAGCCAGCGCTCGCCGGGCTTGGGCTTCACCAGCGCGGCGCTGAAGGCGGCGTTCTCCCGGGTGTTGCGGGACCTGTCCTCGTAGGTGATCCGCTCCGGCGCGACGCCGAGTGAGGCGGCGTGGCGGCGCAGGACGGCCGCCTCCGAGACGGCGCCGTCGCCGGTGAGCCGGCCCGAGCCGCCGGCGAACACCAGAGTGGCCTGCGGATAGCGGCGCGCGAGGTCGCCGAGCGCCACCATCCGCTCGCCGGCATCGTTGAGGACGAGCTGGCCGCGGGCGGCCGACAGCCCGGTCTCGACGCCGCCGCCCAGCACCACGATGCCGGCGACCGGGGTGCCGTCGTCGCGGAAGCGCGGGAAGCGGTTCTCGAGCGGCGCGAACAGGAGGCCGGCGAGCGGCGAGATCCCGCCGACGAGGAGGACGAAGGCGCCGGCGGCGCAGAGCCCGAGGCCGAGGCGCTGCCAGCGAAGGCCGAGCCCCGCCCCGGCGAGGACCAGGAGCAGGAGCAGGTTCGAGGGTGCGGTGAGGAACCACAGCACCTTCGAGAGCACGAAGAACACCGGGCCCGGCCCCCGGTCAGGCGCTGGTCAGGCCTTGCCGGTCTCCGCCTCGTAGCGGGCCTTGGTCTCGGCGTTCGGCGGGTAGAGGCCCGGCAGGGGCAGCCCCTTGTCGACCTCGCGCATGATCCAGAGCTCGAGGCGCTCCTGCTCGACGGCGGCGAGCGCCACCTCCTCGGCGAGGGCCGCCGGGATCAGCACCGCGCCGTCGCCGTCCGCCACCACGATGTCGTCGGGATAGACCGCGACGCCGCCGCAGCCGATCGGCTCGCCCCAGCCGACGAAGGTCAGCCCCGCCACCGAGGCCGGGGCCGCGACGCCGGAGCACCAGACCGGCAGGCCGGTGCCCTCGACGCCCTCGCCGTCGCGCACGACGCCGTCGGTGATCAGCGCCGCGACGCCGCGCTTCTTCATCCGGGCGCACAGGATGTCGCCGAAGATGCCGGCCTCCGGCACCCCCATCGCGTCGACGACCGCGATGCAGCCCTCGGGCATCGCCTCGATCGCCGCGCGGGTCGAGGTCGGGCTCGACCAGGATTCCGGCGTCGCCAGGTCCTCGCGAGCCGGCACGAAGCGCAAGGTGAAGGCCGGGCCGACGACCCGCTGCCCGGCGGCGAAGCGCGGCATCGGCCCGCGCATCCAGCAGCGGCGGATGCCCTTCTTCAGGAGCACGGTGGTGAGGGTCGCGGTGGTGACGGCCTGCAGGGCGTCGAGGAGCGTCTTGTCGAGCGGCATCGGGCCTTCGGGGGCGTTGAGGATCAGGGGAGGCCAGACCTAGCCGATCCCGCGGCGGACGGCCACGCCGTCAGCGCATGGCCCGGCGCGGCGGGACGAGCCGGCAGCTCAGCTCAGCGGCGGCAGGGCGACGGATGACGCGGGCCGCGCCGCGAGGCGCTCGTACCAGGATCGCAGGGTCGGCCGCTCGATGCGGGGCACGTCGAGGTGGAGCCAGCGATGGGCGGCGGCCCCCACCGCGATGTCGGCGGCGGTGAAGCGCTCGCCGACGAGGTAGGCGCGCCCCATCAGGTGCGCGTCGAGGAGCGCCGCGCACTCCTCCGAGGCGGCGACCGAGCGGTCGATCACCGCCTGGTCGCGGTTCTCCGGTGGGGTGCGGACGGTCTGCCAGAACGCGTCCCGGGTCGAGGGCGTGAAGCGGGTCGCCTGCCAGTCGAGCCACTGGTCGACGAGCGCCGCCTCCCGGGGATTTTCTGGCCACAACAGGCCGTCGCCGTGGCCGCGGGCGAGGTAGCGCAGGATCGCGTTCGATTCCCAGAGGACGAAATCGTCCTCCTCCATCACCGGCACCAGGCTGTTGGGGTTGAGCGCGACGTAGTCGGGGTCGCGCACCCGCCCGAAGGCGCCGCCGGCCTCGACCCGCTCGTAAGGCAGCCCCAGCTCCTCCAGGCCCCAAACCGCCTTCTGCACGTTGACGGAGCTCAGCCGTCCCCAGAGCCTGCGCATGCCCTCACTCCTCCCGGTTCGGCGGGTAGGCGTGCGTCCCGCCCTTCGGATCGGTGACGCGCCAGCCCGCGGGGCTCGCCGCCAGGTAGCCCGGCCCCACCGGAACCTTGCCGTATCCGCCCGGGATGTCGAGGACGTAGGTCGGCTGCGCCAGGCCCGAGACCCGGCCGCGTAGAGCGCGCATCAAGGCCTGGCCGTGGTCGAGCGTGGTGCGCAGGTGGCCGGTGCCGGGTGCGAGGTCGCCGTGATGCAGGTAGTAGGGCTTGATCCGGTTCTCGACGAAGACGCGCATGAGGGCCGCGAGCGTGTCGGGATCGTCGTTGACCCCGCGGAGCAGCACCGACTGGCTCACCATCGGGATCCCGGCCTCGACGAGGCGGGCGATGGCCGCGCGCGCCGCGTCCGTGAATTCCCGCGGATGGTTGGCGTGGAGCGCCACGAACACCGCGCCGCCGAAGCCTCTGAGCGCCGCGATCAGGTCCTGGTCGATCCGGGCCGGATCGACCACCGGCACGCGGGTGTGGAGGCGCAGCACCCGCACGTGCGGAATGTCCTTGAGAGCCGCGGCGATGCGGCCGAGGCGCCGGGGCGAGAGCACCAGGGGGTCGCCGCCGGTGACCACCACCTCCCAGATCTCCGGATGCGCGGCGATGTAGGCGAGCGCGGCGTCGAGCTCGGCCTCGGTCAGGCTCCCCTGCCCCTCCGGCCCCACCACCTCGCGGCGGAAGCAGAAGCGGCAATAGACCGGGCAGACATGGAGCGGCTTGAGGAGCACCCGGTCGGGATAGCGGTGGACGATGCCGGGCAGAGGCGCATGGACGTCGTCGCCGATCGGATCGGCCCGCTCCTCGGGCGCGGTGACCAGCTCCTCGGCCCGCGGCACGAACTGACGGCCGATCGCATCGTCCGGATCGGCGATCAGCTCGGCCATCGCGGGGGTGATCGACACGGCGTAGCGCGCCGCCACCCGCTCCAGGGCCGGCAGGCGCTCGGCCGGCACGAGGCCGCCCGCCGCCAGCGATGCCGCGCTGCGCAACGGCGCGCTCACCGCGGGGCCTCGGCGACGGGGGTCCAGATCACGTCCTCGATCCGGCGCGCCCCGGTCGCCAGCATCACCAGCCGGTCGAAGCCGAGCGCGAGGCCGCTCGCCTCCGGCATCTGCGCGAGGGCGCTCAGGAAATCCTCGTCGATCGGATAGCGCTCGCCGTAGATCCGCGCCCTCTCGTCCATCTCGGCGGCGAATCGCCGGCGCTGCTCGGCCGGGTCGGTCAATTCCCCGAAGGCGTTGGCGAGCTCGACGCCGCAGCAATAGAGCTCGAAGCGCTCCGCCACCCGCGGGTCGGCCGGGCTCGGCCGGGCGAGCGCCGCTTCGGGAATCGGGTACTCGCACAGGATCGTCGCCCGGCCCCGGCCGAGCCGGGGCTCGACCCGCTCGACCATCACCCGGCTGACGCAGTCGGCCCAGGTGTCGTCCGGGGCGGTACGGATGCCGGCGCGTGCGAGCGCCGCGGCGAGCGCCGGCCCGTCCGTGCTGCCGTCAGGCCCGACCGTCGCCAGGAGGTCGATGCCGGCGTAGGCCGCGAAGGCCTCCGCGACGGTGAGCCGTTCCGGCTCGGCGAAGGGATCGGCCTCGACCCCCCGCCACGCGAAGGTCGTCGCGCCGGCGGTCTCGGCGGCCAAGCCCAGGAGGTCGGCGCAGTCGCGCATCAGGGCGTCGTAGGTCTCCCCCGCCCGGTACCATTCGAGCATGGTGAAGGCCGGGTGGTGCAGCGCCCCGCGCTCGCGGTTGCGGTAGACGGGCCCGAGACTGAACAGCCGCCTCTCGCCCGCCGCGAGCAGCTTCTTGCAGGCGAATTCCGGCGAGGTGTGCAGGTAGAGCGGGTGCTCCGTGCCGTCCGGACCGATCGCCGTGGTGGCGAAGGCCGCGAGATGCGCCTCGTTGCCGGGCGAGACCTGGAGGGCGGCGGCCTCGACCTCGACGAAGTCGCGGGCCGCGAACCAGGCGCGCAGCGACGCGGCGATGCGGTTGCGCGCGAGCAGCCGCGGCCGGCGGTCGGCGTGGACGTGGGGAGCCCACCAGGGCGAGGCGGAGGTCATCTGTGAGCGGTCGGGCGAGAGATCATGATCGGGGCGGGCGACTGGCGGTCGCGCCTGAGATGCGATAGGGCGGGCCGAAGGCTCCTCTGCCGGCGCGGCCGCCATGGCCCGCGGCTTGGCGGACGCCGCCGCTCTCTGTCAACGCTCTCAGACCAGGATTCGCCCCGTGCCGAAGGTGATCGCCAGCTCTCTCCGCAAAGGCAATGTCGTCGACAAGGACGGCAAGCTCTACGTGATCCTCTCCGCCGAGAACATCCACCCCGGCAAGGGCACCCCGGTGACCCAGCTCGACATGCGCCGGATCACCGACGGGGTGAAGATCTCGGAGCGGTACCGCACCACCGAGCAGGTCGAGCGCGCCTATGTCGAGGACCGGGAGCACACCTTCCTGTACAGCGACGGCGAGGGGTTCCACTTCATGAACCCGGAATCCTACGAGCAGCTCGCGGTGCCGGAGGACGTGATCGGCGACCAGGCCGCCTACCTGCAGGAGGGCATGCCGGTCATGCTCTCGACCCATAACGGCGTGCCGCTGGCGATCGAGCTGCCCCAGCGCGTGACCCTCGAGGTGACGGACACCGAGCCGGTCACCAAGGGCCAGACCGCGTCCTCGTCCTACAAGCCCGCCACGCTCTCGAACGGCGTGCGGACCCTGGTGCCGCCCCATATCGGGGCCGGCACCCGCATCGTCGTCATGACGGCCGACGGCTCCTACGTCGAGCGCGCCAAGGACTGATCCCGACGGGCCGGCCGCGGCGGCCGGTCGCCCGCCCCGGAGCGGCCCCCAGGTGGCGCTCCGGGAACGATACGAGGCGCCCGCCCTGCGGATCGCGGCTGCGGTGCCGCTTCGCTGCGGTGGCGCGGCGGGGCCTCCCGGTCGTCGGGCCAGGCGCATCGCCGATCGGCCCGCGCCCGGCTTCGCCCGCGCCCTCCCGTCGTCGCGGGCGTGCCGGCGCCCTGCCGCATATCAGCCCGGCAGTCGTTCCCCAAATCATTGATGAAGAGTTAACGTCGCCCGGACGCATGGTGGTCTTCCGGCTGCGAGCGAGATCGTTCGCGGCGGATCGCGAGCGTCGGGAAGAATCTACCGCAGACGACCGTTGCCACATACTATATTGATAAATACAGATCGCAGATCCCAGTTTCGTACATCATTCCTGAAATAAAGCTGAACGTTCGAGTCCCTCGCGCAGCTAGGCTTCCGCCGCCTGCTCATCGGTCCACTTTACAAAATCGGGTCCGAAACCTTATTTCTCGCAGCGCGAGTGTCTGACATCGTCGGTTTTCCACGGCTCCCGGGCAGCGCCCTGCCCGGGAGCCGTGGTGGGGCCGGCGATGGCGCGACGGCTCGCGGAGGGAACCCGTCATGCTGCGCGCGTGCCTCGACCGAGCCCGGTCCGCCATCCGGATCGCGGCGGCCGTCGTGTTCTCCTGGTGCCTGCCGTCGGCCCCGGCATCGGCGCAGGACGGGGAGGTGTCCGTCGCCCCGCTCGCGCGCTTCATCGACACGGCCTACGGCAAGCGCAGGGAGGCCGAGGGCTGGGCCGAGGATCTCCTGCGCGCGCTGCGGGAGCTGCGCTTCGAGCGATCGGCCGAGAACGTCTGCGCCGCCGCGGCGGTCATCGGCCAGGAATCGCACT
The DNA here is from genome assembly GCF_004745635.1 of Methylobacterium nonmethylotrophicum. Lineage (GTDB taxonomy): Bacteria > Pseudomonadota > Alphaproteobacteria > Rhizobiales > Beijerinckiaceae > Methylobacterium > Methylobacterium nonmethylotrophicum. Next base: position 254,430 of record NZ_SRLB01000004.1, on the reverse strand, counting down.
TCTCCGCCGATCCCGCGGTCCCGGATCTCGGGAAGCTGTCGGCCGCGGCCGCAATCAAGAAGATCGACGAATCGGTCAAGTACAAGGCGTTCTTCTCGCTTCATCCCGGCATGAAAGCCGAATTCATCGCGCGGATCCGCGTGGCGAGGACGGAGCGCGACCTCGACCATGCCTATCGGTGGCTCACCGGGCGGTTGCTGAACACGGTCGGCATCCCGTTCCTCATCTCGGCCACCTCCGGCAGCGCCAGCCTCGCCGAGTATTTCGAGAACAACAACGAGGTCGACACCCTGGGCTCGATGCAGGTCTCGGCCAAGTTCGCCATCCGCGAGAAGACCGGCAAGGATCTTTCGCAGCTCGACCTTCAGGAGATCTATCGCATCAGGGACTCGCTCTACCGCCGATATGACGGCATGTATTTCGGAATCAAGCAGCTCCTCGGGTACAGGGCCGATTACGACAACAAGACGTCGCTCTTCGCCGATTACAACGCCGGCCGCTACAGCAGCCGGAACGCCGCGATCCAGTGGATGGCCGCCAGGATCTCGGGCGAGCCGCTCGCGCTCGACGGCGACCTGCTGTCTTACGGCACGACGCTGCTGGCAGCGCCGGACAGCATGACGGAGAAGACGCTGCGTCGGATCTTCAGCGCCAGCAACGATCCGGCCGAGGCGTCGCTCCATGCCGACCTGATGCTCGAGAAGACGCAGTCCTTCAACCGGACCGAGACGTTCAAGGCCGTCCGGCGCATCTACAAGGCCCGCTTCAACAAGGAGCCGCCCTACGAGGTCATGCCGCAGATCGTGCTCAAGACCATGAAGATCAAGCGGCTGATGACGACGGAGATCTTCGCCAACGCGGTCAACCGACGCTACACGGCCTGCCTCGCCGCGCTCGCGCCGGCCCGCGCCGTGCCCCTCGTCTCGTCGCGGCGGCCGCCGGCCCGGATCGGGAGCGGTGCGGGCCGCCGCAGCACGTGAGGCACGGGCCCACGTCGCCTTGCGCGCTCGGCCTCAGCCGGAATTCCGCGCGAGGCAGGCCTGCGCGATGGACGTGGCGATGGCGCGCTCCTCCGCGGTGAGGGGGCGGTCCGCGATGGCCCACAATCCCGTCTCCCGCAGCCGGACGAGGACGCAGCGGGCCGTCGCGCGGCAGATCGCCTCGGAGCTGCCGGCCGCCGCGCAAGTGGCCCCGTACTCGCGCAGGAACTGCGCCTCGCCGGCCCGCGGATGCGGCCCGGTGAGCGCCGCGACCCCGTAGAGCAGCCCGAGCAGCAGCGGCTGGTGCACGAGGTAGATTGCGAGGCTGTGGCGCCCCGCCCTTGCCGCGAGCCGCCCGGCCCGGCCGCGCGGTGCCCAGGCGCCGAGCCGCGAGGCGGCGAGCCGCGGCCCGATCATGCGGCCGAGCCCCACGCCCGCCAGCACGAAGCCGAACCAGGGGAAGAGCGGCACGTAGTCGTTCGTCGTCGGGACCACGGCGCCGAGCCCGAGAAAGAGCAGACCCGGCGCGTCGAGGAGCGGCGGCCCGCCCGCCAGGGCCGCGAGCGTCGGCCCGGCGAGCACGAGGGCGGCGGCGAGCCAGACGACCGGCAGCGGCGCCGCGAGCGCCGGCAGCGCCAGGACGCTCGAGACGGCGATGCAGTGCAGGATGCCGAAGAAGATCCAGGACTCCGGAAACAGCCAGGAGGTGGCGAGGGAGATCGCCGCCGCCGCCGCACCGATGCGCCCGATCCGCGCGAGGAAGGACCGCCATCCGGCCGTCCGATCGCGGGAGAGGACGAGGCTCACCCCGACGAGCAGCAGGAAGCTTCCCGCGATGCCGTGCGCCGCCGCCCGGCCCAGGGGCGACAGGGCGGCGTTCTCGGGCGTCAGCCGCAGGAAGCCGAGGTCCCAGGTCAGATGGTAGAGGGCCATCGCCAGGAGCGCGACGCCCCGCGCCACATCGACGAGGGCGAGGCGCCGGGCCGGCATGGCGGAGGCAGGCGGGGTCTGAATCGCGGCTCTCCGGGACAGCGTCACGGGCGCCGTCATAGCCGAGCCGGACGGCCGTGCCGCTGCCTGCGGCGAAAACGCGCAGGATCACGGGCGAGCTGGCGGATGCGGCTGCAACGCGCGAGCGATGGCGTGGAAACTTGCCTCCCCGGATTGCAGAATGCGCGGCAGCGAGGCGACACCGGCGAGGACATCGCCGCGCCGGTGTCTCATCTCGGCGGATTCGGGCTTCCCCGAAGTCATGACTTTGTTAATCTGCCGGTGAAGCGCGCGACGCGATTCGAGTGGGTTGCTTACGATGTCGGACGAGTTCGGTTCAGGCCCCGCCATGGAGCGGCCGGTAGGCGCGTTCGGAGAGGGCGCGCGCGAGAGCCGGCCCGGGCTCGAGGCCGCGGCGGAACGGCCGCTCGAACTCGTCGAGGTCAGCGGCCGCATCAAGTGGTTCGACGTCGCCAAGGGCTTCGGCTTCATCGTTCCGGACAGCGGCGCCCCCGACGTTCTGCTCCACGTCACCTGCCTGCGCCGCGACGGCCACCAGAGCGCCAGCGAGGGGGCCCGGATCGTGGTCGAGGCGGTCCAGCGCCCGCGCGGCTGGCAGGCCTTCCGGGTCGTCTCCCTCGACCAATCGACCGCGACCCATCCGGCCGAGCTGCCGATGCCGCGCACCCACGTCACCGTGGTGCCGACGAGCGGGCTCGAGAGCGCGGTCGTGAAGTGGTTCAACCGCCTGCGCGGCTTCGGCTTCCTGAGCCGCGGCGACGGCACGCCGGACATCTTCGTCCACATGGAGACCCTGCGGCGCTACGGCATCGCCGAGCTCAAGCCCGGCGAGCACGTCATGGTCCGCTACGGCGACGGCTCGAAGGGCCTGATGGCGGCCGAGGTGCGCCTGGCCGAAGGCGGACCGCCCTCCTCGCACTGAGCCGGGGGCCCACCCGCACCGGATTTTCGCGTCCCGCGCGTTTCCGGCGCCGCGCTCCCATCCCCTTCGCCGAACGGCGCTCTAGCTCAGCCTCATGTCGCTTCGCCTCGTACGGCCCCGGGCCGCCTCGCCGCGCCGGCTCCTCGCCGCGCTCGTCCTCCTGATCCTGCCGGCCCTGGCGCCGTCCTCCGTCCTCGCCGACGGTCCGTTCGAGCCGCTGACGATCGTCTCCCGCTCCGGCCGCCACACCTTCCAGGTCGAGGTGATGCGCGACGATGCCGGGCGGGCGCAGGGCCTGATGTTCCGCCGCGCCATGGCGCCGGACCGCGGCATGCTGTTCGACTTCGAGCGCACCGCCCCGGTGGCGATGTGGATGAAGAACACCTACCTGCCGCTCGACATGCTGTTCATCCGCGCCAACGGCACGGTGGCGCGGATCGCCACGGACACCGAGCCGCTCTCGACCCGCACCATCGAATCGGGCGAGCCGGTGCTCGGGGTGCTCGAGCTCAATGCCGGCACCGCCGCCCGCCTCGGCCTGCACGCGGGCGACAAGGTCGAGCACCCGCTGTTTCGCGGGCGCTGACCGTCGAGCCCGGCGGCGTCTGCCGCCGGGGGCACGGCATCAGAAACCGCGATTCGAGATGCTCGGCATCGAGGGCTGGGTGAAGACCCGGTTCACGTCGGGCCGGCGCTGCGTCCCGTTGGTGTCGTTCGAGCGCACGTAGTTCTTGGTGTCGAAGGTCTCGGCGAGGCCGCTGCCGCGTGGATCGCCGGCGCTGGTGCAGGCGGCGGCGAGGCCCGCGAGGGAGAGCGCCGCGGCGACTCGGAGGAAACGCATGGATGAGGTCCCGGCTCTGACAGTCTGAGCCGGGGTGCCCCGGCGCGAGACCGCCCGTCAAGGCGCGCGCGGTCCCGGCGGCCGTGAAACCCCTCCCCTGTGCCTCCCGCGCCGCGCCCGGCGGAATGTGTGGAGGGCTACGATTCTCCGGCTGGCGGAGTCCGCGCCTTTGCGCGAGAGTCCCGGCCGATGAGCAACGTCGTTCCCCTGCTGCGCCCGCGCCCGGCGCCCGATGCCGCCGCCCGCGCCACCGCGGCGGTCGTCTCCGACCTGGTGACGATCGCCGAGCAGCTGCACGACATCGGCGCCCGGGCCGCCGCCCTCGGCCGTCCGCGCCCGGAGGCCGAGCGCACGGTGCAGATGGTGCTCGACGCCGTGACGTCGATCGAGCGCGCCCTCGACACCATCACGGATGGCGGGGACTACACGCCGTTCTGAGGAGGCGGGATGGTCGCGACGCCGCCGCTCACGATCCGCCGTCTGGGGCCGGCCGACATCGCGCTGATGCGCGACCTCAACGCCCTGTTCGGCGAGGTCTTCGACGATCCCGTGACCTATGGCGACGCGAAGCCCGACGATGCCTACCTCGCCGCGTTGCTCGGCCGAGAGCACGTTGCCGTGCTGGTGGCACTGGCCGGCGGAACCGTGGTGGGCGGCCTCACGGCCTATGCCCTCGACAAGGCCGAGCGGGCGCGGCGGGAGATCTACCTCTACGACCTCGCGGTCGCGGCGGACCACCGCCGGCGGGGCATCGCCACGTCGTTGATCGCGCATCTGCGCGCCGTCGCAGCTGAGAGCGGCACCTGGGTGATCTTCGTCCAGGCCGATCCGGACGACGCGCCCGCCCTCGCGCTCTACGGCAAGCTCGGCCTGCGCGAGGACGTGCACCATTTCGACATCCCGGTGCCGCCGCGGGGCTGATCGCGGCGGCGCCCCTCACGCCCCCGCATCGAGCACGCTGCGGAACACCGCGCCGTAATGGCAGGCCGCCGCGGCCAGCACGAAGCCGTGCCAGATCGCGTTCTGGAACGGCAATTGCCGCCAGACGTGGAAGATGACCCCGAGGGAGTAGAGCAGGCCGCCGGCGGCGAGCAGCCACAGGGCGCCCGGCGACAGGGCGGCGATGACCGATTCGTAGGCCATCAGCCCGCTCCAGCCGAGGGCGAGGTAGAGGGCGATCGCCAGCCGGTCGAAGCGGCCCGGGAGCGTCAGCTTCACGGCGGCGCCCGCCACCGCCACGAGCCAGATCCCGGCGAGCAGCCCGAAGGCGAACGTGTCGGTGCCGACGAGGGTGACGAGCGGCGTGTAGGTGCCGGCGATCATCAGGAAGATGGTGGCGTGGTCGGCCCGGCGCAGGCGCCATTTCAGCCGGCCGACCGGCCACATGTTGTAGGCCGCCGAGACGCCCAGCATCGCCACGAGGCCGGCGGCGTAGACGGCCACCGCCACCTTCTCGGAGGAGTTGAGATTCGAGAGGGCGGCGCTGACGATCAGCGTCAGGGCGCCCACCACCCCGAGGCTCACGCCGACCACGTGGACGACGCCGTCGGCGAGCAGTTCCCGCGGCGTGTAGGTCCAGGCGAGGTTCAGGGGCCGGCCGTCCGGCGCGAACCGCGCCGTCAGGGCCGCGGACGCGTCCAGGGTTTGCTCCTGCGCAGACATCGAACCTCCGCTCCCAGGACCGGGTGTCGCCTCCCGGTTGACCAAAGTTAAAGCGGAAGCATGAACGCCGGACGAACGTTCCCGGGTGCGCTCACGCGGCGCGGATTACGGCGCCCCTGGGCGCGCGGCACAGTCGCGATGATTTTATGGATGAGCCCGGCAGAGCCGGGCGTGGACGCTCGCCATGCCGAGCACCAGCATCGCGAAGACCTGATGGGCGAGGCCGGCCCAGAGCGGCACGACCAGGAGCAGGGTGACGATGCCGAGGCAGGCTTGCGCGACGACGAGGCCGAGGAGCGCCGTCGCCCGCCGCGCGGCGCCCGTGCCGGGCAGCGCGCGGCGGGTGTCGAAGGCGTGGAACGCCGCGACGACCAGAAGCGCGTAGGCGGTCAGGCGATGGTTGAACTGCACCAGGGTGACGTTGTCGACGAAGTTCTCGATCCAGGGCGTGCCGGACAGAAGGCCCGCGGGGACGAGGCTGCCATCCATCAGCGGCCAGGTGTTGTAGGTGAGCCCCGCCTTCGAGCCGGCGACGAGGCCGCCGAGCGCGATCTGCACGAGCACCAGGACCATCAGGGCGAGCGCCGTGCCGGAGAGCCGCGCCGGCACCGCCTCGTCGCGCGTCCGGTCGAGGCCGGCGGCGAGCCAGACGAGGCCGGCATAGATCGCGCTCGCCAGCGTCAGGTGCAGGGCGAGCTTGACCGGCGCCACCGCGGTCATGCCCGGCTGCAGGCCGGACGCCACCATGATCCAGCCGACGGCGCCTTGCAGGCCGCCGAGCACGCCGAGGCCGAGCAGGCTGAACGACAGGCGCCGGTCGAGCTGGCCGCGCCACCAGAAGGCCAGGAGCGGCAGGAAGAACACGAGGCCGATCAGGCGGCCGAGCAGCCGGTGGCCCCATTCCCAGCCGTAGATGAACTGGAACTCGGACAGGGTCATGCCCTGGTTGAGCAACGTGTATTGCGGCGTCGCCTGGTACTTGGCGAATTCCTGCGCCCAGGCCTCGGCGGAGAGCGGCGGGATCGCGCCGGTCACCGGCTTCCACTCGGTGATCGACAGGCCCGAGCCGGTGAGCCGCGTCGCGCCGCCCACCGCCACCATCGCCACGACCAGGGCGGCCATGACGAAGAGCCAGGTCCGTACGGCGCGGCGGGACCGGGGCACCGCGGTGGCGGGTGCCGCGGCCGGGGCGATGCTGATCGTGGAGGTGCTGCTCATGCGGCCCGCTTAGCGGCGGGGACGGGGCCCGCGCAACGTCCTGCGGTGCCGCACCGGAGTCACCCCTCCGGCCGCGCCAGCACCCCGCCGGTGATCGCCTGGCTCACCCCCGTCGTCGACGGAAAGGTGATCGGCAGGCCTTCCAGCGAGCGCACCGCGAGGTAGGCGAAGGCCTGCGCCTCCAGGAAGGCGGAGGACCAGCCGATGGCGTCGGCGGTCGTGATCTCGGCGCGCAGGTGGTAGTTGAGCTGGCGCAGCAATTCGCCGTTGCGGGCCCCGCCGCCGGAGACGATCCAGCGGGTCGGCGGGTCGCTGGCGTGATCGAGCGCCCGGGCGACCGCGCGGGCGGTGAAGGCGGTGAGCGTCGCGGCGCCGTCCTCGGTCGAGAGCTGGCCCGCGAGCTTGTGCGAGAACCAGTTCCGGTCGAGGGACTTCGGCGGCCGGCGCGAGAAGAACGGGTGGATCAGCAGCCAGGCGAGCAGCGGCTCGTCGGGCCGGCCGCGGGCGGCGGTGCGGCCGTTGTCGTCGAGGGCGTGGCCGGTGCGCTCGCGCATCCAGTCGTCGATCAGCGCGTTGCCCGGGCCGGTGTCGAAGGCGAGGATCCTGCCGTCCCGGGCGATCAGGGTGGCGTTGGCGACGCCCCCGATATTGAGGATGCCGAGGCTGTCGGTGAAGCCGGAGGCCTGGGCGAGGGCCCGGTGGAAGACCGGCACCAGCGGCGCCCCCTGCCCGCCCGCCTCGATGTCGGCGTTGCGCAGATCCGACACCACCTTGATGCCGAGACGACGGCTCAAGGCGCCCCCGTCGCCGATCTGCACGCTCATCTTCTGGTCGGGCCGGTGCACCACGGTCTGGCCGTGGAAACCGACGACGTCGATGTCGGCGGGCGTCAGGCCGTTCTCGGCGAGGAAGTTCTCGACCGCCTCGGCGTGGAGGCGCGTCACCAGCTCCTCGGCCTGGGACAGGCAGCCCGGGCGCTCGCTGCGCTCGGTCACGCCTTCCGCGTCGACGAGGGCCTGGCGCAGGAGCGCCCGGTCGTCGTCCGAGTAGGCGCGGTAGCCCGTCGGCCCCAGGGGCTCGAGATAGCCGTTGTGGCTGCGCTCGACCCGGACCGTCTCCCCGTCGGTCTCGATCAACGCGACGTCGACGCCGTCGAGGGAGGTGCCGCTCATCAGCCCGATCGCCCGCCGCATCGTCATCCCGACTCGTCCCCCGTGCCTTTCGGGGCCGGCGCTGCTATGAGCCGACCCGTTCCGAATCCGACGGAGCTAGCATGGCGGCGCCGCGCTGTCGCGCCGCCGCCCCTCACGAGACCGATCGAGAGTTCCATGGCCGCGCCCACCGACTTCGCGCCGCGTTCCGACTTCCTCCGCGTCCTGATGGAGCGCGGCTACGTCCACCAGTGCTCCGATTTCCCGGGCGTGGACGAGGCCGCCCGCGAGGGCCGGCTGACGGCCTATGTCGGCTACGACTGCACGGCGCCGTCGCTCCATATCGGCCACCTGCTCTCGATCATGATGCTGCACTGGCTCCAGGCGACCGGCGGCAAGCCGGTGGCGCTGATGGGCGGCGGCACCACCCGCGTCGGCGACCCGTCCGGCCGCGACGAGAGCCGCAAGATCCTCACCCTGGACCAGATCGAGGACAACAAGACCGAGATCAAGAAGACCTTCTCGCGCTTCCTCGACTTCGGCGCCGGCGCCAACGCCGCCGTGATGGCCGACAACGCCGAGTGGCTGACCACGCTCAATTACATCGAGATGCTGCGCGAGATCGGCCGGCACTTCTCGGTCAACCGGATGCTGTCGATGGACAGCGTGCGGCTGCGGCTCGAGCGCGACCAGGAGCTGTCGTTCCTGGAATTCAACTACATGATCCTGCAGGCCTACGACTTCGTCGAGCTGAACCGCCGCCACGGCGTGACGCTGCAGATGGGCGGCTCGGACCAGTGGGGCAACATCGTCACCGGCATCGATCTCGGCCGGCGCCTCGGCACGCCGCAGCTCCACGCCCTGACCTGCCCGCTGATGACCACGGCCTCGGGCGCCAAGATGGGCAAGACGGCGTCGGGCGCGGTCTGGCTCAACCCGGACCTGCTCAGCCCCTACGATTACTGGCAGTTCTGGCGCAACACCGAGGACGCCGATGTCGGCCGCTTCCTGCGCCTGTTCACCCTGATGCCCCTCGACGAGGTGGCAAAGCTCGAGGCCCTGGGCGGCCAGGAGATCAACGAGGCCAAGAAGGTGCTCGCCACCGAGGCCACCGCCCTGCTCCACGGCCGCGAGGCGGCGGAGGCCGCCGCCGAGACGGCGCGGCGCACCTTCGAGGAGGGCGCGCTGGCCCAGAGCCTGCCCACCGTCGAGGTGCCGCGCGCGCTCATCGAGGCAGGCCTCGGCGTGCTCTCGGCCTTCGGGCCGGATCATGCGGGCCTCGTGCCCTCGACCAGCGAGGCGCGCCGGCAGGTGAAGAGCGGCGGTCTCAAGGTCAACGACGCGCCCGTCAGCGACGAGCGCGCGGTGATCGGCGCCGGCGACGTCACCCCGGAGGGCGTGGTGAAGCTGTCCTTCGGCCGCAAGAAGCACGTGCTGCTGCGGGTGGTGTGACCCGCTCTTCGCTTGATTTGTTCCTGTAGAAGTAAGTCGCGGGATCCCCTCTCCCGTGTGGGAGAGGGGAGACGCGCTCTACTTTATTTGGAAGCATCAGGTGGACATCGTAACAGAGCTTCCGCTCACGCGAGCCCCGGCGGCCGGCGCGCGTGCCAGTCGGTGACCTGCTGGATGGCGTGGCCGGCGCGGCAGAGCAGCGCCTCCGACAGGTGAGGCCCGACGAGCTGGACGCTTAAGGGAAGGCCGGCGGCGTCGATCCCAGCCGGCAGGGTGATGGTCGGGCTGCCCGAGAAGTTGAACGGCGCGGTGAAGCGCAGGATCCGCAGCAGCACCTCCGGGTCCTGGCCGTACTCGCCCATCCGGGCGCGGCTCGGGACCGGCACCGGCATGGTCGGCACGAGGAGGAGGTCGACCTCCTGAAACAGGTCGGCGAGCGCGCCCGAGAAGGCGAGCCGCTCGTGGTAGACCGCGCCGAGGTCGAGGCCGGTGACCGCGCGGCCCTGGTCGATCAGGCCGGCGAGGTCGGGCCCGTAGGACGCGGCCCGCGCCGGATAGGTCTCCCGATGGGCGAGCGCCGTCTCGACCGAGCAGAACGGGATCCAGCCGCGCACCAGGTCCGCGGTGGGCGGCATCGTGATCTCGCGGATGCGCGCGCCGAGGTCGCGCAACACCGCCTCCGTCGCCTCGAGGGCCGCGACCACCTCCGGGTCGATCCCCTCGGTCGTGAAGCCCCGGTCGATGCCGATGGTGAGGCCGCGGATCGGCCGGCCGATTCCGCCGAGATAGTCGTCGACGGGCGCCGCCAGGGCGGTCGGGTCGCGCGGGTCGGCGCCCGCGATGACGCCGAGGATCGCGGCCGCGTCGGCGGCGCTGCGGGCCATCGGCCCGACATGGTCGAGGGAGGCCGCGAGGGGAAACACGCCGTGGCGGCTCACCCGGCCCCAGGTCGGCTTGATCCCGGTGAGCCCGCAGGTCGCGGAGGGGAAGCGGATCGAGCCGCCGGTGTCGGAGCCGAGCGAGCCGTAGCACAGCCGCGCCGCGGTGGCCGCACCCGAACCGGTCGAGGACGAGCCGAGCCAGTGGCCCCGGCCCCAGGGGTTGACCGGGCCCGGATTCTCCGGGTGGTGGCTGGTATAGGCCCCCTCGGTCATCGCGAGCTTGCCGAGGATCACCGCCCCGCCCTGCTCCAGCCGCGCGACCACGGTGGCGTCCGTGCTCGGCACGTGATCGCGATGGATCAGCGTGCCGGCGCCGGTGGGGGCGAAGCGCGTGTCGCACAGGTCCTTGATGCCGAGCGGCACGCCGTGCAGCGGGCCGCGGCTGATGCCGAGGGCGGTCTCCCGGTCCGCCCGGGCGGCGGCCGCCAGCGCGTGCTCGGCGGTCACGGTGGTGTAGCTGCGGATCTCGCCGTCGAGGGCGTCGATGCGCGCGAGCATCGCGGTCGCGACCTCGACCGCGCTCACCTGCCGCAGGCGGATCGCCTCGGCGATGAAGACCAGGGTCTCGAAGATCAGGGTCTCGTCTTGCAGGCTCGCGGCCATCGTCGCTCTCCCTGTTGCAGGCCGCATCCTTCCCGCCGATCCTGGCCTCGTCTTGTCCCCAAAGGCCACGCGCCTTGGCCCGGAGCCGTCAGGGCTGGCATCCGCATTGCTTGAGGCAGCGCGGACGAAAAGCCGGAGGGTCAGTCATGAGACCGCTCAACGCCTCTCCCCCGTCGCCCCGTTCCCCGTCGCCTCCTTCCTCATCGGCATCGTGCCTGCCTGCGCCGATCACGACCTTCGACACCAACGTGCTCGCGGAAAAGTACCGGTTCTCGTACTGGCGCGACGCGATCTGCGCCCATCTGAGCCCGTCGGAGACGATGCGGAAGATCGCCGACGAGCCCTTCGCGGCCCGGCTGCGCAAGGTCTCCCTCGGCAAGGTCAATGTCTGCGACATCCGGTTCTCGCCGATGGAGAACCGCCGCGACGCCGCCTGCCTGCGGCGGATGCCGGACGACGACGTGTTCGTGGCGCTGATGAAGACCGGCACCGGCCGGCTGGTGCAGGACGACCGCTGCGCCCTCCCGGCCGTCGGCGACCTCGTGATCTACGATTCGGCCCGGCCCTTCCTGTGGGAGTTCGAGCAGGACACGAGGATGATCATCGCCCGCCTCGCCCGCCGGCAGATCGCGGCGCGGCTGCCCGACTTCGAGCACCTGGCGGCCCGGATCATCGGGCCCGACCAGCCCCTCGCCTCGACCATCGCCCACACGATGACCGACATCGTCGAGCTCGAGACGCCCCTGAGCGAGAGCTGCTCGCAGCGGCTCGGCAACTCGTTCCTCGAATTGCTGACCGCCTCCCTGGAGGCGAGCCTGACGGCGCCGGGGCGCAGCCTTTCCGACGCGGACCTGGTGCGCCAGGCCAAGACCTACCTGCTCGCCCATATCGAGGACCCGGACCTCGACCTCGCCCGGGTGGCGAACAGCCTCGGCGTGTCGCTGCGCACCCTCTGCCGCGCCTTCGCGGCCGACGGCACCACGGCGATCCGCTGGCTGTGGCAGCAGCGGCTGGCCCTCGCCTTCCGGCTGCTCGAGGAGGGCCAGGCCCGCAATGTCGGGCAGGTGGTGATGCAGTGCGGCTTCAGCGACTTCTCGCATTTCAGCCGCGCCTTCAAGAAGGCCTACGGGGTGATGCCGAAATCGGTGCTGCGGGCGGCGGGCTGAGTCCGCCTCACCCCCGCGGCGCCAGCACGATCACCGCCGCCCCGGCAAGGCAGAGGGCGGCGCCCGCGCAGTCGAACCGGTCCGGCCGCTGGCCCTCCGCGCCCCAGAGCCACAGGAGCGAGGCCGCGATGTAGACCCCGCCATAGGCCGCGAAGGCGCGGCCGGCGGCGTCCGACTCGGTCAGCGCCAGCAGGAACGCGAAGGCGCCGAGGCAGGCGACCCCCGGCACCAGCCATAAGGGCGAGGCGCCGAGCCGCCACCAGGCCCAGACCGAGAAGCAGCCCGCGATCTCGGCGAGCGCGGCGGCGGCGTAGAGGAGGAAGGTCGGCATGGCCGCGCTTCTCCCCCGCCGTGCCCCGCTTCGTGAAGCGTCAGGCCCGCCGCTTGATCAGCGCTGCCGCGGCGAGGCCGACGCCCGCCATCACGGCGCCGGTGGTGAGCGGATGCAGCTTCGCCCGCGTGTAGGTGCTGGTGTGGCGCACCATCCCCGGATGGTCGCCGCGCACGTGGCCGTCCCGGGTCGGCTGGTGGAGGGCGCCGTTCGGGTCCCGCGGCGGCTCCGCGCGGAGCTGCTGGCCCGCCATCACGCCGCCGAGGCGGTCGAAGGTGCCGGGGGCGAGCTTCTTGAGGCCGGTCATCGCCCGGCCTGCGCCGCCGACGATGATCTCGCGCTGCGGATAGACCGCGGCGTGCAGGATGGCGTGGGCGACCTCGTCCGGGTGGTAGGCCGGCGGCGGCAGCTTCGGCTCGCGGTCGAGGTAGTTGCGGGCATGCTGCGGGAACGGCGTGTCGATCGCCGCCGGCTTGATCAGCGTCACCGAGACGGGAGCCCGGTCGACATCGAGCTCGGCCCGGAGCGCGTCGGTGAAGCCGCGGATCGCGTGCTTGCTCGCCGAGTACATGCCCTGGAGCGGGATCGCCAGGTCGGAGGCGATGCTGCCGAGGTTGATGATCGCGCCGCCGCGCCGCCGCAGATGCGGAGCCGCCACCAGCGAGCCGTAGACCACGCCCCAGAAGTTGGTCTGGAACAGCCGGTCGTGGTCCTCGTCCGAGACCTCCTCCAGGCGGCCGTAGATCGAGATGCCGGCGTCGTTGACCCAGGTGTCGAAGCCGCCGAAGCGCTGCACCGCCTTGTCGGCGATCGCCTGCACCTCCTCGCGCCGGCCGACATCGGCGACGACGTGGGTCGCCTCGCCGCCCGCCGCCTCGATCTCCTCCTGGATCGCCGCCAGCGCCTCGCCGTTGCGCGAGGCGAGCACCACCCGGGCCCCCGCCCGTGCCGCCCTGCGGGCCGTGGCGAGCCCGATGCCGCTCGAGCCGCCGGTGATGACGATCACCTGCTGGTCGAGGGGCTTGTGCGCGTGGCTCATGGAATCCTCCGTACAGGATGGGGGTATCCAGGCGCTAACGATGGGAGGCGTGCATCGTTCATTCGGAGCGCGGACGCCGTGTTCATTCGGAGCGCGGGCGCCGTTCACGCGCGCCGCCGCCGCGCCGGCCTCCCATATCCCGAACCTCTGGCACGAGCCCGAACAAGCTATTGGACAGCGGCGGGTCCCACCCCCATGATCCCGGCCGCGGCGAGGCCCCCGACGCCAGTTCCAGAGGGGCCCGCCCGGCGTAAGGTCAGGGAGGAAGCCTATGGCAGGGACGGGTCGTGCCGGTGTCGTCACGCGGCGCGAGGCGCTGATCGGAGCGGGAGCGGCGGCGGGCAGCCTGCTGCTGCCGGGCGGCGCGGCTTGGGCGCAGGCCGCGGGCAAGCCCGCCGAGCTGAAGGTCGGCATCGCCACCTACCTGTCGGGCCCGGCGAGCGTCTTCGGGGTGCCCGGCCGCCAGACCGCCGAGATGCTGTTCGACGAGATCAACGCCGCGGGCGGGATCAGTGGGGTCAAGGTGCGGCCGATCTTCGTCGACGAGGGGCCGGGCGTCGACCACGTCGTCGGCGAGTACCGCCGGCTGGTGCAGTCGGAGGGCGTGCACCTGGTCTTCGCGGCGATCTCGTCGGCCGACTGCATCGCCTGCGCGCCGCTCGCCGACGAATTGAAGCGCCCGACGCTTCTGTGGGATTGCGGCACCCAGCGCATCTTCGAGGATAACCGCTACACCTACGCCTTCCGCACCCAGGCCAACGCCACGCCGGAGATCCTGGCAGCGCTGCTCTACCTCCTGAAGGTCAAGCCAGACTTCAAGTCGATCGCGGTGATCAACCAGGACTATGCCTGGGGCCGCGATTCCTGGGACATCTTCCGCACCGGCATGAACACCCTGAAGCCCGGGGTGAAGATCGCGGCCGAGCTGTTCCCCCGCTTCGGCGCCACCGACTTCTCGACCGAGATCACCCGCGTGCTGGCCCTGCGGCCCGACGTGGTGCTGTCGACCTCCTGGGGCGGCGACCTCGACGCGCTGATCCGCCAGGCCTCGGACCGCAAGCTGTTCGAGCGCTCGACCTTCGTGATGCCGCTCGCCGAATCCTCGCTCCAGCGGGTCGGCAAGGCGCTGCCGGCCGGCCACATCGTGGGCGCGCGCGGCGACCACTGGTTCCTGCACCCCTCCCCGGCCGATCCGGAGCGGCTCAAGCGCTTCAGCGACTCGTACCGCGCCAAGTACAATGCCTGGCCGATCTATCCCTGCTTCCACATGGCCCAGGCCGTCTCGGCGATGAAGGCCGGCATCGAGAAGGCGGTGGCGGCGAAAAACGGCGGCTGGCCCTCCGACGCCGAACTGGCCACGGCCTTCAAGGGCCTCGAATTCCCCTCGCCCACCGCCAGCGTGCGCATCCGCGAGGACGGCCAGGGCCTCGAGAACCAGCTCATCGGCACCACGCTGCACACCGAGAAATACCCCTTCCCGGTGCTCACCGACATGATCGTCTTCCCGGCCGAGACCGTGACGACGCCGGTCGGGCAGAAGAGCGCCGACTGGCTCAAGACGCTGACCCCCGAGATGGTGGCCAAGCTCCCGCAGGCGCAGGCCTTCAAGAGCTGATGGCCTGGCTGTCGGAGAACGGGATCCTCGTCGGGCTCGCCCTGCTCGACGGGCTGTCCTATGCCGCCGCCGTGTTCATGGTGGCGGTGGGGCTGAACCTGGTGTTCGGCGTGCTGCGGGTGCTCAACGTCGCCCATGGCAGCCTCTACGCCATCGGCGGCTACGCCGCGGCCTCGCTCGGGCTGTTCGCGGCGTCGCTCGGCGCTCCGCCCTGGCTCGGCCTGCCGATCCTGCTCGCGGCGTCCGTGCTCGTCGGTGCCCTGCTCGGGCCGGTGATCGAGCGGCTGCTCTTACGCCGGATGCAGGACCGCGAGCCGGTGCTGCAGCTCCTCGTCACCTTCGCGCTGTTCATGATCCTCGAAGACCTGCAGAAGCTGGTCTGGGGCGTGCAGCCTGTGGTGTTCGACGCGCCGCTGAAGTGGCTCGGCACCGTCGACGTGCCCTTCGGGACCGATGTCATCCCGTTCACCGCCTACCAGCTCTACGTGCTGCCGGGGGTGGCGCTCGCCACCCTCGCGATCCTCGCCTATGTGCTCCGCTACACGCTCACCGGCCGGATGGTCGTCGCGGTCACGGTCGACCGGGAGGCGGCCCGCGCCATGGGCATCGACGCCGCCAAGGTGACGATGCTCACCTTCACGGTCGGCGCGGCGCTCGCGGCGCTCGGCGGGGCGCTTGCCGCCCCCACCGTCTCGCTGGTGCCGGGCGTCGGCGCCTCGACCATCGTGCTCTCCTTCGCGGTGGTGGCGACGGCGGGCCTCGGCCAGATCGAGGGGGCGGCGGTGGCCGCCCTCCTCATCGGCCTCGGCCGCTCCTTCGCGGTCTACGTCGCCCCCGAATTCGAGGTGGTGGTGCCCTACGCCATCATGGTGGCGGTGCTGCTGTTCCGGCCGCAAGGGCTGTTCGGCGTGGCGGAGACCCGGCGGATATGACCTGCGCTCTCGATCAAGGAGGGCTGGCGCCGTGACCCGCCGCTCCGAAACCCTTCTCGCGCTCGCCGGCGCCGTGCTGGTGGCTGTGCTCGCCTATGCAGTGCCGTGGCTGCGCTTCGTCCTCACCATCGCGCTCGCCAAGGGCCTCGCCGTGCTCGGCATCCTGCTGCTGCTGCGGGCCGGCCAGGTCAGCTTCGGCCACGCGCTCTATCTGGCGCTCGCCGCCTACACGGTGGCGTTCGGTGCCATGGCGGTGCCGGAGGCGCTGCTGCTCCTGCCCATCGCGGCGCTCCTCGCCGGCCTCCTCGGCCTGCTGATCGGGCTCTTCGTGGTGCGCTACCGCGAGATCTTCTTCGGCATGCTGAATCTGGCGCTCAGCATGGTGTTCTACTCGGTGCTGGAAAAGTTCTACGCGCTGACCCACGGCGCCGACGGCATCCGGCTCCCGCCCGTGACTTTCCTCGGCCGGCCGCTCGCCGGCGAGGCGGGCGAGTGGACGGTGTTGGGGCTAGCCCTCGTGCTGGCGCTCGCCTGCGGCGCGCTGGTGCGGGTGGCTTTGGCCTCGCCCCTCGGCGAGGCGCTCGCCGGCATCAAGACCCGCGAGACGCGGCTCGACTTCATGGGCGTGTCGCCCAAGCGCGTGCTCCTCGCCGCCTACGTCGCCTCCGCGGTGATGGCGGGCTTGGCAGGGGCGATCATCGCCCTCACCACCCGCCACGTGACGCCGGCGCTGAGCTACTGGACCACCTCCGGCGAGCTCGTCTTCATCGCGATCCTGGGCGGGGCCGGCAGCGTGGTCGGGCCGTTCCTGGGGGCCGCGGCCTACGAGCTGACCCGGGTCTACGCGGCGGCGACCGTCGCCAATGCCTGGCAGATGGTGCTCGGCCTCGTGCTGCTCGGGGTCATCGTGTTCGCGCCGGGCGGCATCTGGGGCATGATCGCGAGCCGCAGGAGGGCCGCATGACCCCCCTGCTCCAGGCCAAGGGTCTGCGCCTCGCCTTCGGGGGCCTGAAGGCCGCCGACGGAATCGACCTCGACGTGGAGGCCGGCGAGTTCCTGGCGATCATCGGCCCGAACGGCGCCGGCAAGACCACCTTCATCAACATGACCACCGGCTACCTGAAGCCGCAAGGCGGCTCGATCGCCTTCGAGGGCAAGCCGATCCTCGGCCTGTCGCCGCGGCGCATCGTCGGGCTCGGCGTCGCCCGCAGCTTCCAGCTGCCGCAGCTCTTCACCGAGCACACGGTCTTGCAGAACGTGGCGCTCGCGGTCGCCGCCCGCGAAGGCGTGTGGTCGGTGCTCAACCCGCTCCTGCGCCCGCGCTTTCGCGACGAGGCGGAGGAGCTGATTTCGCGCTTCGGCCTCGCCCGCATCACCGATGTGCGGGCCGACGCCCTCAACGAGGGCGCCCGCAAGCTCGTCGACATCGCCATGGCGGTGGCTTTGCGCCCCCGCCTCCTGCTGATGGACGAGCCGACGAGCGGCGTCGCGGCGGCCGAGAAGATGGGCATCGTCGAGACCCTGGTCCGCGTCCTGCGCGAGGCCGGCGTCACGGCGGTGTTCGTGGAGCACGACATGGAGGTGGTCGGGCGCTTCGCCGACCGGGTCGCGGTCTGGGGCCAGGGGCGCATCGCCGCGCTCGGACCGCCGGCCCGGATCCTCAACGATCCGGAGGTGCAGCGCACGGTGATCGGCACGCTACCTCCGGGAGGCACCCATGCTGCGGCTTGAGGGAGCGGCGGTCGAGATCGCCGGCGCGCCGGTGCTGCGCGGCGTCTCGCTCCAGGTGCCGCCGGGCGGGCGCGTGGCGCTGATCGGCCGCAACGGCGCCGGCAAGACCACCACGCTCCGCGCCCTGATGGGGCTTCTGCCCCTGCGCGCCGGCACGATCGTGCTCGACGGGCAGGAGGCCGGCTCCGTGCCGGCCCATCACCGGGCGCGGCTGGGCATCGGCTACGCCCCGGAGGAGCGCAAGCTCTTCGGCAGCTTCACGGTGCAGGACAACCTGCTGCTGCCGGCCCAGGTGCTCGGGCTCCCGAAGGCCGAGGTCTCGCGCCGGCTCGATGCCGTCTACGCGCTCCTGCCGGAGCTGAAGGACTTCGCCCCCCGCAAGGCGGCGGGCCTGTCGGGCGGCCAGGGCAAGATGGTGGCGCTCGGCCGCGCCCTCATGGTCGGCACCCGCGCGGTGCTCCTCGACGAGCCGTTCCAGGGCCTCGCCCCGGCGCTGGCGCTCCGCTACGCCGAGGCCCTCGCCCGCCTGCGGGCCGCCCTGCCGGACGTCGCGATCCTGATCACCGAGAGCAGCCCGGACCTGCTGCGGGCGCTGGTCGACACCACCATCCAGATCGAGCGCGGCGAGATCGCCGCGGCTTGAGACGTCAGGGAGTACGCAGATGAGGCTGGACGGCAAGGTCGCGATCGTCACCGGCGCCGGCGGCGGCTTCGGCGAGGGCATCGCCAGGCGCTACGCCGAGGAAGGCGCCAAGGTCGCGGTGCTCGACCTGCGCGGCGACGCCGCCGAGCGGGTGGCGAAGGACATCGGCGCGTCGGCGATCGCCATCGCGGCCGATGTCGGCAGCGAGGCCGACGTGCAGGCGGCGGTCCGCCGCACCACCGAGGCCTTCGGCACGCCCCACATCCTCGTCAACAACGCCGGCACCACCCACCGCAACCAGCCGCTGATGGAGGTCGACGAGGAGACCTTCGACCGCGTCTTCCGGGTCAACGTGAAGTCGATCTTCCACTTCGTCCGCGCCCTGGCGCCGGCGATGCGCGACAATGGCGGCGGCGTGATCCTCAATGTCGGCTCGACCGCCGGCATCCGGCCCCGTCCCGGCCTGACCTGGTACAACGCCTCGAAGGGGGCGGTGAACCTGATGTCGAAATCGCTCGCGGTCGAGCTGGCGCCGTGGAAGATCCGCGTCAACGCGCTCTGCCCGGTGATGGGCGAGACCGGCCTCCTCGAGGCCTTCATGGGCGTGCCGGACACGCCGGAGAACCGGGCGAAGTTCGTCGCCACGATCCCGCTCGGCCGGATGTCGCGAGCCTCGGACATCGCCAACGTGGCGCTCTTCCTCGCCTCCGACGAGGCCGAGTTCATCACCGGTGTCGAGATGCCGATCGACGGCGGCCGCACGGTCTGATCGAGGACGGTAAGCCCGCGTCCCCCGGTCCGGGGACGCGGGCCCCCTGCCTCAGCGGGCCGCCGGAAGCGGCTTCACGCTGGCGCAGATCTGGCCCACCTCCTCGAAGGTGCGCAGGGACTTCTCGGCGAGGATGCGGGCGTCCTCCACCAGGCTCTGCACGCTCTCGCGCATCATCTCGCTCTGCAGCATCGAGAATTCCTGCACCGAGCGCGCGCCGGCAAGACGCTTCAGGCCCTCGAGGTTGCGCTGCCAGCGCTTCTGGCCGAGCTCGACGGAGCTGCGCCACGCATCCTGCGCCGCGTGGGTCATCACCGTGCCGCAGCGGCTGACCGCGTCGGTGTTCTGCCGGGCCTGCGCGGCGAACCGCTCGCCGTCCTCGCTGCCGACGCCCATCGTGCGCGCCAGTTGCTCGTTGAACTCCCGCGCCGTCCGCGAGACCGTCTCCACGCTCATCTGCATGATCTGCTGCGCGTTGTCGGCGGTCTTGCCCTGCAGCGAGCCGGCTTTGTCGATGCTGTCCTTGGCAAGCTCGGCCATCCTGGACGCCTGGGCGGCGCCGTTCTCGATTCCGTTGGTGGCTCCGTCCGACGCGGCCTTCAAGGGTTCGATCTTCTTGGCGTGTTCGGAATGCTGGGTCGCAGCCATTTCGCTTCTCCTGGTCTCTGCCGATCGATGCGCCTCAGCCCTTTCCTCCCAGGACACAGATTATCTCGTCGTCTTGCGCCTATCCGGGCTGATCTTGCGTCGTGTTCTTTGGCGCCAATCGATGCAATGCTTATAGATTATAACCGGAACGCGGGTGCGATAACATACGATACGATCGAAAATTTCGATGCGGCGCAGGATTATGGATCTGTGGTGGGTGCCGTATCGCCGAAGATCGGGACGAAGCCTCACCCCGGCTGACACATCTCGCAGAAGAACGTCGACCGCCCCGACTGCACCAGCCGCCGCACCACGCCCCGGCACCCGCGCGCCGTGCAGGCCAGCCCCTCCCGGTCGTAGACCCGGAAGGCGTGCTGGAACGCGCCCTCGCTGCCGTCGGTGTGGACGTAGTCGCGCAAGGTGGAGCCGCCCGCCGCCACCGCCTCGGTAAGGACGTCGCGGATCACGACAGCGAGGCGCTTGGCCTTCTGGGTCGGGCGGCCGGCGGCGTCGGCAAGGCTGCCGGCGGGGGCTTCCGGGTGGAGCTTCGCCCGGTGCAGCGCCTCGCAGACATAGATGTTGCCGAGGCCCGCGATCAGCCGCTGGTCGAGGAGCGCGGCCTTGAGCGGCGTGCGCTTGCCCGCAAACAGCTGCGCGATCGTCTCGCCCGATAGTTCGTTGCCGAGGGGCTCGATCCCCATCCCGGCGAAGTGGCGGCAGGTCGAGAGGTCGGCGGAGGGCACCAGGTCCATGAAGCCGAAGCGGCGGGCGTCGTTGTAGACGACCCGGGCGCCGTTCGAGAGCGCGAACCGGACGTGGTCGTGCTTGGACTGCCCCTGCGCCCCTTCGAGGTAGAAGTCGCCGGGCGAGACGTGCCGGCCGTCGGGGAGCTGCACGTCGAAGCGCCCGCTCATGCCGAGATGCATGATCAGCGCCTCGCCGGAGGACAATTCGGCCACCAGGTACTTGGCGCGCCGCGACAGGGCGGTGACCTCCTGGCCCTTCACCCGCGCGGCGAAGCGCGGCGGGAAGGGAAAGCGCAGGTTCGGCCGGTTCAGCACGACCTCGGTGAAGCGGGCGCCGACCATCGCGGGCGCGAGGCCCCGGCGCACGGTCTCGACTTCGGGCAGTTCGGGCATTGGTCTCCCATGGAGAGGGGCAACGGTGCGACCGCGGGCGCGACGAAGCGCACCGCTCAGGACTGCAGGCCAAGATGGTGATTTGCCATCGGCTTCGCTATGCAGGCCGCCACGACAGGGGACCAGACCGCATGGCCGGCGACGAGACCAGCACCGATTTCGGCTTCGAGCGCGTCCGGCTCGAGGAGAAGCAGGACCGCGTCAACGAGGTCTTCCGCTCGGTGGCCAAGCGCTACGACCTGATGAACGACCTGATGTCGGGGGGCCTGCACCGGGCGTGGAAGAGCGCCTTCGTGTCGGCCTTGCGCCCCTCGCGCACCCGGCCGTTCCGGCTGCTCGACGTCGCCGGGGGCACCGGCGACATCGCGTTCCGCACGCTTCAGGCCGGCGGGCCCGACACCACGGTCACGGTGCTCGACATCAACGAGGCGATGCTCGGCGTCGGCCGCGAGCGGGCCGGCCACCGGTACGGCTCGCGCATCGACTTCGTGGCCGGCAACGCCGAGGCGCTGCCGATGCCGCCCGAGACCTTCGACGCCTACACGATCGCCTTCGGCATCAGGAACGTGCCGCGGATCGAGCTGGCTCTCAAGGAGGCGCACCGGGTGCTCAAGGTCGGCGGGCGCTTCCTGTGCCTCGAATTCTCCCATGTCGACGTGCCGGGGCTCGACAAGATCTACGAGGCCTACTCGTTCAAGGTCATCCCCCGCCTCGGCTCGCTGGTCGCCGGCGACAAGGAATCCTACCAGTACCTCGTCGAGTCGATCCGCCGCTTCCCGACCCCGGGCAGCTTTGCCCGGATGATCGAGGAGGCGGGCTTCGGCCACGTCACCCACCGGCCGCTCTCGGGCGGGATCTGCGCCATCCATTCCGGCTGGAAGCTCGCGTGAGTCGCCGCCGGTGCTGAGCGTCGTCGCCCACCTCGCGCGGGGCATCCAAGTCGGCTGGGTGATGGCCCGCGAGGGCGCGCTCGCCTTCGTGGACGCCGCCGAGCTGCCGCCCCACCTGCGCCTCGTCCTGCGCTTCGGCCGCAAGCTGGAGCGGCCGGGCCTGGGTCCCGGCCGCCTGCCCGCGGCGCTCACGCGGCTCGGCCCCTCCTACGTCAAGGTCGGGCAGTTCCTGGCAACAAGGCCCGACATCGTCGGCATGGCGGCGGCCCGCGACCTCGAGCGGCTGCAGGACCGGGTGCCGCCCTTCCCGCAGGCGGTGGCGGTCGCGACCCTCGAGGCCTCGCTGGGCAAGCCGCTCGCCGAGGTCTTCACCGCGTTCAGCGAGCCGATCGCGGCGGCTTCCATCGCCCAGGTCCACAAGGCGCATTACCGCGACCGCGACGGCGCCGAGCGGGTGGTCGCGGTCAAGATCATGCGGCCCGGGGTGCGCGAGCGCTTCGCCCGCGACATCCAGGCGATGCGCTTCATGGCGCGGGTGGTCGAGGTCCTGCGGCCCGAGGCCGAGCGCCTGCGCCCGCGCGAGGTGGTGGAGACGCTGGCCCGCTCCGTCGCCATGGAGATGGACCTCCGGCTCGAGGCCGCCGCCCTCTCGGAATTCGCCGAGAACATCAAGGACGATCCCGAGTTCCGGGTGCCGCAGCCGGTCTGGGAGCTGACCGCCCGCGACGTGCTGGCGAGCGAGTGGATCGACGGCATCCGCCTCAACGACCGCGCCGCCATCGTGGCGGCCGGCCACGACGCGGCGGCCCTCGGCCAGACCGTGATCCAGTCCTTCCTGCGCCACGCGATCCGGGACGGCTTCTTCCATGCCGACATGCATCCCGGCAACCTGTTCGTCGATCCGGCCGGACGCCTCGTCGCGGTCGATTTCGGGATCATGGGCCGGCTCGGGGCCAAGGAGCGCCGGTTCCTCGCCGAGATCCTGCTCGGGTTCATCCTGCGCGACTACCGCCGGGTGGCGGAGGTGCATTTCGAGGCCGGCTACGTCCCCTCGCACCACTCCGTCGACGATTTCGCGCAGGCCATCCGGGCGATCGGCGAGCCGATCCACCAGCGCCGGGCCGACGAGATCTCGATGGCCAAGGTGCTGACGCTGCTCTTCGACGTCACGGCGCTGTTCGACATGAGCACCCGCACCGAGCTGGTCATGCTCCAGAAGACCATGGTGGTGGTCGAGGGCGTCGCCCGCTCCCTCGATCCGCGCCTCGACATGTGGACCTCGGCCGAGCCGGTGGTGCGCTCCTGGCTCGCCCGCAACCTCGGGCCGATCGGCCGCGCCGACCAGGCGCGCCGCGCGGTGCTGACGCTGGCCGACGTGGTTGCGGACGTGCCCGACCTCGCCCAGCGCGCCAAGCGCGTGCTGGTGCGCCTCGACGAGGAGGGCCCGCGCGACGTGGCCCGCGTCGAGCGCCGCATCCGCGTCGAGACCAAGCGGATGGTGTGGTCGACCCTGGCGCTCTGGGTGATCGCCGGCTCGATGCTGGTGATGGCGCTGCGCTGAGTGGTCTCCCGGGTCCGTTAGGGCTTGTCCCGGCGCGCCGGGGCCCATTTGATGGGCAGAGCGCGCGAGAACCCCGTCCGGGAAGAGGCGGGCGCGCCGGGAGAACGCCCACGATGCCGAGATTTGTCACCCGCGCCCATCCGCTCCGGGCCGCCCTCCTCGCCGCCGCGGCGCTCTGCGCCCTCGCCGCTCCGGCCCGCGCCGCCGAGCCGCGGCTCAGCGACGGCAAGCTGAAGCTCGCGGTGCTCAACGACATGTCGAGCGTCTACGCCGATTCCACCGGCCGCGGCTCGGTGATCGCCGCCGAGATGGCAGTGAAGGATTTCGGCGGCACCCTCGACGGCAAGCCGATCGAGGTCGTCTTCGCCGATCATCAGAACAAGCCGGATGTGGGCTCCAACATCGCCCGGCAATGGTACGACCGCGAGGGCGTCGACGTGATCCTCGACGTGCCGACCTCCTCGGTGGCGCTCGCGGTGCAGCAGGTCGCCAAGGAGAAGGGCAAGCTCCTGATCGTGTCGGGCGGCGGCACCTCGGACCTCACCGGTCCGCAATGCTCGCCCACCGGCATCCAGTGGACCTACGACACCTACGCGCTCTCGCACGTCTCCGGGAACGCCGCGGTGAAGAAGGGGCTCGACACCTGGGCCTTCGTCACCGCCGACTACGCCTTCGGCCACGCCCTCGAGCGCGACGCCATCGCGGAGGTGAAGCGCTCCGGCGGCAAGGTGGTCTCCACCGTCCGCGCGCCCTTCGCCACCGCCGATTTCTCGTCCTTCCTGCTGCAGGCGCAAGGGTCGGGTGCCAAGCTCATCGCCTTCGCCAATGCGGGCGGCGACACCGTCAACGCGATCAAGCAGGCGCACGAGTTCGGCCTCGTCCAGGGCGGCCAGACCCTGCTGGCGCTGCTCATCAACATCGACGACGTGCACAGCCTCGGCATCGAGGTGGCGCAGAACCTCCTCCTCACCACCGCCTTCTACTGGGACCGCACGCCCGAGACCCGCGCCTTCGGCACCCGCTTCAAGGAGAAGGCCGGGCTGATGCCGACGATGCACCAGGCCGGCGTCTATTCCTCGGTGCTGCACTACCTCAAGGCCGTGCAGGCCGCCGGCACCGACGACGCCAGGACCGTGATCGCCAAGATGCGCGAGATGCCGGTCAACGACATGTTCGCGACGAACGGCCGGATCCGCGAGGACGGCCGCATGGTCCACGACATGTACCTGATGCAGGTGAAGACCCCGAAGGAATCGACGGGCGAGTGGGACCTCTACAAGCTCGTCGCCACCGTGCCGGGCGACGAGGCCTTTCGCCCGCTCGCCGAGGGCGGCTGCCCGCTGGTGACGGCGGCCAAGTAGGGCGGGCGCGGCAGCGCCGCACGCAGGCGCCGGCCGCGACTGTCAGAGGCGACCGGCAGGCCTGGCCTCGGCCGAGCTGCCGGCGCCGGTACTCCTGCGCCGGGCCGGCCCGGGCGACCACGCTTGCGACGGCCGCTCAGGCCGCACGAAGCGTTCCGAGGAAGTGCGCGACTTCCTGCGTCAGGTGCGCGGACTGGCTCGAGAGATCGGAGGCCGAGGCGAGCACCTGGGCGGCGGCGGCGCCCGTGACCTCGACGGCACCCGCAACCCCGGTCATGGTCGTCGTCACGTCGCCGGCGCCCTGCGCCGCCTGGGCCACGTTGCGCACGATCTCGCTCGTCGCCGCCCCCTGCTCCTCCACCGCGGTCGCGAGGCTGGTCGCGACGGAGGCGATCTCGCGGATCCGCGCCGCGATCCCGCCGATCGCCGCCACGGCCCTTCCGGTGGAGCCCTGGATGCGGCCGATCTGGCCGGTGATCTGCTCGGTCGCCCGCGCGGTCTGGTTGGCGAGATCCTTGACCTCGGCCGCCACGACCGCGAAGCCGCGCCCCGCCTCGCCCGCCCGCGCCGCCTCGATGGTGGCGTTGAGGGCGAGCAGGTTCGTCTGCCCGGCGATGGTCGAGATCAGCCCGACGACGTCGCCGATCCGGGACACGGCCTCCGACAGTTCCTGGACGAGGGCGCCGGTCTGGTCGGCATCCGCCACCGCGGTCTGCGCCAGCGAGGCGGAACCCGCGACCTGCCGGGCGATCTCCTGCACGGAGGCGCCGAGCTCCTCGGCCGCCGCCGCGACGGTGTTGACGTTGAGGGCCGCCTCCTTGGCGGCCGCGGCCGCGTCGGTGGACAGGCCGGCCGTCTGGTCGGCCGTGGCGGTCATCGTCCGGGCGGTGGCCTGCAGCTCCGTCGCCGCCCCCGACACCGTGCCGACGATGCCGCCGATCGCGGCCTCGAAGCTCCTGGCGATCTCCGCCATCGCGCGGCGGCGCTGCGCCTCGCTGTCCTGGCGCGCCGCCGCGTCGCGCGCATGCTCCTCCAGGGCCCGCGAGCGCAAGCCGTCGCGGAGGGCGACGACCGCCGAGGCGATCTGGCCGATCTCGTCCCGGCGCGCCGTGCCGACGACCTCGGCATCGAGGTCGCCGTTCGCGAGCCGCTGCATCGACTGCGTGAGCCCTCCGAGCGGCCTGGCGACGCTGCGCCCGATCCAGACCGCCAGGAGCACGAAGAGCGACGCGATCGGGGCGAGCGTCAGGCTGAGGTGCTGCACCTGCACCCACAGGGCGGCGTCGACGTCGTACACGTGCAAGCCCGACCCGACCAGGATCTGCCATTCGGGGATCGCGATGGTGTGGGTCACCTTCAGGGTTTCCGTCGCATCGCCTGGCTTGGTCCAGTAGTATTCCGTCGAGCTTTCACCCTTGGTTCTGGCGAGATCGACGATCTCGCGCATCATGAATTTGCCGTTCTTGTCCTTGAGGCCGAGCGCGTTCTTGCCTTCGAGGTCCTTCCGGATCGGGTGCATGACGGTATTGCCGTCGAAATCATAGATGTAGAAGTAGTTTCCGCCATCGAAGCGCGCGCCCCGGATGGCGTTCGCGGCACGCTGGCGTGCATCGGCATCGGTCAGTTCGCCGGTCTTCGCGCGCGCGACGTAGCTTCGAACGATCGTTGCGGCCACCTCGACACTGTGGCGGATTTCCTGGCGCTTCTGATCCAGCATGGCGTCCCGGATCTGCACGAGAGCAAGGCTGATCGAGCCGACCGCCAGCGCGAGGCCGAGAATGGCGAGGGCCGCGAAGCGGTGTGTAATGCGAACACGCAGGAGCATCATGGATTCCAATATTGGCGCTCGAGGGCTTCTAAATACTGTTTGTTGACTGCTCGTTAAAATCGCCCTGCCGAACATTTGAACAAGTGCCATCAAGTGAGATTTTGTCCACCGTGATAGAGGCGCGAGAGCCAGTTTTTTGATCGGCGATCAGCTCAACAAGACGGATCGTGATCTTGGTTCTTGCGCACTCGCCCGAAAGACCAGCACGCCGGCATTCACTTGGCGGCGCCAGGCATTGCAATGCAGGGGCCGATCAGGATGAACGCGTCGCCACCGTCGAGTGTCGAACCGGCCCGGCCCGGCTGCTCCTGCCTGATGATCTCACGGCAGCAACCGCCCCGCCCCTGCTGCCGCATCCGCCTCGTTTGGGACAATCGGTTTCGGACGGGACGCGGCCCGGTCCTGATCCGGAATGTATTCCTTCAATGCTCGGGCGATCCCTGAACGATGGCGCCGGCCGAGAGGAAGTGATGCTGGGTCATGGGCAGCTCGCACCGGCCGCGCGGCCGGCAGGCGACCAGTGTCCGCCGGCGCCGGGCCCCCACTCTGACCGCCACTGTCGACGGGGACCGACCCGGCACGCCGTCGCGACGCGCCTCGAGATCCACCCGCAACCGACGATCCTCAATGAAGCTCGCGACCACGACCGGCAGCGATCGGTCTCCTTCGCCTCGCCCGGCGGGATCCTCTTCGCGATATCGAATCGATAAGCTGTTCCATGAGGGGTCTTGCTGCGAACTCGGTTCGCAGGCGGTCTCGCGACGGTGCCTTGCGGGCGGGCGGGCAGGCGGCGCGGGCGCCGATCGACCCGATGACGGGAGTTCCCCGGCCCGCCGCGCCTCCGCCGGGCGCAGGCCCGGTGCGAGACGCCTGCCGACCTCACGGATCGGTGCGGTCCCGCGTCGTGATCGATCTCGGTGCGTCCCGCTGCCACACCTTAAGCTTTAATCTAACGGTTAGAGCGAGCGTCTTTTCTAATCTCGTAAACTCCAATTTAAGTCGATTCTTCGTAGGAGGGACGGCACCGTCGGAGGTTCGACTTTGCCGCTTTTCCGCTCGGGGCTGCGTGCCCTCATGGATGCCATCAATCTCTCTCGCAGCCGCATCGAGTTCGGCCTCGATGGGACGATCCGGGACGTCAACGACAACTTTCTGGCGCTGGTCGGCTATGAGCGCGGCGAGTTGATCGGGCAGCATCACAGCATGCTCGTCTCGCCCGAGGAGCGCGGCAGTGCGGCCTACGGTGCGTTCTGGGACGAGCTGCGGGCCGGCAAACCGCAGACCCGCGAGTTCAAGCGGCTGGCCAAGGGCGGGCGGGAGATCTGGATGCTCGCCTCCTACAACCCGGTCCTCGGCCGGAACGGCAAGCCGGCGCGGATCGTCAAGCTCGCGTCCGACATCACCGCCCAGAAAGCCCACAGCATCGATACGAACGGCCAGATCGCGGCGCTGCATCGCTCGCAGGCGGTGATCGCGTTCACGCCGGACGGCACCGTTCTGGAGGCCAATTCCAACTTCCTCTCCGTCATCGGCTATGCCCTGAGCGAGATCCAGGGCCAGCATCATCGGATCTTCGTCGACCCCGTCGAGCGCGACGGCACGGCCTACCGCGACTTCTGGGCCGCGCTCGGCCGTGGCGAGTACCAGACCGGCGAGTACCGGCGCATCGCCAAGGGCGGCCGCGAGGTGTTCATCCACGCCACCTACAACCCGATCGCCGACGCGGACGGGCGCGTGGTCAAGGTGGTCAAGTTCGCCACCGACGTGACCGACCAGGTGCACGAACGCCGGCGCCGCGCCGAGAAGGCCCGGGCGATCAACGCGGACCTGAACGCGATCAGCGACGCCGTCCATGGGGTGACGACGCAGACGGTGGCGGCCGCCCGCACGGTCCACCAGGTGTCCGGCGACATCCAGGCCGTGGCCTCGGGCGCGGAGGAACTGTCCGCGTCGGTGTCCGAGATCAGCCAGCAGGTGCAGCATGCCTCGCAGATCGCCGGGCAGGCCGTCACCCAGGCGCAGGAGACCGGCGCGATCGTGGCGGGCCTGAGCGAGCAGGCCTCGCGCATCGGCGAGGTGGTGGCCCTCATCCAGGCGATCGCGAGCCAGACCAACCTGCTGGCGCTGAACGCCACCATCGAGGCGGCGCGCGCGGGCGAAGCCGGGCGCGGCTTCGCGGTGGTGGCGCAGGAGGTCAAGCAGCTCGCCGAGCAGACCAGCAAGGCGACCGAGCAGATCCGCCAGCAGATCGGCGCGACGCAAGGGGCGACCCAGCAGGCGGTGGGCGCGATCGGCGCGATCCAGGGCACGATCCGCACCCTCGATCAGGTGGCAAGCGCGATCGCCGCCGCGGTCGAGGAGCAATCGGCCGTGACGCACGAGATGTCGGCGTCGATGCAGACCGCCTCGCGCGGCGCCAACAGCCTGGCCGGCAGCATGGAGGCGATCGCCCAGGCGGCCGAGCAGGTCGACCGTTCGACGACCAAGGTGCGCGAGGCCTCGGCCGTCGCCTGATGTGCCGGGGCGATGGTGCGTGGCCCGGATTCCCGGGCCATGGGGGGTCGCGCACCTGCGCCCAAGCCCGTGATACGACTTCCGCCTGATCTGTTCGTAGTCAGAATTGAGCGCGCCTCCCCTCTCCCGTGCGGGCTAACGCATTCACCGATCTCGGTCTGATGGTTCCCGCGCTTTGAAGGGAGCGCGCCTCCCCTCCCCCTTGTGGGGAGGGGTCAGGGGCGGGGGTGGTTCCGGATAAATCGCCGCGCCATACGCGGCACCACCCCCACGCGGGATCTTCGATCCCCATAGCCCCTCCCCACACCGTGCAGCGATACCGGGCAAGCCCGGCATCGCCTGGAGAGGTGGGATCCCGCGCCTGATTGATATCGGAACAGATCAAGCGGACGGCGTGTAGCATCCGGCCTTCCGCGTCGCGCTGCCTGAGCGGACGCGCGTCACGGTCGACGACAGCGGAGCTCCGCTCGGAGCCCCGGCCTCCTCCCGCCAGCCATGTCAGGGGACGCGCGTGGGCCGCAGGACCGACCGCGCGTCCGGCCCTACGACGCCGCCTTCCGCTCATGCGCCCGGCAGGCTCCGTCATCGGCGCGATGTCGGACCGCCTTCAACAATTCGCCGAAGTTCCTGGCGGTCATCGGCCGCCCGAAGAAGTAGCCCTGCCCTTCCGCGCAGTGCCGGCGCATCAGCTCGGCCTGCTCGCGCGTCTCGATCCCCTCGGCGATGACGTCGAGGCTGAAGCCCCGCGCCAGGTTCGCGATCGCCTCGACGATGGTCTGGTCCTTCCGGCTGCGCTCGACGCCGCTGACGAAGGAGCGGTCGATCTTCAGCCGCGTGACCGGGTAGTCCTTCAGCATGGTCAGCGAGGCGTAGCCGGTGCCGTAATCGTCGAAGGCGATGCCGACCCCGAGGGCCCGCAGCTCCCTCAGGTCCGCGTTGATCCGGGCGTCGCTGCGCAGGATGATGTTCTCGGTGATCTCGAGCTCGAGGGCGTCCCCCGGCAGGCCGTGGTCGGTGAGGATCTCCCCGACCACGCGGGGCAGGTCACCGGTCCTGAACTGGGCGGCGAAGAGGTTCACCCCGACGCGGAAGCGGGCGAAGCCGAGCCTGCGCCACTGGGCCGCCTGCTGGCACGCGGTGCGCAGGATCCACTCGGAGACCGGAACCGCGAGCAGGCTCGCCTCGAGGACCGGCAGGAAGGCGGCGGGGCTGACGAGACCCCGATCCGGGTGGTTCCAGCGGATCAGGGCTTCCGCCCCGGTGATGGCGCCGGTGTCGAGGAGGACCTGGGGCTGGTAGTACATCTCGAACTCGCCCCGCTCCCACGCCTCGCGCATGCCGGAACTCACGGAGGTGCGCGTCCGCGCGACCGCGCGCAGATCCGGGGTGAACAAAGCCACCCGGCTCCGGCCCTCGGCCTTGGCGCGGTAGAGGGCGAGGTCGGTGTCGCCGAGAAGCGCGCCGGACTCCCATCCGGCCGCATCGGCGACCGCGATCCCGACGCTGGCACCGACATAGATGCAGCGCTCGTCGATCTCGATCGGGCGCTCGACGGCAGCGATCAGGCGGCGGCCCAGATCCGCGCCCGCGACCGGATCGGCGGCGCCCTTCAGGAAGACCGCGAATTCGTCTCCCCCGAGGCGGGACACCAGCGCGTCGCGCCCGGCCTCGGCCGAGAGGCGGGCGGCGACCGTCGTGAGCACCGCGTCGCCCGCGGCGTGACCCAGGCTGTCGTTGACGTCCTTGAAGCCGTCGAGATCGATCAGGAGGAGGGTGGCGGCCGCGCCGTCGCGGCCGGCCTCCTCCATCCGGTCCGACAGCACCTTCCGGTTCGCGATGCCGGTCAGGTGATCGAGCTCCGCCTCGCGCTTGAGGCGCTCCTCGGCCCGGACCCGCTCGGTGACGTCGCGGACGATCGCGCCGAACCGGTGCTCGCCGCCTTCCGTCCAGTGCGAGAGCGAGAGCTCGATCGGAAACTCCTCGCCGCCGCGGCGGCAGGCCGGCACGGTGACGACCGCGCCGACGAGCGTGGTCGGATGGCCGGCGGCGGCGCGGGCCAGGCCGGCCTCGTGCTTCGCCCGGAAGGCGGACGGCACGATCAGGGTCAGCGGCTGGCCGAGCGCCTCCGCGGCCGCGTAGCCGAAGATCGTCTCGGCGGCCTTGTTCCAGAACACGATCCGGTTCGCGCCGTCGGCGCAGATGATGGCGTCGGGCGAGACCGCGGCGATCGACTCGAACTGCTTGCGGCTGTCGCGCCCGGCGAGCCTCAGCCTCCGGGCTTCCAGCCGCTCCATGACGAGACGGCCGAGGTCTTCCAGCGTCCGGCGCTGGTCGTCGGAGAAGTCGGTGCGTGGGACCTCGTCCTTGATGCAGACGCTGCCGACGACGAAGCCGTCCGGCGTGACGAGGGGCGCGCCGGCATAGAACCGGACGTGAGGCCTGCCGGTGACGAGGGGCGAGGCGGCGAAGCGCGCATCCGCCCGCGCATCGGGAACGACCATGACCTCGTGGCCGAGGATGGCGTGCGTGCAGAACGAGCCCGCGCGGTCGGTCTGGCACAGGTCCAGGCCGATGCGGGCCTTGAAGAACTGGCGGTCGGCGGCGACGAACGACACCAGGGCGATCGGAACCGCGAAGATGCGCCGCGCCATCCGGACGATGTCGTCGAACTCCCGCTCGGGCGCCGTGTCGAGGATGGCGTAGCCGTCGAGGGCGGCCAGACGCGCGCCCTCATCGTCCGGCGTCACGTCAGATCCTGATGAGGGCATCGCAGTCATCCGCAAGACTCAGAGTTGGGCGCCTCGCATGTGTGCGGTGGCCGATCGAAAGCTTGACTGGTGCTGCGACGGGTGTCGCGGATGCTCACGCCCATAACCCTGACGGGGTATGCGAAGAGTCTTGCCAATCTCCTACGGGGCCCGGCGGAGTCACTGTTAGGTGATGAATCCGGCCGCCGGAGACGGCGGACGACCCTCACCGGAGACGATGCCCCGCAGGGACCGTGCTGTCGGCGCCGGCCGGCTTCGGAGGGCGCGAGGGACAGGGCCGGTTCGCCGGCGGCAGGGACCGCCGCGGCCGCGCCGGTCGCCGCCTCGGCTTTTCCTGCCCGGCGAACGCGCGCAGTATGGAGTCAAATCGGGGAGGAAGCGATGCGGCCTGCCGTGATGGCCCACATCGACGAGCTCGTGCGCGCCGCGAGCGGCGCCGCGAACGGCGGCGGCGCGCGCGACCCGCTGATCAGCCAGTCGTGGCGGCGCTGCCTGGCCGAGTACCGGCTCGACCCCGCCGCGCCCCGGCGCGCCTACATCCACACCCAGGCGCGCCTGCGCGAGCACCGCGACGCCCTCGACGACCTGATCCGGGTGGCGCGCTTCGGCGTCGAGGCGCTGTACCGGCAGGTCTCGGGCCTCGGCTACGTGCTGATCCTGGCGGATGCCCGCGGCGTCGCCGTCGACTTCATCGGCGATCCGAGCCGCGACGGCGACCTGCGCCGCGCCGGGCTCTACCGCGGCTCGGACTGGAACGAGCACCTCGCCGGCACCTGCGCGGTGGGGACCTGCATCGCCACCGGCCAGGCGCTGTCGGTCCATCTCGACGACCACTTCGCCGGCGACCATATCGGGCTCACCTGCACGGCCGCCCCCGTCTACGCCGCCGACGGGACGCTCGCCGCCGTGCTCGACATCTCGGCGCTGCAATCGCCCGCGCCGAAGGCGAGCCAGCACCTCGCCCTCCAGCTCGTCACCTCCTTCGCCCACCGCATCGAGACCGCGAGCCTGCACAACGGCTTCCGGCGCGAGTGGATCCTGCACCTGTCGCGCTCGCCCGAATTCGCCGACATCGAGCCCGAGCTCGCCCTGGCGGTGGATGCGGGCGGGCGCATCCTCGGCTTCAACAGCCGCGCGCGGGCGCTGATCGACCGCGCCCTGCGCCGCCCGCGCGGGGCGGCCGAGGCCGGCGGGGCGGCCGATGGCCGCCATGCCGGCCTCGGCCTGCGCCTCGACGCGCTGTTCGAGGTCTCGGTCGACGACCTGCCGCGTTTCACCCGGGCCGTGCCGGTCGAGCGGCGCGTGCTGCGCCTGCGCGGCGGCGAACGCTTCTACGCCCTGGCGCTGGAGCCCGCCGCCCCGCCCCCGGTGCGGAGCGGCCGGCCTGCAGCGGCCCCCTTGCCGGATTTCGCCGGCGGCGATCCCCGCCTGGCGCTCATGGCCCGGCAGGCGTCGCGCCTGTTCGAGGCGGGCGTGAGCCTGCTCGTCGGCGGCGAGACCGGCACCGGCAAGGAGTTCTTCGCACGGACCCTGCACCGCGCCTCGCGGCGCGCCGGCAAGCCGTTCGTCGCGGTCAACTGCGCGGCCCTGCCCGAGACCCTGATCGAGTCCGAGCTGTTCGGCCACGCGCCGGGGGCGTTCACGGGCGCGGCGGCGCGGGGGCGGCAGGGCCTGGTGCAGCAGGCCGATGGCGGCACCCTCTTCCTCGACGAGATCGGCGACATGCCGCTCTCCGCGCAGACGCGGCTCCTGCGCGTGCTCGCCGAGCGCGAGGTGATGGCGGTCGGCGGGACGAAGCCGCAGGCGGTCGACCTGCGGGTGATCGCCGCGACGCACCGGGATCTCGCCGCCCTGGTGCGGGAGGGCCGCTTCCGCGAGGATCTGCTCTACCGGCTGGCCGGCGCCCGCTTCGTCCTGCCCCCGTTGCGCGAGCGCGCCGACCGCGCCGCCCTGGTCGAGCGGCTGCTGGCCGCCCGGCCCGGGAGCCGCCGCCTCTCGGCCGAGGCCGCTGCGGCCCTCGCCCGCCACGCCTGGCCCGGCAACGTCCGCGAACTCGTCGCCGCCCTCGACTACGCCTGCGCGCTCGCCGAGGCGCCGGAGATCGGCCTGGCCGACCTGCCCCCCACGGTGACGACGGCGCCCCGATCCGACCTGCCCCCGCCCGATGCGGCCTTGCCGGACGGCGCCGCCCTCGCGGCGGCCCTGCGGCGGCGCGCCTGGAACGTCTCGGCGGTCGCGCGCGATCTCGGGCTCGACCGCTCCACCGTGCACCGGCGCATGCGCCGCCTCGGCCTCGTCTCGCCCAACCACGCAGTGTGAGGCGCCACACCTGTGGCGGGGCCGCAGGTGTGGCGCCTCAGGTGGGGCACCTGATCCAGAACCATTCAGGGGCCTGTCCCTGCGCGCAAGGCATCGAGCCAAGCCAATAAAGATTATTTCGGTTACTTCCAGGTCACACATCTCCCATCCACAACCTCATCCTGAGGTGTCGGTCGACCTTAGATCGACTGACCTCGAAGGAGACCTCAAGAAGCCTCGATGATCTCTGGAGCCCTCCTTCGAGGCTGCTGCAAGCAGCAGCACCTCAGGATGAGGTCGAGGGCAGGAAGGAGTGTTGCGTCTCTTCGAAGACCTGTCGAAGCAACCAGCGCATCGGCTCGTCCGGCCCTGGCACACCGCTTGCGCAACCCTCTTCGCACAACAATGGGAGGAACCCCATGGACGCCATGGTTCGTGACGTCGCGCGCCTGTCGCCCGCCGACGAGCGGGTGATCGCCTGGCTCGACCGCTTCGACGCCGCCCTGCGGGCGCGCGACGCGGCGGCGGCGGCGGAGCTGTTCGCCGAGACCTGCTTCTGGCGCGACCTCGTCGCCTTCACCTGGAACATCACCACGCTGGAGGGCCGCGGGGCGATCCGCGCCATGCTGGAGGCGCAGCTCGGCGCGGTGTCGCCCGGGAGCTTCACGCTGGAGGAGCCGGCGAGCGAGGCGGACGGGGTCACCGAGGCCTGGATCGCCTTCGAGACCGCGTCCTTGCGTGGGCGCGGCTACCTGCGGCTCAAGGGCAACGAAGCCTGGACGCTGCTCACCGCGGCGCGCGAGCTGAAGGGGTTCGAGGAGCCGGGCGGGCCGCGGCGCGAGAAGGGCGTCCGCCACGGCGTCGAGCCCGGGCGGCGCTCCTGGGCGGAGCGGCGGCAGGACGAGGAGGCCGCGCTCGGCCGCACGCGACAGCCCTACGTGCTGGTGGTCGGCGGCGGCCAGGGCGGCATCGCGCTCGGCGCCCGGCTCAAGCGCCTCGGCGTGCCGGCGCTCATCGTCGACCGGCACGACCGGCCCGGCGACCAGTGGCGCAAGCGCTACAAGTCGCTGCACCTGCACGACCCGGTCTGGTACGACCACCTGCCCTACCTGCCCTTCCCCGATCACTGGCCGGTCTTCGCCGCCAAGGACAAGATCGGCGACTGGCTGGAGATGTACACCAAGGTCATGGAGCTGAACTACTGGCCGAAGACCGAGGTGAGTGCGGCGCGCTACGACGAGGATTCCGGCGAGTGGGTGGTCGACCTCACCCGCGACGGCGAGCGGCTGACGGTGCGGCCCAGGCAGCTCGTGCTCGCCACCGGCATGTCGGGCGTGCCGAACCTGCCGTCCTATCCGGGCATGGCGCGCTTCAAGGGCGAGAGCCACCATTCGAGCCGGCACCCGGGCGGCGAGGCCTATCGCGGCAAGCGCGCGGTCGTGATCGGCTCCAACAACTCGGCCCACGACATCTGCGCCGACTTCTACGAGAACGGCGCCGACGTCACCATGGTGCAGCGCTCCTCGACCCACATCGTCAAGTCCGAGACGCTGATGGAGCTGGCGCTCGGCGGCCTCTACTCGGAGGAGGCGCTGGCCAAGGGCATCACCACCGAGAAGGCCGACATGCTGTTCGCCTCGGTGCCCTACCGCATCATGCACGAGTTCCACGTCCCGGTGTACGAGGAGGCGAGGCGCCGCGACGCCGACTTCTATGCCAGGCTCGAGAAGGCCGGCTTCCGGCTCGATTTCGGCGATGACGGCTCGGGCCTGTTCATGAAGTACCTGCGCCGCGGCTCCGGCTACTACATCGACGTCGGCGCCTCCGACCTGATCGCCGACGGCAAGATCAAGCTCGCCCACGGCACGGTGCGGGAGATCACCGAGGACGCGGTGGTGCTGGAGGACGGCACGCGGCTTCCCGCCGACGTGATCGTCTACGCCACCGGCTACGGCTCGATGAACGGCTGGGCCGCCAGGCTCATCAGCCAGGAGGTCGCCGACCGGGTCGGCAAGTGCTGGGGCCTGGGCTCCGACACCACCAAGGATCCCGGGCCCTGGGAGGGCGAGTTGCGCAACATGTGGAAGCCGACCCGGCAGGAGGCGCTGTGGTTCCACGGCGGCAACCTGCACCAGTCGCGCCACTACTCGCTCTACCTCGCCCTGCAGCTCAAGGCCCGCATGGAGGGACTGCCCACGCCGGTCTACGCGCTGGCCGAGACGCACCACGCGTCCTGAGGACCGACCGGCCCGCCCGGACGATCGCCCAAGGCGGCGCGGCTGCGACCGCGCCACCCCTCGGGACCCTGATGACCGGCGGCACCGCGGCGGGAACCGGGCCGCCCGCCCGCGCCGGGCGCTGCAATTCTGCAACATCACGATCATTTCATGATCCGCTCGGCGCACAGCCGAGCGGCGGAGCGGCGCGCCCACGGATTATTTCCGACAGAAACACAACGGCTTGCGCTGGGACACATCGTCCAGTTTTGAACGAGACGAAATAAGATCAAGATTCGGCTGCACTTCGTTCGCTTGTGCCATCGTATCCAAGATGATTGATTGGTTTTCCAATCGTTTTGATCGGTTCGGATTCAGGGCATGCAGCCAATCTCGATCGACGCGCTGCATCGCGGCGAGGGCGTGAAGCTTCGGCATTTCCTGGCGCGCCGGCTCGGCAACCCGGCCGATGCCGCGGACGCGCATCAGGAGACCTACCTCCTGATGCTCGCGGCGCTCGCCCGGACGCGCGTCGAGCACCCCTCCGCCTTCCTGTTCCAGATCGCCAGCAACGTCGCGCGCCGCATGCGCAACCGGCAGCGGCTGGAAGGCACGATCTTCGCGCCGGTGAGCGACGCCGAGTGGGCCGGCCTTGCCGACAGCCAGGCCCTCCCGGAGCGGCAGGCGATGGCGCGCCAGGACCTCAGGCGCCTCGCGGCCGCCATCGACGAATTGCCGCCGCGGTGCCGGGAGGCGTTCCTGCTCGCCCGCATCGAGGGGCTGCCGAACGGCGAGGTGGCGGCGCGGCTGGCCATCAGCCGGAACATGGTCGAGAAGCACCTGATCAAGGCGCTCCTGCATTGCCGCCGGCGGTGCGGCGACCTTTTCTGACGGGCCGGCATCAGGATTCCGGCGGCTCGTTGATCTCCAGGGAAGGGCTGCACCCTCGGACCGTCCGGGCGCAGGTGGGACCCGGAGGGACTGGCGGTGGCCATCAGCGAGGGGACGGACGCACCGGACGGACCTGACGCCGAGGATCCGGTCGACGAGGCGGCGGCCGGCTGGGTCGTGCGCCTCGCCTCGTCGGACGCGACCGAGGCCGACCGCGCCGCCTTCGACGCCTGGCTCGCGGCCGATCCGGTCCACGCCGCGTCCTATGCCGAGATGGAGGCGTTGTGGCGCCGGCTCGGCCACCTCCCTGAACCCTTGCCCGGGCCCTCGCCCGAGGCGCGGACGCGCCGGATCCCGAAGGGGCCGGCCGGCCTCGCCGCGATCCTCGTGCTGGGGGCCACGCTGGCCGACCAGTCGGGCCTCGCCGATCGGTGGCGCGCGGATCTCTGGAGCCGAACGGGCGAGGTCGCGCACGCGACCCTGGCCGACGGCAGCCGCGTCGACCTGAACACCGGGACGGCGCTCGCCCTGCGCTTCACCGGGACGGAGCGGCGGGTGCAGCTCCTGCGCGGCGAGGCCGTCTTCGACGTCGCCCGCGAGCCGGGCCGGCCCTTCATCGTGGAAGGCGGCGGGCTGGAGGTCCGGGCTCTGGGCACGGTCTTCGTCGTCCGCGCCGACGGCGCCGGCCGGCCGGTCGGCGTCGCGGAGGGGCGCGTCGAGGTCACGGCCGCGGGCCGGCAGCTTCGCGTCTCCGCCGGCGAGGCGATCGCCCGTGAGGACGGGGCCGTCCCGACCATCGTCAAGGCGGATGTCGGGCGGGCGACGGCCTGGCGCGACGGACGCCTGGTCGTCTCCGGCGAGCGCCTGTCCGACGTTCTGGCCGAGTTCGCTCGCTATCGCCGCGGCCGCATCGTCCTCCTCGACGCGCGGGCCGGCGAGCGGCGCGTCACCGGGGCGTTCGATCTGCGCAACACCGACGACGCCCTCGCGGCGGTCGCGTCGGCCCTGGGCCTGCGCGTCACGCATGTGACCCCTCTCCTCGTCCTTGTCGGCTCGCCGCTCTGAAAAAAGTTCCGGGAAATCCGCCGATGCGACGTCAGGAGATCGGCTCCCCGTTGATCTCAGGTCTGTGAGGGCAAGAGCGCGCGTGAACGCGCCGGCCCTCCGGGCAGACGGACAGGGTGGTCGGAATGGCGTCGCGGGAGCGTGGAGTTGCGGGTGGGCGGCTGGCCGGGGTGGCCCTGGCCGGCGTGTCGCTGCTGGTGCTGATGCCGGCCGCGTTGACGCCGCGCGCGCAGGCCGAGGGGCGTGCCGCACTCCCTGCCGCGCCCGACGCGGCCGGCGAGACCGTGTCCCTGTCGATTCCGGTCGGGCCGCTGGAGCCGGCGCTGGTCAGCTTCACCGAGCAGGCCAAGGTCAAGCTGGTCTACGCGACCGACCTGACGCGCGCCCTGACCACGACCGGCGTCACCGGCGAGTTCCGGCCCCTCGAGGCCCTGGGCCGGCTCCTCGAGGGCACCGGCCTGAGCTATCGCCGGGTGAGCCCTTCCACCGTCACCCTGGTCAACCCGCGCTACGCCCAGCTCGGCGCGACGCCCGAGGAGACGGTGCGCCTCGACGAGATCGTGGTCGAGGGCCAGCCCGCCGGCCGGGCGGCCGCGGCCGGCCTGCCGCCGCCGACCGGGACGGTCGGGCAGCCCCCCGTACCCTACGCGGGCGGCCAGGTCGCCACGGGCGCCCGCCTCGGCTTCCTCGGCAACCGCTCGGTCCTGACGACGCCGTTCAACGTGACGGGCTACACCGAGACGCTGATCGCCGACCAGCAGGCGCGCTCGCTCGCCGACGTGGTGCTGAACGACCCCTCCGTCCGCAACGACGCGCCGGCCTTCAGCGAGCGCGATTCGTTCTTCATCCGCGGCTTCTCGGTCACCAACCTCGACACGGCCTTCGACGGCCTGTTCTACCTCGCCAACCCGCGGCGCGTGTTCGTGGAGGGCATCGAGCGGGTCGAGATCCTGAAAGGGCCGACGGCGCTGCTCAGCGGCGGCACCGGCCGCGTCGGCGGCACAATCAACCTGATCCCCAAGCGCGCCTACGACGAGCCGCTGACGCGGCTCACCACGACCTATCTGAGCGACGCGCAGGTCTGGACCCACGCCGATCTCGGCCGCCGCTTCGGCCCGTCGAAGGAGTGGGGTGTGCGCGCCAACGCCTCCTACCGCAACGGCGACACGCCCCTCGACAAGAACGCCATCGAGGTCGGCGTCGCGACGCTCGGCCTCGACTACCGCGGCGAGCGCCTGCGCGCCTCGCTCGACCTCGTCCACAACACCCAGAACATCACGGCGCCGACCTCACTGTTCAACGCGGTTGCCCCCACCATTCCGGTCCCGCGGGCACCGAACAACCGCCTGAACACGGCAAGCTCCCTCGAATATATCGACACCCGCTACAACATGGCGGCGGGTCGGGCCGAGTACGACATCCTGCCCGATACGACGCTCTACGCCGCCGGCGGGGTCAGCCGCTACAACGAGGACTTTCTCACCTCGTCCTACCGGGTCACGAGCCTGACCGGACAGGCGACCAACACGCTCGCCATCCAGCCGCAGGAGATCCAGGGGCTCACCGGCGAGGTCGGCCTGCGCACGAAGTTCCGGACCGGCTTCCTCGGCCACTTCGTCACCGTCTCGGCGGTCGAGGCGAACAACCGGAACTACCGCGGCGGCTTCGTCGCGCCGGTCCTGCCGGTCTTCCAGACCAACATCTACGATCCGGTCCACCTGGCCCGCGGCTCGGTCAATACCGCATTGCTGCCGCGCTCCGACAACCGGCCGCTCTTCACGGAACTCAGCGCCCGCAGCGTCGGCCTCGCCGACACCCTGTCGCTCGGCGAGGACCGGTTCCTCCTGACCCTCGGCGGGCGGTTCCAGGAGATCGACCAGCAGAGCTACGTCACCGCCCCCGGGGCGACGCTCGGCAACCTGGCGTCGAACTACCAGCGCGGCCGGTTCAGCCCGGCGCTCGCGGCGGTCTTTCGCCCGACCGACACCCTCTCGTTCTACGGCAACTACATCGAGGCGCTCGAGCCCACGGCCCTCGCGCCGGTCACGGCGATCAACGCCAACGAGGTGTTTCCCCCCGCCGTGAGCCGGCAGAAGGAGTTCGGCGCCAAGTACGATTTCGGCACCGTCGCGGTCACCGCCTCGCTGTTCGAGATCGAGCAGCCCAACGCCTTCACGGATCCCGCCACGCGGCGTTTCTCGGTCAGCGGCCTGCAGCGCAACCGCGGCCTCGAACTGTCGGTGTTCGGCGAGCCGGTCCCGGGGGTGCGGCTGCTCGGCGGCGTCACATTCCTGGACGGGCGGCTGGTCAACACCGCCGGCCGCCAGTTCGACGGCAACGTCGCCCCCGGCGTCCCGGACGTGGCGCTCAACCTCTACGGCGAGGTCGACCTGCCGCCCTGGCTTGCGCCCGGCCTGACGCTGACCGGCCGGGCCATCTACACCAGCGGCCAGTTCTACAACCAGGCCAACACGCAGTCGGTCCCCGACTGGACGCGCTTCGATGCGGGCCTGCGCTACACCTTCGAGGGCGCCTCGGGGAAGCCGGTGACGATCCGGGCCGTCGTCGAGAACGTGTTCGACAACTCCTACTGGGCCTCGGCCGCCCGCGGCTTCCTGGCGGTCGGCGCGCCGCGCACGGTCATCGTGTCCGCGACGATGGATTTCTGAGGGATGGATTGGTCAGGAGAGCGGCCTCGCCCCGAGCCGTCCACCGTCCTGGACGAGAATGGCACGGGTTCTCTCCTCTCCCC
This sequence comes from Methylobacterium nonmethylotrophicum, assembly GCF_004745635.1. Taxonomy (GTDB): domain Bacteria; phylum Pseudomonadota; class Alphaproteobacteria; order Rhizobiales; family Beijerinckiaceae; genus Methylobacterium; species Methylobacterium nonmethylotrophicum. The sequence continues at coordinate 213,492 of NZ_SRLB01000004.1, read as the reverse complement.
GCGGGCGGGGAGAGGAGGAAGCCCGAACCTTCGCCTCGCACGTTCCTGCAGGTCATTCGCGGTCTGGGTCGCCTCGCTGCCACCGCAATCGCAGAGAATGAGCATGCCATTTCATCAAAAAGTGATTGTACGCGAAAAAAACTCCAACGACGTGCGCTCAATTTCCTGAGATTTTGCTTTCATAATAATTCCAATATACACAAAGAAGCCAAATTATCAAGTGTTTTTGCTTGACTCATCCGCGAAACGCGAGCGATAGACAGCGCCACGGCGCGCAACCGACATCGAGCCGCGTGGGTCTGGCGACGCTCCGTCCCCGTACCCGGACCGGAGGCCGCCGACGAGACACCGGTGCCCGCGCCTCGCCGCAGGCCCGGGATGCCCCCACGGGAGGCCAGAACAGGGTTTGGTCGTCATGCCACCATCGCCTCTGCCTGAATCGTCCCAGCGCGTCGCCGAGGCGGCGGCCTTCCGCAGCTTCGCCAACGGCTACCTGCGCGAGATCGACCCCGGTATCCGGGTGCGCCATGCCCTGGCGGACGGGGCCCCGGCGACGTGCGTGGAGTGGAGCCTGCGCAGCCGGCACGTCGCGATCCGGGCCGAGATCGTCTCGCCCTCGCTCTGCGGCGCGCAACGGTTCGGCCGGCTCTGGACCCGCCATCGGCACGAGCCGCGCTGGCGCCTCGTCGCGCCGATGCGGGCGCTTCAGGACCTGCTCGACGAGGCCTCCGCGCGCTGCGACGAGGGCGTCCCCGAGACCGCGCGGACCCGCGAGCTGGAGCTGCTCGGGCGGGTGCTCGACAGCTATCGCGAGACCGCCCGCCAGCTCGAGCTGCCGGATCCGGAGGACGAGGCGAGCTTCATCGACGCGGAGCGCTCCCTCGTCTTCGGCCACTGGCTGCACCCGACGCCGAAGAGCCGGCAGGGCCTGACGCCGTGGCAGGCGCGGGCCTACGCGCCCGAGGAGGGCGGACGATTCCGGCTCGCGGTCTTCGCCGCGGATGCCGCCCTCGTGCGGCACGATTCGGCGGTCGGCCGCTCAGGCCCGGAGATCGCCCTCGACCTCCTCGGCGCGGATGCCGCGCGCCTGGCCCTGCGCCCCGGCGAGATCGCCCTGCCGATGCACCCGCTGCAGGCCGAGGCGCTGATGCTGGAGCCCCCCATCGCCGAGATGCTGGCGGCGGGCGCCCTGCGGCCCCTCGGCGCCTTCGGCCCGCTCTTCACCGCGACCTCCTCGCTGCGGACCGTCTACGCGCCGGAGAGCGCCTGGATGGCGAAGTTCTCGCTTCCCGTCACCCTGACGAACTCCCTGCGGGTGAACCGGATGGCCGAGCTCGAGGCCGGGGTCGCCGTGGCGCGCCTGCTCGCGCGCAGCGGCGGGGCGGAGCACCCGGCCTTCCGGATCCTCGCCGATCCGGCCTACCTCACGCTGCACTGTCCCGGCCTCCGGGAGAGCGGCTTCGAGACGGTGCTGCGCGAGAACCCGTTCCGGGGCGGCGCGGAGCGCGGCATCGCCACCGTGGCGGCGCTGACCGCCGAGCCCCGGCCGGGGCGTCCCTCGCGGCTCGCCGCGCTCGTGCGCCGCGTCGGCTCCGGCGGGGCCGCCGACCTCGCCCATGCCGCCAGGACCTGGTTCAGCCTCTACCTCGACTGCATGCTGGAGCCGGTGATCGCGCTCTACGACCGGCACGGCATCGCGCTCGAGGCGCACCAGCAGAACGCGCTCCTCGACATCGCCGAGGGCTGGCCGCGGCGGGGCTTCTACCGCGACAACCAGGGCTTCTACCTGTCGGACTCCGCCCGCCCCCGGCTCGAGCGCCTGGTGCCGGAGACCGGCGCCATCGCGTCGCTCTACTTCGACGATGCCGAGATCCGCCGGCGTCTCGCCTATTACCTCGTGGTGAACCAGGTCTTCTCCGTCATCGCCCGCATGGGGCATGACGGGCTGGTCCGGGAAGAGGTCCTCCTCGACGACCTCGCCCGCCGGCTGGAGGCGGTCGCGCGGCGCATGGCCGGGGAAGGCCATGCGTTTGCCCGCGCGCTCCTCGACGGGCCGACACTCTGCACCAAGGCCAACCTGCGGGTGCGCCTGGCCGACCGCGACGAGCTGGCCGCCGGCGACGCCGCCGGCACCTACATCGACATGCCGAATCCGCTCAAGGCGCGGGCCGCCAGGACGACATCCGGCCGTGTCCTCGCATCCTGAGGCGGCCGGGCGGCCGCGGGACCGCATCATCGAAGGCCGTGCCGTCGAGGACCGGGTTCTGCGCCAGCTCGCGGAGGCGGTCCTGTTCGAGGGCCTGGCCGCGCGCGACGCCGCGCCCGGCGACGGGCGGCTGCACTGGCGGCTCGGCCCGCGCCGTTTTCGCGCTCGCGGCAGCGTCGGCCCGTTCGGCCGCCCGCGCCTCGTGCCCGGGACGGTCGAGATGGCGGGAGTGGAGGGCGGCTGGCAGGACGCCCCGCTCGCCGCCCTGGTGGAGGCCCTGCCGGCATCCGTGGAGCACCGGGAGCGCCTGCTGGCGGAGCTCCGGCAGACGGTCGCGCTCTGCCGCTGGAACGCCGGGGCCCTGCCGGTCCCGGAGCGCCGCGCGCTCCCCTTCGCGGCCCTCGACGCGGCGTTGTGGGAGGGCCATCCCTACCATCCCGGCTTCAAGGCCCGGACCGGCTTCACCCTCGACGACCACGCCCGCTACGGGCCGGAAGCGGCGCGGCCGTTCCGGCTCGACTGGCTCGCCCTGCCCCGGAGCAGGGTCGCCCTCTCGCTGCCGGGCGGGGAGGAGGCGTTCTGGCGCGGCGTGCTCGGATCGGACCGGGACCGGCTGCTGCGCCGCCTGCACGAGGCCGGCCACTCCCCCGGCACGCATGCCGTGCTGCCGGTCCATCCCTGGCAGATGCGCCACCTCGCGCAAGGGGAGCCGCTGCGCGCCCGGCTGGCGGAGGGCAGCGCCGTCCCGCTCGGGCCCGCCGGGCCGCGCTACCGCGCGAGCCAGTCCCTGCGCACGCTGCACGCCTGCGACGACCCGCGCGCCCCGAGCGTGAAGCTGGCCTTGAGCGTCGTCAGCACGTCGAGCCTGCGGATCCTCGATCCGCATTGCGTCCTGACCGCGCCGGCCCTCTCCGACTGGCTGGCGGGGATCGTCGCCGGCGATCCCCGCCTCGCCCGGATGTCAATCCTGCGCGAGCACGCCGCGGTGATCGCCGACCGCGACGGTCCCCTCGCGGGCCGGCTCGCGGCGATCTGGCGCGAGAGCCCGGACCTCGAGCCCGGCGAGGCGGCCATCCCGTTCAACGCGCTCTGTTGCTGCGAGCCGGACGGCACCGCCTTCGCGGCGCCCTGGCTCGAGCGCTACGGCCTTGCCGCCTGGCTCGACCGGCTCGTGGAGGTCGCGGTGCTGCCGGTCTGGCACCTCCTGGCGGCCCACGGCGTGGCGCTGGAGGCGCACGGCCAGAACATGATCCTGGTCCATCGCGACGGCTGGCCCGAGCGGGTGATCCTGCGCGACTTCCACGAGAGCGCCGAATACGCGCCGGACTTCCTGGCCGGCGTGCCCCCGGTGCCGGATCTCGGCGCCATCGACCCAGCCCATGCCGGCCCGGCGGATGACCGCTTCCACGCCATGAGGGCGGCCGACACCCTCGCCGAGTTGGTGACCGACAGCCTGTTCGTCTTCTCGTTGAGCGAGGTCACCCATCTCCTCGCGCGGATGCACGGGCTCGACGAGGCCGGGTTCTGGACCGGCCTCGGCCGGCGCCTGCGCCGCCACGCGGCGGAGCACGGGATCGAGGACCGGTTCGCCCGTCTGAGCGTGAAGGCCTCCGGCGTGGACGCGCCCCGCCTGCGGGTCGAGGCGCTGCTGGCGCGCAAGCTCGGCCTGGAGGAGGCGCGCTGCAGCCACCTCGTCCCGAACGCCCTCGCCCCCAACGCCCTGCCCTCCCCTCTCACCCTCCTGCGGACAGGCTCATGATCGAGATCGACGGACGCATCCTGGCGGCGGACGAGATGGAAGCCCTCGTCGCGCAGGTCGCCGGGAAGGCCCGCCTGCAGGGCGGCAGCGGGGAGCGGGTCGCGGCGCGCTTTCGCGACACCGCCGGGAGCCTCGCCTTCATCCTGGCCGCCCGCCGGGTCGGCGCGACGCTGCTGCCGCTCCATCCGGCCCTGCCCGACGACGGTGCGCGGCGGCTTGCCGCCCGCGCCGGCTGCCACCGGGTCTTCCTCGACGACCTCGACGGCGAGGGCCTGGACGGGGCACCACCCTCGTCTCCCGGCGAGGGCCATCTGCTCCAGATGAGCTCCGGCACGACCGGCGCGCCGAAATGCATCGCCCGGCCCTGGAGCGCCGTGGAGCGCGAGATCGAGAGCTACGTCGCGGCCTTCCCGGCGCCGGACGGGATGAATCCGGTGATCGCCTGTCCGATCACCCATTCCTACGGGCTGATCTGCGGCGTCCTCGTCGGGCTGCGGCGCGGCCGGGCGCCCATCCTGCTCGACACCGCCAATCCGAAGTACCTCCTGCGCCGCCTGCGCGAGAGCGAGCGCCCGCTGCTTTACACCGCGCCGGCCATGCTGCACACGCTCGCCCGCCTGATGCCGGAGGGCGAGGGCCTGCACGCGGCGATGACCTCCGGCACGCTGCTGCCGGCGCCGTGGTTCGCGGCAATCCGCGCCCGGGTCACCCACCTGTTCCAGCAATACGGCTGCTCCGAGACCGGGTGCATCGCGGTGAACCCGGACCTTCGCCAGGCCAACGCGATCGGCTACCCCCTGCCCCATCACCGCGTCCGGGCGGGGACCAGTGCCGAGGCGCCCGCGGAGATCGTCGTCGAGGGCGAGGGCGGCACGGTGCGGACCGGCGATCTCGGCTACCGGCGGCCCGACGGCATGCTGGTCTTCGTGGCGCGGGCGAGCGACACGATCAACGTCTCGGGCCTCAACGTCTATCCGGGCGAGGTCGAGGACGTGGTGATGGCGATGCCGGGCATCACCGACGCTGTCGCCTTCGCGAGGGCCGACGCCTTCGCGGGCGAGCGGGTGATGCTGCTGTTCAGCGCGGAGGCGCCGGTGCCGCCCCGCGCCCTCCAGGACTGGTGCCGCCGCTGGCTCGCCGGCCACCAGGTGCCGGTCGAGACGGTGCAGGTCCCGGCGATCCCGCGCCAGGCCAACGGCAAGATCTCCCGCCGGGAGGCCGCCGAGCGCTACCGCAGCGGCTGCCTGGAGGCCACCGCGTGACCCGGCGATTGACCCGGGACGACGCCGTCGCGGCCATCGGCACCGTCCTGCGCGAGGAGATGCACCATCCCCATCTCGACCGGTTCGGGCCGTGGGCGCGGCTCAACGAGGATCTCTACCTCGATTCGGTGCAGGTGCTGCAGCTCGTCCTGTCCCTGGAGATGAGCCTCGGGCTGTCGATCCCCGAGGAGGCGGTCGCCGCCCGCGACCTCGCCACCGTCGCCGACCTCGCCGGGCTGCTCCTGCGCGAGCCGGCCGCGGCGGAGGGGCCGACCGCTCCGGCGCCGCCGTCCGAGGGCGTGCACGGCGACCTGCCCTACGACCTCAAGATCCACTGCTTCGTCAGCTGCGTCTGCGACGGGCTGAAGGCGCGCCGCATCGATCATCGCCCGTTCTACATCCTCATCTGGGACGCCGAATTCGCGATCACCGACGAGGCCCGCCTCGCCTACCACGCGGACGCGATGGACCACGAGGTGTTCCGCTACTGGTTTACGCGGCTCTACGGCGTGCCGCTCATGTCCTGGTACGACCCTTCGCGCACCAAGGACGAGAACGTCGCGACCCTGCTCGACCTCCTGGCGCGCCGCGCGCCGGAGGAGCGCGTGATGGTGATGGTCGACCTGTTCCACCTGCCGGAGCGGGAGAACAAGTTCAACCAGAACCCCTTCCCGCACTACCTGCTGGTGAGCCTCACGGAGGATCCCGACCTCTGGCAGGTGCGCGATCCCGATTTCCGCTGGGAGGGCGTGATCGCCCGCGACCGTATGCTGAACGCGATCCGCCAGCCGAGCGTCGCGGGCGGCTACCACTTCGATCCCTCCCGCGCCCGGCCGCCGGCCGACGCCGACCTCGCGGCCTTCTTCGAGGCCTGCTTCATCCCCGAGGCCAATCCGCTGATCGACGCGGTCCGGGCCATCGTGGCGGCCCATGCCGAGGGGCGCGGCGGGCTGACGCTCGCGGGGCTCGGCGAGGCGCTGCGGGAATTGCCGGTGATCACCATCCGCAAATGGGCCTACGAGCACGGCTTCGCCTTCTTCTGGCGCGCCCTCCGCTGGCCCGACGCGGCGTTCCAGCGGATCTGCGATGACATCGAGGCCCTGGTGAACGGCCTCACCGCCCTGCACTACGCCGTGCTCAGGCTCGCCCGCACGCAGGATCCCGCCCAGGTCGCCGCGGTGATGAGCCGGCTCGACGACCTCGACGCCCGCGAATTCGCGCTCAAGCGCCGGCTCGCCGAGGCCTACCGGGCCTGGCGTGCGACGCATCCGGGGCCGGCCCCCGCTCTCCACCACCCCACCCAGGAAGGATGCCCGACATGATTCAGTCCCGCGCCGTCGTCGGCACGGCCCATGCGAGCCGCTACCTGCAGCAGCTCGCCAAGCACTGGTCGCACAAATTCGAGACCGAGTTCGACGCGGCGAGCGCCCGGATCGCCCTGCCCCTCGGCGAGGCGCGGCTCGCCGCCGACCCTGCGGCCCTGACGATCGACCTCAGCGTCGACGATCCCGCCACGCTGCCGGACTTCCACGCCGTGATCGTGCGCCACATCGAGCGGTTCGCGTTCCGCGAGACGCTGCGCTTCGACTGGACGTGACCCCCTCGTGCCCCCCACCAGCGACCCGGAGACCGGCATGGATGTGAGCGTGCGCGCCATGCGCGAGGCGGACGCGGCCGACCTGTTCGAGATGTACAACCAGCCCGCCTTCCGCTTCGGGACGCTGGCGCTTCCCTACGAATCGTTCGAGGCGGTCAAGGCCTGGGCGACGCCGCGCTCGCCGCGGGACCTGCACCTGGTGGCGGAGGCCGAGGGCCGGGCGATCGGCGCCGCGGCCCTGCGCCCCTTCTATGGCCGGCGCGCCCACGCGGCCGAGTTCTGGCTCGGCGTGCACGAGGGTTTCACGGGCCGCGGCATCGGCTCGCGGCTCCTCGCGGCGATCATCGACACGGCCGACAACTGGCTCAACGTCACCCGGATCGAGATGACGGTGTTCGTCGACAACGCGCGGGCGATCGACCTCTACCGGCGGTTCGGGTTCGCGATCGAGGGCACCCACCGGGCCGCGAGCTTCCGGAACGGCGCCTTCGTGGACGTGCACTGCATGGCGCGGCTGCGGCCCGGGGACGTGCGGTGAGCCGATTTCCGCCTGATCCGGTCGAATCAAGAAGAAGCGCGTCTCCCCTCTCCCGTGTGGGAGAGGGGCCGGGGGATCGAAGATCCCGCGTGAGGGTGGAGACGGTTCCGGATGAATCACTGAGCGTTGAGCTGCCAGCACGACGTTGAGTGCTTTACTCATAGCCGTAGCACCCTCGCGCGATCTGCGATCGCCCTACCCCTCTCCCACACCTTGCAGCGATACCGGGCGAGCCCGGCATCGCCTGGAGAGGGGATCCCGTGCCAAATCTTTGTTAGAAATAATCAGGCGGCAACCTTATGAAAGGCTCCCGCAGTCTTTCCGCAGGCATCGACAGTCCGGACATCCTCTACGTCATTCCGGGCTTCTCTACGCGGCCCCGGAATGACCCGGACCGTGACAATTCCGGACGCCGAACCGACCACCCTCCGGAGAGGAGACCCCACAGTGCCGTCGTTCACGATGACCCGGCGCCGGCCCCCGCCGGCCCTCGCCCGGCGGCCGGGCCGGGTCGCGGCCGCCCTCGGCCTGGCGCTCATGCTGTGGGCCTCGCCCGCCGCGGCCGAGATCGCGGTCGAGCACGCGCGCGGCCGGACCGTCCTGCCCGCCGCGCCCCGGAAGGTCGTGGTGTTCGATCTCGCCGCGCTCGACACCCTCGACGCCCTCGGCGTGCCGGTCTTCGGCGTGCCGGGCGGGGCGAAGCCCCCTTCCCTCGCCCATTACGACGAGGCCCGGTACCGCCGGATGGGCACGCTGTGGGAGCCCGATGATGAGGCGATCAACGCGGAAGAGCCCGACCTGGTCGTCGTCGGCGGCCGCTCGGGGCCGCGCTACGACGCGCTGGCCAAGCTGGCGCCGACCATCGATCTCTCGAGCGATCCGGCCGATCCCCTCGGCAGCGAGCTGCGCAACATCCGCACGCTCGCCCGCCTGTTCGGCAAGGAGACGGAGGCGCAGGAGCGGATCGCCCGGATCCAGGCCGGCATCGCCTCGGTCCACGCCAGGGCCGGGCAGGCCGGCACGGCCCTGTTCGTCCTCTCGACCGGGGGGCGCCTGAGCGCCTTCGGCCCGGGCTCCCGCTTCGGCCTCCTCCACGGCCCCCTCGGCTTCCGGCCGGCGGCGCCGGACCTCAAGGCCGGCATCCACGGCCAGCCGATCTCGTTCGAGTTCATCGCCAGGACCGATCCCGACTGGTTGTTCGTGCTCGACCGGGACGCCGCGATCGGCGCGCGGGGCCAGCCGGCGCGCCAGCTCCTGGACAACCCGCTGGTGCGGCAGAGCACGGCCTGGCGCAAGGGGCAGGTCGTCTACGTCGATGCCGCCGCCTGGTACCTCGCCGCCGGGGGCCTGAGGGCGCTCCAGACGAGCGTCGACCAGATCGCGGCCGCCCTCGACGGCGCCCGCTGACGATGCGCCGACCCTCCGCCCGGGGCGCCGGCTATGCCCTCTTGGCCCTCCTGGCCCTCTCCGCCCTCGCCGCGGCGAGCCTCCTCGTCGGCGTCGGCGACCTTCGCGACGCCGAGATCCTCGCCGTGAGCCGGGTCCCGCGCACCCTCGCGCTGATCCTCGCCGGCGCCGGCATGGCGGTGGCGGGCGTCATCATGCAGCTCGTCGCGCAGAACCGCTTCGTCGAGCCCTCGACCGCCGGCACGGCGGATTCGGCGACCCTCGGCATGCTGCTCGTCACGCTGCTCGCCCCCGATGCGCCGGTCGTCGTGAAGATGCTGGCCGCCGCCGCCACGGCGCTCGCCGGGACCGCCCTGTTCCTGCGGGTCCTGCGCGCCATGCCGCTGCGGGAGCGCCTCACGGTGCCGCTCGTCGGGATCATGCTGGGGGGCGTCGTCGGCGCGGCCTCGACCTTCATCGCCTACCGCACCGACATGCTGCAATTCCTCGGCACCTGGCAGGCGGGCGACGTCTCGACGGTGCTGCGCGGGCGATACGAGCTGCTCTGGCTCTCGGCGGTGCTCACCTTCCTCGCCTACGCGATGGCGGACCGCATCACCATCGCGGGCCTCGGCCGCGACGCCTCGGTCAATCTCGGGCTCGACTATCGCCGCGTCGTCGCGCTGGCCATCGCCCTCGTGGCGTCGATCACCGCCGTGACCATCGCGACGGCCGGCACGATCCCGTTCGTCGGCCTCGTGGTGCCGAACCTCGTCTCGCTCGTCGCGGGCGACACCCTGCGCCGGTCCCTGCCCCTGGTGGCGGGTGCGGGCGCCGGGCTGCTGCTCCTCTGCGACGTGCTCGGGCGGCTGATCCGCTACCCCTTCGAGATCCCGGTCGGCACCGTGATGGGCGTCGTCGGCGGCGGCCTCTTCCTCGTCCTTCTGCTGCGCCGGGATGCCGGCCGTGCATGAGGCCCCTGCCCTCTCGCGACTCGGCTCGAGACTCGGCCCCGGCTGGGTGCTGGCGCTCCTCGCCCTCGCGGCGGCGGGGGTCGTGGTCGCCTTCATGACGATCGGGGCCAACGGCCGCTGGGGCTTCGTGCTGCCGTTCCGCGGCACCAAGGTCGCCTCGCTGCTGCTCGTCGCCGGCGCCGTCGCGACCGCGACCGTGCTGTTCCAGACGGTGTCCGGCAACCGGATCCTGACGCCGGCGATCATGGGCTTCGACGCGCTCTACCGCCTGATTCAGACCGGGTTCGTCGTCGTGGTCGGGGCCGGGGGGTTCGGCGATCCGCGGCTGCGCTTCCTCGTCGAGACCGGCGCGATGATGCTGTTCGCGCTCCTCCTCTATCGCTGGCTCCTCGACCGGAGCGGGCGCGGCCTGCACGTCCTGCTGCTCGTCGGGGTGATCTGCGGCGTGCTGTTCCGCAGCCTGTCGCAGGTCCTGCAGCGGATGCTCGATCCGAACCAGTTCGTCGTGCTGCAGACGAGCTTCTTCGCCAACTTCAACGCCGTCCGCCCGGACCTGCTGGGGCTCGCCGCCCTCGTCCTGCTCGCCGCCGGTATCGGGGTCTGGCGGCTGCTCCCGCGGCTCGACGTCCTGCTGCTCGGCCGGGAGACCGCGATCGCCCTCGGGGTCGATCACCGCCGGACGCTGAGCCGGGTGCTGGTCCTCGTCGCCGTGCTGGTCTCGGTCTCGACGGCGCTGGTCGGGCCGGTGACGTTCCTCGGCCTCCTCGTCGCCCACCTCGCCTACCGGGTGATGCCCACCTACCGCCACGCCGTCGTGCTGCCGGCGGCGGCCCTGATCGCCGCGATCGCGCTCGTCGGCGGCCAGCTCGTGCTGGAGCGGGTCTTCGCGATGAACGCCGCCCTGTCGATCGTGATCGAGTTCCTGGGCGGCCTCACCCTCCTGGTCCTCCTCGCCGGACGCGCCCGATGATCGAGACGCAAGACCTTACGCGCCGCTACGGCGACACCGTGGTGGTGGACGGCGTGTCGCTGCGCCTGCCGGCGCGCAGCTTCGTCTCGATCATCGGGGCGAACGGCGCCGGCAAGTCGAGCCTCCTGTCGATGGTCAGCCGGCTCCTGCCGGCGAGCGCCGGCCGGGCCTTCGTCGACGGCCTCGACGTGGCCGCGACCCCGGGCGACGTGCTGGCGCGCCGCCTCGGCATCCTGCGCCAGGAGAACGGCATCGCTGCGCGGGTGACGATCCGCGACCTCGTCGCCTTCGGGCGCTACCCGCACGCGAAGGGCCGGCTGACCGCGGCCGACCGCGCCCACGTGGCGGACGCCCTGGCGTTCCTCGACCTCGAACCCCTGGCCGACCGCTTCCTCGACGAGGTCTCGGGCGGGCAGCGCCAGCGCGCCCATATCGCCATGGTGCTCGCCCAGGACACCGACTGCATCCTGCTCGACGAGCCCCTGAACAACCTCGACATGCGCCACGCCGCCGGCATGATGGGCCTGCTGCGCCGGGCCGTGGACGAGCGCGGCCGCACGATCGTGGCCGTGCTCCACGACATCAACTTCGCCTCCTGCTACTCGGACCGGATCGTGGCGATGCGCGACGGGAAGGTCGTGGCGGTCGGGCCGCCCGAGGAGATCGTGACCGAAGCGGTCCTGCGCGAGGTCTACGGGATCGAGGTCGAGGTGGTGCTGGTCAGGGGATACCGGACCGTGTTCTTCTACCGCTGAGATCGGTCGGGCGCTTTCCCATCGCGCGAGGCCGGTTCGGCGACGACCCGAGCGGACGGCGCCTCCCGAGGCGGACGTCGGAGCCCCGGGCACGCGCCTGGGCAGCCGCTCGCGGTCGAGACGAAGGCCCTGCTCGTCCGGGCCCGGATCGCCCTGGACCCCGCCGAGACCGGGGGATCGTCCTTCCCGACCCTGCGACAGCGGCTCTTCGGCACGCCGATCCGTTCGGCCATCGTCGGCGCCGTGACGTTTGCACCTCCGGCGCGCGAGCGGCACGTCGGTGCCGAGCTTGGCCGGCGCCCGCGGCACCGCCGGCGGCAGGATCTGGAGGGCGGTCGGTCCCGCGCGACGATCCGATCCGGGACGCCGCGAACCGTCTCTGAGGTCGCATCAAGGCAACGCTCAGTGCAGGCTGCCGGGCCCTGACGCTGCCCGGCCAAGGCCCTTGAATGAGCGGCGTGCGACCGCCGCGCCCGGACGGGCCCGCGCGGAAAGGCGCCAGGCGCCGATGCGACCGCGCGAGGGATGAGTTCGCACCAATCGGTGAAAGCGCCCTCCCCTGCCCCAGTGGTCGTGGTGGCGATCAGGCTCGACCCCGCCCCCACTGGCCGGGCCGTCCCGGTCAGGACGGTCGCGCGGGCATCGACCAGGGCCACGCTGGCGGCCGGGACGCCGAGCCCCGCGCGCCTGTCGCGGTGCCGTCGTCTCCTTCCTGTTCGAGGAGCGCGTCGGGTCAGCCCTTGCTCTGCCGGTAGGCGGCCAGGATCTCCGGAAGGCGCTCCGCGAGGTAGTCGGCGAAGCCCGGCTCCGCCTTCTCGTCCAGCGTCACGCGCATGCCGTCGGAACTCCGCTCGACGCGCGCGAACTTCACGCCCCGGGCGTCCTTGACGGTCTCGGCCCGGGGCTTCGCCCTGCGCGGCGGCGGCGGCGCGAGGGCGTTCAGAATCATGGTAAACCGCTCGTCCGAGGTCTTGCCGACGAGACCCGGCGCTGCGAGGGCGATGTCGACCTGGCCCGGGGCTGCGGCCTTGATCCGGTCGGCGAGGGTGAGCCAGCGCGGGCGCCCGACCTTGGGGGCCGGCCCGATCGCGGCGAGCACCGGGGCGGGGATCGCCTCGGCCACCGCCAGGTAGTTGGCGAGGTCCGGGCGATGCACGCCCATCGCCCGGAGGATCACCTCCCGGGCGATCCCGGCCCGCTCCATGTTCCGGGCGAAGTGCGCCCGCTCGATGTAGGACAGGTCCTCCCGCGCCAGGTTCTCGGAGCCCTGCGCCACCACGAGTTCGGCATCGCTCAGGTCGCGCACGACGGCGCGAACGGGCTTGCCGAGAGCCTTGGCGGCCCGCGTCCGGCGGCGCCCATAGGCGATCTCGTACTGGCCGTCGCGCCGGGGATGCCGTCGCACCAGGATCGGGGTATGCTGACCTTCCTCACGGATCTGGGCGACGAAGGCGTCGAACGCCTCGTCGGTGACGTCGGGAACCCGGTCGGCGATGGCCGAGGGCAGGCAGAGATCGGGGTCGAGGTCGACCACCGCGCCGTCGACCTCCGCCGGAGCGGGCCGGGAGGCCGCCCACATCGCCGCCATCGAGCGCGCCGCCGCCGGGCGCTTCTCCGGGGCCGGGGAGGGTGCCGTAGCACCTGCTACAGGGGCGTAACCCATTGACGCGTCAGGCGATGCCTGGTGCGGGGCATCGGCCTGGACCGGCGCGCCCATGATGGCGCTGAGGCGCTTCTTCTGGTTCATGCGCGGCCCCAGGCGCGGGTGATGAGACCTTCGATCTCCCCGTTGACGGCGTCGAGGGCGTCGAGCGCGCGCCGGTAGGTCGAGCCCGTGACCTCGTCGCGCCGGAGCGGTGTCTCGTAGACGGTCTGCCCGCGAAGGCCGGAATTCGAGATCGCCGCCGATTGCAGCATGGCCTTGGTCAGGACGCGCTCGCCGAACAGGCCGCGCAGCATCGCGACCACCTCGGTCTGCGGCGTGTCCTGCGGCTCGAAGCGGGTGACGAGGTAGCGGAACCAGTCGTGCGACGGGGCGGCGCCCTGCTCGCGCACGGGCTCCATGATCTCGTCCATCATGGTCAGGAACTGGCGCATGCTCGACACGTCGAGCATCTGCGGATGGATCGTGATGAGGAGCGCGGTCGCCGTGCAGAGCGCCGCGATCGTCAGGTAGCCGAGCCGCGGGGGACAGTCGATCACCACGACGTCGTAGCGGTCCGCCACCTCGTTCAGGGCGAGGCCCATCCGCGCGAAGAACGGCGGCTCCGGATCGTTGGGCTTGCGCCGCGCCGACTGCATCGGCGCCTCGAACTCGAAGACCTCCAGCTCCAGGTCGGCCGCGACCAGATCCAGGCCGGTGAAGTAGGTCTGCCGGATCACCGCGTCGAAGGGGCGCCGCTGATCGCCGTAGCGGATCGCATCGTAGATGGTCGGGTAGGGCTCCGGCTCGTTCTCGGGCCTGACCCCCAGAAGGGTCGAGAGGCTGGCCTGCGGATCGAGATCGATGGCGAGCACGCGGTACCCGCGCAGGACCAGGGACTGGGCGAGGTGCGCCGAGGTCGTCGTCTTGCCGGAGCCGCCCTTGAAGTTCACGCAGGCGATGACCTGGAGGTGCTCGCCCTTGGCGGGATCCCGGTGCGGGAGATAGCGTCGGCCGACCCGGTCGATCTCGTCGAGATGGGCGCGCAGCGCGTGGATGTCCGCCAGGGTGAAGAGCCGGCGTCCGCCCGGGGCGACTTCGGGCGGCGAGACGAGCAGGCTGGGGGGCAGCTGCCGGATCCGGCTGTCGGTCACCCCGAGGATCCGGGCGACCTCGCCCGACGTGTACCGGCGCAGGGTCTTCGCCTGAGACGGCGAGAAGACGACGGACGCGATCTCGCGCAGCTTCGCACCCAGGATCTGGGCATCGCGGCCCGCGATCTGGTTGGGCGACACCGGCCCGCTCGGCTGGACGTGGTGATTCATCGACCTGTCTCGTTCACGGTGAAACGGCAGATTCGACCATAACACCGCAAGCGAGAGGAGAGGACTGCGTCGAGGCAGGGAGTCGCGCCCGCCGCAAGCCCCGCACAAGCTAAGCATCCGCGGCGCACACCATCGCGCGTGAAGCGATGCGCGAGAGCCGAGAAGGAGAGGGCGGCCGTATTCCGATCCGCGTCGCGACGGTTCCGGGCGACGCATCGATCTCCGGTCACGCGCCCGCGCCCCGCAGCGTCGATGACATCGTTTCACCCCGCAACGAGAAAGGCGATGCGGTCAGCGGGTTCGATCGATCCGGCCTTGGGCGGCGGCGAAGAGCGGGCGGATCGCGTCGCGGATCCGGTTCATGAAGCCGGGGCCGAACGAACCGCGTGCCTTCTGGTTCGGGTCGAAGTGGAAGGATCTCTCGACAACGTCGTAATTATACTCGCTGACCGTGACCCAACCGCGCTTGAGCGTCGACAGGCCGGCCCGGCGCAATTCGAGTGCCGGAATCTCGAGGGCAGCCTGTTCCTCGGTCGGCGGCGTCCCGGAGATGGCCAGCAGGACGAGGTGGGTCAGGCCCTGGGTTCGGTCGGGGACTGCGATGGCCAAGCAAGTGGGACGATCCTTGGGCGCATCGGCGCGCCCTTCCTCGTGCTGCCAGCGCCACAGGTAAGGATAGGTGATGACCGAACCCGACGGGAACGGGTTGGCCATCCTATTCGTCCCGGTGCTCGGCGGATTGCCGGTCGAGTTCGGCCAGGATGAGGTGCGCCAGATCTGGTGGCGTCTCGCCTGCGGCATAGGCCCGACGGGGGTCGGCCTGGGCTGTCAGTTGCTGGTAGGCGTCGATCGAGAGCACGACCAGAGACGGCCGGCCGTGCTTGGTCAGGGTGAGCGGCGCCAGCCGCGCCTCGTCGTGGTAGCGGCCGAAGTGACGGAGAAACTCGGCGGTCGTGACGGTTCTGTCCGGCATTCCGTACGTCCTCTGAATTATCGCGATTATACATATAATCCGAACAAGCACCAACCTGGTTGCCCGCCGCTGCCGCCGGTCGCAGTTCGAGGTCCTGGACGAAGCGCGCAGGCCGGCGCCAGCTCCTCGGTAATCGGCAGGGGAGGGGACTTGTCCATGAGGATGAGCGGCGATCGCCTGGAGGGTGGCGGCAATCGCGAGGTCACGCGGGAAGAGGCCGGCCCTCATGCGACCCGCCGCATCGAGGCCGGCCGAGCGAGGCGGCGCGAGCGTATCACTTGCGAGAGAAGGCCGCGCGGGCGTGCGACGGCGGGTCGAGTGCGGCGGTCGACATCGCGCTCGCAGCGGCAGCCCCACCAACTCCCGGTCCCGCTCAAGGGACGCGCCGTCACCGGATCTGTCAGCGATGCGGGACCTCCGTCAGGAGCACCTCGTGAGGCCGTCCCCGCACGCGCTCGTCCAGGGATCTCTCCCAGGACGGCGGCTGCTGGGAGAACGACATCTCCAGGAAGTCCAGGAAGACGCGGATCCGCGGGCTGAGGTGCCGCCGGCCGTTATAGAGGGCGTAGATCGGATCCTCGGCGCCGCTGTGGCGCTCCGGGAAGAGCTCGACCAGCCGGCCGGCGCGCAGGTCGTGGATGATGTGGAACTCGGCCAGCCGCACGATCCCGGCCCCGGCGC
The DNA here is from genome assembly GCF_004745635.1 of Methylobacterium nonmethylotrophicum. GTDB lineage: Bacteria > Pseudomonadota > Alphaproteobacteria > Rhizobiales > Beijerinckiaceae > Methylobacterium > Methylobacterium nonmethylotrophicum. The sequence continues at coordinate 197,424 of NZ_SRLB01000004.1, read as the reverse complement.
GGGCCATGGCGAGCAGCATCTGGCCGGTATTCGCCGCCACGCTCCCGGCCGGCTTGAGCCGCCGGGTCGTCCCGGCCTCGTCGCGCAGGCTCCAGGTGCTCCAGGGCGCGGTGGAGGGAAAGTTCAGGCATTCGTGGGCCGCCAGATCCTCCGGGCACCGCGGTGTTCCCCGGGCCGCGAGATAGGCCGGCGCGGCGCAGATGATCCAGCGGGTGCTGGCGAACCGCCGGGCCACCAGGGACGAATCGGCGAGCTCGCCGACATGGATCGCCACGTCGATCCCGCCGTCGAGCAGGTTGCCGGGCTCCATGCTGAGGACGAAGTCGAGCCGCATGCCCGGATGCAGGCGCCGGAAGACCGGGATCAGGGGGGCGAGCTGATGGGTCGCGAAGGTCGGCATCGAGCGGACGCGCAGCGTGCCCTGCGCCGCCCTGCCGCCCAGCACCGAGGCCTCGGCGTCCTCGACCGCCTCGATCGCCCGCAGGGCCGCGGTGTAGAACGCCTCTCCTTCCGCCGTCAGCGTGACGGTGCGGGCGGCCCGGTTGAACAACGCCACGCCGAGCCGGCTCTCCAGGCGGCCGATCAGCTTGCTCACCGCCGAGGGCGTCATCGTCAGGCTGCGGCCAGCGGCCGAGAAGCCGCCATCCTCCACCGCCCGCACGAAGACCAGCATCTCCCCGAAGCGGTTCATGACCGGTGCGCCTCCCTGACGGACTTGTGAAGATTTTTCACATGTGGTTCGCAGACTAGGAAATGGATGCCCCTTCCGCAACGCGCTAGCGTCGAGGCTCATCGGCGCCGGGCGATCGGGACCGCGATTCTTGGCGCCGGGCCGCTGCGGCCACGCCATGGCCTGCAGTTCAAGGATCGAGAGGCACGACCTCGTCGCAACGGCGGATCGGCCTCGCCACACGAACGAGACGGACCGCGCCCGGGGTTTTTCCGGCGACGCGTCCGGCCAGGGAGGACGCCATGGGGAATCCGCGTGCGGAGACCATCGGGGCCGAGCCGCGCCGCTACGACGCGATCATCGTCGGGGCCGGGTTCTCGGGCCTGTACCAGCTGCACCTCTTGCGCGACCGGCTCGGCCTGTCGGTGCGGGTGCTGGAGGCGGCGGACGGCATCGGCGGCACCTGGTACTGGAACCGCTATCCGGGCGCGCGCTGCGATTCCGAGAGCTACTACTATTCCTACTCGTTCTCGCGCGAGCTCGAGGACGAGTGGGAATGGACCGAGCGCTACCCCGAGCACGGCGAGATCCGCCGCTACCTCGACCACGTCGCCGACCGCTTCGACCTGCGGCGCGACATCCAGCTCGAAACCCGGGTCTCCGGGGCCGCCTATGACGAGGCGCGAAACCGCTGGAGCGTGACGACGGACGACGGCGAGCGGTTCGAGGCGCAGTTCCTGATCGCCGCGGTCGGCTGCCTGTCGAGCGCCAACGTGCCGGCGATCCCCGGCCTCGAGACGTTCGCGGGCGCCTGGTACCATACCGGCCGCTGGCCGCACGAGGGCGTCGACTTCTCCGGCAAGCGGGTCGGGCTGATCGGCACCGGCTCGACCGGCATCCAGGCGACGCCCGTGATCGCCGCGGAGGCGGCGCATCTCACGGTCTTCCAGCGCACCGCCAATTACAGCGTGCCGGCCCGCAACGGCCCGATGGACGACGCGTTCAAGGCCTGGGTGCGGGAGAACTCTTCGGAGCTGCGCGCCAAGGCCCGCGCGGCGCCGAACGGCCACCCGTTCGACTTCCACGACCGCTCGGCCTTCGACGTCTCGCCGCAGGAGCGCCAGGCGATCTACGAGGCGGCCTGGGAGCGGGGAGGCCTGCGCTTCCGCGCCGTCTTCCGCGACATCATGCTCGACCGGGACGCCAACGAGACCGCGTCGGAGTTCATCCGGGAAAAGATCCGCAGCATCGTCAAGGATCCGGCTCTGGCCGAGACGCTGACGCCGCGCGACCACCTGTTCGCGACGAAGCGCCCGCCGATCGACACGAACTACTTCGAGACCTTCAACCGCGACAACGTCACGCTCGTCGACCTGAAGAGGACGCCGATCGACGCGATCGTCCCGGAGGGGGTGCGCACCGCGGACGCGACCTACCCGCTCGACGTGATCGTGTTCGCCACCGGCTTCGACGCCCTGACCGGCCCGCTGCTCAAGCTCGACATCCGGGGCCGCGACGGGCTCGCCCTCAAGGAGGTGTGGGCGGCGGGCCCGAAGAGCTATCTCGGGCTGCAGGTGCCGGGCTTCCCGAACCTGTTCACGGTGACCGGGCCGGGCAGCCCCTCCGTGCTCACCAACATGCCGGTGGCGATCGAGCAGCACGCCGAGTGGATCGCCGACTGCATCGCCCATCTGCGCGCGCGCGGGCTCGACCGGATCGAGGCGACGGCGGAGGCGGCGGAGACCTGGGGGGCGGAGGTCAACCGGGCGGCCTCCGCGACCCTGCTGCCGATGGCGAGCAGCTCGTGGTACCTGGGCGCCAACGTGCCGGGCAAGCCGCGGGTGTTCATGCCCTATGCGGGCGGCATGGCGCATTACCGCGGCATCTGCGAGCGCGTCGCCGCCGAGGGCTACCGGGGCTTCTCCCTGCGGTGACGGATCGTCGGCCGGCGAGCCGACGAACGTCTCGGTTGCCTATCGATTGACTCGCCTCCGGCCTTGCCGGAGGATCGACGCACCAAGCACAAGACAACACAACAAGACGCCAGCACAGGCCTAGGGCGAAAACGCTCGGGTTGCACGATCAGGGACGGGAACCAGATGGGCACGAACACGGTCAGCGGCCGCGCGCCTTCGCGCCGGCAGGTGTTGGGCGGGCTGGCGGCGGGCGCCGCGGTCACCGGGTTCCCGCACATCGCGGGCGCCCAGGCGAAGGCGATCCGGGTCGGGATGCCGACGATCCTGTCGGGGCGCGTCGCGATCCTCGGCACGTCGAGCCGGGCCGCCGCGCAGCTCGCCTTCCGGCAGATCAACGAGGCCGGCGGCATCAACGGGCGCACGCTCGAGCTGATCGACCGCGATTCCAAGGGCCGGCCCGACGAGGCCGCCAAGGTGACCCGCGACCTCATCAACAACGACGGCTGCGAGATCATCATCGACGGCGAGGCCTCGTCCGGGGCCTTCGCGGTGCACGAGGTGATCCGCGACCTGCCGGTCCTGTGCCTGCACACCTGCTCGGAGACCTCCTCGCTCTCCGCCGACCCGAAGCTGCACGTCAAGACCGCCTTCCGCTGCGCCCGCCAGGGCATCCACGACGCGGTCGCGGGCGGCACCTACGCGGCGCGGATCGCCAAGCAGAAGGGGCTCAAGCGCTGGATGACCTGCTCGCCCGACTATGCCTACGGCCGCGACAACACCGCCGAGTTCCTCGAATTCGCCAAGGTGTTCGAGCCCTCGATCGAGACCGTCGACCAGGTCTGGCCGAAGCTCTTCGCCCCCGACTACACCGAGAGCATCACCAAGATCCTGCAGACGAAGCCGCAGGCCGTGTACTCGGCGCTGTGGGGCGGCGACCTCGTGGCCTTCATCGAGCAGAGCAACCTCTACCGGCTGTTCAACTCCATCACGATGTTCTCGGGCGGCCTCGGCGACCCGCCGGTGCTGACGGCGATCAAGCAGCTGCCGCCGGGGCTCAACACCGCCTACCGCTACAACCGCAACTATCCGGCCAAGCCCGCCAACGCCGCCTTCGCGGACGCCTTCGCGAAGATCGCCGGCCACGAGCCGACCAACTGGGCCTGGCAGACCTATCTTGCCTGCCAGTTCATGGCCGAGGCGCTCAAGCGCACGGGCGGCCGCACCGAGGGCACCGCGCTCGCCGGCGCCCTCAAGGGCATGACGCTGCCCGCGCCCTTCGCGGTCGGCGACGCGATCACCATGCGCGACACCGACCACACGATCATCGGCTACCCCGTCGCCTGGGGCCGCACCGTGCCGAAGGCGCCCTTCGTCGAGGATTTTTCCGACGTCGACTGGAGCAAGATCGTCGAGCTCGAGGCGCAGTGGAAGAAGAGCAAGGGCTACGCCTGAACCGCGCCGTCACATCCCCCTCCTGACCCCCGGGGAGAAAAGCCTTGAACCTCGAGGCCCTGGCCGACTGCCTGTCGTCGGCATCCTGCGCGGTCACCCAGGTCTCGACCGGGCTGATCGTCGGGATGCTCATGTTCCTCGTCACCTCGGGCCTGTCCCTGATCTTCGGGGTACTCGGCATCATCAACTTCACCCACGGCGCCTTCTACATGATGGGCGCTTATTGCGCCTTCACCGCCTACGCCCTGACCGGGAGCTTCCTGGCCGCGCTGGCGGCCGGGGCGCTCGGGGTCGGGCTGTTCGGGATGGCGTTCGAGCGGCTGGTGATGAGCCGGGTCTACGGGCGGGACATCCTGATGCAGCTCCTCGTCTGCTACGCGATGATCCTGATCCTCGACGACGGCGTGAAGCTCCTCTACGGCGGCGAGTACCGCATGATGGGCATGCCCGACGCCTTCGCGCTGCCGCCCGTGGAGATCGCCGGCGGCTTCGTGCCGGGCTACTACCTGTTCATGGTCGGGGTCGCCCTCGCGGCGGGCCTCGTCCTCTGGCTCGGCATCAACCGGACGCGGCTCGGCAAGATCGTGCGGGCGCTCGCCATCAACCCGCAGATGGTGGGCGCGCTCGGCATCAACACGACGCTGCTCTATGCCGGCGTGTTCGGTCTCGGCAGCCTGCTCGCCGGCCTCGCCGGGGCGCTGGCGGCGCCGATCCGCACCCTCACCCCCGGCATGGGCGTCTCGATCCTGATCGAGAGCTTCATCGTCACGGTGATCGGCGGCATGGGGTCGATCGCCGGCGCGTTCCTGGCCGCCCTGCTCATCGGCTTCACCCGCGCCTTCGGGGCGATCGGCTTCCCGCTCTTCGTCGACGGGCTGATGTTCGCCCTGATGGCCCTGGTGCTCGTCGTCAAGCCGAGCGGCCTGCTCGGCCGGGAGGCCGCCTGACATGCGCCCCGGTCTCTCGCCCGCCGGTCTCCGGCGCCCGGGTCTCGCCCGCGACGTCGCCATCGCCCTTACGGGCCTCGCCCTGCTCCTCGCCCTGCCGATGGCCTTCCCGGCCCCGGCCTTGCGCGACTTCCTGATCTACTTCTTCGCCTACGGGCTCCTGGCGATGTCGCTGAACCTGCTCGTCGGGCTCACCGGCCTCGTGTCGTTCGGCCACGCCGCCTATTTCGCCACCGGCGCCTACGTGTTCGGGCTCCTGATGCAGACCGGCCGGGTCTCGATTCCGGTGGGCGTGCTGGCGGCGGTCGGCGGCACGGCGCTCGTCGCCCTCGTCATCGGGGCGATCTGCGTGCGGCTCAAGGAGATCTACTTCTCCTTCATCACGCTCGCCTTCCAGATGTTCATCCACAGCGTGATCGTGACCTGGGTGAGCCTGACCGGCGGCGACCAGGGCCTGCGCGGCGGCATCCCGCGCCCGCCTGTCCTCGGCCTCGACCTCAACGACGCCAGGACGCTCTACGGCGCCTGCGCGGTGGTGTTCGTGCTCTGCATCCTGGCGATGCGCCAGGTGTCGCAATCGCCCTTCGGCTACACGCTGCGGATGATCCGCGACAACCCGGCGCGGGCGAACTTCCTGGGCGTCGACGTCACCGCGATGAAGCTCGGCATCTTCGTCTTCGCGGCCGCGATGGCGAGCGTCGGCGGGCTGATCCTCGCCCTGTTCGTCTCCGGCGCCTACCCGGAATTCGCCTTCTGGACGACGTCGGGCGAGGCGATCTTCATGATCATGCTGGGGGGCATCAAGATCTTCCTCGGCCCGCTCGTCGGCACGCTGCTGCTCCAGACCCTCAACCACTTCGTGACGATCTACACCGAGCATCACGGCCTGGTGCTCGGCACGGTCATCCTCGTCATCGTGCTGGGCCTGCGCCGCGGCCTCGCCGACGTCCTGTTCGACTGGCTCCAGGCCCGCCGCGCGCCCCGGGCCGCGGGACCGGCTCCCGGCAGCCTCGAGGCCGAGCCGATCGGCGACGGCGCCCTCAAGGGCAGGACCGTGTGATGCTGCGCGTCGAGCACCTCTCGAAGTCGTTCGGCGGCGTGCGCGCCACCCGGGACGTCTCGATCGACTTCCCCGCCGGCTCGCTGACGGCGATCATCGGCCCGAACGGCGCCGGCAAGACCACGTTCTTCAACCTGATCTCCGGCCATGTCCGGCCGGACGAGGGCCGGGTGCTGTTCGACGGCACCGACATCGTCGGGCTCTCGAGCCTCGAGGTGGTGCGGCGCGGCATGGCGCGGGCGTTCCAGGTCGCCTCGCTGTTTCCGAGCCTCACGGTCCGGGAGGCGCTGACCGCCGCCGTGGTCTCGCACCAGCGCGGCTCGCGGCGGGTCTTCTCGCGCTTTCCCGTCGCGGCGGCCGGCCGGCGGGCGGACGAGATCATGGACCTCCTCGGCCTCGCGCCGAAGGCGGACGTCCTCTCGGCCAACCTCTCGCACGGCGACCAGAAGCTCCTCGATATCGGGCTCGCCCTGGCGATGGACCCGAAGGTGCTCCTCCTCGACGAGCCCACCGCCGGCATGGGGCCGGAAGAGCGCTGGCGCATGATCGGCAAGGTCCATCGCCTGTGGGAGGTCACCGGCATGACCATGCTGTTCATCGAGCACGACATGGACATCGTCTTCAAGATCGCCCAGACGATCCACGTCCTGAAGTACGGCGCGGTCCTGGCGCAGGGGAGTCCGGACGAGATCCGGCGCAACCAGGACGTGATCGACGCTTATCTCGGCACCGATCACCGCCTGTCCGAGACGGTCGGGGAGGCCTGACGCATGAGCAACCCGATGCTCGAGGTCCGCGGCGCCGACGTCTATTACGGCGCCAGCCAGATCCTGTTCGGCCTCGACCTCGTGGTCGAGAAGGGCCAGACCATGGCGCTGCTCGGCCGCAACGGCGCCGGCAAGAGCACGACCTTCAAGGCGATCGCCGGCCTCGTCCCGGCCCGACGCGGCGAGGTGGTGCTCTCCGGCGAGACCGTCTCGGGGCGCGCGCCCTACCGCATCGCGCGGGCCGGCATCGGCTACGTGCCGGAGGACCGGCAGGTCTTCCCCGAGCACAGCGTCGAGGACAACCTGATCGTCGCCGCCAAGCGCGGGCGGCGGGGCGAAGCGTACTGGACCCTGACGCGGATCTACGAGGTCTTCCCGATCCTCGCCGGCATGCGCACCCGCACCGCCGGGCGCCTCTCGGGCGGCGAGCAGCAGATGCTCACCATCGCCCGCGCCCTGATGGGCAATCCCGACGTGCTGCTCCTCGACGAGCCGAGCGAGGGTCTGGCGCCGATCATCGTCCAGGCGATCGGCGGGCTGATCCGCACGCTGCGCGGCATGGGCGTCACGATCCTGCTCGCCGAGCAGAACATGCATTTCTGCCTCGACATCGCCACCCACGCGACCGTCGTCGACAAGGGGCAGGTCGTCTACCGCGCGCCGGTGGCGGAGTTGCGCGGCAACGCGGCGATCACGCAGCGCTACCTGGCTGTGTGAGCAACCGATTGATTTGGCTTGCGAATCCTCCTGCTCGCGACCTCATCCTGAGGTGTCAGGCCATCGCAGATGGACTGACCTCGAAGGAGGCCTCCAGGGATCGCACAGCCTTCTGGAGCCCTCCTTCGAGGCCGCTGCGCGCAGCGATCTCCGATCGCCGGTCACCTCAGGATGAGGTCGCGGGTAGGATGGAACAGACGCTGACGACGCCATTTCGGCGCGTGCACCGGGCTCTGAGCCGCGCGGGACGCGATCGAACGAACGGGAGAACGACATGGAGCGCAACGAGGGACGTGGCCGGGTCGCCCTGGTGACCGGTGGTGCGAGCGGGATCGGGCTTGCCGTGGCGGGGGTGCTGGCGGAGCGCGGCTGGCGCACGGTCATCTCCGACATCGACGCCGAGCGCGCCCGCGCCGTGGCCGGATCGATCGGGGCCGAGGCGGTGCCCTTCGACGTGGTGGACGAGGGGGCGACGGAGGCGGCCTTCGCGGAGATCGAGGGGCGGCTCGGCCCCGTCGAGGCGCTCGTCGCCAATGCCGGGCTGATCCAGCCCGGGGGCCGGCCGGAGGATCTGCCGCTCTCCGAGTTCGACCGCATCATCGCGGTCAACCTGCGCGGGGTCTACGTGTCGTGCCTGACGGCCGGGACCCGGATGGCCAAGCGCGGCCGCGGCGGCATCGTGATCACCGGCTCGGTCACCGCGTGGCGCACGGCCCCGCTCCACGCCTACGCGCCCTCGAAGGCGGCGGTGGTCCACATGGCGGCCTGCCTCGCCGCCGAGTGGGGACGCTCGGGGGTGCGGGTGAACGCCGTCTCGCCGGGCTACGTCGCCACGCCGCCGCTCCAGGCCGCGATCGACCGCGGCCAGCGCGACCCGCGCCTGCTCACCGAGGCAGCAGCCCTCGGCCGCCTGGTCGAGCCCGCCGAGATCGGCCGCGGCGTGGCCTTCCTGCTCTCGGACGACGCCGCCGCCATCACCGGCATTAACCTGCCGGTGGATGCGGGCTGGCTCGCGGGCTCGCACCTCACGACCTATGGCGGCCTGCGCGCGGCTCGCTGAGGCGAGCCGGCCCGCAACGGCAGGGGAGGGGCGCATCGTCCTGTGCGGCGCGGTCGCCGGCTACGCCCCAGGGGCGAGCTTCGACCTCAACGGCGGGACGCGTTTCTGCTGATGGCGGGGCAGGGCCTCATCGCGACGCCGCCAGGTCCTCGACCCGCCGCATGCCGGCGGCGATGTCGTCCGCCGTGACCCGGAACGGCAGGTTGGCGATGTGGGGCGCCGTCATCGTCAGGCGAGCGATGTCCTCGATCTCCTCGGGCGTCGCTCCCTCCATCCCGAGATCGGCGAGGCGGACCGGCAGGCCGATCCCGCGCAGGAAGCCCGTCAGGTCGAGGACCCCGGCCTCGGGATGACGCTCGACGGCGCACTGGACCACCACCGCGTAGGCGACCTGCTCGCCATGCGGCGCGTCCCGCGCGCCCCGGGCCTTGACGAGGCCCCGGGTCATCGCGTGGGCGAGCGACAGCCCGCCATTCTCGAAGCCGAGGCCGCTCATCAGGATGCAGGCCTCGATCGTGGCCTCCACGTCCTCCGTGACCTCGTTCCGTTCGACCGCCTCGAGCGCCGCCGCCCCATGGGCGCGCAGGGTCGCGTAAGCGGCGTCCGCGATGGCCGCGCCGGTCAGGAGCGGCCGCGTGCCGAAGGGCGTCACCCCGGTCCCGGCGCGGCAGCCCCTCGCCTCGAACGCCTTGGTGACCGCGTCGCCGATGCCGGCGCGCAGGAACCGGGCCGGCGCCCGGGCGATCAGCGCCGTGTCGACCACGACCGCGTCGGGGTTGCGGCCCATCCGGTCGACCGCCGCCACGGCGTGGTTCTCGTCGTAGACCACGAAGATGGCGCTCGTCGGCGCGTCGTTCGACGCGATGGTCGGGACCGTGACGACCGGCACGCCCAGGCGCACGGCCACGCCCTTGCCGACGTCGAGGGCCTTGCCGCCGCCCGCCGCGACGACGAGGCCCGGGGCGTCGGCGCGGACCGCCGCGACGAGCCTGTCGATCGCCGCGTAGGTGATCTCGCCCGAGAACGGCACGAGGCGTGCCGCCACGCCGGCCTCGCGCAGGCTCGCGGCGATCGGCTCGGCCACGACCGCGCGCACGCCCTCGTCGACGACGACGCAGGCCGAGGCGGACAGGGAGCGGGCGATCCCGCCGATGTCCCGGATCGCCCCCGGTCCCTGGTGGTAGCGCGGCGGCGCCCCGAAGATCCTCACGGTCATGGATGCTCTCCCTCACCCCTCGGAGGATCTATGCATCATTCGCCGAAGCGGTCATCCGTACGGCGATCGAAGCCGAGACTCCCCGACCGGACAGGTCCAGCCGGTCCTACGCCGTCCCGGATCCGGGACGTCTCACGTCCTGACGAGCGGGCATCCGCCCTGGGCGAGGGGCTTGGCGGCGTCCGGCCCGGAGATCTCGGTCACCACCTTGCAGTAATCCCACCGCGCCCGGCTCTCCTCGGGCTTCTTCACCTGGAGGAGGAAGGCCGGGACCAGGGCGCGGCCGTCCTGGCGCACCACGGTGCGGCCGAAGGCGTCGTCGTCGGCCGGCATCGCCTTCATCTTTGCCACGGCCGCGGCGCCGCTCGCCTTGGCGGCCGCGACGCCGAGGGCGGCGACCGCCTTGAGATAGTGGAGCGTCCCGGCATAGCAGCCGGCATGGACCATGCCCGGATAGGCGCCCTGCATCCGCGGCAGCACGCGCTGCGTGAAGGCGCGCGTGCGGTCACTGGCGTCCCAGTAGAAGCTGTTGGTGTGCAGCAATCCCTGCGTCAGGGGGAGGCCGAGCGCGTTGATGTCGTTGAGGAACATCACCGGCGCGGCGACCCGCATGCGGTCGCGCAGGCCGAACTCGCTCGCCTGCTTGAGGCAGTTCACCATGTCGGTGCCGCCGAGCGCCAGGCCGAGGACATCGGCCCCGCTCCCCTGCGCGGCGATCAGGAAGGACGAGTAGTCGGTCGCGCCGATCGGGTAGCGGGAATTGCCCACCACCGTGCCGCCGGCCTGCTGCACGAAGCCCGCCGTCTCGCCCTGGATCGCGTTGCCGAAGGCGTTGTCGGTGGTGATGAAGTACCATTTGCGCCCGCCGGCCTTGACGGTCTCGGTGCCGAGCGCCTTGGCCAGCATGTAGGCGTCGTAGGTCCAGTTGATGGTGTTCGGCGTGCATTGCGCGCCGGTGAAGTCCATCGAGGTGACCGCGGTGCCGATGCAGGCCTTGTTGCGCTCGGCCGTCACGAAGGCGAGCGCGAGCGCGACCGACGAGTTGGGCAGGCCGATCACCATGTCGACGCCCTCGGCGTCGTACCACCGCCGGGCGATGGCCGATCCGACATCCGGCTTGTTCTGGTGGTCGGCGAACACGACCTCGACGGAGAAGCCGTGCTGCTCGGGGCCGAAATCCGCCACCGCCTGCTGCACGCAGGCGACGCCGCCCGGCCCGAGCAGGTCGGTGTAGATGCCGGAGAAGTCCGACAGCACGCCGATCTTGATCCTCTGACCCGGAGCCCCGCCGGTCTGGGGCCGGCTTCCTTGGGCGCGAACGCCGCCGCTCCATGCGGCCGCGAGCGCGGTGGCGCCGCCCATCAGGGCCCGCCGCGAGATCTCCATGGCGTTCTCCTCCCGGATCGACCGTGCGGCGTCGAGGCCGCCGGCGTCCCTCCTCGTGTCGCCTCGGCTCAGCGGCGCAGGCGCGGCTTCTCGATGCCCGCGAGGTCGCACAAGGCGTCGACCATCGCGGAGAAATCCTTCGTCCCGAAGCCGCGGGCCCGGGCGGTCGAGAACGCCTCGCGGGCGGCGGCCAGGATCGGCATCGGCACCCGCGCGGCGTGGGCGGCCTCGCTGACGAGCGTCAGGTCCTTGTGGGCGAGGTCGATGGTGAAGCCCGGCTCGACGTCGCCGGCCAGCACCTTGCTCGGCCAGGCGATCTTCAGCTGCCCGTTGACCGCCGTGGTGCCGTACAGGACCTCCAGCGTGCGCTCGAGGTCGAGGCCGAGCCGCTGCGACAGCGCCAGCGCCTCGGCGTTGAGCTGGCAGGAGGTCACCGCCAGGTAGTTGTTGACGAGCTTCGTGCGCGTCCCGGACCCGACCGGGCCGCAATGGAAGATCGTCGACCCCATGCCGTCGAGGAGCGGCTTGACCCGGGCGAAGTCGTCCTCCGAGGCGCCGACCATGAACAGCGACTCAGCCTTGTCGGCGTGGCTCGCGAGACGCCCGACCGGCGCGTCGACGAAGCCGATGCCGCGGGCTCGGGCGAGCGCGGCGAGCTCGTCCGTGGTCTCGGGCGAGACCGTGCTCATGTCCATGACGAGCGATCCCGGCCTGGCGTGGGCCAGGATGCCGTCGGGCCCGGCCACCACCTCGCGCACCACCGCCGAGTTCGGCAGCATCGTGACGACGATCCCGGCCTGTCCCGCCACCTCGGCCGCGCTCGCCGCCCCGCGCGCCTGCAGGCTCTCGAGCTCCTGCACGGCGGCCGGGTTCACGTCGTTCACGACGAGCCGGAAGCCCTTGCGGCACAGGTTGGACGCCATGGGCCGGCCCATGCGGCCGAGCCCGACGAACCCCACCATCTCCATGCCTGTCCTCCCGTCCAGAACGACGCCTGGTAGAGCGACGCCTGGTCTTGCCGCTTCTTCTCGGCGCTTCTTCTCGATCGCGATCTTAGGCCGCCGCGGCCCGCAGCGAATTCGAATTCCGTGAGACCGGATATGCCGAGAATGAAAGTGCGCCGGCCACGGCCGCGCGCGCACATCTCGGCGGAGCCACATTCCCCTGGACCGGGAGAAGCGCCGGACGCCCGGCCGGATCCGCGCGGGACTTTGGCCGGCCGGAGATGACGATGACCGTTTCCTCAACCGATGCCGCCGGCGAGGCCGGCACGGACTGGCCGCTCGCGGTCTACCGCGCCCTGCGCGAGGCCGGCGTGACGCAGGCCTCCTACGTGCCGGATGCCGGCCACGCGCGGCTGATCCGCGCCCTGCACGACGACGCGCAAGTCCGCACCACCGTCCTGACGACGGAGGAGGAGGGGATCGCGCTCGCGGCAGGCGCCTGGCTCGGCGGTGCCCGCGCGGTCCTGCTGATGCAGTCGAGCGGGGTCGGCAACTGCATCAACATGCTGTCGCTGCCGGCGACGTGCCGGTTCCCGCTCCTGACCCTCGTGACGATGCGCGGCGAGTGGGCCGAGTTCAACCCGTGGCAGATCCCGATGGGCCGGGGCACGCCCGCCGCCCTCGAGACGATGGGCGTCACGCTCCTGCGCCTCGAGCGGCCGGAGGAGGCCGCCGAGGTGGTCACGGCGGCGGCGAACCTCGCCTTCGACGGCGACCAGCAGGTCGCCGTGCTGATCGCGCAGCGCATGCTCGGGCGCAAGAAGTGGGTCGAGGGCCAATGAGGCCGGGAGATCAGGTCATGTCGGAATCTGTCGGGACGCTCGATCGCCGCCGGGCCGTCAGGGTCCTCCTCGCCGAGCGCGGCGACCTCCTGGTCGTGACCGGCCTCGGCTCGCCGTCCTACGACGTCTTCGACGCGGGCGATCACGACGCCAACTTCTATCTCTGGGGCGCGATGGGCGGGGCCGCCCTCGTCGGCCTCGGGCTCGCGCTGGCGCAGCCGACGCGGCCGGTCGCGGTCGTGACCGGCGACGGCGAGCAGATCATGGGGGCCGGGGGGCTGATGACGGTCGCGGTGGCCCGTCCCGCCAACCTCACGATCGTCGTCCTCGACAACGGCCATTACGGCGAGACCGGCATGCAGCGGAGCCATTCGGGCCTCGGGGTCCGGCTGGACCGGGTCGCGCAGGCAAGCGGGATCGAGGACGCGGTCGAGATCGCCGACGAGGCCGGGCTCGCGGCCTACCGGCCGAGGCTGCGCGCGACCTCCGGAGGACCGCGCTTCGTGCGGGTCAGGATCGCCTCCGGGCACGTCGAGCGGGCGCTGCCGCCGCGGGACGGCGTCTTCCTCAAGCACCGGATGCGCGGGCATCTCGGCTTGACGGTGTCGTAGGGGCCGGCCTCGGCAGACTCGCGTTGGAACGCCAACACCGTACACGGCAATGGCAGCTTGATCGCAGCACCGGTCCTTCCCACCCACAAACCTCATCCTGAGGTGACCGGCGATCTTCGATCGCTGGGCCTCGAAGGAGGCCTCCAGAGATCTCGGTGGTGTCTGGAGGCCTCCTTCGAGGCCCACGATGTGGGCACCTCAGGATGAGGGCTCGGATGGGAAAGGCCAACGCTTCGTCCGCTCAAATCCTCGTTTCGCCGCAGCTGTTTGTCGCAAGACCGGCGGCCGCTTTCGCGAACCCTGCTCAGCGCGGCCCGGCCTCGAACGCGGTCACGAGCCGCCAGCGCCCCTCGCGCACGAGGGCGGCGATCTCCGTCCGCACGAGGTCGGCCACGGCCGCGCTCGCGATCGAGGCGGGCTTGGCGGTCGCGGAGGCGAGCACGACCTCGCGGGCGATGCCCGGGGGCGCGAAGGCCGCGATCTCGAGGCGATCCTGCTGCAGCTCGGCGTGGATCGCCGAGGGCGGCAGGATGGTGTAGCCGATCCCCTCCTCGACGATGTTGGTCAGGACCCGGAAGGAATCGGCCTCGACCACGACGTCGACCGGGAGCTTCTTGCGCGACGCCGCCTTCTCCACGAGGCGGCGCAGGCCGTGCGAGTGGCTCGGCAGCGCGAGCCGCTGACCGATGAGCCAGGCAAGGTCGACGGGCGCGCGCTCGGCGAGGCCCGACCCCTTCGGGCCGACCGCCACCAGCTCGTCGCGCCCGAGCGTCTCGACGTCGAGATGGAGGTCGACCGCCGGACCGTAGAGGATCGACAGGTCGATCCGGCCGCGGTGCAGCCACTCGACCAGGTGGCCGCCGTAGCTCTCGACGATCCGGAGCGCGACCTGGGGCAGCTCGGCGACGGCGCGGCGCGCCACCCGCGCCGACAGGACCGCGCTCACCGTCGGAACGACGCCCAGCACGACGCTGCCCGAGGGCATCCGGTCGAGCGACTGCATGTCGTCGCGGACCTGCTCGATCTGGCGCACCAGGCTCAGGCTGCGCGCGAGGAGCAGCTGGCCGGCGCTCGTCAGCACCATCCCGCGGCCGTTGCGCACGAACAGCTCGGCCTTCAGCTCGTGCTCGAGCAGCTTCATCTGCCGGCTCAGCGCCGGCTGGCCGATGCGCAGCAGGTCCGCCGCCTTGCTGAGGCTTCCGAGTTCGGCGATCGCGTGGAACGTCCTGAGCGCGCGAAAGTCCATGATCGTCGCCGTTCTTTATCCCGGCCGGGAGGCGTTCCCCGGCCGATCCCTTGTCCGGAACGGTAGCACACGACGTCCGGACGGGCGTCCGTCAGGCGGGCGGCGCGGCCGCCACGGCGGCGGACCACGGCGAGGCGACGTCGCTGCACCCCGTGGCGGCGCCGTTCTCCACCCGCACGACGTTCGGGCAGGCGAAGTTGACCGGCAGGACGCCGTGCTCCACCACCGCGAGCGGCCCCTCGGCGGCGAGCGCGTCCAGCACCTCCGGGGCGAGCCGGGCATCGGCGCTCGCGCCGTCCGGTCCCGAGACGTCGATGCGGGGCGCATGGGCGGCGGCCTGCGGGTCCATGCCGAAATCGATCAGGAAGGCGAGGAGCTGGTACACGCTCGCCAGGATGCGCCGGCCGCCGGACGCGCCGGCGGCGAGCCGCGGGCCCTCGCCACTCCGCGGCGTGACGATCACCGGGCACATGTTGCAGAGCGGGCGCACCCCGGGGGCGATCGGGTTGGCGCTGTCGGGGCGCGGATCGAACCACATCACGCCGTTGTTCATCAGCACGCCGGTCCCGGGCAGCACGACCCGGCTGCCCATCGAGGAGAGCAGCGTCGTCGTCATCGACACCAGCATCCCGTCCCGGTCGACGACGGTGAGGTGGGACGTACAGGTGTCGCCCGGCTCCAGGCCGGCCGCGCCGAGGCCGGCGAGGCGCTCGGCATAGGCCTGCCGCATGACGCGCGAGAGCGCGGAGAACCAGGCGGCGTCCGGGCCGGCGGAGGGCCGCGGCACCGGCGCCATGCCGGCGACGACCGCGGCGAGCGTCGGCGCGGCGGTGAGGCCGCCGGCGGCGTGGAGGGTCCAGTCGTCGCGCCAGGCGATCGTCGGGGCGTCGCGGACCAGGGCCCGGCAGCCGGCCAGGTCCTGCCCGTCGACGACCCCGCCGAGGCGCGCGATGTCGGCGACGAGGTCGCGGGCGACGCCGCCGTCGTAGAAGTCCCGCAGGCCGGCCTCCGCCAGCCGCTCCAGGGTCTCGGGCAGGCGACCGAGCGGCAGGAAGCCGGGCGCGCCCTGGTCGGGCGGCACCGGCGGCAGGCCGTCCGGCAGGTAGAGGCGCGCGCTCTCCGGGTAGCGCCGCAGCAGGGGCGCCGCGGCGGCGATCTTCAGGGTGGTGAACCAGTCCCGGGCCAGGCCGCGGTGCGCGAGCGCCAGCGCGGGCGCGAGCAGGTCGGCGGCGGGGCGGCCGGTCCCGAACGCCTCGTGCAGCGTCGCGTAGCCGGCGACCGCGGAGGGGATGCAGAACGAGAGCGGCCCGTGGATGTTGCGGTCGTCCGCGACCTCCGGCCAGGGAAACAGGTCGCGCGTCTCCCGGCCGGTGAGCGGGTAGTCGGCGGCCCGGGTGTTGCGGCTCGAGACCGGTCCGAAATCCACGACCTTGGCGCGGGTCGCACCGGCCGGCAGCACCAGCGCGAAGCCGATGCCGCCGAGCCCGCTGTTCCAGGGCTCCACCGCCGCGAGGGCGAAGGCGGTTGCGACCGCCGCGTCGGCGGCGTTGCCCCCCGCCGCCAGGATCGCCGCCCCGGCCTCGGCCGCCTCGCGGTTCTGGGCCACGACGATGCCGTCCCGCCCCGCCGCGGCGGGCTTCGTCAGCGTCCAGTTCTGCGTGCGATAGGGCGAGTTCCGATGGGCCGGCATCCATCCTCCAGGCATCCGCGCCCGGCGAGGATGCCCCGCCGGGGTAGCCTCGACAATTGCGCCGCGTGCAACCGGCGCGCCTCGCGCGCGCATCCGGCCGGTCGCCGCCGGGCTCGACGCAGGGTGTCTTGCCCAAGTGCCAGGACTGGGGTCAAAATCCAACCAGTTCGACCATGCGAGGGGCTGCTTTCGACCCCTACCGACGCTGGATCGTGCTGCCTCCAACGTCTGGAGCGACCTGAAAGCAGACCTCATAGCCTCCAGGCCGGATGCTCGGAAGGGAGGCACGACGTCAGTGGATTGCTTGAGCCGTATTCGCTTCAGGCTTGTCATGGACCGCGAAGCGCTCGACCATCGTGGCGCTCGCCTCGTTGAGACCGACAACCTCGACGGCTCGTCCCTGGCGTCGAGCGCGCAGTACAGTGCGATCGAGAGCACCGACGGCCGAGATATCCCAGAAGTGGGCGGCGTGAACGTCGATGACGAGCCGCTCCACCGGTTCCAGCACGTCGATGGCCTCGGCGAAGGCTCCGGCTGACGCAAAGAACACCTGACCCGTAACCCGGTAGGTGCGAGTGCGCCCGTCCGCCGACAGTTCCGACGTGACTTGGCTCAATCGCGACACCTTACCCGCAAAGAACACGCCGGACAGCAGCACCCCGATGAGGACGCCAATCGCAAGATTTCCTGTCGCCACGACCGCGACGACGGTGGCAAGCATCACGCCCGACGAGGCAAGCGGGTTCGTGCGCAATTGCGCGAGCGACCGCCACGAGAAGGTGTTGATCGAGACCATGATCATCACGGCCGTGAGCGCCGCAACCGGGACAAGGGCGAGCAAGCCCTGGAGTGCCACGAGGAGCACGAGGAGAAAGACCCCCGCAACGAGTGTCGAGAGCCGTCCGCGCGCGCCCGACGAGACATTGATCACGGATTGGCCGATCATCGCACATCCGCCCATGCCACCGAACACGGCGGACGCCATGTTGGCGACGCCCTGGCCGATGCACTCGCGGCTCTTTCCGCTCGGCGTGTCGGTCATGTCGTCCACGATCTGCGCGGTAAGCAGGCTTTCGAGCAGGCCGACCGCCGCAAGGGCCGCTGCGTAGGGCAGGAGAATGCGCAACGTCTCAAAGGAGAGAGGCACCTGGGGCAATGCGAAGTGCGGCAGGGTCGAGGGTAGCGCACCAAGATCAGCGACCCGGCGGACATCAAGGCCGAGAGTGGCGGTTAGCGCAGTGAGCACGATGATCGCCACCAGCGGCGAGGGTATGGCGCGGGTGAACCGCGGCAGGCCATAGATGATGGCGAGCCCGAGCGCGATGAGCCCGTAAGTGGTAGGTGGCACGCCGTGCAATTCAGGAAGCTGCGCCAGGAAGATCAGGATCGCGAGCGCGTTGACGAAACCTGTCATCACCGAGCGCGAGACGAAGCGCATGAGACGCCCGAGCTTGAGGAGCCCGGCGATGACCTGGATCACACCCATCAGGATCGTGGCGGCGAACAGATACTGCACGCCGTGCTCGCGCACGAGATCGACCATCACCACCGCGGTTGCGGCGGTAGCAGCGGAGATCATCGCCGGGCGACCGCCTGTGAAGGCGATGACGCAAGCGATGACCACGGAGGCGTAAAGGCCGACTTTCGGATCGACACCTGCGATCACGGAGAAGCCGATCGCTTCCGGGATGAGCGCGAGCGCGACGACGATGCCAGAAAGGATGTCTGCGCGTGGGTTTGCGAACCAGCCGCGCCGAGACGAGGTGAGAGCGTACATGATTGTTTTCCGCAAAGGGACGCACGCCGACCGCTTGGGCGACGATGAGGAGCGTCAGGTCGTTTGCGTTGTCCGGCGGATTGGCGGCCGGAAGAGCCACCCGGGCTTGCACCGGGTCCATGCGAGTGCCCCATCCTACCGGACGCACATGCTGCAAAGCAACAAGCGCTGAACATCGGCGGCATCGTTGGGGCTGCTTCACCCGCAAAGCGGACCTGATCCGATCCACGATCGAAAGCCCGCAATCCTCCCTCAGCAGCCCTTCGCGCCGTCAAGCGAATCGGGATCGACCCTGGGCCTGCCCTTTCAAACGCGACCGCCTTCGCCGACTACGCATCGTTCCGATCGCCGAACCGCGCGAAGCGCTGCGCCAGCACCGGCAGGACGGCGAGGTTCAGGATCGTCGAGCTGGCGAGGCCGCCCAGGATCACGATCGCCATCGGCCCCTCGATCTCGCGGCCGGGCTCGCCGGCGCCCAGCGCCAGCGGCAGGAGGCCGAGGCCCGTGACCAGGGAGGTCATCAGGATCGGCACCAGGCGGTCGGCGGCGCCCTCGATGGCCGTGGCGGCGTTCCACGGCCGCCCCTCCACGAGCACGAGATGCTCGTAGTGGGCGATCATCATGATCGTGTTGCGCAGCGAGATGCCGAACAGCGTCACGAAGCCGACGATGCCGCCGAGGGAGACGATGCCGCCGCTCGCGGCCACGGCCAGCACGCCGCCGACGAACGCGAAGGGCATGTTGACGAGGACCAGCAGGAGGTTGGCGGGTGACCCGGTGACGACGGCCAGCAGGAGCACGATCCCGAGCCCGGCGAGCCCGGCATGGAGCGCCAGATCGCGGCGGGCCCGGCCCTGCGCCTCCGCCGCACCGCCGATGCCGACATAGACGCCCGGCGGCAGCGTCACCTCGCGGGCGATCTTGCGCCTCACGGCCTCGGTGAACGAGGCGATGTCCCGGCCCTCGACATTCGCCGTCACCACCCGCACCCGCTGCGCCCCGTGATGCGCGACGGCGTAGCGCCCGACGGTCTCGTAGACGTCCGCGACCTGCGACAGGCGGATGTAGCTGCCGCCCGGCGTGCGCAGGGGCAGGTCGCCGAGGCTCGACAGCCGCGCGCGGGCGGAGGGATCGAGGACGACCACGACATTGAAGACCGCATTGCCCTCGTAGGACTGGCCGACCGTGTCGCCCTGGAAGGCCGTGCGGGCGAGGTCCAGCACCTCGATCGCGTCGAGGCCCCAGTGGCGCAGGTCGCTGGGGCGCAACGCGACGTTGATCTGCGGCAGGCCCGCCGGCGACCGGAGCTGGATGTCGGCGGCGCCCCGGACCTCGGCGATCTCCCGGGCCACGTCCCGGGCGGCCGCCTCGATCCGGTCGAGATCCGCCCCGTAGACGCTGACCACGACCGGGGCGGTGAAGCCCGACACCACCTCCTCGATGCGCTCCGTCAGGAAGGTCTTCAGCGAGAAGGTCGCCCCGGGCGTGGCCGCCATCAGGGCGCGGATCGCGGCCTCGGCCCGGTCCTGGGCCGCGCCGTCGAGGTTCGGCGCGAGGTCGATGTGGATCTCGCTCTCGTGCGTCCCGCCGAGATCGTAGCCCGCCTCGGCCCGCCCGACCTGCTGGGCGACGGCCCGCACCTCGGGGATCGCCTTGAGGCCCGCCGTGACGTGGCCCCCGAGCCGCAGGGTCTCCTGCAGGGAGGTCCCGGGCGCCGTGGCCATGTGCAGGATGAAGTGCCCCTCCTTGAGATCGGGCAGGAACGCGCCGCCGAGGGACGGCACCGGGACCGCGCCCGCCAGGACAGCGACGAGGCCCGCGGCGGCCACCAGGACGGGACGGCGCGCCAGGGCCTCCAGGATCCGGACGTAGACGCCGCGCACCGCCCGGGTGACCGGCGGCTCCCCGGCCGGCCGTGTCTTGCGTCCGGTCAGCAGCAGGCGCGCGAGGGCCGGCGTGACCGTGAGCGCCACGACCAGGGAGGCCAGGACCGCCAGGATGTAGGCGAGCGCCAGGGGGCCGAACAGCCGGCCGGGCACGCCGGAGAGGGCCAGCACCGGCAGGAAGACCAGCAGGACCGCGAAGGTCGCGTAGGCGACCGAGACCCGGACCTCCAGGATGGCGGACAGCACCACCCGGGCCTCCGGCAGGGGCACCGCGCGGTGCCGGTTCTCCCGCAGGCGGCGCACCGCGTTCTCGACGCCGATCACGGCGTCGTCGACGACCTCGCCGATGGCGATGGCGAGCCCGCCGAGCGTCATGGTGTTGAGGCTCAGGCCCAAGGCCCCGAGCACCAGGACCGCGCCGATGAGCGAGAGCGGGATCGCCGCGGCGCTGATCAGCGCCGTGCGCCAGTCGAACAGGAAGACCAGCAGGACCGCCACGACGAGGATCCCGCCGAGCGCCAGGGCCTGCAGGACGTGGCCGGTGGCCTGCGCGACGAAGCCGGCCGGCCGGAAGAGGTCGGTGCGCAGGGTGATGCCGTCGCCGTCGAGGCCCGGCCGCAGCTCGGCGAGCGCCGCCTCGACCCCGGCCGCGACCTCGACGGTGTTGGCGCCGTACTGCGCGCCGACCATCATCAGGACGCCCGGCTGCCCGTCGACGAGCGCCGCGCTGATCGCCGGCTCCGGGCCGGCGACCACGTCGGCGACGTCGCCCAGCACCACGCTCGCGCCGCCCTCGTTGATCAGCACCGTGCGGGCGACCGCCGCCGGGGTCACCGCCTGCCCCTCGGTCTGCAGGGTGATGCGCTGGTTGACCGTGTCGATGAAGCCGGCCCCGCGCACGCCCGTCGCCCTGCGGCCGGCGGCGAGCACGTCGTTGAGGCCGATGCGGAAGCGGATGAGGTCCTGCGGCCGCACCTGGATGCGGATCGAGCGGACGTCGCCGCCATAGACCAGCACCTCGCCCACCCCCGGGGCGGCGAGCAGGCGCAGGCGCACCCGCCAGTCCGCCACCCTGCGCAGGTCCATGAGCGAGCGCGTCCGCGCGGTCAGGCCGACGAGCAGGATCGCGCTCGTCGAGGAGGTCAGGGCCGTCATCGTGGGGGCGGCCACGCCCTGGGGCAGCCGGCCCGCGACCCCGGCCAGCCGCTCGCCGACGAGCTGGCGCGCCCGGAAGATGTCGCTGCCGGCCCGGAAGGTCGCGGTCACCACCGAGACCCCCTGGATCGAGTTCGAGCGCAGGGTCGCGAGGCCCGGCAGGCCGTTGACGGCGCCCTCGACGGCCTGCGTGACCAGGACCTCGACCTGCTCCGGGTTGAGGCCGGGCGCCTCGGTCTGCACCGTCACGGCGGGCGGGGCGAATTCCGGGAAGACGTCGTACCTGGCCGTGCCGAGGGCGGTCAGGCCGTAGAGCACGAGCGCCAGCGCGAGGGCGACGACGATCCCGGGCCGGCGCACGGCGAGGCTCACCAGGGCTGCCTGCAGACCCGTCGGGGAGGCTGTCGCGGGCGCTCCGGCCCGGCTCTCCCCGCCGGCCGGCCGCGGATCCGTCATGGTCACGCGCGGCGCTCAGTCGTCATCCGGGTCGGCGGAGGCCGGGCTCCGGCCCTTCAGCTCCTCGGTGAGCACCGCCTGCGGCCCGGTCACGACGATGTCCGTCTCCCCGCCGAGGTCGTCGATCACGTAACGGTCCGCCGAGACGGCCGCCTCCGGCTTGAGGAGGTGCCGGGTGAAGGCATCGGCACCGAGGCCGTGATAGATCCAGGCGCTGCCCTGCCAGTGGATCACGGCGCTCTCCGGGACGGCGATCCCCACGGCCTCCTGCGGCGAGGTCAGGAAGGCCTGCACGCTCATACCCGGCAGGAGGCCGCTGTCGCCGGCCACGAGGTAGTAGTGGCTGACGCCCTGGATCCGCTGCTCCGTCCGCGTCGCCGGCGAGACGAGGCGCATGGTCACCCGCTCGCTCTGCGGCGGCACCTCCGCGAAGGCCGTGGCCGGGGGAACCTTCAGGGCCTCGCCGGCGGGCAGGGTCACCTGCACCAGGAGGTCCGCCCGCTCGATCAGGCGGGTGACGAGGGGGGCCCGCTCGACGATCGCCCGGCCGAGCACCGGCCCCCATTCCTGCTGCGCGGTGGCGGCGAGGGTGCGCACCTGCGATTCGGCGGCCGCCAGCGTCGCCTCGTCGGTGGCGGCGCTGCCCTCGACCGTCTCGAGCTGGGCGCCGGCGACGACCGTGGGGCCGAGGCTCCTGGCCCGGCGCAGGGCGCTGGCGGAGACCTCCGCCCGGGTCTTCGCGGTCCGCAGGGCGGCGACCGCCCCCGCGTAGCTGTTGGTCAGGTCGGTGATGCGGGCGGGATCGAGGACGCTGCCATAGGCCAGGATCTCGATCCGGTGCGGCTGCGGCACGAGGCGGGCCGTCACGACGCCGATCCGGGCCCGCTCCTCGGCGGTCAGCCGCACGGCGACGCGGCCGCCCTCCGGCAGCACGCGGACCCGCCCCTGGCTCCGCGCCGGCCCGACCGGGCCTCCGCACGCGCACAGGGCCACCACCGCGGACAGCACCGCCCGCCGCATCATCGAGCTTCCTCCCGGCATCCCTACCCCGTGCGCGTGCCGTCGTTTCTGCCCGGCTTTGCCCGGCCGGTCCACCCGACGGCCGAGCTTCCGAACACGCGGTCACGGTCCGCGACGATGGGGGTGCGTTCCGCAGCGGCTTCCAACGTCCTCCTTCGAGGCTCACGCCGGCGCGATCGTCCGGTCGCCGGCACCCTGCGACCGCGGTCGGGTGGAGAGGAGCGGCGCTCCGACGGACCCGCCCTCACGCCATCGCCGGGGCGTGCCGGTGGCGCGCCGCCGGATGGGCCGCATCGACCCGGTCGCGCCCGAAGAGCTTCCGGCGCAGCGGGCCGTCGCGATACGCCGTCGGGTAGCGCCCGCGCCGCTGCAGCTCGGGCACCACGAGCTCGACGACGTCCGCGAAGGTCTCGTGCGCCACCACGTAGGCGAGGTTGAACCCGTCGATCCCGGTCGCCGCCACGAAGGCCTCGAGCGCGTCGCAGACGGTGGCGGGCGAGCCGCAGAAGACCGGCCCGATCCCGCCGATCCCGACATGCTCGGCCACCTCCCGCACCGTCCAGACCCGGCCCGGATCGGCCCGCGTGACGTTGTCCATCGCGGTGCGCCCGGCATCGTTCTCGACGTGCCGCACCTGCGCGTCGAGGTCGAGCCCCGAGAAGTCGACCCCGGTCCAGCCCGACATCAGGGCGAGCGCCCCTTCGTGGCTGACATACTGGCGGTACTCGGCGAGCTTGGCCTGTGCGAGCGCGTCGGTCTCCGCGACCACGAGGGTGGCCAGCGCGTAGATCAGGAGGTCGCCCGGCGCCCGGCCCGCCTCCGCGACCGCCTGCCGGAGCGCCGCGACCCGGGGCGCGATCACCTGCGGCGAGGGGCCGGAAATGAACACGCATTCGGCGTGGCGGGCCGCGAAGCCGCGGCCCTTCGGCGAGGTCCCGGCCTGGTAGATCACGGGGGTGCGCTGCGGCGAGGGCTCCCCGAGATGCACGCCCTCGACGCGGAAATGCGGGCCCTCGTGCCGGATCGCCCGGACGGAGGCCGGATCGGTGAACACGCCCGCCGCCCGGTCGCGCCGCACCGCGCCGTCGTCCCAGCTGCCCTCCCAGAGGGCGTAGACGACCGCCATGTACTCCTCGGCGAGGTCGTAGCGGTCGTCGTGGGCGCGCTGGCGGTCGAGGCCCATCGCGCGGGCCGCCGAGTCGAGGTAGCCCGTGACCACGTTCCATCCGATGCGGCCCGCCGTCAGGTGGTCGAGCGTCGTGAAGCGGCGCGCGAGCAGGTAGGGCGCCTCGTAGGACAAATTCACGGTGACGCCGAAGCCGAGATGCTCCGTCACCGCCGCCATCGCCGGCACGACGAGGAGCGGATCGTTCACCGGCACCTGCGTGGCGTTGCGCAGGGCGGCGGCGGGCGAGCCGCCATGGACGTCGTAGAGCCCGACCACGTCGGCGAGGAACACCCCGTCGAAGCGGCCGCGCTCGAGCAGCCGGGCGAGGTCGGTCCAGTAGGCGAGGGTGGTGTAGTCGCCCGAGCGGTCCCGGGGATGGCGCCACAGGCCGGGCGACTGGTGCCCGACGCAGTTCATCTCGAAGGCGTTGAAACGGATCATGGCTCGATCAAATCGGAGGGCAGGGGATCACCCAGGCTACCACGTCGGCACGTAGGCGCCCTTGAAGCGGGCAAGGATGAAGTCCTTCACCGGCTGCGAGCGGTAGGCCTCGACGAGAATGCGCACCCACGGCTTGTCGCGGTCGGCCTCGCGCACCGCGATGATGTTGACCCACGGCCCCTCCACCGGTTCCCGGATCAGCGGGTCGGTCACCGGCGAGAGGCCGGCCTGGATGGCGTAGTTGTTGTTGATCGAGGCGGCATCGACGTCGTCGAGCGCGCGGGCGAGCTGGGCGGCGTCGAGCTCGACGAAGCGGAAGCGTTTCGGGTTGCCGGCGATGTCGGCGATGGTGGCGGTGATGCTGGCCGGGTCCTTGAGCGTGATCACGCCGTTGGCGTGCAGGATCTGCAGGGAGCGGGCGCCGTTCGACGGGTCGTTCTGGATCGCGATCGTGGCGCCCGCGGGCAGGTCCTCGATGCGCTTGAAGCGCTTGGAGTAGATGCCCTGCGGCGAGGCGGTGGTGGTCGCGACCTTGACGACCCTCCAGCCGGTCTTGGCGACCTGGTTGCGCAGGTAGGGCTCGTGCTGGAACGCGTTGGCGTCGAGGTCACCCGCCGCCAGCGCCTGGTTGGGGATCACGTAGTCGGTGAACTCGACGACGGCGACGTCGAGCCCGCGGGAGGCCGCGACCTTGCGGACGACGTCGAGCACCTCGGCATGCGGTCCCGCGGTGACCCCGACCCGGATGGTCTGCGCCGGCGCGGCGGCGGCCGAGGCGAGGACGAGCGCCGCGGCGAGGAGCGCGCGCCGGGACGAGGTGAGCATGATCGAGATCCCCGAATCGTGGTGGAGCGGGACGGCCCGGGCGGCGGATCGCTCCGCGCGAGACCGGAGCGATGAGGGGCGGGCGTCGGACGCCGCACCGATACTGGGCCAGCCTGCAAGGCTGCGCCATTCCAAAGCCGAGGCTTCGAATAAAAAATTCTTTCCTGATTTTACGAGAGAAGAGAAATAGCTTCTTGAGCTGACGGAAGGCGTGTCCCCCGCGTCGTTGCGGCCACGACATCTCGCCACTACTATCGGAGAGACGGCGCAATCCCTGTTATGATTGCTTGCCGGCCGGACTCTTCGTGCTTTATGGGTATCGGCACACCAGCCTTGCGGCGCGGGCCCGTCCGCGTCGCCGCATAATCCTCCGAGGATCCGACCCGATGCCGACCACCCGCCGAACCCTGCTCGCGGGCCTCGCCGCCTCGGCCGTGCTGAGCCGCCCCGCGCGCGCCGCCGCGACGCTCCGCATCGGCTACCAGCGCTCCTCGACGCTCGTCGCGCTGCTGCGCCAGGACGGGAGCCTGGAACAGGCCCTGTCGGCGCAGGGCGTCGGCCTGTCCTGGCACGAGTTCACCAGCGGCCTGCCGATCATGGAGGCGCTGAATGCCGGGTCGATCGACGTCTCGGCCGACGTCGCCGACACGGTGCCGGTCTTCGCGCAGGCGGCCGGCGCGCGCATCACCTACCTCGCGCAGGAAGCGGCCTCGCCGGAGGCGCAGGCGATCCTGGTGCCGAAGGACTCGAGCCTCCGCTCGGTCGCCGACCTGAAGGGCAAGCGGATCGCCGTCACCAAGGGGGCGGGCAACCACTTCCTGGTCCTCGCCGCCCTCAAGGAGGCCGGCTTGTCCTTCAAGAGCATCACGCCGGCCTATCTGAGCCCGGCCGATGGGCGGGCCGCGCTGGAGAGCGGGGGCGTCGAGGCCTGGGCCGCCTGGGATCCGTTCCTGACCGCGGCGCAGAAGCAGGCGGGCGCGCGCATCCTGCGCGACGGGACCGGGCTGTCGCTCTACAAGCGCTACTACCTCGCCGCCGATTCCTATGCGGCGGCGAACGGGGCGGTGCTCGGAATCCTCTTCGCGAAGCTCGCGCAGACCGGGGCCTGGGTGAAGGCGAACCCGGACGAGGCGGCCGCGCGGCTCGCGACGCTCTGGAAGCTCGAGCCCGACATCGTCCTCGCGGCGAACGCCCATCGCAGCTACCGGGTCGAGCCCGTCACCCGGGAGGGCCTCTCCGAGCAGCAGACCATCGCCGACGCCTTCCGGGCCGAGGGGCTGCTGCCGCGCGCCGTCGACACCGGCGCCCTCGGGATCTGGGCGCCGCCCGTGCGCTGACAGGTCCGGCCCCGCCTCAGGCGGTGCCGAGGAGGTCCAGGATGGCCCGGCGATCGGCGACGACGCCCGGATCCTCGCGGTGGCGCGGATAGGGCCGGTCGCACGGGATGTCGGCCCGGATCCGGGCCGGGCGGTCCGAGAAGACGAGGATGCGCTGGGCCAGCATCAGGGCCTCCTCGACGTCGTGGGTCACCAGGAGGGCGGTGAAGCCCTTGTCCTGCCACAGCCGCACCAGCTCGGCCTGCATCGCCAGGCGGGTGAGCGAGTCGAGCTTGCCGAGCGGCTCGTCGAGGAGCAGCAGCGGCGGCGCGTTGACGAGGGCCCGGGCGAGCGCCACCCGCTGCGCCATGCCGCCCGAGAGCTGGTGCGGGAAGGCGTCGGCGAAGCCGGACAGCCCGACGAGGGCCAAGGCCTCCTCGACGCGGCCACGCTCCGCCCTGGCGCGCCCGCGGGCCTCCGGCCCGACCGCGACGTTGCCGATGACGCTGCGCCAGGGATAGAGCGTCGGGTCCTGGAACACGAGGCCGCGGGACGGGTGGGGACCGCGCAAGGGCACGCCGTCGACGGCGATCCGGCCCTCGTTCGGCGGCTCGAGCCCGGCGGCCAGACGCAGCAGCGTCGACTTCCCGCAGCCCGAGGGCCCGAGCAGGGCCACGAAGGCGCCGGGCGCGACGTCGAACGAGACGCCGTCGAGGACCGGGAGCGGCGCCTTCTTCAGCGCGAAGGCGTGGCGCACGTCGCGCAGCGACAGGGCGGCGCCGCGGGCGGGCGCGGGACCACCTGCCAGGATCGGGGCAGGCGCGTGGGACGGGGCGATCAGGCCGGCTACCATTGGACGAGGCCCTTCTGCCAGGACAGGAGACGGTCGCGCAGCCGGAACAGCAGGGTGATCAGGCCCGAGCAGGCCAAAGCCATCACGGCGAGCGCCGCGTACATGTTGGCGTAGGCCGCCCACCCTTGCGCCCATTGCAGGTACCAGCCGAGGCCGGCCTTCACGCCCAGCATCTCGGCCACCACCAGCACCGCGAAGGCGCTGCCGAGCCCCATGAACAGGCCGACGAAGACGTGCGGCAGGGCCGCCGGGATCGCCACCCGGAGGATCAGGAAGCCCTCGCGGGCGCCGAGCGTGCGGGCGACGTCGTAATAGGCCTTGTTGACCCCGGCGATGCCCGACCAGGTCAGCACCGTGACCGGAAAGCCGGTGGCGAGCGCGACGAGGAAGGTCGAGGCGGCGCCGCTCGACGGGAAGACGAAGAAGGCGAGCGGCAGCCAGGCGGTGGCCGGCAACGGGCCGACGAAGCGCAGGACCGGGTGCACCCAGTAGCCGACGCTCCGCGACCAGCCGATGGCGACCCCGAGGGTGAAGCCGGTGAGCGCCCCGAGGGCGTAGCCGCCGGCCAGCAGCCGCAGGGAGTGCCAGACGCTGTCGGCGAGCCGCGGGTAATCCTCGACGAAGACCTCCAGGATCGCCTGCGGCGGCGGGAAGAACGGCATCGGCAGCCAGCCGGCCTTGGCGGTCGCCGCCTCCCACAGGCCGGTCAGGCCGGCGAGCACGACGAGCCAGGGCGACCAGCCCTGGACCCGCCGGGCGAGGCCGGCCTCGCCGGGACGCAGGAAGCCGGCCGCCAGGAGCAGGGCGCCGAACCCCGCGAAGCCGGCGGCGAGCTCGCGGGTGAGGCCGAAATCGCCCAGGTCGGCTGGCAGGGCCACGAGGGCGGCAAGGCCGATCCAGGCGGCGGAGGCCGCCACGGAGGCCGTGGCGGGCAGGAAGGCGGGGCGCCGGACGGCCGCCCCCGCCCGGGCGAGCGCGATGTCGCTCATGACCGCCGCCTTCAGCTCAGGACGTCGGCGGTGACGCGCTCGGCGAATTGCCGGGCGTCGGTGCGGGCGCGGATGACCTTCACGATCTTCAGCTCGTCGACGTAAGCCGCGATCTGCTGCTTGAGCTCGGCCCCGAGGGGATGGTGGTGATGGGTGTGGCTGCGCAGCATCGCGGCCAGCTCCTCGACCGAGCCCTTGCCGCCGTAGCCGGCAAAGACCTTGGCGGCGTAGGCGGGATCATGCGCGACTGAGGCGCCGGACTCCAGCAGCGCCCGGGTGAGCGCGGTCGCCACCGGGCGCTCGTCGCGCACCAGCGAGCCGCGGACCGCCAGGACGCAGCAGGTGCGGTCGCGGTACTCGGCCGAGAGGTTGTTGGCGACCTCGGTGAGGCGGGTGTCCTTCATCCACAGGAAGGTGCGGGGATCGCCGTCGGCGAGCGCCTGGGCCTCGCCCTTCTCGACCGCGAGATTGAGGAGGTCGAGGGGATAGACCCGCCACTCGACGTCGCGCTCGGGGTCGATGCCGCGCTTGGCCAGGAGCAGGCTGAAGAAGTTCTTGGCCGGCGAGGCCTGGTCGCTCACCGCGATCACCTTGCCCTTCAGCGCCTCGAGGCTGGTCGCCCCGGCGGTGGTGGCGCCGAGCAGCCGCATGCAGCCGCCGTGGATGCCCGCCGTGACCTTGACGTCGAAGCCCTGCTCCAGGGGCTTGAGCCAGCGCAGCGCCATGCCGATGCCGGCATCCGCCTTGCCGGTGGCGATCGCCTCGAGGAGCTGCTCCGTCGAGCCGCCGAAATTGACGAACTCCACGTCGAGCCCGTGCCGGGCGAAGACGCCGCTCTCCTTGGCGACGGGGGCCGCCGCGGTGCAGATCGCCGAGGCGTTCCAGGCGAGCTTGATCGGGCGCAGCGCGCCGGCGGGCGCCGGCCCCTCGGCGGCGACCCGGCAGATCGGCGCCCCGTCGAGACCCGGCACGGGCAGGAGCCCGGCGGAGGAGGGCGAGCCGACGAGGCCGAAGGGCGTCGCGAGGCCGAGGGCGCCGGCCCGGGCGAGGAAGCGGCGACGGGTGTGGAGAGGCTTAGGCAGCGTCATCGTCGGGGGTCTTCGCGGGGGGAGGATCAGGCGGCGCGGGCGGGTGCGTCGGGCGCGCGGTGCTCGATCGTGCCGCGCACGGCCTGGGGCGCGCGCAAGAGGTTGAGGATCGGGCAGGCGCGGTCGACCTCCGCCTCGAGCCGCGCCACCGCCTCCGGCGAGGCCGGCGAGACGATCCGCACGGTGTAGGCGATGTCGTGCGGGCTGACCGGCACCGCCTCGAAGCCCGGGCGCCCGGCCCGGGCCTCGAGCTGGCCGCTCACCGCGACCTCGATCGCCTCGAGGGGCACGCCGAGGCGCGCGGCCTGGATCAGGTAGGAATGGGCCAGGCAGCTGCCGAGGATGCCGAGCTGCAGTTCCGGCGAACCCGGCCCGAGGTCGTAGCCGGCGAAGTCCGGCGGCGAATCCGTCACGACCTGATGGTCGCGGATCCGGATCCGGCGCACGCCGCTGCGCCCCTCGACGGTGACGCGCGCGGAAAGCGGCACCGGCCCCAGGCTGCCGGCCTCGATCCGCGCCTCCCGTGCCGCCACCGCCGCGCGTTTCTCCGCCAAGTATTCGTTGAGCGACGTCATGCCGACCTCATGCATTCAGGGCGCCGATATTCGCCGCATCTGATCTGTCGTGATGCGTCGATCTTGTCGCCGCCGATGAGGATCGTCAACGAGACGGGATTGCTTTTATCTTCGGGTTTGTTGGAACAGGTGTGCGAGACCTGATGCGCCGACAGAAGGATTCTTCTCGGAGGGCCGGTTCTACCGTCCGACTGCTCGGCAAGGCGCCCGGATCGGAGGCCGGTTTGCGCTCTCGCCCCGCTCAGCCTTCGGGACAGCGTGCCGCGATGCCCGCGACGACCTCGTCGACGATGGCGTGCAGCTCCGAGGGCGCCACGCCGTCGCGCGCCTGGATCGAGATGCCCTGCATGACGGCGGCGAGGTGCCGGGCGAGCGTCTCCGCGGGATCGTCCTTCGCGAAGGGAGACAGGGCCTGCACGATCCTCGCGCGCAACGCCTCCCGCCGCGCGGCGGCGTCGCGGGCCAGGTCGGCATGGTCGGGATGACAGGCGACGAGGCCGCTCGAGATCATGCAGCCGCGCTCGAGCGGGCGCTGCGTCACGGCCGCCACGGCATCGGTGAGCAGCCGCCGCACCGCGTCCGGCAGCGACGCCGCCGACTGGATCGCCGCCACGTCCAGGCCGCCCCGCGTCTCCTCGTAGCGCGCCATCGCGCGCTCGTAGAGGCCCGCCTTGCTGCCGAAGGCGGCATACAGGCTCGGGGGCGCCACGCCGATCGCCTTCGTCAGGTCCCCGACCGACACGCCCTCGTAGCCATGGCGCCAGAACAGCAGCATCGCGGTGTCGATCGCCGCATCGCGATCGAAGCTCCACGGCCGGCCGCCGCGCACCTTGCCGCCCTGTTTCATAGCGATCACTAAACGACGCTTGACGCCCCAGGTCAAGGAGATAGGCTAGCGATCACTAAACAGCAGGACCCGCTCCATGGACCAGACCCGTCGCCACCTCGTGACCGCCCTCGCCGCCCTGGGCGCGGCGGCCCGGGCCGGGGCGCCCGACGGGACCCGCACGGACGGGTCCTCCCGGGAGGATGGCCGAGAAGGCCTTCACCGCGCGCTCGGCCGACGGCACGGTGCCGGCGGGCGAGGCCGCGGGCGACGAGGGGGCGCCCGGGATCCTGTTCATCAGCCTGTTTGACTTCCGAGAACGGTATCGCATGGGCCTGATCTATCCCGTCCACGACCTCATCCTGAGGTGCTGGCGATCGAAGATCGCACGTGAAAGGAGCCTCGAAGGAGTACTCCAGATCTCACAGTGATGACTGGACGTCTCCTTCAAGGTCAGTCGATCTTCAATCGTGCGCGATCTCCGATCGCCTTCACCTCAGGATGCGGTTGAGGGTGGGATAAATCTGGCACGCACGTCAAACAGGCTCTCAGAACAGAGCGGAACGGACTTCGCCCTATCCGCACTCGCCGGAGTGAGAACGGCTCTCACGGCTCTGAACGGCGATCGGCGCCGAGCCCGGACTCCCACCTGGAGCGCTTTCGCCTCTTCAGGCAAGGATGCCGGTCCGGCGTCGATCCCCGCGCCGGGCGCGACGTCGGAGCGTCCCGCGGCATCCTTACGCCGGCATGCAGAGTGCGCGTGCCCCGGTACCCGCGGGCGGCCGCGGGCGCGGCATCGCCGCGGCCGGGCAGGGCGGCGGATCGTCGTCGTCGTCCCGGCGGCCGGGGCGTCCGGACCGGCGCAGGGCCGCCAGGCCGCGCGGCCGCCTGCGCGGCGGCTCACGCCGCGCCGGAAGACCGGCGGCTCCGCCATCGAGCTGGGCCAGGGCTGCGAGCACGGCGTCGACCGGGACCGGCTCGGCCCGGCAGCCCGCCAGGCAGCGCAGGCCCGGCGCGTTCTCCAGCGCACAGGCATCCGAGGCCCAGGACGCCAGGACCGCGCGCTTCTCCGCCCGCGACAGGTGCGGGTGCGCCACGACCTCGCGCGGATGGCGAAAGACGTCGCCGGGCGCGACGAGCGCCTGCCACGCCTCGAACGCGGCCGGATGGCCGGCGGGCGGGTTCATGGGGCCGGAGGTCATCGGACCTGACGTCATGAGCCCGGAGGTCATCGGGCCGGAATTCAAGGGACCGGAACGGGTGAGGTGCATCTCCATCGTCGACACGGGTCATCCTCCCTGATGGCGCGTGGCCTTTCACGGCACGAAGCTCGTCCCCGGGGGCGGGCCGCCCCCGGGAGGTCGTTCGTCGGCGGGGTGGCGCAGAGCCCAGGCGGGCCCGGTTTCACGCAGCCTTCGTGCGGTTCTCGACTTGAGCCGGCGCGCTCTGGGTCAGCGCGTTCTGGGCCGGCGCGTTGTCCTGCCCGCGCGCGGCCTGCAGGCCGCCGATGGCGATGCGGCGCGGCTTGAGCGCCTCCGGCACCTCGCGCTTGAGCTCCACGGTCAGGAGCCCGTGCTCCAGGACCGCGCCGGTGACCCGCACGTGGTCGGCCAGGTTGAAGGTCTGGCGGAAGGCGCGCGCCGCGATGCCCCGGTGCAGGTACTGGCGCTCCCCATCCCGGTCCTTCCGCTGGCCGGTGACGACCAGCGTGGTGTCGTGCTGGGTCAGTTCGATCTCGTCCTGCGTGAAGCCGGCGACCGCCATGGTGATGCGGTAGGCGTCCTCCGCCACCTTCTCGATGTCGTAGGGCGGCCACTGCGTCGAGGGCTCGACGCGGGCGGCCTGGTCGATCAGCGCGAACAGGCGGTCGAAGCCGACGGTGGACCGGTAGAGCGGAGCGAAGTCGAAGGTCCTCATGACCACATCCTCCTGGAGAGCAACGTGATGACGAGGGCCGCCGGACGGCCTGTCCGGCGCCCAACGCGCGAGCCCGTTCGGGCCTCGCACGCGCGTAACGCCCCAGGCGAATGTGAGTTCCAGGCTCGCGCGAGATTTTTTCGCTGCGGCGACCTCCCCGACTTCGGGCGGCGAGGGCAGCCGCGGTTCCCGATGCCGCCGCGCGGCAATGCCGGCGGCGTGCGGTCTGGCGCGGGCCATCCAGCCGGCTGAGAACGAACGGGGCCGTCCGCTCATCACCGATCACGGAACCGGACGGCCTCGACCCACGTTCTCGCTGCTATCGACAGCAAGCTGTCATTTCGACAGGAGGCTGAGGATGGAACATTCGACCGATCCCGCTTCGAAGATTCCTTCGGAAGACCGCCTCCGGGCGCGCCGTGCCTGGTCGGGTCTCGTGATCGAGGTGTTTCGCCTCAACGGCGACCTCCTGGAGGCGGGCGACACCCTCGTGGAGGATCTCGGGCTGACCAGCGCCCGCTGGCAGGTGCTGGGGGCCGTCGACCTCGCCCCGGCCCCGCTGCCCGTCGCGCACATCGCCCGCAACATGGGCCTGGCCCGCCAGTCGGTGCAGCGCCTCGTCGACGACATGCTGGCGGAGGGGCTGGTCCGCCTCGCGCCCAACCCCCACCACCGCCGCGCCGCGCTCGTGGCGATGACCCCGCGCGGCGAGGCGGCCTACCGCGAGGCCATGGCGCGCAAGGACCTCTTGGCGGACGCGCTGGCCGAAGGCCTGGCGCCGGAGGCTCTCGAAGCGGCCGGCGCGCTCCTGCGCGTCCTCCAGCAGCGGATCGACGCCGGCCGCGGCCGCATCGCCTCCCTCGCCACCACGACACGCCAGGAGACCCGAGGATGACCGACGCCACCGCCTCGCCCGGATACGACGCCGACGTGATCGTCGTCGGCGCCGGACCCATCGGCCTGACGACCGGCTGCGCCCTGCGCCATCACGGCGTCTCGTGCCTGCTACTGGAGCGGCGCCAGGCGGAGAAGGCGTATTCCCGCGCCAACAACCTGTGGGCGCGGCCGCAGGAACTGCTCGCCAGCATCGGCCTGCGCGACGCCCTGGCGGCGGACGCCTACGCGATCCACACCATCAACTTCTTCGTCAACGGCACGCCGACGGCCCCCATTCCCATCGCCGACGTCGCCAGTCCCTATCCGGAGGTCCTCTACAGCGCGCAGAACGTGATCGAGCGGACCCTGGCCGAGGCGTTCGCGGCGCGGGGCGGCCGGCTGGAGCGCGGCGGCACGGTCGTCGACGTCGTTCCCGACGAGGCGGGCGTCACCGTCATCCTCGCGCGAGGGGAGGGGGCGCCGGAGGAACGGAGGCGATGCCGCTACCTCGTGGCCGCGGACGGCGCCAGGAGCACGATCCGGCCGCTGCTCGGCCTCGACTTCGAACCCGAAGGGCTGCAGGGCTGCATGAACCGGCAGGTGGATGCCAGGCTGTCGTGGCGCCGCTCGCCGGAACCCGACCAGCTCTGGTTCTTCTATTACGAGCGGGGCTTTGCCGGCATCCTGCCGGTCTCGGGCGGCTACCACCGGCTGTTCTTCCTGGCCGACGACACCGGCGTGCCGGACCGCGACCCGACCCTCGACGAGATGCAGGCGGTGGCGCGCGAGGTCACGGGCGACGAGACCCTCACCCTGAGCGACCCGCAATGGCTCACCCACAGCCGCTTCGCGTACGGGGTCTCGCCCGGCTACGCGCGCGGCCGCGTGGTCCTGGCGGGGGATGCCGGGCACCTGTCCCTGCCGATCGGCGGCCAGGGCATGAATGCGGGCCTGCACGACGCGGTCGAGATCGCGTGGCGGCTCGCCATGACCTTGCGGGGGCAGGCGGCGCCGGTCGTCCTCGACTCCTACGACGGCGAGCGGGGCGGCGAGCACGCCCGGCTGAGCGCCCAGCAGGCGCGCGGGTTCCGGTGGACGGTCTATCGCGGCCCGGTCGCCGACACGGTGCTGGGGCTCGCCGCGAAGGCGTTGCCGAAGCTCGGCTCGCTGCTCCAGGGGACGGACGACATGCAGCAGATGGGCGTGGCCTATCCCGGGAGCCTGCTCAACGAGGACCGCCTGTCCGGGCTGACGCAGCGGCTGCGCCCGGGACCGATGCCGGGCGAGCGTGCGCCGGACGCGCAGGTGACGGCCGGGGGCCGGACCACGACCCTGTTCCCGTTCCTCTACAACCCGGACGGATGGACCACGGGCTGGGCGCTCCTGTGCTTCGACGGCCGGTCGCCGGCCCCCGGCGCCTCGCTGCTCGAGGCCGTCGAGGCCGTCGCGCCCTGGCCCTGGGTGCGTCCGCGCCTCGTCCTGGCCGGCCCGATGGTCGAGGGCGGTGATGTCCCGGTGCTCTCGGACATGGATGGCAGGGCGCATGGCGCCTACGGGCTCGAGGGCAGGCCGGCCCTCGTGCTGATCCGCCCGGACGGGCACATCGCCTTCCGGGGCGACGCCGACCGGACCGGCCACCTGCAGGCATATTGCCTCAGGGTCTTCGGTGCGGCCCCCGGGGATGCCGGGCCCGTCAGCGGGCGGACGGAGCCGGCCCTGGCGACCTGACCGGGCAGCGGCGGCCGCGCTCCGCGGTCAGGCAAAACCCCTCCGACCGCCCTCTCGTGCCGCGTCGGCGCCGGCCGGCTCAGGCCGATCCGGCCGGCGCCCGCGCGAGACGCGCCGCGACGGTGTCGAAGGCCTTCTGGTAGACGCCGTGATGGACCTGCGGGATCAGCACGAGGTCGTCGGCCGGGGAGGCGGTCCAGTCGCCGAACCAGGTTCCGAAGGTGTGGCCGGCATCCGTCACCGGCCGCAGGCGCGGGCCCGAGACGTAGTGCAGCCACGGCATCGGGCTCTTCGTGATGCGGTACGTGTAGGAGCGCGTCCGGTCGCAGAGCTGGATCAGCTCCTCGTTGAGGTGGCCCTCGCCGAACAGGAAGTCGCGCACGCCCGACACCTTGTCGGGGCGCACGCCGCCCAGCATGTGCATGCGCGTGATGTCCTCGTGCCAGGCCGCCATGCCGGCGAAGTCGCGGATCGTCGCCCAGACCGCCTCGACCGGCGCCGGGATCACCGAGGAGCAGAACACCTTGTGCGGCGGCAGGCCCTGCCAGCGCGCGGCGCCCGCGGGCATCCCGGGCCGCTCGCGGGCGATCTTCGCCTTGAGCGCGTCCCAGCCCGCCTTGAACACCCCGTCGGCGATGATCCCGGCATAGCGGCCGGCATCCTCGGGCCGCTCGTCGAAGGTGGCCTCCCACTCGGCGAAGGTGGAATCGCCGTTGGTGACCGGGATCAGCGTGACGCGGGCGAGGTACTCCGTCACCGGGAAGGCCGGCGTCTCGAAATTGTAGCTGAAGCTGTAGCGGTGGTCGTCGAGGGAGAGCAGCCGCTCGCGCACCAGGGTGCCGTCGCCGAGGCGGAAGGCGCGCACGCAGCCGACCACGTCGGCGTCGAGCCCGTCCTCGATCCGGCTGTCGGTGATGCCCGGCACCCAGGACGGCAGGCCGTTGAAGTCGCGGATGAGCGACCACACGGTCTCGACCGGGGCCGCGATGATCGTGGAGGCGTAGGCGCGGGCCATCAGCGGGTCTCCGGGAAGGCGATGGACTTGAAGGCGCGGGTGCGCTCGGTGAGCGCCGTCTCGGCCGGCAGGCGCTCCATCGAGGAGGCGCCGTAGAAGCCGTGGCACAGGCGGGTGTTGGCGAGCACGTAAGCGGCGTCCTCCGGGGTCGCGATTGGGCCGCCGTGGCAGAGCACGATCACGTCCGGGCGCACGCGCCGCGCCGCCTCGGCCCAGGCGTCGATCAGGGCCGGGCAGTCGGCCAGCGTCAGCGCCGTCTCGGCGCCGATCGCCCCGCCGGTGGTGAGGCCCATATGCGGGACGATGATGTCGGCGCCCGCCCGCGCCATCTCGGCCGCCTCCTCGGCGCTGAACACGTAGGGCGTGGTGAGCAGGTCCTTGGCGTGGGCCAGCCGGATCATGTCGATCTCGTGCCCGAACCCCATGCCGGTCTCCTCGAGGTTCGCCCGGAACGTGCCGTCGATGAGCCCCACCGTCGGGAAGTTCTGGACGCCGGAGAATCCGAGCCCGATCAGCTCGTCGAGGTAGTGATCCATGATGACGAAGGGGTCGGTGCCGTTGACCCCGGCGATGACGGGCGTGCGGCGCACCACGGGGAGCACCTCCCGGGCCATCTCCTTCACGATCTCGTTGGCGTTGCCGTAGGCGAGCAGCCCCGCGAGCGAGCCGCGCCCGGCCATGCGGTAGCGGCCCGAATTGTAGATCACGATCAGGTCGATGCCGCCGGCCTCCTCGCACTTGGCGGAGAGGCCGGTGCCGGCGCCGCCCCCGATGATGGGCTGGCGCCGGGCGATCATGGCGTGGAACCTCGCCAGGAGGTCGCGGCGGGCGTGGCGGGGCATGGGCTCAGGTCCTCTGATGCAGGGCGTCCAGGAAGGCGCCGACGAGCGCCTGCGCGAAGGCCGGATCGTTGATGGCGGCGTCGACCTCGACGAGCCGCCGGTTCGGGGCCGCGCGCCAGCCGTCGCGGATCGCCGCGAACAGGGCCGCGTCGGCCTCCGGGTCATGGAAGGGCAGCCCCGGGACGTCGATCGCCGAGACGCCGCGAAGCGGCAGAAGGAAGCGCACCGGTCCCTCCATGCGGTTGAGCCGCTCGACGATGAACGCGCCGATCGCCCGGTTCTCCTCCGGCGTGGTGCGCATCAGCGTCACCTGCGGGTTGTGGACGTAGAGAGTCCGGTCGCGGTAGCGCGCCGGCACGGTCTCCCGGGCGCCGAAATTCACCATGTCGACGGCCCCGACCGAGCCGATATAGGGGAGCCGCGTCCGGATCGCGGCGCCGAAGCGGTCCGCCGTGCAGGGGAACACGCCGCCGAACAGGTGGTCGGCGACCTCGGTGGTGGTGATGTCGAGGAGGCCGGCGAGCAGCCCCGAATCGGCGAGCTTCTCCATCGACTGGCCGCCGGTGCCGGTGGCGTGGAAGACGTAGGTCTCGTACTCGGCCGCCAGCGCCTCGCGGACCTGCGTCACGCAGGAGGTGGTCACGCCGAACATCGTGAGGCCGAGGCCGGGCTTGTCGGCCGGTGCCGAGGGCGGCGTGCGCAGGGCCATCCCGGCCGCCGCGTGGGCGGCGTTGCCGATCACCCGGCGCGAGATCGCGTTGAGGCCGGCGATGTCGACGACCGCGTACATCAGCGCGATGTCGCTCGGGCCGACATAGTCGGCGGTGTGGCCGGAGGCGACCGTCGAGACGACGAGCTTCGGCACGCCGACCGGCAGGGACCGCATCGCCTGCGTGACGAGGGCGGTGTTGCCCGAGCCGCCGAGGCCGAGCACCGCCCCGATGTCGTCGCGCGTCGCGAGGAAACGCGTGAGGGCGTCGGCCATCGCGGCGACCGCCGCACCGCGGTCGCGGCCGCCGAGCACCGCGTCGGCACCCTCCGGATGGTGGGCGGCGACCTCACGGGCCGGCACGTCCGCCAGCGCCGAGGCGCCGAGCGTGCCGACATCGACCAGCACGGCCCGCGCGCCCGCTGCCCGGGCGACATCGCGGGCATAGAGCAGCTCGGCCTCCTTGGTGTCGCAGGTGCCGACGACGTAGACGACGCTCATCGCGCTCCTCCCTCCGGTGTTCTTGTTTGTCAGTGCTTCCCTGCGGCGACGCCCAGGTAGCGCCGCTGCAGGTCCTCGTTGCCGGCAAGCTCTGCCGCCCGCAGGGTCGCGGCGATGCGGCCGGTCGCCATCACGGCGACCGTGTCGCAGACGGCGGTCGCCATGCGCAGGTTCTGCTCGACCAGGAGGAGCCCGATGCCCTCCTGGGCGAGGCCGCGCAGCACCTCCGCCAGGTGGTCGACGATCACCGGCGCCAGCCCCTCGGAGGGCTCGTCCATGATGACGAGCCGCGGGTTCATCAGGAGCGCGCGGGCGATGGCGAGCATCTGCTGCTCGCCCCCCGAGAGCTGCGTGCCCCCGTTGCGCCGCCGCTCGGCGAGCCGCGGGAAGGTCTCGTAGGCCCTGGCCCGGGTCCAGCGGGCGCGCGGGCCCTGCTCGACGAGGCGCAGGTGCTCGTCCACGGTCAGCGACGGGAAGGTGCGCCGTCCCTGCGGCACGAGGGCGATTCCGGCCCGGGCGATGCGGTTCGGCGCCCGCCCGATCAGGCGCGCGCCGTCGAGGCTGATCTCGCCCCGGCCCGCGACCAGGCCCATGATCGCCCCGCACAGGGTCGTCTTGCCCATGCCGTTGCGCCCGACGATGGCGACCGGCGCCCGGTCGACCGCGAGGTCGACGCCCTGGAGGATGTGGGCCTGCCCGAAATGGACGTGGAGGTCGCGCACGACGAGCATTCGCTGGCCCCCTCACTGCCCCTTGCCGAGATAGATCGCCTGCACGGTCGGGTCGGAGCCGATCCGGTCGGGCGTCGCCTCGACGGCGACCGCCCCGTCCTTCATCACCGTCACGATGTCCGAGGCCGGCAGCGCCACGTCCATGTCGTGCTCGACCAGCACCAGGGTGAGGCTGCGCGGCAGGTCGCGCAGCAGCGCCAGCAGCTCCGGCCGGTCGCCGGGCGAGAGGCCGGCGGCGGGCTCGTCGAGCATCAGCACCTTCGGGTCGCAGGCGAGCGCCATCCCGACCTCCAGCTGCCGGCGCTGGCCGTGCGAGAGGTCCGAGACCGGCCGCTCCGCGAGATGCGCCAGGCGCATCCGTTCGGCGAGCGCCCGGGCGCGGACGAGGTCGGGGTCGTTGCGCCCGGGCCGGCGGAACGAGAACCGGCCCGGCCGGCCGCCGCGCACCGCGAGGTAGAGGTTGTCGAGGACGCAGAGCCGGTCGAAGAGCAGCGAGGTCTGGTAGGTCCGCCCGATCCCGAGCCGCGTGCGCCGGTGGGCCGGCAGACCGGTGATGTCCAGGCCGAAGAACGCGATCCGCCCCTCCGTCGGCGGGAAGTCGCCGCAGACGAGGTTGAACAAGGTGGTCTTGCCCGCGCCGTTGGGGCCGAGGACGGCCCGGCGCTCGCCGGCCGCCACGCGCAAGGAGACGCCGCGGACGGCATGCAGCGCGCCGAAGCGGCGGCCGATTCCGGTGAGCGCGAGGGCGGGTTCGGGGGTCATGCGGGGCTCGCTCGAGGGCGCGGGGCGCCCGCGCCGGGGCGCGGGCATGGGTGCGGGCATGGGTGCGGGGCTGCGTCAGGTGCCGGCGATGCAGCCGGTATTGCCGCGCGACGGCGCCCCGAGGGCGAGGAAGCGCTCCTCCGGCACCCCGAGGGTCTGGGTGATCGCGGGCGCCCGGGCGAAGGCGACCGTCACGGGCTTGCCGTCCCGCTCCTCGATCTTGGTCAGGAAGATGTCGGACACCGCCTGCCGGTTGTGGTCGAGGAAGACCTCGGCCCCCATCGGGTTCTTGAAGCGGCGCTTGGCCAACGCCGCCTGGAAGGCCTGCTGGTCGCCCGAGAGGTCGCCCCGCACCTCCTCCAGCGCGCCGAGGATGCCCTGGAGGTTGGTGGTGTAGTTCACCCCGTGGATCGACGGCGACTGGAACCCGCCCTCGTTCGCCCAGCGCTTGCGGTAGCGGGCGACGAAGTCGTTCCAGTTCGGGTCCTCGTTGACGTCGGCGATCGGGCCGCCGCTGACCATGCCGACCATCAGCTTGCGGTGGGGGCCGCGGGCCGACATCATGGTCTGGTCGGCCATGATCGAGCCGCCGATGATCGGCAGGGCGCCGCCGGCCTGCGCGTACTGGGTCATGAAGGCGAGGCCGTCGGTGCCGCCATGGACCACCACCAGGGCCCCGGCGCTCTTCGGGATCTGGGCGATCTGCGAGGCGAAGTCGGTGGTCCCGAGGGGCGACCACAGATAGGTCGCCCGGCCGCCGGCGCGGCAATATTCGAGGCTGAAGCCGAACACCTGGGCGTACGGGAAGGCGTAGTCGCCGGCGACGACGCAGACCTCCTCGATGCCCATCGTCTTGCGGACGTGGTTGCCGACGCCGGCCATCCACTGGGTGCCGTCGGTGGAGAACCGGAAGAAGTTCTTCGAGGGATTGCGCAGGGTGGTGTCGGCGGCGGCCGACGAGCCGTTGACGATGGTCTTGCCGGTGAGGGTGGCGGAATAGTCCTTCAGCGCGATGCCCTCGGCGCCCGAGAGCGGCCCGAGCACGATGTCGACCCCGTCCTGCTCGACGAGCTTGCGGGCGCGGGCGAGCGCCACGTCGGCGCGGGCGTTCGAGCTCTCGCGGATGAACTCGATGCGCCGGCCGCCGGCCGTGTGGTTGATCCGCTCCAGCTCCATCTGGACGCAGCGGAACGAATCCTGGCCGCCGGTGGCGAAGGGTCCCTCCAGGGTGGTGAGACCGCCGAGCTTGATCGGCGCGTTCTGGGCGATGGCCGGGGCCGGGAAGGCGCCCGCGAGGGTGGCAGTGCTCAAGCCGGCGAGGGCCTGGCGGCGGGTCAGCGTCGTCATCGTGCGTCCTCCATCGGCCCCGATCGTCCGGCCCGGCGCGCGGGGCCGTCCCCGCCGGGCCTCGTTGTGTCGCTGCGGATTGCGCCTCAGCCGGTCCCGGCCGTCCGCGGGGCAGCGTCGGGTCTCGGGCGCGGCAGCCGGCGCAGGCCGGGGATGCGGCGCACGAGGCCCACGATCCCGTCCGGCGAGACCAGCACGATGCCGAGGAAGACGAGGCCGATCAGGGTGTTGAAGCGGTCGCGGTCGTACAGGGAGGCCGCGAAGGTGTCGAAGACCGCGAAGATCAGCGAGCCCACGAAGGCGCCGGCCGGGTGGCCGAGCCCGCCGATCACGCTGATGATGAGGATGTTGACGCTGGCGCCAAGCCCGATCGAGCCGGGCGAGATGCCGATGTTGTAGATCGTCGTCAGCACGCCGCCGCAGCCGGCGATGAAGCCCGCGACCCCGAAGGCGGCGATGCGGTGGAGCGCCACGTCGTAGCCGAGCGCCGCGGCGCGGCGGGGGTTGTCGCGGATCGCCTGGAGCACGAGCCCGAACGGGGTGCGCACGAGGTAGAGCACGCCGGCATAGAGGAGCGCCGCCACCGCGAGGGAGGCATAGTAGAACAGCTGCGGCTGGCGGAACGGCACGCCGAACAGGCTCGGCCCGACGACGTTGCGGATGCCCTCGTAGCCGTTGAACCAGGCGATGTTCGATTCCGCGAAGCGCGAGACCGCCATCGCCAGCGCCAGGGTGATCATCAGGAGGTAGATGTCGCGGGTGCGCACCGCGACCGCCCCGATCACGAGCCCGGCCAGCGTCGCCGCGAGGATCCCGGCCGGGACCGCGAGGGCGTAGGGCAGGCCCCCGACGATGCCCGGCACCGCCCCCTCGACCAGGATCGCCACCCCGTAGCCGGCGATGCCCGCCACCGTCATCTGCGCCAGGGAGACGAAGCCGCCATAGGTGGCGAGGAACGTGAGCGACAACGCCACGACGCCGTAGACCAGGGCGCGCCCGAGGATGTTGACGGTCCAGAACTGCGCCTGGGCCTGCGGCAGGACGAGCCCGAGGAGGAACGGGGCGGCCAGCAGGACGGCGAGCGCGAGCGTCGAGAGACGGGCGCTCATGCTGGCCGCCCCATCAGGCCCTGCGGGCGCACCGCCAGCACCGCGACCATCAGCCCGAAGGTGAGGATGACCGCGTAGGTCGGAAACAGCGCCTGCCCGATCTGCTCGGCGAGGCCGACCAGCACCGCCCCGACCGCGGTGCCCGGCACCGAGCCCATGCCGCCGACGATCACCACGACGAGGGAGGTGAGGAGGAAGCGGCCGTCCACGCCCTGCGCGAGGGGCTGGGCCGTCGCGCCGATCACCCCGCCGAGGCCGGCGAGCGCCGCGCCGAGGGCGAAGACTGCGAGCGCCACGCCCGGCACGTTCACCCCGCAGGCGGCCAGCATGGTCCGGTCGTCGACGCCCGCCCGTACCATCAGGCCGAGCTTCGTCCGGGCGAGGAGCAGCCACAGGCCGGCTCCGACCGCGACCGCGACCGCGATCTGCACCAGCCGGAAGGTCGGGTAGCGGCCGACGAGCGGCAGGTCGGTGGTGCCGAACAGCGCGTCGGGGGCGAAGAACTGCCGGGGCGTCCCGCCGAACTGCGCGAGCAGCTGGTCGGCCACGACGATCGAGACGCCGATGGTGACGAGGGCCTGGCGCAGCTCCTGGCCCTGCATCCAGCCGAGCAGCAGCGCCTGCATGGCGGCCCCCGCCAGGGCCGCCGCCGCCATGCCGACCGGCACTGCGAGATACCAGGCGTACCACGCGTCGCGGTCGTAGAGCGGCTCGAACACCGCGTAGGCGACATAGGCGCCCACCAGGTAGAGCGAGCCATGCGCCATGTTCACCGTGCGCATCAGGCCGAAGATCAGCGAGAAGCCGGAAGCGACCACGAAGTAGAGCGCGGCGAGGGTGAGCCCGTTCAGCACCACGGTGGCGGCGAGTGCCATCGGACAACCTCCCCTTCTGCCGCGTCGCGCGTGGCGGCCGCGGTCAAGACCCGATTATGTCTCTCGGGTGTTGACGGCACTGTCCGCGCCGGCACGCCGCAAGTCCAGCCCGCGGCGATGACGCGATGGGTAAGATTGGGTAGACGTGCCGCCTGTGCGGCTGGAGCGCGCGAACCTGAGGAGGGTGCCGTTGGAGAGACCAGGCCCGCTGACCCTGCGGACGACGCTCGCCGGCCTCGGTCCGGCCGAGCGGGCCCGGACGCTGTTCGTGCCGGCGCTCGCCGGCGCGCCCGAGGCCCTGTTCGATCTCCTGGCGCTGCTGCCGGTCTGCGACGTCAACGGCGCCCTGACCGCCTGCCTGGCGGCCGGCGCCCTCGGCGAGGGACCGGCGCCGGTCGCGGGCCTGTTCTGCGTCGATCCGTTCCTGCGCGTCCCCGATCTGGCCGAGGCCTTGCTCGCCGCCGGCCTGCGGCGGGTCGCCAATTACCCGAGCATCCAGGCCATCGACGGGGAGACCGGCCGGACCATCGCGGCGGTGGGGTACGGGCCGCAGGAGGAGATCGCCACCCTCGTGCGCCTGCGCGAGGCCGGCCTCGCGCCGGTCGGCTGCGCCGCCTCGGCGGCCTTCGCGGCGGAGCTGGCGGCGGCCGGCATCGCGCCGGTCCTCGCCATCCCGGCCCTCGGCTCGGGCGGCCTCACCTTCGGGCCCTTCACTCCGTGAGGCCGTAGCGGCGCATCTTGTTGTAGAGGGTTTTTCGCGAGAGCCCCAGGAAGGCGGCGGTCTCGGCGCGGCGGAAGCGGTTGCGGCGCAGGGCGTCGACGATCCAGGCGCGCTCGTCGGCCACCGGCCCGGGACGCGGCTCGGCGGGAGCCTGGCCGAGCCGGGCGACGCTCTCGCTGCGGATCGTCCCGTCCGGGCTCTCGGCGGCGGCGCGGGCGAGGAAGGAGCGCAGCTCGCGCAGGTTGCCGGGCCAGTCCCGGGTCATCAGCAGGCGGTAGACGGCGGGCTCGATGGTCGCCGGCGCCTGGCGCCCCTCGCGGCGGGTCAGGCCCCGCAGCATCGCGCGGGCCAGGAGCGGGATGTCCTCCGGACGGTCGCGCAGGGGCGGGACGTCGACTTGGCCCGCCTCGATCCGCGCGAGCAGCGCCGGGACGATGCCGGCCTGAT
The DNA here is from genome assembly GCF_004745635.1 of Methylobacterium nonmethylotrophicum. Lineage (GTDB taxonomy): Bacteria > Pseudomonadota > Alphaproteobacteria > Rhizobiales > Beijerinckiaceae > Methylobacterium > Methylobacterium nonmethylotrophicum. The sequence continues at coordinate 152,945 of NZ_SRLB01000004.1, read as the reverse complement.
CCGTGGCGGTGACGACGAGGCGGGCGCCCCGCCGCTCCTCGCGCCCGAACCGCCCGACGATCGCCTGCTCCACAACCCGGGCGAGGCGCTCCTGCAGCACCGGCGGCAGCTGCCCGATCGCCTCCACCACCACCGTCCCGTCGGCCGCATCGAGCGCCCCCGGGCGTCCGGCCCCGTCGCCGAACAGCGTCTCGCCGATCTCGGGATCCGCCGCGTCGAGCACGAAGAACGGCCCGGTCCGCCGGCTCGCCACGTGGACCGCGCGGGCGACCGTGGTGCGGCCGGAACCCGGCTCGCCCCGCACCAGCACGGCGAGGTCGGTGGCGACGAGGCGGGCGATCCGCTCGACCATCCGGGCGACCGCCTCGGACTGGCCGACGAGGCCGGCGAGCGCCGTGATGCGGGCGTGCTCGCGCTGCGCCTCGTCCCGGGCCGGCCGCAGCAGGCTCGCGGTCTTGAAGGCGGAGGCGGTCTGCATCACCGACATCTCGAGCGGCAGCCGGTCGAGGGTCGAGCCGCCGACATAGCCGTCCGCCTTCGCCTCGTCGCAGACCCGGATCATGCCGGCCGAATCGACGATCGGCCCGCCCTCGACCACGCAGATCGTCCCGGGCCGGGCCTGCCGGACCCACTGGAAGACCCGCCGCGCGCGGTCGGCGGCCTCGTCGAGCGGCACCCCCGGGATGCCGAGCGAGCCGCCCGCGTTCCAGCCGAAGTTGAGGCACAGGATGTCGACCTCGGCGGACAGCAGCGCCTCGATCTCCTCCCGGGTCTTGGCGTAGCCGAAGCTGGCGAGGCCCGCCGCGCGCGCGGCGCGCAGGAGGGCGATCTCGCGCGCGTAGCCGAGGCCAGCCGCCTCCAGCGTCGCGCGGAACCGGCCCTCGAAATGGATCGCGGTCGGGAAGTTGGCGATGCCGGCATAGCCGGCCTTGGCGAGCCGCGCGACCAGCGCCGGGATGTCGAGCCGCGGATCGAAGGCGGCGGCGCCGAAGAACACCGGCACCGACACCCGGCCGAGGATCTCGCCGCGGGCGAAGGCATCCGTGAAGCCGTTCGCCTCGCGGATCGGGAAGAGCGCCGCGATCGAGGCCGCGCCCATCACCCGCAGGCGCCCGGCATTGAGGACGAGCAGGAAATCGGCCCCGCCCTGCACGCTCGCCCGCGCGGTCATGCCGAGCCCGATCGCCGCACCGATCAGCAGGTCGTTGGCGGGGCGTCCGTGGAAGAGGGGCGGCACGGGCATGAGCGGCGGTCGGACATCCCGCCGCGGCGAGGGGCGGGCCGAGGATCGCCGCAGCCGACCCACCATACGACATCGGACCGATCGCGTCAGGCGACCGCTGTCCCCGCCGCGATCCGGATTTCGGCGTCGCTCGGGCGTGCAGGTCCCCGGTTCGGCGGCGACGCCGCCGCCCGCGACTGCCCCGCCTGCGTCCCGGGGGAGGTTCCGGGCCAGTCTCCCGGCGCGTGTCCCCGGGACCTCATGCTCCGCGCCCCCCGCAGCGCATCTTCGCGGGTCAGCGGTTCTGGTGCCGGGGCTGCCAGCGCAGCAGGTAGGATTGCATGCGCTGGATCCCGGCCGAGAGCACGATGCCGACGATCATCAGCACGAAGACCGCCACCATCATCCCGGCCGCCTCGCCGCGGGCCTCCGACTCGATGATGAGGCGCCCGATCCCGAACTCGGCGCCGATGAACTCGCCGACGATGACGCCGATCAGCGCGAAGGACACCGCGGGCGTCAGCGAGGCGAAGACCCACGCCATGGTCGAGGGGATGATGACGGTCCGGGTGATCTGCCACTCCGAGGCGCCGAGCAGCCGCGAGGCGTTGACGTAGTCCGGATCGACCGAGCGCGCGCCCTCGAAGGTGTTGAAGAACACCAGGAACACCACGACGATCCAGGAGGTCGCGATCTTCGAGGCGTCGCCGATGCCGAAGGCCAGGATGATGATCGGCGCCAGCGCGATCCGGGGGATCGAGTTCACCGCGGTGACGAAGGGCGAGGCGATCTCGGCGGCCCGCGGCGAGCGGCCGAGCAGCAGGCCGAGCACGACGCCGCTCGTGACCCCGGTCAGGAAGCCGAAGAAGGTGTTGCGCAGCGTCACGAAGGTCGCGAACCACAGGTTGTTCTCGTAGCGCGCCGTGCAGGCCGAGAACGCCGTCCCGCCGGGCATCGCCCATTCGCCGGGCTTCGGCTGCAGGCAGCTCAGGTGCAGGAACTGCGCGAAGATCTCGGAGGGCCGCGACACGAAGTAGGGGTCGAACAGGTCCGGCACCGCCCAGGGCGCGTAGGGCTTGAGGCTCCAGGCCCATTGCCAGAGGGCGAGCAGGGCGGCGACGATGCCGACCTGCCAGGCGAGGGTCGTGAGGGGGCGGCTCATGACCTTCTCGCCTTCTTGAACTCCTCGCCGAGCGCGTGCCAGATCCGCGAGAACAGGGCGGCGTATTCGGGCGTCTCGCGCATCGCGACGCCGTCGCGCGGGCGCGGGAACGGCACCTCGAAGCTGTCCTTGATCCGCCCCGGGCGGGCGGAGAACAGGATGATCCGATCCGACAGGGTGAGGGCCTCGCCGAGATCGTGGGTGACGAACAGCACCGTCTGCTTCTCGCGTTCCCAGATCTTGAGCAGCACGTCGTGCATGTCGAGCTTGGTGTGGGTGTCGAGGGCGCCGAACGGCTCGTCCATCAGCAGGATCTCGGGCTCGCGCACGAGCGTGCGCATCAGCGAGGCGCGCTGGCGCATGCCGCCGGAGAGCGAGGCCGGATAGGCCGCCTCGAAGCCGGTGAGCCCCACCCGGGCCACCGCCCGGGCGACGCGCTCGCGCCTGTCCGCCTTGCTCAGCCCGGCGAGTTCGAGGCCGTAGCCGATATTGTCGGCGACCGTGCGCCAGGGAAACAGCGTGTCCTTCTGGTAGACGTAGCCGACCTGCGGCGTGGTGCGGCCCGGCACGACGGCCTTGCCGTCGATCAGGATCGTGCCGCTGGTCGGGGCCAGAAGCGTCGCGATCATGTTGAGCACCGTGCTCTTGCCGGAGCCCGAGGGGCCGAGCAGCGACACGAACTCGCCCTGGCGCACGGTGAACGAGACGTCCTCGACGGCGTCGATCCGGCGGCCGTGCAGGGCGAACGACTTCGACAGGCCGCGCACGTCGACCCGCACGGGCGCGAGCGCGGCCTGGGCCGGAGGGTCGGCGAAGGCGAGCATCAGGCCGGGTACTTCGCGGCGGCGGCCTCGGCGAAGCGCGCCGCGTAGACCGATTCGAGCGGCAGCCGCTGCACGCCGGTCATCTCGCGGAACCACACCTTGGCGCCCCGCTCGAAGGCCGCCTGGTCGATCAGGCCGGCCGGGTTGGCGACCGCCTTGGTGGCCTTGATCTCGATCAGGTTCGACTCGCGCGAGGTCGAGCCGACGAAGGGCTCGATCGCGCCGTAGATCTCCTCCGGCGTGTGCTTGTCGACCCATTGCCCGGCGCGCATCACCGCGTTGGTCCAGGCCTGGATGAGGGCCGGGTCGCGGTCGATGCGCGCCTGCAGGCAGTAATTGACCGTCACCGGCACCGTGCCGCCGATCACGGCGTTCCAGTTGCGCGGGTCCGAGCCGTCGTAGAGCAGCTTGCCGTAGCCCTGGCGCTCGACCTCGCCGACGAGCGAGTAGGTGTTGATGAGGACGTCGACCTGCTTCGTCTTCAGCGAGCCGAGCATCGTGTCGACGTTGCCGACGCCGAGCCAGGTGACGGTGCCGTCGTAGCCGAGCTGCTCGAGGAAGTAGGTCGACCAGACGTGGGTGGTGCCGCCGATCGAGGAGACGCCGACGAGGGGCTTGCGCCCGTCCGGGCGCTTCCAGGCGACGAACTTGGCGAGGTCCGTGATGCCCTGCTCGTAGAGATCGGCCCGGATCATGAACTGCAGCCCGGCCGCGATGCGGTCGACGGCGGTGAGCGCCTTGCAGGGCCGCCCCTTGTTCGTCAGCAGCATCGGGTGGACGAAGTCGGCCAGCGCGAAGTCGCCCTGGCCCGAGGCGATGATCTCCCGGGTCTTCACCCCCGACCCGCCCTGGACGAGGCGGCTGTCGAGGCCCTCGTCCTTGAAGTAGCCGAGCCCTTGGGCGGCGAACATCACCATGTAGCTGCAGGTCGCGACCGGGTAGATGCCCTTGGCGGCGCTCGCGGCGCGCGCCGTGCGCGACCCGGCAAGGGCGGCACCGGCGCCGAGCGCCGTCACCACGCTGCGCCGGGTCAGGATGGACGTCTTCGGCAGGGACGTCAGGGGGGACGTCATGGCTCGCGGTCTCCCGATCGGGTTTGCAAGACTATCCGGCGTGCGAAGGTTGGTTTTATTGCTTTTTATGGGTCATACGGCTTTCGCTTGATCTATTCGTGTTGACCAAGCGCGGGATCCCCTCTCCCGTGTGGGAGAGGGGTAGGGGCGATCGAAGATCGCGCAAGGGTGACACGCTTCAGTGTAGAGCGCTGAGCGTCGTGCTGGCAGCGGAACGATTGGTGCCTAATCCGGCACCGTCTCCACCCTCACCCCCGGCCCCTCTCCCACACGGGAGAGGGGAGATGTGCTTAGTCTCCCACCCCTCAGCCCGCGAGGCGGTCGAGCGAGGCCAGCACGGCGTCCCCCATGGCGGCGGTGGAGATCGGCGCGCGCCCGGGCTCGGCGATGTCGGCGGTGCGAGCGCCGCTCGCCAGGGCGTCGCCGACCGCCCGCTCCAGGAGGATCGCGTCGTCCAGCCGGCCGAGGGTGAGCCGCAGCATCATCGCGACGCTCAGGATCGAGCCGAGCGGGTTGGCGATGCCGCGGCCGGCGATGTCGGGGGCCGAGCCGTGGACCGGCTCGTACAGGGCCGGGCGCTTGCCCTGAGCGTCCGCCGGCCCGAGGGAGGCGGAGGGCAGCATCCCGAGCGAGCCCGCCGCCATGGCGGCGCAGTCCGAGAGGATGTCGCCGAAGATGTTGTCCGTCACCATGACGTCGAACTGGCTCGGCGCCCGCACGATCTGCATCGCGGCGTTGTCGACGTACATGTGGGACAGCTCGACGTCCGGGAACTCCTCGGCGTGGAGCGCGATCACCTCCTCGCGCCACAGCACGCTCGCCTCCATCACGTTGGCCTTGTCGACCGAGCAGAGCTTGCCGCGCCGGCTGCGGGCGAGGTCGAAGGCGAAGCGGGCCACCCGCCGGACCTCCTCGGTGGTGTAGCTGTTGGTGTTGAAGCCGCGCCGGCTGCCGTCGGGCCTCGTCTCGATCCCGCGCGGCTCGCCGAAATAGATGCCGCTCGACAATTCGCGCACGATCACGAAATCGACGCCGTTCAGGACGCGCTCCTTCAGCGGGGCCGAATCGTACAGGGCCGGATCGGTCACGATCGGGCGCAGGTTGGCGTAGAGGTCGAGGGAGCGGCGCAGCTTCAGCAGGCTGCCCTCGCGGCGCGCCTCCGGCGGGACCTCGGCGGTCTCCGGGCCGCCGGTGGCGCCGAACAGGATCGCGTCGGCGCCCTCGATCGCCGCGCGGGTCTCGGGCGGGATCACCTTGCCGGTGCGGCGGTAGGCCTCGAGCCCGAACGCCGCTTCCTCGACCGCGACCGGCAGGCGGCGACGGTCCGAAAACCACGCCAGCACGCGGCTCGCCTGGGCCGTCACCTCCGGCCCGATGCCCTCGCCGCCGATCACCGCGACGCGCATCATGTTGGTCCCGCTCATGCCGGATCTCCCGCCGCATACACCCAGGGCCGCGCCTGCCGGTCCCGCGCCTGGAAGCGCGCGATCGCGTCGGCCTGCCGGAGCGTCGTGCCGATCTCGTCGAGCCCCTGCAGCAGGGCCTCGCGCCGGCGCGCCTCGACCGCGAAGGGGAAGCGCTTGCCCGAGGGCGAGACGACGACGCGCTCCTCGAGGTCGACCGTGACCTTGCCGGCGCCCTGGCTCTCCTCGACCTCGCGGGCGAGGCCCGCCACGGTCGCCTCGTCGAGGACGACCGGCAGGATCCCGTTCTGGAAGCAGTTGTTGAAGAAGATGTCGCCGAAGCTCGGCGCGATGACGCAGGCGACGCCGCGCTCCTGGAGCGACCACACCGCGCCCTCGCGTGACGAGCCGCAGCCGAAGTTGCGTCCGCCCAGGATGACTTGCGCCTCCCGGTAGGGCGGCCGGTTGAGGATGAAGTCGGGATCCTCGGACCCGTCGGCGCGGTAGCGGAGCGCCCCGAAGCACCAGGGCGCCAGCGTGCCGCGGATGCCGTTGCCGACCAGCCGCTCGATGCGGATGATCACGTCGGTGTCGATGTTCTCGATCAGGATCGGCGCGGCCACGGCCTCGAGGCGGGTGAAGCGCTTCATCCGGCCCTCCTCACGTCGGCGATGGCGCCGGCGAGCGCGGCCGCCGCGGCCATCGCGGGGCTCGCCAGATGGGTGCGGGCGCGCGGCCCCTGGCGGCCGACGAAGTTGCGGTTGCTCGTCGAGACCGAGCGCTGCCCGGCCGGCACGACCTCGCCGTTGGCGGCCAGGCACATCGAGCAGCCGGGCTCGCGCCACTCGAACCCGGCCTCGACGAAGACCCGGTCGAGCCCCTCGGCCTCGGCCTCGCGCTTGACGATCTCGGAGCCCGGCACGACCCAGGCGCGCACGCCCTCCGCCACCCGCCGGCCGCGGGCGACCTCCGCCGCCTCGCGCAGGTCCGACAGGCGGCCGTTGGTGCACGAGCCGATGAACACCCAGTCGACGGGGGTGCCGGCGATCGGGCCGCCCGGGGACAGGCCCATATAGTCGAGGGCCGCCGCCATCGCGCGGGCCCGGGTCGGGTCGGCCTCGGCCGAGGGGTCGGGGATCAGGCCGTCGACCGGCACGACGTGCTCGGGGCTGGTGCCCCAGGTGACCTGAGGGGCGACGCGTCCGACGTCGATCACCACCTCGCGGTCGAAGGCGGCCTCAGAGTCGCCGGCCAGGTCGCGCCAGGCGGCGACCGCCCGGTCCCAGGCCTCGCCCTTCGGCGCGTAGGGCTTTCCCTCGAGGTAGGCGAAGGTGGTGTCGTCGGGCGCCACCATGCCGATCTTGGCGCCGAGCTCGATCGACAGGTTGCAGATGGTGAGCCGCCCCTCGACCGGCATCGCCCGGATGGCCGAGCCGGCATACTCCACCGCGTAGCCGGTGCCGCCGGCCGCGCCGATGACGCCGATCAGGTGCAGGATCAGGTCCTTCGGCAGCACGCCCGGCGCCATCGCGCCCTCGAAGCGCACCCGCATGGTCTTGGGCCGGCGCTGCACCAGGGTCTGCGTCGCCAGCACGTGCGACAGCTCCGAGGAGCCGATCCCGAAGGCGAGCGCGCCGAGCCCGCCATGGGTGCAGGTGTGGCTGTCGCCGCAGACGATGAGCAGGCCCGGCAGGCTCAGGCCCAGCTCCGGCCCGATGACGTGGACGATGCCCTGGCCGCGCTCGCCGACGTCGAACAGGCGGATGCCCGCCTCTCGCGTCTCGGCCCGCAGGGCGTGGAGCAGGCTCCAGCCGGTCTCGGTGGTGCCGGCGCGGCCCGCCGCGCTCGAGATCGCATGGTCGGGCGTCGCGAAGGTGAGGTGCGGGCTGTGCACGGGAAGGCCGCGCTGCTTCAGGTCGAGCAGGCCGCGCGAGCCGCCGAGGTCGTGCAGGAGGTGCCGGTCGACGTGCAGGAGCACGGCGCCGTCGCCGAGGTCGCTGACGACGTGCGCGTCCCAGATCTTCGCGAACAGCGTCCTGGCTGCCGGCGGTGTCTCTGCCATGGCGTGTCCTCCCCCGCGGGGCGTTGTCCCCCGTCGGATGCGCGCCCTCTCAGTCGGGGGCTTGCGGCGGGGAGGAGCGTAGGGACGGCGCGCCGCCGCACGAAGCGCCGGTTGGGCATGCCGCCGTCGCGTTTGGAGATGGCTGCGCCGGGGAGGGCTGCGACAGGTAGGCGACCAGCCGGCGCGCCGGGCGCGACAGGCTGGCGTGGTCGCGCAACCCGATATTGAGCGGGCGCATCCGCCACGGATCCTCGAGGGCGAGCGCCGTCAGCCCGGTCTGCCGCATCTGCCCCTCGAAGACCTGGCGCGGCACGATGCCGATGCCGAGGCCGTTCTCGATGATGCGCAGCTGGCCCTCGAAGCTGCCGACCCGGACCCTCACCCGGATCTCGCCGCCGAGATCCTCGGCGGCGCGCCGGCACAGGGTCTCGATCGACGAGCCCCGCTCCAGGCAGACGAAGTCGTGGTCGAGGAGGTCCGCGAAGGCGATCGAGGCGCGCCCCGACAGGACGTGGCCGGGCGGCAGCACGACGACCAGCTCGTCGCGCCGGTAGGGCACGATCTGCAGGCCCGGCGCCGGGATATTGCCGCCGAAGATCCCGAGGTCGGCCTGGTTGCTGGCGACCCGCTGCACGATGTCGGGGCTGATGCCCTCCTCGAGGTCGATCCGGATCAGGGGATGCAGGGCCAGGAAGCCGGCAAGCTCCATCGGCAGCGATTCCATGATCGCCGACTTGTTGGCCGAGACCCGGATCAGGCCGCGCAGGCCGCTGGCGAAGTCGCGCAGCTCGGCATCCATCACCGCGACGCTGCCGTGGATGGTGCGGGCATGGTGGAGCAGGGCGGCGCCGGCCTCGGTCAGGTCGATGCCCTTGGAATGGCGCACCAGGAGCTCGGTGCCGAGCATCGCCTCGAGCTCCGAGATGCGCCGGCTGATCGCCGAGGCCGCGATGTGGGCGCGCTCGGCCGCCGCCGCGATGCTCTGCTCCTCGACGACGGCGATGAACAGTTCGAGGGTGAAGAGGTCGTAGCGATGCATGGGCGAAGGCTCGCCGATCCGGGAGGGTGCCCGCAAGCGGCGCCGGGCCGGCGGGCGACGGAAAGCCGGATTCTCCGGCGACCCGGCCGGTTGCCGTCGTTCGACGCCGTGCCGGCGGCGGCGCGACGGGAGCGTCGTGCGGCTCATCGTCGTCGGCGCAGGCCGCGGCGCGCCGTCCGGTCCCGGTCGTCGTCCCGTCTGGATCCGGGCTCGCGCCCGAGCCGCGGGTCTCGGTGTTCCACCTGGGGCACCAGATCTGCGCCGGCTACCCTACTTGCGTGTTGACGGGCCGGGAGGATGCGGCGCGCTTGCTGGCGTTGGCGGAGCGGGTCGACCCGGGGCGGATTGCAACCAGCCCGCGTGGTCCCAAGCGCAAGGTCGACAAGCCCTCTGTGGCGGCGGCCCCAGCCGGAGCTCATGTGGCGACCGCCAGGGTGCTCGAAAAAGCCAAGCTAATGGCTAAGAAAACACCTTGAAAGGCATGGCTCTTAGGCGGAAGCGAATAGCCGAAACGACGTCTGCCACGGCATTCCGAGTTCCAGCGCATGGCCCTCGCCTGACGCCAGCACTCAGAATCGGCTGACGGCGAACGGCCTGACATCGATCGCGCTGCGTCCCTCCGTCACGATCTCGGCTGCGACGGCGCCGATGCCGGCCGAGTGCTTGAAGCCGTGGCCCGAGCAGGCCGAGACGACCAGGACCCGGTCCTGGCGCGGGTGCCGGTCGATGATGAAGCCCCGGTCGGGCGTGACGGTGTAGAGGCAGGCGGCGGCCTTCGCGACGCGGGGGCTCGCCCCGGCGAGGCGCCCGGCGACGTGGCGCCGGTACATCCCGGCCGATTCCTCCGGCGTGACCGCCCGGTCGACGGTGTCGGCGGTCGTGGTCTCGGCATATTGCTCGGTCGCGACCTTGACGCTGCCCTCGCCCGGCTGCGGCGGGAAGCCGTAGAAGTAGTCGGTGTCCGTCGCGCCGTGCATCCAGATGTAGACGGGCGCGTCGTCGCGATAGGCGCTCGTCTCGTCGAGGGCGTACCAGTGCAGGAGCTGGCGCTTGACGCTCAGCAGGCGGTCGAACGGCGCGCCGAGCAGCCCGGCAGTCCACGCCCCGGCCGTGACCACGACCTGCCCGGCGCTGAAAACGCCGGCCGAGGTCTCGACGCGCACGCCCTCGCCCTCCTGGGCGATCGACCAAACCTCGACGCCGGTCCGGATGCCGGCGCCGAGGGCGGCGGCGCGGGAAAGCTGCGCGGCGATGCAGCGTTCGGGGCGGACAAAGCCGCCGCCGGGCTCGTAATAGGCGATCTCGCTGCCGGCGAGGGTGAGGAATTGCGGGAAGCGGCGGGAGACCTCGCGCCCGTCGAGCACCTCGTGGGCGATGCCGAAGGCCTCCGCGGCGGCGATCGAGCTTTGGACGAAGTCCGGCTTGCCGTGATGCGAGGTGGCACCGGTGCCGGGCCCCATCACCAGCGCGCCGCAGGCTTCGAGCAGCCTCTCGCCGGTCTCGGCCTCCAGCGCGCGCCAGATCCGGTGCGAGGCGAGGACGAGCGGCACGTAATCGCGCCCCTCGCCGACCGCCTGCCGGGTGATGCGCGTCTCGCCGTGGCTCGACCCCATTGCGTGGGGCGGCGCGAAGCGGTCGAGGCCGATCACCGACGCACCCCTCTTCGCCAGCTGGTAGAGCGCCGCGCTGCCCATGGCCCCGAGGCCGATCACCAGGAAGTCCGCTCGCTCGCTCATCGGCGCGTGTCGCCTCGCTCGTCACGTCCGCCGGACGTTGCCCGATCGGATGCCCGCGCGGCAAGCGCCTCGCGCGTGAGGCAGCCTCACGCCCCGAGCGGACCGGTGTGGCGCTCGAGCGCGCGCCACGCCTCGGCGCCGAACCTGGCTTTCCAGTCGGCGTAGTAGCCGGACGCCGCCAGCGCCGCCCGGAACGGCGCACGGTCCGGCGTGGCGACGGAAAGACCCCTGGCGCGCAGCCGCGCCTCGGCCTGGGTGTTCATCGCCACGAAGTCCTGGCGCTGGCGCGTGACCGCCGCGTCGAAGTGGCGGGAGATCACGCCCCGCGCGTCGCCCGGCAGGGCGTCCCAGGTCTTGCCGTGGGCGAGGATCCACAATCCGTCCCAGCTGTGGCCGGTGCGCGAGAGGTATTTCTGCACCTCGTAGACCTTCGTCGCCTCGATCTGCGGCAGCGAGTTCTCCATCCCGTCGGCGATCCGGGTCTGCAGCGCGGCGTAGGTCTCGGCGAGGTTGATGGTGACGGGGGAAGCGCCGAGGGACCGGAACAGCGAGGTCAGGAGCGGGCTCGGCGGCACCCGGATCTTGAGGCCGTGCAGGTCCGCCACCGTCTCGACCGGCCGCAGGCTCGTGATCACGTCGCGAAAGCCGTTGTCGACGATCCGGAAGGACCGGAGCCCGAACGCCCCGAGGGCGTCGCGGATGCGCTCGCTCAGGGGCCCCTCGTCGAGGGCGGCCCAGAGCGGCGGGTAGTCGGCGAAGGCGTAGGCGAGACCCGGGATGCCGGCGACCGGCGCCAGGGTCTGCAGCGAGCTCGCCGAGGTCAGGGTGAAGGCGATGGCGCCCGAGCGCAGCTGCGACTGCATGCTCAGCTCGCTGCCGAGCTGGCTGTCGGGGTAGAGCGTGATGTCGATCCGGCCGTCGGTTTCCGCCCGGATCGCGTCGAGCGCCGCGACGAGGCTGGTGGTGGCCGGGTGCGCCTGCGGCATCGGCGAGCCCATGCTCAGCCGCAGGGTGTCGGTCCCGGCCCGCGCCCCCGCGGCGGCGAGGAGCAGGCCGGCGCCGGCCCCCCCCACGATGGTTCTGCGCGTCGGCATCCTGGCGTCTCCCGTCCGTTGCGGCCGGTGTCCTCCCGGCCTGTGCGCAGGCTAAGCATCATTCGCCGAAATGGTCACCGGTTCGGCGACGACAATGATGCAAGATCAAGGAAATAAACAGAGTTGCACGGGGCAACTCACGGCCACGACAGAGCGGTTTGGAGGGACTGACGCTGCCTCCAAACCGCTCTGTCGTGTACGATGGGGGACAACTCTGCTTAGCCCGGGACGGCCCGCCCCGGCAGGCCGCCCCATCCCGACGGGTCATGGCGCATGCGCGAGCACGATGCGCCCGGCCGCTCCCCCGGCCGCCAGCCGCCGCATCGCCTCCTCGGCCTGGTCCAGGGGCACGGTTTCCGTCTCGACGAGGGTCAGGCGGTGGCTTTGCACCAGGGCGACGAGCTCGCGCAGCTCGCCGAGATTGCCGACGTAGGAGCCGGTCAGCGTCAGGGCGCGCAGGGGCAGGAGCGGCAGCGACAGGGCGATCTCGCCGCCGAACAGGCCGACCGTGATCGAGCGCCCGCCGCGCCGCAGGGAGTCGAGGGCGAAGCGCGTGGTCTCGGGCGTGCCGACGAAGTCGATCGCCGCCGCGAGCCCGGTCTCGAGGTCGAGGAGCGCGGCGCGGGCGCCCGGATCGGCCGGATCGAGGACGAGGTCGGCGCCGAGCGAAGCCGCCCGGGCGCGCTTGTCCGGCGCCGTATCGGCGACCGCGATGCGGTGGTGGCCGAGGGCCCGGGCGAGGCTCAGCGCGCTCTGCCCGAGCCCGCCGGCGCCGACCAGCAGCAGCCAGTCGCGGGCCGGATCGCCGCCGACCTTGCGGAGCGCCGAGTAGGCGGTCAGCCCCGAGCAGGCGAGCGTCGCCGCCGCCGAGGGATCGAGGCCCTCGACGTCGATCAGGTACCGGGGATGGGGCACCACGACCGCCTCGGCGAAGCCGCCGGGCCGGTGCACGCCGAGGCAGCGCCCGGCCGCGCACAGGTTCTCCTCCCCGTCGCGGCAGCGGTGGCAGGTGCCGCAGCCGATCCACGGATAGGCGAGGACGCGCCGGCCGATCTCCACCGCCCCGGCCTCCGGCCCGGCGGCCCTGACGCGGCCGAGGATCTCGTGGCCGAGGGTGGCCGGCAGGGTCATCCCGCGCGCGGCGAGATCGAGGCGCCGGCCGCCGCCGAGGTCGTAATGGCCCTCGCGCAGGTGCAGGTCGGTGTGGCAGACGCCGCAGCGCTCGAGGTCGAGCACCACCTCGGTGCCGTGCGGCACCGGATCGTCCTCGACCAGGGTGCAGAGCGGACGGCCGAACGCGGTGACGGCGAAGCGTCTCATGGCTGGGCTCCCTCGGGCGGGACGCGGGCGCCCGGCCCCTGCGGCGCGCGGCTCCACGGTCCTGCCCCCTCCCGGTGATCGACCGCCAGAATACGGTCCAGGCGGCGGAAGGGAAGCGATGCCGCCGAGGCGGTCCCGCGCCGGGCGGCGCGCTGCGGCTCCAACCGCGCGACGTCCGTGTCGCGCAAGAGGATCAGGCCATTCTCCGACTATTGCCGACGATTCGACCGAGTCTTGTACGGAACCTTTTCCGACTCATTACGGGCCGGGGTGCGGCAACGACAGATCACCGCGAATCGCCACCTGTCGCGGGCAGCGCGCCCGATTCGGCTGTGAATCGAAATTAACATCCACCGCCGAATCTCGACTCCGCGTTGCGGGGCGGCGCCGACTCGTGACACGACTCGTAACGTTACGAGTCGTGGAGCCGAATCGATGGCCGACACCCCGTCTCAGCGCGTCAAGAAGCTCCGCGAGGCCCGCAAGGCGTCCGGAGAGCTGGAGACGAATGTCTGGGTGCCGGCCCCGGTGCAGCAGGCGATCGATGAGGCGGTGCGCCAGGGCAAGTTCCCGAACCGCCGCCTCGCGATCATCCACGCGCTCGAGCAGGCTTTCAAGGGACCGAACATGTAGACGCGGCAAAGCAAAAAGCGCCGAGGTGGGGACCTCGGCGCTTTTTTGGATCTCATAACGGGGCTGGGGAAGCCGCCGCTCGAAGACCGGATTGACACCCTCCTTCTAGCGGTTCCCGCATCCACCGTCAATGACGCCCGCTCGGGCGAACGGTCCCGCTTTGCCTCCGTCCAAGGAGGTGTGGAGTGGAGATGGTTCAGACCGGGGGCCGGCCGCTGACGCGCGCCGCCCTCACCGGGAAGAGACGCGCCCTCGAGGACGGGCGCACGGTCACGCGCAGGGACCTGTCCGCCTCCGCCCGTGAGGCCGCGAAGGCGCTGGCCTTGCGTCCGGCCCTGCGGCTGGTGCTGTCCGAGCTGGTCGCCGCCTGGGGCGAGCAGGACTGGGCGCGCCTGATCGTCTGGCCGTCGAACGAGTACCTGGTGTCGCGCACCGGGCTGTCGGAGCGCGCCGTACGCTACGCCTTGCGCGACCTCGTCGCCCTGGAGCTGGTGACGCCGAAGGACTCGGCCAACGGCAAGCGCTACGCCGTCCGCTCCCGCGACGGCACGATCGTCGACGCCTTCGGGTTCGACCTGACGCCGCTCCACGCGCGGCGGGGCGACTGGGCGGGGGCGATCCAGGCCCGGGCCGAGGCGCGCGAACGCCGCCGCCGCGCTTTCGACCTCCTGACCATGCACCGCCGCGCCGTCGCGGAGGCGCTGCAGGCCCTCGCCTCCCGCCATCCCGAGACGAGCATCGCCGACCTCGCGGCGGCCCGGGCGAGCCTGGAGGCGAGGACGCCGGAGCGGCGCAGCGCCGGCGATCCCGAACGCATCCTCGACGCCTGGGGAGAGCTGCGCCAGATGATCGAGGACCGCTTCTATGGCGCCGGCTGTGACGGCACCGGATGCCCCCACGTAGAAACAGAGAAAGGATCTCCTAGCGAGGCTTGGAGCAAGGACTCGTCGGGGAAGGTTGAAGCCTCGCGCCGGACCGGACGGCCGGGACCGGAGCTGCCGCCGTCGCTGGTCGTCGCCGCCTGCCCGGTGCTGCGCGACCTCGTCGGCGGCGACATCCGGCACGAGCACGAGGTTCTCGATGCCGGCCGGCGGCTGCGGGCCTCGATCGGGGCGCATCCGAGCGCCTGGGCGGAGGCCTGCGACGGGCTTGGCCCATACCGGGCGGCAGTTCTCGTCCTCATCGTGGCCCAGCTCCACGACGACGACGTGGCCTCGGGTCGGGACCGGATCCGCAACCCGGGCGGCTACTTCCGGCGGCTCGTGCGCCTGGCCGGGGAGGGCAGGTACCATCCCGCGGCCGAGCTGATGGCGATGCGGAGGCGGCGGATGACGTAGGACGACGGGACCGTAGGCGATCGACAAGGAGAGCTTTCCGGTGACCACACCTTCTTCGGTTTTTCAGCCCACGTGGAACGTTTAGGAACCTCAATGCGAGCGTTGTCGGCTCACCCCACCCGCGACCTCATCCTGAGGTGCGAGCTTTGCTCGCCTCGAAGGATAACTCCAGATATCGTCGCGATTTCTGGAACCCTCCTTCGAGGCTGCTGCAAGCAGCAGCACCTCAGGATGAGGTCGCGGGTGGGATAAGAATCGGCCTGCTCGCCATGCGATGCGTCCACGTCAAACAAGCGCCAAGGTCCATGCGGGCATGACGACACCCCAGCAGATCCGCCTCGGCGCCGATATCGGCGGCACCTTCACCGACCTCGTCCTCGACGTGCGGGGCCGCCTGCATTCGACCAAGGTGCTGACTGCTTACGCGGCGCCCGAGAAGGCGATCCTCGACGGCCTCGCGACCCTGACCCGGGAGGCCGGGATCACGCTGGCCGATCTCGACCTCGCGATCCACGGCACCACGCTCGCCACCAACGCCCTGATCGCGCGGCGCGGCGCCCGGACGGCCCTCGTGACGACGGAAGGCTTCCGCGACGTGATCGAGATGCGGACCGAGAACCGCTTCGCGCAGTACGACCTGCACATCCGGCTGCCGGCGCCGCTCGTGCCGCGGGAGGACCGCTTCACGGTGCGCGGGCGGATCGGCGCCTCGGGCGAGGAGCTTCTGGCCCTCGACGAAGCCGGGCTCGAAGCCCTCGCCGAGACCCTGGCGGCCGGCGGCTACGAGGCGGTGGCGGTCGGCTTCATCCACGCCTACGCCAACCCGGCCCACGAGCGGCGCGCCCGCGAGATCCTGGCACGCCGGGTGCGCGCGCCGATCTCGCTCTCCTGCGAGGTCTCGCCGCAGATGCGCGAGTTCGAGCGGTTCAACACCGTCTGCGCCAATGCCTATGTGCAGCCGCTGATGGCGGATTACCTCGGCCGCCTCCAGGTCCGGCTGCGGGAGGCCGGCGCCGCGTGCCCGGTGGTGATGATCCATTCGGGCGGCGGGCTCGTCTCCCTCGAGACCGCCGCCGCCTTCCCGATCCGCCTGGTCGAATCGGGGCCGGCGGGTGGGGCGATCTTCGCCGCCGACGTGGCCAGGCGCTTCGCTCTGCCCAGCACCGTCTCCTACGACATGGGCGGCACCACCGCGAAGATCTGCCTGATCGAGGAGGGTCAGCCGCGCACGGCGCGCAGCTTCGAGGTCGCCCGCACCGCCCGCTTCGCGAAGGGCTCCGGCATCCCGGTCTCGATTCCGGTGATCGAGATGATCGAGATCGGGGCCGGCGGCGGCTCGATCGCCTCGGTCGACGCGATGGGCCGGATCCAGACCGGGCCGGAGAGCGCCGGCTCGGAGCCGGGCCCGGCCTGCTACGGCCGCGGCGGCACGCAGGCGACCATCACCGACGCCGACCTGATCCTCGGCAAGCTCGACCCGGAGGCCTTCGCGGGCGGGGCGATCCGGCTGTCGCCCGCGGTGGCCGAGGCGGCCGTGAGGGCGCAGGTCGGCGATCCGCTCGGGCTCGCGCCGGTGGCGGCGGCCTTCGGGATCGGCGAGGTCGTCGACGAGACCATGGCCAATGCCGCCCGCGTCCACGCGGTCGAGAACGGCCGCGACCTCGCCGGCACGGTGATGATCGCCTTCGGGGGCGCCGCGCCGCTCCACGCCGCGCGCCTGTGCGAGAAGCTCGAGATCGACCTCTGCCTGGTGCCGGCGGGGGCCGGCGTCGGCTCGGCGATCGGCTTCCTCAAGGCGCCGTTCGGCTACGAGGCCGTGGGCTCGCGCCTCTTCCGGCTCTCGGCCTTCGACGGGGCGGGCCTCACGGCGCAGCTCGCGGCCTTGCGCGAGACGGCCGAGGGCTTCGTCCGGACCGGCACGGCAGCACCCCTCACCCGCGAGGTCACCGCCTTCATGCGCTATGCCGGCCAGGGCTGGGAGATCCCGGTGCCGCTGCCGGACCGCGCCTTCGCGGACGGCGATGCCGCCGTCCTGGGCGACCTCTTTCGCGAGCATTACGCGGGCTTCTTCGGCCGGCCGGTCGACGGGCTCGCGGGGCTCGACATCGAGATCGTCACCGTCTCGGTGGCGGTGCGGGACACGCCCGCCGCACCCGCCCGCCACGCCCTCGACCCGGTCGGGCGGCCGATCCCCGCACCTGCGGCCCGGCGCGCGGTGTTCGATCCCGCGAGCGGCGCCCCCTGCGACAGCGCGGTGGTGGCCCGGGACGCGCTGGCACCCGGCGACCGCGTCGCCGGTCCGGCGGTGATCGTCGAGCGCGAGACCTCGACGATCCTCAACCCCCGGTTCGATGCCGTGCTCCAGGGCGACGGCTCCCTCCTGCTGGTCCGGAAAGAGCACCGCTCATGAGCGCGATCGACGCCATCCGCCTGCAGGTGATGTGGAACCGGCTGATCTCGGTCGTCGAGGAGCAGGCGACGACCCTCCTGCGCACCGCCTTCTCGACCTCGGTGCGCGAGGCGGGCGACCTCTCGGCCGGGGTGTTCGATCCGAGAGGCCGCATGCTCGCCCAGGCGGTCACCGGCACGCCCGGCCACGTCAACACCATGGCGGAGGCGGTCGGGAACTTCATGGCGGAGATCCCGGCCGACGAGATGCACGAGGGCGACACCTACGTCACCAACGATCCCTGGCTCGGGACCGGGCACCTGCACGACATCACCATGGTGTCGCCCTCCTTCCTCGACGGCGTGCTCGTCGGCTTCTTCGCCTGCACCGCCCACGTGGTCGATGTCGGCGGGCGCGGCTTCGGAGCCGACGGGAAGTCGGTCTACGAGGAAGGGATCCAGATCCCGATCATGCGGTTCATCGACCGCGGCACCGTCAACCGCGACCTGGTGCGGATCCTGCGCCGGAACGTGCGCGAGCCGAACCAGGTCGTCGGCGACTTCTACTCGCTCGCCGCCTGCAACGAGGTCGGCCACCGCCGCCTCGTCGCGATGATGCGCGAGACCGGCCTGTCCACCCTCGAACCGCTCACCGACTTCATCTTCGGGCGCACGCACGCCGCCATGGCCGAGCGCATCCGCGCGCTGCCGAAGGGGACGTGGTCCAACACCCTGATGACCGACGGCTACGACGCGCCGATTCCCCTCGCGGTCGCGGTCACGATCGGCGAGGAGAGTGTCCACGTCGATTTCGACGGCAGCGCCCCGGTGAGCCGCTGGGGCATCAACGTGCCGATCATCTACACCAAGGCCTACGCCTCCTACGCGCTCAAATGCGTGGTGGCGCCCGACATCCCGAACAACGCCGCCTCGCTCGCCTTCTTCACCGTCTCCTCGCCGGTCAACATCCTCAACGCCGAGCGGCCGGCCCCCGTGAGCCTGCGCCACGTGCTCGGCCACCTGGTGCCGGACCTGGTGCTGGGGGCGCTCGCCCAGGCCCTGCCGGGCCAGGTGCTCGCCGAGGGCGCGGCGTCGCTGTGGAACATCCACCTGTCCCTGCGCCCGGTCGCGGGCGGGCCGGGCCGGCGGGCCGAGGTCCTGATGTTCAATTCCGGCGGCATGGGCGCGCGGCCCGGCCTCGACGGCCTGTCGGCCACCGCTTTCCCGTCAGGCGTCCACACGATGCCGATCGAGGCGACCGAGCAGACCGGGCCGGTGGTGATCTGGCGCAAGGAGCTGCGGCCGGATTCCGGCGGCGACGGCACCTTTCGCGGCGGCCTCGGCCAGGTCATCGAGATCGCCGCGGCGGAAGGGCACGAATTCGACTTCTCGGCGATGTTCGACCGGATCGACAACCCGGCCCGCGGCCGCGACGGGGGAGGGGACGGGGCGCCCGGCGGCGTGCACCTCGACGATGGCACGCGGATGCGGGGCAAGGGCTGGCAGCCCGTGCCGGCCGGCCGGCGCCTGATCCTGACCGTGCCGGGGGGAGGGGGCTTTGGCGACCCCAAGGCCCGCGACGCGGCTGCGCGCCGGGACGACCGGCTGAAGGGCTACGTCACGGACGAGGCCGGCTGAGGCCGCCCCCTCGTGGCGACCCCAGGATCATCTGCTGCTGTCCGGCCCTGGCGGCGCGGCTGTCCGGGCCGGAGGATCTCGGCCAGGCGCCGCTCGTCCACCTCGTCCTGACGAGCGACCTGTGGCCGCGCGTGCTGCGGCATCTCGGAATCGAGACCGGCGCCGCCCGCGGCGAGGGCCAGCAGATCCAGGTTCACGGCGCGGCCAGCATGCGGCGGGCCGCCCTGTCCGGGCTCGGGATCGGCTCGTCTCAGGGTGCCCAGCAGGCGTCGCCGGCCCACCTGGGCATCCGGTGGACTGACGGCAGGCCGGTCTTCTCATCCCGGGTCGGGTCGGCGGATGGCTGTCGGCCGGGCGGCGCCATTGACGCCGGCCGCACGCGAGAATATATGATGATCGACATCTAAAAACCCCCATCAACGAGCGCGGGGAGACGGTCGATGGACAGGAGATGGATGCTCGGGCTCGCCGGACTGGCCCTGGCCGGGTGCTCGCCGGCGGAGACCGCGGTGACGCCGGAACCGCCCCTGGTCCAGACCGTCGAGGTCGCGCCGGGGGCCGCTGGCATCGCGCGCTACACCGGGGTGATCCGGGCCCGGACGGAGAGCAACCTCGGGTTTCGCGTCGGCGGCAAGATCTTCGAGCGGCTCGTCGATCCGGGCCAGCATGTGCGCCGCGGGCAGGCGCTGATGCGCCTCGACCGGACCGACTTCACCCTCGCGCTCAACGCCGCCCGCTCGTCCGTCGAGGCCGCGCGGGCCCAGATGGTGAAGGCCCGGGCCGACGAGGAGCGCAGCCGCAAGCTCGTGGCCGAGGGCTGGACCTCCCGCCAGGCCTACGATCAGAACAAGGCCGCGGCGGATGCGGCCGCCGCCCAGTTCGCCGCCGCCGAGGCCCAGGCGAGCCAGATCGAGAACCAGGCCGGCTATGCCGAGCTCCAGGCCGATGCCGACGGCGTCGTGATGGAGGTGCCGAGCGAGCCGGGCCAGGTGGTCGCGGCCGGCCAGACCGTCGTCCGGCTGGCGCGGGACGGCTCGCGCGAGGCGGAGATCTTCCTGCCCGAGGCGAGCCGGCGGCTCGCGACGGGGGTGGCCTCCGCCACGCTCTACGCCGAGGGCGAGGCGACCTATCCGGCGGCCTTGCGGGAATTGTCCGCCACCGCCGACCCGCTCACCCGGACCTACCGGGCGCGCTACATCCTCTCCGGCGGCGGCGAAGACGCGCCCCTCGGGGCGACCGTGACGCTCCGGCTCAAGCCCGCGGAGGCCGAGCGCGCCCCGGCGGTCGCGGTGCCCCTCGGGGCCCTGTTCGATTCGGGTAAGGGCTCGGCGGTCTGGAAGATCGACGCCGCGACCGGGACGGTCGCCGCCCAGCCGGTCGCCGTCGCCCGCCTGTCGGAGGAGAGCGCGGAGGTCGCGTCCGGCCTGAGCCCGGGCGACCGGATCGTGGCGCTCGG
Organism: Methylobacterium nonmethylotrophicum; assembly: GCF_004745635.1. Classification (GTDB taxonomy): domain Bacteria; phylum Pseudomonadota; class Alphaproteobacteria; order Rhizobiales; family Beijerinckiaceae; genus Methylobacterium; species Methylobacterium nonmethylotrophicum. The sequence continues at coordinate 132,558 of NZ_SRLB01000004.1, read as the reverse complement.
CGCCCATCTCCTGAAGCCGGGCCAGATCGTGCGCCAAACGCCCGTCAGCCTGACGGGAGCATCCCGATGAGCGGCTTCAACCTCTCGGCGCTGGCGGTCCGCGAGCGGGCCGTCACGCTCTTCCTCCTCCTGGCGCTCACCGGCGCGGGCCTGTTCGCCTTCCAGAAGCTCGGGCGGGCCGAGGACCCCGCCTTCACCGTGAAGGTGATGGCGGTGTCGGCCGCCTGGCCCGGCGCGACCACCGACGAGATGCAGCGCCAGGTCGCCGACCCGCTCGAGAAGCGCCTGCAGGAGCTCGTCTACTACGACCGCGTCGAGACGACGGTGCGGCCCGGCCTGATGCTGATGAAGGTCGTCTTCAAGGACAACATGCCGCCGGCCAAGCTCCAATCGGAGTTCTACCAGGCGCGCAAGAAGCTCTCCGACCAGGCCGCCAGCCTGCCGCGCGGGGTGCTCGGGCCGCTGTTCAACGACGAGTTCTCGGACATCTACTTCGCCCTCTACGCGCTCCAGGCGAAGGGCCTGCCGCAACGGCACCTGGTGCTGCGGGCCGAGGATCTGCGCCAGCGCCTCCTGCGGGTGCCCGGGGTCGAGAAGATCAACATCCTGGGCGAGCAGGCCCAGAAGATCTTCGTCGAGATCTCGTACCAGCGCCTCGCCACCCTCGGCATCACCGGCCAGCAGCTCCTGGCCTCGCTCGCCAACCAGAACGACGTGACGCCGGCGGGCTTCGTCGAGACCACCGGCCCGCGCGTGTACCTGCGGCTCGACGGCGCCATCGACGGGCTCGACGCGATCCGCGAGCTGCCGGTCGCGGCCGGCGACCGCAGCCTCAAGCTCGGCGACATCGCCGAGGTCAGGCGCGGCTACGAGGATCCCAAGTCCTTCGCGATCCGCAACGACGGCGAGCCCGCCCTGATGCTCGGCCTCGTGATGAAGCCGGGCTTCAACGGCCTCGCGCTGGGCGCGGCGCTCGCCGCCGAGGAGGCGGCGATCCACCGGGAACTGCCGACCGGCGTCACCTTCACCAAGATCACCGACCAGGCGAAGGTCATCGACGACGCGATCCACGAGTTCATGGTCAAGTTCTTCACCGCCCTCGGGGTGGTGATCGTGGTCAGCCTCGTGGCGCTCGGCTTCCGGGTCGGCATCGTGGTGGCGCTCGCGGTGCCGCTCACCCTCTCGGCGGTGTTCGTGGTGATGATGGTCACCGGCCGCGACTTCGACCGGATCACGCTCGGGGCGCTCATCATCTCGCTGGGGCTCCTCGTCGACGACGCGATCATCGCCATCGAGATGATGGTGGTGCGCATGGAGGAGGGCGCCGACCGGATCGCGGCGGCCACCCACGCCTGGAGCGCCACCGCCGCCCCGATGCTCACCGGCACGCTGGTCACCATCGCGGGCTTCCTGCCGGTGGGCTTCGCCGCCTCCACGGCGGGCGAGTATGCCGGCAACATCTTCTGGGTGGTGGCCTTCTCGCTGATCGTCTCGTGGGTCGTGGCGGTGACCTTCACGCCCTATCTCGGGGTCAAGCTCCTGCCGACCATCAAAGAGGTCGAAGGCGGGCACGACGCGATCTACGCCACCAGGAACTACCAGCGCCTGCGCCGGATCGTGCGGCTCTCGGTCGACCACAAGTGGATGGCCGCCGGCATCACCGTGGCGCTGTTCGCCGGCGCCGTGGCCGCCATGGGCAAGGTCGAGCAGCAGTTCTTCCCCAATTCCGAGCGGGCCGAGCTGATCGTCGAGGTGACGCTGCCGACGGGCTCGGCCTTCGCCACCACGGAGGCGAGCGTCAGGAAGGTCGAGGCGGCGTTGCGGGAACTGCCGGAGGCGCGCGAGATCACGAGCTATGTCGGCCAGGGCATGCCGCGCTTCGTGCTCTCCTTCGACCCCGAATTGCCCGATCCGGCCTTCGCGCAGATCGTCGTCCAGACCGCCGATTCGCAAGCCCGCGACGTGCTCCGGGCCAAGGTGCGCCGGCTCGTCGACGAGGGCCGGTTCCCCGAGGCGCGGGTGCGCGTGCTGCAGATCGTGTTCGGGCCGCCGATCCGCTTCCCGGTCGCCTTCCGGGTGGTCGGGCCCGACCTCGACGTCATCCGGGGCATCGCCGCGCAGGTGGCCGAGGTGATGGCGGCCAACCCCAACATGCGGCTCGTCCACCTCGACTGGGGCAACAAGACCCCGAACCTGCGCCTCGTCCTCGACCAGGAGCGCCTGCGCCTGATCGGCCTGACGCCGAAGGAGGCCGGGCAGCAATTGCAGAGCTACCTGACCGGCACGCCGGCGACCCAGGTGCGCGAGAACCTGCGCGCGGTCGACGTGCTCCTGCGCAGCCCCGGCCCCGAGCGGCGCTCGCTCGGCGACATCGGCGACCTGACGCTCGCCACGAAGGACGGGCGCCAGGTGCCGGTGTCCCAGGTCGCGCGGCTCGAGACCCGCAACGAGGACGCGGTGCTCAAGCGCTACAACCGCGAGACGTATGTCCGTGTCCAGGGCGACGTGCGCGACGGCCGGCAGCCGCCGGACATCCACGCGCAGATCTTCCCCCTGCTCGCGCCGATCAAGGCGACGCTGCCGCCCGGCTACCGCATCGACACGGCCGGCGCGGTGGAGGAGAGCGCGAAGGCGATGGCGTCGCTGGTGGCGGTCTTCCCGCTGATGCTGATCGTGACGCTCACCGTCATCATGATCCAGGTGCGCTCGTTCACCACCATGGTCATGGTCTTCGCCACCGCCCCGCTCGGCCTGGTCGGGGCCGCGCCGACGCTCTTGGTCTTCCACCAGCCCTTCGGCTTCAACGCGATCCTCGGGCTGATCGCGCTGTCGGGCATCCTGATGCGCAACACCCTGATCCTGGTCGACCAGATCCATCACGACCGGGCGGCGGGACTGTCGGACTACGATGCCATCGTGGAATCGACGGTGCGCCGGGCGCGCCCCGTCATCCTGACGGCGGCGGCCGCGATGCTGGCCTTCATCCCGCTGACCCACTCGGTGTTCTGGGGGGCGCTGGCCTACGTGCTGATCGGCGGCGTCGGCGTCGGGACGGTGCTGACCCTGCTGTTCCTGCCCGCGCTCTACGCCCTGTGGTTCCGGGTCCGCCGGCCGGGCGAGGCCGGGGCGGCGGCGCATCCCGGCACCGCCGGCGCGCCGTCGGGGCTGCCCGTCTCGGTGTGAGGGCGCTGCCTGCAGGCGCGCGCCGCAACAAGAGGGGCGCGGGTTCTCCTCTCCCCGCCAGATCCCGGGCTTGCCCGAGATCTGCCAAGCAAGGTGCGAAGTCGGGCAAGCCCGACTTCGTCGCGGGGAGAGGGGAAATCCCGCGCCTCGTCTTTCCCCGAACAGCCCTGCGGCAGGCGCGATCGGCGCCCTTCATCAAGGACGCCAGGCATCTATATCGGAGCTTCCAGCGAAGGATCGCGCCATGCCCAGAGTCTCGCAGGAGCAAGCCAAGCTCAACCGTCAACGGGTGGTCGAGGTCGCCGCGACCCTGTTTCGCGAGCGCGGCCTGCACGGCGTCGGCGTCGCCGACATCATGGCGGCCGCCGGCCTCACCCATGGCGGGTTCTACGGGCAGTTCGCCAACAAGGACGCGCTGGCGGTCGAGGCGTTCGACGCGGCCCTCGCCGAGGAGAACCGGGGGACGCTGGACGCGCTGATCGCGAACTATCTCTCCCTCGGGCACGTCCAGTCCCCCGGCCGGGGCTGTCCGCTCGCCGCGCTCGCCAACGACGTCGCCCGCGAGCCGCCGGGCAGTTCGGTGCGCGCGCGCTTCACCCACGGCGTCCGGGGCCTCGCCGGCCTCTTGGCCGAGCTGATGCCGAAGGTGGCGAAGGAGCGCCGCAAGCAGCGCGCCCTGGCGAACCTGTCGACCCTCGTCGGGGCCGTCGTCCTCGCGCGGGCGGTCGACGACGAGGCGCTGGCCAATGACCTGATCGAGGCGGCCCGCGCCGCGGTCGCCGGGTGACGGGAGAGGGGAGCCGGGCGCTCCCGCCCGCCACCCCGGATCCCGCACCGCGCGCGTCTACTTCTCGGCGAGCTTGTCCTGGGTCTTCGTGTCGAAGTCGCTCGCGTCGTGGCGCTCGTGGAGCTGGTCGGCGGGCTCGCCGGTGAGGCGGTTGACCTTGCGCCCGCGCTGCACCGCCGGCCGCGCCAGGATCTGGTCGGCCCAGCGCCCCACGTGGCGGTACTCCCCGACCGCCAGGAACTCGGCCGCGCCGTAGAGCCAGCCCTTCACCAGGCCGCCGTACCAGGGCCAGATCGCCATGTCGGCGATCGTGTAGGCGTCACCCGCCACGAACTCCGTCTCGGCGAGCCGCCGGTCGAGCACGTCGAGCTGGCGCTTGGTCTCCATGGCGTAGCGGTTGATCGGGTATTCGAGCTTCGCCGGCGCGTAGGCGTAGAAGTGGCCGAAGCCGCCGCCCAGGAACGGCGCCGAGCCCATCTGCCAGAAGAGCCAGGACAGCGTCTCGGCCCGCGCCGCCGGCTCGGTCGGCAGGAAGGCGCCGAACTTCTCGGCGAGGTAGGTCAGGATCGCGCCCGATTCGAACACCCGGACCGGCGTCGCGCCGCTGCGGTCCACGAGGGCCGGGATCTTCGAGTTCGGGTTGGCCGCGACGAAGCCCGAGCCGAACTGGTCGCCGTCGCCGATGCGGATCAGCCAGGCATCGTACTCGGCGCCGGCATGACCGAGGGCGAGCAGCTCCTCCAGCAGGATCGTGACCTTCTGCCCGTTCGGCGTGCCGAGCGAGTAGAGCTGGAGCGGATGGCGGCCGACCGGCAGCGCCTTCTCGTGCGTCGCCCCCGCGACCGGGCGGTTGATGCTGGCGAAGCGGCCGCCGCTCTCCCGGTCCCAGGTCCAGACCTTCGGCGGCACGTACTCGGCTTGATCGCTCATGGGATGCTCTCCGGGGTCGGTCCGGTGCGACGGGGTGCGAGGGCGGCTCGCGGGAGCCGCCTCCGAGGACCGGACGCGAGACCGGCGACTTTGAGCACGGATGACCGCGCGAGGCGAGTTCGTGCCGACCAGGCGCGGCCTCCGGGCAATCCCATTCGGGTGAAGAGCGTATTTTTGGAAACGATGAATTTCGATCGTTTCTGTTTTCTATCGAGCGGCGGCACGGCACAGTCAGCCCATCACGACGGCGCCGGGGGCGCCCGAGCGACGGAGACGACGATGACCAAGCCCTATTCCCGCCTCGACCTCGACCAGGCCGTCGTCCTCCTGGTCGACCATCAGGCCGGGCTCCTGTCCCTGGTGCGCGACGTCGACCCGGACCGGTTCAAGAACAACGTGCTGGCCGTCGCCGACCTCGCCGCGTTCTTCCGGCTGCCGACCATCCTGACCACCAGCTTCGAGGAGGGGCCGAACGGCCCGATCATGCCGGAGCTGAAGGCCAAGTTCCCGGACGCGCCCTTCATCGCCCGGCCCGGCCAGATCAACGCCTGGGACAACCCCGACTTCGTCGCCGCCATCAAGGCCACCGGACGCCGGCAGCTGATCATCGCCGGGGTCGTCACGGAGGTCTGCGTCGCCTTCCCGGCCCTGTCGGCGATCGCGGAGGGCTACGAGGTGTTCGTGGTCACGGACGCGTCCGGCACCTTCAACGAGGCCGTGCGCGAGGCCGCCTGGAGCCGCATGACCGCCGCGGGCGCGCAGCTGATGAACTGGTTCGCGGTCGCCTGCGAGCTGCAGCGGGACTGGCGCCGGGACGTGGAGGGGCTGGCGACCCTGGTGTCGGACCACATCCCGGACTACCGCAACCTGATCACGAGCTACACCGCGCTCCGGGGCGGGATGCCGGCGTCACGCCCGGCCGCGTGACGGGGGGCGATCTCGGGCCGGGCCGCGGTCCGGCCCGCCCTCACACCCGCCGCGGCAGCAGGAAGGCCAGGAGCCCAATGGCCGGCAGGTAGGCGCAGAGGCGGAACACCTCGACGATGCCGAGCCGGTCGGCCAGGAGGCCGAGCCCGCCCGCCGCGAGCCCGCCGAGCCCGAACGACAGGCCGTAGAACAGGCCGCCGACGAGGCCGACGCGGTGGGGCACGAGGTCGATCGCGTAGATCAGGATCGACGAGAAGGCGCTCGCCATGATGAAGCTGGCGAGCACGCCGAGCACGCCGGTCCAGAACAGGTCGGCATGCGGCAGGAGGAGCGCGAGGGGCAGCGGGCCGAGGATCGAGATCCAGATGACGCGCCCGCGGCCGATCCGGTCGCCCAGCATGCCGCCCAGGATGACGCCCGCCGCGCCGACCACCAGGAAGGCGAACAGCATCAGCTGCGAGGCCTGCACGCTCACCCCGAACCGCTCGATCAGGTAGAACGTGTAGTAGGAGGTGAAGCTCGCCTGGTAGGCGTTCTTCGACATCAGCAGCAGGACCAGGATCGTCATCGCGAAGGCGACGCGACCGGCCGGCATCGCCGCTTTCCCCTCCGCCTGCTTCGTGCCCGCGGCAGCCTGCTGGCGGCGCGCGCTCGTGTAGAGCGAGACGGTCCAGGACATCAGCAGCATCGCGAGAATCGCGATTCCTGAGAACCAGGACAGGCTCGCCTGGCCGTGCGGGACCACGATGGCGGCGGCGAGCAGCGGGCCGATCGCGTAGCCGACATGGCCGCCGATCTGAAACACGCCCTGCGCGAGGCCCTGGCGTCCCGCCGCGGCGTGGCGCGCCATCCGGGTCGCCTCCGGATGGAAGACGGCCGAGCCCGTGCCGACGAGCGCCGCCGCGGCCAGCACCATCCCGTAATTCGACGCGAAGGACAGGCCGAGGATCCCGGCCAGCGTCGCGGCCATCCCGGCCACCATCGCGTGCGGCCACGGCCGGCGGTCGGTCACGTAGCCGAGCAGCGGCTGCAGCAGCGAGGACGTGACCTGGAAGGCGAGCGTGATGAGGCCGATCTGCGCGAAGTCGAGGTGGTAGGCGTCCTTGACCAGCGGATAGATCGCCGGGATCATCGATTGCAGCGTGTCGTTCAGGAGATGCGCGACGCTGAGCGCGGCCAGCACCGGCATGGCGGGGCGGGCGGCGGATGAGACGAGCGAGGCTGAGGGCATTCCGGCACCCTATCGATGCCGGAAGCGGGCCGTCAATCGACGCGCGCGCGGCGCGGCGGACTGTGTAAGAACTTGACCTGCATGCGCTGCCATGCGGGCCGGCCCGCTCACCGCCGGCCGAGTCGTCTGACGATCAGCCTTGCGGCTCCGGAGGGATCCCGGCCCTCAGCCGCGCAGGCGCGCGTCCCACACCAGCATCGCGTGGGCGGCCACCGCCTCGAGCTCCGCCCGGCTCGCGCCGTCGCGCGCCTGGAGCGACATCCCGTTCTGCACCGTCATCACGAACCGGGCCAGGGCCGCAATGTCGACCGACGGGTCGATCTCGCCGTCGGCCACCGCGCGGGCGAGGCGCGCCCGGACCCGCTCCAGCCCATAGGCCCGGGCGGCGCGCACGATCGCCCCGAGTTCCGCATGGCCCTCGCTGCCGGCGGCCGAGAGCGTCACCATGCAGCCGGTCGGCTCCTCGCGCCCGCAGGACCCGGTCAGGGCGGCGGCCGAATCCATCAGCAGCGCCTCGACCGCCCCGCGCGCGGTCCTGGCCGCGGCGAAGTTGCCCCAGGCCAACGCCTCGTAGCGCTCGCCGTAATGGCGCAGGGCCTCGGCGTAGAGGGCCTCCTTGGAGCCGAACGCCGCGTAGAGGCTCGGCGAGCCGATTCCCATCGCCTCGGTCAGCTCGGCGATCGAGGTCGCGGAAAAACCCTTGTGCCAGAACAGGCGCATCGCCCCCGCCAGGGCGGCGTCGCGGTCGAACCCGCGCGGCCGGCCGCGGCCGCGGCCCGGCGGCCCGCATGGAGGTTTGGTGGGCGGCGAATTCTGCATCGATCGTTATATAAATCGCTTGACCCCACTCCACAACGCGCCTAGCGATTTCTGTGTCGATCGATACAGAAAGACGGGACCATGAGCGAACTTGCAGGACGGCGCGCCCTCGTGACGGGCGCCTCCCGCGGCATCGGGGCCGCCATCGCGCTGGCGCTGGCGGAGAAGGGCGCGGACGTCGCCATCACGTACGAGCGGTCCGCCGACCGTGCGGCGGAGGTCGTCCGCGCCGTCGAGGCGAAGGGCCGCCGCGCCGTCGCGATCCAGGCCGACAGCGCCGACGCCGCGGCGGTGACGCGCTCGGTGGGCGAGGCCGTCGCGGCGCTCGGCGGGCTCGACATCCTGGTGAACAATGCCGGCATCGCCCGGGGCGGCCCGCTGGCCGAGATGGCGCTCGCCGACATCGACGCGCTCCTCGCCGTGAACGTCCGCGCGGTCGTGCTGGCCTCGCAGGCCGCCATCTCGCATCTCGGCGAGGGCGGCCGGATCATCTCGATCGGCTCGTGCCTCGCCGAGCGCGTGCCCTACCCGGGCGTGACGGTCTATTCGATGACGAAATCCGCCCTGCTGGCGTTCAACCGGGGCCTGGCGCGCGAGCTCGGCCCCCGCGGCATCACCGTGAACCTGGTCCAGCCGGGATCGACCGACACCGACATGAACCCCGCCGACGGCGCGATGGCGGACGGGCAGCGGGCGATGACCGCGCTCGGCCATTACGGCCGGCCCGAGGACATCGCGGCCGCCGTGGCGTTCCTGGCCGGCCCTGCGGCGCGGCAGATCACCGGAACCGCCCTCACGGTCGACGGCGGCGCGAACGCCTGAGGCGCATCCACAGGCGGCGGCCGATGCGGTGCGTCGTCCTTCCGCCTCGCGTCGGCGACCAGGCCTCGGCCGCCTGACCTGAGCGTCGTTCCGCCGGTCGCGAACGACCGGTACCGAAGCGGTCACCGGTTCGGCGGCGACAATGAGGCGAACACAAGAGCCTCAGCGGACTTGCGCCATGCAATCCTGCTTAGGACAGGCCGCCTCCGAGAAACCCGGAGCGGTTCAACTCCGCGGGAGATGTCGCCTGCGACAGCGCCGTGAGGGCGCGCAGGCGGGATCTCCCGCGAACCCCCGCGAAGCGACACGACCCCTGCCGGAGGAGGACGTGGCGAAGGGCGGATCCTCTGCAGGCAAGCCCGGCTCGGCTGGCGCGCAGCGCGCGGGACGCGCTCGCCGAGGATGAGCGGAGGCCGGCGGCGCGGCGTCGGGCCGTGATCTCGACAGGTGTTCCGTCGGGCATGGTGATCACCGCCTCGTAGAAGCCGTCGCCGGTCCTCCGTGGGCCCGATGACAGGATCCCCGCTCGGGCGCACCGGTCTGCCATCGCATCGACGGCGGCCTCGCTACCGAGCGGGATCGCAACGGGGTCAGAGCCGCCCGCCTCCTTGGCGCCGTCCGCGGCCCAAGGGCCCGTCATCGGCTCGATGCCGGCTCCAGAGGCAAGGGGCGCAAAGCGCGAGACGAAGCCGTGGCGACGTCGGCTGCGAGAGGGCTCCCCGATCTCGGCGCCGAACCAGGTCCGCCAGAACCCGGTCGCCGCGTCGAGATCGCGGGTCCGCAGGGCGACGTGTGCACGCCGCATGGGCTGGTCCTCTCAGGTGTCGGACATGGTCGCGGCCGGGGCGCAGAACGGCACGACGAGGAGGAGCCCGGCCAGCAGCCAGAACGACGTCGTCAGACCGACATGCTCAGCCACGAAACCGATGCCGGCGGGGCCGACCAGGATGCCGGCATAGCCGACGGTGGTGATCGCCGCGACCGCGAGCCCGGCAGGCATCGCCGTCTGGGAGCCCGCGAGGCGGAAGAGCACGGGCACGATGTTCGACGCGCCGAGGCCGACGAGGACGAAGCCCGCCAGCGACAGCCATGCGGCCGGCGCGGCCAGAACGGCGGCCAGCCCCAGGACGGCCCCGAGCCCGCCGAACACCATCGTTCTCCGGTCGCCGAGACGGGCCGTCACCGCATCCCCGACGAGACGGCCCGCCGTCATGGCGATGGCGAACAGCATGTAGCCGAGCCCGCCCTGCGCCGTCCCGACGAGGGCCGCCTCGGTGATGAGGAGCGCGCTCCAGTCGAGGAGGGCGCCCTCGACGAGGAAGGTGATCGCGGCGAGCGCCGCGAGCAGGAGGACGACGCCGCGCGGCCGCGCGAAGAGCGGTCCCTCGCCGGCCTGAGCGGATCGCAGGAGGCGAGGCCAGGCGACGATCATGGCGGTCGCCATCGCGGCCGAGGCGAGGGCGGTGGCGGCGAGAACGCCGACCGACGCGGAGAGGAGAAGCGTCATCAGCGTCGCCCCGAAGAACCCGCCGATGCTGAAGAGGGCGTGGAAGCCGGACATCAGCGGGGTTCCGGCCGCCTTCTCCACCTCCACGGCGTGAATGTTCATTGCGACGTCGATGGAGCCGAGCGAGGCGCCGAAGGCGAGAAGGGCGAGGCCGAGCGTCAGCGGCGTGCCGGCCATCCCGAGAAGCGGCAGCAGGAGCGCCAGGCCGAAGCCGCCGGCGACGATGACGGGTCGGCTGCCGTAGCGGGCGCTCAACGGACCGGTCGCCAGCATGGCCGCGACCGAACCGACGCCGATGCACAGGAGGAGGAGCCCGAGCGTGGCGTCATCCACTCCGAGCCGGGCCTTGGCGAACGGCACGAGCGGTGCCCAGCAGGCGATGCCGAAGCCGGCGACGAGGAACGACAGCCGCGTGGCGAGGCGGGCGCCCGGCCGGTCGACGGGAAGCCTGGAAGGCGCCGGGTGGTGGCCCATCACGCCGCTCGCGCCTGGACGGCACGCAGGATCATCGCGCCGCCGTCGGACAGGATCCGGACTTCGTCGTCCGGCGCGTCGACCTCGACGACGACCGCGCTCAGATCCGGGAGTTCGGCCACGCGGTGACGGGCGGTGGTGCCGAGCTTCTCCGTCGTCACGAGAACGACCGCCTGCCGGCTTCGCGCCAGCAGGGCGCGCTTGAACGTGGCGTCATCGAAATCGTGGGCCGACAGGCCGTCGACGTCCGAGACCGCGCAGGCGCCGATGAAGCTCCGGTCGAAGCTCATGCGCGCGACCTGCATCGCCGCCGCGGCGTCGACGCAGCCGCCGACCATCAGATTGACCTCGCCCCCCACCGTGATGAGCCGAAGATCCTGCCGGGCGAGAACGGCTGCGGCGATGGGCACCGAGTTCGTGACCACCGTCACGTCGGCGTCCTCGGGAAGGTGCCCGACGAGGGCGAGGTTGGTGCTGCCGCTGTCCAGGAAGACGAGCTCGCCCGGTCGGACCGTCGTGGCGGCGAAAGCGGCCAGATGCTCCTTCCTGTCGCGATCCTGCCGGACGCGCTCGGTCAGGGGGGCTGCCGAGGGCGCGAGAGGCAGGGCACCGCCGTAGACGCGGCGGCACCGACCCTGGGCGGCGAGCGCGCGCAGGTCCCGCCGGATCGCGTCCTCGGAGATCGAGAACTCCGTGGCCAGGGCAGGCGCGGAGACGGGCTGACCGGCGTCGAGGCGGGAGGCGATCAGCTCGCGTCGGGCGATGGGTGGGTTCGCGGACATATCCGTTGATAACGCGCAAAAACGTGGATCACAATCGGGAAAAAACATGCGAATCGATCGACGCATGTCAGTATTGGGGTGCCGGATGGCGGGAATCGTTGGTTGGCCGGGCCCAAAACATGCAGAAACAAGGACCGAACCGGATGACGGCATGCGGCTGAACGGCTGAGGCCGGGATCCGCATGAAACGCCAGCGCGGGCCCGCGCGGCCGGCCGCCGAACGGTCTGGCGCGGCGCGGGCCAGCAACGGCGCCGAGGCCGTGCCCCAGGACGGGATGGAGCCGGGCCTGGTCCACCACCGCGGCCGGCAGCCGACCTGCCCTGGGACGTGCCGTCACGATCGGCGCCGCTCGCGGCACCGCTCCAAGGGACACATCGCCTCTCCGACGAGGCGCCGCGTGATACGGCGGGGGCGCGCGGACGGGGGCAGAACCGTCCGGACCGGACATCCCCGCCGGATCCCATTGGCCGACGGACAATCAGGTCATACAGTCATCCACATGAAAGCGAACGCGACGCCTCAACCCGACCTTCGCCTGCCGCTCTATCAGCGTCTGCGCGACGAGATCGCACACCAGATCGCGCGCAACGTCTGGCGATCGGGCGAGCCGATCCCGACCGAGGCCGAACTGGCCGCCACGCATCGCGTCGCCATCGGGACCGTGAGGAAGGCGATCGACGTCCTGGTCGCCGATGGCCTGGTGGAGCGGCAGCAGGGCCGCGGCACCTTCGTCCGGCGCCCTCGCTTCGACCGCTCCCTGTTCCGCTTCTTCCGGCACCTCGGGCCGGACGGAAGTCAGGTCGTGCCGGAAGGCAGGATCCTGTCGCGCGCAGTCCGACCGGCTCCCGCAGCCGTGCGCGAGGCGCTCGCCCTCGACGCGCGTGCCGAGGCGATCCGACTGGTCCGCCTCCGCCTCCTGCAGGAACGCCCAATCCTGTCCGAGGAGATCTGGCTGCCGGCCGAGCGCTTCGCGCCTCTCCTCACGGTGCCGCTCCCGGAGATCGGCGACCTCCTCTACCCGGCCTACGAGCGGCTCTGCAGCGAGATCGTCGCTCGCGCCGAGGAGACCCTGACCGTCGCCTCCGCGACCGCGGCGGACGGGGACTGCCTCGGCATCGCGGAAGGCGCGCCCGTCGTCGTGGTCGAGCGCCTCGCCTTCGGCTTCGACGGCTGCCCGATCGAGTGGCGCCTCACCCGTGGCGCGGCCGCAGACTTCCGCTACCGCATCGACATCCGCTGACGGTCCCGGGGTGCCTTGACGCCTGCCCGGAACCGTGTTCCTCTAGTCATATAGATGACTAGTCCTCTCAAGAGGACGGAGGAAACCCCGTGTTCCGCTGGTACCGTGAGACCGGTCCGGCCGAGCGTCGCACCTTCTGGGCCTGTCTCGGAGGATGGTCGCTCGACGCCCTGGACGTGCAGATGTTCAGCCTGGCGATCCCGGCCCTGATCGCCAGCTTCGGGCTCAGCCGGGGGGATGCCGGCCTCATCGGTACCGCCACCCTGGTCTCGGCGGCTCTCGGGGGATGGAGCGGCGGGTTCCTGTCGGACCGGCTCGGCCGGGTCCGGGCCCTGCAGATCACGATCCTGTGGTTCGCGGCCTCCACCTTCCTGGCGGCCTTCGCGCAGAGCTTCACGCAGCTCCTGGCGCTGAAGCTCCTGCAAGGACTCGGCTTCGGCGCCGAGTGGGCGGCCGGTGCCGTCCTGATGGCCGAGGCGATCCGGCCGGAGCACCGCGGCAAGGCCCTGGGCGCCGTCCAGGGGGGCTGGGCGATCGGCTGGGGCGCCGCCGTGCTTCTCTCCTCCGTCGCGTTCTCATGGCTGGAGCCGGAGGTCGCCTGGCGCGTGCTGTTCGCCTGCGGCCTCGCGCCGGCGCTCTTCATCCTCTATCTCCGCCGCTCCGTGCCCGAACCGGCGAGGCCCCACGAAGCCGCGGCCGTCCCTGCCGCCGCCGGCCCCCTCGCGATCTTCTCGCCCGGCCTGCGCCGGGCCACGGTGATCGGGGCACTCCTCGGGCTGGGAGCCCATGGCGGCTTCCACGCCCTGTTCACGTGGCTGCCGACCTATCTGAGCGCCGAGCGCGGCGCCTCGGTGCTCGGAACCGGCCTCTATCTCGCGATCATCATCGCGGCCTTCGGCCTGGGCTGCCTCGTCGCCGGCGGGCTCGTGGACCGCCTCGGCCGGCGGCGGACGGTGGCGCTCTTCGCCGGGAGCTGCATGACCCTGGTCGTCCTCTCCCTGCTGGTCCCCGTCGACGATGGGGTGCTGCTCCTGCTGGGCGCGCCCCTGGGCTTCTGCGCGGCCGGGATCCCGGCGAGCCTGGCGGCCCTGTTCAGCGAGCTCTTCCCGTCCGGCCTGAGGGGGACCGGGATGGGCTTCTGCTACAACGCCGGGCGCCTCGCCTCCGCCGCGCTGCCCCTCGGCGTCGGCCTGCTCAGCGAGATCTGCGGCCTCGGTCCGGCGATCGGCCTGTCCGCCCTGGCCGCCTACGGGCTGGTCCTCCTCGCGATCCTCCTCCTGCCGGACGCGCGACGCGACGGCGGGCTCGTCCCCAACCCCGAGATGATTCGATGAACCGGCGCACCTTCTGCCGCGACCTGCTCGCGGGCAGCCTCGCTCTCGGCCTTCCCGGAGGGCTTGCCCTTCCCGATCTTGCCCTTCCCGGATCTGCCCGCGCCGCCGAGCCGGCCTCCCCGGCCGTCACGGCGGTGGACACCCACGCCCACGTCTTCACCCGCGCCCTCACCCTGGCCGGCGAACGGCGCTACGCCCCCGACTACGACGCGAGCATCGCCGATTACCTGGCGATGCTGGACCGGAACGGCATGGCCCGCGGCGTGCTGATCCAGCCGAGCTTCCTCGGCACCGACAACGGCTACCTGCTCACGGCCCTGCGCCAGGCGCCGGAGCGGCTGCGCGGCATCGCCGTGCTGGCGCCCGAGGCCGGGCCTGAGACGATGCGCGACCTGGCCGAGGCGGGGGTGGTGGGCCTGCGCCTCAACCTGATCGGGCGGCCGGACCCGGATCTCGGCGCGCCCGTCTGGCAGACCCATCTGGCGCGGGTGAAGGATCTCGGCTGGCAGATCGAGGTCCAGGCCGAGGCGCGCCGGCTCGTCCACCTTCTCCCGCCGCTGGTCGCGGCGGGCATCCCGGTCGTGATCGATCATTTCGGCCGCATCGATCCCGCCCTGGGCATCGCCGATCCCGGCTTCGAACAGCTCCTGGGCTTCGGTGCCGGCGGCGGCGTCTGGGTGAAGCTGTCGGGCGCCTATCGCAACGGCAGCGGCGAGGCGGGCCGGCAGACCGCGCGGGCAGCCGCCGAGCGCCTGCGGGCATCCTTCGGAGCCGGGCGGCTGCTCTGGGGCAGCGACTGGCCGCACACGCAGTTCGAGACGCAGGCGAGCCCCGCCGCGGCTTTGCGCGACCTTGAGACGTGGGTGCCGGACGCGGCCGAGCGCCGGATCATCCTCGGCGACACCCCCGCGAAGCTCTTCCGCTTCGACCGATAGCCCCCGGACCCGACGACGAGGACAGCCCCATGTCACGGACCACCCTGTCACAGACGACCCCATCCCCCACCGATCCCGGCGGCACCTTCGAGGGCCGCACGATGCGCAAGGTCGGGCTGCGCCTGATCCCCTTCCTCGTGCTGTGCTACTTCATCGCCTATGTCGACCGGGTGAATGTCGGCTTCGCGGCGCTGACGATGAACCGCGACCTCGGCCTCTCCACGGCGGCCTTCGGCCTCGGCGGAGGCCTGTTCTTCGTGGCCTACGTCCTGTTCGAGGTGCCCAGCAACCTCGCGATGGAGCGGGTGGGCGCGCGGATCTGGATCGCCCGCATCATGGTCACCTGGGGGCTCGTGGGCATCGGATCGGCCTTCGTCACCGGCCCGGTGAGCTTTTCCGTCGCGCGCTTCCTGCTCGGCGCCGCCGAGGCCGGGTTCTTCCCGGGCGTCATCCTCTACCTGACCTACTGGTTCCCGAAGGCCTACCGGGCGCGCATCGTGGCGATGTTCATGGTGGCGATCCCGCTCTCCAGCTTCTTCGGCTCGCCCCTCTCGGCCGCGCTGCTCACCCTCGACGGCATGGCGGGCCTGCGCGGCTGGCAGTGGCTGCTGATCCTGGAGGCCGTGCCCGCGGTCCTCCTCGGCCTCGCCGCCCTCGCCCTGCTCCCGAGCCGCCCCGCGGAGGCGACGTTCCTCACCGGCGAGGAGCGGGCCTGGCTGACGGACCGCCTCGACGCCGAGCGTCGGGCCGCCGCGGCCGGACACTCGCACGCGCACGGCCTCGCCGCGGTCCGGGCCGTGCTCACGAACGGACAGGTCTGGATCCTCGCCGTGATCTACGCCGGCAGCTCGGCCACCAGCAACACGCTGTCCCTCTGGATGCCGCAGATCCTCAAGGGGTTCGGCCTCAGCAATCTCGAGACCGGATTGCTGAACATGATCCCGTTCGGCATCGCCTCGGTGTTCATGATCGTCTGGGGCCTGCGGGCGGACCGCAGCGGCGAGCGCATCTGGAGCACGGCGCTGCCCCTCGCCCTGACCTCCCTCAGCTTCGCCCTGACGCTGCTGACGGGCTCGCTCTGGATCACGCTGGTGCTCTTGTCGCTGGTCCTGCTCGGCAACTACGCCATCAAGGGACCCTTCTTCGCGCTGGCGACCGAGACCCTGCCGCCGGCCCAGGCCGCGGCGGGCATCGCGGCGATCAACACCCTGGCGCATCTCGGAACCGGCGCGATCACCTCGTTGATCGGCGTGCTGCGCGAGCAGACGGGAAGCTTCCCGGTCGCCCTCCTGCCGCTCTGCGCCCTCACGGGTGCGGGATGCGGCCTGGTCTTCTGGGTCGGTCGTCGCCGCGCCCGGACGGGGGCCGTCGGCTCCGCCGCCTCGGTCGCAGGGGCGTGACGTCGCTCGACCGCAGGGCTCAAGGTCAAGCTTGCGACCCGCACGGTCGCCCTGTACGCCTTCGCGGCATCAGCCGTCGCCGCCGGGGGATGCGCCCGGTCCGATGGGGCTCCCATCTGCGGGAACGGAACGCCGACCGGCCGAAAGGACGGGCCATCGATGACGGGAATCCCTGACGTGAAAGCGCTGGTTGCCATCTGCGCAGCCTTCGTTGTCATCAATGCCGGAGGTTGCAGGATGGCGAGAGCGGACGAGGGTGACATCGCGCGCCGTGTCGCGCCGACGGGGACGCTGCGCGCCGCGATCAATTACGGCAACATCGTCCTGGCCCAGAAGGGGCCGGATGGGGAGCCGGCCGGGATTTCGGCCGATCTGGCGCGGGAGCTCGGCCGTCGGCTCAAGGTCCCGGTGTCGTTCACGACCTACGACACGGCCGGCAAGGTCGTCGATGCGTTGAACGGCTCTCAGACCTGGGACGTGGCCTTCCTGGCCATCGATCCGAAGCGGGCTCAGACGATCGCCTTCACCCCGCCCTACGTGGTCATCGAGGGGGCGTACATGGTCCCGCAGGCGTCTCCGCTCACGGAGAACGACCAGGTCGACCGGCCCGGAACCAGGATCGCGGTCGGCCGCAACACGGCCTACGACCTGTATCTTGCGCGGATCCTCACGTCGGCCGAACGCGTCTTCGCTCCGACCTCGCAGGCAGCGTTGGACCTGTTTCTCCGGGAGCGCCTGGACGTGGTCGCCTCCGTCAGGCAGCCGCTGGAGATCTACGCACGCGATCATGCGGATGTGCGCGTCCTTCCCGGGCGGTTCATGGTGATCGAGCAGGCCATGGCGGCCCCGAGAGGCCGCGACGAGGCTCTGGCCTATCTGGCTCGCTTCATCGAGGAGATGAAGGCGTCGGGCTTCGTCGCGACCGCGCTTGCACGCAGCGGTCAGCACGATGCAGCCGTCGCGCCGAAGTCGGACGCTCCATAGCGACCGCTTGCGCCCGCTCTCGCGCCCTCGTTCAGCTGCGGCATTCCGGGGGACACAACCGGGGGCACGGTCCCCTTCGCCGCCTCACGGTCGAGAGGACGATCCGGGATCAATGCGTCGGGTGTGGGCGGGAGGCGGCACCCGGCCGCGTCTCACGGCCCGACGCCGTGCGCCGGGTCCAGGGACGCGGGCCGGCCCGGCAGCGCGAGCTGCGCGACACGCGGCGGCGTGCTGGCGATCACGCGGCCGCGGCGGACCACGTGCAGCCGGGGCGGTCGCAGCCGGATCGCCTCGATCGGGTCGCGGGCCTGCAGCACGACGAGATCGCCGAAGGCGCCGACATGGAGCCCGTAATCCGCCAGCCCCATGATCGCGGCGGCCTGCGTCGTGACCGCCTCGAAGCAGGCCTGCATCGCCTCCCGGCTCGTCATCTGCGCCACGTGCAGGCCCATATGGGCGACGTCGAGCATGTCGGCCGAGCCCAGGCTGTACCAGGGGTCCATGCAGCAATCCTGGCCGAAGGCGACGGTGAGGCCGGCGGCGCGCTGCTCGGGCACCCGGGTCAGGCCGCGCCGCTTCGGGTAGGTGTCGTGGCGGCCCTGCAGCACGATGTTGATGAGGGGATTGGCCACCACCTGCAGCCGCGCCTCGGCCATCAGGGCGAGGAGCTTCGAGACGTAGTAGTTGTCCATCGAGTGCATCGAGGTCAGGTGCGAGCCGGCCACGCGTCCCTGGAGCCCGTGCCGGACCGTCTCGGCGGTCAGCGTCTCGACATGGCGCGAGAGCGGGTCGTCGGTCTCGTCGCAGTGGATGTCGACCATCAGCCCCCGCTCGGCGGCGATCCGGCAGAGACGCCGCAGGGACTCCGCGCCGTCCTCTATCGTGCGCTCGAAATGCGGGATGCCGCCGACCACCTCGACGCCGCGGTCGAGGGCCCGGATCAGGTTCTCCGCGGCATTCGGCGCGCGCAGGTAGCCGTCCTGCGGGAAGGCCACGAGCTGGAGGTCGAGATAGGGCGCGACCTGCCGCTTCACGGCGAGCAGCGCGTCGACGGCGAGCAGCCGGTCGTCGCAGACGTCGACGTGGCTGCGCACGGCGAGCAGCCCCTGGGAGACCGCGAGGTCGCAGTAGCGCAACGCCCGCTCGATCACGGCCTCCTGCGTCAGGAGCGGCTTCAGCTCGCCCCAGAGCGCGATGCCCTCGAGCAGCGTGCCGGAGCGGTTGAGCCGCGGCAGGCCGAGCGAGAGCGTCGCGTCCATGTGGAAGTGGCAATCGACGAAGGGCGGGCTCACGAGGCGGCCGGCCGCGTCGATCTCCTCCACGCCCTGCGCCGGGAGCGCCGCCTCGATCGCCACGATGCGCCCGCTCGCGATCGCGATGTCGCGGCCGGTGCGGCCGTCCGGCAGGGTGGCGTTGCGGACGATGAGGTCGGGGGTCACGCGGGATCCTCCTTGGCCGCCGCCTATCGCTCGCCGCGGATGTAGGGACGCATCAGCGCCTTCGGGGCGGAGGCGTGGCGCGCCCCCACCAGGAGGGCGGCGATCGACAGAAGGTAGGGCAGCATCAGGAAGACCTGCCCCGGCACGAGCCCGCCCAAGGCCTGCTGGAGGCGGACCTGGAAGGCGTCGAAGGCGCCGAACAGCACCGCCCCGAGCAGCGCCTTCATGGGGCGCCAGCCGGCGAAGACCGTGAGCGCGATGCAGATCCAGCCGCGTCCGGCCACCATCTCGAAGAAGAAGGCGTTGAACGCCGACAGGGTCAGGAAGGCGCCGCCGAGCGCCATCAGGGCGGAGCCGGCCACCACGGCGCCGAGGCGCAGGGCATGGACGTCGATGCCCTGCGCCTCGACCGCGGCCGGGTTCTCGCCGACGGCCCGCACCGCGAGCCCGAGGGGCGTGCGGCCCAAGAACAGGCCGAGCGCGAGGATCGCCGCGATGGCGAGGAGGGTCAGGGCCGTCTGCTGGAACAGGATCGGCCCGATCACCGGCAGGTCGGACAGGACCGGCAGGTCGAGCGGCCGGAACGGCTCGATCCGGGGCGGGCTCGCGGCCGCCGGCAGGGCGAGGCGGTAGCCGAAATAGCTGGCGCTCGTGGCAAGCAGCGTCACGGCGAGCCCGCTCACGTGCTGCGACAGGCCGAGCTTCACCGTCAGCACGGCGAGCAGCAGGCCGAGGCCCGCCCCGGTGAGCGCCGCGACGAGGACGCCGCCCCAGAGCCCGGCCCCGAGATGGACCGCGAGCCAGCCGGTCATCGCGCCGGCGGTCATGATGCCCTCGATGCCGAGGTTGAGCACGCCGGCGCGCTCGCACAAAACCGCGCCGGCGACCCCGAAGATCAGCGGCGTGGCGATCCGCAGGGCGGCGGCCCAGAAGGCGACGGTCATGAGCAGGTCGAGGCTCGCCTGCATCGCGTCAGGCTCCCGCCGCCGGCCTGCCGACGCGCCGCAGCCGGTAGCGGGTCAGCAGACCTGCGACGAGCACGGCGATCAGCGACAGGGCCACGATCAGGTTGGCGATGTAGCTCGAGACGTTGACCGCCCGGCTCATCGAATCCGCGCCGACGAAGACCGCGGCCACGAACAGGGCCGCCGCGACCGTGCCCAGCGGCGAGAGGCCCGCCAGCATCGCCACGACGATCCCCGCATAGCCGTAGCCCGGCGACAGGTCGGCGGCGAGGAAGCCCTTCACCCCCGCCACCTCCCCGGCCCCGGCGAGCCCCGCGAGGGCCCCCGACAGGGCCCCGACGGCGACCAGCGTGCCGCCGACCGGCAGCCCGGCGAAGCGCGCGGCGGGCGGCGACTCGCCGACCGCCCGGATGGCGAAGCCCGCCACCGTGCGGGCCATGAGGCCGTGCAGCAGGACGGCGGCCGCGAGCGCGATGAGCAGGCCGGCATGCAGCCGCGTCTTCTCCATGAGGCGGGGCAGGGTCGCGGCCTCGAGGAGCGGCTCCGATTGCGGCCAGCCCATGCTCATCGGGTCCTTCATCGGCCCCTCGATCATCATCTGCACCAGGAGCAGCACCACGAAGTTGAGGAGCAGGGTCGTCACCACCTCGTCGGCGCCGATCGTCACGCGGGCGAGCGCCGGCCCGATCATCATGGCGGCACCCGCGAGCGCGCCCGCGAAGAGGACCAGGGGCAGCAGGAGGGGCGCCGGCCAATCGAACGCGCCCGCGCCGACCGCGATGGCGGCGAGCGCCCCGCCATAGAGCTGCCCCTCGGCGCCGATGTTGAAGAGCCGCGCCCGGAACGCGATCGCCGCGGAGAGCCCGGTGAGGATCAGGGGCGTGGCGCGGGTCAGCACCTCCGACAGGGCGAAGCGCGAGCCGAGCGCGCCCTCCGCCATCGCCGCATAGGCCCGCCCCAGGGGAGCGCCGGCCAGCATCAGCGGCACGGCAGCGAGGCCTAAGGCCGCCAGGGCGGCGCAGGCGGGCACCGCGAGCGCGAGGCTCCGGGAAGGGGTGCCGCGGGGCTCCAGGCGGATCATGCGGGCTGCCTCGCGCGCGCGTGGTCTTGCCCACGCTCCTGCGCCTCCCCGTGCTCGGCCGCCTGGCCGGCCATCATCAGGCCGAGGCGGGTCCGGTCGAGGGTCTCGGCCGGCAGGGCCGCCGAGAGGCGGGCGCGCGCCATCACGGCGATGCGGTCGGACAGCGCGAACACCTCGTCGAGGTCCTCCGAGATCAGCACGATGCCCGCACCCCGCCCACGGGCCTCGAGGAGGCGGCGGTGGATCTCGGCGACGGCCCCGACGTCGAGCCCGCGGGTCGGCTGCGCGGCGACGATCAGGGCTGGCGCGCCGTCGAGCGCCCGGGCGATGATGACCTTCTGCATGTTGCCGCCGGAGAGGAGGCGGATCGGCGCGTCGGGGCCGGGGCAGCGGATGCCGTAGGCCTCGATCGCTCCTCGCGCCCGCGCCGCCATGGCACGCCGCCGCAGGAAGCCGAGGCGCTGGAAGGGCCCGCGGATCTCCTCGATCGCCACGTTCTCGGCCACGCTCATCGCGCCGACCGCCCCCTCGCGGTGACGGTCCTCCGGGATGCGGCCGATGCCGGCACGGATCGCCTCGGTCGGATCGAACCGGGTCACGACCCGGCCCTGCAGCCGCACCGTCCCGGCTCTGGGCCGGGCGAGGCCGAAGAGCAGGCGCGCCAGCGCCGCCTGGCCGTTGCCGGCCACGCCCGCGACGCCGACGATCTCGCCCGCCCGCACCACGAGGTCGGCCCGGTCGAGGCGGCTGCGCAGGTCGGGCCCTGCCACCGCCACGCCCTCCAGCGCCAGCACCTCCGGCCCCGGCGGGCGGGCGGTCCGGCGCACCGGGGCCACCG
The DNA here is from genome assembly GCF_004745635.1 of Methylobacterium nonmethylotrophicum. GTDB lineage: Bacteria > Pseudomonadota > Alphaproteobacteria > Rhizobiales > Beijerinckiaceae > Methylobacterium > Methylobacterium nonmethylotrophicum. The sequence continues at coordinate 110,879 of NZ_SRLB01000004.1, read as the reverse complement.
CGCGGCCGACCATCAGGGCGGCGAGGTCGGCCCGGTCGGCCCCCGCGGTGGCGCGCTCGGCGACCTTGCGGCCGGCCCGCAGCACGGCGACCCGGTCGCTGCCGGCCGCGACCTCGCCGAGCTTGTGCGAGATGAAGGCGATCGCCAGCCCCTGGGCGGCCAGCGCCCGCAGCACCGAGAACAGCCCCTCGCTCTCGGCCGGCGTCAGCACGGCGGTCGGCTCGTCGAGGATCAGCACCTGCGCGTCGCGGTAGAGCGCCTTCAGGATCTCGACCCGCTGACGCTCCCCGACCGTGAGGGTGCCGACCGGCACGGCGAGGTCGACGGTCAGGCCCGCCCGCGCCATCAGCGCCGCGAGCCGGTCGCGGGCCTCGGCAATGCGGCGGCGCAGGCGCCAGAGCGGCTCGGTGCCCAGCGTGATGTTGTCGAGCCCGGTCAGGGCCTCGGCCAGGGTGAAGTGCTGGTGCACCATGCCGATGCCGGCGGCGAGCGCCGCCCGCGGCCGCCCCGCCGGCAGCGGCACGAGCCGACCGGCCGCGTCGGCCACCCGCACCGTGCCGGCATCGGCGGTGTAGTGGCCGAACAGGATGTTCATCAGGGTGGTCTTGCCGGCCCCGTTCTCGCCGAGGATCGCCAGGATCTCGCCCCGATGCAGGGTGAGATCGATGCCGTCATTGGCGAGAAGCGGGCCGAAGCGCTTGGTGATCCCGCGCAGTTCGAGGGCGACGGGGCGCGGCGCCCGGGTGCCGTCGACGGCCCCGTCGATGGCGGCCGTTCCCGCCACGTCAGGCGGTCGGCTTCGGTTCGGAATCGTCGATGGCGACCTTGAAGGCACCCGAGCGGATCTCCGCCTCCCGCGCCCGCACCTGGTCGATCACCGGCTGCGGCACCAGGCCGGGGTCGAGCGGGGCGAGGGAGCAGCCGCCCTTGGCCATGCCGCTCCAGGGACCGTAATCCTCCGCGCTCCAGCTCCCGTCGATCACCTTGGCGACCGCCCGGTCGATGGTCGGCTCCATGTGCCAGAGCGCGGACGCGATCACCGTGCCGGGATACTGGCCTGCCGTGTCGATGACGTTGCCGATCGCCTTGACGCCGCGCTCCTTGGCGGCATCGGAGACGCCGAAGCGCTCGGCGTAGAGCACATCGGCCTTGCGCTCGATCATCGCGAAGGCCGTCTCCTTGGCCTTGGGCGGGTCGTACCAGGAGTTGATGAACGAGACCAGGAACCTGACGTCCGGGTTGACCGACTTGGCCCCGGCCATGAAGGCGTTCATCAGCCGGTTGACCTCCGGGATCGCGTAGCCGCCGACCATGCCGATGACGTTCGACTTCGTCGCCTTGCCGGCCACGATGCCGGTCAGGTACGAGGCGTCCTGGATGTAGTTGTCGAAGACCGAGAAGTTCGGCCCTTGCGCCGGGAAGGACGAGCCCATCAGGAAGGCCGTTCCCTTGTAGTCGGTCGCGATCTTGCGCGCGGGCCGCTCCAGGCCGAAGGCCTCGGCGATGACGAGGTCCTTCTTGGCCTCGGCGTATTCGCGGATCACCCGCTCGGCATCGGTGTTGGCGACGTTCTCGGAATAGACGTAGGCGATGTCGCCCCGCGCGACCGCGGCCTTCAGGGCGAGGTGGATGCGGCTGACCCATTGCTGCTCGATCGGCACGGACGCGACCAGGGCGACGGAGACCGGTCGCGCCTTGGCGGCCCGGGCCGGACCGCCCATCAGGCCGGCGATCCCGGCGGCGCCGATCCCGGCCAGTACCCTCCTGCGGCTCCCGCTCAGCCGGTCGAGATCCATCGCACGCCCCGCATCAAGGCCACGATCCGTGGCACAGCCTTCCCGCCCGGAGAGGACCATGACCATCCGGCGTGGACAAGGCCCATCTTTGAGCAGTCCTGTGCTCGAAATCGGCACCGACGACAGGAGAGACGTGCCGTGGACGCGACCGCAAGGCGCGGCCGCGTCATGCCGAACCGCTCCGGCTCACCCGGCCCGCCCGGAGGACCTCGTCCTGAGAAGGGGAAGCGGGAGCAGGGCCACGAGCGTGATCGCCGCCGTCAGCCACCAGGCGCGCTCGTAGGCGGCGAGCCGGCCGAGTGCCGTGTCCGGCGCGCCGATGACGGCCACGAAGATGGCGACGCCGAGCGCGAGGGCCGTCTGCCTGATCATGTTGAGGACGCCCGACCCGGTGGCGAAGGCGGAGGCCGGCAAGGCCGCGGTCCCGGCGCCCATCACCGTCGGGAAGGTGAGCCCCACGCCGATGCCCGAGAGCACCATGCCGGTCACGGCGACCGGCATGCTCGGCTCGAGCCCCGGCACCATTGCCCACCACGCCATGCCCGCCGCGAACAGCGCGACGCCGAGCGCGACGACGGAAGCGGGACCGATGCGCGCGATGAGGCGCCCGGCGAGGAGGAGCGAGGTGACCGGCACCAGGAACGGGCCCGGCGCGATGGCGAGGCCCGCCTTGAGGCCGGACCAGCCCCAGCCGTCCTGCAGCCACAGCGCGATCGACAGGAGCATGGCCCCGAAGGCGACCGAGTAGGGCGCCAGGACCAGGACCGCCCCGGTGAACGGCCGGATGCGCAGGAGCGCGGGGTCGATGAACGGGTTCTCGGAGCGCAGGCAATCGGCGACGAAGAGCGCGAGGAGCAGGAGCGCCCCTCCGAGGGTGAGCGCCGTCGGCCAGGACGCCCAGCCCCACTCCGGCGTCTTCATGATGCCGTAGGTCAGGACCCCGATGCCGAGCGTCACGAGGGCGGCCCCCCAGGCGTCGGGCCGGCGCGCCGCATGCCCCGGCACCGGGGGCAGGTGGCGCAGGCCGACGACGAGGGCCACGACGCCGATCGGCACGTTGACGAGGAAGATCCAGCGCCAGCTCCAGGCCACGAGGAAGCCGCCGACGACGGGGCCGAGCGCCGCCGCGAACCCGCCGATCGCCGTCCAGGTGCGGACCGCGTGGCCGCGCCGCTCGGGTGGGAAGGCCGCGAGGAGCAGGCCGAGCGAGGTCGGCGTCATCAGGGCCGCGCCGGCCGCCTGGACCACCCGGAACGCGACCAGCATCGCGACGCTCGTCGCCGCCGCGCAGGCGGCCGAGGCGAGCGTGAACAGGGCCACGCCGAGGAGGAAGCTCAGGTCGCGGCGGTGCCGCTCGGCGAGGCGGCCGAAGAAGACCAGGAGCGCGGCGTAGACGATGGCGTAGCCGTTCAGGATCCAGGACAGGCCCGCGAGGTCGGCACCCGTGAAGTCCCGCGCGATATCGGGAAGCGCGACGTTGACGATGAACAGGTCGAGGTTGGCCAGCACGATGCCGACGCAGACGATGGCCAGCACCTGGTCGGGCCGGATCGGCCGCGCCGGGGGAGAGGCCGCGCCTTGGGCCGCGGCGTGCCCGGGCGCCAACGGATCCCGGGTGGGCGGCGGAACGAGTGGGTGGGCGGTCACGTCACACCTCCGATACGTAACTGGGTACGTTTTGTTTTCTGCGCGGCAGTCCGGTTTCCAAAGCTGACCTGCGCGGGCGGGCCCGCGCTTCGTCCGCTTGGCGTCTCGTTTCGCCTCAGGTGTTGACCGCAGGACCGGCGGCCGCCTCTGCGAATCCTGCCTGGCCGGGCGGCGGAACCTGTGCCGCCAGGATGTCGAGAGAGGTTCGCCGGAGCACCTCCGCCACCGCCTCGTCGGCAGCCTGGAACAGCGGCGGCAGCGCGCGGGCCATCGCCTGCTGCACCGGACAGCGCGGGTTGCCGCGCTCGCGCAAGGCGAACAGCGCCCCGTTGGGCTCGACGGCGCGGTAGATCTCCTCCAGCGAGATCTCCGCCGGGGAGCGCGAGAGCTCGACGCCGCCATGCCGCCCCGGCCGCAGGCGAACGAGGCCGCTGCGCTCCAGGGTCTTCAGGATGCGACGGACGACCACCGGGTTCGTGTCGAGGCTCCTCGCGAGCAGTTCCGCGTTCGCACCCTCGGCACCCCGCCAGGCGACGACGCAGAGAGCCTGGACGGCGCTCGCAAGGAGGCTGTTTGCTGCCATAACAGAACTATCTCGGTTCTGGTTTCAGAGGTCAAGCGAGACGCGCGGCTCGCGCCCGCGAGGATCATGTCCCGGGGCGCGGTGTCACGACGTCCCGGACGCGCGAGACATCGAGCCGGCCGGCGCGTCCCCGCAAGTGACGGCCGCCTGAGGAGGGCACGGGCGCGCCCCGTTTGCGACGCGGCGACCTCGGTTGCCTGACGCCTCGTGCCTGCATGCGTGCGACTCCGCCGGCCTGCGTCCGGTACAGGTCCCGGTGCCCCGGCCGGTCCGGTCCCCCGGATGCATCGCGGGCACCGTCCCGCTCGGCGTTGGGACCCGCGAGGCGGTGATCGCGTGATGCGGTCTGCGCAGGAGCGTCCGCAAACCGCGAGGGGTCATCAGAACGGGCTCTTGAGGACTTTCCAGGCGTCGTCAAACCCGTGCTCGATCTTGCCTCCGGCCTCCTCGAACGCCGAGCCCGCCTTCTTGAAGGCGGCGACGACGTCCGCGGTGGGGAGCTTGAGGTCGAACTTGAGTTCCGCCCCGAACAGGGCGAGCCCGATGAACGCGTCGATGCCGAACGCGATGTTGCCGCCGTCGACGCCGACCTTGATGTTGGCGTCGAGCCCGGTGGCTCCGGGCGACGCGATGGCGGCCCCACCCGATGCCTCGTAGCCCTTGTACAACAGGGTCCCCTCCTCGCCCGCCGACACGTAGGCGCCGGCGCGCGCGCCGTACTTGACCTCCGCGCCGGTCAGGCCGAGGGAGGCGGCCGCGCTGGCATCCGCCCTCACGATCGCCATCAGCGTCGTGGTCTGGACGCCGTCGAGCCCGCCCGCGAGGGTGCCCTGCTCGCTCTGGGTCGCCGTCACGCCGCTCTGGACGCCGACGTAGCCCTTCAGCTTGATGCCCGTGATGCCGGCCGTCACGTCCCCGTCCGCCAGCGCCTGCGCGAAGGCCTTCACGCTGGCGTGGCCGCCGAGATCGAGCGTGGCGCTGGTGCCGGCGATGGCCGTCGCGTGGACGCTCACGCCGGTCGCCGTGACGGCGGCCGCGGCCGAGGCCCCGGCCTGGGCCAGCACCGTGCCGATGATGCCGGATCCGAGATCCGCCGTCGCCTGCGCGGCGACGCCGGCCGCCGCGCTCTCGGACAGGAAGGTGTGGGTCTTCAGCGTGACGTCTATGCTCTTCTCGAGTCCCTCCTTCTTCGGGTCGTTCGTTCCCTTGCTGTCCGCCTCGGCGGCGTTCTTGCGGAAGTAGTCGATCTGACGCGATTGCGCGTACTTGTCGTGGAAGTCGGTCAGCAGGTCGTTGCTGATCTGGAAAGCCTGCTGCGCCACCTGCTCGGGTGTCGGCTCCGGGACGGACTGGCCCGGGAGCAGGGCCGCCGCGCTGGTTCCCGAGCCCGGGTTGGCCCGGATCTCCGCCGCGATGACCTTGGGCATCAGGGCCTGCATGACCTCGGAGATGGTCTGGGCCTCCGCGCGGGTGCCGGCATCGGCGGCCGTCCCCGCGATGAGGCCGAGTTCGGCCCCGAGCCCCGCCACGATCCCGACCCCGTTCGTCGCTTCCAGCCTGTCGCGCAGGCCCGCGGCCGCATTCGCCGCGGCCAGGTGATCGGCGGCGCCGAAGCCGCCGGCCTTCGCGGCGGCCGCCTCGGCCTGGCCGACCGCCACCGCCGCGAGGTCGAGCTTGGCGGCCACGAGCTGGCCCGCCGTCGTCTCGTCGTAGCCGAGAGCGCTCTGGCCGGCATTCGCGGAGGCGAGGGCGTTCACCGCGTTGAGGAGGACCGAGAGCCCGACATCGCCGCGCATCTGGCCGTGCGCCACCAGGGTCGCGATGTCGACCTCCGCCTTGCCGCTCAGGAGCCGGCCCGTCATCTCGATCTTCAGGCCTTCGCTGAGCCCCGCGGCCGCGAAGCTCGCGAGCGCCAGCGCCGCGTCCGTCGAGACGTGGGCGGAGGCCGCGGCCCCCTCCAGCGCGGCGATCAGGTCGCCCTGCCGGGCGGCGCTCGTCGCCGCGTCCCCGGTGGCGAGCCGGGCGCCCGTCGCGAGCGCCAGCGACGCCACCTCGCCGCCCAGCGCCTCGACCACCGGCACGATCCTGCCGCCGGTCGCCATCGCCACCCCGTACTGCGTCTCGATCGAACTCCGGAGGAAGCCGAACTCCTCGCTCGGGGTGGCACGACCCGACGCCGGTGGGGTCTGGATCGGGGTCGGCGCGGTCCCCGGGCCCGCTACGGCCAGGGAGGTGTAGGTGGCCGCCGGCGAGACGGGCGCCTTGTCGGCCGTCGACCCGCCCTGCTTGGCCTGCGAGAGGGTGTGCGCCAGCGCGGCGGCCTCGGCATAGAGCCGGGAGACCACGACCCCGCCCTCGAAGAGCCCCGGCAGCACCGTCGCACCGGCCCCGGGCCCCGCCTTCTGCACGAGCGCGACGGCTTCGTCCGCGCGATCCAGGGCCTCCGCGCCCGACAGGTGTCCGGCGGCGATCTCGCGCGCCAGGTCGGCCTCCGCCCGCCCGTCGAGGAGCGCGTCCGCGAGCGCGCGGGTCGCCGCCGCGTTCCCCTTGTTCGCGAGGTCCATCAGGGCCTTGGTGCCGCCGCCGATGCCCATGTCGAAGGTCGTCTGCATCGCCTTGCGGGCCGCGACCTCATCCGCGACCGCCGCGTTGCCGCCCAGGAGCTTGTCGAGGGCTGACAGGGCCGCGACGGGATCGGCGTGGAGGCCGGGCGCCATCGTCTCGACGACGCCGATCGCCGCGGTGGCGTCCTGGCCGGCCTTGCCGAGGGCGGCGATCCGGTCCTGCACGACCTTGCTGCCGCCGAGCGCGAGGTCGAGCGCCTCCAGGCGCCCGATGCCCGAGACCGCGGCGGCGGAGGCGGCGGTCTCGATCTGCGCCGCCACCTGGGACACGGTCAGGCTCCCGGTGATCCGGCCGGCGTCGTCCACGCCGCTCGCGATCGACCCGAAGGCGGTCGCCTCGGCGGCCCGGCCCGGATGGGCCGCCCCGTCCGCCAGGCCCTTGGCCAGGGCATCCGCCCCGCCGACCGCGGCGATGATCCGCGCGGCCCTCGCGAGTTCGGCCCCGTGCGCGCCTTCGAGGAGCGAGGTCAGGGTCCCGAGATTGGCCTGGGCGGCCTTCGTGCTCGCCGTCTGGGCGGGTTGCCCGGCGAAGTCGGCCCTCAGCGCCGCCGCGGCGGCGTCGAGCGTGGCCTCGACGATGTCGGTCGCGGCGCCGAGGCTCATCCCGAGGGCGGAGGCGCGGTCGGCGGAGCGGGCCGCGAGGGTGCCGAGGGCGTCCTGCGCCACCTTGAGGGCGTCCGCGGCGCCGAGCGCCCCGTCCCCGACCAGCCGCACGAGATCCGCCTCGGCCGCGCCGCTCGCCAGCCGCCGCGCCAGTTCGGCCGCGAAGGGCCCGCTCCCGCCGGCCGCCCGGTCGGCGGCGAGGAGAGCCGCGTCGACGGAGGCGTTGGCCGCCGCCGCGCCGGCCTCCACGGAGAACAGCGTCGGCGGCGCCGACGGACTCGGCTGCGCCAGCGCGGCATCCATGCCGGCCTGCAGCGCGGCGGCGCCGCCGAGCGTGCTCACGATGCGGCCCGCCCCGGCGAGGTCGGCCGCGTGCGCGCCTTCGAGGAACCCCGCCACCGTCCCGAGATTCCGCTGGGCGTTCGAGGCGCCCACGGCCTGGGCGGCCTGCCAGGCGGAATCCTTGGCGAGCGCCGCCGCGGCGGCGTCGAGCCTCGCCGCCGCGATGTCGGTCGCGGCGGCGAGGCTCATGCCGAGCACGGTGGCATGGTCGGCGGAGCGGCCCGCGAGCGTGGCGAGCGCGTCCTGCGCCAGCGCGAGGGACGCGCTGGCGCTCATCGTGCCGGCCCCGACCTTCTGCGCGAGGTCGAACTCGGCCGCCCCGCTCGCGAAGCGCCGCGCCAGTTCGGCCGCGAAGGGCCCGGCGTCCCCGGCCGCCCGGTCGGCGGCCAGCAGCGCCGCATCGACGGAGGTGTCGGTCACGGCCGCGGCGGCCTCCACCCCCAGCACCGTCGTGGCGGCGCTCCGGTCCGGCTGCGCCAGGGCGGCGTCGATGCCGGCCTGGAGCGCGTCCGCCCCGCCGGCCGCGGCGGCGACCCGCCGCGCCCTGGCGAGACCCACGGCGTACTGGCCCCCTTCGAGCAGCGCGGCGAGCGCGCCCAGATTGGCCCGGGCGGCCTGCGTCGCCCCGGCCTGGCCCGGATCGGCGGGGAGCGCCGCGACCTGGTCGCGCGCCGCGGCGTCGAGCTTGGCCGCGGCGACGGCCTGCGCCGCCTCAAGGTTCATGCCGAGGGCCGTGGCGTGATCGGCCGAACCGGCGGCGACGCGGAAGACCGCCTCCGACAGGATCGAGGCCGCGGCCTCGGCGTTCAGCGCGCCGGACGCGACCATCCGGGCGAGTTCCGCCTCGGCCGCGCCGCCGCCCACCTGCCGGGCGATCTCCGCGAGGATTTCCGGCCGACCGCCCCCGCTCCGCGCGAAGGCGGTGAGCGCGGCGACCTGGCCGACGCCGGCGCGCGTCGCCTCCGCCTCGATCACCGTGACGACGGCGTCGCCCGCGAGGGTGCCGGCGGTCAGGGCTTGATGGAGGTCGCGCGACGTCGCCCCGTTCGCGAGCCGCGCGGCCATCTCGGCGGCGAGCGCCGGCCGGCCGCCCAGCGCCGCATCGAGGGCCACGAGCGTGGCATCGACGGACCGGCCGGCGGCGGCCGCTCCGGCCTCGATGTCGCGGATCGCCGCGGCCGCATCGGTGCCCGGCCGGTCGAGCAGCCGCCCGATCTCGCCCGCGACGGCGTTGCCGCCGAGCGTCCCGTCGAGCCGCGCCAGCGCCGCGGCCGGGCTCATGCCCGCCGCGGCGGCCTCCGCGGCGACCAGCTGCGCGGCCCCCAGGCCCGTCAGGGTGCCGCCCGCCACCTGGGCGGCGAGGTCGCGCATGGTGGCGCCGCTCGCGAGCCGCGCGGCCATCTCGGCCTCCAGGGCCTTGTTGCCCCCCATCGCCTGGTCGAGGGCGAGGAGCGCCCCGTCGACCGGCCTGTTCTGCGCCGCGAAGGCCGCCTTCAGGGTCTGGAGCGCGGTCGCGGCGTCGGCGCCGCCCGCGAGCGCCGCGCGGGCGATCTCGGCCTCCAGGGCCTTGTTGCTGCCGAGCGTCCCGTCGAGCCGGGCGAGCGCGGCGACCGGGCTCTCGCCCAGGCGCGCCGCCGCCGCCACGATGGTCTGCGCGGCGGCCTGGTCCGTCATCGCGCCGCTCCGCACGGCGGCGCCGAGGTCGTCCGCCGTCGCGCCGGTGAAGAGCCGCTGCCCGATCTCGACCCGGACGGCGGTGCGGCCGCCGAGCGCCTGGTCGAGGGCGAGGAGCCCGGCATCGACCGACTTGCCCTGCGCCTTCCAGGTGCTCTCCAGGACCGGGATCGCCACGCGGGCGTCGTCGACGGTCCCCGCGCGCAGGAGACGGACGAGCTCGCCCTCTACCGCGGCGTCGCCGGCGCTCGCCGCCTCCAGGGCGGCGAGCGCGTCGAGGGCACGGCCGCCGCCCCGCGCGACCGCCGCCTCGATCGTCTGGACCGCCGCCTGCCCGGTCGTCGCCCCGCTCTGGACGAGGGCGCCGAGATCGCGGGCGGCCGAGCCGTCGTATGCACGCCGCCCGATCTCGCTCGCGACCACCTCGTTCCTGCCGCCGAGCGCCAGGTCGAGGACGAGGAGCGCGGCGTCGACGGGCTTGCGCTGCGCGGCCCAGGCCCGCTCCAGCGCCCGGAGGGCGTCGAACTGCTCCTGGATCGTCCCGGTGGGCAGGAGCCGCCCGATCTCGCCCTCGATCGCCGCACCGGCGCCCATGGTGCCGACGAGCTTCGTGAGGGCGGTGAGCGGGTTCGCCCCGGCGCGCGTGGCGACCGCCTCGAGGGTCTGCACGGCCGCCGCATCGGTCAGGCTGCCGGCCTTCACCAGCGCCGCGAGATCGGCCGCGGTCGTGCCGTTCGCCAGGCGGGCGTTGATCTCGGCGGCGATCTCGGGCTTCCCGCCCGTCGCCTTGTCGAGGACGAGCAGGGCCGCGTCGACCGACCGGCCCGAGGCCGCGACGCCTGCCTCGAAGTCCCGGATGACCGTCGCGATGCCGGGACCCCAGAGCGGCATCAGCCGCGCGATCTCGGCCTCGACGGCGGCGTTGCCGCCGAGCGCCCCGTCGAGCCGGGCCAGGGGCTGGACGAGGCTCCCGCCGAGGAGGCCGACCTCCGCCTCGATGGTCCCGATCGCGGTCTTCTCCGTGATCGCGCCGGCCCGGACCAGGGCGGCGAGGTCGCTCGCGGCCGCCCCGCTGGCGAGCCGCGCGGCGATCTCCGCCTCCACCGCCGGGTTTCCGCTGCGCGCCCCGGTCAGGACGATGCTGGCATTGTCCCCGGTCAGGGTCCGGCTCTTGCTGCCGCCGTCGAGGCTGACGAGGGCGGCGTCCACGGAGCCGCGATGGGCGGCCACCGCCGCCTCGAGCGACGTGATCGCGGTCGCGGGGTCCGCGCCGGCCGCGAGGGCCAGGCGCGCGACCTCGACCTCGACGGCGGTGCTGCCGCCGAGCTTGCCGTCGAGCCCCGTCAGCGCCCCGGCCGGATCGACGCCCGCGCGGGAAGCCGCCGCCTCGATCGCCGTGATCGCGCCGCTCTCCGTCATGGCCCCGCGTTGCACGAGCCCGGCGAGGTCGGACGTGGCCGCGCCGCTCGCGAGCCGCGCCGCCAGCTCGGACCGGATCGCCGCGTGGCCCCCCGCGATGCCGTCGAGGGCCGCGAGGGCGGCGTCGACGGATTGTCCGGACGCCTTCGTCCAGCGCTCGACATCCTGCACCGCCTTGGCGGCGTCCGCCCCCGGCTGGGACATCAGCCGCACGATCTCGCTCCGGACCGCCGCGTCGCCGCGCATGGCCCCGTCGAGCCGCGCCAGCGCCTCGATCGGGTCCGCGCCCGCCGCCGCGGCGGCGGCCTCGATCGTCCGGGCGGCCGCCGCATCGGTCAGGGCGCGAGACTGGACGCGGGCCCAGAGGTCGCTCGCCGCGCTGCCGTTGCCGAGACGGGCGGCGATCTCCGCCTCCACGGCCTTGCTGCCGCCGCTCGCCTGCTCCAGCGCGAGGAGCCCGGCCTCGATCGACGTCTTCTGCGCGGTCCAGACCGCTTCGAGCGCCTGGATCGCGCCCTTCGCCTCCGCGGCGCTCGCCGCCGGCAGGAGCCGTCCGATCTCGGCCTCGACGGCGGCGCTGCCGCCGAGCTTGCCGTCGAGCTGCGCGAGCGCCCCGATCCGGCCGCCGGCCGCGGCCGCGGCCTCCGCGGTGCTCGCCTGGATGGCGGCCTGCGCGGTGAGGCTGCCGCCCCTGACGAGGGCCGCGAGATCGGTCGCCGCGGCGCCGCTCGACAGGCGCGCGGCGATCTCGGCCTCGACCGCCTTGCTGCCGCCGCTCGCCTGCTCCAGCGCGACGAGCCCGGCATCGACGGACCGCTTCTGCGCGGCCCAGCCGGCCTCCAGGGCCTGGATCGCGCTCTTCGCGTCCGCGGCGCTCGCCGCGGGCAGGAGCCGCCCGATCTCCGCCTCGACGGTCGCGCTGCCGCCGAGCCTGACGGCGAGCTGGGTCGCCGCCGCGATCTGGCCCGTGCCCGCCGCCGCGGCCTCGGCCTCGATCGTTCTCACGGCCGCCTGCTCGGTGAGGCTGCCGCCCTTCACGAGGGCGGCGAGGTCGGACGCCGCGGCGCCGCTCGCGAGGCGGGCGGCCATCTCGGCCTCGACCGCCTTGCTGCCGCCGCTCGCCTGCTCCAGCGCCGCGAGACCGGCATCGACGGAGGTCTTCTGCGCGGCCCAGCCGGCTTCCAGCGCCTGGATCGCGCTCTTCGCCTCGGCGGCGCTCGCTCCGGCCAGGAGCCGCCCGATCTCCGCCTCGACGGCGGCGTTGCCGCCGAGCCTGACGTCGAGCTGGGCCACCGCCCCGATCCGGCTGCCGGCGGTGGCCGCCGCCTTCGCGGCGGCCGCCTGGACGGCCGCCTGCGCGGTGAGGCTGCCGCCCTTCACGAGGGCGGCGAGGTCGGACGCCGCGTCTCCGCTCGCGAGGCGCGCGGCGATCTCGGCCTCCACCGCCTTGCTGCCGCCCGTCGTCTGCTCCAGGGCGACGAGGCCGGCATCGATCGACTTGCGCGCGGACGTCCAGCCCGCCTCCAGCGCCTGGATCGCGCCCTTCGCCTCGGCGGCGCTCGCGGCGGGCAGGAGCCGCGCGATCTCGGCCTCGACGGCGGCATCGCTCCCGAGCTTGCCGGACAGCCCGGTGACCGCCCCGATCCGGCTCGCCCCGGCGATCGTCGCCTCGGCCTCGATGGTCTGGATGGCGGCCTGCCCGGTCAGGGTCCCGTCCTTCACGAGGGCGGCGAGGTCGGTCGCGGCCGCGCCGCTCGACAGGCGGGCGGCCATCTCGGCCTCCACCGCCCTGAACCCGCCCGTCGCCTGCTCCAGCGCGAGAAGCGCCGCATCCGCGGACCGGTGACCGGATTGCGCCGCGCTTTCGAGGCCGGTGATCGCCGCGGTCAGGGACCCGCCGGCGAGCTTCAGCCGCGCGATCTCGACCTCGACGGCCTCGTTCCCGCCCCTCACCTGCCGGTCGAGGTCCGACAGCGACGTGATCTGCTGGGTCCTGCCCGCCCGGGAGGCCTCCGCCTCGATCGTGGCGGCCGCCGCCTGGCCGGTCATGTCGCCGGCCTGGACCAGCCGGCCGAGATCCTTCGCCGCCTGGCCGGTGGCGATCCGGGCCGATTCCTCGGTCGTGAAGGCCGAGACCAGGGACGCGCTCGCATTGTGCTGCTGGAGCGAGGTCCGGATCTGGACGAGCTGCTGGTCGGCCGAGTGATGCCGATCCGCGGCCGCGTTCGCCTCGACATAGGCGATGACGTCGCTCGCCTGAACCTGCCGGGTGATCACGAGGGCGGCGATCTCGTCGGTGCGGTTCCCGCCCGCATCGTGCGCGATGAGATCCTCGTGGATCAGGTCCTGCGCCCGCTTCTTGGGATCCGTGGCCGCCGCCGTGACCCCGCCGACGATCATGTCGAGCGTGTCGTCGTCGAGTTCGCGGATGGTGGAGGGCTGGACGGGCGTCTGGCTCATCGGTCGGGTTCCCTTGGCGGTGCGGTTCCTGGATCGATGTCGCCCGCCGGGCGGGCTCATCCGGTGCCGGTCAGCCCGCCGGGCAGGCCGGTGTGGAGCGCGCCGCTCAGTTGAGGCTCGTCGGGGGAACGGTCTCGCCGGTCTCCGGCGCGGTCTCTTGCCCAGTCTCTTGCCCAGTCTCTTGCCCGGCCTCTTGCATGGTCCCGGCAGCCGGCCCGGCGGGCCCGGCACCCTGCACCTCGCGCGCGAGATTGATGATCCGGGCCGCGAAGGTGATCACCCGCTGCCGGAACTCCTCCTCGTCGGAGCGCCCCTTCGACAGGACGCCGATCACGGCCCCGAGGCGCTGCGGGTCGAGCGCGGCGATGCCGGGCAGGCAGACCAGCATCGCGGTGAGGCCGACCGCGTGCGCGGTCTGGATCTGGTTGGCCGACGCGATCTGGGTCAGGCTCTGCCCGAGGAGGGCGGTCAGGGCCTGGACCGCCTGCGCGGTCTCGCCCGCCTCGCCCGGGGCCGTCTTCGTCTCGCTCATGGTCGCTCACCTCTCTCGGCTGGTCGGGCGCCGCGGCCCGGGGACGATCGTCGGACGGCTGGGGTCAGGCCGGCTGCAGGCGTGCGCCCTGCAGCCGGTTCGCCTCCGCCGTGGAGGCATCCGCGATGGCATCGAGGGCGCCGAACACGCCGTGGGCGTCCGGAACGACGCAGGCCCGGAGCGGCCGGCCCGTCCCGGGCAGGGTCACCTCGCCGGACGGGAGCGCACCGGGCGGCACCTCCGCGCGCTGGCAGACGCTCTCGGTGACGACGACCTGCGCGCCCTCGCGGCGGGCCACCTGGCAGAGGTCGGCGGCGTCCCGCACGGCGGCCCCGACGGCCGTGAAGGCGACCTCGTCCCCGTGGCCGAGGTCGCCGAGCGTCACCACCCCGTCCTGGATCCCGACCACGAAGCCGACCGGCGCCCCGCCGAGCAGGCGGGCCATGTGCTCGATAGCGACCCCGATCATCGCGGCCGCGTGCAGCGCCTGCCGGCAGCTCCGGGCCGGATCGCCCCCGTCGAGCCCGAACAGGGCCAGCATCCCGCTGCCCGAGAAGCGGTTGAACGCGCCGCCGGCCCCGGTCACCGCCTCGATCGCCGCGTCCAGGAAGCGGTTGCTCGTGAACAGCAGGTCGGCGCCCCGCGCCTCCGCCTCCTCCTCGGCGACGTCGCGCAGCTCCACAAACAGGCACACGACGTAGTGCCGCCGGCCGGCGCGCACCCGCCGCCCCCCATACGCGTAGTCCGTGCCGGCGCCCGGCGGGACGATCGGGACGAGGGTCACGTCCGCGCAGGGCCGGACCTGGCAGCCGATCCGGATCCGCGGGGTGCGGGACGCCCCGATGCGCTGGAGGATCGCCCGCTCGGTCGCGTCGGGCTCCGGCAGGGCCTCGGCCCCGCTCAGCACTGAGACCCGGCAGGTCCCGCAGCGGCCCCGCCCGCCGCAGACGCCGGCATGCGGGACCTCGTAGAGCGTGCTCGCCTCCAGGAGGCTGAGGCCCCGCGGGACCGTGATCGTCCTCCGGTCGGGATAGGTGAGCCGCACCACGCCGCCCCGCCGCTCCCGGCGGTCGCGCCAGAGCCGGGCGAGCAGCACGGCGCCGATCATCGCCGTATAGGCGGCCAGGAGCCCGTTGCGGAGCTGCTCGAGGCTCGCGCGCTCGGCGAGGGTGCCGAGCTCGGCCGAGGTCAGGTTCTGGTCCTGCCACTCGGGCCGGGCCGCCAGCCCGGCCACGACGCGCCCGGACTGGTAGAAGCCGAGGAGCGCCAGCGTCGGGACCAGCACCGCGAGGGCGAGCAGCACCGGCGCCGCCGGCCGGAACCAGCGCTTCAGCCGCAGCCAGAGGAACAGGCCGATGCAGCCGTGCACCCAGGCCAGGACCAGGACGACACCCTGGTTGAGCCCCTGGGCCGGGCTGTTGACCCAGAACTGGTGCAGCTCCTGGACGTAGCGCTTGTCGGTGCCGTAGAGGGCGAAGTCGATCCGCGTCACCACGACGTGGTTGACCAGCATGACCGGGAGCAGGAGCCCGATGAGGAGCTGCGGCACCTCCATGCGCCGGAGGCGGAACATGCGGCGCTGGTAGAGCGCGACGAGCCCGAGGGCGAGATGGGCCAGGATCGCGCCGTACAGGACGGTGCTGACCGCGGGGTTGCGCCACACCTGCACCAGCCCGGACAGGGCCGCCTCCATCGTCCCGAGCGAGACGTTGCCGAGGGCGTGGTTGAGGAGATGGCAGGCGACGTAGCCGAAGACGACGAGCCCGCTCCACAGCCGCACCGCGCGCAGGTTGCGAAGGTTGCGCGCTGCCGGGGAGGCCCGGGCCGGCGCGTCGGCGGCGGGGGCCTCAGCGGTCGGGGCGGCGGGCGCGGGAGCGCCGGGTCGGGGCGGCTCAGAGGCCGCGGCGGGCGAAAGCGGCAAACGCACCTCCTGCGGCCATCAGGTCCTCGAAGCGGCCGGATTCGACGATCCGGCCGCCCTCCATGAAGTGGATCACGTCGGCGTGCCGGACCGTGCTCAGCCGGTGGGCGACCACCAGCCGGCTGACGCCGAGCCGCTCGATGTTGGCGGTGATCACGGCCTGCGTAGCGGTGTCGAGGGCGCTCGTCGCCTCGTCGAGGAGCAGGAGCTTCGGTGACCCGAGCAGCGCCCGGGCGAGCAGCAGCCGCTGCACCTGCCCGCCCGACAGGGTGGAGGTGCCCTCGTTCACCAGGGTGTGCAGCCCCAGCGGCAGGGCGCGGATCTCCTCGGCGATCCCGGCCAGCTCTGCGGCGCGCCACGCCTCCTCGACCCCGCCCTCGTTCGCGCCCACGAGATTCTCGAAGATCGAGCCGGCGAGCAGGCGTCCGTTCTGGCGCACGACCCCGATCCCGCGCCGCATCGCCGCGAGGTCGAGGGTGGCGATGTCGCGCCCGTCGATCAGGACGGCGCCGGCCTCCGGCCGCTCGAAGCCGAGGATCAGGTTGAGGAGCGTCGACTTGCCGGCGCCGCTCGGGCCCGTGAGGGCGACGAAGCGGCCGGGCTCGACGCTGAGCGAGACGCGGTCGAGGAGCGGCGGACCGCCGGGCGCGTACCGGAAGGTGACGGCCGCCAGTTCGAGCCGCCCGCCCGGGGGAGCGGGCGGACGGGCGGTGGCCGCCGCCTCGGGAACGGTCGCCAGCAGCGGCAGGGCCCGCTTGAGGGTCGGCTCCGCCTGGATCCACTGCACGAGCCCGCGCGCGACCGTCTGCGTCGCGGCCAGGAACTGCTGGTAGGAGAGGATGAACGCCATGAAGGCGCCGGTGGTCATCCGGTCCTTCGCGTCCATCCGCCAGGCCAGGAACGCGAACATGAGGGCCAGGGCCAGGCTGTCATAGGCGGCCAGGACGGTCTCGAACCGGATCGCGGCGACCCGCGCGCGCAGGCCGCGGGCGCGCTGGACGGCGCTGTTGCGGCCCCACAGCGCGAAGGCGCGGCGCTCCGCCCCGAAGGCCCGCAGGACCGGGACGCTCTGCACGATCTGGAGCGTCAGCGCCGTGACGCTCGCCGTCATCGCCTCGCCGGAGGTCAGCGCGCCGAGCTGGGCCCGCCCGGCCAGGAACGCGACGCCGAGGAGCACCGCGAGCAGGGCCAGCGCGACGGCGGCCGCCAGCGGCGCGTAGGCGACCAGGAGGACGAGCGAGCAGGCCGCGTAGATCGCCCCAGTCAGGCTCGTCACCAGGGTGCCGGTGAGCGAGCGGCGCACCGGGTCGATCGACATCAGGCGGCTCGTCAGGTCGGCGCTGCCGAAGGCCGTGAGGGTGCGGGCGGGGAAGCGCAGCACCCGGTCCATGATCCCCGCCTGGAGCCAGGCGGCGAGGCGTCCGTCCATCCGCAGCCGGGCGCCCTCGGCGGCGGCCTTCAGGAGCGCGATGCCGAGGTTGAGGAGCGCGAGGGCGAGGCCGAGGAGCAGCAATTCGCCCGCGAGGCCGTCCGGGATGAAGGTGTCGACGATGATCCCGGTCGCGACCGGGACCAGGAGGCCGAGGAGCGCCGCCGCGAGGCTCGCCAGGACGAGCGTCGCGAGCTCGGGCCGAACCCGGCCGAGCCCCGCCCCGACGAGGTCGCGCCACCGCAGCGGGTGGGCCGGCAGCGCCTCGGTCACCGTGAAGGCCCGAGCCTGCAGCGCGGCGGCGGTGCCGGCGTCGAGCGGCCGCGCCGGCGCCCCCCGGCGCAGGAGCCGGTAGCGCCCGCGCCGGTCCGGCAGCAGCGCGACGGGCGCGCCGTCGCCCGCCAGGAAGCCGAGGAGCGGGCCGCGGTCGCGCCGCCACCACGCGCCCCGCAGGGTGACCGAGCGGGCCAGGAGCCCGCGCCGCTCGAGCCGCGCCTCCAGCGGCAACGCCCCGCGGGACGACACCTCGTGGGGCCGCGCCGGCCCCGGCCCGGCGACCGCGTCGAGGGCGTGGTCGAGATCGTCCGCCGCGTCGGACCCGGAATCCGGCGCCAGGACGCCCCCGCCACCGGCGGCCAGGATGCCGAGGAACGACCGGCCGGCCCGGGCCAGGTCGTCCGCCGTCAGGCGCTCCTGCGCGTCGAGTCGCGCCTCCTCGGCCGACAGGTGCCGCTCGGCCAGGGCGAGCACCGCGCGGCCCGCCAGATCCGCCAGGCCGTCGAGCGCGTCGCGCCAGGCGCCCGCCAGGAGGTCCGCGGTCGGCAGCGCCCGCGCGGCGGCGTCCCGCTCGGCCCGGATCCACGTCGCGGGCGTCAGGGGAGTGGGGGCCGGGCCGAGGCTCGCGGCGTCCAGGAAGCGCAGGCCGTCCGGGGAGGCCGGCGCGATCCACACGACGCCCCGCAGCGCGCTGCCGGCCGATCCCGCGGCCGTCGCCACCTCCGTCCCGGGCTCCCACGCGGCCGCCTCGGGCCGCGGGCCGGCCTGTCGGGCCAGTCCCTCCGACAGGGCGGTCACGAAGGCGTCGAGCGCCGCCGCGAGGCCGGCCCGCCGGGCGGGATCGCGGCAGGCGGCCGAGAGGCCGTCCTCGGAGAGCGGCGCGAGGCCGGCCCCCTCCGGCGCGACGAGGCGCAGCCCGGCCGGGATCCGCGGGCCGAACAGGAGCGATCCCCGGCCGAAGGCCGCCAGGAAGCGGCGGGTGGCGCCGCAGCCGGCATAGACCTCGACGAACCCGTCCTCGACCGTGAGCGCCCCGGCCAGGGGAATCCCCTGGCCGGTCCCGAGGCGCACGGCCTCCGGCGGCGGGGGAGCGGGCATGACGGCGAACGCGGTGCTCATGCCTGCACCAGGGCCCGGTAGGCGCCCGAGCGGGCGATCAGCGCGTCGTGGGTCCCGGTCTCCACCACGCGGCCCCGGTCGAGCACCAGGATCGCGTCGCAGTCCCGCACGGTGGCGAGGCGGTGCGTGATGACCACGCAGGTGCAGCCCCTCCGCCGGATCGCCGCCATGATCTCGGCCTCGACGGGGGCGTCGAGGGCGCTCGTCGCCTCGTCGAGCACGAGGACCAGGGGATCCACCGCCAGGGCGCGGGCGAGCGCGAGCCGCTGGCGCTCGCCGCCGCTGAGGTTGGCGCCGCTCTCCCCCACCCGGGCGTCGTAGCCTCCCTCCCGCCCGGCGATGAAGGCGTGGGCGCCCGCATCCTGCGCCGCCCGCAGGATCCGCTCCTCCGGCAGCGAGGCGTCCCACAGGGTGATGGTGTCGCGCACCGTGCCGGCGAACAGTCCCGGATCCTGCTCGAGATAGCCGATCGCCTTGCGCAGCCTGGCCCGCGGCCAGTCCCGCAGGAGCGCGCCCCCGAGCCGGACCTCGCCCGCCCGCGGCTCGATGAGCCCGACCATCAATCGCCCGACCGTCGACTTGCCCGACCCGCTGGCGCCGACGAGCGCGATCCGCGATCCCGCCGGGAGGCTCCAGGTGACGTCCGTCACGAAGGGGGGGTCGAGGGGCCCGTAGCCGAAGGCGACGCCGTCCAATTCGAGCGCGAGGCCGTGGTCGAGCGCCGCCGCGTCGCCGCGCTCCCCGTCCGGCTCCGGCTCGGCCCCGTAATGCGCGACGTCGTCGAGGCGCTCGGCGATGCCGCGGACCTGCTGCAGCTGGCCGCCGATCCCGACGAGGGCGAGGACCGGGCCGGACAGGCTGGCAAGGAGCGTCTGGACCGCCAGGAGGACGCCGATCGTGGTGGCGCCGTCGATCACCCGGCGCCCTCCGGCCACCAGGACGCCGACGGTCGCGAGCGCCATGACCAGCGCCGCGGCCTGGCCGAGCCACAGCGAGAGGACGCGCGCGCGCTGGTCGGCGTCGATCACCCTGGCATGGTGGCCCATCCAGCGCGCCAGGAAGAGCCGCTCGGTGCCGCCGGCCTTCACGTCCGCCGCGGCGGCGACGCCCTGGATGGTGGCGGCCTGCCAGCGCGACTCGTCCTTGACGAGGCGCATCCCGACATCCTCCAGGATCCGGCCGGCCGCGACCGTGATGAGCAGCACCAGCGCGGTCGCGGCCGCCGCCAGCAGCCCGAGGGTGCCGTCGAGGGCGACGAGCGCGCCGCCATAGGCGCCCACCGAGACCAGGGCGACCGCGGCCGGCACGAGGCTGCCGGCGGCGATGCCGCTCAGCCGGTCGATCAGGGTGAAGCGGTGGGCGATGTCGCCGGCGAAGCGCTGCGCGAAGAAGCCGAGCCGCAGGTGCAGGAGGCGCCACATCTGGGCGACCGCCATGCTGGTCGAGAAGGCCGCCTGGCTGCGCGCCAGCGTCACCTGCTGGAGGTAGGTCAGCGTCGCCCGCAGCAGCGCGAAGGCGGCGAGCGCCCCGATCAGCGGCATCAGCCAGGACTGGGTCTGCGAGGCCAGCACCCGGTCGATGAACAGCCGCGTGAACCCCGCCGCGACGATGCCCGGCACGACCAGGAGGATCCCGGCGAGGCCCGCGAGGGCGAGGGCGCGCCGACCCCCGCGCATGCGCTCGCCGAGGAGCGCCGCGAGGCTCGGGCGCGCGCCCTCCCGCACGAAGCCCGGGCCGGGCTCGAAGGTGAGCACGACGCCGGTGAAGGCGTCCTCGAACTCCTGCCGCCCGACCTGCCGCGGTCCGACGGCCGGGTCGTTGATGGCGCTGCGCCCGCCGGGCCGGTACCGCTCGACGACCACGAAGTGGTTGAAGTTCCAGTAGGCGACGAAGGGCGTGGGCAGAGTCGCGAGGTCGCCGGGCTCGACCCGCAGGCCCCGGGCGATCAGGCCGAGCGCGCGCGCCGCGCGCAGGATGCGCGAGGCCCGGACCCCGTCGCGGCCGACCCCGCACAGCTCGCGCGTCTCGGCGAGGGTGAGCCAGCGGCCATGCGCCGCCAGGATCATCGCCAGGCAGGCCGCGCCGCACTCGGCGGCTTCCTGCTGCAGGAAGGTCGGCACGCGCACGCGCCGGCGCGGACGCCAGGACATGGCCGGCTTACGAGAAACGGCCGGCGCGACGGCCGGTCCAGCGCTCATCGGCCGGACCACCCGAACAGCGCCCGGCTCGCCGGCAGCAGGACCTGCAGGGCGGGCTCCGAGAGCGTGACGATCTCGGCCCGGCAGGGGCTGCCGCTGCTGACGAGGAGGTTCGGTCCGGCGGAGGTCGACCAGCGCAGCCGGGACCGGGTGGCCGGATCGGGCTCGAGGGTGGCGCGCACCTCGAACGGGGCGCCGCCATTGGCCAGCGTCTGCACGAGCTGCCGGTTCTTGAGCGTGCGCAGCATGCCTTCCTGCGTCGCCGGTACGTCCGACACGTACACGACCTTGCCGCGGATGAAGCCGTATTCCTCGCGCTTGACGGTCGAGGGCATGATCTCGACGTCCATGCCGGGCCGCGCCTTCTTGCCGTCGGCCGGGTCGACGTAGAGGGTCGCGATCAGCGGCGCGGCCGGCTCGTCGCCGGGATTGGACAGGCCCTCCGGCACGATGGCGACGAGGGCCGCGCCGCGCTCCACCAGCTCGCCGCCATTCACCTTCAGCTCGCCGACGGCGCCGTTATAGGGGCTCGTGACGACGTCCACCCGGCCGAGGCGCTCGCGCAGCATCTCGACCTTCCGCTCCGCCGAGGCGACCTTCAGGTCGAGGGACAGGCGCTCGCGCTCGCGCTCGGCGGCCTGGGCACTGGCCTCGACGTCGAGCTGCTTGAGGCCGCTCCCCGTCTTCGCCAGCTCCTCCTGCGCCGCGTTCGCCTCGTTGCGGGCGTCGAGGAGGCGCTGCCGGGTGATGACGCCGCGGACGGCGAGGCCCTCGAAGTCGCGCAGCCGCTCCGTCAGGGCGGCGACCTTCTGGGTGGAGAATCCGGCGCTCCGGGTGAGGGTGTCGCGCTGCTGGGCGCGAAACGCCTCCTGCTCGGCGGCGATGCGCCGCTGGAGGGCGAGCGTCCTGTCGAGCTGGTCGCGCGCGTCCTTGAGCTCCGCGGCGGCGGCCTCGATGTCCTGCTTCAGGTCGGGCTGCTCGATCGTGGCGATCACGTCGCCGACGCGCACGCGGTCGCCCGTGCGGACGGAGAGCGCCCGGATCTGGCCGGCGGCGGTGGCGGCGACCTCCTTCACCCCGGCGACGTCCAGCAGGATGCCGTTCGCCGCAACCTTGACGGGCAGATGCACCAGGATGCCGGCGACCACGGCTGCAACCACCAGGGCGCAGCAGCTCAGCACCAGCGCCCAGTAGGCCGGCCGGACGATCGCGGCCGCCATGTCGAGGCGGTCCGGAGCCGCCATGCGCTCCAGGGCCGATGCCCGGAAGAGAGCATTCGTCGAGAGATCCGCTCCGGTCGAACGAATGGGCACGCGCCAGCCTCCGGGCAGCAGCAACCTTGTGACATCAGCCTTGCGACGACGCGCCGGCCGGCCCCGCCGACGGGGGACCAGGGAGCCGGCGGTCAGGGTTCGACATCGCCGGTGCCGCCGAGGCGGGCGGCACGCGGGGGCGCGACGGCGCCGGATGCGCGACGCGGGGTCGGGCGCGAAGACAGGATGGCGAGATCCATGGCGGCCGCGTCAGTCATGACGGTGACGGGTCCCGGGAGCATCGCCGGGGACGGATCGTTCATTCCAGGCATTCGAAGGCGCGGTGAGGGCGGAAGAGGCCGCGTGCCGGGTCGCGGACCGGATCGGCGACGACACGGCTGCAACGCAGGCGGCCGCGGCGACCAGCATGGCGGCTCTTCGGTCGGTGATCATGAGCTGCCGTCTCGTTCTCCAGGATGACGGTGCCGGCCACCCCACGAGCCCGGGACGGCGCCGGTGCGGCCGGGACGTCCGTCCCGCCGCCTCCCGCAAGGGGGCGGGCACCCGCGATGCATCCAGACGCCCGAAGACCCGTTTCGATGCGTCCAAATCATGCGCTGCGCGGGTATTAGGGAATGAACGCGCGGTTGCTGTACACGGAGAAAATTGCGCATATCCCTCTGCCGGTGCCGGCAATGAAGCGGGCCTGCCGTCCTGCCCGTCACGGGGCGGGCATCCGCGAGACCGGGCCATCATCCGAAATCCGATTGATCGCCTCGCGATGCGGATTTCGGCGTCGCGCAGGCGTGCGGAGCGAAGCTCCGCCGTCGCCGGCCGCGGCACGCCGCCCGGTCCCGGTCATGAACCCCGACCGCACTCCGTGAGCCGAGACCTGTGCCGGTTCGAGCCCGGCCCGGGCCTTGCTCGACCGCCCCGCAGGTCGGAGCGCCCGGTCCATGCGGATGGAGCGGCCGCGTGACCCCGAGAGGCGCGACAGCCGGGTCTCGTCGTGGCGCGACCTCATTCTACCGGGCGGAAGCGCCATCCGCTATGACGGGGCCGATCGCGCGCTGGGAGCCGCCCGGCGTCGTCTTCGTCCGACGATCGTGGGCATGCCATGTTGAAGACCGGGTCGAACGCGCCCATCGAGGACGACAAGAGCCTGGAGCGCGCCCTGGGGCATCAGGTCCGGATGCTGCGCCGCGAGCGCGACCTCTCGATCGCGGACCTGGGAGGTGCCGCCGGCATCTCGCACGGCATGGTCTCGAAGATCGAGAACGGGCAGATCTCCCCGTCGCTCGCCACCGTCAATGCCCTGGCACGGGCGCTGAACGTGCCGATCACCGCCCTGTTCGCCGCGTTCGAGGAGAGCCGCGATTGCTCTCACGTGAGGAAGGGGACGGGTGTCGTCATCGAGCGGCGCGGCACCAAGGTCGGCCACATCTACGAGCTTCTCGGTGCCGGCATCCGCGGCGAGACCGTGCTCGAGCCCTACCTGATCACCCTGGAGGAGAATGCCGAGGCCTATACGGGCTTTCGCCACGCCGGCGTCGAGTTCATCTTCATGCTGAGCGGCGAGGTCCGGTATCACCACGCCGGCCAGGACTACCACCTGAAGCCCGGCGACGCGCTCCTGTTCGACGCCGAGGGGCTGCACGGGCCGCGCGAGCTGATCGAGCGGCCGATGACCTACCTGTCGATCATCGCGTATCCGCGGACGTAGGACCTCCGGGCCGCCTGGCCCGTCCGGTCATCCATGGCCGCTTGGCGGCCCCGGTCATTCATGGCCGCCTGGCGGGCCGGAGGAGTTTTCCTGGCAAGAAATTTTTGTGATCCATAGTTGACGAGTGCCGGCCTCCGTGCGAACCGTATTCCCATCATGCGGTGCTGGGAAACCTCCGGATGTGCGGGATCGTCGGCCTGTTTCTCAAGCATCCGCAACGCGAGCCGCAGCTCGGCGCGCTGCTCGCGTCGATGCTGGCGACGGTGACGGAGCGCGGTCCCGACAGTGCGGGCTTCGCGGTCTACGGCGCCCCTGCGGAAGACCTCAAGATCACCTTGCGGGGGCCGAACGAGGCGGCTCTGGGGGCCGCCATCGCGGCGCTCGAAGCCGCGACCGGCCGGCCCTTCGCGGCCGCGCTGCGCGACACCCACGCCGTCCTGCCGGTGCCCGCCGGGACGGAGGGCGAGGTCCGGACCTGGCTCTCCGCCAACGCCCCCGGCATCGACGTCGTGTCGGCCGGGCGGCGGATGGAGATCTACAAGGAGGTCGGCCTGCCGGAGGCGGTCGCGACGCGCTTCGACCTCGCCGGGATGGCGGGCAGCCACGGCATCGGGCACACCCGGATGGCGACCGAGAGCGCCGTGACCACCAGCGGCGCGCATCCGTTCTCCACCGGCCGCGACGAGTGCCTGGTGCATAACGGCTCCTTGTCGAACCACAACGACCTGCGCCGCCGCCTCACCCGCGCCGGCCTGTCCTTCGCGACGCAGAACGACAGCGAGGTCGCCGCCGGCTACCTGACCTGGCGCATGCGCGAGGGGGCCTCGCTGCGCCAGGCGCTCGAAGCGAGCCTCAGCGACCTCGACGGGTTCTTCACCTTCGTGGTCGGCACCGAGACGGGCTTCGCCGTCCTGCGCGACCCGATCGCCTGCAAGCCCGCCGTGATGGCCGAGACGGAGGATTACGTCGCCTTCGGGTCCGAGTACCGGGCGCTGGTCGGCCTGCCGGGCATCGCGGCCGCCAGCGTGTTCGAGCCGGAACCGGCCCGGGTCTATGTCTGGGAGCGCCACTGATGCCCACGATCGACCTGCGGACCTCGGCCCTGCGCGACCTGAACCGGGCGCTGCACGCGCTCGCGCCCGACACCGACGAGACCCGCTGGATCGTCGTGAACCCGGAGGGGCGCCACGCCGTCGCGGTCGGGCTCGACGCCGCGGTCAGCGTCGAGATCGAGGGCCATGTCGGCTATTACTGCGCGGGCATGAACAAGCGGGCGAGCGTCGTCGTCAACGGCAATGCCGGCGTCGGCGTGGCCGAGAACATGATGTCGGGCTTCGTCCACGTCCGCGGCGACGCCAGCCAGGCGGCGGGCGCGACCGCCCATGGCGGCATGCTCCTCATCGACGGCAATGCGGGCGCGCGCTGCGGCATCTCGATGAAGGGCGTCGACATCCTGGTGAAGGGCGCGATCGGCCACATGTCGGCCTTCATGGCCCAGGCCGGCACCCTGACGGTGCTGGGCGATGCCGGCGAGGCGCTCGGCGACTCGCTCTACGAGGCCCGGCTCTACGTGCGCGGCAGCGTCGCGAGCCTCGGTGCCGACTGCATCGAGAAGGCGATGCGCGACGCGCACCGCCAAGAGGTCTTCGCCCGGCTCACGGCGGCAGGGCTCGCGGGCGAGGTCGATCCGGGCGAGTTCCGCCGCTACGGCTCGGCCCGCTCCCTCTACCACTTCCACGTCGACAACGCCGGAGCCTATTGATGGCCGAGCATCCCCGGACGGCCCCGCGCCTGTCGGCGACCTTCACCCCCGAGGTGATGGCCGAGATCCGCCGCGCCGCGGCGACCGGCCTCTACGACATCCGCGGCGCAGGGGCGAAGCGCGCCCTGCCGCATCTCGACGACCTCCTGTTCCTCGGCGCCTCGATCAGCCGCTATCCCCTGGAGGGCTACCGCGAGCGCTGCGGCACCGAGGTGGTGCTGGGGGGCCGCTTCGCCTCGAAACCGATCCGCCTCAAGACGCCGGTGACGATCGCCGGGATGAGCTTCGGCTCGCTCTCGGCCAACGCCAAGGAGGCTCTGGGCCGCGGCGCGAGTCTTGCCGGCACCTCGACCACCACCGGCGACGGCGGCATGACCCAGGAGGAGCGCCGGCACTCGAAGACCCTGGTCTACCAGTACCTGCCGTCCCGCTACGGCATGAACCCGGACGACCTGCGCCGGGCCGACGCGATCGAGATCGTGGTCGGCCAGGGCGCCAAGCCCGGCGGCGGCGGCATGCTGCTCGGCCAGAAGATCACCGAGCGGGTCGCCGGCATGCGCTGCCTGCCGCCGGGCATCGACCAGCGCTCGGCCTGCCGCCACCCGGACTGGACCGGGCCCGACGACCTCGCGATCAAGATCGAGGAACTGCGCGAGATCACCGACTGGGAGAAGCCGGTCTACGTCAAGGTCGGCGCCTCGCGGCCCTATTACGACACCGCGCTCGCGGCGAAGTCGGGCGCCGACGTGGTGGTTCTCGACGGCATGCAGGGCGGCACCGCCGCGACGCAGGACGTGTTCATCGAGCATGTCGGCATCCCGACGCTGGCGGCGATCCGCCCGGCGGTGCAGGCGCTGCAGGATCTGGGGCTCCACCGCACGGTGCAGCTCGTCGTCTCCGGCGGCATCCGCTCGGGCGCCGACGTCGCCAAGGTGCTGGCGCTGGGGGCGGATGCGGTCGCGATCGGCACCGCGGCGCTGATCGCACTCGGCGACAACGATCCCCGCTGGCAGGCCGAGTACGAGGCTCTGGGCACGACCGCCGGCGCCTACGACGACTGGCACGAGGGGAGGGACCCCGCCGGCATCACCACGCAGGACCCGGCGCTCGCCGCCCGCCTCGACCCCGCGCTCGCCGGGCGGCGGCTGGCCAACTACCTCGCGGTGATGACCCTGGAGGCGCAGACCATCGCCCGGGCCTGCGGCAAGAGCCACCTGCACAACCTGGAGCCCGAGGACCTCGTCGCCCTGACGATCGAGGCCGCCGCGATGGCGCAGGTGCCGCTCGCCGGGACCGGCTGGATCCCCGGCAAGGAACCGTCCGGCAACGGTCTGTTCTGACGCGAAATCCGGAGCCGCCGGACGGCGGCTCCCGCCGAGGCCCGCCGGAGAGTTCACGCGATGCCGCTCGATCTCGAGGTTGCCGCCAGGGAGCGCGGCATCCGGTACTTCCTCGTGTCGTACACCGACCTGTTCGGCACCCAGCGCGCCAAGCTGGTGCCGGCGGCGGCGATCGCCGGCACCTGCCGCAACGGAGCGGGGTTCGCGGGCTTCGCCACCTGGCTCGACATGAGCCCGGCCGATCCCGACCTCGTCGCGGTGCCGGATCCCGACGGGCTGATCGCGCTGCCGTGGAAGCCCGAGGTCGGCTGGCTGCCGGCCGACCTCGTGATGGCGGGCCGCCCGGTCGCGCAGGGGCCGCGCAACCTCCTCAAGCGCCTGATCGCCGAGGCCGCCCGCGACGGCCTGCAGATGAAGACCGGCGTCGAGTGCGAGTTCTTCCTCATCACCCCCGACGGCACGGCCCCGGCCGACACCGCCGACCGGCAGGTGAAGCCGTGCTACGACCAGTCGGCCCTGATGCGGCGCTACGACGTCGTCAGCGAGATCTCCGACGCGATGCTGGCGCTGGGCTGGAATCCGTACCAGACCGACCACGAGGACGCGAACGGCCAGTTCGAGATGAACTGGGAGTACGACGACGCCCTCGTCACCGCCGACCGCCACGCCTTCTTCAAGTACATGGCCCGCTCGATCGCCGAGACGCACGGCCTGCGGGCGACCTTCATGCCGAAACCCTTCGCCGACCTGACGGGGTCGGGCTGCCACGCCCACGTCTCGCTGTGGCGCGGGCCCGAGAACGCCTTCGCGGACCGGACCGACGCCGTCGGGCTGTCGCAGGACGGCCATCACTTCATCGGCGGGCTGATCCACTCGGCCGAGGCGCTGGCCGCGATCACCAATCCCTGCGTGAACTCCTACAAGCGCCTCAACGCCCCGCGCACGGCCTCCGGCGCGACCTGGGCGCCCAACGCCGTGACCTATGCGGGCGACAACCGCACCCACATGATCCGCATTCCCGGCGGCGGCCGGTTCGAGTTCCGCCTCGCCGACGGGGCGGTCAATCCCTACCTGCTCCAGGCCGCGATCCTGGCCGCCGGACTGGACGGGATGCGTCACCGCCGCGACCCCGGCCCGCGCCTCGACCTCGACATGTACACGCACGGCCACACGGTCGAAGGCGTGAAGCGCCTGCCGCTCAACCTGCTCGACGCGTTGCGGGCGCTCGAAGCCAGTCCCGTCCTGAACGAGGCCCTGGGCGCCTTCGTGCCGAGCTACCTCAAGCTCAAGCGCCAGGAATGGGACGCCTATTGCCGCCACCTGACCCAGTGGGAGCGGGACACCACCCTGGATTGCTGAGGCCGGGGCGCCGGAGGCTGGCCGACCCGCATGGATCTGCGACATGGAACGAGGCCGGCGCGGCCGAGACCCTCACCCCGGACGAGACCCGCGGCCGCTTCGTCGCGAGATGCATCGTCGGTTCGCGAAAGCGTGCCGGACGCTCGGCCCGAAGCTGCTTCCTGCCAAGGCGCGGACGGTCTTACGCTGCGCCCGCCGCCTCGGCGGCGAGGAGCCCGGGAGGCCGCAGCGCGGGCCGATCGGCCGACCCCTCGCGCGGGGCGCGCCGGAAGCGGCTCTCCGGCAAGGCCGTTCCCGGCTCACACGAAGGAGACGCCGATGGCGCCGAGCGGGCCGTAATCGGCCTGGATCACGTCGCCCTTCCTGATGTCGACGGGCCGGGTGAACGAGCCGCCGAGCACGATCTGCCCTTTCTTGAGCCCCGCATCGACGGCGGCGAGCTTGTTGACCAGCCAGGCGATGCCGGCGGCCGGATGGCCCATGATGGCGGCCGAGACGCCGGATTCCTCGATGATGCCGTTCTGCGACAGCGTGGCGCCGATCCAGCGCACGTCGACGTCGAAGGGCCGGATCGTGCGCCCGCCGACGACGATCGCCCCGAAGGCGGCGTTGTCGGCGATGGTGTCGACGATCGCCCGCGGCACCTCGGTCCGGTAGTCGATGATCTCGAGCGCCGGGACCACGAACTCGGTCGCCCGCATCACGTCGTAGATGCGGCAGCCCGGCCCGGACAGGTCCTCGCCCATGATGAAGGCGAGCTCCACTTCCAGGCGCGGCTTGATGAACAGGTCGGTGCGGATCTGGGCGCCATCGTTGAACAGCGCGTCGTCGAGGATGCGGCCGTAATCCGGCTCGGTCATCTTCGAGGCCATCTGCATGGCGCGCGAGGTCAGGCCGATCTTGTGGCCGGCGAGCCGCGCGCCGGCGGCGATCCGCGCCTCGGCCCAGAGGTCCTGGACGCGGTAGGCGTCCGCGATCTCCATGTCCGGAAACGTCTTCGACAGTTGCGGGCAGGGCACGCGCTCGCGCTCGGCCCTGAGGATGGCCTCGGCGGCCTTGCGGTGATCGTCGTCGCTCAGCACGGCTGTCTGCTCCGGGTTGCCGGGTTCACTTGATCGGAGGGCGCGGCAGCACGGCCTCGCCGGGCTCCATGACGTAGGTGTAGTCGAGGGCGTACCAGGGCGCGGCCGCGTCCGGACGCGGCGCATCGTGGCGGACGAAGTCGCCGAGGAGCGCTCGCGTCACGCCGAACTGCACGTCGGACCCGATATGCGGGTCGTTGGCATCGTAGACCTGCGAGATCAGCACCTTGAAGCCGGGCTTGACGATCAGGGCGTGCAGGTGGGCCGGGCGCATCGGGTGGCGTCCTTGCGCCGCCAGCAGCCGCCCGACGACCCCGTCGGTGGGGATCGGATAGCCGACCATCATCACCGAGCGGAACCAGAACCGGCCCTCCGCGTCGGTGGTGAACTTGCCCCGCAGGTTCATCTCGGCCTGCTCGGGATCCTGGTTCTCGTAGAGGCCGACCGGCGAGGCGTGCCAGACATCGACCTCGGCACCCACGACCGGCCTGCCCTCGCCGTCGACCACGCGGGCATTGACGAAGAGCGGGTCGCCCGGCGTGTCGGAGCGCAGGATCGTGCCGCCATTCTCGACCCGCGGCGCGTTGAGGCGCCAGAACGGCCCGAGCAGCGACTGCGAGGTCTCGGTGTTGCCGTGGTCGCCGTTGTTGAGGAGGCAGACGAGGGACGACACGCCGAGCGAGCCGGCCATCAGCACGAACTCGTTGTGGCTGTCGGAGGCCAGCGCCCCGATCTCGTTGAGGATCGCGGTCGCGTCGCGAAACTCCGGCTCGGTGAGGCGCACGTCGCGCACGAAGCCGTGCAGGTGGGTGACGAGCGAGACCATGATCTCGCGCAGGCGCGGGTCGCGCGTCCGCGCCATGACCTCCAGAACGGCAGGCGTCACATCCTGCTGGCGCGCGATGCGCATGGCTCGGCCTCCCTGACTTGACGCTCTGGTCACATATCATCGATTATTCGTCAAGAAGCGATTTTTTTTATGTGGGGCATCGGCATCTGCGCGAGGCCGGATGGGGCGCCTCGGGCGGGTTCGTGGGGCGGGCACAGGCTTTCCGGGCCAGCGAAGGATGGTAGCCAATAATGAAGTCACACGATTTCCGCTTGATCTATCTAAATAAACTAAGCGCGGAATCCCCTCTCCCGTGTGGGAGAGGGGTAGGGGATCGAAGATCCCGCACGGGCCTGAAGGCCTGCGTGAGGGTGGATCGGCTTCAGAACAAGACATCAAGCGTCGAGCTGTACAGCTCGACGGCTCAGGATCATTGCGGGACCCGAGCCACCCTCACCCCCGTCCCCTCTCCCACACGGGAGAGGGGAGATGCGCTCTTTCTTTCATCGAGTCGATCAGGTCGAACTCGTATTGCAGCCTATTTTTGTCTTCCTTGCGGTCCAGGGCGGCCCCCGATCACAGGATGCACTTGCTTGCGTCCCCATCCCTCCCCGCATGCCCCCGCACGGACAACGCCACCGCGTTTGACAGGAAAAATCGTTTTTCATAAGAATCATCGACGAAGAGCGGAATCGCTCTCTCCGGGAGAGACGTCGTGACCGAGGCGAGGCGCCGACGCGCTGCGGGTGACCGGGACGGGGCGCGCCCCGATCCTGGATCGGCCATGCCGGGCCTCGCCCTGGTCGACGACGGCAAGAACACGATGGCGAGCCAGCTCGTCGACCGCTTGCGCGAGGCGATCGTGTCCGGCCAGCTCGAGGCGGGCAGCAAGATCAACCTGGAGCGCGCCCGCGGGAGCTTCGGGGTCTCGCTGAGCCCGCTCAGGGAGGCGCTCGCCCGGCTGATCTCCGACGGGCTCGTGGTGTTCGAGGACAATCGCGGCTACCGCGTCGCGCCGGTCTCGCTCGCGAACCTCGAGGAGATCACGCGGCTGCGCGAGGAGTTCGAGACCCTCGCCCTGCGCGAGGCGATCGCGATCGGCACCGTCGACTGGGAGGGCGACGTGATGCGCGCCCTCCACCGCATGAACCGGATCGGGCGCGACCCGGAGCAGCCCGAGACGCTGGAGCGGTGGGAGACGTATCACCGGGAGTTCCACCTCACGCTGATCGCCGGCTGCCGCATGCCGCTCCTGCTCAATTTCTGCGGCGTGCTCCTGAGCCTGAACGACCGCTACCGGCGCTCCTTCCTGCGCCGCACGCCCGGCGGCGACCGGAACGTCGCCCACGAGCACGGCGAGATCGCGCAAGGCGCGGTCGCGCGCGATGCCGACTTCGCCTGTGCCCGTTTGCGCGAGCACATCCACCGCACCGGCACCAACCTGCAGCGGCACCTCGCCGGCAAGCTCAAGCCCTGATCCGTCGAGCGACCGCCATGCAAACCTCCCCCGACCAGCCGCTCGGCCTCGCGCACTTCACCTGCATCGGGGTGCCGCCCGTCGACCTCGTCCGGCTCGCCGCCCGGGCCGGCTACGCCTCGGTGGGCCTGCGGCTCCATCCGGCCTTTCCGGGGGCCCCGTTCTACGAGCTGCCGCCCGGGAGCGACGCCTTTCGCGCCATGCGCCGGGTCCTCGCCGACGAGGGCCTGCGCGTCTACGACATCGAGTTCGTCGTCATCGGGGAGGATTTCGTCCCGGCCTCCCTCGCCGGCATCCTCGAATCCGCCGCCGGGCTCGGCGCGCAGCGGCTGAGCGCCTGCGGCGACGACCCGGACCGCGCCCGCCTCGTCGCGCGCTTTGCCGCGTTGTGCGACCTCGCGGCCGGGTTCGGCATGGGGGTGGACCTCGAATGCATGGCGTGGCGGCAGGTCGCGAGCCTGCCCGAGGCGGTCCGGGTGGTCGAGGCCGCCGGCCGGCCGAATGGCGGCGTCCTCGTCGACGCGCTCCACCTCGCCCGGACCAAGGGAACGCCCGAGGACGTCCGCGCCGTGCCGCCCGGCCTCGTCCGCCATGCGCAGCTCTGCGACGCCCCGGCGCACGCGCCGGGGACGATGGACGCGATCATCCACGAGGCCCGGGCGGGGCGTCTTCCCCCGGGCGACGGGGCGCTGCCCCTGGCGGCGCTGGTCGCGGCACTGCCGGCGACCACCACCCTCTCGGTCGAGGTTCCGATGACGGGTTCGGTCTCCGCCGAGGAGCACATGCGGGCCAATATGGTCGCGGCCCGGCGGCTGCTGGCGTCGTGAGCGACGCAGGCCCGCGCAGGGTCAGGTACGATGTCGGTCCGTTCCCCACGATGAGGTCACGCCCATGATCCGAGGCACCACTACCCTGATCGCGCATCTCGGCTACCCGACCGAGTCGTTCAAGGCGCCGATGATCTACAACCCGTGGTTCGAGAAGCACGGCATCGACGCCGTGGTGATGCCGATGGGCGTCAAGGCCGAGGATTACCCGGAGGTCTTCCGGTCGGTGTTCCGGCTGACCAACATCCGCGGCGCCCTCGTCACCATGCCGCACAAGATCACCACGATCGCGCTCCTCGACGAGGTGAGCACCACCGCCAGGATCGCCGGGTCCTGCAACGCCGTGCTGCGGCGCCCGGACGGGACGCTGCTCGGCGACATGTTCGACGGGGCCGGCTTCGTGCGCGGCATCCAGCGCAAGGGCCGCGACCTCGCCGGCGCC
This sequence comes from Methylobacterium nonmethylotrophicum, assembly GCF_004745635.1. Lineage (GTDB taxonomy): Bacteria > Pseudomonadota > Alphaproteobacteria > Rhizobiales > Beijerinckiaceae > Methylobacterium > Methylobacterium nonmethylotrophicum. The sequence goes on along the minus strand of NZ_SRLB01000004.1, from coordinate 78,162 downwards.
CGGGTGCTGGTCGTCGGCAGCGGCGGGGTCGGCTCGGCCATCGCGGCCTCGCTGGCGGCGGCCGGCGTCGCCGCCCTCGGCCTCCACGATTTCAGCCCGGCCTCGGCCGAGGCGCTGGCGGGGCGCCTGCGCGAGCACTACCCGGCGCTGGAGATCGCCACCGGCAGCAACGACCCGGCCGGCTACGACGTCGTGGTCAATGCCACGCCGCTCGGCATGAAGGAGGGAGATCCCCTGCCGATGGACGTCGCCCGCATCGCCCCCGGCACCTTCGTGGGCGAGGTGGTGATGAAGCAGGAGCACACCCCGTTCCTGCGCGCCGCCCAGGAGAAGGGCTGCCCGGTCCAGGTCGGCACCGACATGCTGTTCGAGCAGATCCCCGCCTACCTCGAGTTCTTCGGCTTCGGCACCACCACCGCCGAGGAGCTGCGCGCGGTCGCCCGTGTGTCGTACTGAGCGGTCAGGCCTGCGCGACGGCCGCACCGGTCGCGACTCAACGGCGTCGCGTGGTCCGGACGGATTTCGCCCGCGCGGGGACGTCCCGGGCGGGAGGCGCGGGGTCGGGCACGTCTGGTCCGGACGCCCATGCGGGCGGCCCGTCGACGAGGGCGCAGTCGAGGCAGCCGTCGATATGGACCTTCAGGATCCGCGTCGCGCGCTCGGCGTCGCGCGCCAGCGCGCAGGCGAGCAGGTCGGCGTGCTCCCGGATCGACGATTCGCCCCGGAAGATGGCGGCGAGCGACAGATAGCGCAGGTAGCGGTCGTGGATCGAGCCCAGCGTCTCCATCAGCACGCGCGAGCCGCAGGCCGAGGTCAGCGCCTGGTGGAAGGCGCGGTCGCAGGTCCGCACCAGGGCCGGATCGGCATCAGTCCGGGTCAGCATCCGGTGCTCCGTGACCGCGAGCTTGTGATGGGCCGCCACGACCCGCGCCTCCCAGTCGAGGTCGCCCGCCGCGAAGGACAGGGCCAGCGCGTGCCCCTCGAGGAGCTGGCGCAGGGCCGCGATCTCCCGGAACTCGGCGGCGGAGGCCGGCGCGACCTCGAAGCCGCGCTGCGCCTCCGCCACGACGAGCCCCTCGGAGGCGAGGCGGTTCAGGAGCTCGCGCATCGTGCCGACGCTGACGCCGTAGCGCCGGCTCGCCTCGTCGAGGCGCAGCCGCTCGCCCGGGGCGCGCTGGCCGAACAGGATGTCGGCCCGCATCCGGGCATAGGCGACGTCGCCGACCGTCTCACCGCCCGGCCCGGTGGCGACGCCTCCGGCGCCGGCTTCTGAGGGAGCACCCATGAGACCTCTTTGGCACCATGAGACGTTCGATGCAACGTATGAGGGATTGCCTATCCTTGGGTGATCCCGTAATCATCCGATCATAGGCGCACCGGCTGAAAGCTGGCCAGGATGCTCCGGAAAGCGGCGAGGCCGACCGGGCGCGCCGCACGGGGGAAGCGACCACGTGAACTACACGCTCGATTTCGGGCCGGTCGTCGCGGGCCTGCCCGACCTCCTGAGGGGCTGCGCGGGCACGCTGTTCCTCGCTGTCTCGGGGATGGCGATCGCGCTCGTGATCGGCGTCGTCGGCGTCGTGCTGCGCGACTCGCCCATCCGCCCGCTGCGCTTCGCCGTCATCGCCTTCGTCGAGCTGATCCGGAACACGCCGTTCCTCGTCCAGATCTACTTCGTGTTCTTCGCCCTGCCGCTGATCGGCATCCGCCTCGCCCCGACGCCGACCGCCATCATCGCGCTCGGGCTGAACGGGGGCGCCTACGCGATCGAGATCATCCGCGGCGGCGTGCAGTCGATCCACAAGGGCCAGGTCGAGGCCGGCTTCGCCCTCGGCCTGCACAAGCGCGACGTGTTCCGCTTCATCGTCCTGCGCCCGGCGCTCCGGGCCGTCTACCCGTCGCTGACCGGCCAGTTCGTCATGCTGACCCTGACCACCAGCATCGCCTCGGCGATCGCGGCCTATGAGCTGACCTCGGTCGCCAAGCTGATCGAGAACGAATCGTTCCGCAGCTTCGAGGTCTACGGCACGATCACGATCCTGTACTTCCTCATGTCCTGGCTGATGATGCGCGCCTTCGGGCTCGTCTCGCGCCGGTACTTCAGCTACCCCGTGAAGTAGGGCGCGACGATGGGCTGGCCCGAATTCCTGTTCCTGCTCGAGGGCATGAAGTGGACGCTCGCGCTCTCGGCGATCGGCTTTATCGGCGGCGGCGTGGCCGGCCTGGCCGTCGCGCTCGCCCGCACCTCGGGGAAACCGGTGCTGGAGCGCGCGACGGCGGCCTATGTCAGCCTGTTCCAGGGCACGCCGCTCCTGATGCAGCTCTTCGTCGTCTATTTCGGCCTCGCCCTCGTCGGGCTCGACCTCGCCCCCTGGGAGGCGGTCGCGGTCGGCTTCACGCTGCATGCGAGCGCCTATCTGGGCGACATCTGGCGCGGCGGCATCGAGGCCGTGCCGCGCGGCCAGATGGAGGCCGCCCGGGCGCTCAGCCTCGGCTACGTCTCGCGGATGAAGGACGTGATCCTGCCGCAGGCCCTGCGGGTCTCGCTGCCGGCGACGATCGGGTTCCTGGTCCAGCTCATCAAGGGGACGTCGCTCGCCTCGATCGTCGGCTTCACCGAGCTGGCGCGGGCCGGCAACATGGTCTCGAACCAGATCTTCAAGCCGCTGCTCGTCTTCGGCATCGTCGGGGCGATGTACTTCGCGCTCTGCTGGCCGCTGTCGCTCTACGGCTCGTGGATGGAGCGCCGGCTCGCGGCTCCCTCGCGCTGACCGGGCACCGCACAACGCAAACAGGGGAGGGGACACCATGCAACGCCACACACTCAGCCGCCGCACGCTCGTCGCGGGCGCCGGCGCCGCGCTCGCCCTGCCGGGCCTGATGACCGGCCGGGCGCTCGCCATCACGCCGGACCAGATCAAGAAGCGGGGGCGCGTCATCATCGGCATCCAGGGCGACAACCCGCCCTGGGGCTTCGTCAACAGCACGGGCAAGCAGGAGGGCATCGACGCCGATATCGGCGAGCTCTTCGCCAAGGAGCTCGGCGTGCCGGTCCAGTTCATGCCGCTCGAGGTGGCCAACCGGATCCCGGCCCTGACCTCGGGCCGCTGCGACGTGCTGTTCGCCACGATGGCGATGTTCCCCGACCGCGCCAAGGCGGTGCAGTTCTCCAAGCCCTACGTCGCCAACCAGATCGTGCTGCTCGCGCCCAAGACCGTCACGGTGAAGACGAACGCCGACATGGGCAAGCTCACCATCGCGGTGCCCCGCGCCGCGGCCCAGGACACCGAGGTGACGCGCAACGCGCCGCCCGGCACCAACATCCTGCGGCTCGACGGCGACGCCGCCGCGATCCAGGCCGTGGTCTCCGGCCAGGCGCAGGCGGTGGGCGGCAACATCTTCTACATCCGCCGCCTCGACGAGGCGAAGCCCGGCGTGTTCGAGCAGAAGCTCACCTTCACGAACATCTACAACGGCGCCTGCACGCGGCTCGGCGAGAAGGAGATGAACGCGTTCATCAACGACTTCATCGACAAGATCAAGGCGAACGGCGAATTGAAGAAGATCACCGACAAGTGGATGAAGGCCGAGCAGCCGCCGATGCCCGAGCGCATCGAGGGCGTCCCCTTCACGGCCAGCTGAGAGGGAGTCGACCGCGGTGTCACCGAACCAGGCGACCGGCCCCCTCATCGCGATGCACGGAGTGGACAAGTGGTACGGTGACTTCCACGCGCTCAAGGGCGTGACCCTGGAGGTCCGCCGGGGCGAGAAGATCGTCCTGTGCGGCCCCTCCGGATCGGGCAAGTCGACGCTCATCCGCTGCATCAACCACCTCGAGACGATCCAGAAGGGGCGGATCGTCGTCGACGGCATCGCCCTCGACGACTCGGCGCGGGCCGTCGACGCGGTGCGCCGCGAGGTCGGCATGGTGTTCCAGAGCTTCAACCTGTTTCCGCACATGACGGTGCTGGAGAACTGCACCCTGGCGCCGATGCGGGTCCGCGGCACGAGGAAGGCCGAGGCCGAGGCGACCGCCCGCCGGTATCTGGAGCGGGTGCGCATCGGCGAGCAGGCGCTGAAATACCCGGCCCAGCTCTCGGGCGGCCAGCAGCAGCGCGTCGCGATCGCCAGGGCTCTGTGCATGGAACCGAAGGTCATGCTGTTCGACGAGCCGACCTCGGCCCTCGACCCGGAGATGGTCAAGGAGGTGCTCGACACCATGATCGGCCTCGCCCGCGACGGCATGACGATGGTGTGCGTCACCCACGAGATGGGTTTTGCCCGCCAGGTCGCCGACCGGGTGATCTTCATGGCCGACGGTGCGATCCTCGAGGAGGCGGATCCCGAGACCTTCTTCCGCAGCCCGCAGCATCCGCGCGCCCGCACTTTCCTCGGCGAGATCCTGGCGCATCACTGACCCGCGGCCGGGCCGGTGCGAGAACAAGAGGTCTGTGATGAGTGAGCCGCTGATCTTCGTCCTGAACGGACCGAACCTCAACCTGCTCGGCGAGCGCGAGCCGGAGATCTACGGACGCACGACGCTCGCCGAGATCGAGGCGGCCTGCCGCTTGCGGGCCAAGACGCAGGGTCTGGCGATCGAGTTCCGCCAGACCAACCTCGAGGGCACGCTCATCGAGAGCGTGCACGAGGCCCGCAAGCGTGCCGCGGGGATCATCATCAACCCGGCCGGCTACAGCTTCACCTCGATCGCGCTGCTCGACTCGCTCAAGATGTTCGACGGCCCGAAGATCGAGCTGCACATCTCGAACATCCACCGGCGCGAGGAGATCTACCACCGCTCGCTGGTCTCGCGGGCCGCGACGGCCGTCATCGCCGGGCTCGGTCCGAGCGGCTACGGGGTGGCGCTCGACGCGATGCGCCTGCTCCTCGACGAGCGCCGGGCCTGAGATCGGGGCCTGCCCGTGCGGCCGCGGTGTTGCGCGCATCTCCTGATCCGCCTCCCATCCCCTTGCCGTCGCCGGGATCGCCCGACCCGATCACGCGTGCGGCGCACGTCGCCATGCGGCGGCGCCGCACGCGCCGGGTCTTCGGGCTGATCCGGCCGGTGCGCCGACGAGGTGCGCCGCGGCAGGCCGACCCACACGCCCGTCATCCCTGTATCGGTGAGCCCGCCCGTCGAGAGCCGACCTCCGACGGTCCGCTGACGGGTCATGCCGGCTGCCCTGGATTCCGACCCGCAGCGACGCAGTCGGGGTCATGACCCGTGCCGTGCGGATGACGCATCCGAGCCTCGCCACCGCCGGCACCATGGCGTATGGCTTCGATCCGGCGACAGGGAACCGCCGCGCGATCAGATCAGGGGCGGTCTGATCCGTCGTGAAGAGAACGGGGGCAGGACGCGCGAGGAAGCCGTGATGCGAGCACGTTATGCCGTTTCGGTATCCGCACGATCCGATGCCGGGGGATAGGGCAATGAATGGACCTGTAACGCTCGCCAATGCGACGAACGTGAGCGCATTGGCCCTCGACTACGCGATCGAGTCCGAGAAGCCGGGTACGTCACGCATAGCCCCGGGAGCCACCCTCGAAGAATGCGTTCGTTTCTGCGAAAACTTCGTGGCCGCCCAGTTCATGGGCTCGTTTTCCTATCTCGGCGCCGGCAGCTGGGTCGCGAACACGGATCGCATCGGCCGCTACTGTTCGATCGGACAGGGCGTGCTCATCGGCGCCGGGCCGCACCCGGTCGACTGGCTGTCGACCTCGACCTTTTTCTATCGCCGGGCGATGTGGACGTCGCACCCGACAGTCGAGCAGTTCTATGAGAACCATCCCGTCGACCCGCAGTTCGAGCAGTCGCCGTGCAGGATCGGAAACGATGTCTGGATCGGGTCGCACGCCGTGATCATGATGGGTGTCAATGTCGGCGACGGAGCCGTGATCGGTGCCAACGCGACCGTGACAAAAGATGTCCCGCCCTATGCCATCGTGGCGGGCAGCCCCGCGAAGGTGATTCGCACCAGATTCTCGGCCGAGACGATCGAACGCCTGCTCGCGTCGCAATGGTGGAATCTTCATCCCTCTCAGCTCAAGGGGCTCAACTACAGCGACATAGAACAATGTCTTGCGACATTGGCCAACGCAAATCTCGCTGAAAATACGTATCAGCCGCGGAGGTTGCGGGCCGAGGAGTGGATCGTGCTGTGAGGTCGCCTCATCCGGTGAGGCGAAGCATGATCACCGGCTAGGCGACTCCTGCTCCGGGCGCCGATCGGTCGTGCCGGTTTGCGCGCCGACCGGAGCGTACGTCACCGGGATCGTCCTCCGGAAGCAGACCGCGTCGACAGCGAGTTCCAAAACGCCTTCAGGAATTCCCTGCTGTTTCGGGCCGCGGTCCTGCTTCGCCATCGATCAACGATCATGCGTCGTACCCACAAGCCGCTCAGGCCGTGTCGGGACGATCAAGTGTCCCTCACAAACCCCGATCGCCGGCATGGCCCAGTGTGGCGGCCTCGGCGCAGCGGGAGTTGTGTGGGGTGCACTAACTCGATGGTTTCGATCGTGTGTCGCCCTGCCGCTTGAGAACGCTCTGATAGCTGTAGCGCTCAGCGGGGTGAATGCTGAGCGAGATTTCTGCCATGCTGTAGGGGCTGAGGAAGTATTGACGGCGGATGGCAAGTGCGTGGCTTCCCGGCTCCGCCTGCAGGGCGGCGGCGCAGGACGGGGGCACCCCCACCGCGCGGATGCGCTGGCGGATCTCGACGATGCGGCGGCCGGACACCGCTTCGAGAAGTGTCCCGTAGATGCCCGAATGCGACGCGACGCGCTCGCGCAGCAGGTCGCCGTAATCTGCGTCGAGATAGACGTCGGTCCAGCAGATCGGTAGCGCCGCCGGGCTGTCGGGGATGCGGCGCAGGAACGACACGCGAAGCCAGCGCCGTCCCGGCTGGCAGTCGAGCGATGCGGCGAGATCGGCATCGGCGACGATGTCGGCGACGCCTTCGAGATGCCGCTCGGTCTCGGCGCCGAATTGCTGCACCGCCTCGATGGATTCGAGGTTCTGCGAGAACCCCGAGGCCGGCGACGCGGCGGTCGCCTCGACCCGGGTTCCGGCGCTCTTGCGGCGGCTGATGAGCCCGGAATTCTGCAATTCGCGCATCGCTGCGCGCACGGTCGCCCGACTGACCGCGAACTGATCCGCGAGCGCGTGCTCGTTCGGCAGGAGCGAGCCCACTGGGTATCGCCCATCCGCGATCGCCTCCATGAGCAGGCGTGCGACGTATGCGTAACGGGTTTCCAAGGAGACGGGACCTCCACCAGAGCCGGCCGGCCCGGGAGAAGAGGGAAGCCCCCACGGCCCGTCAAGGGGCTTGACAGGCACTATGTCCGAACATAATTCTTTGTACGAACATAACCTGCGGGAGGAAGGGGCCATGGCTGCCACCGTCATCGATTCCCCGCTGTTCCGCGATGCCTTCGGCACGCCGGCGATGCGCGAGGTCTTCTCCGATCGTGCCCTGATCCAGCGCTACATCGCCGTCGAGGTCGCGCTCGCGAAGGCCGAGGCTGCCTGCGGCGTGATCCCGGCCGAGGCGGCGGAGGCGATCGCCCGCGGCTGCTCCTTCGAGGGGCTCGACCTCGACCGCCTGCGCCAGGAAACCGACAATGTCGGCTACCCGATCCTGCCGCTCGTCCACCAGCTCGTGCACCAATGCGGCGAGGCCGGCCGCTATGTCCATTGGGGCGCGACCACCCAGGACATCATGGACACGGCCACCGTGCTCCAGGTCCGGGCCGGCCTGGAGATCGTCGAGGCCGACCTCGCCGCCCTGCGGGCGATCCTGGCCGACCTCTCGGCGCGCTACCGCGACACGCCGATGGCCGGGCGCACGCACCTGCAGCAGGCCCTGCCGGTGACCTTCGGCTACAAGACGTCGATCTGGCTCGCCATGATCGACCGCCACGCCGTGCGCCTCGCGCAGCTGAAGCCGCGCGTGCTGGTCGGCCAGTTCGCCGGTGCCGCCGGCACGCTCGCGTCTCTCGGCGCGGCGGGACTGCACGTGCAGGAGGCGTTCTGCCGGGAGCTCGGCCTCGGCGTGCCGGCCTCGACCTGGCACGTCGCCCGCGACGGCTTTGCCGAGACCGTCAACCTGCTGGCGCTCATCACCGGCTCGCTCGGCAAGATCGCCCTCGACATCATGATCATGGCCTCGACCGAGTTCGGCGAGGTCACCGAGCCCTTCGTCACCGGGCGCGGCGCCTCCTCGACCATGCCGCAGAAGCGAAACCCGATCTCCTCCGAGCTGATGCTCGCCGCCGCCAAGGGGGTTCGCCAGCAGGCCGGCCTGATGCTCGACGCGATGGTCCAGGATTTCGAGCGCGCGACCGGCCCGTGGCACGCCGAGTGGATGGCGATCCCCGAGAGCTTCGTGCTGACCGCCGGCGCCCTGCACCAGGCCAGGTTCGCGCTCGGCGGCCTGATCGTCGACGAGGCGCGGATGCGCGGGAATCTCGGGCTCAGCCGCGGGCTGATCGTCGCCGAGGCGGTGATGATGGCGCTCGCCCCCCATACCGGCCGGCAGCGGGCCCACGACCTCGTCTACGCGGCCTGCCGCGTGGTGAACGAGCGGGGCGGGAGCCTCGCCGAGGCCCTGACCGCCATGCCCGAGGTGACGGCGCATCTCGACCGCGCCGCGATCGATCGCCTGACCGATCCGGCGAACTACCTCGGTGCCGCGCCCGACATGGTCGACCGCGTGCTCGCCGGAACGGCCCGCGGCACCTGACATCGACGGTTCGGGTCACCGGTCCGAAGTCATCGCAAAGTATCGTTCGGCCGAGATCGTGGCGGCGGCCGAGTGCTGACACCGCCCCCCGGGCAATTCCTTCCGGAAACGGTTTTAAAAGTTCGTGCGGCGGAGCGACGCTCCGCACGCTTGAGCGAAGCCGAAATCCGCATTGCGCAAGCGATGCCGCAGGGATCGCCGGAAGCAAGCAGTCGGATTTGGTACGAGACCGGAGATCATCACGATGATCGTCGATGCCGCCTTGCCGTGACCCTCGTCATCACCGAGCGCGCCACCCCGCCGGGTTCCCGTCCGACGGCAGCGAGAGCGCGTGCCCTCCCGATCCCCGACCTGAGGAAGCCATGTCCGACGCCACCCTCGATCCACACGCGATCCCGCCGACACCACGGCCGGCCGCTGCCGCCGCCGCCGCGACGCCGAGAAAGAAGGCGCTCTGGCGCAATCTCGGCGTCCAGATCATCATCGCGATGGCGCTCGGCGCCGCCGTCGGCTTCCTCCTCCCGGGCGTTGCCGTCCAGCTCAAGATCCTGGGCGACATCTTCCTGCGCCTGATCAAGACGGCGGTGGCGCCGCTGGTCTTCCTGTGCGTCGTGGTCGGCGTCACCTCGGCCGGCGACTTCAAGCGGGTCGGCAAGGTCGGCCTGATCGCGATGATCTACTTCGAGATCGTCTCGACCCTCGCCCTCGGCCTCGGCATGCTCGCCGGCAACCTGCTCGGCGTCGGCCAGGGCATGGCCGATTCGACCCGGGCCAGCCTCGCCCACGGCAAGGCGCCGAGCGGCGCGAACGCGCCGCACTCCACCCTCGACTTCATCCTCAACGTCTTCCCCGACAACTTCATCGGCGCCTTCGCCAGGGGCGAGCTGCTCCAGGTGCTCGTCATCGCGCTGATCTTCGGCGCGGCGCTCCTGCACCTCTCGCCCGAGAAGCGCCAGCCGATCGAGACCGGCCTCAACCGGATCTCCGACGCCTTCTTCGAGTTCATCCACCTGATCATGCTGGTGGCCCCGATCGGCACCTTCGGGGCTGTCGCCTTCGCGGTCGGCTCGAGCGGCACCACCGTGCTCCTGTCGCTGATCTACCTGATCCTCAGCTTCTACGCCGTGGTGATCCTGTTCATCGTGGTGGTGCTCGGCGCGATCTCGGCGATGTTCAAGATCAACCTGTTCCAGCTCCTCGACTTCATCCGCGAGGAGATCTACATCGTGCTCGGAACGGCCTCGTCCGAGAGCGTGCTGCCGCGGCTGCTCGAGAAGCTGCCGGCCTATGGCTGCTCGCGCCAGAGCGTCGGCCTCGTGCTGCCGACCGGCTACGCCTTCAACCTCGACGGTACCTCGATCTACATGTCGATGGGCATCGTCTTCCTGGCGAACGCCTACCACGTGCCGCTCGATCTCGGGCAGCAGCTCGGCATCCTGGCCGTCATGCTCCTGACCTCGAAGGGCGCGGCCACCGTCTCGGGCGGCAGCTTCGTGGTCTTCGCCGCGACGGTGGCGGCGACCGGGATCCTGCCGCTCGAAGGCCTGCCGATCCTGTTCGGCGTCTACCGCTTCATGTCGATCGCCGTCGCCACGACCAACGCCATCGGCAACAGCGTCGCCACCGTGGTGACGGCCAAGCTCGCCGGCGAGTTCGATCCCGCCATGGCGCAGGAGGCGATGGCCCGCCTGCGCGCCGAGCGCGCCGCCGCGGCGTGACGCGCCCGGGGAGCCCGCGGGCTCCCCCGTCCTCCGCCGGCCCGACCGGCATGCCCGCAATCGAAGGATCCCGCCCATGACCGACCACCCGGGAATCCGGATCGAGCACGACGCCTTCGGTCCGGTCGAGATCCCCGCCAACCGGTACTGGGGCGCGCAGACCCAGCGGGCGCTCGGCGTGTTCGAGATCGGCGACGAGCGCTTCCCGGCCTGCCTCGTCTGGACCTTCGGGCTCCAGAAGCTCGCGGCGGCCCGCGCCAACCGCCGTCTCGGAACGCTCGACCCCTCCCTCGCCGAGGCCATCGAGGCGGCGGCCCTGGAAGTGTGGAAGGGCCGCTTCGACGACCATTTCCCGCTGCCGATCTGGCAGACCGGCTCCGGCACCCAGACCAACATGAACGCCAACGAGGTCATCGCCAACCGCGCCAACGAGACCTTGGGCCAGCCTCTGGGACGACGTCGGCCGGTCCACCCCAACGACCACGTCAACCGTTCGCAATCCTCGAACGACAGCTTCCCGACCGTCATGCATCTCTGCGTCGGCATCGAGCTGCATGACCGCCTGCTGCCCGAGCTCCGGCTCCTGCGCGACACCCTCGCTGCCAAGGCGGCCGAGTTCGACGATGTCGTGAAGATCGGTCGCACGCATCTCATGGACGCCGTCCCGATGACGGTCGGGCAGGCCTTCGACGCCTTCGCGCGGCAGGTCGGCCTCGGGATCGCCCGGATCGAGGCCGCGTCCCCGCGCCTGTACCGGCTCGCTCAAGGGGGGACCGCCGTCGGCTCCGGCCTCAACGCGCCGGCCGGGTTCGACGAGGCCTTCTGCGAGGAGGTCGCGGGCCTGACCGGGCTGCCCTTCGTTCCCAATCCGAGCAAGTTCGAGGGCATGGGCGCCCACGACGCCCTCGTGGAGGTCTCGGGCGCGCTCAACGTGCTGGCGGTCTCGCTGATCAAGATCGCCAACGACATCCGCCTGCTCGGCTCCGGGCCGCGCACCGGCCTCGGCGAGCTCGTCTTTCCCGACGACGGCCTGTCGTCCTCCATCATGCCGGGCAAGCGCAACCCGACGATCGCCGAGGCCCTGCTGCAGGTCGCCTTCCAGGTCGTCGGCAACCACGCGACGATCTCGGCGGCGGGCGCGTCCGGAACCTTCGAGCTGAACGTCGCCAAGCCCGTGCTCGTCCACAACCTGCTGCAAGCGATCCGCCTGCTGGCGGACGGATCGCGCGTCTTCGCGACGAAGCTGGTTCACGGCCTCGCCGTCGACCGGGAGCGCCTCGCCGCGAATGTCGCGAACGCCCTGCTGCTGGCAACGGCGCTCAATCCGCTGCTTGGCTACGACCGCGTCGCCGCGATCACCAGGACGGCGATGGCCGAGAACGTGACCCCGCGTGCGGCCGCCATCGCGCTCGGCTTCGTGACGGGCGAGGAGTACGACCGGATCGTCGATCCGCGGACGATGATCGCGCCGGCCGGGCGTCGAGAGCCGGCTCGGTGACCCCTGCGGCAGCGTGCCCGCCCGCCGTCACGGTCGAGGAGATGCGCCGGCGCGACGCCTCGGGTTCCATCCTTCCCCTCGCCCCTGAACCGCCCCCGGGTTTCCCCGGAGGCTGCTTGGCTTGAGGCCGGCTGACGGGCCCGAACCCGACGGATCGCGGCAGGGCGGGAACCAAGCGCCACCTCGTCATCGACGCCTTTTCGACCGGGGCCCATTGCCACGACAGGGCGCTGATGGTCCCGACGCTGGACGCGATCCCGCCCTTGCGCAGCGGGCGGCGGGGACGCCCGCGCCGGCGCCCCGACAAGCTGCACGCCGACAAGGCCGACGATGCGAGAGTGCAGCGGCAGGAATGCCGGGCGCGCGGGACCACGCCGCGGATTGCCCGACGTGGCATCGAGAGGAGCGACAGGCTCGGGCGGCATCGCTGGGTGGTCGATCCTTCGACAGTCTCAGGATGAGGGCAGCCACGCCTGGTTCAATTGCGCCCGCCGCTTGCCCGTCCGCTACGAACGCCGTGCCGACATCGACGAGGCCTTCACCTTCCTCCAGGCCCGCATCATCACCCTCAACCAGATCCATCGGTTCTGTTCGACGCTCTAAGCGCTTTCTTCGCGGACGACGCAATCCAGGCAATCTTGATATGATGTCGCCATTCGGTCTAAATAAAGAGATCAAGATTCATTTGAGGCTCATCTTAAATTCGAATTTATCATCAATGATAGTGATTTCTTTGTCATCGATATTTGCGACCTTCCATGATGTTCCGGGAATTATGTCTCCTCGACGCGCTCTTACAGTCCGAGATCGCACGCCATACTCGATGACGGCGATTTTTGCAGCTGCGGCCTCCAACGGCACAATGATGCCCACGAGACGAGCCGGCTCGATGATTTCCGATGCTGCGGCGTGGCTTCGTTCGGTCGAAGCGGCCGCACTCCTCTGGGCATCCATGAACAAGCTTTGGACCTTCTCGTCAGATCGTCTTGTAGCTCTAACAAATTTATCGCTTAAAGTCGCGAACTCGGCTTTCGTTGGCAAATATATCTGCGGAAATGGTTCTTTGGAATGGTGATATTCCTTATATAAGATCATTATGCCACATAAAAAAACGAATATATTGAACAAAAAAAGAAATGAAATCCGTATCAGCTTGACCGACATCATGGATGAGGCGCCTGAGAAGGAGCTACTCCAGTCATCGTGTTTCGCTGCCTGACAGCATCCGACAAGCGCTTGGAATACACCCTGACTGTTACCGTCATTTTGATCCGTGCTTTGCTGTCGGCGGCATCGGCGCCCGGGGCACCCCCTCGGCGAAACTGGCCGCTGGCCGTCCGATTGTTGATCCGAACGGCATCGATCATGATGGCCGGCGTCGAACTTTCGATGATGTTGATGATGTCGAATATCTGCCCATGGGACGCCGTCACCGCAATGGAAGCCCGGCCTGCCGTCAACGATCCTTCTTCCAGTTGCGGTAGGAGTCGCACGCTGTCGATCTGAATGTCGTCTACTCCGAGCGTGTCGTTGAGATTTCGCACGACCTTCTGCACGTGGTTAATGCCCGCATCCGGCGTTGGGGCCAGCACCTGCCCCAGGGCGACCTCCGGCAGCACAAGCGGAGAGGCCCGATCGGATTGCCTGGCACGCGACGACAATGCCGAGACGCTGGCACGCAACCGGTCGATCTCATCTCGCCTTTCAAAATAGGCCGATATGATATTGGCTACTGCGGCGATCGATGAAAGCACGACGCCGGCAGCCAGAACAGCACTCAGAATTCTTCGCGTCTTTACCGCAAAGGAGCTCTCCGGCACGGCGCGCATCATGGGATCGTCCCACTGGCTCCCGTCTCCCATCCGGTCAGCGTGAAGCCGACGGCGTAGGTGCGGCGGACCTCGTCGGTGCTCGACGTCGCGGCAAGGTCACGTGCACGGTACATCATGGTTGACGCGAGAGCTGCAACCAGATCGAGATCCTTCGGGCCCGAGACCGCAACGTGGCCTTCCCCGCGATCCCGGCTGATCTCCAACTCGAGGACAACGGTCCCAGCCGGCAATGCGCGCGCAAGTGTCTGCATGATCTTGGAGACGCTTCGAGACTCATCCATGCTCGATGCAACTTTATTTAATATCGCAACTTGTCGGGCGGTCTGCTTTTCGGCTTGCGCGCTCCGCCGTAGCGACTGTTTCAGGGAGGTTTGTTCGGCGAACAAACGCTCAATCTCGGTGGATTGCGTTGCGGTGATGAGGGCGGAGAACCCGACGACCTGCACAGCACAGGCGACGATCAGCGCGATCAGCATGCGACGTTGCCAGCGCCAGACTCGGCGCTTCTTCGTCTCTCGGATCACGACGAAATTCCGGTCGCCGAGCTGGACGGCGTCGGGCTCGATCCCGAGCGCGCGAGCGGCGTGGATGTGCCTGTCGACCAGTGTACGGGACACGCACCGCACCTCGATTGGCACGGATGACGTCTGCGAACCTGCGGCCGCAACGGAATCGGTCTGGCGCGCTGCAGCGTAGACCTCTTCGGTCGCGAACGGTGTCCAGACCCCGATGTTCATGCTCAGGGCTGCGTCGAGGGAGGCGATAACCGCGCCGGGCACCTCCAGCCTGCGGCGCAGCACGTGCTTCTGATCGATTTTCAGGATGACGAGTTCTGATCGGGAACGCGCCAGGAGCCGATCCAGTGAGACCGTAGGATCGTCCGCCACGATGGCATCCTGGTCGCACAGAATGGTCGGTGGCGGCTTCGATCCGCCCAGTTCTGCGAGACTCCGGCGAAGGGATGGGGACAGAAAGGAGAGCAGATCTTCCAGCCAGAGATGAAGCAGGCGCTCACTCGCCCCGACCATCGTGCGAACGCGACGCTGCATGCCCGCCGAGGATGTCAGTTCCATTGCGGACACCCCGAGGTCAGCGGCTGCAGAACGCAGATCTGCGGCAAGGTCGACGCAACGGGGATGGTGCGGGATTGTCGATGCCCCGTGGCGGCATCGACCAAGCTGATCTCGACCATCGCAAGGCCTGCCACCGATCCAGACCAGTGATCGTGCCAAGATCTGATTCCGATCTGCGCGGCCTCCGCATAGCGAATGCGAAACGACCGGACGTCGGCCATCACCGTCTCGCGGTCGGTGCCGCCCGCGGGTGACGGCCAGCGCAGAACGATGCGTCCGCGGTCCGCTTCGGTCGGCTCGAAAGCGAGCCTGAACGGTGCCGGGCGCATCAGGCCGAGGATCCGCGGCCCCCGCGAGACGATCCGGATCGCCCGATCGGTCCCCGAGACGGACGACTCCGGGGACGCCGCCGGTTGCGCCGCTGCCTTGAGAGTCATCTCACGCTCCGGACCGAGGAGCAGATCCTCCAGCAGCGCGAACAGGGCCTGGGTCTCGTCGGCCGAGCGCGCACGCACGCTCAGGCGGGCATCGAGGCCTGCCGCATCCTGCACGAGATGCGTCAAGGCCGCCAGGGCCATTGCGGAGATCATCAGGGCGATCAGCACCTCGAGCAGCGTGAACCCGGCGGAGCCCTGTCTCATCGGCCCTGCTCCCTGAACAGGAACATCGTCTCGAGCGCGACCGTCACGTTCTGTCGCGACTGCGTCATGACCTTGAGGTGCACCGGCACGGTGCTCGGTGCTGCCCGCCGGGCATTCTCGTCAGGGTCGGTGAGGGGCGTCGTCTCCACCGTCCATCTGGCGATCGCGTCCGAGCCGGCGGTTCTGCCGAAGCGCCCCGAAAACTCAGCTCTTGTGATCGTGACGAGATCTTCGGCACGCCGGAGAAGGTCATGACGGGCGTCCGCGAGAGAGGCGCGCGAAGCGGCGCCGGAGAACACGGACACCGTGGCGGGCAACGCGATCGCCAGGAGCGCAATGGCAGCGAGCGCTTCCAGCAGCGAGAACCCGCGGGACCGGGACCTCGCGTCCGCCGCCGATCTCGTGCCGATGGGCGCTTGGTCCATCGGATCTGGAATCCGGGCGTCTGCGGCTTCCCGGCAAGACATCACGGGCCGTGCGTCGGGAGGTTGATCAGCGTTCACGCGAGACGGCTCCGGTCAGCCACGAGACGCTGAGCGATCGACCTGGCGCTCGTCCGCCCGCGATGGTCACGCGTAACCGGCCCCCCGTCGCGGTGCCGTCGGGCAGGAACAGGAGAGCCCGGCGGCCATCCCGCTCCGCTTCCTGCGCCGTCGTCAGGATCAGGTCCAGGCTCGGGTCGAGCCTGACCCGCCGGGACGTTCCGGCGAGCAAAACCGTCCGATGCTCGAGATCGAAGACCAACCGGGTCGTGCGCCCGTCCCGGATGGCGGTGGCGCGAGCCCGGGCGATCAGGTCGGCGAGGGACGCGCTCGAGCGGGCCAGCAGGTTCCGCTCCCGGACGGGGCCGACCGCGAGCGGAACGAGCGCGGCGGAGACGGCCAGGACGGCCAGCACGACGAGCATCTCGATCAGCGTGAAGCCCGCCGATGTGCGGCGTGTCCCGCGGTGGGGGAGGCGGGGCCGTGTCATCGCAGGGCCACCGCGTTGAGCCCGACGATGGCACTCATCAGCGACAGGACGACGAACCCGACCAGAAAGCCGAGAAGAACGGTGACGGTTGGGGTCACGAGGTTCGTCAGCGTGCGGAGCTGGCGCCGCCCACGCTCCTCCAAAAGGTCGGCCGCGTGCTCGAGGAGGAGCGGCAGGCGACTGGTCTGCTCGCCCACCCGGGCGAACCGGGCGAGTTCCCGCGGCAGGTCCGGCAGGTCGGAGGCGATTGCGTCGCTCAGGGCCGAGCCTTCCGCCAGCTTGCGCTCGAGGCTGCCGGCGCGGCTCCGGATCGGCTCCAGGCTCAGGGCCGCGACGGCGAGTTGCACGGCCCGGCCGATCGGAACCCCACCGCCGATCTGCGCCGACAGGGCGCGTGCGAACTGCGCGGCATCGTGGGCGAGCATGAGCGGGCCGATCATCGGAAGGCGCAGGCGCGCGCGGTCGAGCAGCGGGCGAGCCGCAGGATGGATGACCAGGCCCAGGGTCCCGAGGGCCAGAAGCAGCGCGGCTGCCGCGAGCGCGACGACGTGGTCGCGGAAGACCGCGCTTGCTGCGAGCACGAGCTGCGCCGTCCAGGGCAGCGTGTCGCGGCCATCCCCGACAATCTCGTCGAGAGAGGGGATCACGATCTGCAAGAGGACGATGATCACGGTCAGGGCCGTCGTCACCACGAAGGCCGGGTAGACCAGAGCGGAGCGGATCTCGCCGCGCTGCTGCTGCTGCTGCGACAGCCGCGCCGCCAGCCGCGACAGCACGGCGGCGAGCTCGCCGGAGCGCTCGCCGGACTCGATCAGCGACAGGGCGGCGGGCGGCAGATGCGGGAGGTTGTCCGCCAGCGCCTGCCCCACGGGCGCGCCCTGCTTCAACGCCGCCTGGATGGCGCGCGTCGTGCGGCCGAGCCTTGCCCGCGGACGTCCTTCCGCCGAGATCTCGACGGCGTCGGCGATGGTGAGACCGGCCTCCAGGCAGCGGGCCCACTCGGCGATCAGGCTGTGGGTCTCCCGTGGGGTCGGGGGACGGTTCGACCCGAGCCCGGCGCGCCAAGCGCGGGCCGGGCTGCCAGGAGCGCCGGTCCCGCGACCGGGCGCGGTCGCCGCTACGGCGATGATCGTCAGGCCTCGTCCCGCCAGATCGGCGAGAGCCGCGTCGCGCGAGGGTGCCTCCACGAGGCCGTCATGCGGTCGGTTCTGGGGATCGACGGCGTGGAAACGGAAGCAGGGCATGCGACGCGCTCCGGATCAGGTTGCCTGCCCGAGCACGCGCTCGATCTCGCTCAGGCTGCTCTGACCGGCGCCGAGCAGATCCACGGCGTTCTCGACCAGCGTCCGCATGCCCCGGCCACGCGCGACCTCCTGCAGTCGCAGGGCGTCGCCGCCCTTCGCGATCTCGCCGCGCACCGCCTCGCAGACGGGCAGGAATTCCGTGACGGCGATGCGGCCGGAA
Source organism: Methylobacterium nonmethylotrophicum (assembly GCF_004745635.1). Lineage (GTDB taxonomy): Bacteria > Pseudomonadota > Alphaproteobacteria > Rhizobiales > Beijerinckiaceae > Methylobacterium > Methylobacterium nonmethylotrophicum. The sequence continues at coordinate 60,220 of NZ_SRLB01000004.1, read as the reverse complement.
TACCCGCTGCCGCCGCAAAGCTCGCAGCCACGTCCCACTGCGCCCATCGCCCGCGTCTCCCGAGGAAGACCGAGCGCGGCCAGCCGGTCCGGCGGCAAGGGCGCGAGCGTGCCTCGGCAGGGCGCGCAGGTCCGCCGCAGCAGGCGCTGGGCCATGACGGCCCGGACCGTCGAGGCGAGGAGGTACGGCTCGACACCCATGTCGATCAGCCGGGGGATGGCGGCCGCGGCCGTGCTGGTGTGGACGCTCGCCAGGACGAGGTGGCCGGTCATCGCGGCCCGGGCCGCGATCGCGGCCGTCTCCCCGTCGCGGATCTCGCCGATCAGGATGACGTCGGGATCCTGACGCAGCACGGCCCGCAGGGTACGGGGGAAGTCGAGGCCGATGCGGGCATTGACCTCGATCTGGGTGATGCGCTCGTCGAGCTGGTACTCGACCGGGTCCTCGATCGTGACGATGTTCCGGTCGGCGCGCACGATGGCCCGGAGGGCGGCGTAGAGCGTCGTGGTCTTGCCCGAGCCGGTCGGTCCCGTCATCAGCACGAGGCCGTTCGGCTGGGCGAGGGCGGTCTTGAGATCGGCCATGAACGCCGCGGACACGCCGAGCTCCTCGAGCCCGAAGGTCAGCGCCGCCCGGTCGAGGATGCGCAGGACGACGCCCTCGCCGGCCACGTGCGGCATCGTCGCTGTCCGCAGATCGACCTCGCGCCCGGCGACGACGGCGCGCGCGCTGCCGTCCTGCGGCAGCCGCCGCTCCGCGATGTCGAGGCCGCTCATGATCTTGATGCGCGAGACGACGGCCTCGTAGAGCTCGAGCGGAGGGGCCGGCACGTCGTGCAGCAGGCCGTCGACGCGCAGGCGCGCCCGTGCGCCGCGGCGGCTGACGGTGAGGTGGATATCCGAGGCGCGCCGCTCGACGGCCCGGGCCAGCAGGTCCTGGACCAGGCGGATCACCGGAGCGTCGCTCGCAAGATCGCGCAGGCGGTCGATGTCCTGGCTATGGACCTCCCCGCCGAGGGCGACCTCAGCCCGTGCCGCGGGACGCGGCGCGGAGATCGCACTCAGCGCCTGGCCGATGTCCCTGGGGCGCGCGATCAGCCGGCGCACCGTGAGCCCCGTCTTGAGCGCGATCGCCGGGGCCGAGAAGGGGTCGAGCGGATCGAGGGCGGCCAGCGTGAGGACCTCGCCTTCGACCCCGAGCGGCACGACCTCGGCGCTCCGCAGGAAGGCCGGCGGCAGGACGTCCGCGAGTACCGGGTCGCAGGGATACGCCGTCTCGTCAGCAACGGGCCAGCCGGTGACGCTCGCCCAGGCACGGGCGAACTCGTCGTCTGTGAGGAGGCCGAGGTCGTTGAGGACGCGGTCGAGCCGGCGCCCCTCCGAGCGCGCCACCCGCTCGGCCCGCTCGAGCGCCCGCTGATCGATCACGTCCCACGACAGGAGCCGATCGATGAACTGAGAGAGGCTGGGCTCGGTGGATGACACGCCCTTGCTCGCGATCGTGGGGGTTCAGGGTACTATCGTGCGCCCGCGCGACTATCGCATATCCGCGTCTGTGACGTTGTGGTACCTAGGACACGATCGTCGAGCCAAACGCATTCCCTAAGGGTATTTATCTCACCGGGCTGGCATGTGCCGCGCGAGGCGGGTACAATCCCGGCTGGCCCAGAGGAGTTTTCTCGATAAAGATCTATCATCGCCGCATTTCTTTGTTCCATAATCGCTCACGCGATCTTTATTGGCGTCGGCCTCGTGGGAAGACATCGAAAATTCCGGTTCGCGGTCGCGCTCTCTGTCTTGCCGGCCACGCTATGCCTGTCATCCGGGTGGGGGGCTCAGGATTATCCTGACGACTCGCCCTACATGAGCGGGGGCGCTCCCGAGATGACCATCGGGCGTCCTGCGACTGGAGCAGCGCGGGCCGTTGCGGGGCGGCCACCGGCCCGGGGATTCGTCGACTGGGGGGCGCAGATCCCCAGCGTCGTGCGCAGCGCGGGCGACGTCGCCAGGGGTTCGGGTGCGGTCGAGGTGACCGAAGGCGGGTCGGACGTCCGGCTCAACTTCGTGAACGTCGACCTGCAGGAATTCGCCCGTGCCGTCTTCGACGAGGTCCTGCACGAGACGGTGATCGTCGATCCGGGGGTGACCGGGCGGATCACGGTGCGCACGAGCAGCCCCGTCTCTCGGAAGGCGGCGGTCGGCCTCGTGCGCGAGGCGCTGCAATCGAGCGGCGCCACCCTGAGCAGGCCCGGAGGGGTCTGGCGGATCGGACCGGCGCCGCGCAATACGGCCGTGCGCGAGATGGTGCGGGTCATTCCCTTGCGCTTCATCAGCATCGCGGACGCGAAGCAGGCGATCCAGCCCTTCGCGAGCGGCACCGGCGCCGAGGTCGCGGCGAGCGGGGCCGGGCGCTTCCTGATCCTGGCCGGCCGGGCCGCCGAGATCGACAGCCTCGAGCAGGTGATCACGTCCTTCGACGTCGACGAGCTGCGCGGGCGCGCCTTCGCGCTGATCCCGCTGCGGCAGGCGAACGCCTTCGCGGTCGCCCAGGACCTGCTGCGGATGGTCGGCGCCGAGGGGCTCGCCCAGGGGGTGAAAATCTTCCCGGTCGAGCGCATGAACGCCGTCATGGTCGCCTCCTCGGACCCGGACCTGATCGATCGTGCCCGGAAATGGGTGGGCGGCCTCGACCAGAGCGGACAGGACCGGCGGCGCGTCTACGTCTATCCGGTGCGCAACCGGCGCGCCGCCGAACTGGCCAGAGTCCTCGACGGCATGCTCCAGGGCCGTGGCCGCGTCGATGCCGGAACCGAGGCGGGCGCGGTCGCGCCGGGGTTGACGCCGCAGCAGGGCAGCCTGTTCGGCACCGGCCCGGGCGGCCGGACGTCGTCGGGAGCCTCGCTCCAGATGACGGCGATGCCGGTCCCCGAGCAGCCTCGCGAGGACATGGCGGGCAGCGGGGCGTCACGGGGATCGGCCGCGCGGGACAGTGCCGCCGGCATCGACGTCCGGGCCGACACGACCACCAACACGCTCGTCGTGGTGTCCCGGCCGGAGGACTACGCCATCGTCGCCTCGGCGATCCGCAGCCTCGACGTCCTGCCGACGCAAGTCCTGATCGAGGCCACGATCGCCGAGGTGCGGCTCAACGACGAGCTGCGGCACGGCGTGCGCTGGTTCTTCCAATCCGGCCATCACGGGATCGGCCTCGGGGCCGGGGCGCCGGTGACCGGCATCGAGGGGGCGAGCGGGGCCACGGGCCTGACCTACTCGTTCGGGGTGCCGAGCGCCAAGGTCGCGATCTCCGCGCTCGAGAGCGTGACCGACGTCGAGATCGTGTCCTCGCCCGCACTCACGGTCCTCGACAACCAGACGGCCACGCTCAAGGTCGGCGAGCAGGTCCCGATCGCGACGCGGTCCTCGCGCAGCGTGATCAGCCCGGACTCGCCCCTGGTCAACGACATCGAGATGAAGGACACCGGCGTGATCCTCCAGGTCACGCCGCGGGTCAATGCCGGCGGCCTCATCATGCTCGAGGTCAAGCAGGAGGCGAGCGACGTCGTCCCGACCACCACCTCGAACCTCAACTCGCCGACCATCCGCCTGCGGCAGGTCACCAGCACCATCGCGGTCAAGAGCGGTGCGGAGATCGTGCTCGGCGGCATCATCCAGCGCAGCCGCCAGCAGGAGAGCGACGGCATCCCGGTGCTCAAGGACATCCCGGTGCTCGGCAATGCGTTCACGACCCTCAACAGCCGCGGCGGCGGGCGGACCGAACTGGTGATCATGATCCGGCCGACAATCATGGCGAACCCGCGCGAGGTCCAGGCCGTCACGAGCGAGATCAAGCAGCGGATGCGCAAGACCGCGCGGCCGGTCGTCCGGGCGCGCTACTGAAGGTCGTCGTTCGGTCCGTCTTCGAGGTCGACGCGCTCGACGGCGATGAAGCGGCGGGTCTCGGGATCGATCAGGACGGTCTGCGAGCGGAGGGCGGCGCGCCCGCTCAGGCGCGCCCGCAGGGTGTAGACGGGGCGCTCGCTCACGGGCGCGTCGGCCTCGGCCAGACCGCCATGCACGGTGAGACGATCGCGCAGTCGCACCGCCGCGGCGGAGAAGCGGTCGGCGAGGGGCAGGATCTGGTCGACGCTCGTGAGGAGGGCCAGGCTGCGCTCCCGCAGCGCCGTCTCCAGGGCAGCGGCTCCCCGCGAGGAGCCGAGCGCATGGCTCAGCACGGCGGCGAGCGCGCCGGGATCGGCCGTGTTGAGGTCGAGCTTGGCGCTCTCGACGCCGAGGGCGATGCGCAGCTCGCGCCCGGCGAAGGTCCAGGCGACCTCTTCCTGCTGGCGCAACGCCTCGGTCATCGGGTCGTCGGGCGCGAGCAGGGCGAGGAGGCCGCGGGCGAGGGCGGCATCGAGCAGGAGACGCTCCCGGGAGCGCCGCTCGACCGCGGCCAGCGTGTCGGTCCGGGCCCGGTCCCGGGGGAGGATGGTCGTGACGATGGCCGCGAGCGCGGCCAGCGTGACCAGGACGGCCGGAAGGGCGATGCCGCGCGAGGCGCCGGTCATGTCCGGGGGCGGGGCCCTACTGCGACGCGGCGGCCGCGCCCGGTCCCTCGTCCGTCGCGCGGCCGCTGGGTCCGAGCGAACTGATCTCGTAGGGCTCGTCGTTGCGGCCGGGAACCCGGTAGACGTAAGCCCGCCCCCAGGGATCCTTCGGCACACGCCCGCCCTTGACGTAGGGTCCGTTCCAGGCCTCTACGTCGGCCGGTCGCTGCACCAGCGCGATCAGGCCCTCGTCCGGGGTCGGATAGCGCCCGGTGTCCATGTAGAAGACGTCGAGGGCCGAGCCCAGGGTCTGGATCTGGATCTTGGCGGTTTTCCCGCGCGCATCGCCCAGGACGTTGAACACCTGCGGCCCGATCAGCCCCATGATGAGCCCGATGATGGTGAGGACGACGAGGATCTCGACCAGCGTGAAGCCGCGCCGTGTCCAGCGCGGGCGTGGCCGCGCCCGCACGATCCTGAGAAAGCGAGACGCGTGAGACCGGAATGGAGCGATCATGGTTGCGCCTCTTGCGGGACGATGGACACGACACCGGACGGGCAGAACAACGGAGTGGCGGCAGAATGCATATGGGGCGAGCGACCCATCAGAGGGGCTTAGCACCAAGGCCGCCGATTTACCTTGACCTTTGGGCAACACTCGCTGCCGTTCTGGGTGCTGGAGCAGCTTATGCAGTCGACAGCGATGGCCCGATGCTCTTTGCATCGGCTGGTTTCGCTGGTACGACAATGCGGATCTTCACGACAGATATTCGCTTGCGGGTGATCTATGATCGTGATATCGTATTAATTTATCTGATCGGTTTTTTTGTAAACTTGTTTGAAAAGGACGATTTTTATTTAATTTTGCTCTCTTCATTTTTTAGATCATTTTTATATTTTTCTGTATTTTACCTGCTCGACTGTGCTTATCGAGCATATCGATCTCGCGACGCTATCGGTCATGGCGATATGAAGCTCTCTATTGCAGTAGGAGTGTTCATCGACCTGCCACAATTCCCATTCGTGATTGTGCTGGCCGCACTTCTGACGCTTGCATTTGGCGTATCTAGAGGCATCTCACGCAAAAGATTGATATCAAGATACACGTATTTGCCTTTCGGGGCATTTTTTATGGCTTCTTCTTACATTTTTTGGCTTGCACATATTTGATTTTCTTGCGTCGCCGGACACATTTCACGGCGTGTATTCCCGACCAGTACAATTGTACGCACTTGCTCAGGCGGTTGCCGACCGTGTCGTAGGTCCAGCTCAGCACCCCCCACGGGCCGGTGCCACCCACCAGCCGTTCGGCATCGTCGTAGCTGAAGCGCTGAGTCTGGGCCGGGTCGATGCTGTCGTTGTTGAGCACCTGCAGGTTCAGCCCGTCGTCGCCCCACCAGTGATAGCGCTCGATCAGGCTCGGGCCGCCCGAGGCCTGGTCGAGGAACAGGCCGTCGAGCTTGTATTCCAGATCCGGTTCGGGAACGAACCAGACCCGACCCCTTGTCGCGGGGCCTGCCCGAATGGGTGAACAGCCATGAGGCTACAACTTAGGAACAGCGTCGATTGCAGCTCGGTACGACTCCGCCGCACGCAGTTTACGAACTGTTTCGAAGGCCGGATATTTGTCGGTATCGTAGCGGTATCGACCCCTGACGGCACAAGCCACAGTCATCTTGAATTCCGGCAAAGACATCTTCGACTCGTTTGCCAGCACTGGGACAGCGAAGATCGATCTAAATATTCGATCTACGATGCTCTTCAGGCCTCCGAATGGGAAGGTCACCGTCCAGTCTACAATGTCGAAGTATCTACCTTCGGCATCTACCAAGTGCATCTCGCCGGCGCGCGCTCTCTGCACGACTTCGTTGAACAGTGAGCGCGGAAAGGCGCAGAGTTCAAGAGGGTTTCCAGCCAAGAAGATGTAACCGTCCCGCCAAAGAAGCGCAGGGTACGAAATAAGTGGCATTTCGGATCTCACTTGCTGCATGTGCAATCCTTATTAAACGCTGAGTTCGCCGACCCTGCTGCGCTCCCTGCGACCGACCCGCCTAGCCAACCAGGGATGCGCAGCAACTGCTGGAGGGCAGGATGTAGCTTGTCGGCCGCAGTCATGCCAGTCAGGTGCCTGTATGGATCTGTCAGCGCATGCATCGATGGTGATACGTAGTTGCCATTGAGAGTGCTATTGACGAAGTCACGCACAATTGGAACATCCAGAGAAGGCATGTAATATGGATTGGCGTTCTTGCCCGAACGACTTAGCGGGCGAACATAACGAGCCGGAATCCAATGCGAAAACTCTGTAGCGTCGCGTACTCTCCTGGTCAAGGAACCCAAACCGCCTCCCAAAGCTCCCAACCCTGCTGACACACCCACTTGACCCCAGTCGACGCATTTGAATTCACCGCCATTTAGAACTAATTGGAAGCCTACGTCGGTCAATGCTCCTATTCCCGCCCCAAGAAGCGACGGTATGAAGAAGAACTCGCCATTTTGATCAACATAGCCGATTGGATTGCCACCGGCATATGCATAGCGAGAAGGGCCATCTGGCAGTCCGAGAGGATCAACTTGCGTGTATCGCCCCGTGGTAGCATCGTAGTGCCTGTTCCAGTTATAGGCCAATCCCGCCTCGAGCTGGAACCACTGCCCCGGGAACCGCATCTGCAGCGCTGCAGGGCCCGTTATCGACGACACCGCCCCGAACGGCTCGTACACCGCCTTCCACTTCACGGCCTTCGTCGCGTCCGTCATCAGTTCCGGACGGCCCAGATGGTCGACGTGAACCCACAACAGCGTCGGGCTCGCGGCACCCGCCGAACTGTCCACCACCGCCACCGGGATGTCACCTACCCAGATGTATTCCCGCACCGCCTGGCCGGCTCCGTTCGTCTCCACCAGCACGTGGTCCCACACGTCGTGAATCAGGTGCTGCGTCCCGGACGGCGTCATGTTCAGCGTCTGGCGCACCGACAGGCGGTTCTTGCCGTCATACAGATAGTTCGCTTTTGCGACGCCCCCGACCGTCACCTGCGCGATGCGCCCCGCGGCGCTGATCGTGTAGGCCGTCGTCGCACCTGATTTCGTATCGCTCGTCAGGCTGCCGGCTGCATCGTACAGGAATGAGCGCACTGCCGTGCCGCCCTGGCTGACCCCGCTGAGCCGGTTCGACCCGGACGGATAGGCATAGGTCTGGGTCGTCGTGGTGCCCGAGGCCGAACGCGCCTCGCTCAGGCGGTTGCCGACCGTGTCGTAGGTCCAGCTCAGCGCCCCCCACGGGCCGGTGCCACCCACCAGCCGTTCGGCATCGTCGTAGCTGAAGCGCTGGGTCTGGGCCGGGTCGATGCTGTCGTTGTTGAGCACCTGCAGGTTCAGCCCGTCGTCGCCCCACCAGTGATAGCGCTCGATCAGGCTCGGGCCGCCCGAGGCCTGGTCGAGGAACAGGCCGTCGAGCTTGTATTCCAGGCTGCGGTTCGACCACGAGTTCAGCCCGTTGCCGAAGCTGAAGCCGCGCAGCGGGCCGAACGGGAAGTAGCCCGCCCACGAGGCGATCACCTGCTCGGACCCGTTCGCGGACGCTTTCAGGCCGACATAGTTCACCCGCCCGAGCGCGTCGTAGCCGTAGACCACCACCCGGCCCGACGGATAGGTCAGGAAGCGCAGCCGCCCGGTACCGGTCGCGTCGTAGCCGTAGGCAACCGTGTGGCTGTAGCCGCCCACCGTCCGCACCTCGCCGGTCACCCGGCCGGCCGCGTCGTAGTAGAAGTCGCTGCTGCCGCCGGCATCCTGCATCCGGGTGAGCCGGCCTTTGCCCACCGCCCCGGCCGCGGCGCCGTCGTAGGTGAAGCTCTCGTTGAGTGAGGTGGTCGGGTAGGAGCGGGAGGTGAGGCGCCCGGCCGCGTCGTAGCCGTAGGTCACGGTGATGTTGCGGGCATCCTTCTTGGAGATCATCAGGCCGCGGGTATCGTAGTCGTAGACGGTGGTGCCGCGATCGGGGGAGGTTTCCTGGATCACCTCTCCGAAGCCGTTGCGTATGTAGGCGGTGGCGAGGTTGCGCGGGTCGGTGTAGGTGCTCTCCTCGTCATTGCCGTCATAGGCGTGCTTGACTACACCACCGTCGCGCTCGGTCTCGGAGATCAGGCGGCCGACGGCGTCGAAGCCGTAGCCCACGCTCTTGTTGCGCGGATCGGTGACGCCGGTGAGGTTGCCGGTCTTGTCGTAGCCGAACTTCCAGGTCCGCCCCTCGCCACCGACCTGCCTGATCAGCCGCCCCAGCTCGTCGAGCGAGTTGGTGAGGCCGAACATCTGGGTCGAGCCGTCGTCCGCCACGATGGATTGGCCGGTGACGTTGCCCATGACGTCGCGGCCGTAGGTGACGGCCTCGCCGAGGTTGTTCTGGATCCTGGTGAGGCGGCGGGCGTCGTCCCAGGTCAGGGTGTAGGTCGCCCCGGCCGGCTCGCTGTAGCTCGCGAGGTCGCCGGCGGCGGTGTAGGTCATGGTCCAGACGGTCTGGGACGAGCCCGGGTTGATCACGACCCGCGTGACCCGTCCCTGATCGTCGTAGGTGTAGGTGGTGACGACGCCATCAATGCCGGTGATCGAGGTTGGCTGGCCGCGCGGGCTCCATGCAGTGACGGTCGCCACCTGGCCGAGCTCGTTGGTGATCGTCTGGAGAGCGCCCGTGCTGGAATAGGTATAGGCGACCGTGTCGCCGGTTCCGGCCAGCGGCCCGTCGACGGAGGCGAGGAGGCCGCCCGTGGCGTAGGTGTAGGTCCAGATCCGGGTCCGCCCCTGGGTGGAGAACGGGACGGTCTGGGTGGTGGTGTCGGTCTGCTTGAGCTGCGTCAGCTGGCCGGTGGCGGAATAGGTGAAGTCCGTGGTGAGGCCCGGCTCGACGACCTGGGCGGGCAGGTTGAGGGTGGCGTGCCAGGTGATGGTGGTGGTGGTCGCCTGCGGCGTGCCCGAGCCCCGGGTGATCGAGATCGGACGCCCGCGCGCGTCACGGATGTAGGCTGTCACCCGGCCTTCCTCGTCGGTCTCGCTCGCGACTGCGCCGCCCGTGTCGTAGCTGTAGGCCCTGGCGCTGGCCGGGCAGTTCTGGGACAGGTCGCCCTGGATGCCGGACAGCTGGATGCGGCCCTGTGCCGTCTTCGAGAAGTTGTACCGGGTCACCTTGCCGAGCGGATTTGTGACCGTGTTTTGGCCGTTGGTGACATTATAGGTCAGGGTATATTTGTCGATCTCGCCAATATGCTTAGTCTGGATGGCGCGCCCGTTGCTGTCATAGCTGAACGTGGCGTACCGGATCCCCCGCTGGTCGGTGATGCCGGTGAGAGCGAAGCGGTTGACCGTGTCCTCGTAATGGTAGGTCAGCGTGGTCGCGGGCGAGCCCGGGAACGTGACGGTCTGGAGGACAGGCTCGTAGTAGCGCGTGTTGGGCGCTGCCGTGTCCGTGGATAGATATGCCTGCTTGAATTGTGGATCGATCTTGTTGGCGTAACTGTAGCTTATGGTTCCCGCGGGTGTGTCAACGGATTGAAGATGGCCAAAAACGCTGACGTGAAAGGTAAGAGATACTCCTCTGTTGTCGCTCGCCTGCGAGAGCTTTCCGTTGCCGTCATACGTCAGATTTTGAACATATCCGCTCGAATATCGGATCTGCGTCAATTTCGCATCGCTGTTGAACACCCACGTATTCTGACCATCAATCGATAGTTCGTAATTCTGCCCAACGTTGACAAGATTATATTGAGTTTTCTCAGTATAGTTGGTCCATGATTGTGACGATCCATTGTAATATGCGCTAACCCAACTTCCATCTGATTGTTTCTTGAAAACGACTTGAATGCCATTCGTAAACACCACATAGAACCGAGCCAAGACTGGGGCGCTGAACCAGCCGCCACCATCGTAACCAAGGCGCGCCAAGACGTCGAAGTTGGTACGCCAGCCATATCCAAGCTGCGCTCGCTGCAACGTGTCGCTCTGAGATGCAAAATCGCTATTGTAGAAGCGCTCAAGTTTCATTCCGTCGCTGGAGTCAGCAGAAAAATCCAGATAATACTCGGTTTTTGCTCCACTGACTGGATCGATTGGATTGCCGACAGGACAGATGGGGGCGGCTGGAGGGGCTGGAGACGTACGATCTGCTCGTACGCAGTCGCCGTCGACCAGTGCCTCGCCGGCGTCGCACGAAGCAATCGCATTGCCGTTCCTGGAACCACCGGCGCTGTGCACCATGTCTCCAGGAAAGCACACGTCTGGATTAGATGTGTTCGAGTCTATCGCCTTGTTGCCGCTCTCGACGCAGCCATGAAAGCACAGTTGAGGCCCATAAGCAGCAATTGCGGTGGCATGCGCGACGCCACAGCCGCTGGCCCCTACGATATTTGTATTGGTTGCGACATTAGGTCCGGTCCATATTTTTTTTGCCTGCACCGGTAATGCTTGATTTGTCACACACACAGCGATTGCGGAAGTGCCATATACGAATTTACGAAATTTCCGTGACATAGCGTGCGTCCGTATCATCCCTCCGCATTTCGTGCATCTTCCATTCCTGCTGGCAACTCCAAATTACCTTACGTCAATCAATTTTCAGTCTTGACAACCTATTTTGGTACTTTTTTTATCGCCTTCTCTTTAATTGTCGACGACGCGATGCGGCTGAGATACAACTGTCAAATACAATCTGCATCCCGAATTGCCCGTCCAGCAGGCGCTGCGCCACCTTGAAGCGGCCTGCAGCCGCGTCTTCCAGCAGTGCGGTCGCAAGCCGCGCTACAAGGCCGGGTGGAACCAGCGGTGTCTGGTTGTGAGACCTCCTTGGCACAGGCAACAACCTTGAGCGCTCGATCCAGAGTGGCGGGATCGACCTTCTTGGCTGCCGCGCGAGCCAGGGCAGGTTCGTCCTTCAAGCGTAGGTGCAGGACCACCACGGGCGAGAGACCTTCAAGGCGTGTTGTCGACGGCCATTGTAGGCGACGTTGAAGCCCGCCAGCAGGACTTCCAGATCCTGGTGGCTGAAGATCGTAATGCCGAGCACCTCGCGTTGCACCCGGCGCTTGATCGATGGCGACGTACAAGTAGCGTTTCCGGGTTGATCCGTCCTTGTCGCGCTACTTGCGCAAATGCTTCACGTCCATGTGCAGTAAGCCGACCTCGTGCTCCTCGAATTTGCCGTGCGGTTTACGGGACTGGTGTGCGGGCGGGAGGCGGTTGAGGCGCTCGGCCTTGAGGATGCGGTAGACGGCGTCGCTGTTGAGGTGGGGCAGGAAGTGGGTGACCACGAAGGTGAGGTCATCGAGGGGAAAGCCGGTGGATCGACCCAGGGCGCAAACGATGGCGCGCTCCTCCTCGCTGGCCTTCCAGCGCAGGGTGTGGGGCCGGGCCGAGCGGTCCTGGCAGTCCTCAGGGCCGCGCTTGCGCCATTGAAGGATGGTCTCGGTCGAGACGCCGTAGCGACGAGCGAGAACACCTGAGGGCTCGTGCGAGCGGGCGATGTCCGCCCGTGCGGCGGGGGTGGTGCGAACGTTGGGGTGGATCGCGTGCATCAGCGCGTCCTCCGGGAGGAGGAGCGGTGTGCCCGCTCGAAGCGCCAGGCATGCTCCTCAACCGCCCAGCGCCGCATCCCAACAACGTTCCGCCACCAAACAGCCCTAGGCCTTGTCCCACCAGCCCTTCTCGGCGTGCAGCCCGTGCTGGCCGCGATAGGGCGCGACCTCCGGGCTTCGCCAGCCCTCGGTCAAGTCCGGCGCCAGCCGGTAGACCTCGACGGCGAGCGGGCGGCAGACCTCGATCGGGTCGCGGGCGTCCGGCCCCCAGAGCGGCACCGAGAGGTCGCCGCCCGGGCAGGTCGAGAGGGCGCAGAGCAGGTCGATCTCGGCGAAGAACTCGAGATAGTCGCCCGCCTGCGCCGGGCAGTCGCGCATGAAGTACAGGTCGTCGTGGTTGAGGCCGGTGACCTGAAACACGTTGAGCACGTCGTGCACGTCGAACTCGGTCAGGCCGAACGGCATCACCGCCCGGACCAGGTTCGAATGGCAGTGGAAGTGGAAGTCCTGGCCGGTGAGCAGCTTGTTGACGTAAGGATCGCAGCGGGTGCCGAGGAGGTCGTGGACCCGGCCGCCGTACTCGTCAGTGCCGTAGTGGCTCAGGCTGTCGGCCGTGATGGTGACGAGGGGACGCAGGAACGGCAGGGTCGACCACAGCCGGTCGTGGGTCGTGACATGGGCCCCCTGGAGCTGGCGGGTGCGCGCCGCCCACAGCCGCTCGCGCGGGTCGTGCCGGTTCCAGAGGTTGAGGTCGCCGACCTGCGGCCCCTCGGGCGCCACGACCCGGAAGACGTGGCCCGCCGGCACGCTCCAGGCCCGCCCGGTGCGGATCGGGATGGTGAACGCGTCGACGAGCGTGCGCCCGCCGGTCTCGGCGGCGATCCGCTCGTAGAACGGCCGATCGACCGACAGGGCCGAGCCCTCGCTGACCTGATAGGCGGCCGGAAAGTCCTTCATGCCGGGTGCTCCTGGCGGGTGTGACGCGCCCTGGAGTGGCAGAAGCGTGGGGCAGGGGCAAACCGGGGGTGGGGCGCGGGCCTCCGGCGCCGATGCTCGGCGCGCGGGCCGGCCGAGCCATGCCCTTGAAGGTGCAGCTCCCGTGACGACATCTGCGCAATGCCGAAGCATGGCAAGGACCCGACCCGCTCCGGTCTGCCGCCATGTCCGGTCCGCGAACGGGTCCTCGGACGGACCTGCCGGCCTCGGATGCGTGTTCGGCCTGCGCGGCGCCCCTGAACCACCGCTCACACCAGCGCCCGCAACCCCTCCCGATACGTCGGATAGGCCAGCCTCACCCCCAGCTCCTCGCGGATCAGCCGGTTCCGCACCCGCTTGTTCTCGCCGTAGAAGCTGCGCGCCATCGGGCTTAACTGTGCGGTGTCGAAATCGATCGCCGGCGGCAGCGGCAGCCCGGCGAGCTCGGCCGCGTAGGCCGTCACGTCCTGCGGCGGGGCCGGCTCGTCGTCGGTGACGTTGTAGATCGCACCTGGCCTGGGCCGGTCGAGGGAGGCGGCAAGCGTGGTCGCGATGTCGTCGACGTGGATGCGGTTGAACACCTGACCCGGCTTGACGATGCGCTGGGCCTTGCCCTGGCGCAGCTTCTCGAACGCGTTGCGCCCCGGGCCGTAGATGCCCGAGAGCCGGAAGACCTGCACCGCCTTGCCCGTCCGCGCGCCGAGCGCGGCCCAGGCCTCCTCGGCCGCCACCCGGTCGCGGGTGCGCTGGTGGGTGGGCGCCGGTGGCGTCGCCTCGTCGATCCAGGCCCCGCTCTGGTCGCCATAGACACCGATGGTCGAGAGATAGCCGATCCACCGCGCCGGGCTCCCGGCGATCGCGTCCGAGAAGGCGTGGAGCGCCGGGTCGTGGCCGGAATCCGGCGGGATCGACACCAGGATCGCGTCGGCTCGGCCGAGATCGCCGGTGATCCGCGGATCCGTCGCGTCCGGCGAGAACACCCGCACCGCGACGCCGTCGATCGCGGCCGGAGCCTGCCGGGTCGCCGTCACGGTGGCGAAGCGGGCGCGCTCGCGCGCCACGAAGTGGCCGGCGGTGTAGCCGAGCCCGAAGACGAACAGGTTCATGCGGTCTGAGCCCTGCCTGAAGGGGATGCGGACTTATGCAGGGCGCTGCCCTGCACCCGCCAGAGGGCTTGCCCTCTGGACACCCGGATTTCTGGCGAGCGCCCACTCGGCGAGCACGTCGGGGTCGCGCTCCTCCGGCGGCGGGGCAGGGGGAAGGTGCCCGAGGCGCGCGAGCGCCCACACCGCCATGCCGCGCACCAGCGGCGAGGCGTCGGAAAGGAGGCGCGCGGCCTCGCCGGCGAGCGCCGCGTCGCCCGAATTGCCGATCGCGATCAGCACGTTGCGCAGGAACCGGTCGCGCCCGGTGCGCTTGATCGGCGTGCCGGCGAAGCGCGCGCGGAAGGCCGCGTCGTCGAGCCGGGCGAGCTCGGCCAGCGGAGGGGCCGCCAGGTCCTGGCGGGCGGAGAGCCGCGCCTCCCGGGTGGCGACCGCGAACTTGTTCCACGGGCACACCGCCAGGCAATCGTCGCAGCCGAACACCCGGTTGCCCATCGGCGCCCGGAACGCGGCCGGGATCGGCCCGGCATGCTCGATCGTCAGGTAGGCGAGGCAGCGCCGGGCATCGAGCCGGTAGGGGGCCGGGAAGGCGTCGGTCGGGCAGGCCTCGAGGCAGCGCCGGCAGTTCCCGCACCGGTCGCCCTCGGGCGCGTCCGCCGGCAGCTCGGCGGTGGTGTAGATGGCGCCGAGCATCAGCCAGTTGCCGAAGTCGCGCGACACCAGCACGCTGTGCTTGCCCTGCCAGCCGAGCCCGGCGGCGGCGGCGAGCGGCTTCTCCATCACCGGCGCCGTATCGACGAAGACCTTGATCTCCGCGCCAGCCTTGGCCGCGAAGGCGCCGCCGAGCTCCTTCAGCTTGCCCTTGATCACGTCGTGGTAGTCGCGCCGCCGCGCATAGACGGCGATCGACCCGAGCGACGGATCGGACAGGGCCGCGAGCGGGTCGCCGTCCGGCGCGGCATTGACCCCGAGCATCACGATGCTGCGCACCGCCGGCCACAGGGCGGCGGGATCCGCCCGCGCCTCCGTCCGCTCCGCCATCCAGCCCATGCCGCCGTGATGGCCCTCGGCGAGCCAGGCGGCGAGGCGCTCCGGCAGCGCCGGCACCGCGTCGGGCCGCGTCACCGCCAGCGCGTCGAAGCCGAGCGCCCGGGCGCGGGTCTCGAGGAAGCGTCTGAGGGCGTCGGGTGTCAGAAGTCCAGGTCCGCGTAGTGATCGGCCGGCGCCATCCCGGCCACCCGGTCGGCGAGCAGGCCGCGGAAGGACGGGCGCGACTTCACCCGCGCGTACCAGTTCCTCGCCGTCTCGTCCTCGTCCCATGGCACGTCGCCGAGGTAATCCACGCAGGAGAGATGGGCCGCCGCGGCCAGATCCGCATAGGTCAGATGGCCGCCGGCCAGCCAGTTCCGCCGCGAGATCAGGTAGCCGATGTATTTCAGGTGGTAGCGCACGTTGCTGCGCGCCGCCCGGATCGCGTTCATGTCCGGCGGGCCGCCGCCGTGCTGCGAGGTCATGAACCGCTTGTGGATCTTCTCGGTGACGAGGTAGCCGGTCACCTCCTGGTCGAACTTGTGCAGGAACCAGTCGAGCAGGCGGCGCACCTCGACCCGGGCGGCGGGGGATTCCGGCAGGAGCCGGATCCCGCTCGAGCCCAGGCCCCGCGTCTCGTCGAGGTACTCGGCGATGACGTTGCCCCCCGGCACGGCGAGCCCGCTCTCCTCCACCAGCACCGGGGTGGTGCCGGCGGGGTTCATCATCAGGAAATCCTCCCGGCGTTCCCACGGGCGCTCTTCGACGAGCTGGGGCTCCATGCCCATCTCGGCCATGACCAGGCGCACGAAGCGGGAATGCGGGCAGAACGAGGAGTGATGGAGCGTCGCCATGCGGGGCCGTTTCGCGCTTCGTCTGTTGGCTGGCCTTGAAGGTCGGCTCGCGGTGGGTGGGACCTGTCCGAAGTGACCCGCGCAGCCTTAACGGCTGGTCACCGGTTCATGAATATCTTTCGGCATCCTTAACACGGGTCAGTCGGGCTGGTAACCGAGCCTCAACCATGCCGGTGCGAGACTCCGCCGCGCGGCCGGAACGGTCCGGCTCCCGAAGCCCGCGGTTCCGGCACCACAGACTTGCCACCACAGACTTGCCACAGAGGTGGAGCCGTACCGGCGCGCGGCAGGCGCGGCGCGAGCCGGGCCCCGTTTCCCATTCCCCGCCGGACGCGGTCTCGGACCGCCCGCGGCGCGACCACGAGAGCAGGCGACATGACGAGTGCGGCGACAGGGCGGGCGGGCGCGTCCGCGCGCGGCAAGGATCGCGGCAAGGATCGCGGCAAGGATGCGGGCCGGGGGGCGCGGTGATGGACGTTGTCAGCATCGGCAAGGCCGTCGTCCTCGCCCTCGTCGAGGGCGCCACCGAGTTCATCCCGGTCTCCTCGACCGGCCACCAGCTCCTCGTCGGCCACTTCATCGGCTTTCAATCGCCCAACAACACCTTCGAGGTGCTGATCCAGCTCGGCGCCATCCTGGCCATCGTCGGCGTCTATTTCCGCCAGCTCCTCGATCTCCTGGTGCGGGCGCCCCGCGACCCGAACGCGCGCCGCTTCATCCTGGCGATCCTGATCGCGTTCCTGCCGGCCGCGATCATCGGCGGCCTCTTTTCGAAGTACATCAAGTTCTACCTGTTCAACCCCTGGATCATCTGCTCGACCCTGGTCGCCGGCGGCCTCGTGCTCCTCGTCATCGACGAGACCGAGATCGAGCAGAAATACGACGACGTGCACCAGTTCTCGCTGCCGATGGCGCTCAAGATCGGCCTGTTCCAGTGCCTGGCGATGATCCCGGGCGTCTCGCGCTCCGGCGCCACCATCGTGGGGGCGATGCTGATGGGCTCGGGCAAGCGCGCCGCCACCGAGTTCTCGTTCTACCTCGCGATGCCGACCATGGCCGGCGCCTTCGCCAAGGACCTGCTCGACAACTACAAGAACCTGTCGAAGGACGATGTCGGGCTGATCGCCATCGGATTCGCGGCGGCGTTCCTGTCGGCTTTGTTCGTGGTGCGCAAGCTGCTCAACTACGTCTCCCGCCACGGCTTCGCGCTGTTCGCCTGGTGGCGCATCCTGGTGGGCGCGGCGGGCTTTGCCGGGCTGATCGTGTTCGGGTGAGGGCAGGAGGCCTTGGGCCTCCTCCCCCGCGAGGGCACTCGACCTGTGGCGGCTGGCGCGGCTATGTCCTGGCGTGAGGGAGAAAGCCCCGCCACGAGGACCCGCCATGGACGATACGACGCTCGCCGCCGCGTTTCCGGCCGCCACCGAGGCGCAGTGGCGTGCCTTGGTGGACGGGGTGCTCAAGGGCGCCGATTTCGAGAAGCGGCTGGTGCGGCGCACGCCGGACGGCCTCACGGTCGCGCCGCTCTATCCGCCCGCGGAGGCCAGCCCCCAGCCCGGCCGGGCGCAGCCGGGCCGCTGGCGCGTGAGCCAGCGGGTCGACCATCCCGATCCCGCCGAGGCCAACGCCCTGGCGCTGACCGATCTCGAGGGCGGCGCCGACGCCCTGACCCTGGTGATGGCCGGCGCGCCCTCGGCCCGCGGCTTCGGCCTGCCGGGTCCGCAGGCCCTCGCGGCGGCGCTCGCCGGCGTGATGCTGCCGCTGATCGGCGTCAGGCTCGAGGCCGGCCCCGCGGCGCCCGAGGCCGCCAAGGCGCTCCTCGCCCTGGCGAAGGCCCGCGGCGACGATCTCGCCGCCCTCGACATCGACCTCGGCATCGACCCCGTCGCGGTGCAGGCCGCCACCGGCGAGAGCCCGTCCTGGCCCGATCCGGCCGCGATCCTGCGCGACCTCGAGGCGCAGGGCTTTGCCGGCCGCGCCTTCCTGGCCGATGCCCGCCCGTTCCACGAGGCCGGCGCCAGCGAGGCGCTGGAACTCGCCGCGGTCCTGTCCGGGGCGCTCGCGACCCTGCGGGCCCTTGAGGCCGGCGGGCAGCCGCTGGAGCGCGCCCGCACGGCCCTGGCCTTCCTGCTGGTCGCCGATGCCGACGAGTTCCTGACGGTCGCCAAGACCCGCGCGCTCCGCCGGCTCTGGGCCCGGATCGAGGAGGCTTGTGGCCTTGAGCCGGCGCCGATCCGCCTTCACGCCGAGACCGCCTGGCGCACCACCACCCGGCGCGACCCCTGGGTCAACATGCTGCGGGCGACCACGGCCGCGTTCTCGGCGGGGTTGGGGGGCGCCGATTCGGTCACGGTGCTGCCCTTCACGGCGGCCCTCGGCCTGCCCGACGCCTTCGCGCGCCGCTGCGCCCGCAACACCCAGCACGTCCTCCTCGACGAGGCCAATCTCTGGCGCGTCGCCGACCCGGCCGCCGGCGCCGGCGGCTTCGAGGCGCTCACCGACGCGCTCTGCGACGAGGCCTGGACCCAGTTCCAGGCCATCGAGCGGGACGGGGGGATCGCCGCCAGCCTCCGCTCCGGCGCCCTCGCGGAGCGCCTCGCCACCCTGCGCAAGACCCGCGACGCCGACCTCGCGACCCGCCGCCAGCCGGTCACCGGCACCAGCGAGTTCCCGGATCTGCACGAGGCGCCCGTCGCGGTGCTGGCTCCCGCCCCGGCGGCGGTGGCGGTGCCGGAGGGCGCGCTGCCGTCCCGGCGCCTCGCCGAGCCCTACGAGGCGCTGCGCGACGCCTCCGACGCGGTCCTCGCCCGCACCGGCCGGCGCCCGCGCGTGTTCCTGGCCAATCTGGGACCCTTGAGCGCCTTCAACACCCGCGCCACCTTCGCCCGCAACGCCTTCGAGGCCGGCGGCATCGAGGCGGTGACGAACGAGGGTTTTCCGGATCACGCCGCCATGGCGGAGGCCTTCCGGGCATCGGGCACGCCGCTCGCCTGCCTGTGCTCGTCGGACGCGATCTACGCCGAGCAGGCGGTGCCTGCCGCCGAGGCGCTGAAGGCGGCGGGCGCCAGCACGCTCTACCTCGCCGGCCGGCCGGGCGACCTCGAATCCGCCCTGCGGGCGGCGGGCGTCGCCCACGACCTCTATGCCGGCTGCGACCTGGTGAAGCTGCTGACCCAGGCGCAAGCGGCGGCTGCCGCGTGAGGCACAGCACCGCGCCCCGTCCCGGTTCCGTCCGGCCCGGGGTGCCCTATCTCTGGCAACCGTGACCGAGATCCTGTTCTACCACATGCAGCGCCAGCCCCTGGAGGCGGTGCTGCCGAACCTCCTGGAGAAATCCCTGGAGCGGCAATGGCGCGTCGCCGTGCAGGCGACGAGCGAGGAGCGGCTCCAGGCCCTCGACGACCACCTCTGGGTGTTCTCGGACGAGAGCTTCCTGCCCCATGGCACCGACCGCGATCCCGATTGCGGCACCCAGCCGGTGGTGCTGACCCTGCGCGACGCCAACCCGAACGGCGCCTCGATCCGCTTCCTGGTCGAGGGCGCGGCCCTGCCCGACGACGCCGCCAGCTACCAGCGCATCTGCATCCTGTTCGACGGCACCGACCAGGACGCCCTGCTGCACGCCCGCGAGCAGTGGCGCGGCGCCAAGGAGGCCGGCCACAGCGTCGCCTACTGGCAGCAGGACGAGCGCGGCCGCTGGCAGAAGAAGGCGTGATGTGGGTTCCGGCCGATCGATACCGACAAGAATAGAGCACATCTCCCCCCTCCCGTGTGGGAGAGGGGCCGGGGGATCGAAGATCGCGCACGGGCCTGCGGCCCGCGTGAGGGTGGCTTGGGTTCCGCAATGATCCTGATCCGTTGAGCTGCGCAGCTCGACGCTGGGCGACCTATCTGGAACCCGAGCCACCCTGCACGATCTTCGATCGCCCCTACCCCTCTCCCACACCGTGCAGCGATCCCGGGCAAGCCCGGGATCGCCGGGAGAGGGGATCCCGCGCTTGATCTCTGAGACTGAGATCAGGCGGAAATCATAAGGGTGACCAGGGCCTCGGCCCGTGAGGAGACGTCATGACCCGCATCACGACCCGCATCCTCGCGCTCGCAGCCGCGCTGCTCCTCGGATCGGGCTCGCTGCTGGCGCAGCCCGCCCGCCAGGAGGCTCGACAAGAGGGCCGTCAGGACAACCGCCAGGAGGCGCGCCAGCCCGAGGGACGGCGCCTGCCGCCCGATGCGACGACGCAGCACAGCCTGACCCTTTCGGACGGCCGTACCCTGAACTTCACGGCGATGGCCGGCAGCCTGCCGCTCGTCGACGAAGCGGGCAAGCTTCAGGCCGAGATCGCCGTCACGGCCTTCACCCTGCCGGGCCGCGAGGCGGGCACCCGGCCCGTCACCTTCGCGGTCAATGGCGGGCCCGGCGCGGCCTCGGCCTATCTCAACCTCGCGGCGGTCGGGCCCTGGCGCCTGCCCCTCGACGGCCCGAGCATCAGCCCCTCGGCGGCACCCACGGTGGTGCCGAACGACGAGACCTGGCTCGACTTCACCGACCTCGTCTTCATCGACCCCGTCGGCACCGGCTACAGCCGCGCCGCCGGCGACGACGGAAAGCGCTACTACGCGGTCGAGAGCGACGCCGCCGTGCTGTCGGCGGTGATCGCCCGCTGGCTGCGCACCAACGACCGCCTCGCCTCGCCGAAGTTCTTCCTCGGCGAGAGCTACGGCGGTTTCCGCGGGCTGCTCGTCGCCCGCAAGCTGCAGGACGATGTCGGGGTCGGGCTGTCGGGCCTGGTGCTGCTCTCACCGGTGCTCGATTTCGGCTACCTGCAGCCGCCGCGCCACAATCCCCTCGGCGCCGTGACGCGGCTGCCCTCGCTCGCCGCCGCGGGCCTCGAGCGGCGCGGGCAGGCGCCCGATCCCGCCCGCATGGCCGAGGCGGAAGCCTATGCCACCGGCCCCTACCTCGCCGACCTCCTGCGCGGGCCCGCCGACAAGGCCGCCATCGACCGCCTCACCGAACGCGTCGCGGGCCTGACCGGGCTCGACCCCGCCCTGGTGCGCCGCCAGGCCGGCCGGGTCGCCGGATCGAGCTACCAGCGCGAGGCCGACCGGGATGCGGGCCGCGTCGCCAGCGCCTACGACACCGGCGTGACCGGGTGGGACCCGGATCCGAGCGCGGCGCAGAGCCGGTTCGAGGACCCGATCCTCACCGCCATGCAGGCGCCGCTGTCGAGCGCGATGGTCGACCTCTACGCCCGCACCCTGAACTGGCGGGTGCCGAACCTGCGCTACGAGCTCCTCAACGGTTCGGTCAATGGCGGCTGGAGCTGGGGCTCGGGCCGCTCCACGCCCGAGGTGGTGGGCGAGCTGCGCCAGGCGCTCGCCCTCGACGGGGCGCTGCGGGTGCTCGTCGCTCACGGCTACACCGACCTCGTCACCCCCTACTTCGCCTCGAAGCTGATCCTCGACCAGGTGCCGCCGTACGGCAGCGGCAAGCGCCTCTCCCTCGCGGTCTATCCCGGCGGCCACATGTTCTATTTCCGCAAAGCCTCGCGGGCGGCCTTGCGCGGGGACGCGCTCCGCCTCTACGAGACGGCCCTGGCCGCGCGGCGGAGCGGAGACGAGGGACGATGACGGACGGGGGACGATGCGGCGGACGGTGATCGCCCTGGTGGGATCAGGCCTGATGAGCGCGACCCTGGCGGCGTGCGGCGGCGGCACCGACCGCGCCGCCCCGCCGGTGACCATCGCGGCCCCGAAGCCGGCGCCGCCCGCGCCGGCCTGGGGCCCGGTCCTGGCGCCGGACGGCCGCTGCACCGGCGCGGTCCCGGCCACCGCCACGGAGATCGCCCCCGGCATCGGCGAGTGCGAGCTGGTGCGGCTCAAGGGCAAGCCGCCGACCGACGTGCTCGTCGGCGAGAGCGGGCGCGGCCAGCGCGAGGTGCAGGTGCTCTACACCGAGCCCGGCGCGAAGGAGCTGTACTTCTTCGTCAACAACCGCCTCGACCGGATCGTGAAATAGGCCGACGGGAGTCTCAGCCATCCGACCGCCGCGGCCGCCCGGCCGCGCGGCGATTTCAAAGCCACGCGCTACCTTTCCAGCGTCACGCGCGCCGCCGCGCCGGCCCGGTCCGGCGGTGGCCGGAGACCGGCAAGAGGGACCACGAGCATCATGCGTGAACCGAATGCGGTCGATTTCTGGCGCGGCTTCGCCCTGATCACGATCTTCATCAATCACATTCCCGGAAACGTCTTCCAGGACTACACCTATTCCCAGTACGGGATCTCGGACGCGGCCGAGCTGTTCGTGTTCCTGGCCGGATGGTCGATCGGCATCGCGACCCGCGGGCGCGACGGCGTCCCGGAGCCGGCGGCCCGCACGGTGCTGCGGCTCCTCTCCCGCATGGTCGAGGTCTATCGCGCCCAGCTCGTCATCACGGCGGTCGCGCTGGCGATGCTGGCCGGCGCCGCCCTCTACCTCGACAACCCGCTCCTGGTGGAGTGGCACAATGCCGGGCCGATCTTCAGCGACCCGATCCAGGCCACCGTCGGCTGGGTGACGCTGCTGCACCAGCTCGGCTTCTTCAACATCCTGCCACTCTACGTCGTGCTGCTCGGCCTCGCGCCCGCCTTCGTGCTGCTGGCGCGGGTGCATCTCGGCCTGGCGCTCGGGATCTCGGCCGCGCTCTACGCCGTCAGCCTGGTGTTCGAGATCAATATCCCGAGCTGGCCGGTCGAGGGGCACTGGTTCTTCAACCCGCTCTGCTGGCAGCTGCTGCTGGTGCTCGGTTTCGCCGCGCACGAGTGGCGGCGCAGCTCGGAGCGGTTCCTGGCCTGGCGCCGCCGGCTGATGCCGCTCGGCATCGTCATCGTCCTCGTCGGCGCGGTCCTGTCCTGGTTCAACCTGCGGCCCGATCCCCTGGCGGTGCCGGAGCCGCGCCTCCTCTTCATCTTCGACAAGTCCTACCTGTCGCCCGCCCGGCTGGTGCATTTCCTCGGCGTGATGCTCGCCTTCCAGGCGGTGTTCGGCCTCATCCAGCCCCGGGCGCGCTGGCTCACCGGCGAGCTTGCCGCACTGGGCCGCAACTCGCTCGCGGTGTTCTCGGTCGGGTCGGTCGCGAGCCTCGGTGCACAGCTGATTCGTTTCTGGACAGGAGGTGGTTTCGCGACAGACATATTCGTCGTAGGATGTGGGCTGGCCTCTCTCTCGTTCACGGCATGGTTCGTCGAATGGCGCTCTCGCTCTCCCCGTCCCTCCTCGGCGGCGTGAGCCTCGCCTTGGCAACCTGCCTCGCGCTGCCGGCCGCGGCCCAGGCGCCTCAAGCGCCGCAGGCAACCCAAGCCGCCCAGCCTGCGCGCGAGCCGGCCCATGCCGAGATCCCGGCCCTCCAGGCCACGGCCCCGAGCCCGGACGCGCCCGATCCGAGCCTCTCGCCCGAGTGCCGGGTGCCGGGCTCCAAGCTCTATACCCTGGCCAAGCTGAAGGCGGTGAAGAAGGCCCTGCGCGAGCACCGCGCCGTCCAGGTCCTGACCATCGGCTCCAATTCCGGCGGCCTCGGCACCGCCGCGACCTACCCGGTGCGCCTGGAAGACGCCCTGACCCGCTCCCTGCCCGACATCGAG
The DNA here is from genome assembly GCF_004745635.1 of Methylobacterium nonmethylotrophicum. Classification (GTDB taxonomy): domain Bacteria; phylum Pseudomonadota; class Alphaproteobacteria; order Rhizobiales; family Beijerinckiaceae; genus Methylobacterium; species Methylobacterium nonmethylotrophicum. Next base: position 36,543 of record NZ_SRLB01000004.1, on the reverse strand, counting down.
GTGACGGTGGAGAGCCGCGGCGTCTCGGGCGAGATCGCCTTCGGGGCGGCCGAGCGCCTGCGCAACCAGGTCGCCGAGATCGAGCCCGACCTCGTGGTCTGGCAGGTCGGCGGCAACGACGCGCTGGCCCGGGTCGACATCGAGGGGTTCTCCCAATCGCTGGCCGAGACGGTGTCCTGGATCAAGTCGCACGGCATCGACGTGGTGCTGGTCGACCCGCAATACACCGCCAGCCTCGCCAAGGACGACTACTACCGTCAGTTCGTTCAGGCGATCCAGAAAGTCGCCGAGCGCGAGCAGGTGCCGCTGGTCCAGCGCTACGAGGCGATGCGCTACCTCGCCACGCGGGCGATCAGCGCCCTCAAGGGCGAGGCGCGGGGGGACACGGCCCAGTCCGGCGCAGGCTTCCGCCTGGCCGATCTGGGCTATCGCTGCATGGCCGAGCACGTCACCCGGGCGATCACCGTCTCGCTGCTCCAGCCCGACGTCCCGGTGACCCCGCCGCCCGGCAATTGAGGGTCGGGCTGAAGTCGTGCATGGGCCGGTCTCCGATCATCCACTGACGACATTCCGCGTTCCTTCGTTGCTTGCGATGCGAACCGCGGAAGAGCGCGCCGTCGATGGTTTGCGGCAGCGAAAAAGATAGGGCACGTCCCCCCTCTCCCATACGGAAGAGGGGATCCCGCGCCGTATTCGGGTCGGGATAGATCAAGCGGAAAGCCTGTCACCCCGCGGGATCGCCGCCGCCGCGGGACGAAGCCGAATGGGACCCGAACCATGCTGAGACCCTGCCTGATCGCCGCCGCGACCTGGATCGGCCTCCTCGCGCCCGCCCCGTCGGCCCGGGCTGGCGAGCCCCTGCGCCTCGTCCTCGCCACCGCGACGCCGGGCGGGGGCTTTCCGGCCTACGGCGCGGCACTGGCGGCGGCGATCCGCGAGGTCGATCCGGACCTCACCCTCGAGCTGCGCCCGAGCCAGGGCTCGACCGAGAACCTGGTGCTCCTGCGCGAGGGCCAGGTCGATCTCGGCCTCGTCCAGGGCGAGTACGCCTACGAGGCCTTGAGCCGGCAGGGCGAGCCGGCGGTGACCGTGGTCGCCCCGGTCTACGCGGCGCCGGGGCTGTTCGTCGTGCCGGCCGACAGCCCGGTGCGCACGATCGACGACCTGCGCGGGCGGCCGGTGGCGCTCGGCACGAAGAGCTCCGGCCTCACCGCCATGGGCCGGACCGTGTTGCGCGGCGCGGGCCTCGACCCCGAGCGCGACATCCGCCCGGTCCTCCTCGACCATGCGGGCGACGGCCCGGCGATGGTGCGCGACGGCCGCGCCGCGGCGCTCTGGGGCGGCGGCACCGGCTGGCCGGGCTTCCGCACGATGGCCGACGGCCCGGGCGGCGCCCGCTTCCTCGGCCCCTCCGCACCGGCAATCGCCGCGATCCTGGCGGCAAGCCCGTCCCTGCGGCGCATGACCGTGGCGCCGGATACCTTCCCGGGACAGTCCGCGGCGATCGAGACGGTGGGGTCCTGGAGCTTCGTCCTCGGCAAGCCCGGCCTCGACCCGGCGGCGGTCGCGCGCCTCGTCGCGGCGGTCGACCGGGCGAAGCCGGCTTTGGCCCGGCGCCTTCCCCACGAGCGGCCGAGCGACCCGCGCGACCTGGCGGAGGCGGTGCCGGCGGCCTGGCTCCATCCGGCGACTGCGGCCTTCCTGCGCGCTGCGGGCAGCCGTCCCTGACCCCGACAAGTCCGGAGCGGAACCGGTGATCGTCGTCTTCGGCTCCGTGAACGCGGACCTGATCTTTCGCCTGAAGCAGGCCCCGTCCGCCGGCCAGACGCTGCTCGCCGACGACCTCACGGTCCAGGCCGGCGGCAAGGGTGCGAACCAGGCCGTGGCGGCGGCCCGCGACGGCGCCGAGACCGTGATGGCCGGGGCGGTCGGCGCCGATGCCCTGGCCGATGTGGCGCTCGCCGGCCTGCGGCAGGCCGGCATCGACCTGACGCGGGTCCGCACGGTGCCTGGCCCGACCGGCTGCGCCTCGATCTGGACCGAGGCCGCCGGCGACAACCGCATCGCGGTCGCCCTCGGGGCCAACGCCCTCGCCCGGGGCGATCAGGTCGAGGACGCGCTCCTCGCCCGGGCGACGGCGCTCCTGCTGCAGATGGAGACCGATGTCGCCGAGACGACCGCGCTGCTGCGCCGGAGTCGCGCCTTCGGCCTGCGCACGATCCTCAACCTGGCCCCGGCCCTGCCGCTCGCGCGCGACGTCCTGCGGCTCTGCGATCTCCTCGTCGTCAACCAGGACGAGGCCGGGGCGGTGGCGGCGCGGCTCGGCTGCGGGGCCGAAGCAACGGCCCTGCGGGCGGCGCTCGGCACCGACGTCGTGCGGACGCTGGGGGAGGCCGGCTCGGAGGCGGCCAGCGCCGAGGGTGCCTGGCAGGTGCCGGCCCGGCCGGTCGTGCCGGTCGACACCACCGCGGCCGGCGACGGCTTCGTCGGCGTGCTGGCGGCGTCCCTCGACCGCGGCCTTCCCCTCCGGGCCGCCATGGAGCGCGCGAGCGCGGCCGCCGCCCTCGCCTGCACCCGCCCGGGAAGTCAGTCCAGCCTGCCCGGGCGGGCGGAGATCGACGCGGCGCTATCCGGTGCCTGAGGCCGGACGGCCCGCGGTTCCGCAGCCATGCAGACGGCAACCGTGTCGGAGGAGTGTTGCGGAGGATCGTGTCTCGCCTGCCTGCCGGCCGAGGAGGCCGCCGACTCGCGACGGGGGGCGGTCGGACCGGGAGGCGTGAAAGCCGTCGCCGCGACGGGGGCGGCGATCCGGCACGCCTTCGAGCGAGGTGGACCTCGGACGCGATCGTCAGGGATCGGTTCAGAGATCGAAGTTCGTCGGCAGCATGACGACGTCGCGGATCGTCATGCCGCGCGGGCGGGTGAGCATGAACATCACCACGTTCGCCACCTCGGCGGGCTCGAGCAGGCTGCCGGAGGCGCGGGCCTCGGCGAGCGTTTCGGGCGGCCAGTCGGCGAGAAGCGCGGTGACGACCGGGCCGGGCGAGATCGCCCCGACCCGGATCCCGTGCTTGAACACCTGCCGCCGCACGGTCTGGACGAAGCAGTTGATCGCCCATTTCGACGAGGCGTAGACCGGCTCCCACGGCGTCGGGTAATGCGCGGCGAGCGAGCTCGTCACGATGACGTCGCCGGAGCCGCGCGCGATCATGTGCGGGAGCACGTCGTGCACGTTCTTCATCACGACGTTGACGTTGAGGGTCAGCATCCGGTCGATGGCCGTAGTGTCGGCCTCGACGAGGTCGCCGCCGACATAGGTGCCGGCATTGGCGTGCAGGATGTCGAGCCGCCCGGCCGCGTCGAGGATCCGCGGCAGCAGGCCGGCGCAGGCGGCCGGGTCGAGCAGATCGAGGGGAAGCGGGATCGCCGCCTCGCCGAGGCGCCCCCGCAGGGCGTCGAGGGCGCCCGCGTCACGGTCGACCAGCGCGACCCGGGCGCCGGCCGCCAGCATCGCCTCGGCGCTGGCGAGCCCGATCCCCGAGGCCGCCCCGGTGACGGCCGCCACCTTGCCTTCCAGTTCTCCCGCCACGGCTCGTCCTCCCTGTCCGGTCGCCGGGAGCACCTTACCGCAGGGCCATCGCCTCCGTCGCCGGCTCGCCCTCGCGCGGCAGGCTCGTCTGCCAGACGGCGCCGCTGCGGCCCTTCTGGTAGCCGTCCTCGTAGAGGCGCCGCATGTAGGCGGTGTCGAATCCTTGCGAGGCCGGGACCTCGGGGATGCGCCGGTCGATATAGGTCAGGTTGAAGCCCATCCCGTTCCGGCGGGCGAAGGCGTAGGTGCTGGCGAGCGTCGCCCGGGCGCGGGAGCGCCCGACCGTCGAGAGCGAGCGGACCGCGATCGGCAGGGTGCCGTTCTGCACCACGTCGAAGCTCGGCTCGATGCGGCCGTTGATGATGACGTAGATGTTGGGCTTGCCGCGGCTCGCGGCGATGCGCCCGTCCTGGGTCAGGAAGGCCTCCGGCAGGGTGAAGACCGGGGTCACCACCGAGCCGTCGACATGCATCTCCTGGAAGGCGCGGTTGCCGGCCTGGGCGTCGATCAGCATCGGCGGGAAGACCGCCGGCACGCTGGCCGAGGCGGTCAGCACGTCGCGGAACAGGGCCGCGGCGTTGGGCTGGCCGCTCGCCGCGATGGCGCCCATGTCCCAGATCACGGCGCGCTGCGAATCGAGGTTGGTGGTGACGACGAGGAGGCGGCGGCCCTTGCGGTGCTCCTCGGCCACCGCCGCCAGCATCTCCGGGGAGACGTAGCGCCCGACGAGGTCGCGCAGGCGCTCGTCGCCGAACAGGCCGTCGCCGATCAGCACGTTGAGGGGGTTGGGCGAGCGCACCAGGCTCGCGGCGGCGCCGCTGGTGTAGATGTCGCGCAGTTGCGCGTCGTAGGCCGGGCCGAGGAACGCGAAGGGCGCGATCAGCGCGCCGGTCGAGACGCCCGAGACCATGGTGAAGGTGGGCCGCCGGCCGGTCTCGCTCCAGCCGTTGAGCACGCCGGCGCCGTAGGCCCCGTCGCCGCCGCCGCCCGAGAGGGCGAGGTAGCTGAACGGCTCGCGCGAGGCCTTCACCTGGTCGGCGACCGCCGCGAAGCTGCGGGCCGAGCCGTCGGCCCAGTAGCGCACGTCCGGGGCCTGGCCCGGCACGATGGCGGAGGCGGCCTCGGCCGCGGTGTAGGGCGCGCGCGGCAGCGACGCGCAGGCGGCGGCTTGCGCCCCGATGAGGGCGACCGCGAGGCCGCGCATCCAGACCGATCGACAGGACACGATCATTGCACCACGAGTTTCGCCACGCCACCCCGGGACAGTATCCGCCCGGGACGACGAAACGGCAACGCTTATGGCAAAGCTCGAGACGCCGAACGGTTCCGCTTTGGCCCGCTATTCCGCTGCCTTGGGCCCGCCGCTGCGGCGGCCGAAATCCGGCTCGGCGGTCTCCTGGCCCATGGCGACGATGCCGCGGCGGATCGCCCGGGTGCGGGTGAACAGGGCGTGCAGGGCCTCGCCGTCGTCCCAGCGGATCGCGCGGGCCAAAGCCGCCAGATCCTCGTTGAAGCGGCCGAGCATCTCCAGCACCGCCTCCTTGTTGGTGAGGAAGATGTCGCGCCACATCGTCGGGTCGGAGGCGGCGATGCGGGTGAAATCGCGAAAGCCGCCGGCCGAGAACTTGATCACCTCGGACTGGGTCACGGTCTCGAGGTCGGCCGCGGTACCGACGATGTTGTAGGCGATGAGGTGCGGCACGTGGCTGGTGATCGCCAGCACGAGGTCGTGGTGGGCGGGGCTCATGGTCTCGACGACCGAGCCCAGCCCCTCCCAGAAGGCGCGGACCCGCGCGACCGCGGCGGGATCGGTGCCCTCCGGCGGGGTCAGGATGCACCAGCGGCCGTGGAACAGGCTGGCGAAGCCCGCATCCGGCCCCGAATGCTCGGTGCCGGCGACCGGGTGGGCGGGCACGAAGCTGACGCCATCGGGCAGGTGCGGCGCGGCGGCCGCCACCACTGCGGCCTTGACCGAGCCGACATCGGACAGGATCGCGCCGGGCGCGAGCGCCCCTGCCATCTCCGCCGCGGCCGCCCCGATGGCGCCGACCGGCACGCACAGGATCACCAGGTCGGCCCCCGCGACGCCGGCGGCGAGGTCGGTCACGGCCTCGTCGGCGAGCCCGAGGGCCCGCACCCGCTCGATCACGCCCGCGTCGCGGTCGACCGCCACGATGGTCTCGGCGAGCCCGGCCGCCCGGGCGCCGCGGGCGATCGACGAGCCGATCAGCCCGAGGCCGACGAGCGCGAGGCGCCGGAATCGCGCCTCAGCCACGCGCGCCGCCCTTCACGAAGGCCGTGAGGGCCGCGACCACGGCCTCGTTGGCCTCCGCGGTGCCGATGGTCATGCGCAGCGCGTTCGGCAGGCCGTAGGCCCCGACCCGGCGCAGGATCATCCCGCGGGCGGTCAGGTAGGCGTCGGCATCGGCGGCCGAGCGGCCGGGCTCGTCGGGGAAGTGGATCAGCACGAAGTTGCCGACGCTCGGCGTGACGGTCAGGCCGATGCCCTCGAGCGCCGTCGTGACCTTCGGCAGCCACGCATCGTTGTGGGCCACCGCCGCTGCGATGTGGGCGTCGTCCGCCATGGCCGCGGCGCCCGCCGCGATCGCCGCGGCGCCGAGGTTGAACGGCCCGCGGATGCGGTTGACCGCGTCGGCGGTCGCGGCCGGCGCCACCATCCAGCCGATGCGGAGCGCCGCGAGCCCGTACACCTTCGAGAAGGTGCGGGTCATCACCACGTTCTCGGATTCGGCCACCAGCTCGAGGCCGGCCGCGTAGTCGTTGCGCCGGACGTACTCGGCATAGGCCGCATCGAGCACCAGGAGCGTGGTCTTGGGCAGCCCGGCATGGAGGCGCCGCACCTCGTCGAAGGGCAGGTAGGTGCCGGTCGGGTTGTTGGGGTTGGCGAGGTAGACGATGCGGGTCCTGTCCGTCACCGCTGCCAGCAGCGCGTCGACGTCCGTGGTGTGGTCGCGCTCCGGCGCCACCACCGGCGTGCCGCCCGCCGCCAGGATGGCGATGCGGTACACGAGGAAGCCGTATTGCGAGTACAGACCCTCGTCGCCCGGGCCCATATAGGCGTAGGTCAGGAGCGACAGCAGCTCGTCCGAGCCGGCGCCGCAGACGATGCGCTCCGGGTCGAGGCCGTATTTCTGCGCGATGGCCTGGCGCAGCTTCGTCGCGGCACCGTCCGGATAGAGCTCGAGATGCGACGCCGTCTCCTGCATCGCCGCGATGGCGGCCGGGCTCGGACCCATCGGGGTCTCGTTGGAGGAGAGCTTGTGCAGCTTCACCCCGGCCGGCGCCGCGCTCTTGCCCGGCACGTAGGCCTCGATCGCGAGGACACCGGGGCGCGGGACGGGGCGGAGGGCGGCGGACATGGGCGAACCTGGGATCGACGTCGGAACAACGTCACGCCGTCTAGAGCAAGTCGGGCCCCGGGGGAACGGCGTAAGATGCGCGGGCGGGTGCGACGGGATGCAGGGGAGCGTTGCGCCGGGCGAGGCAGGGGCCCTGCCTCGCGGCGGCAGTCTGACGTGGAGCGCGATTTCCCCTCTCCCGTGTGGACGATCACAGGGACGCCCACCCCCACGCGGGATCGTCGATCCCCAGGAACCGGCCGATGGCCGTGTCCGAGGCGGTCGGTTCTCGGACCGTCTCGGCGCCGACCTTGCCCATGATCCAGAGCGTATGCCGCGTCGAGAGGGCCGTCTGAACCTTGCCGAGCCAGGTCTTCAGTCTGTCTTCCGACTCACCGTCGCCGCCCTGGTGGCTCGAGGTGCCGAGGAAGGGGCCAAGGTTGTCGATGACCAGGACTTGAGCCCGATCCCGGGGCCAGTACCCGATGTTGGCGGGTCCGGGCAGCGGCGGGGTGAGCTCGGAGTCGGCGACGGCGGCCCGTTCGAGGAGTTCGTCGAAGTTCAGGTAGCGGACGCTGACACCCTTGCATGCGAACTCCGTTGCGATCCCGCAGGCCATTGACGTCAGTCCGGATCTGAAGGACGGGAAGGCCGGGACCGTCGCCCTGGCCGACAACTGCTTCGACGTCGAGAAGAAGGTGGTCGGCCGCTCCGGCAAGACAGAGACCTGCCGATCGCAAGAGTGCGACTGAGCCCCCCGGCGGTGCCGGTGCAGAGCCGGGAGGGACCTATGCCCATCGTCACGGCCCAGGCGCTCGACGCTGATCCGGGGGCTGTGGCGTTCCTGCGCGAGGTCCTGGGCGAGGTTTCCCCGCCGAGCGGGCGTGAGATCGCTTCAAAGTTGAGCCGGTCAACTCCGGCAGTTGCAAAAAGTAAGCTGGGCCGAAAGCCGGTCCAGATACTGTGGAACTGTATCGGTAGCTGCAGGTTAATCGCCGAACAGCCCACTCCAGCGTAGGGCTGATTGGAGGTGCCATTGCCGCTGGTTCAGATGCGCCCCGCTCATCACCTTGTTCTCGCCCTCACCTCAGGCGGTCTGCTTCTCGGCACTCTCAGCCCGTTGCACGCCAACGACGATAATGCTCTGGGTGGCTTCTTCCAGCAGCTGTTCTCAGCGCCCCCGTCACCGGCCCCGCAATCCTCCCCTCCTCCCGCCGTGCAGGACCCGGTCCCCAGAGCCGGGTACGCTCCCCGCCGGGCGTGGCGACAGTTCGGACGTCACCATCTCTCACGCGAGGTGCCGGAGAGGGCCGTGCGAGCGAGACCGAAAATCCGGTACGTGGCTCTGCCGAAACCCGAGAAGGTCAGGGCTGTGGTTGCAGACAAGCCGAAGCTGGCCGACAGCAAGGCTGCGATGCTGGCCAAGGCAGGAGATCCTGGCTCGGCCCTGCTGCACGATGCGACCTTGCGCAAGGGCGACATCGTCATCCTGGCGGATGGACCCAAGGTGTTCACCGGCAAGGCCGCAGAGCAGCATCGCACCAGCGAGTTCGAGGACGCGAGCCGCTCGTCGGCGCTCGACCGCAAGACGCGCCAGCTTCTGGCCGCGATGGTGCGGCCTGTCGGAGCAATGCCCGCCGACGAGGCGCGCAAGTACCTGGCGAAGCTCAGGTCCCATCCAGCTCCCGCGAACTCCGGTGCTCAGGCGAGCACCTCTTTGATTCGCGTCGTGTATTCGGCGGGCCAGCCTGAGGTAAACACTCCGAAGAAGCCGTAGCTGTAATCTTCCGGATGTTTCACGCGAGAGTTGCGGGCCGGACAGTTGTTGTGCAGCTGAAGCGCTGCTCATGGTGGCTCTGTGGTATTACAGGCGCGCGAGGCTCACCTTGGCCAATCCGGATACGCCGATCGCGCGAGCCGCAGCGTTGGACAGGTCGATGACCCGGCCGCCCACATAGAGTCCGCGATCGTTGATGCGCACGACGACGGAGCGGCCGTTGGTGTTGTTGGTCACCCGCACCTGCGTGCCGAACGGCAGATTGCGGTGAGCGGCGGTCAGCGCATGCGTGCTGAAGCGCTCGCCGTTGGCGGTCTTCCGACCATGGAAGCCGGGCCCGTACCAGGAGGCCACCCCGGCCTGCTGGCGCAGGTTGCTCTTGGCCGCCGCTCCGGAGATCGCGGCAACAGTCATGAGGGCGCAGGCGGCCAGCAGAGCCTTCGAGGACATTCCGCATTCCTGTTGTCGTGATTGGCTGCGTGTAATCTACCTGCAAGTACGTTCACAATATGACTGGCGAGAATGAGGCTAATTCCTGGCAACGGAGATCGCGCTTGGTCTGGGAAGGCGCGGGGATTCGTGCTCTCTCACGCAGCATCTCGGCCATGAGATCAAAATTAACGACAAAGATCGGTATGATGATGCGGGCGAGGGCGGCAGCGTCAAGCGGGGTACGGGGCTCGCATGTCGTCGAGCACATGCCGGAGGCTGATCGCGTCCGGCAGCATGGGAGGCGGCCGACCTGCCTCCAGGTGGTTCAAGCGGGGCTGGGAGGAAGGCAGGCACGGCGCTCTGCCGGCATGCTGGCGAGGATCCGCTCAGCATGCCCGGAGCAGGCTCCAGAGGTCACGGACCGCTCAGGAGCGCACGCGCACCTGATCCCTGACCCGCTCGAAACGAGCACGGCTGAGCACACGACGGCTCAGGAGATCCTCGGTGGACTGGTACGGCCGGCCCCGGATGATCGCCCGTCCGATCGCACCACCGCCGCGCAGCCGATTCAGCTCCGAGAGCGAAGCCGTGTTCAGATCAACGCCTCTGCTCGTGCTCACCCCCGGCTCGGGCGAGATCAAAGCCGCCGTCCCGACCGGATCAGCGGGGCGGCTCCCGCCAGCAGGCGGATTCACCGGAGCAGAGGGCGCGGCGACGTTCAGCGCCGCCGGCGGGCTCGGTGCCCGGGCTGAGCGGCTGGCCGTGGCGCGCAGCCCGCCGGCGAGGGCCTGCATGTCCGGAGGAGCAGAGGGCGTGGTGGTGCTCGGCGCAGCGTGCGCGCTCGCAAAAGCCTGCGGGGCGGAGCGGGCGGGCTGCAGAGCAGGCAGCGCTGGTGATGTCGCGTAAGCCTCGCTCAGCTCCAGCCGGCTGAGGGTCACGGCAACCAGTCCCGCGCCACCCGCGAGCACCAGGAGCGCGAACAGGCGCAGAGCGTGGACAAGTCTCAGCATGGTGCCAGCCCAACGACGCATGGGGAGCAGCAAAGGTCTGCCCGCGTCGCGACAGCCCTCGGGAGCGAGGCGGGAGGGCTCAGGCGGCGAGATTGCCGTGCGTGAGCACGCCGAGGATCAGCAGGGTTGTCGATCCAGCAAAACCGAGCCTGGCGCGCAGCCGCTGCGGCCCGTGCGAGGCAGCCGGCATGGAAGCCGAGACTGAGGTGACGAGGGTGGGCATGGCGGCTCAGCGGGTGATCGGGCCGGGGTAGACGACGCGCACGGCGCGCCGGGTCTCGCCGGGGCCGGTCGCCCCGGGATCAGTCTGGGGGGCAACCTGGATCGTGGTCACGACAGCATGAGCAGCCGGCGAGGAGTTGGCAGGCTCGGGTGCAAGGGTGAGGCTGGCCAGGAGCGCGGTCAGGCTACCCACTGCGCCCAGCAGGCCCAGTTCGATGGCGGAGGGCCTGGAACCAGAGACGGTACGAGTGGTGCGGACCATGATGGCCTCCCCAGGCCGTTTTGTTAGTACTCAATCTGCTAGATGACCAATACTTAGTTCTCAATATGTCGTGACGGCCTAGGCCATGCTGCCTAGCTCTGGGCGGGATCGCTCCTGCCCGGCACCCGCTTAGGAAAGGCCAGCCTTGTAGCTTGCCTCCTAACTGTTACGGCGCTAATCAACCACAGCGTTATGTTGTCATCACAGTTCAACCCCGTGAATCTTCTCATGAGCGCCCCTGACGATCCCCTGCGGCTTGACCGCCAGCTCTGCTTCGCCGTGTACGCCGCTGCCCACGCCTTCTCGGCCGCCTACAAGCCCCTGCTGGAGCCCTTCGGCCTGAGCTATCCGCAGTACCTGGTGCTGCTGGCCTTGTGGGAGCGGGACGGACTGAGCGTGAAGGAGATCGGAGCACGGCTGGAGCTGGACTCCGGCACGCTGACACCCCTGCTGAAGCGGCTGGAGGCGTCGGGCTACCTGACCCGGGAGCGCGTGCCTGGCAACGAGCGCCAGTTGCAGGTGGGATTGACGGAGGCGGGGCGGAGCTTGCGCGAGCGGATCGGATCGGTGCGGGCGCAGATCGTGTGCGCGCTGGGCGACTGCGAGGAGCCGATCCAGGATCTCAGGCAGGCATTGCGCCGCATCACCCCGCTCCTGCGCAACCTGTCCACCGACACGGAGGCAGCTGGGTAAGGCAACCCCGACGAACGCTGACGTTCGGACCGGGGGAGGCCAAACGCGGGTGGCAGCACCCGCCACGCGCCCGCATGGAGCACGGCCTGCGCTGAGAGGGACCTTAGTTCACGGTTAGACCTTCCCGAGCACGCTGCTCGACCTGCTGGCGCGCCCAATCCAGTGCCTCAGCCGGCGAGGCGAAGCTTGAGTTGAGGGTGGGAGCCCGGCAGGGCCCGAACCCGGCCTCCAGGAACCAGCGCTCCCAGAGCTCGGGGTCGAGGTGCTCATCACGCTCGATCCGGACGATGACCGCGACGAGCTGGTTATTCACGAGGATGAGGCAGCCCTGCTGGTCAAGGCCGGCAGTGTTTACCAGGAGGGGCTCGCACCGTGAGGTGTGTCGCATGGTCGGGTGCCTGCCGCTTGAAATGCCAGAACCCTCATATAGCGATCAAACATTTTGCCTACTAACATTTAGTATGATCGCCGATGCTGGATGCGTGGGCCTCTGGACGTCCGCACGGGCATGCCGCTGCGAACATGCCGGAGGCGCATGATCGGTCCGGATGGACCCTAAAACCTCCACGAAAGAGGGCGGTCCGATCCGAGATGCTGCCCGTGCGGACCCGAGAGGACCGGTCCGATGAGCCGGGATCCCGTGGACCCAGGCGCAACCCGGGGCGAAAACGCCGCCTCTCCGCAACGGCCGTATCCCGATCGATGGGCCGGAAACAATCCTCCATGTTGAGATATAATTCATTAAATCATGGAAATAAAACTGCAAGTTGCGTGATTTCTATCAGAAACACAATATCAATATATGGAAACTTCACCTTACGTTAGACATGATGCGAGTACAATTTCTGGACAAGATAATCGAAATGAATTGTATCACGTGAGAATGGGGGTAGACCTGTCGATCCGGGCCGTGCGACCGTCGAGAGGTGGCGTACAAAGCAGCCACGACAAGTCGGAGGACGCGCACGACAGCCGGGTCGCCGCCCTCATCATCGTCGCGGCGCTATTCCGTCGTCCCATCGATGGGCGCAGCATCGTGCACGAGGCGGGGAAGCCGGGCCGATCGCTCACGCTCGATGACCTCGTGCTCGCAGCCCGGCGCCATCAGTTCCGGGCGCGGGCGGCGCGCACCACGCTCGAACGGCTCGCCGTCACGCCGCTGCCGGCGATCGGGCGGGATCGCGCCGGGCTGTTCTTCGTCCTGGCCCACCGTCAGCCGCTTCGTCCAACGGGGGTTGGAACTGATCGGCGCGCCCCACGACCCGCGGCGGCGGCTGGAGCGTGCGCAGGGGCTCGCGGCCTATCTGAGCGAGAAAGGCCCAGTCCTGAAGGACGGCAGCACGTTCGGCATCTCCGAGACCGAGCGCATGCCGGTGCGGCTTCTCACGTCGCAGCGCTTTCCCGGCCTGCCGGTGATCTCGGGGTCTTTCTTCCCCCGCAGCCCGTAGAAACCGGGCTGCCGCTTGTCCCGGAAACATCCGAGCCACCGAAGCAAGGGAGCGGTCATGACACGCGACGTTGAGACTGATGGAGCGGCGGCGAGCGAAAGCCGGGCCCCGGCTGGCCGCCGCGGGAAGCCGCCACGTCCTCGGCAAAGGACGTTCTATTCCGTCGCATACAGAGGCCGAGCGACCGCACGCGGCATGAGGTTTCTCAATAAAGCAGAGGTGTTCGCGAACGGCCCTCCGCTCACCTTTCAGCCGCCGGGATTTTTCGAGCGCGGCTTCGTGTCCTATCCGGTGACTCCGCGCTTTCACCTGAGCAAGCGCTTCGGCCGCTGGCCAGCCGACATCGAGGAGGACGGCCCCTATTGGCTGGTCACGGATCGGGCCAAGGAAGTCCTTTCGCAGCTTGCCCCTTCCGACTTCGCCTTCATGGCCTTGGACGTCGAGGTGGATCCCGGCGAGAATCCGGTCAAGTACTGGCTCTGCGACATCATCAGAATGACCGATGCCGTCGATCTCGAAAGATCGCAAGCAAGGGTACACAAAGATAGAAGTGGAAAGGACATCATCGAGATGACTTCAGCGACGCAGCTAGCGTTCAAAGAAAATCTGCTCGAAGGCTATCGAGTATTTCGATTGCTGGCGAATTTTACAGCGATCATCTGCGACAAAATCTTCAAGGATACGGTGAAGGCTGCGCGTCTCACCGGCCTGAGGTTCAAGGATCTGACGCTCTGCCAGGATGGCAAGCTGTGACCCGCTGATCTATCGCTGCTCTGCCGTCCTGAATAGTCGAGTGAGGAAGAAGATTGCCTGCCATGATGACGCGGACAGCGTACTGCTGAGCAAAAATCAAACTGGACCTTGCGATAGAAAAAATAGTATCTGTCAGGCATGTGCCATGTTATTATGGTTTTTGCTAACTCTATGTTGAAGTTAAATCATTAATTTTAAATTAAATTTGTGATTTGATTCGGGATAAAGAAGCCGAAGAGACAAAATTTATAATCTACCTCTTGAATCAGCGATTTCTCACAAGGCTCAGCTCCGTTCACATATTAGCCTGCTGTTGGGGCGCGAATTTCGTGTCAATCGAAGCAGGGCTTCTTTCCGCTTTCTGCATTATAATCCAAAACCGCAGTCATCAACAATACTTGAGACGAATACAAGTTTCGACTGATCGCTTCAGCGTGAGCTTTTGTGACAGGACACCCCGCGAAACGGCTAAGATGAACGAATAAGGCGGAAACCGTATAAGCATCGACAGAATATTTCTTCAATTGACTAAAAATATAGAATGGATTTTTGGCCCAAATATTGTGATGATCGGCCCCCACGAGGTGGTCCAAGTTCAAAGTTAGTGCAGTGTCGGCATTTGCTCCACGGGTAGCTTGGCCGGCGGAGCCGGTCGGGTGAGCGCAGCCGGCCAAGCGGGCACGCCTGGCACGAACACCTCCGGGGCCGGGGGTCGGTAGCCCAGCGCGCCGTGCGGGCGCACCCCATTGTAGTGCCGTCGCCAGCTCTCGATAATGATCTGTGCCTCCTTCAGCGTGTAGAAGATCTCGCCGTTCAAGAGTTCGTCTCGCAGCCGTGCGTTGAAGCTCTCCACGTACCCGTTCTCCCACGGTGAGCCAGGTTCGATGTAGACAGTCCGGCTGCCGATCGACCCAATCCAGGCCTGTACAGATTTGGCGATGAACTTCGGACCATTGTACGAGCGGATGTGCTCCGGCACGCCGCGCACGATGAACAGCTCGCCGAGCACGTCGATCACATCGGCAGCCTTCAGCTTGCGAGCCACACGGATCGCCAGGCATTCGCGGGTGAACTCGTCCACGACGTTCAGCATGCGGAACTTACGGCCATCATGCGTGCGCGCCTCGACGAAGTCGTAGGCCCAGACGTGGTTGCGGTGCTCAGGTCGCAGCCGAAGACAGGACCCGTCCCCGTCCCAGAGCCGTCCGCGTTTGGGCTGCTTGGCTGGAACCTTCAGCCCTTCGCGCCGCCAGATCCGCTCGACCCGCTTGTCGTTGACCAGCCAGCCGGCAGCCTTCAGCAGTGCCCCGATCTTCCGGTAGCCGTAGCGCCCGTAGCGACGCGCCAGCTCGATCAGATCAGCGGTCAGCGCCGCCTCGTCATCCCTGCCCCGCGGCACCTTGCGCTGCGTCGATCCTTCGACAGGCTCAGGATGAGGGATGCTGGCCAAGCGCCCGGCAGGCGCGGCGCTCGGAGACGTGCAGGACGTCTCGGACATGCTCGATGCAGGCGCGCCGGCGCGCGGGGCTTAGAACTTTCCCCGGGCGGCCTCCTGCAGGATCAGCTTGTCGAGCGTGAGATCCGCGATCGCCTTGCGCAGCCGCTGGTTCTCGGTCTCCAGCTCCTTCATCCGGCGCACCTGGTCGGACTTCAGCCCACCGAACTCGTTGCGCCAACGATAGTAGGTGACCTCGGTCACCCCGATACCCCGGATCGCATCAGCCACGCTCTGCCCCTGCGAGACCAGCACGTCCACCTGCCGCAGCTCGGCCACGACCTCTTCCGGCTTGTGCTTCTTCGTTCCCATCGCGTCCGTCCTCCGTCGGCTCAAAGCCATACTTCAGGGCGGACCACTCCGACGGGGGCTGACCAGTGACAAGACGTGGTGTCGCGGAGTCCGATCCACGGCGACGATCGGCACGGTCGGCCTGATGCGCCGGCCATGGTGGGCAGGCTGACGGGGAGATCGTCGCCGTCTGCGCCTCTTCTTGCTCCCGGACAGTCCCGTCCCCGGACCGCCCTGCCGCACGTGACGGACAGCGCGGCAGCCCCTCACCACCCCGCATGCGGGCTCAGCCCCCGCACGCGCGCCACCGCCGCCTCGAGCCCCGACCAAGCCGGCGCACCGGGCGCGTAGCGGGCGCGGGTATAGGCCACGACCTCCGCCACTTGGCCGTCGGTGAGGGTGTCGCGGAAGGCCGGCATCGCGGCGGGCGGCGCCGCGGGATCGGGATGGGGGAAGCGCTCGGCCGCCGCCCGGATGCCGTTGAGGACGGCCTGGATCAGGTTGTCCGGATGGGCGCTGTGCACCGCCGTGACGAGGCCGAGCGGCACCAGCTCGCCGCCGGCCCCGCCCTCGTGGCAGGAGGCGCAGGCGCCCTGGAACAGGGCCGCGGTCCCGGGCGGGAGCGCGGTCGCGACGGCCGCCTCGGGCGCGGGCGCCGGTGCGGCGCCGGTCAGGCTCGCGAGATAGACCGCCATGGCGCGGATGTCGGCATCCGGCAGGGGCGCGAGGGAGGCGACGACATCCGCCATCGGGCCGGCGGCGCTGCCGTGCCGGGGCGAGCGGCCGGTGCGCAGGTAGGCGTAGAGGTCGTCCTCGGTCCAGGGCAGGGGCGAGCGGGACGCTCCCGTCAAGGCCGGCGCCTCCCAGCCATCGGCGAAGCCGCCGGCGAGGCGGGCCTCGCCCCGGCGCTCGGCCCCGAGGGCGTTGCGCGGGCTGTGGCAGGCGCCGCAATGGCCCAAGGACTCGACCAGGTAGGCGCCGCGGTTCCAGTCCGGCCCGCGGGCCGGATCGGCGACGGCCACGGGGCGATGGAAGACGGCGTTCCAGCCCGCCATCAGCGGCCGGAGGCCGAAGGGGAAGCGGAGCTTCGTCTCGGGCGCGGGCGTCGCCACCGGGTCCTGCGCCATCAGGTAGGCGTAGAGCGCCTGGAGGTCGCGCTCCGCGATGGTGGCGAAGCTGGTGTAGGGATGGGCCGGGTAGAGGTGGTGCCCGTCCCGCGACACGCCCTCGCGCATCGCCCGGGCGAAGGCCGGATAGGACCAGGCGCCGATCCCGGCCCCCGCATCCGGCGTGATGTTCGAGGCGTAGACCGTGCCGAACGGCGTCTCGAGCCCGCGCCCGCCCGCGAAGGACCGGCCGTCCGGACCCACGTGGCAGACGAGGCAGGCGCCGGCCGCCGCGACGAGGCGCCCCTGCGCGAGGGCGGCGGCGGAGTAGGCGGCCGGGTCCGGCCGCTCGATCGACGGATAGGTCGGGCGCCAGGGCAGGAGGGTGAGGCTGAGGGCCAGCGCCCCGGCGCCGGCCCCGAACAGCCCGGCGAGGAAGCCGCGGCGCCGGCGCGGCGCGGGATCCGGCCCGGCGATCCGCGGCGGGTTGAGGGCGGCGCGGACGGACTCGGCGGTGAGCGGCAACTCGCGAAAGCGGATGCCGGTGGCGTCGAACAGGGCGTTGGTGATCGCCGCGGCGCTCGGCACCGAGGCGGATTCGCCGGCGCCCAGCGGCGGCTCCTCCGGCCGCGGCACCATCAGGACGTCGATGTCGGGCACCTGCGGGAAGGCGAGGATCGGGTAGCTGCCCCATTCCCGGCTCGTCACCCCGGTGGCGTCGAAGCCGACCGATTCCTTCAGCACCCGGCTCGTCGACTGGATGACGTTGCCGTGGATCTGGTGGCGCACCCCGTCCGGGTTGATCATCAGGCCGGAATCCTGGCCGACCACCACCCGGGTGACCGCGACCTCGCCGGTGACGCGGTTGACCGCCACGTCCGCCACCCAGGCCGCCCACGCCGCCGCCTTGCCGGGGAACGGCCCGTGGACGTAGACCGCGTAGGCGAAGCCGCGCCCGTACAGGATGTCGCCGGAGCCGCCATGGGTGCCGGGCGTCGTGTGCGGCACCCAGGCCGCCCGCTCGGCCACCGCCCGCACGAGGTCGGCGGCGCGGGGATCGGGGAGGTAGCGCAGGCGGTACGCGATCGGGTCGACGCCCGCCGCGATCGCGAGCTCGTCGATGTAGGATTCGTGCGCGAAGGTGTTGGGCAGGGCCGAGACGCCGCGCAGCCAGGCGGCGCGGGCGATCGGCGGCATGTCGTGCACCGTCACCCGGGCATGGCCGAAGGCGTAAGGAGGCACCGCCGTGCGGTCGCCCATCGGGTAGACGACGGGCTCGGCCGCGACCTTGCCGGTCAGGATCAGCGCCAGGGTCGGGGCGCCGTTCGAGGGGTAGCGCGTCTCGAAGTCGTAGGCCGCGGGCCCGCCCTCGGCATCGAGGCCGCCGCGGACATCCATCACCTGCGCCGCCCCCTTCGGCTCCCAGGCATGTTCCTGCTCGCGGGTGAGCTGAACCCGCACCGCGCGGCCCACCGCCCGGGCGAGCAAAGCGGCGTCGGCCGCGACGTCGTCGGCGCAGTTGCGGCCGTAGCAGCCCGCCGCCTCGAAGCGCTCGATCGCGATGGTGTCCTCAGGCATCCCGAGGAGCAGGGCGAGGTCGCTCTGCAGGACGTGCGGGTTCTGGGTGCCCGACCACACCACGAGGCCGCCGTCGCGGAACTCCGCCACGGCGCAGGACGGCCCGATCGAGCCGTGCATCTGGTAGGGCCAGACATAGGTGCGGTCGAGCCGCGCCTCGGCGTGCATCAGCGCCCGGTCGACGTCGCCGCGGTCGAGGAGCCGGCGCGCCGTCGCGGGATTGCCGCGGAGCGCCGCCTCGGGCCGGTTGAGGTCGGGCAGTCCCTGCCAGGGCCGCCAGGTCACGGAGAGGCAGCGGGCCGCCTCGGCGGCGTTCTCCTCGCGCTCGGCGACGACGCCGACGAAGTCGCCCACCGTCACCACCGCGATCAGGCCCGGGACATGGGCGACCGAGGCCTCGTCCACCGCCACCAGCATCCCGCCGAGGGCGGACTCGACGCCGGGAACCGGCGGCCGGACGACGCGGCCATGCACCATGCCGGGCACCCGCACGTCGTGGATGTAGGTCCAGGCGCCGGTGGCCTTGGCGGGAAGGTCGACCCGCGGCACCGGCCGGCCGACGATCGTGTAAGCCGCGACCGGCTTCAGCGCCGCGTCGGGATCGAGGGTCAGCTCGGTCCGCCCGCCCCGCACCAGCTCGCCGTAGGCGAGCGCCAGATCCGGTTCCGTCGCGACCCGGACGATGCCGGCCTCGACCGTCAGCTCGTCGGTGCCGCGGTTGAGCCGGCGCGAGGCCGCCTCGACGAGGTGGCGCCGGGCGGTGGCGGCGGCCTGGCGCAGGGGCACGGCCGCGATCTGGATCGTCTCGCTCGCGATGGTGCCGCCCTGGTCGGGGGCGGTCGCGGTGCTGCCGAGCTCCATCGCGACGTCGCTCAGCGGCACGTCGAGTTCCTCGGCGACGATCTGGGCGAGCGCCGTGCGGATGCCGGTGCCGAGATCGACGTGGCCGTTGAAGGCGGTGACCTGTCCGGCGCCGTCGACCGCGAGGTAGAGCGCGCGCTGCGGGCCGGCCGCCGGGGCGGCGCCCGGCGGGTCGCCGAGGCGGGGCGGGCGGCCCATCGTCTCGCGGTAGACGAGGAGGAGGTCGCCCGCTTCCTGCCAGTGCCGGCGGCGGGCGGCGGGGTCGGGGCGGTGCCCGGTCATGCCTCGGTCGGTCATGCCTTGGTGGGTCATGCCTGGCTCGATCCTGCCTCGTCCGATCCTGCCTTCTCTCGGTCGGCCCTGCCGGCGCGCAGCCGCGCCGCGGCGCCGCGCACGGCGCGCAGGATCTCGATATGGGTGCCGCAGCGGCACAGGTTGGCCTGGAGGCCGGCGCGGATCTCGGCCTCGCTCGGGTCCGGATTGGCGGCGAGCAGCGCCACCGTGGTCATGATCATGCCGTTGAGGCAGTAGCCGCACTGCGCCGCATTCTCGGCCACGAAGGCCTCCTGGACCGGATGCAGCCGCCCGCCCTCGGCAAGGCCTTCGAGGGTCACGATCCGGCGCCCGAGCGCGGCCCGCACCGGGATCGCGCAGGAGCGCAGGGCCCGGCCGTCGACCAGCACCGTGCAGCTGCCGCACTGGCCGAGGCCGCAGCCGTATTTCGGGCCGTTCAACGCCAGGTCGTTGCGCAGCACGTAGAGGAGGCGGGTGCCGGGCGCCACCTCGACCGTCACGGTCCGGCCGTTGACGTGAAGCCCGTGCCGGACCGGCGTCAGGCGCGTGTCGGTGGCGACCGGTCGCCGATCCTCCTGCATGCGCGTGATGTCCTGCCCCCGGATCCCGGCCGTCTCGCCGGCTGCCTCGTTCTCACAGATTTCGGCCGTGATCGGAACCCGCCCGCGGATAGTCCGGGGGCTTGCAAGAGCTTGGCCAAGCGGGGTCAGAGGAGCGGCTTTGAGCCGACGGGCCGCCGAAAGCAGGGTGACGGGTGCGAGTGGCCACCGATCGCTTAGCTAACTTGACTAACTATGCGCGTCATGAGATTTTGATTTGATGTGGGGATACCAGGATGAAGCAGGTCACCATCCACGCAGCTAAGACTCACCTCTCCAAGCTCATCGAGGCTGCGCTCGCGGGCGAAGAGGTCGTGATCGCCAAAGGGCACAAGCCAGTCGTCCGTCTGGTTCCGATTGCGCGGCAGCCGTTCAAGATCGGTCTGCTCAAGGACGAATTGGGTCGTGGCCCGGACTTCTTCGAGCCTCTGCCGGACGACGAGCTTGGCTTTTGGGAAGGGGGCCAGTGACGTCGGTCCTGCTCGATACGCATGCATGGGCGTGGACCCTGACCGGGGACGACCGCCTGTCGAGCAGAGCCGCCGCGGCGATCGAGGCGGCAGATCAGGTGTTCGTCAGTGCCATCAGCTTCTTCGAGATCGCACAGACGGTCCGGCTCGGGAAATGGCCGGAGATTGAGCCCTATGTCACGCGTCTGGTCGTGCTCCTGAGCGAACAGGGCGGTGTGGCCATCGCGCTCGATCCGGAGATCTGCGCCGCGGCAGCTGCGATGGCATGGACCCACCGCGACCCGTTCGATCGGCTGCTCGCCGCGACGGCACAGCATCATCGTCTCCCGCTCATCTCGGCCGACTTGGCTTTCGACGGCATCGTCGCCCGCGTGTGGTGACGCGTCTGCGTCCCGTCGAGGGTGCGCCGCCCTGCGACGCCGCGGGCCCGACGGCCGCCGACGCGGCCAGGCCCCTCGGGCCCCGGGCGCCTGTCGCTCCTTGCGGACCGGTCCGCCTCCGCTAGCTCCCCGATCGTCGTCGGGGGAAAATCATGCAGCAGCGCTGGCCGGACCGGATCTGGATCGTGCGGCACGGCGAGAGCGCCGGCAACGTCGCCCGAGACGCCGCCCAGGCGGCCGGGCACACCCATATCGACATCGCCGAGCGCGACGTCGACGTGCCCCTGAGCCCGCTGGGCGAGCGCCAGGCGGCGGCGGTCGGGCGCTGGTTTGCCGAGATGCCGGCCTCCGCACGGCCCGACGTGGTGCTGGCCTCGCCCTACCGGCGGGCCGAGGCCACGGCCCGGCTGATCCGCGAGGCCGGGGGCGTCGCCGACCCGCTCCTCGACTTCGTGACCGACGAGCGCCTGCGCGAGAAGGAGTTCGGTGTCCTCGACCGGCTCACCCGCGAGGGCATCGTCCAGATTCACCCCGAGCAGGCCGAGTTCCGGCGCCTGCTCGGCAAGTTCTACCACCGGCCGCCGGGCGGCGAGAGCTGGTGCGACGTGATCCTGCGCCTGCGCAGCGCGCTCGACACCGTGTCGCTGCATTACGGCGGGCGGCGCGTGCTGGTGGTCGGGCACCAGGTCGTGGTCCTGTGCCTGCGCTACCTCCTCGAGGGCATGACCGAGGACGAGATTCTCGCCATCGACCGGGAGGGCGACGTCGCCAACTGCTCGGTGACCGAGTACGCCTTCGACCCGCACCAGGGCAGCAGCGGCAAGCTGGTGCTGCAGCGCTACAATGTCGTGGCGCCGCTGACCCAGGCCGGCGCCCCGGTGACGGCCGAGCCCGACGCCACGGGGGCCGCCCGATGACGCGAGAGAGGATCAAGCCGATCACCGCCGCGACCCTGCGCGGCCTGCCCTTGCCGGACCCGTCGGGCGGCAGCAAGGAGGCCCGCGGCAGCGCGCTGGTGATCGCCGGCTCGGTCGAGGTGCCGGGCGCCGCGATCCTGGCCGGCACCGCGGCGCTCCGGGCCGGCGCCGGCAAGCTGCAGATGTCGATCGCCGCCGGCACGGCGCCGCACGCGGCGCTCGCCGTGCCGGAAGCCCTGGTGGTGCGCCTGCCGGAGGGCGAGGGCGGCCATGTCGACCACGGGCAAGCCGCCGAGGTGCTGCTGCCGCGCACCGAGCGGGCCGATGCGGTGCTGGTCGGCGCCGGCATGGCGTCGGGCGAGCCCACGAAGGCGCTGACCGCCGCCCTGCTGGCCGGCCCGGCCAAGGCCCCCTTCGTCCTCGACGCGGCGAGCATCGACGGGCTGTGCGACCAGGCCGGGGTGGTGCGGGCCCGGGCCGGCCAGGTGGTGCTGACCCCGCATGCCGGCGAGATGGCGCGCTTCCTTCACTGCGACCGCGACGCCGTCGAGGCCGATCCCCTCGCGGCGGCGCGCCGGGCCGCCGCGATGCTGCAGGCCGTCGTGGTGATGAAGGGGGCGGAGACCTGGATTGTCGATCCGGCGGGCGAGGTCTGGCACTATGGCGGCGGCGGCGCGGGGCTCGGCACCTCGGGCTCGGGCGACGTGCTCGCCGGCCTCATCGTCGGGCTGCTCGCCCGCGGCACCCGGCCGGCGGAGGCCGCCGCCTGGGGCGTCTTCCTGCACGGCGAGGCGGGGCGGCGCCTCGCCCGGAGCTGCGGCCCGATCGGGTTCCTGGCCCGCGAGCTGCCGGGCGAGGTGCCGGGGCTGATGCGGGACGTCGCCGAAGGGGCGATCTGAGCGGGGCCCGCGCTCAGGCGGCGCGCACGGTCGCGAGGAAGCGTTGCACCTCCGAGGACAGGTGCTCGGACTGGCGCGACAGCTCCGAGGACGAGGCGAGCACCTCGCTCGCCGCCGCGCCGGTCTCCTCGGAGGCCTTCGCCACGCCCGTGATGGTGCGCGTCACCGCGCTCGCCCCGGTCGCCGCCTGGGCGACGTTGCGCACGATCTCCTGCGTCGCGCCGCCCTGCTGCGCGACCGCGTCGGCGATGCTGGCCGCCATGGCGTCGATCTCGCGGATGCGCGCCGTGATCTGCCCGATGGCCGTCACGGCCTCGTCGGTCACGCCCTGGATCTCGCCGATCTGGCCGGCGATCTCCTCGGTGGCCCGTGCGGTCTGGGTGGAGAGGTCCTTCACCTCGGCCGCCACCACCGCGAAGCCGCGGCCGGCCTCGCCGGCGCGCGCCGCCTCGATCGTGGCGTTGAGCGCGAGAAGGTTGGTCTGGCGCGCGATGGTCGAGATCAGCCCGACCATCTCGCCGATCCGGCCCGAGGTCGTCTTCATCACGTGGACGAGGCGGGCGGTCTGATCGGCCTCCGCGACGGCGTGCTGGGCGAGCCCGGCCGAGCCGCGGACCCGCCGGCCGATCTCCTCGACCGAGGCGCCGAGCTCCTCGGCCGCCGCCGCGACGGCATTCACGTTCGCGGCCGCTTCCTCGGCCGCCGCCGCGACCGCGCCCGATTGCGTGGCGGTTCCGGCGGCGGTCGCGGTCATCTGCCCGGCTGTGGCCTGCAGCTCGGTGGCCGCCGAGGAGACCAGGGTGACGATGCCGCCGACCGCCGATTCGAACCCTTCGGCCATCTGGCGCATGCCGGCCCGGCGCTGCTCCTCGGCCGAGGCCCGCGCGAGCCGCGTCTCGTCCTCGAGCTGACGGATCCGGATCAGGGTCTCGCGGGAGGCCTCGAGCGCGGCCGCGATGGCGCCGATCTCGTTGGTGCGGGCGGTGTAGGGCACGGGAGTCGTGACGTCGCCGGCGGCGAGCGCGTGCATGCGCCGGATCAGGCGGCCGATCGGCCGCGTCACCCCGGCGACCACGTAGGCGATGCCCGCGAGGCCGGCCGCCAGGGCGGCGCACGCCAGAAGCCCGGTCAGCCACAGGCCGCGGGCATAGGTGTCGGCGGCGGCACGACGGGCCTGCTCACCCCCGCTCACGTTCAGGGACAGGTCGCGATCGAGGGTCTCCAGCGCCTGATCGAACGTTCGTCGCGAGGTCTGAAAAAGGTCGTTCAGCGCGGCCTGGTTCTTCGTCCGAGCCGCGGCGACGATCTTTGCGCGCATCGCCAGGTACCCGGCCCACTGCTGCTGGAACGCGCTCCAGAGGGCGCGCTCCTCGTCGCTCGAGATCAACGGCTCGTAGCGCACCATGGCCGCCTCGACGTCCTTGAGCCGACGGGTCGAGACCGCGTCGAGCTCGTCGACGGGTTCGATCGCCGTGACGTAGCGCGCATCGGCGAGGCGCAGGCGCGTGATCCGATACTTGACGTCGCCGAGTTCACGCACGCTCGGCATCCAGTTTTCGGAGAGTTCCAGGGCGTTCGCGTTGACGGCCCGCAACCGCAGCATGCCCAGAACCCCCTGCGCCAGGATACCGGCAGTCAGCAGCAAAATGAGTCCGCTCAGGACACGAGACAATTTTGAGTTCATGTCATGCCCCATATAACTACTCTATGATATGTTTACAAAATCAATTTTTGATTAAACGGCTCGCTCGTGGGTGATGTATTTTTGTGCAAGCGTGTAGGCACAACGGCAGGGTGCTTTATTCTCAGAAGCAACGGAAAGTTGCCGCTAGGGTGGCGAGGACGGAAAACCCGTCCGGACTTGCGGGTCGGCGCCGCGGCACCAGACCCACACCGAGCCGCGGCGGCCCGTGCCGCCATGCGGGTCGTCCGGCTGACGCGAACCGGGGCGCCGTCCTGACGTTGAGCAGCCACCGCCGCGCACGGACAGCCCGATGCTCAGAACCGCCCTCACGCTCGCCTTCGCCCTCGGCCTCCCCGTTCTCGCCGAGGCGCAGACCACACGGGTGCCGCCGCCGAGCGACGCCGTCGGCGCCCCGGGTCCCGGTACCGGGACGCCGCCGCCCTCGCGCCCGGCTCGCCCCCTCCCGGGCAACCCGAGCGGGACCTCCGTGCCCGGCACCAATCCGGGCGTCTGGATCGGCGGCAGCCCGACCGCCGGACCGCCCGGGAGCGGCGGCACGGCGGGCGGGCCGGCGGCGGGGAATCGTTGATGGCGGCGTTGCACCCGATGATACATGCTTCATCGCGTGCAACGTCGCCTCGGTGACGATCCGGAGCTTCCACCACCGCCTCACCGAGCCCGTGTTCCGGGGCCGCTGCCCGGAGGGCTTCCCGGCGGACCTGTTCAAGGCCGCCCGCCGCCGGCTCGTCGCACCGGATGCGGCGACCAGCCTGGACGACCTGAAGGTCCCGACATCGAACCGTCTGCACGCCCTCGAGCGGGACCGGGCCGGGCAGCACGCGATCGCCGTCAACGACCAGTTCCGGATCTGCGTCGTCTGGACCGCGTCCGGGCCCGAGCGGGTCGAGTTCACCGACTGTCATTGAGGGCTTGCCATGCCGGACGCCGCCGTGACCCTCGATTTCCTGCGAGAGGCCTTCGACAAGGCCGACACCGTGACGGATCTTCCGCCGGTCCATCCCGGCGAGATCCTGCGCGAGGAGTTCATGGCGCCGCTCGGGCTGACCGCCGGCACGGTGGCGCGCGCCATCCACCTGCCGCGCTCGCGGATCGAGCGCATCGTCCGGCAGGAGATCGGCATCAGCACCGATACCGCCCTGCGCCTGGCCCGCGACTTCCGCACCTCGCACCTGTTCTGGCTCAACCTGCAGACCCGGTTCGAGAGCGACGCCGCTGCCTGATCCGGGATCACCGTCGGGGGCTCCCTCAGCCCTCCAGCCAGTCCCGCAGCAGCGCGCTCGTCGCCTCCGGTCGCTCCAGCGGCGGCAGGTGTCCGCAGGCGGCCAGGACGTGCAGGCGCGAGCCGGCGATGCCCTGATGGATCTCGCGGGCGAGCGCCGGGGGCGTCAGCAGGTCGTCCTCGCCCACCGCCACCAGGGTCGGCACCCGGATCTCCGCCAGGAGCGGCCGGCTGTCGGCCCGATCGAGGATCGCCCGCTGCTGGCGCAGGAAGGCCGCGCCGCCCACCCGCTCGGCCATCGCCTTCACGGCCTCGCCCACCGGCCCGTGCACGTGCGAGGCGTGGACGAGCTTCGGCAGCAGGCGGGTGGTGACGCCGGCGAAGCGGCCGACCTTGAGCTGGTCCATGCCCCGGCGCCGGTCGGCGGCCCGCGCGTCGCTCTCCGGGCCGGCGCCGGTGTCGAACAGGGCGAGGCGCGTCACCCGTTCGGGCGCCTGGCGCAGGATCTCGAAGGCGACGTAGCCGCCCATCGACAGGGCGACGAGGGAGAAGCGCGGCGGCGCGGCCGTGAGCGCGCGCCGCGCCATGGCGGCGATGCTGTCGTCGAGGGTCAGGTCCGCCACGGCTGCGGCCGCCCGGTCGGCGAGCGCGTCGATCGGCGCGCGCCAGAGCACCGCGTCGTTGAGGAGCCCGGGCAGGAACAGCAGCGGGTCGGAATCGGTGACGCTCATCGGGCGGGGTCGGGCTCGGTCTGTCGCGTCGCCGCCGCCGCCCGGATCGAGGGCGGCGGGGCGCATCGTCGTTCAATAGGAGCGCGGCATGCCGAGCACGTGCTCGGCGATGTAGGACAGGATCAGGTTGGTGGAGATCGGCGCCACCTGGTAGAGCCGCGTCTCGCGGAACTTGCGCTCGACGTCGTATTCCTCCGCGAAGCCGAAGCCGCCGAAGGTCTGGATGCAGGCATTGGCCGCCTCGAACGAGGCGTCGGCGGCGAGCATCTTGGCCATGTTGGCCTCCGCCCCCGGATTGGCGCCGGCCTCGTAGAGGCGCAAGCCTTCCTGCACCATCAGCTCGGCCGCCCGCATGTTGGCGTAGGCCTTGGCGATCGGGAACTGGATGCCCTGGTTCTGGCCGATCGGCCGGCCGAACACCTGGCGCTCGCGGGCATAGGCCGACGCCTTGGCGATGAACCACTTGGCGTCGCCGACGCACTCGGCGGCGATCAAGAGCCGCTCGGCGTTCATCCCCGACAGGATGTAGCGGAACCCCTTGCCCTCCTCGCCGACCAGGTTCTCGGCCGGGACCTCCATGTTGTCGAAGAACACCTCGCACGAATTGTGGTTCATCATCGTGCGGATCGGCCGGATGGTCAGGCCGCGGCCGAGCGCCTCTCGCATGTCGACGATGAAGGTCGAGAGGCCGTCGGTCTTCTTGCCCACCTGGTCGCGGGGCGTGGTGCGGGCAAGCAGCAGCATCAGGTCGGAATGCTCGGCCCGGCTGGTCCAGATCTTCTGGCCGTTGACGACGTAGCGGTCGCCCTCGCGCCGCGCGGTGGTGCGGAGCGCCGTGGTGTCGGTGCCGCTCGTCGGCTCGGTGACGCCGAAGGCCTGGAGCCGCAGGCGGCCGGCGGCGATCTCCGGCAGGTAGCGCTCCTTCTGCGCCTTCGTGCCGTGCCGCAGCACCGTGCCCATCGTGTACATCTGGGCGTGGCAGGCGGCCCCGTTGCAGCCGGAGCGCTGCACCTCCTCGAGGATCGCGGCCGCCGCCGAGAGCGGCAGGCCGGAGCCGCCATACTCCTCGGGGATCAGCACCGAGAGGTAGCCGGATTCGGTGAGCGCGTCGACGAACTCGGTCGGGTAGGCGCGCTCGGCGTCGAGGCGGCGCCAGTATTCGTCGGGGAAGCGGGCGCAGAGCTTGGCGACCTCCTCACGGATCTCGGGGTGCCGGAGGGCGTCGGTCTCGGTCATCGGGCGTCTCTCCATCCTGCCCGGCGCGCCGGCCGGGGCTCCGTTCTCGTTGCGGAGAGGCTACACCGATTCCCGTCGCGGATGCCCTCCCGTTCCGGGTCTACCAGCTATCACGAAGGTCGATCGCCCGCGCGACCGGCATCGCGCTCGGCGGCCGGGTCGAGGCGGACGCCTTCGGGGCGTTGATCGACCTCGTGCGCGCCGGCTTCGGCGCCACGATCCTGCCGCTCGCGGCGATCCACGCCGCGGTGGCCCGGAGCGACCTCTGCGTCGCCCCGCTCGTCGCGCCGACGCCGGCGAGGCCTGGTCGCGGGGTCTGGAGCGGCCACGGGATCGACGGGTCAGGCCTTCCGCGGTCGCGCGCCCTCACGGCGCCATCGCGGTGGAGCGCGGGCGGCCGAACAGCCCGGCCTCGACGAAGCGCTCGACCGCGAGCGCCGCGCCGGCCGACCCGAAGTGCCCGCTATCGGCGTACAGGAAGGTGTCGCCCAGGGCATACGGACAGGTGGCGGCATCGCACAGGGCCGGGAAGGGATCGATGACCGTCGTTCCCCCCGGCAGGGCCGCCCGCAGGGCGTCGTTCACGCGCGGGTCGGTGACCGGGCGCCAGCGGCCGGCGACGGACGGCGGGTCGTGGCGCTGCCGGTAGGCCAGGAAGGCGGGATCGAGGGGGAATTCCGGCGACTGGCCGATGACGTGGACGCGGGCCCCGAGGGCCGCGACCTGCGCCACGGTCTCGCGCAGGTCCTGCGGGACGGCGCGGTCGCGCTGCGCCCCCCAGCGGGCCGCCAGCACCACGTCGCGGATCCCGAGCCGGCGGATCAGCGCGAGGGCGTTCTCGTTGAAGGCGTGGCAATGCGGCACGACGTGCGAGGCGAAGCCGAGGGTCGGCCGGCAGCCCGCCGCCGTGTACTGGACGAGGTTGCCGGGCAGGCGGTTGGCGTGCCGGATCAGGCCCGGCACGTAATGCGCCGCGAAGCTGTCGCCCCAGAGCAGGACCAGCCCCGCCTTGCCGGCGGTCCGGGTGCAGGCGGCCTGGTCCCAGGCCTGCCAGGTCTGGTCGGCGAACAGGAAGCAGGTGCGGTGGTTCCAGGTCTCGGTGCCGGGCACCGGCCGGACCCGGAATTCGGGGAAGCGGGCGGGCAGGCCGCCGCTCGCCGCCGCGACCCAGCCGAGGCCCGCCATCGCGAGCGTGGCGGCGAACCCGGCGGCGAAGACCGGCCGCAGGCGCTGCGGCCGGGACGGACTCGGCGCGGGCGCATGCGGTCGCCGGAAGGGACGCTCGACGAAGCGGTAGGAGAGGGCGCCGAGCGCGAGGGTGGCGGCCACGATCGCGGCGGTCTCGGGCGCCGAGACGTCGCGCATCAGGACGATCCGGCTCAGCACGATCAGCGGCCAGTGAACGAGGTAGACCGAGTAGGAGATCAGCCCGACGGCGACGAGGGGCGCGGCCGCCAGCAGGCGCGTGGCCGCGGCGTCACGGCCCGCCTCGGCCCGCGCCTCGCCGAGGCGGATCAGCACGGCGGCGCCGAGGCAGGGGGGCAGGGCGCCGAGCCCCGGGAAGGGCGTCGCCTCGCTGTAGAACAGGACCGGGGCGAGGATTCCGGCGAGACCGGCGAGGCCGAGCGCCTCGCGGGCGGCCGGCGGCAGGGCGCCGAGCCCGGGGCGCGGCGCCATCGCCAGGAGGGTGCCGACCAGGAGCTCCCAGGCCCGCGTCGGCAGGAGGTAGAAATTCGCCGTCGGCGCGGCGCGGCCGGCATAGACGCTGAGGCCCAAGGAAAGGGCGGCGATCACCGCGAAGGGGAGCCAGAGCGGGCGCAGCTGCAGCCGCACGGCCACGAGGAGCGACACCGGCAGGAGGAGGTAGAACTGCTCCTCGACCGAGAGCGACCAGGTGTGCAGCAGCGGGCGGTAGAGCGAGGCGGCGTCGAAATAGCCCGACGAGCGCCAGAAGTAGATGTTCGACCACGAGAGCGAGGCGGCGACCGCGCTGCGGGCGTAATCCTCGAGCTGCGGCGGCAGCAGGATCCAGTAGGCGGCGACCGAGGCGAGGAGGAGCGTCGCGACCAGGGCCGGCAGGATGCGCCGGATGCGCCGGGCGTAGAAGGCCGCGATCGCGATCCCGCCGCCCCGCGCCTCCCGCATCAGCCCGCGGGCGATGACGTAGCCGGAGATGACGAAGAACACGTCGACCCCGACGAAGCCGCCGGGCATCCCGGCCACGCCCGCATGGTAGAGCACCACCGCCAGGACCGCGACGGCGCGCAGGCCGTCGATGTCCGGGCGATAGCCGAAATCCGTCGTCCGGCCCGTCGCGCCAGATTGCATGGGATGCGTCCTCGTTCGCGGGACCGACGGCCTTTCTCTTCGGAAGGACGAGGCTCCGCTCTCGCGTCGCGCCGGTCTCGTCCTTCGTGAACCATCATGGTCGGGCACCCGTCGGTCAGATGGCCGTCCCAGCCTACGAAGGACGCCGTGGGGTGACAGCACAGCCTTTTTCCGTAGGGGGGCGAAACGGGCGGACCTGGCGGACCCATGGGGTTGGATGTGATCTCGTGGACTCGCCTGGATTCCGGATCCTCGGCGAGGCTGCCGGGACCTGGCGAGCGACCACCCACGCTGCGATCTTCCCCGCCGTTTAGAAGTAAACCGCACCTCCCCTCTCCCGTGTGGGAGAGGGGTCGGGGGTGAGGGTGGAGACGACGCCGAATAAAGCTCTGACCGTTCCGCTGCCAGCACCACGCTCAGAGCTTTACACGGAAGCGCGCCACCCTCACCCCTACCCCTCTCCCACACGGGAGAGGGGATCCCGCGACTTTCCCTATCGGGACAAGTCAAGCAGTAAGCCACTACTCATCTCACCCGGAGCGATCCCGGATCGCGACAGCGCCGCTGCCCCGGGCGGAACCGCCGTCACCCGCGGACCTCGTCCGAAAGGTGCATCCGGCCCGTCGCGTGAGGTCCGCCCTCAAAAATCGGCGTGGAGGCGCGTGCCGAAGAAGTTCGCCGGGCCGCGGTCGCGGTTGTAGGCCGGGTTGACCACGAGCTGGTAGTCGAACGAGACCGTCACCGCCTTGGTCAGGCTCATGGCGTAATAGGCCTCGAAGGCGCGCTCGGGGGCGTAGTTGAGGCGACCGTCGCCGATCAGCAGGCCCAGCCCCCCGTTGGCGAAGAAGGCGCGGTGCGCGGGCGAGAGGCCGTTGATCGCGGCGCCGACGCCGACCGTGTCGCTCGGCCGCTCCCAGGCGGTGCCCTTGAGCGAGAAGCCGCCCGAGACCGAGCGGTCGATATCGGTGAAGGACAGGCTCTCGTTGCGGCCGTCGGAGATGCTGGCGCGGGCGAAGAGGCCGAGGTCGGCGGTGAGGGCCTGTTCCAGGTTGACGTAGGCGCCGGTCTTGCGCCGGGGCCGGCGCGTCGCCGCCACCGCATCGTTGATGTCGTCGTAGACGCCGCCCTGCGTCAGGCCGACCACCTGGCGGTAATTGGCGGTGTTGCCGACATTGCTGAACAGGCCGATGCGCAGCTTGCCGGGCTGGTTCAGCCCCGGCAGGACGTGGCGCTCCTCGAACTCGATGTTGGCGCCGGCGCGGTCGAAGAGCCGCGGGTCGAGGACGTCGTTCGAGGGCTGCTTGGGCACCTGGGTGTAGGCGGCCCGGATGGCGAATTCCTGCCGGTTGTACTCGACCATCACGCCCTGCGTGAACCCGGGGAGGTTGGCCGGGAAGTCCCAGGCCGAGGAGGCCCAGAGCGACCAGTTCATGAAGTCGACCCGGGGGTCGTGGGCGTAGACGTTGCCGTCGAAGAAGTCGCCGAGCGCGAACTTGCCGGCCACCACCGTGATCCGCTCGACGTCGCGGGTCATCGCGAGCTGGTTGGGGCCGTCCGGCACGTCCTCGGTCGGCCCGCCGAGGCCGAAGGTCTGGCGGATGAAGTAGCGGTTCGAGCGCAGCTTGGGGAACGGCGCGCCGGCCTTCTGGGCCTCGCCGTTGACGAAGCCGGCGACCCCGAGCGTGCGCGACAGGCCGAAGCCTTGGGAGAATTCCGGGTTGTAGAAGAGCTCGGTACTGTCCGTGAGCTTGAAGCCGAGGAAGAGCGTCGCGGTGGTGGTGGCCTGGGCCTGGTGCGGCACCAGGCTGTTCTCGCCGCGATAGGGCGCGCGGAAGCCCGGCACGCCCTGGTTCACGAAGGTGGTCTGGCCGTGGAACGAGTAGCGGCCGGTGTCGCGGCTCCCCGGCGCGTCGTCGGCGACCTCCGCCGGCAGGGTGAGCCCGCCCGGATACCAGGAGAGCCGCGCCATCATCTGGTGCGACGAGAAGGCGGCCTGGGTCGAGACCGGCCCGAGGCCCGGCACGGCGCCGAGGTCGAACCGGCCGGACTTGCCGAGATCGACGTAGCGGTAGTCGAGGCCCAGCGCCAGGTTCGGGGTGATGGCGTATTGCACGCCGGCCCCGAGGGTGAAGCCGAGGAACGACAGGTCGCGCCGCGCGGTCGCCACCGCGCCCGTGGCGAGGTCCGGGTAGGTCGCGAGCACCCGGGCGTTGGCACCGGCGAGCCCGAAGGTGGCGTAGACGAGGTAGTTCTCGAACGAATAGCCGAGGCGGGCTCTCAGCGCCCCGTAGAGGTCGGTCTTGCCCCGGATCAGGCTGAAGGGCGGGTCGA
Source organism: Methylobacterium nonmethylotrophicum (assembly GCF_004745635.1). GTDB lineage: Bacteria > Pseudomonadota > Alphaproteobacteria > Rhizobiales > Beijerinckiaceae > Methylobacterium > Methylobacterium nonmethylotrophicum. The sequence goes on along the minus strand of NZ_SRLB01000004.1, from coordinate 4,558 downwards.
CGCCCTCGTAGCCGAAGCCGGTGGCGGTGGAGGGCACCGGGCGCTTGAGGTTGGCGCCGTAGAGGTCGGCCTCGACCCCGTAGAGGTACTGCCCCCTCTGCCAGTTGTAGCCGCCGAACAGGCCACCGACCGCGGTGGTGGCCTCGCGCCCGGCATCCGAGCGCCTCGTCGAGTCGCCGCTCTGGAAGGCCGGGATCGGCCGGCCGCCGATCGTGCTCGGCCCGAAGCGGTAATTGCCGAACGAGGCCCCGGCGCTGCCCTGGACGCCGAGATAGGGTCCCGACCAGTCGATGTAGGGCAGCGCCTCCGGGGCGGCGGGGGCACGCAGGTCGGCCGCCGCCGCCAGGCCCGCGTACAGACCCAAGACCATCCCGGTGACGGCCGCTCCGATCCCCGCTCCGCCCGTCCGCCGCATGCCGCTCCCCCGTCCCGTTCCGGAGGCCAGGTATAGCAATGGCTATATTCCTGACAACCGGCCACGCTTGGCGGAACAAGGGGTCCACGGATTGCGTGACGACAATGTCACAGCGGGGCGGGCGGGGGCGTTTTTCAGGCCCCGAGCAGCCCGCGGGCCGCGAGGTTGCGCATCAGGGCCGCGGCGCCGAAGGTCCAGGGCTCGCAATCCTGGCAGTGGCGCATCCGGTTGACGAGGGCGCCGAGGCCCGGGCTGCGGATCACCACCCGGTCGCCGACCTTGTGGGTGAAGCCCTGGCCGGGCGCGCCCCGGTCCTCGACGGGCGCGAACATCGTGCCGAGGAACAGCACGGCGCCGTCCGGGTACTGGTGGGTGCCCCCCATCATCGCGGCGACGAGGTCGGCCGGGTCGCGGCTGATCTCGGACAGCGCCGAGCTGCCCGACAGCCGGAACCCGTCCTCGCCCACGACCTCCAGGCTCACCACCGTGCGCCGGACGTGGTCGAGGGAGAAGCCGCCGTCGAACAGGCGCAGGAACGGCCCCAGCGCGCAGGAGGCGGCGTTGTCCTTGGCCTTGCCGAGGAGCAGGGCCGAGCGGCCCTCGAAGTCGCGCAGGTTGACGTCGTTGCCGAGCGTCGCCCCGACGATGCGCTGGTCGGAGGCCACCACCAGCGCCACCTCGGGCTCCGGGTTGTTCCACTGCGAGCCCGGATGCAGGCCCGCCTCCTGGCCGCAGCCGACCGAGGAGAGCGGCTGCGCCTTGGTGAAGATCTCGGCGTCCGGGCCGATGCCGACCTCGAGGTACTGGCTCCACGCGCCCTGCGCGACGAGCACGTCCTTGAGCGCCATCGCCTCGGGCGAGCCGGGCTTGAGCCGGCGCAGGTCGTCGCCGACGAGGCGCCCGACCTCGAGGCGGATCGCCGCCGCGGCGTCCGGGTTGCCGCGGGCCCGCTCCTCGATCACCCGCTCCAGCATCGAGACCGCGAAGGTGACCCCGGCGGCCTTCACCGCCTGGAGGTCGACCGGCGCGAGGAGCCAGGGCTTCGACGGGTCGCGGGCATCGGGCGGCGTGTTGGCGAGCACCGCGTCGAGAGGGGCGACGACCTCGCCCGCGGCCCCGCGCAGGGCGGCGGCTGGGTCCTCCGCCTCGCACAGGTCGCGGATCGTCGGGAAGGCGGCGGTGATGTCGACGAGTTCGGCGGCGCCGGAGGCGCCTTCGCGCAGAGCGACGGTGCTCGGGCCGTTCAGCTCCGGCCGCCAGATGCGGCCGGCGAGGGCACCGGCCAGGCCGTCCTCCGGCAGGATCGCGCGGGCATCGAAGGTGTCGAGAATCGGCTGCATGGTGGATCTCCTCCCGAGCCGGCCCCGTTCGGCGGGCGCGCGGCGTCGCCCGAGACCTAAGCCGATCGGCTGCGGTGGGGAAGCGCCGGGAATGACGTCGCGCACGCGCAGGCCGGCGTATCGCCCGACACCAGCCCGACGGGCAACCCGCGCCGCAGGCTGTGATGGGGCGGGGGCTCCGACCGGCTCAGGCCGCGTCCGGGCGGCGGGCTAAGCATCATTCGCCGAAGCGGTCACCGGTTCGGCGGTGAAAATGATGCAAAAACAAGAAGCTAAGCAGAGTTGCGCCATGCAACCCTGCTTAGGGCCTGCCGGAGCGCCTGGTCGGCCGGGACCGGGCGGCCGAGATGGTAGCCCTGCAGGAACGGGCAGCCCAGGCTGCGCAGCGTGGCGAGGTCGTCGGCGGTCTCGACGCCCTCGGCCACCACCTCGAGGCCGAGCGCACGGCCGAGGCCCAGCACCGCCTCGACCAGGCCGCGCTTGTCGTCGGAGGTCGACAGGCCGGTGACGAGGCTGCGGTCGATCTTGACGCGGCCGGCCCGGAGCTGGCGGAGCGAGGCCAGCGACGAGTAGCCGATGCCGAAATCGTCCAGGGCGACACGGATCCCGGCCCGGGACAGGGCGAGGAGCTTGTCCTGCACCGCCTCGATGTCCAGCGCCGTCTCCTCGGTGATCTCGATCTCGAGGAGCGACGGGGCCAAGCCCCGCACCCGCAGGCCGTCGAGCACGATATCGTCGACCGGGACCTGCGCCATCTCCCGCGGCGAGACGTTCATCGCCACCCGGACGTCGCTGCCGGCGGCGCGCAAGACCTCCATCGCGCCACAGACCTGCTCCAGGATGAAGCGCAGGAGCGGCTCGGTCAGGCCGGCCCGGGCGGCGGCGGCAACGATCTCGCCCGGCGGGATCCAGCCATGGACCGGGTGGTTCCAGCGCACCAGGGCCTCGAGTCCGGCGACCCGGCACCCGCCCTCGCCGAAGATCGGCTGGAACCAGACCGCGAGGCCGCCCACGGCGAGCGCGTGGGAGAGCTCGCGCTCGCTGTCGCGCCGCATCTCGAGGCGGCCGCGCAGGCCCTCGTCGAACATCCGGAAGCGGTTCCGCCCGGCGGCCTTGGCGGCGTAGAGCGCCTCGTCGGCGCACGAGAGCATCTGGGTCAGGCTCGGGCCGTGGGCGTGGCACAGGCCGATGCTGGCGCCCAGGCGGCCGGCATCGAAGTTCTCGAACGGCTCGGTCACGGCCCGGATCAGCGCCACCGCCAGGTCCGCGGGCGGCCATACGGCCGGCGGCAGGCCGCCGGCCGGATCGTACAGGATCGCGAACTCGTCGCCGCCCAAGCGGGCCGCCAGCGCCTCCGGCGGCAGGGTGCGGCGCAGGCGCCGCGCCACCTCCACGAGGACCCGGTCGCCGGTGGAATGGCCGTAGACGTCGTTGACCGACTTGAACCCGTCGAGGTCGAGGAGCATCAGGCAGGGCGCCGGCCCGGGCGCCTGGATCCGCTCCTCCGCGGCCTGCGCGAAGCCGGGGCGGTTCAGCAGCCCCGTGAGGGCATCGTGGGTGGCGCGGCGGCGCATCTCGTCGGCGAGCGCGCTCGCCGCGGCATGGGCCTCCTGGCGGGCGCGGGCGAGGGCGGTGGCCTCGTTCTTCAGCCGGCTCGTGCGGCGAAAGCCCCCCTCGGTCGCGATGGCGCTGCGCCCGAGCGTCACGATGTAGAGCATCACCGTGGCGGCGACGCAGACGCGCTCGAACCCGCCGGCCCAGATCAGGCAGCCCGCCACCGTCACGAGCGGCGGGGCGAGGAAACTCGCCGGGACCGCCGCGAAGGCTATGCCGTGGGCCACGGAGCCGGCGGTGATGCCGCAGGTGACGATGAGGTAAAACAGGGCCTGGGGCGAGGTGTAGCCCTCGCACAGGAGCGCCACCAGGGCCCAGACCACCCCCGACAGGAAGGCCGCCAGGGCGGCGAACCGCAGGTGCCGCTCGATGGAGCAGGCGGCGGCCTGCGCCGCGACGGGGGGCGTCGCCTCGCTGAGCGCGAGGCCCGGGCACGGCGCGCGGCAGAGCCAGAACCGCGCGAGGTTGACGACCGCGCACACGGCGAACCAGGCGAGCCCGGCGCCTCCGTGCCCGGCCTGGACCGCGACCACGGCGACGGCGGCGCCCAGCACGGTGTTGATGGGGACGGCCTGCCGGACGCTGCGGCGCACGGCCTCGAGCTGATCGCGACGGATCAACGCGCGAAGATCCGGGCCGGCGCCGTCGGGGCGCATGTCCGCGCCTGGTGCTTGGCTGCCTGATCCCGACATCTCGCCTCGACGACTTGGCTTCTCTGCCCTAGCGGCACCCGGTAAAAAATCTTTGCCTGTGGCCGCGACCGGGCCGGCCGCCCCGCCGAACCTCTCGTGCTGCCACGGAACGCACGCCGAGCCTGGCTGTTGATCCTGTCGCAGAGCGGAGGAGCATCATGCGGATCGTGGCGAAGGCGGCTTTGGTGGCGGTCGTGACGCTGATGGGCGTCGGCGCGGCCGAGGCCAAGGGCTGCATCAAGGGGGCGATCATCGGCGGCATCGCCGGGCACTACCTGGCGGAGCGCGGGGTGGTGGGCGCGGTGGCGGGCTGCCTCGCCGGCCGGGCGCTGGCCAACCGGCGTGCCCAGCGCGACGTCGATTACGGCGCCCGGGTCCGGCCGCGGGACGGCTACGGGCCGCGCGGGGCGTATAACTACTAGGGCCTGTTGTCACTTGAACCTATTGCGGTCGTGAGCGTTTCCGCGCTTTGAGCGAGGAGACGCGATGCTGACGGA
>NZ_SRLB01000039.1 GCF_004745635.1 Methylobacterium nonmethylotrophicum | reverse complement strand
CGTAGACGACGCGGCGCTCGGCGCCCATGATGAGGTCGAGGTTGCGCAGGCCGACGTCGAAGTCGACGACGCAGACGCGCTGGCCCGTGCGGGCCAGGGCCGCGCCCAACGCTGCCGTCGTGGTGGTCTTGCCCACCCCTCCTTTTCCGGATGTCACCACGATGACTTTGGCCATTGGAACCCCTTGAGAGATCGGATCGAAGTCGCGGCCGGCGCGGCCGCTGCGTGTGTTTTCTTCTCGCTCTTGCCCTGTCCGCGGGTGCGTTGCCGCGGGGCCCCCGGGCGGAGACGTCAGTCGAGCGCGGCGGTGCGCATCGCGTCGCCGTCGAGCCAGACCTGCACGGCGCGGCCGCGCAGCGACGGGTCGATGTCGTCGGCGATGCGGTAGAGGCCGTCGATCGCGAGCAGCTCGGGCTCGAACCTGCGGCAGAAGATGCGGGCGCCCGGCGTGCCGGCGGCCCCCGCGATGGCGCGGCCGCGCAAAGCCCCGTAGATGTGGATCGATCCGCCCGCGATGATCTCGGCGCCCGAGGCGACCGAGCCCATCACGGTCACGTCGCCCTCGGGAAAAAGGATCGCCTGGCCGGAGCGAACGGGGCTTTCCAGCATCAGCGACTTGGCGCCCGTCGCCTTCTCGGCCGCCGGGGCCGCGGCGGGGCCGTCCTCCGGCATCGCCACCTCGCCGGAGGGGCGGCCGCCATTGAGGGGCGGGGGCATCCCGGGGCCGAGGGAGCCGCCGCCCGCCCCCTCGATCCCCATGATCGGTATGTCGCGCTGGTTGAGGGCGGCCACCAGCTCCTTGAGCGCGTCCGGGCTCGGGGCCAGGGTGGTCACGTCCAGGATCACCGCGCGGCCGGCGAAGAAGGCCGGAGAGCGCTTGGCAAGGGCGTCGAGGTCGGCGAGCCAATCCTCGATCGGCGCCTCGGGGGCTAACACGACCGCCAGGAACGAGCGGCCACGGAAGCGGATCGGTGGGCGGGTTTGTGTCTGGCTGGTCACGTCTTTACGACTCGTTACCAGCCCATCAGGCGCGCCCGATGGTTAGCGATTGGTTAACAACCGTAACGAAGTCTTCATCTTTGCGACGCCGCCGCGGCCAGCGTGGCCTCGATGTGTCGCGACAGGCCCGGATCGAGCCCGAGCCGGCGGGCGAGGTGATCGAGATAGGCCCGCTCCTGCGGCGTGTCCACGCTGATCGCCATCAGGGAGGCGGCGTAGATCTCGCTCGCCTGCTCCGGGTTCCGGGCGAGGCGGGCCACCGCCTCGACGTCGACCGGAGCCCGCAGCGCGTCCATCAGGAAGGCCTTGTCGTCGGCATCGAGAGCGTGCCGGTCCATCTCGCCGAAAATGCGGCGCTGCTCGTCCGCGTCGATGTGGCCGTCGGCCTTGGCGGCGGTGATCATCGCAATCAGCAGAGCGCGGGCGCGGTCCTGCTCCTCGGCCGCCGAGGCCGGGGCGAAGCGCGAGCCGCCGAGCATCGCCGCTGCCTCCTCGGCCGAGGGGATGAAGCCGCCGGCGCGGGCGGGTGCGGCGCCCCGGCCCTGGGCGTGTCCCTGATTCGCCTGCCAGTTCTGGTAGGCCTGGTAGGCCAGGCTGGCGACGAGGGCGAGGCCGCCGATCCGCCCGCCCGCGCCGAGGCCCGATCCGTAGCCGGAGGATCCGAACCCGCCTTGGCCGCGGCGCCCGCCGAGGACCAGCGAGGCGAGGCCGCCGAGAACGGCCGCCTTGCCGCCCCCGCTGCCGAGGGAGCGGGCGACCTGCTCGAGAGGCGAGGGGGCGTGGCCGTAGGGCGCTTGGCCATAGGGCATCTGGCCGGGAGGCTGGCCGTAGGACCCGCCGCGCGGCGGGCCGCCGAGGAACTGGTCGAGCAGGCGCTTGGCGTCGAACATCGGCGGGCTCCTCTTGCGTTGGCAATCGGAGATGGTGTGGCCCGCCGCTCCCGCAAGGGCAGGACGGATACGGCGACGCCGAAAATTTTTCTTCCGCTCTCAAGTCAAGCGCCTTCCCCTCTCCCGTGTGGGAGAGGGGTCAGGGGTAAGGATGGCGACGGTTCCAAGAAAAGCGCCGAACATCGCGCTGTCAGCGGGACGGGTCAGGACATGCCTAAACCGTCGCCACCCTCACCCCTACCACTCTCCCACACCGGAGAGGGGATCCCGCGACTTCCTGGTCTCGGGGCTCGTCAGGCAGACATCGTCACCCCGGCCGCCGCTCCGCCCCGGCCCAGCGCCGGCGCGCGCTCCAGGCGTAGCGGGCGTCGCCCTCGAGAAGGTGCAGGTGGTCCTGCAGCCGGTTGCGCTCGAGCCAGGCGAGCGCCGCCTCGAGCTCCTCGGCGGTCATGGCGGCCCGGCTCTTGTTGTTGAAGAGGCGCTTGAGCACCGCGTTGTAGCGGTGGGGCAGGGGCCCGCCGCGGGGCAGGCGCAGCTCGGCCTCGTCCTCCACCGCCTGCGCCGTCACCATGGCGGCGACCCGGGCGCGCAGGGCCCGCTCGACCCGCGAGGGCGGGACCGGTGCGGGCTCCGCCGCGTCCGCTTGGGGCCCCAGTCGCGCCATCGCGACGGCGGGGCCGGGCCGCAGCATGGCGTAGCGCAGGCCCAGGGCATTGCTCTCGAGCGGGACGATCCCCTCGTCGGTCTCGCGCGCCAGCGGCGTCGGCTCGGGCGAGGCGGCGCCGACCGGGCGCTTGCGCGGCCGCGTCGCCGTCGCCTGCTCGGTCTCGATCCGGGCCCGGAAACGGGCGAAGAGCGGGTCGTCCGGGTGGAAGACCAGGGCGTGCTGGTCGGCATAGTCGCCCGCATGCGGGTCGACGCGGGTCGCCCGGGCGATCATCTGCTCGAGCCAGGGCCGGGAGCGGATGTGGGTGAGGGCCGCCACGACCGCGACCTCGGGAGCGTCGAGCCCCTCATAGGCCATCGCCACCGTCACCAGCACGGCGGGCTCGGGCGTCAGCCGGAAGGCGGCGAGCGCCGCGTGGGCGTCGGCTTCCGCCGAGGTGGCGATGCGCACGTCCCGTTGGGCCTGCTCCTCGGGCATCCAGGCCTGCAGCATGGCGTGGTAGCTCTGGGCGCTCGCCTGGTCGGGCGCGACGACCAGGAGCTTGCCGAGGCCCCGCACGGCTTGCGCCGGCCCGAGGCCGAGGCGGCGGCGCCGCTCCGCCCGCAGGCGGCGGGTGGCGTGGAAGGCCTCGCGCAGGAGGTCGCGGGCAAAGCCCGTGCGCAGCGCCGTGAACAGGGCCGGCCGGGTGGTGGCGCTGGGCCCCGGGCCCGAGAGCCGGTGCGGGCCGACCCGGGCCTGGCCGGCCGTCCGCCCGCCCTCGAGCCAGCTCGCCTCGCCGTCGAGAGCGCCGAAATTCACCGGCAGCACCGCCTTCTCGGCGAGCGCCTCGGCGCGGGAATAGCCGATCACCGCCCAGCCCGGCGCCTCGATGTCCGGCACCGGTGCACCCTCGACCGTGCGGTAGGGCAGCCACAGGATGCGCCGCCCGTCCGCCCGCTCGAGGGTGCCGGAGAGGAGCAGGCGCAGGCGCGCCTCGCGGAACAGCGGCAGCAGGGCCCGGCTCCACGACGCTGCTTCGTTCGCCGCCCCGTCCGCCTCCCCGTCGGCGAGGGCCGGCAGGTGGTGCACCTCGTCGACGACGAGGAGCGTGCGGTGGCGGCGCATTTCGGACAAGTGCAGGGCGGGCGCCGCCGCCACCGCCTGGTAGGTGGTGACGTAGCCGGACAGCCCCCGGCTCGGGTCGGGCGCGTTGTCGGCCGCCCGCACCGCGAGGGCGTGGCCGAAAGCCGCCCGCCAGGCCGGATCGGCGAAGGCCTCCTCGGCCTGGAGGCGCAAGGAGTCCCGCGGCACGACCCAGACCACCCGGTCGACGAGGCCCGCGCCGATCAGCTTCGAGGCGGCGATGACGGGCAGCAGCGACTTGCCGCCCCCCGGCGTCACCGCCGCCAGGATGTCGGCGATGCCCGACGCCTCGCCGCGGGCGAGCGCGGCCACGAGCTCGAACAGGCTGCGCTGGTGGCTGCGCAGGGGACGGGACGGAGCGCTCACGCGGAAAAGGAGTCGCGAACCATGGCCGGACCATGCCGGAGCCCGGCCCGGTTGTGAATCCCGGGGACGGCCCGGAATTCGCGCGTTCCCCACAGGGATCCTCTTCCGGGGGACTTGACGATCCGGGCCGGCCCCCGAGGCGGCGCCGACGGACCGGTCCGGAGTCCTGGCCCGCGGCTTGCCGCTCAGCCGACTTGCGTCGGCAGGCCACACGGTAACGACGCTGGGAGTTTTACCGCGGCATTGTCCTTTCCCACCCACGCCTTCATCCTGAGGCGACCGGCGATCTTCGATCGCTCGGCCTCGAAGGAGACCTCCAGGGATCGCGAGGTTTCTGGAACCCTCCTTCGAGGTCAGCCGATCTCTGATCGACTGACACCTCAGGATGAGGTTTGCGGCTAGGAGACATGAAAGCCTGCGGCCTTCATGCCGTGCCGTGCAGCGTGGGCGGGCCAGCGCTTCGTCCGCTTGGGCTTTTTGTCGTGTCGCGGGGTTTTATCCCAAAACCGGCGGCCACTTTTGCGAACCCTGCTCAGCGCCGCACCCGGCGGCGGCTGGCCTCCTCCGCCGAGGCGGTCTCCTGCGCCCGCAGCCGGTCGACGAAGATCGTCGCGGCCCGGGCGATGTGCTGGCGCGAGAGCCGGTCGGCGGCCTCAGCTTCGCCCGCCGCCACCGCTTCGAGGATCGCCGCGTGCTCCTCCCAGATGCGGTGCGGCATCGCCTCGTCCTCCCGCAGCACCTCGCCCATGATCCGCTGCAGGTGGTTGAAGTGGGGCGCGGCCGTCTCGACGATGATCGGGTTCTCGGCGATCTCGCCGAGGAAGCGGTGGAAGGCGATGTCGGCGGCGATCAGCTGCGCGACCGACCCGTCCCGCACCGCCTCGCGCCCCGCTGCGACGAGGGCCGGACCCTCACGCCCGGCGCGGGCCGCATTGCGCTCGGCGGCGAGCCGGCTCGTCAGCCCCTCCAGCACGCCGCGCACCTCGTACAGGTTCCGGACGAACGAAGCCTCGAGCGGCGCCACCACCAGCCCGCGGCGGGGCGCGTCGCGCACGATGCCGTGGTTGCGCAGGAGCAGGAGCGCCTGCTGCACCGGCTGTCGCGACACCCCGTAGGCGTCGGCCAGCTCGTCCTGGATCAGCCGGGTGTTGGGCGGCAGCCGCCCCTCGGTGATCTCGCTGAAGATCGCGCCGTAGACCTGCTCGACGAGCCGGTGGCGCGTCAGGCTGCGGCTGTCCGTCTGGCCGGCCATGGCCGGGTCCCCCTCACGCAGAACTCTCGACAGAGATGTTGCGCAAACCGGACACCCGTGCAATACCGAATTCCAAATTCGAATTCCGAATTCTATAGCCGCAGCGGCGGGACGGACCCGGATCGACGGCGCCGGGATTCTCTGAGGGAGGAACGCCATGATGGGTCTTCACCGGCGGCACCTGCTCGCCACCGGCCTCGGTGCAACGACCGCGCTCGCCGCCGGTGCCTTCCCGCGTCCGGCCCTGGCGCAGGGGCAGAAGCTCACTTTCAAGCTCGGCACCGACCTGCCGGTCCCGCACCCGCTGAACGTCCGCCTCAAGGAGGCGATCGCGGCGATCGCCAAGGACACCAACGGCGCGGTCGAGATCAGCCTCTTCCCGTCGAACCAGCTCGGCAGCGACTCGGACATGCTGTCCCAGATCCGCTCCGGGGCGCTGGAGCTCGCGACCTTCCCCGGCACCGTCGTGTCGACCCTCGTGCCGGCGACCTCGCTCACCGGCATCGGCTTCGCCTTCACGAGCTACGACAAGGTCTGGGCCGCGATGGACGGCGAGGTCGGCGGCTACATTCGCCGGGCGATCGAGAAGGCGAACCTCGTTCCCTTCGAGACGACCTGGGACAACGGCTTCCGCCAGATCACCACCAGCACCAAGCCGATCCGGACGCCCGACGACCTCAAGAACTTCAAGATCCGCGTGCCGGTGGTGCCGCTCTGGGTCTCGATGTTCTCGGCGCTCGGCGCCGCCCCGGTCAGCATCCCGCTGAGCGAGGCCTATTCGGCGCTGCAGACGAAGATCGCCGACGGGCAGGAGAACCCGCTGGCGCTGATCAACTTCGCCAAGTTCTACGAGGTGCAGAAGTTCTGCTCGCTCACCAACCACGCCTGGGACGGGTTCTGGATGATGGCGAGCGGCCGGGTCTGGCGCGGCGTGCCGGCCGACGTGAAGGTAATCCTGGAGAAGCACCTCAACGCCGCGGCGTTGAAGGAGCGCGATGACATCGCCCAGGCCAACCGCGACACCCAGAAGGAGCTGGAGGGCAGGGGGCTCACCTTCAACGCCGTCGACCCCAACGCCTTCCAGGCCGCGCTCAAGGCGACGAAGTTCTACGGCCAGTGGCGCGAGAAGTTCGGGCCGGAGGCCTGGGCGCTGGTGCAGAAATATGCCGGGGATATCGGCTGAGGGGCCGAGCCGCAGTCGTTACGGCCGGTTCCGGCAGTCTCCGCCATCCTACCCTCGACCTCATCCTGAGGTGCTGGCGATCGAAGATCGCTCGTCAGTGGGCCTCGAAGGAGGGCTCCCGGGATCGCACAGACATCTGGAGCCCTCCTTCGAGGCCCGGCGATCGATGATCGCGTGCGATCTCCGATCGCCGGTCACCTCAGGATGAGGTCGCGGGTGGAATGGACCGTTCGAAGATCGACACGCACGCCTGAGCAGGACGAAAGCAGCGAGGACCGCCACGATGAGGGATGTGCTCACGCCCGGGCAGATGCTCGCCGTCCAGGCCCGCCTGCAGCCCGACCGGATCGGCGCGCGCGACCTCGAGCGCGCGATGACGTTCCGCCAGTGGAACGCCCGCGCCTGCCGCCTCGCCAACGGCCTGCTCGGCCTCGGCCTGCGGAAAGGCGACCGGGTGGCGGTGCTGGCCTACAACTGCGTCGAGTGGCTGGAACTCTATCCGGCCATGGCGAAGGCCGGCCTCGTCGCGGTGCCGATCAACTTCCGGCTGGTCGGGCCGGAGGTGCGCTACATCCTGGAGGATGCGGAGGTCTCAGGCCTCATCCTCCAGGACGAGCTGGCCGGCACGATCGAGGAGATCCGCGCCGACCTGCCGATCGCGGAATCGCGGGTGGTGTGGTTCGGGCAGGCATCCTGCCCGGCCGGCTTCTCGTCCTACGAGGACCTGATCGCCAAGGCCCGCGAGGACGAGCCCGGGATCGCCGTCGATCCGGCGGATCCCTGGATGCTGATGTACACCTCGGGCACGACCGGCAAGCCGAAGGGAGCGATCCGCAGCCACCGCGGCGCCGCCATGCTGTCGCTCGTCACCGAGATCGAGCTCGGCATCCACCGGCGCGATACGGCGCTGCTGGTCATGCCGATGTGCCACGCCAACTCGCTCTACTTCTTCGGCGCCTTCAGCTATTGCGGCGGCGTCACCTCCGTCTACTCGCGCAAGAGCTTCGACCCGGAGCATTGCGTGCGGGCGCTCGCCGAGGGCGGCGCCAGCTTCACGTCCCTCGTGCCGACCCATTACGCGATGATGTTGGGTCTGAGCCGGGACGCGCTGGCGCGCCACGACCTCACCCGCATCACCCGCCTGATGATCTCCTCGGCCCCGGCCCGGCCCGACACGAAGCGGGCGGTGATGGAGCTGTTTCCCAATTCCGGGCTCTACGAGCTCTACGGCGCCACCGAGGTCGGCTGGGCGACGATGCTGCACCCGCCCGAGCAGTTCACCAAGCTCGGCTCGGTGGGCCGCGAATGCGTCGGCTCGGCGCCGATCCGGCTGCTCGACGAGGCCGGCAACGAGGTGCCGGACGGCGAGGCCGGCGAGCTGTTCTGCTCGAACCCCTACCTGTTCGACGGCTACTGGAAGCTGCCTGAGAAGACGAAGGAGGCCTTCCGCGGCGAGTACTGCACCGTCGGCGACATGGCCCGGCGCGACCAGGACGGCTTCATCCACCTCGTCGACCGCAAGAGCAACATGATCATCTCCGGCGGCGAGAACATCTATCCCTCCGAGGTCGAGGCCGTGCTCGGCGGCCACCCGGCGGTGCACGACGTCGCGGTCGTCGGCCTGCCGGACGAAACCTGGGGCGAGCGCGTCCACGCGGTGATCGTGCTGCGCGACGGCGCCTCGGCCACCGAGGCCGAGATCCTCGGCTGGTGCAAGGACCGGCTCGCCGGCTTCAAGCGCCCGCGCACGATCTCCTTCATGGCCGACGCGGCGATGCCCCGCACCGCGACGGGCAAGAACCTGCACCGCAAGCTGAAGGAGCGGCTGGTGCGGGGGGAGGGGTAGTGGGCGTCGTCTGCTGACGCATTCCCACGATTGTGAGGCGTGGGATCCCCTCTCCCACTCGGGAGAGGGGAGAGACGCCGCGAAGGCGCGAATGACAACACAGGGAGGAAAACCCCATGAGCCAGCCGGCCGACACCGTCCAGGACCTCAACGCGGATTCGCACTCCTGCGCCGCCTGGATCGCCCGGTTCCTGAAGGCCCGGGGCGTCGACCGGGTGTTCGGGCTCCAGGGCGGCCATATCCAGCCGATCTGGGACCATTGCGCCCGCCTCGGCATCCGCATCATCGACGTGCGCGACGAGGGTGCCGCCGTCCACATGGCCCACGCCCATGCCGAGCTGACGGGGGAGCTCGGCGTCTGCATGGCGACGGCCGGGCCCGGCGTCACCAACTGCGTCACCGGCATCGCCAACGCCTCGCTCGCCCGCGTCCCCGTGCTGCTGATCGGCGGCTGCACCTCGCGGCCGCAGGCCAATCTCGGCCCGCTCCAGGACATCCCCCACGTCGACATCCTGCGGCCGGTCACGCGCCAGTCGCGCACGGCCCGGGTCGCCGACCAGGTGATCCGCGAGCTCGACGAGGCGGTGGCCCGCGCCATGGGCGATCTGGCTGAGCCCGGCCCGGTCTATGTCGAGATCCCGACCGACGTGCTGCGCGCCCACGTGCCGCCGCAGCTGGTGCTCGACGACTGGATGCGCCCCAAGGCGCCCCGTGTCCTGCCGCCCGATCCGGCCGCGGTGGCGCAGGCTGTCGACGTGCTCTGGGGCGCCAGGCGCCCGCTGGTGGTGAGCGGCCGCGGCGCCAGGACCGCGGGGCCCGCGCTGGTGCGCCTCCTCGACGCGCTCGGCGCGGTCTACCTCGACACCCAGGAGAGCCGCGGCCTCGTGCCGCCCGAGCATCCCTCCACCGTCGGCGCCATGCGGGCCGCGGCGATGACCGAGGCCGACGTGGTCCTGATGATCGGGCGCAAGCTCGACTACCAGCTCGGCTACGGCTCGCCGGCGGTGTTTCCGAATGCCCGCTTCGTGCGCATCGCCGACACCGCCGGCGAACTCGTCGACAACCGCCGCGGCGAGCCGGAGCTGCTCGCCACCCCGGCGCTCGCCCTGTCGGCGATCGTCGACACCGCCGGCAACCGGGCTCCCGCCCTCGACACGGCCTGGGCCAAGGGCCTGAGGGAACGTCACCGCCAGCGCTCGACCGGGGGCAAGGTCCAGCAGACGGGAGCCGACGGCCGCGTCCACCCGGCGGCGATCTTCGACGCGATCCGCAAGGTCGCGGCGCCGAACTACATCGCGGTGGCCGACGGCGGCGACCTCCTGAGCTTCGCCCGGGTCGGCCTCGAGGCGCGGACCTACATGGATGCGGGCGCCTTCGGCTGCCTCGGCGTCGGCGTGCCCTACGCCACCGCGGCCTCGCTGGCCTATCCGGACCGGCAGGTGATCTGCGTCACCGGCGACGGCGCCTTCGGCATCAACGCCATGGAGATCGACACGGCGGTCCGCCACGGCGCCAAGCCCGTCATCATCGTGTCGAACAACGCCGCCTGGAACATCGAGCGCTACGACCAGGAGTTCAATTACGGCGGCCGCGTCGTCGGGACCCTGCTGGCCGATTCCGACTACGCCGCGATGGCGCGGGCACTCGGCGCCCACGGCGAGCGGGTCGAGCGCCCCGAGGACCTTCCGGCGGCGATCGAGCGGGCCCTGGCCAACGCCCCGGCGCTCATCGACGTCACCACCTCGCAGGCGGCGGTGTCGTCGGATGCCCGAAAGGGCCTTGGCTTCGTGCCCGATTACCAGCCGCTCACCGCGTGGGACGACGCGGAGCGCAAGCGGCGGGGCGAGCAGGTGGCGTAGCCCGTCTTGGCGTAGCCCGTCTTGCGCCGCTTGCTTCGACAGAGCCTGCTCGACGGGTGCGGACCGATCCGAGACCCACGGGGTCGATCCGGAGCCGCGCGGCGACGCCCGGAAGCCAGAGGCGCGGGTGTTCCAGAACCGAGCGGGCGCCGCTGCGCCCGGTTCTCGCGGACCCGGGTCGTTCGGCATCCGGATTCCGCGGATCGGTAGCGCCACCCTGCGTCCGGCGGACGTCGGGACGCCCCCGGGCGACCTCGTCGCGCTGCTCCTGGCCGCACGGCAGGCGGCATTCGGGGGAGGACGGGCGCAGGAGCTGCTCGGCGTCACGGCCAATTAGTTGGTATGCCTACCAACTTGACACGATGCCAAGACTCCGCAAGCATCGCCGAAGAGCCCGCAGCAAGCGGCGCCGTTCCGGGAAGGAAACCCCATGATCGCCCTGTCGGCCGAGCCGCGCCCGCCTGCGCGGCGTCCTGCCACCCGGTGCCGGAGGGAGGCGTCGGCATGACCCGGACCGGCCCCGCCGCCGATATCGGCGAGATCCTCGATACCGGGCCGTGGACGGCCGTGCAGAAGACCGCTGCGCTGCTCGCCGCCCTGTCGATCGTCATGGACGGGTTCGACGGCCAGCTCATCGGCTTCGCCATTCCCGTGCTGATCCGGGAATGGGGCATCACCCGGGGCGATTTCGCCCCGGCGCTCGCGGCCGGCCTCGTCGGCATGGGGATCGGCAGCGCCTGTGCGGGCCTGTTCGCCGACCGGTTCGGCCGGCGCTGGGCGGTGATCGGCAGCGTGCTGCTCTTCGGGCTGTCGACCTGCGCCATCGGGCTGTCCGGCAACCTGTGGGAGATCGGGATCCTGCGCTTCGTCGCCGGGCTCGGCATCGGCGGCGCCCTGCCGAGCGCCACCACGATGACGGCGGAATTCACCCCGGCGCGGCGGCGCACGCTCGCCATCACGGCGACCATCGTGTGCGTGCCCCTCGGCGGCATGCTGGCGGGGCTGTTCGCCGGCCATGTCCTGCCGGCCTTCGGCTGGCGCGCCTTGTTCTTCCTCGGCGGCCTGCTGCCGGTCGTGCTCGGGCTGGTGCTGATCGTGGCGCTGCCCGAATCGCCCCGCTACCTCGTGCGCCGGCCCGGGCGCTGGCCCGAGCTGGTGCGCCTCCTCGGCCGCATGGCACGCCCGACGCCCGCCGGCACGGCCTTCACCGATGCGCGCGAGCAGCGCGTCGAGACCCGCGAGGGCGTCGCCGCCCTGTTCGAGCGGGGGCGGGCCCGCGACACCCTGGCGCTGTGGTTCGCGTTCTTCCTCAACCTGCTCGCCGTGTACAGCGCCTTCAGCTGGCTGCCGACGATGCTGGTCGCCGAGGGGCTCGACGTCGGCGTCGCCGGGTCGGGGCTCACCGCCTACAACCTCGGCGGCGTCTTCGGCGCGCTCCTCTGCGCGGTCGCGATCACCCGCCTCGGCTCGCGCGGGCCGCTGCTGGCCTGCTGCATCGGCGGTGCCGCGACGGCCTTCGCCCTGATGGCGGTGGACATCCGGCAGGCGACCGGGCTGCTGATCGCCGGCTTCGCCCTGCAGGGGTTCTTCGCCAACGCGACGCAATCGACGATGTACGCCGTCTGCGCCCACGTCTATCCGACCGCGGTGCGGGCGACCGGCACCGCCGCCGCCCTGGCCTTCGGCCGTCTCGGGGCGATCCTGAGCGCCTTCGCGGGCGCCGCCATCATCACGGCGGGGGGAGCGGCCGGCTACCTGGTGATGCTCGGCCTCGCCATGGCGGGCGTCGCGGTCGCCCTCGCGGTGGTCGGCCGGCACATCCCTGCGGCGCCCCGGGCGTCGGACGCGGTCGGGGCCCGGAGCGCGGTGGCCGGGTCGTGAGGGCGAACGCGGTGGAGCGGGCCGGTTCCGGTTTGGCGACGGCGACGCCGGCGGGTATGGCCGGGACGAGAACGGGACGGCCCCTGCCGTCCCCGCCGTCCCGCGCCGGATCTCCCCCGATGTCGAAGCCAGACGCCGCCCCCGACGACGCGCGCCCCGACGAGGCGGCGCCCTGTGCGGAGGTTCCGGCCGACGGCCCGGTCCGCCTCGGCTGGCTCGGCGACGCGATCGGCTACAACCTGCGCCTCGCTCAGGATGCCTCGTTCCAGGCCTTCAGCGCGCTCGCCGGCGAGACCGGCCTGCGCCCCGGCCGCTACGCCCTGATGCAGCTCATCGGCGACAACCCGGGCATCGGCCAGACGGCGCTCAGCGCCGCGGTCGGCCGGGACAAGAGCACGCTCACGCCGCTGTTGAACGACCTCGAGCGCCGCGGCCTGATCGCCCGCGCGCCGGATCCGCACGACCGGCGCGGCCGCCGCATCGCCCTGACCGCGGCCGGCCGGGCGAAGCTCGCTCAGCTCGCCGCCTGCGCGGCCCGGCACGACGCCCGGCTGAATGCCGTGTTCGCGCCCGACGAGCGGGCGCAGTTCCTGAACCACCTCAAGCGGCTGACCGAAGCCCTGACCCGCGACGCGTCTCCGGTGGCGCCTTCCCGGCCGGCGGACGAGGACTGACAGCCGAGGACCGAGACCATGTACACGACGAGCAGCGCCTTCCTCGATGCCCTGGTGGAGGCGAACGTCTCCTTCGTCTTCGCCAATGTCGGCAGCGACCATCCGGCCCTGATCGAGGCGATCGCCGAGGCGCGGGCCGCCGGGCGACGTATCCCCGAGATCGTCACCTGCCCCAACGAGATGGTCGGCATGAGCGCCGCCCACGGCTACTGGCAGGCGAGCGGCGAGCCGCAGGCGGTCGTGGTCCATGTCGAGTGCGGCACCCAGGCCCTGGCCGGCGCCGTGCACAACGCCGCCAAGGGCCGCGCGCCGGTGATCGTCTTCGCCGGCGCCTCGCCGTTCACGCAGGAGGGCGAGCTGAAGGGCAGCCGCAACGAGTTCATCCAGTGGATCCAGGACGTCCACGACCAGCGCGGCCTCGTGCGCGGCTACATGAAGTACGATGCCGAGATCCGCACGGGGAAGAACGTCAAGGACCTGGTCCACCGGGCGCTGCAATTCGCCAGGTCCGACCCGAAGGGCCCGGTCTACCTGATGGGCGCCCGCGAGGTGATGGAGGAGGCGGTGGAGCGCAAGCCGGACACCTCGGCGTCCTGGCGTCCGATCGCGCCGGGCGCCTTGAGCGAGCCGGGGCTGCGGCAGATCGCGACCGCCCTCGCGGCCGCGCGCCGGCCGCTCCTCGTCACCTCCTTCGCCGGCCGCAACCCGGAGGCGGTGGCGCCGCTCGCGGCGCTCTGCCGGCGCATCGGCATGGGGGTGCTGGAATCGGTGCCGAACGCGCTGAATTATCCCCACACCGATCCGCTCTACCAGGGCAACCAGTGGAATCATCCGCGCCAGAACCCGGTGCTGGCGGAGGCCGACGCGATCCTGGTGGTCGACAGCGACGTGCCGTGGATCCCGACCGTGTCGAGGCCGGCCGACGGGGCCCGGGTCTTCCACATCGACGTCGATCCGCTGAAGAGCCAGATGCCGCTCTGGCACATCCCGGCCGAGGGGGTTTTTGCCGCCGATGCCGCGACCGCGCTCGCCCAGCTGGATGCCTGGTTCGCCGCCAGCCCGGTCGATCCCGCCGTCGTGGCGGAACGGGCTGCCCATTACGCAAGCCTGCACGAGGCGCGCGCGCGAGACCTGCGCGAGCGGGAGGCCATTCCGCCGGGGGGGGCGGTGACGGCCGAGCACCTGCTCGCCCGCCTGCGGGCGCTGGCGGGCGAGGACGCCCTGTTCGTCAACGAGGGCATCTCGCACTACCACACCGTGTTCGACCACCTGGCGCCGGAGCGGCCGGGCTCGATCCTCACCAGCGGCGGCGGCTCGCTCGGCTGGAACGGCGGCGCGGCGATCGGCGTCAAGCTCGCGCGGCCCGACCGCACCGTCGTGGCCCTGACGGGGGACGGCTCCTACATGTTCACCGTCCCGTCCTCGGTGCACTGGATGGCGCGGCGCTACCGGACGCCGTTCGTGCAGGTCATCTTCAACAACCGCGGCTGGAAGTCGCCGAAGCTGTCGACCCTCGCGGTCCATCCCGACGGCTACGCGGCCCGGGCCAACCACCTCGACACCTCGTTCGAGCCGGCACCGGATTATGTCGGGATCGCCGCGGCGGCGGGCGGGGCCTGGGGACGCCTGGTCCGGACGGCGGAGGAGGTGGACGAGGCTCTCGCCGAGGCGCTGCGGGTCGTGCGCGAGGAGGGACGGTGCGCCGTGCTCGACGTCATCCTGCCCCACCATTGAGGGGATGGGCGCCCCCGTCCGGCTCAGGCGCCGCCGGCGCTCGCGGTTCCGACGCGCCTCGCGCTCTCGCCCGACCGCGCGCCGCAGCGAGTCGACGAGCTTCGGCAGGACGGGCGTGCCCGCCCGGACCGCCTCGCGCGCCGCGATGCCGAGATCGGCGGGCCGGTCCAGGGGAGGCTGGGCCGGGCGCGACGGCAGGCCCGTGACGCCCTCGCCCCCAGATGCGACCCATGCGACGCTGGTCACTCCCGGGGGTGCCGTCAGAACCGGCCGGCCAGGGTCAGCCGCACGGCGGTGGGCTCGACCGGATGGATGTGCCGGCCGGCGCTGCCGGCGGCTTCCCCGGGCAGGCGGGACGCGTAAAAGTAGGCGATCTGGTCGGCCCGGGCATTCGTCAGGTTCAGCACGTCGAGGGACAGGCTGGTGCCGGTGTCGAAGGCGTAGCCGATCCGGCCGTTCAGCAACGCGGTTGGCTTCGAGCGCACCGAATCGTCCTCGATCAGCGGCCGCGGGCCGAAATAGCGGAAGCGCAACGCGCCGAACCAGCCCCGGCCCTCGCCGAAGGTGAGGCCCGCCGACGCGATGCTGGTCGGCGCCTCGGGGATCCGCCGGCCGATCGGATCGCGGTCGGAGAAGCGCGCATTGGTGATCGTCAGGTCGCCCTCGAGGCGCAGCCAGGGCGTCACCGCGTAGTGATTGCTCCACTCGATGCCGAAGCGGCGGGTCGGCCGGCTCGGCTCGGTGGTGCCGGTATCGCCCTGGAACAGGGTCTCGGAGGCGAAGTCGAGCCGGAACAGGGCGAGGCTGGTCTCCAGCCCGGCGACGGAGCGGTTGCGGATCCCGACCTCGTAGCCGGTCGAGGGCACCAGGAACGGCGCGCGGCTGACGGTGAACAACGGGCTTGCCGGGTCGACCGTCGCGGTGACGCCGCGGGCATCGTTCGAGTGGAAGCCGCCGCCGTAATTCAGGTATATCTCGGTGTCGGCGAAGGGCCCGAACACCGCGCCGAGCTTCGGGGTGACGATGCCGTCGCGGGCGCGCCCCGAATTCGCCGGCGTGTCGGAGCGGACGTCGGCCGTGTAGCCGTCGGCCCGGACGCCGAGGCTGGTGCGCAGCCAGTCGGTCCAGCGCACCCGGTTCTCGTAGTAGAAGGCCGCGCTCGCCTCCAGCACCCGGTCGTCGAGCACCGTCGAGCGGTAGCGCCGCGCCGTGGTGTTGAACAGGCCGACCCGGATGGCGTCGGTGCGGGTCTGGACGCCGACCTCGTTCTCCATCGGCAGCCCGAACAGGTCGCCCTGGATGACCCGTGAGATCTCGCCGCCGCCGAGCACGCGCGCGTCGCGCTGGCGGAACTGGTCGCCGGTGACAGGGTCGTTGAGGACATAGGTAAAATCGTTCCAGAGGTTCATCCGGTAGCGGATCACGTAGGCCGAGGCCCGGGTGATCCCGCCCGCATCCGACTGGCTCCAGCGCCCCGAGAGCGAGAACCGGCCGGTCTCGCCGCCATCGGTCGGATCAAGCGTCCCGTAGCGGCCGATGATCCCCTCCGCCACCGCCCGCTCCGGGATCTGGTTGGTGGCGTTCCACTTCGCCCAGTAGGCCATGCCGGTGACGGCGAAGCCGTCGGTGGCGGTGCCCTGGCTGTAGCGGGCGACGCCGTTGAGCTTGCGCAGGGCATCGGGCACGACCCAGGGCCCGTCATAGGCCTGCGCCTCGCCGGCGACGAGCAGGGTGCCGGCGCCGAGCGGCACCGAGGCGGCCGAGAGCCCGCGCCGGAAGCCGAAGCGGCCGAGGGTGGTGAGCGCGATGTTGCGGTCGAGCTTGTCGAGGTAGTCGATCCGCACCGATCCCGCGGAGGCGAAGTCGCCGTCGCGGACGAAATACGGTCCCTTGTGGAACGCGACCGCGCCGACGAGTTCGGGGATCAGGAAGTTGAGGTCGGCGTAGCCCTGGCCGTGGGCGTGGGTGCGCATGTTGACCGGCATGCCGTCGACCAGGATGGCGATGTCGGTGCCGTGGTCGAGGTTGAAGCCGCGCAGGAAGAACTGGTTGGCTTTGCCCTCGCCGGAATGCTGGGTGACGATCAGGCCCGGCACCGCCTCCAGCACCTCGCCCGGGCGGGTGACCGGGCGGCTGTTGGCCTCCGCGCCGCCGATGATGCCGGCGCTCGCCGCCTCGACCGGCCGGAGCCCGCCGCCGATGCCCGCGACGCCGCCCGGATAGCCGGCGCTCGCGGCCGCGCCCGGCGGGGCGGTCACCTCGATCTCGTCGAGGCGGATCTCGCCCTGGGCGAGGACCGGGGCAGGCAGGCCGAATGCGGCGACGGCCGCGAGGAGCGACGACCGGGAGACGGCGGGCAGGGGAGGAACCTCGCGGCGGTCGCCCCGGGGCGCCGCGCGGCCCCGGGCGGGTGGAGGAGGGGATCGCCGGTGGCTGCTCAGGCCGCCTCGTCGCGCTTGCCGAGCCGCTTGTCGAGGTAGGTCTCGACCGTCTGGGTCAGCTCGTCGACCTTGCCGTCGAAGAAGTGGTTGGCGCCCTCGACGATCTGGTGCTCGATGACGACGCCCTTCTGGGTCTTCACCTTCTCGATCACCGGCATCACCTCGCGGGCCGGCGCGACCCGGTCCTCGGAGCCGTGCACGAACAGGCCCGAGGAGGGGCAGGGGGCCAGGAAGCTGAAATCGTAGCGGTTGGCCATCGCGGCGATCGAGATGAAGCCCTCGATCTCCGGGCGGCGCATCAGCAACTGCATGCCGATCCACGAGCCGAACGACACGCCGGCGATCCAGCAGGCGCGGGCCTCCGGGTTGACCGCCTGCACCCAGTCGAGGGCGGCGGCCGCGTCCGACAGCTCGCCGACGCCGTGATCGAAGGAGCCCTGGCTGCGTCCGACGCCCCGGAAGTTGAACCGCAGGGCCGCGAAGCCGCGATTCGCGAACGTATAAAACAGGTTGTAGACGATCTGGTTGTTCATCGTGCCGCCGAATTGCGGGTGCGGGTGCAGCACGATGGCGATCGGGGCGCCCTTCTGCTTCGGCGCCTGGTAGCGCCCCTCCAGCCGACCGGCCGGACCGGCGAAGATGACCTCGGGCATGAACGAACCTCTTTAGCCTTCAAGGGTGCGTGAGCGCGGCACAGGAACGGACGTTTGAGCGCGGGGCCGAACCTTGACTCGGGTCCCGTCTCCCATAAAAGCACCCTTAGAACCGTTCTAGGTCACTAGAACAATTCTAAACTACGTGGTGCCGCAGTCCCGGGTCCAGTGCCGGCGGGCACGTACCATCTGATTACGCGTGTCCCGGGCGGGCCTTAGCACGGCACCCAGGGGGAAAGGCAAAGGAATTCAGCGCATGGAGCGCGCGCGCGCCTATCTCGACCATAACGCGACCTCGGCCCTGCGGCCGGAGGTGGCGGAGGCCGTCCTGCGCGCGCTCGTCGAGCTTCCGGGCAACCCGTCCTCGGTCCACCGCGAGGGACGGGCGGCCCGTGCCGCCGTCGAGGCGGCGCGCGCGCCGGTCGCGGCCCTCGCCGGGGCGGCAGCGTCGCGGGTGGTGTTCACCAGCGGCGGCACCGAGGCGGCGAACGCCGTCCTGTCGGGCGCGCTGCGCCGGCGCGGGGTGCCGGCCCCGACCCGGCTGCTGATCGGCGCGACCGAGCACCCGTGCTGCCTGCAAGGGCACGGCTTCCCGGCGGAGGCGACGGAGATCCTGCCGGTCGACGGCGACGGGGTTCTGCGGCTCGACGTGCTGGAGGCCCGGCTCTCAGGCCTCGCCGCGCGGGGGGGCACCGCCCTGGTCTCGATCCAGGCCGCCAACAACGAGACCGGCGTGGTCCAGCCTCTTTCGAGGGTTGCGGCGTTCACATGCCAGTACGGCGCCCTGCTCCACAGCGACGCCGTCCAGGCGGCTGGACGGGTTTCGATCGCGCGCAATATCACAGGAATCGACGCGCTGACGCTGTCGGGCCACAAGCTCGGAGCACCGAAGGGCGTCGGCGCCATCGTGCTCGGGGAGGACGCGACCCTGGAGCCCGGCCTCATCCGTGGCGGCGGGCAGGAGGCGCGCCTGCGGGCCGGGACCGAGAACGTGGCGGGCATCGTCGGGTTCGGCGTCGCTGCGGAGGCCGCGCTCGCCGCCCTGCCGGCGGAGGCCCTTCGCCTCGGGGCCCTGCGTGACGCGATCGAGGCGGGCGTGCGGGCCCGGGCGCCGGACGCCGTGGTGTTCGGGGCGGGGGCCGAGCGCCTGCCGAACACCCTGTGTTTCGCGGTGCCGGGGCTCAAGGCCGAGACGGCCCTGATCGCCCTCGACCTCGACGGGATCGCGGTGTCGTCCGGGGCGGCCTGCGCCTCGGGCAAGGTTTCGCGCTCCGGCGTGCTCGCGGCGATGGGGGTCGATCCGGCCCTGTCCGCGGGGGCGCTGCGCGTGAGTTTGGGGTGGAACAGCCGGGAAGAGGACGGGGAAAGGTTCCTCGCGGCCTTCGATCGGCTGGTTTCGTCCCTATATAAGCGCCGGGAGCGGGCGGCGTGAAGGCGCGCCCGGCCCCGGCCGTGTCATCACCTCGCGGCCCTTGAAGCCGTCAGCGGTAGGAGACGGGTATGCCTGCAGTGCAGGAGACGGTCGATCGCGTCCGTGCCATCGACGTCGATCAGTACAAATACGGTTTCGAGACCACGATCGAGATGGAGAAGTCCGAGAAGGGCCTCTCCGAGGACGTGATCCGCTTCATCTCGGCCAAGAAGGACGAGCCCGAGTGGATGCTCGAGTGGCGCCTCGACGCCTATCGGCGCTGGCTGACCATGAAGGAGCCGAACTGGGCGCGGGTCTCCTACGACAAGATCAACTACGACGAGCTGTACTATTACGCCGCGCCGAAGCGCAAGGCGGCGCAGTCGCTCGACGAGATCGACCCCGAGATCCTGAAGACCTACGAGAAGCTCGGCATCCCGCTGCGCGAGGTCGAGGTGCTGGAGGGCATCGCCCCCGAGCGCCGCGTCGCGGTGGATGCGGTGTTCGACTCGGTCTCGGTCGCCACAACCTTCAAGGCCGAGCTGGCCAAGGCCGGCGTCATCTTCATGCCGATCTCGGAGGCGGTGCGCGAGCATCCCGACCTGGTGAAGAAGTACCTCGGCTCGGTCGTGCCCGTCACCGACAACTACTTCGCGACGCTGAACTCGGCGGTGTTCTCCGACGGCTCGTTCGTCTACATCCCGCCGGGCGTGCGCTGCCCGATGGAGCTGTCGACCTATTTCCGGATCAACGAGCGCGATACCGGCCAGTTCGAGCGCACGCTGATCATCGCCGACAAGGGCTCCTACGTCTCGTACCTCGAGGGCTGCACCGCCCCGCGGCGCGATGACAACCAGCTCCACGCCGCGGTGGTCGAGCTCGTCGCCCTCGACGATGCCGAGATCAAGTACTCGACGGTGCAGAACTGGTACCCGGGCGACGCGGAAGGCCGCGGCGGCATCTACAACTTCGTGACCAAGCGCGGCGATTGCCGCGGCGTGAACTCGAAGATCTCGTGGACGCAGGTCGAGACCGGTTCGGCGATTACCTGGAAGTACCCGTCCTGCATCCTGCGCGGCGACAACTCCCGCGGCGAGTTCTACTCGATCGCGGTGTCGAACGGCATGCAGCAGGTCGATTCCGGCACCAAGATGATCCACCTCGGCAAGAACACGACGAGCCGGATCATCTCGAAGGGCATCTCCGCCGGCCGGTCGCAGAACACCTACCGGGGCCTCGTCTCGGCGCACAAGAAGGCCAAGGGCGCGCGCAACTTCACCAATTGCGATTCGCTCCTCATCGGCGACCAGTGCGGCGCGCACACGGTGCCCTACATCGAGTCGAAGAATGCCTCGGCTGTGTTCGAGCACGAGGCCACGACGTCGAAGATCTCCGAGGACCAGAAGTTCTACTGCCAGCAGCGCGGCCTCTCCGAGGAGGAGGCGACCGCGCTGATCGTCAACGGCTTCGTCCGCGACGTGCTGCAGCAGCTGCCGATGGAGTTCGCCGTCGAGGCCCAGAAGCTGATCTCGATCAGCCTGGAAGGCTCGGTGGGCTGACGCCATGGCCGAGCCAGACAACATCGTGCTCGAACATTTGCGGGCGATCCGAAGCGACATCTCCGGCATCAAGGACGACATGCGCGGCCTGCGGGCCGAGATGACGTCCATTCGCCAGCACCTCGCGGGCGTCGTGACGCTGCAGGAATTCGATCACGGCGACATCGCTGCGATCAAGCATCGGCTCGAACGCATCGAACGGCGGCTCGAACTCGTCGACTAATCCGATTTCAAAAACATTCCGACCGGCGGTCATCCCGCAGGATGACCGCGTGGTCCGATAGGACTCATCACCATGCTCGAGATCAAGAACCTGGTCGTCAACATCGAGGACAAGCGCATCCTCAACGGCCTCAGCCTGACCGTCAACGACGGCGAGGTCGCCGCCATCATGGGGCCGAACGGCTCCGGCAAGTCGACCCTGTCCTACGTCATCGCCGGCAAGGAGGATTACGAGGTCCTCGACGGCGAGATCCTGCTCGACGGCGAGAACATCCTGGAGATGGAGGCGGATGCCCGCGCGGCGGCCGGCATCTTCCTGGCCTTTCAGTACCCGCTGGAGATCCCGGGCGTCGGCACCATGACCTTCCTCAAGGCGGCGATGAACGCCCAGCGCAAGACCCGCGGCGAGGAGGAACTGACCACCCCCGACTTCATGCGCCAGGTCTTCGCGGCGGCCGACAAGCTCGAGATCAACCGCGAGATGCTCAAGCGCGCCCTCAATGTCGGATTCTCCGGCGGCGAGAAGAAGCGCATGGAGATCCTGCAGATGGCGCTCCTGTCGCCGCGCTTCTGCGTCCTCGACGAGACCGATTCCGGCCTCGACATCGACGCGCTGCGCATCGTCTCGGAGGGCGTGAATGCCCTGCGGGCGAAAGATCGCAGCTTCCTGGTCATCACCCACTACCAGCGCCTGCTCAACCACATCGTGCCCGACACCGTGCACGTGATGGCGCAGGGCCGGGTGGTGAAGTCCGGCGGCAAGGAGCTCGCCCTCGAGCTCGAGGCCTCGGGCTACGCCGAGTACCGTGCGAGCGAGGCCGCGTGACCATGGCCGACGTCACGACCCTCCGCACCGCCGCCGAGACCGGGCTCTCGAAGCTGTTCGAGGTCCAGCGGCTCAAGCTCCCCGGGGCGGCCATCGCCCGCGAGGAGGCGTTCCGCTACTTCGAGGCGGCGGGCCTGCCGCATCGCCGCGTCGAGGCGTTCAAGTACACCGACCTGCGCGCCGCTCTCCGCGAGGCCGCGCCGCCGGCCGACGCCCCCGACGCGGAGACCGCCCGCAACGCCGTCAAGACCGCCCGGGGCTTCGCCGGAATCGAGGCAGCGCGCCTCACCTTCGTCAACGGTCACCTCGTCGCGGCCCTCTCCGACCTCGCCGGCCTGCCCGAGGGCCTGGAGGTGGTGCCGTTCGCGCGTGCGATGGCCGAGGGGCACCCGCTCCTCGACCATCTGGCGCCGGTCGAGCAGACCCGCGAGAACCCGATCTACCAGCTCAACGCCGCCTTCATGGCGGATGGGGCGGTGATCCGGGTCGCCGACGGCGCCAGGATCGAGCGGGCCCTGCACCTGCGCTTCGTCGGCACCGGCTCCGCGCCGTTCTCGACCGCGACCCGCGTGCTCGTCGTCGCCGGCGACGACGCCGAGGTCACGATCCTCGAGAGCCACGAGGGCCCGGACGGGATCGCCTACCAGCCCAACGACGTCCTCGACGTCGTGGTCAGCGACCGCGCCCGCGTGC
Source organism: Methylobacterium nonmethylotrophicum (assembly GCF_004745635.1). Classification (GTDB taxonomy): domain Bacteria; phylum Pseudomonadota; class Alphaproteobacteria; order Rhizobiales; family Beijerinckiaceae; genus Methylobacterium; species Methylobacterium nonmethylotrophicum. The sequence continues at coordinate 37,198 of NZ_SRLB01000039.1, read as the reverse complement.
TGCACAGCCGGCTCAACCTCGAGGGCGACGCCGCCATCGCGCTCTCGACCGTCTCGGCCCGCCTCGGCGCCGGCTCGCATATCGAGACCGTCAACGTGGTGACCGGGGCGGTGCTGTCGCGCCACCAGCTCTACCTGCACTTCGCAGGGGACGATGCGACCGCCACCGTCAACGGCGCCGCGATGATCCGCGACGGCCAGCTCGCCGACTCGACCCTGCTCGCCGACCACGCCGCCCTCGGCGGCGTCAGCCGCGAGCAGTTCAAGACGGTGATCGACGGCGACGCCACCGGCGTGTTCCAGGGCAAGATCATCGTCCGCCAGGTCGCCCAGAAGACCGACGGCAAGATGAAGTCCGACTGCCTCCTCCTCACCGACGAGGGGCAGATGATGAACAAGCCGGAGCTGGAGATCTTCGCCGATGACGTGGCCTGCGGCCACGGCGCGACCTGCGGCGCCCCGGACGACGACCTGCTGTTCTACCTGATGGCCCGCGGCCTGCCGCGGGCGCAGGCCGAGAGCCTGCTGGTCCAGGCCTTCCTGGGCGAGGCGATCGAGGCGGTGACCCACGCGGGCGCCCGCGAGGCGATGATCGCCGAGATCGAGGCCTGGCTGTCCCGCCGCGGCTGAACCAACGCACGGTCGGGCCGGCCCGCGGGCCGGCCCCTCTCTCACGCCCTGCACGAGAGCCCGCCATGAACGCACCCGTCCTTCAGACCCCCTACGACGTCGAGGCGATCCGGGCGCAATTCCCGATCCTGTCGCAGCAGGTCTACGGCAAGCCGCTGGTCTACCTCGACAACGCCGCCTCGGCGCAGAAGCCGCGGGCGGTGATCGACGCGATGTCGGGCGCGATGGAGACGGCCTACGCCAACGTTCATCGCGGCCTGCACTTCATGGCGAACGCCGCCACGGAGGGGTTCGAGGGCGCCCGCGAGACGACGCGCCAGTTCCTCAACGCCCGCTCCACCGACGAGATCGTCTTCACCCGCAACGCCACCGAGGCCTATAACCTGGTCGCGACCTGCATGGGCTGGGCCGGGCTGATCGGCGAGGGTGACGAGATCATCCTGTCGATCATGGAGCACCATTCCAACATCGTGCCCTGGCACTTCCTGCGCGAGCGCCGTGGCGCCGTGCTGAAATTCGCCCCCGTCGACGACGAGGGCAACTTCCTGGTCGACGACTTCGAGAAGCTGTTCTCGCCCAAGACCAAGATGGTGGCGATCAGCCACATGTCGAACGTGCTCGGCACGGTCACGCCGGCCGAGGAGATCGTGCGCATCGCCCACGCGCACGGCGTGCCGGTGCTGCTCGACGGGGCGCAGAGCGCGGTGCACCAGGCGATCGACGTCCAGGCCCTCGATTGCGACTTCTTCGTCTTCACCGGTCACAAGGTCTACGGCCCGACCGGCATCGGCGTGCTCTACGGCAAGAAGGAGTGGCTGGAGCGCCTCCCGCCCTACCAGGGCGGCGGCGAGATGATCGAGATCGTCGAGGAGGAGCGCATCACCTACAACGCGCCCCCGCACCGCTTCGAGGCCGGCACCCCGGCGATCGTCGAGGCGGTCGGGCTCGGGGCGGCGCTCGAATTCATGATGAGCCTCGGCCGCGAGCGCATCGCCGCCCACGAGGCGCACCTTCTCGCCTACGCGCAGGAGCGCCTGCGCGGCATGAACAGCCTCAGGATCATCGGCACGGCGCGCCACAAGGGTGCGGTGATCTCCTTCGAGATGAAGGGGGCGCACGCCCACGACGTCGCGACCGTCATCGACCGCCAGGGCGTCGCGGTGCGGGCCGGCACCCACTGCGCCATGCCGCTGCTGAAGCGCTTCGGCACCACATCGACCTGTCGCGCCTCGTTCGGCCTGTATAATACGACGGCGGAGATCGATGCCCTCGTCTCCGCCCTGACCCGGGCCGAGCGGATGTTCGCGTGAGGAACCGCGCATGACCGACACCCCAGCCGCCGCAAGCGGCGCGAATACCCCGCAACGGAATGCCCAAGTGAACGCCTCGGCGATCCCGCCGGAGGAGATGGACCGCCTGACCGACGGCATCGTGGCGGCGCTCAAATCCGTCTACGACCCGGAGATCCCGGCCGACATCTACGAGCTCGGCCTGATCTACCGGGTCGACATCGCCGACGACCGCAACGTCGCGATCGACATGACCCTGACCGCCCCGGGCTGCCCGGTGGCCGGCGAGATGCCGGGCTGGGTCGAGAACGCCGTCTCGGCGGTGCCGGGCGTCGCCGGCTGCAGCGTCACGATGGTGTTCGATCCGCCGTGGGACCAGAGCCGGATGTCCGACGAGGCCCGCATCGCGCTCGACATGTGGTGAGCCGGGTCAGCGCATCGCGTCGGTGATGCGCGACGGGAAGGTGAGTCCGTCGCAGATCTCCGCGAGCGCGAGCCGCGCGCCGATCTCGGGCAGCGCGATGACGGCCTCCAGCCCCTCGAACAGCTCCGGTTGCCAGGCCTCGTCCGCTCGACGGTAGAGCAGGGCGACCGGCGCCACGGTCTCGAGGAGCAGGATGTACCGGAGGGTCGGGTGGCGCTTGTACTCTTCGAGCTTCACGGTCCGGTCGACGGCGGTGGTGGAGGGTGAGGCCACCTCGACGACGAGACGCGACTCGCGGGCCTCGTGCGTATCGTAGACCAGCTCGCCGCACTCGACCGTGACGTCGGGCCGCCGGATGGTCGTGATGCTGGTGCGCAGCGAAACGTCGTCCGTGGTCGGCCGGCAGCGGGAGCCGCGCAGCTGATTGCCGAGGCTGACGATGACGTTCACCGTCACCCGGTCGTGCTGGACGCTGGCTCCGGTCATCATCCGGTGTTTCGGCACCGGAACGCCGTCGACGAGTTCGAACGGCTCGTCCTGGTGCTCCTGCCAGGCAAAGAACTCTTCCGGCGTCATCCTCCTTCGTGCCGCGTCCGCTATCGCCGTCTCCGCCACGAAGCCCTCATCCCATCCTATCACGTCCCGCCGGTGGACCGCAGGCAACGGGATGCTTATCTTCGCATCGTAACGTCACGCCTCAACCGCCCGGGCCTTGAACCCGGCCGTCGGAGAGAGTTTTGAACATGGCACCAAGCTTCAAGGTGATGTCGCTGACCGACGCCGCCGCCGCGCGGATCAAGGGCATCATGGCCGACGCCGAGCGCCCGATCGCGGGCCTGCGCGTCGGGGTCAAGAACGGCGGCTGCGCCGGGATGAGCTACACGATGGAATACGCCGAGGACCGGAAGCCCGGCGAGGACGTGGTCGAGGACAAGGGCGTGCGCGTCTTCATCGACCCGAAGGCGGTGCTGTTCCTGCTCGGCACCGAGATGGATTTCCAGACCACGAAGCTGGCGTCGCAGTTCGTGTTCAACAATCCGAACCAGACCTCGGCCTGCGGCTGCGGCGAATCGGTCGCGATCACGCCCGCCGACCCGGCCTCGCTGACGGGTGCCCACGCCTGACGGGCAGCGCGCCGGCCCCGTGTTCAGGCATGGGGCCGGCATCAGGCGACGTCGTTGACCATTTCGGCCGGCACGCTGTCGTCGACGACCTGGTTGCGGCCGGCGCGCTTGGCCGTGAACATGCAGTGGTCGGACCGCTCCAGCAGCGACACGGCCGTGTCGCCGCGCCGGTAGGTGGCGAGGCCGATCGACACCGTGATGCGTCCCAGGCTCTCACCGGTCGACCGCTTGACCAGCTCTCGGCCCATCACGCTGGTGCGGACCTTCTCGGACACCTCCCGCGCTTCGTCCCGGCCGCAATCGGGCAGGATGATGCCGAACTCCTCGCCGCCGAATCGCGCGATGGTGGTGCGCGGCTCGACGCATTCGCGCATGGTCATCGCCACAAGCCGCAGCACCTGGTCGCCCGTGAGGTGGCCGTAGAGGTCGTTGAACCGCTTGAAGTGATCGATGTCGAGCACGACGAGGCAGAGCGGCTGGCCCTGCACCGCGGCGTGGTCGACGGCCTTGCGCAGCATCTCCTCGAAGTGCTTGCGGTTGCCGATGCCGGTGAGGGGATCGGTCAGGGATTCGACCCGTACGGCTTCCAGGGTCTCGCGCAGGGTCTCGATCTCGTTGCGGCTCTCGCGCATCCGCGCCTCGAGGGTGCGGTTGTTCGCGGCAACGTCGCGGGTGGTGACGACGAGCGACGAGACGATCTCCCGCACCCGGGCGCGGTTGACCGCCGGACCCGCCAGATCCTGGCTGAAGGCCTGGAGCGAGGCACCATAGCGTGCCGTGGAGCCGAGCGCGGCGTCGAGCATCTCCATGATCTGCTCGATCTCGGTGAGCACGCCCGCGCTCGCCCGCTCGGTCTCGGTCGAGAGCCGGCGGCCGTCGATATAGGTCTCGAAGAGGAGGTCGACGCTGTTGTCGGTCAGGGCGCCTTGCTCGGCGGTGATCCGCTTGATCGCCTCGTTCAGCTGGGCATTCAGCCCGGCAACGTAGGTGTACCAGACGGCGTAGCCGCGCGGCGTGGCCGGCGACCGGTACGCCTTCATCAACTCCATCGCCCGCTGACCGAACAGGAAGCTCCGATCTAGCTCGGCGCTGCTCAGGTCAGGCATCGAACGTCTCCGCGCTGGGCGTCGGCTTCGTGCCGGCGCCTGCCTCCACCTCTAAGGTCGGTCCGTGGAGAAGCAGTTAAAGCGTGGCCGCGCGAGGCGCTGACAAATGTGGAATTTGCGGTCTACTCGCTCTCGCGGCGCTTCTTCAACACAACCGGCCGTAGCAGGAACGCCGGGACATGCGCGCCCATGCCGATCTCGGCCTCGGGCATCGCGTCGTCGTCCCGGGAGCGGCCGCGGTCGGCGCGCCGGGCGGCGGGCCGCCCGCCCGAGGGACGCCGATCGTCCGAAGGGGGTCGGTCATCGTGAGGACGCGGCGATGCCTCGCCGTTGTGGCGCGGGGAGGGGGTCTCCTCCGGGCGCGCGCCGCGGGCACGGCGACGGCGGGTCTCGTCACGACGACTCTCGTCGCGGCTCCCGTCGTCCCGGCGGCCGTCCTCCCGGCGCGCCTCGCCGCGGCGGCCGCGAACGCTCCGGCCGCGCCGCTCCGGCTCGCCCGCCTCGTCCTCCGGCAGGCTCGCGAGGTCGCCGTCGGCCCAGGCGATCGGCTGACCGATCAGGGTCTCGATCGCCGCGAGCGATTTCTCGTCGCCCCGGCCGACCAGGGTGAAGGCGGCTCCGCTGCGACCCGCCCGGCCGGTGCGCCCGATGCGGTGGACGTAGTCCTCGGCGTGGTGCGGCACGTCGAAGTTGAAGACGTGGCTCACCGCCGGGATGTCGAGGCCGCGGGCCGCGACGTCGCTGGCGACGAGCAGCGGCACCTCGCCGGAACGGAAGGCGTCGAGCGCCGCCATGCGGGCGCGCTGGTCCATGTCGCCGTGCAGGGCCGCGACGTTGAAGCCGTGGTTCGACAGCGACTTCTGCAGCTGCGCGACGTCGCGCTTGCGGTTGCAGAAAATGAGGCCGTTGTTGAGCTCCTCGGCGCCGCGGATCAGCTTGCGCAGGGTCTTGCGCTTCTGGTGCCCTTCCGCGCCGGTCGCGACCAGCCGCTGGGTGATCGTCGAGGCCGTGGAGGCCGGGCGCGCCACCTCGATGCGGACCGGATTGTGCAGGAAGTCGTCGGCGAGGCGCTGGATCTCCGGCGGCATCGTCGCCGAGAAGAACAGGGTCTGGCGGGTGAACGGCACCAGCTTCACGATCCGCTCGATGTCGGGGATGAACCCCATGTCGAGCATCCGGTCGGCCTCGTCGATGACGAGGAGCTCGACGCCGGTGAGGAGCAGCTTGCCGCGCTCGAAATGGTCGAGCAGCCGCCCGGGCGTCGCGATCAGCACGTCGACGCCGCGGGTGATCTTGAGGTCCTGGTCGGCGAACGAGACGCCGCCGATCAGCAGCGCGACGTTGAGCTTGTGGTTCGTGCCGTACCGCTCGAAGTTTTCCACGACCTGTGCGGCGAGCTCGCGGGTCGGCTCGAGGACCAGCGTGCGCGGCATGCGGGCCCGGGCGCGGCCCTGCTCGAGCAGGGTGAGCATCGGCAGCGTGAAGGCCGCCGTCTTGCCGGTGCCGGTCTGGGCGACGCCCAGCACGTCGCGCCGGGCGAGCACGTGCGGAATGGCCTGGGCTTGGATCGGGGTCGGCGCCGTGTAGCCCGCGGCCTCGACGGCCTGCTGAACCTTCTCGCTTAAACCCAGTTCGGCGAATGACATCCTGAAGAGAACCGTTGCGCGCGGGCGGATCGGGCGGGCGCGTAAGACACCGTCGCGGCAACGGCCGGGGGGCAAAGTCGTTTCGAAGCCCGTTCGCGCCGGCTGAACCGGGGCGGGACGTTCACGCCATTGCTCCGTCGCGTCGGGCACGCGACCGCCCGGAGGACACGCCCGATGCGGGCCCATTTGTCAAGTGCTGTCCGGGATTTGTCGGGGGGCAAGGCAGGGTCGGCCGCCCCGCGACCGCCGCTGCCGGGCCCGGAAAGGCCGGGTCACGGGCGCGGGGCCGCGGCGCAGGGATCGAGCCGGGTGCGCGCCGCGCTCCCGGCAATCGACCCGGTGGTCTCGGGCTCGGCCGCGCCGCGCAGGGCCGCGGTCGGGCCCGGGCCGGTGCCGGACGGCGTGCTGCGCGAGGCGAGATAGTGGGTGGTCGCCAGAGAGGCCGCGACGGCGATCAGGGCGAGTCTCCAGGTGCGCTGGAGAACGGAGAGCGGCGCCTTCTCGCGCCCTGACAGCGGCATCTCGGTTCCTCGACGGACGGTGCAGGCTTGAGGTGTGGGGCCTCATGGTTAATGCCAAGTGACCGATTTCGCTCGTTTTTTTTCGCTGGCGGTCGCGGAGGATTCACGGTTCGTTGACGGGTGGAGGGGTAAACCCAGGCCTCGTTGCAGGAATGCGACAGACCGGGTGACCGACCGGGGATAGAAGCGCGCCGGCTCTCGCCAATCAGGACCAGTCAGAGAATGAAGAAGATCCTCCTCGCCTCCGTGGCCCTCGTCGGCCTGTCCGCGGCTGCCTCGGCCGCCGACCTGCCGCGCCGTGCGGCCCCGCCGCCGGTCTTCACGCCGGTGCCGGTCTTCACCTGGACGGGCTTCTACGCCGGCTTCAACGCCGGCTACGGCTTCAACACCGCCGACACCCGCGCCCCGACCGTCGTCGGCGTGCCGGCGGGTTACGGCATCTTCGTCACCTCCGCCGCTCCGGTCGTGCCGGCCAACGGCGTGGTGGCCTTCGGCAACCGCAACAGCAACGACGGCTTCGTCGGCGGCGGCCAGATCGGCTACAACTACCAGTTCACCCCGGGCTCGGGCGTGGTCGTGGGCATCGAGGCCGACGCCCAGTACGTCGACTTCGGCCGCAACCGCAACCGCTTCGCCTTCGCCACCGTGCCGGGCGGCAGCGTCGCGCCGGGCGCCCTGGTGTTCAACCCGAACGGCATCTCGGGCCTGGACTTCTTCGGCACCGTGCGCGGCCGCCTCGGCTACGCCTGGGACCGCACCCTCGTCTACGCCACCGGCGGCTTCGCCTACGGCTCGGGCGGCGGTCGCGACTTCGGCCTGCCCAACAGCTCGCGCGACGACTTCCAGACCGGCTGGGTGGTCGGCGGCGGCGTCGAGTACGCCCTGCCCACCGACTCGTTCCTGAACTTCTTCCGTTCGTCGGCCGTGACCGTGAAGGTCGAAGGCCTGTACGTGAACCTGGACCAGGGCAACCGCAACAACGGCGTGTTCGCGCAGAACGCGGCCGGCGGCCAGGTCTCGGTGTTCTCGCCGGGCGTGGTGTCGGTCGGCCCGGCCAACCTGTACCGTCGCGAGACCGAGTTCGCGGTCGTGCGCGCCGGCCTGAACTACAAGTTCGGCGGCTTCTAAGACCTGACGATCCCTCACGGCGAGGGAGAAGAGCCCGGCCTCACGGCCGGGCTCTTCGCGTGACGGGGCCATGTTCGGCACCGTCCCGGGCGACAGCGATCAACGCAAAAAAGGCCCAGCCGCTCGCGCGGCTGGGCCTTTCGCCTTGAGTTTACGCAGGGGACGGTTGGCGCCGTCCCCGGATCCACGCGCCCCTCAGATGTCGAGTTCGATCTCGTCGGCGAAGACCGCCCGCTCGGAGATGAAGGCGAAGCGCGCTTCGGGCTTGTTGCCCATCAGGCGCTCGACCGTGTCGCCGGTCTCGGCCTTGGCCTCCTCCACCACCTCGACCCGCAGCAGCGTGCGCTTCTTGGGGTCCATGGTGGTTTCCTTCAGCTGGCCGGGCATCATCTCGCCGAGGCCCTTGAAGCGGCCGATCTCGACCTTGCCCGACTTGAACGTGGTCTTGAGCAGCTGCTCCTTGTGGCGGTCGTCGCGGGCATAGGCGCTCTTCGCCCCTTGCGTGAGACGGTAGAGCGGCGGCACCGCCAGGTAGAGGTGGCCGCCCTCGATCAGCTTCGGCATCTGCCGGTAGAAGAAGGTGATGAGCAGCGAGGCGATGTGGGCGCCGTCGACGTCGGCGTCGGTCATGATGATGACCTTCTCGTAGCGAAGGTCGTCGTGCCGGTACTGGTTGCCGATGCCGCAGCCGAGCGCCTGGATCAGGTCGGAGAGGAGCTGGTTCGCCCCGAGCTTGTCCCGGCTCGCCGAGGCGACGTTGAGGATCTTGCCGCGCAAGGGCAGGATCGCCTGGGTGGCGCGGTCCCTCGCCTGCTTGGCCGAGCCGCCGGCCGAGTCGCCCTCGACGATGAAGATCTCCGACCCCGCGGCACCGGCCTTCGAGCAATCGGCGAGCTTGCCCGGCAGGCGCAGCTTGCGGGTCGCGGTCTTGCGGGCGACCTCCTTCTCCTGGCGCCGGCGCAGGCGCTCCTCGGCCCGGTCGATCACCCAGTCGAGGAGCTTGTTGGCCTGGGCCGGGGAGGCGGCGAGCCAATGGTCGAAGGCGTCGCGCATCGCCGCCTCGACGATGCGGGAGGCCTCGAGCGTCGCCAGCTTGTCCTTGGTCTGACCCTGGAACTCGGGCTCGCGGATGAAGACCGACAGCATCGCCGCGCAGGTCGCCATCACGTCCTCGGCCGTGACCGCCTGCATCCGCTTGACCTGGCCGACCCGCTCGGCGTGGTCGCGCAAGGCCCGCAGCAGCGCCACCCGCATCCCGCTCTCGTGGGTGCCGCCCTCGGGCGTCGGGATGGTGTTGCAGTAGGAGGACGAGAAGCCGTCGTCGTTGGCCAGCCACGCCACCGCCCATTCGAGGGAGCCGTGGCTGCCGGGCTTGGTGATCTTGCCGGAAAAGACGCCGTCGGCGACGAGCTCCTTGCCGTCGATCTCGCGCGCGAGATAGTCCTTCAGGCCGGCCGGGAAGCGGTGCACGGCCTCGGCCGGCACGTTCTCGACGCCCTCCAGAAGGCTCGGCGCGCAGCGCCAGCGGATCTCGACGCCGCCGAACAGGTAGGCCTTCGAGCGCGCCATCTTGAACAGGCGGCGCGGGTCGAACCGGTGCTCGCCGAAGATCTCGGCGTCCGGGTGAAACCGCACCCTGGTGCCGCGACGGTTCTGCACCCGTCCGACGGTCTCGATCGCACCTTGCGCATGGCCGCGGGAGAAGGTCTGGCGGTAGAGCGTCTGGTTGCGGGCGACCTCGACCTCGAGGAGGTCCGACAGCGCGTTCACCACCGAGATGCCGACCCCGTGCAGGCCGCCGGAGGTCTCGTAGACCTTCGAGTCGAACTTGCCGCCGGCATGCAGCGTGGTCATGATGACCTCGAGCGCCGACTTGCCGGGAAATTTCGGGTGCGGGTCGACCGGGATGCCGCGGCCGTTATCGGTCACGACGAGGCAGCCGTTCTCCTCCAGCTCCACCTCGATGAAGCTGGCATGGCCCGCCACCGCCTCGTCCATGGCGTTGTCGATCACCTCGGCGAAGAGGTGGTGCAGGGCCTTCTCGTCGGTGCCGCCGATATACATGCCGGGCCGGCGCCGCACCGGCTCCAGCCCCTCCAGCACCTCGATCGCCGAGGCGTCGTAGCCGGCCTCCGCGGCTTGCGCGGGCAGCGGCACGGCGACGGGCTTCAGCCGTTTGAGCGGGTCCTTGAGGGTCGGCTCCCCGGGCGGCTTGCCCCCCGGTCCGAACAGGTCTCGTGCGGCCTCGCTCACGCGACGGCCTCGCGGTGGGGGAAGGGCTCTGGCAGCATTCGAGGTCATCCTCTCCCTATACCGGAACAAATGCGGAACAAAAAGGGGGTTCGGGCGGCTTCCGGGTGTGGCGAACGGGCATGGGCGGTCGGCGGCGCCGACTCGCCGCGCAGCAGAACCCGTACCAGAGTCACCGAGACGTAAACAAATTCCCTTAAAGCCCCGTGACGAGGCCGGGTCCTCCGGAACCTCGGCAGTGACCGCCCGTTGTCGAAGCGGCCGCTCCTGATGCCGAGTGGGAGGCCCGCGCCGCAGGAGCGTTCCGACGATGAAAGCCGTCAACCGCCACGCCCGCCACCTCTCGCTGGCCCGCGCCGAGCAGGCCGCCGGCCAGGCCTTCGGCTTCGCCGAGGAGAGCGTCGAGGCGGTGACGGCGGGGTTCGGGCGCATGGCGGTGACCGCCGGCGGGGCCGCCTTCGCGGTGGCGTTCGCCGCGACCCTCGCCTGGGCGCTCTGAACGGCGCGGCACGCACAACGGCTCTCTCGACGGCATCGACCCACCGGCTCCAGGCGGGGGTGGACGCGCCTTTGCTCGCGCCTCGACCGGGGTTTCGCAGCGCGGAACCTGGCCACGTCGACCGAATTTCCTGAGCGGCGCCCCACGCCGTACCCAGACCCACGCTTTCGAAGGATGGTGGCCCGATGCGGCGCGCCCACAGCATGCCATTCGGTGCGGAGATCGGACCGGAGGGCGTGCGATTCGCTCTCTGGGCGCCGACCGCGAAGCGGGTCGCCCTGGTTCTCCAAGGCACTGAGAAGGATCCGGGATCCGAGCATGATCTGCCCGACCAGGGCGAGGGCTGGCGACGCGTCACCGTGCCGGGCGTGCGCGCCGGGGCGGCTTACGGGTACCGGATCGACGGCGACCTCGTGGTGCCCGACCCGGCCTCCCGCTTCCAGCCGGAGGACGTCTCGGGTCTGAGCCAGGTCGTCGACCCCGCCGCCTTCGCGTGGACCGATCAGGCCTGGGCCGGCCGGCCGTTCGAGGAGACGGTGATCTACGAGTGCCATGTCGGCACCGCGACGCCGGAGGGCACCTACGCGGCTCTGGCCGGCAAGCTCGAGGCCCTGCGCGACCTCGGCGTCACCGCGATCGAGCTCCTGCCGCTGGCCGACTTCAAGGGAAGCCGCAACTGGGGCTATGACGGCGTGCTGCCCTACGCGCCCGATTCGGCCTACGGCACGCCCGACGACCTGCGCCGCCTCGTCGACCGGGCCCATTCCCTCGGCCTGATGGTCTTCCTCGACGTCGTCTACAATCACTTCGGCCCGGCCGGAAACTACCTTCACGCCTACGCCAAGACCTTCTTCACCGAGCGCCACCAGACGCCGTGGGGCGCCGGCATCAACTTCGACGGCCAGACCAGCGGTCAGGTGGTGCGGGACTTCTTCGTCCACAACGCCCTGTACTGGCTGGAAGAGTTCCACGTCGACGGCCTGCGGTTCGACGCCGTCCATGCGATCCTCGACGACTCCGAAAAACACTTCCTCGGCGAGCTGGCCGAGCGCATCCGCGGGGCGTGTCCCGACCGACCGGTCCACCTGATGCTCGAGAACGAGGCCAACCAGGCCTCCTGGCTGGAGCGGGACGAGGCCGGCCAGCCGCGATTCCACAGCGCGCAATGGGCCGACGACACCCATCATGGCTGGCACATCCTGCTGACGGGCGAGGATGCCGGCTATTACGAGAGCTTCTCCGACAAGCCTGCCGCCCACCTCGCCCGCAGCCTGGCCGAGGGCTTCGCCTACCAGGGCGAGCCGTTCAAGACCCTCGACAACCATCCCCGCGGCGAGCCTTCCGGCCACCTGCCGCCGTCCGCCTTCGTCGCCTTCCTGCAGAACCATGACCAAGTCGGCAACCGGGCGCTGGGCGAGCGCCTGAGCCACCTCGCGGACCCCGACAGGCTGGCGCTCGCCCGGGCCGGGCTGCTGCTCAGCCCGCAGATCCCGATGCTGTGGATGGGCGAGGAATGGTCGGCCTCGACCCCGTTCCTGTTCTTCGTCGATTTCGCCCCCGACGAGGCGTTGAACAAGGCGGTGCGCGATGGCCGCCGGCGCGAGTTCAAGAGCTTCGCGGCCTTCGCCGACGAGGAGAAGGCGAAGACGATTCCCGATCCGACCGCCGAGGAGACGTTCCGGCGCTCGACGCTCGACTGGGCGGAAGCCGCCCGCTCGCCCCACCGCGAGGTCCTGGCCGACACGACCGCGCTCCTTCACCTCCGCCAGCGCGAGGTGGTGCCGCTGACGAAGACCGCGTGGCAGGGCGGGCGCTATTCGCTGCCGCGGCCGGACGTGATCGACGTGACCTGGGCCTATGCCGGCGGCACCTTGCGCTTCGTCGGCGCGTTCGGCGGCGAGCCGCACGACATCGGCCAGGCGCCCGGCCGCGTCATCTGGCGTTCGCCGTCCGTGTCGCAGGACGAGCCTGGTTCCCTGATCCTGCCCGCCTGGTCGGGCGTCTTCCTGAAAGAGGTGGTTTGAGATGGCCGTGACCGAGGACGTCGTCGCGCGGCTCGCCGATGAGGCGGGGATCGCCGCGGACTACACCGACGCCTTCGGCCAGCGCGTCGAGACCCCGCTCGACGTGCGCCGGGGGCTGCTCGCCGCCCTCGGGCTTCCCGCCGGCAGCGAGGAGGAGGCGCGGGCGAGCCTCGCCCGCATCCATGCGCTCCGCCACGGCCTCGTGCCGCCCCTTGTCCCGGTCGAGGCGCGCCGCGCCGCGCGGGTGCCGGTCCGGCCCGGCGAGGCCTCCGGCACGGTGAGCTGGCGGATCGTCGACGAGCGGGGCGCCGCCCGGGACGGACGCGTCGCCGTCGCGGGCGAGGGCGAGGGCGCGGCGATCGATCTGCCGCCCCTCACCCCCGGCTACCACCGCCTCACCGTCACCCTCGGCGAGAAGCGCGCCGAGGCGACGGTGATCGCCGCGCCCCAGCGCTGCTGGCGCCCGCGGGCGCTCGGCGACGAGGGCGCCCGGGACTGGGGCCTCGCCGCGCAGCTCTACGGCCTGCGCTCGGAGACCAATCTCGGCATCGGCACCTACGCGGATGCCGGCCGGGCCGCGGCGGATGCCGGCGCGAAGGGCGCCGCGTTCCTGGGGTTGAGCCCGGTCCACGCCCTGTTCGCGACCGACCGGCACAAGGTCTCGCCCTATTCGCCGTCCTCGCGCCTGTTCCTCGAGACCCTCTACATCGATCCGGCCTCGCTTCCGGGCCTTGCCGGCAGCCGGGCCGAGCGCCTGCTCGAGGACGCCGCCCCCGAGATCGCGCGCCTGCGCGACGCCTCCCTCGTCGACCATGCCGGAATCTGGCAGGTGCTGAGCCCGGTGCTCGAAGCGCTGTGGCAGGATTCGCCCGCCCGGGCCGGGCGCGACACCGAGTTCCTGGCGTTCCGCGCCGCGGGCGGTGAGAACCTGGAGGCGCACGCCACCTTCGAGGCCCTGTCCGAACATTTTTCGGGACAGGGCGCCCACTGGCTCGGCGACTGGCCGGAGGCCTACCGCCGCAACGGCACCCCGGAGGTCTCGCGCTTCGCGGCCGGGCACGAGGAGCGCGTCGCCTACCATGCCTGGCTGCAATTCCTCGCCGACCGGCAGCTCGCCCGCGCCGCCGCGCAGGGCCTCGCCTCGGGGATGCGGCTCGGGCTCTACCGCGACCTCGCGGTGGGCGCCGATCGCGGCGGCTCGGAGATCTGGTCGCATCCGGAGCGGTTCGCCGCCGGTCTGTCGATCGGCGCGCCGCCCGACATCCTGGCGCCGAACGGCCAGGATTGGGGCCTGCCGCCCTTCGATCCGCTGGAACTGGAGCGCGACGGCCTCGCGGCGTTCCGGGCCCTCGTCCAGGCCAACATGCGCCATGCCGGCGCGATCCGGATCGACCACGCCTTCCAGCTCGCGCGGCTCTTCCTGATCCCGGTCGGACAGGGCGCCAAGGGCGGCGCCTACGTGGCGATGCCGTTCGACGCGATGCTGGCGGTCCTGCGCCTGGAGAGCCACCGGGCGAAGTGCCTGGTGATCGCCGAGGACCTCGGCACGGCGCCGGCGGGCTTCTCCGACGCGCTGATGCAGGCCGGCATCCTGAGCTACCGCATCCTGTCCTTCGAGCGGGGGGAGGGCGGCGTGTTCAAGCGCCCGGCCGAGTACCCCCGCGACGCGCTCTGCGCCATCACCACCCACGACCTGCCGACCTTCGTCGGCTGGTGGCGCGGGGTCGACACGGAACTCCGCCAGTCCCTCGGCCTCTACGACGCCGAGCGGGCCGGGGCCGAGCGCGAGGAGCGGGTGCACGAGCGCCGGCGCCTGGCCGAGGCGCTGAACCAGGAAGGCCTGATCGCGACGAACGAGGTTCCGGGCGAGCCGCCCTTCGAGGCCGCGGTGCGCTTCCTCGCCCGCGCGCCCTCGGTGCTGACGGCGGTGCAGTACGAGGACATCCTCGGCGAGGTGAGCCAGGCCAACATGCCGGGCGTCACCGAGGGCTACCCGAACTGGCGCCGCAAGCTCGACCGCGACCTCGCGGCGATCGCGGCCCCGGGCGGACCGCTCGCCAAGCTCGCCTCGTCGCTCTCCTCCGAGGCGCGCGGGCCGCGCTCGGGCGCGGCGCGCCTCGCCTCGCCGCCGCCGCGGGCGACCTACCGGCTGCAGTTCCACAAGGACTTCACCTTCGACCACGCGGCGAAGATCATTCCGTACCTGGCGAAGCTCGGCATCAGCCACGTCTACGCCTCGCCGATCCACAAGGCGCGGCCGGGCTCGATGCACGGCTACGACATCGTCGACCATCGCGAGATCAACCCGGAGCTCGGCGGCGAGGAGGCCTTCGTCCGCTTCAGCGACACGCTGAAAGCGCACGGGCTCAAGTTCCTGCTCGACATCGTGCCCAACCACATGGGCGTCGGCGGCGCCGACAACCCGTGGTGGCTCTCGGTGCTCGAATGGGGGGCGCTGTCGCCGGCGGCCGACGCGTTCGACATCGACTGGGGGCGGCTCGGGGCCCGCAACAAGCTCGTCGTGCCCTTCCTCGGCGACCGCTACGGCGAGGCGCTGGAGAAGGGCGACCTGAAGCTCGCCTTCGATCCCGAGGAGGGCTCCCTCAGCGTCTGGCACTTCGAGCACCGCTTCCCGGTCAACCCGCTGAGCTACCCGATCGTCCTCGACCGGGCGCTGGCCGCCCTGCCGGTGGTCGGCGACGAGGCGTCGGCGGAAGTCCTGTCGATCTCCGAGCGCCTGCGCCGGATGGGCGACGAGACCCATCACGAGCGCCTCGCCGCCTTCCCGGAGGAGACGGAGGGGCTGAAGCGGCGCCTCGCCCACGCGGTCTCCGCCTCGTCCGAGCTGAAGGGAGCGATCGACCGGGCGGTGACCCTCGTTAACGGCTTCAAGGGCCATCCCGACAGCTTCGGGGCGCTGCACCGCATCCTGGAGGCCCAGGCCTACCGCCTCGCCCATTGGCGGGTCGCGGCGAGCGACATCAACTACCGCCGCTTCTTCGACGTGAACTCGCTCGCCGGCCTCAAGGTCGAGGACCGGCGGGTGTTCGAGGGCGCCCACGCGATGCTCTTCCGGCAGATCCGCGAGGGGCGGATCGACGGGCTGCGCATCGACCACATCGACGGCCTCGCCGATCCGGCCGGCTACGCGCGGGCGCTCCAGGCGGCTTTGGGCCCCGGCTTCTACATCGTGGTGGAGAAGATCCTGGAGCCCGGCGAGAAGCTTCGCCCGTGGCCGATCGCCGGCACCACCGGCTACGACGTGCTCAACCAGATCGACGGGCTGTTCGTCGACCAGGGCCAGCGCGACGCGGTAGCGAGGCTCTATGCCGGCGCGACCGGCATGGACGAGCCCTATGGCTGGCTCCTGCGCCACGTGAAGGGCGAGATCCTGGAGACGAGCTTCGCCAGCGAGCTGGAGGTGCTGACCTCGGACCTCAAGCAGATCGCCGATGCCGACCGGCGCACCCGCGACTTCTCGGTCAATGCCCTGCGCCAGGCCCTGTCCGAGATCATCGCCCGGTTCCCCGTCTATCGCAGCTACCTGCCCCAGGAGCTCGACGAGAACGAGATCGAGGCGGAGGACCTGAAGCTCATCGGCGACACGGTGCGCAAGGCCAAGCGCCGCTCCAGCCTGCCCGACCGGTCGGTGCACGATTTCGCCGAACGCGTCCTCCTCGGGCGGCTCGACACAGAAGGGCCGGGCCGGCCCGACCCGGAGGCGGTGCGCCGCTTCCGCCGCCGCTTCCAGCAGCTCACCGGCCCGGTGATGGCGAAAAGCCTGGAGGACACGCTGTTCTACCGCTTCGTCGAGCTGCTGGCGCTCAACGAGGTCGGAGGCGATCCCGGCGAGTACGGGCTGACGGCGGAGCACTTCCACGCGCTCCAGGCCGCCCGCGCCCGCGACTGGCCGAACGCGATGATCACCACGGCGACGCACGACACCAAGCGCGGCGAGGATGCGCGCACCCGGCTGCTGGCGCTCTCCGAGATCCCCGACGAGTGGGCGGAGGCCTGGGCCCTCTGGGGCCGGCTCGTCGCCCCGCATCTCTCCGAGGTGGAGGGCGAGGCGGCGCCGGACGCCAACGACCAGTGGATGTTCCTGCAGGCGATCCTCGGCGCCTGGCCGCTGGAGCTGCTGACGCCCGATCCCGACCCGACGGACGTCGAGGCCTTTCGCAAGCGCCTCGGCGCCTATGCAGAGAAGGCGATGCGCGAGGGCAAGCGCCGGTCGAGCTGGGTCAATGTCGACGAGGCCTATGAGGGCGCGGTCGCCAGGCTCTTCGACGTCCTGATCGCGCCGGGCTCGGACTTCCTGCGCGAATTCCGTCCCTTCGCCGAGCGCCTGGCGCGGGCCGGCATGGTGACGGGCCTCGCCCGCTCGGCGCTGAAATGCACCCTGCCGGGCCTGCCCGACATCTACCAGGGCACGGAGTTCTGGGACTTCTCCTTCGTCGATCCCGACAACCGCCGCCCGGTCGACTACGCCGAGCGCGAGGCCGCCCTCGGGCAGGACGCGTCCCTGGAGGACCTGCTGGCGTCCTGGCCGGACGGGCGGATCAAGCAGCGGGTCCTGGCCCGGCTGCTCGCCGACCGCGCCGCGCATCCGGGCTTCTACGCCGAGGCCGACTACGCGCCGGTGGCGGCGGAGGGAGAGGGGGCGGAGCGCGTCATCGCCTTCCTGCGACAGGACGCGACCGCGGGCTCCGAGGCCGGCGACCTCCTCGTCGCGGTGCCCCGCCGCGTCGCCCGGCCGGGCGATCTCGCCGGGTCCTTCGCCGGCACCGCGCTGCCGGTGCCGGAGGGCAGCGTCTGGCGCGACCTGGTGACGGGCGAGGCGATCCGCGCCGAGGGCGGGCGCCTGCCGGTCGAGCGACTCTTCGCGCGTCTGCCCCTGGCGGTTCTGCGCCACTCCGCCAGTTGAGACCCCGGGCTCGCCCGCACCCCGAGGGTGCGGGCGAGCCCGCCTGAGATGATCGAGAAAGAGCAGGCAGGATCGGGCCGATGAACGTACCCCGCACCAGCACCAAGCCGGCGAAGCGCACCCGCGAGGTGACGCCGCTGCCGGCCACCCTGGCGCCGCTGGCGGCCGGACCGCGGATCTACAACCTGTTCCCCCTCCTGGTCGGCCGGGTCTCGGCCTGGACCGCGGAGCTGCCGCGCATCGCCGAGCTCGGCTTCGACTGGGTCTACCTCAATCCGTTCCACGAGACCGGCGGCTCGCGCTCGCTCTACGCCGTCGCCGATCCTGACCGCCTCGACGAGCGCCTGCGCGACCTCGACGGCACGCCGGACGACGAGCAGATCCGCCGCTTCTGCGCGGCGGCGGCCGGGCACGGCCTCAAGATCATGACCGACCTGGTGGTGAACCACGCCGCCAATGACGGGAAGCTCGCCCACGAGCGCCCGGAGCTGTTCGTGCGCGACGCCTCCGGCGCGCCGGTGAGCCCGCACGCGGTCGATCCGGACGATCCCAGCAAGATCACCGTCTGGGGCGACCTCGCCGAGTTCGACTACGTCGAGGCCGGCCCGCGCACGGCGCTGACCGAGCTGTGGAACGGCTACATCGCGCGGCTCCAGGGCCTCGGGGTCGCGGGGTTCCGATGCGACGCCGCCTACAAGGTGCCGCCGGACGTCTGGCGCAGCCTGATCGGCGCCGCCAAGGACCGCGATCACGCCGCCCTCTTCGCCGCCGAGACCCTGGGCTGCACCTTCGAGGAGGCGCGGGCGACGGCGGAAGCCGGGTTCGACTACCTGTTCAACTCCTTCGCCTGGTGGGACCTGAAGGCACCCTGGGCCCTCGAGCAATACGAGCGCCTGCGCATCCTGGCGCCCTCGATCGCCTTCCCGGAGAACCACGACATGCCGCGCCTCGCGGCCGCCCTCCCGGGCGGGCCCGAGGCGGTGGCGAACGAGCTGAAGACCCGCTACGCGCTCGCCGCCTTCTTCTCCGCCGGCGTGCTGATGCCGGTCGGCTACGAGTGGGGCTACGCGAAGGCGCTCCACGTGGTGGACACCACCCCGGAGAGCCGCGAGCACCACACCGGCATCGACATCTCGGGCTACATCGCGGCGGTCAACCGCCTGCGCGCCGACCTGCCGGCGGCCAATGTCGAGGGCGCGCAGTGGCGCCTCTCGGCCCCGGACGCCGCTTACGTGGCGCTGATGCGGATCGATACCGGCCATCCCGGCTCGGCCGAGAACGCCGTGATCGTGCTCCACAACCCGACCGACCGCCCCGTCGCGGTCGATCCGGCGCCGCTGATCGCCGGCACCGGCGGCGAGTTCGGGCCGTTCCAGGACCTGACCCCGGAGGTCGCGCCGCTGGTCTTCCGGGCCGACCAGTCGGTCAGCCTGGAGCCTCGCACCGTCCGCATCCTCGCCGCCCGCCGCATCGGCGCCGTGCGCCGGCCGCGCCGCTCGACCCCGAACGGCGAGGGGCGGGTGATCATCGAGGCCGTGAGCCCGGAGATCGACGGCGGCCGCTCGGCGATCAAGCGCGTCGTCGGCGACCAGGTCCATGTCGAGGCGGACATCTTCACCGACGGGCACGACGTCATCAACGCCGCTGTCCTCTCACGGCTCGCCGGCGAGACCGAGTGGCGCCGCGACCCGATGCTGTTCGTCGACAACGACCGCTGGCACGGCCATTTCCCGCTCACCCGGAACGCCCGCTACGAGTACACGGTCGAGGCGTGGCGCGACGACTTCTCGTCCTGGCTGCGAGGTCTGGAGAAGAAGCGCAATGCCGGTGTCGACGTGCGGCTCGAGACGCAGGAAGGCGTCGGCCTCGTCCGGCGCGCCGCTTCCCTGGCGGAGGGCAGCGACGCCGCCGCGCTGAACGCCCTCGTGGCGGCTCTCGAAGCCGACGAGCCCGGATCCGCCGCCCAGCTCCACCGCCTTCTGGAGCAGACGGCGCTGATCCACCGCAACTCGGAGCGGGCGAACCTCTCGCGCTACCCCGTGGTGCTGGAGGTGGTGGCCGACCGCTTGGCGGCCCGGTTCTCGGCCTGGTACGAGATCTTCCCGCGCTCGCAATCCGGCGACCCGAGCCGCCACGGCACCTTCGACGACGTCATCGCCCGGCTGCCCGAGATCCGCGAGCTCGGCTTCGACGTGCTCTACTTCACGCCGATCCACCCGATCGGCCGCACCAACCGCAAGGGCAAGAACAACTCGCTGAAGGCCAAGGAGGGCGATGTCGGCTCGGTCTACGCCGTCGGCGCGGAGGAGGGCGGCCACGAGGCGGTGCATCCCGAGCTCGGCACCCTCGACGACTTCCGGCGCCTGGTGGCGGCGAGCCACGCCCACGGCATGGAGGTGGCGCTCGACTTCGCGATCCAGTGCTCGCCGGACCATCCCTGGATCAAGCAGCACCCGGAATGGTTCGACTGGCGGCCCGACGGCAGCATCAAGTTCGCCGAGAACCCGCCGAAGAAGTACGAGGACATCGTCAACGTCGATTTCTACCGCGAGGGCGCGCTGCCGTCCCTGTGGGTGGAGCTGCGCGACATCGTCGTCGGCTGGGTCGAGCTGGGTGTGAAGATCTTCCGGGTCGACAACCCGCACACCAAGCCGATCCCGTTCTGGGAATGGATGATCCGCGACGTCAACGACCGCTACCCGGACGTGCTCTTCCTCGCCGAGGCCTTCACCCGGCCCAAGATGATGAAGAAGCTCGCCAAGGCCGGCTTCCAGCAGAGCTACACGTACTTCACCTGGCGCAACACCAAGGACGAGCTGGCCGCCTATTCGACGGAGCTGGCCGGCGAGATGGGCGAGTATTATCGCCCGAACTTCTTCGCCAACACACCGGACATCAACCCGGTCTTCCTCCAGACCAGCGGCCGCCCGGGCTTCATCATCCGCGGCACGCTGGCCGCGACGCTGTCGAGCGTCTACGGAATCTATAACGGCTTCGAACTGTGCGACGCCGCGCCGGTGCCCGGCAAGGAGGAGTACCTCGACTCCGAGAAGTACGAGCTGAAGGCCTGGGACTATTACCGCCCCGGCAACATCCGCGACCACATCATCGCGCTCAACCGCATCCGCCGCGAGAACCCGGCCCTGTGGGATTTCCGGAACGTAGTCTTCACCCCGGCCTGGAACGACCAGATCCTGGCTTACCTGCGGATGACCCCGTCCGGCGACAACGCGGTGTTCTGCATGGTCAACCTCGACCCGCGCAGCCGCCAGGAATGCACCTACGAGGTGCCGCTCTGGCAATTCGGGCTGCCGGACGACGGCGCCGTCGAGGTCGAGGACCTGCTCCAGGGCTACAGGTTCGAGCTGCGCGGCAAGACCCACCGCATCGCCCTCGATCCGGCCGAGCGCTCGGTGGTGATCTGGCGGCTGCGCCGCCCCGACCGGCTTGCGGCGGCCGGCGGCGCGTGGCAGCACGGGGGCGCCTCGTAGAGCTCTCCCGGTGCGGGCGGTCCGCCCGCCCGCACCGGCGGGCTTCGAGGCCCCGAACTCTTCCCCGGCGCCCCGCGTTGAAGCTCAAGCACCGCGACAGCCGCCAGCCCGGCGCCACGACCCGATCGAATGAGGCTTTGACGCGATGATCGATCGCAGCGATCCGCAATGGTACCGTGACGCCATCATCTACCAGGTCCACGTCAAGTCCTTCTTCGACGCGAACAACGACGGCATCGGCGATTTCGACGGCCTGACCGCGAAGCTGGACTACATCCGCGACCTCGGCGTCACGGCGATCTGGGTGATGCCGTTCTATCCCTCGCCGCTGCGGGACGACGGCTACGACATCGCGGATTACCGCGACATCAACGCCTCCTACGGCACGATGGACCAGTTCCGCACCTTCGTGCACGAGGCGCACGAGCGGGGCCTTAGGGTCATCACCGAGCTCGTCATCAACCACACCTCGGACCAGCATCCCTGGTTCCAGCGCGCCCGCACCGCTCCCAAGGACTCGGAGTGGCGCAACTTCTACGTCTGGTCGGACACCGACGAGAAGTACACCGACACCCGCATCATCTTCCTCGACACCGAGGCCTCGAACTGGACCTGGGACCCGGTCGCCAAGGCGTATTACTGGCACCGGTTCTACTCGCACCAGCCCGACCTGAACTTCGACAACCCGCAGGTGCTCGAGGCGGTGATCGAGGTGATGCGCTACTGGCTCGACATGGGCGTCGACGGGCTTCGCCTCGACGCGATCCCGTACCTGATCGAGCGCGACGGCACCAATTGCGAGAACCTGCCCGAGACCCACACGGTCATCAAGAAGATCCGCGCCGCCCTCGATGCCGGCTATCCCGACCGCATGCTGCTCGCCGAGGCCAACCAGTGGCCGGAGGAGACCGCGCAGTATTTCGGCGACGGCGACGAATGCCACATGGCGTTCCACTTCCCGCTGATGCCGCGGATGTACATGGCGATCGCGCAGGAGGACCGGCACCCGATCACCGACATCATGCGGCAGACGCCGGAGATCCCGGAGGGCTGCCAGTGGGCGATCTTCCTGCGCAACCATGACGAGCTGACGCTCGAGATGGTGACCGACAAGGAGCGCGACTACCTCTGGACCTTCTACGCCGCCGACCGGCGCGCCCGCATCAATCTCGGCATCCGCCGCCGCCTCGCGCCGCTGCTCGAGAACGACCGGCGCAAGATCGAGCTGATGAAGTTCCTGGTCCTCTCGATGCCCGGCACCCCGGTGCTGTATTACGGCGACGAGATCGGGATGGGCGACAACATCTATCTCGGCGACCGCGACGGCGTGCGCACCCCGATGCAGTGGTCGCCCGACCGCAACGGCGGCTTCTCGCGCTCCGACCCGGCCCGCCTGTTCCTGCCGACGATCCAGGACCCGATCTACGGCTTCGACGCCGTCAACGTCGAGGCCCAGGCCCGCGCGCCGACGAGCCTGCTCAACTGGACCCGGCGGATGATCGCGATCCGCAACAACCACGTCTCGCTCGGGCGCGGCACCTTACGGTTCCTGTATCCCGACAACCGCAAGGTCCTGGCCTGGATCCGCGAGCACGACAACGAGCGCGTGCTCTGCGTTGCCAACCTGTCGCGGGCGCCCCAGGCGGTGCAGCTCGACCTGTCGGACCTGCGCACGGCGGTGCCGGTGGAGCTGACCGGCGGCACCTCGTTCCCGCCGATCGGCGACCTGCCGTACCTGCTCACCATGCCGGCCTACGGCTTCTACTGGTTCTCGCTCTCCACCGCGCATGCCGGCGCGATGGGTCCGGCGCCTGAGGCGCCGGAATTGTTCACGCTCGTCCTCACCGGCGGCGTCGAGACCCTGATCCGGGGCCGCGAGCGCCAGGCCTTCGAGCGCACGGTCGCGCCGCGCTTCATCGGCTCGCGGCGCTGGTTCGGCGCCAAGGGCTCGCGCATCCGCGGGGTGGAGGTCGTCGACAGCGCGATCCTGCCGCGGCTCGAGGGCTCGAACGGCTTCCTGCTGCCGCGCCTCGCGGTCTCGCTCGGCAACGGCGAGACCCAGGACTACTTCGTGCCGCTTGCCGTCGACGAGGGCCGCGAGGACGAGTCGCTGATGGACCACGCGGTCGCCCGGGTGCGCCGCGGCCCCCGGATGGGCCTCCTCTACGGCGCCGCCTCCTCGCCCGACTTCGCCCTCGCGATCGTCGACGCGATCCGCCACAACCGCGAGATCGCCTCCGAGAAGGGCCGCATCCGGTTCCAGGCGACCTCCCTGTTCGACCCCGAGCTGGAGCTCGACCCGGCCGATATCCGCCGGCTCTCGGCGGAGCAGAGCAACACCTCGATCGCCTTCGGCTCGCGGGCGATGCTCAAGCTCCTGCGCCGGCTGCAGCCCGGCGTGCATCCGGAGATCGAGGTCGGCCGCTTCCTCACCGAGCAGGCGGGCTTCAGGAACACGCCGGCCCTCCTCGGCGTGGTCGAGCATGTCGGGCCGGACGGCGCGACGACGGCGCTCGGCCTGCTCCAGGCCTTCGTGCGCAACCAAGGCGACGCGTGGACCCTGATGCTCGAATACCTGCGGCGCGACCTCGACGCGATCGTGCTGGTGCCCGAGAGCGAGGCTCCGGCGCCCGCCGACGCCTTCGCCACGCACCTGCGCTGGGCCGGCCTCCTGGGCCAGCGCACCGCCGAGATGCACCGGGCGCTCGCGACCGAGACCGATGACCGGGCCTTCGCGGCCGAGCCGTTCACGGCCGACGACCTCGCGGCGCTCGCCGCCGACACGCGGCGCCAGGCCGAGAAGGCGCTCAGGGCCTGCGGGGCCCTCGGCTTCACGGCGCCGGAGAGCGCGCAGGAGGCGGCGGCCGCGATCGTCGCCGCCAAGGCGGAGATCGAGGCGCTGATCGCGTCCCTGAGCCGGGGCGAGCCGGCGGGCGCCCACCGCACCCGCATCCACGGCGACTACCATCTCGGCCAGGTCCTGGCCTCGCAGGACGACCTCATCATCGTCGACTTCGAGGGCGAGCCGTCGCGGCCGGTCGACGAGCGGCGGGCGAAGACGACGCCGCTGCGCGACGTCGCCGGCATCCTGCGCTCGCTCGCCTATGGCGGCGAGACCGTGACCCGCGAGGTCTCCTCGCGCTTCGCCGAGGCCGGCGAGCGGGCGAAGGCCGCCGTCGCGGCCTGGCGCGAGATGGTGAGCGGCGCCTTCCTGGAGGCCTACGCCGCCACGGTGCGGGGCAGCCGTGCCGCCGTCACCGACGAAGGCACGCATGACCGCCTGCTGCGCCTCTGCCTGCTGCAGAAGGCGCTCTACGAGATCGATTACGAGGCCAACAACCGCCCGGACTGGATCGAGATCCCGGCCCGCGGCGTGCTGGCCATCCTGGCCGACCAGAAAGGTGCGTGACCCATGGACGACGAGACCAGCGCCCGGAAGGCGGCCGCTCGCCGGCGCCAGACCGACCGCAGCCCCGACGCGAGCGTGACCGAGACCGTGACGACATCCGGCGAGAAGGCCGGCAAGTCCGGCGGCAAGGCGGCGCTCAAGGTCAAGGCCGCCCTGGTGGTGCCGGTCACGGCAGGCGCCAAGTCGGCGACTGACTCGGCCACGCACTCGGGCAAGGGCGCGGGCAAGAAGGACGGCGGCGTCAAGAAGGCGGACAAGAAGGCGCAGGCCGCCGCCAAGGCGGCGATTCCCCGCAAGCCCGGCAAGCCGGTCTCCCTGCGGGTCGCCGCCATGCAGGCCGCGGCCTCGCCCCGCGTCTCGGGCCCCGTGCCGAACCGGCCCGCCCGGCCGCCGGTGCCGGGTCGCGCCTACGCGGTCCATCCCGACGCCGTCGAGGCGATCATGCGGGCCGAGCACGGCGACCCGTTCTCGGTGCTCGGCCCCCACGAGACCGGCGAGGGGCAGTGGGAGGTGCGCGCGGTGCTGCCCGAGGCCCGCGCCGCCACGGTGGTGATCGACGACACCCGCGTGCCGATGGAGCGGCGCCACCCGGCCGGCTTCTTCGTCGCGACCTTCGCCCACCCGCAGCGGCCCGACTACCGCATCGCGGTTGAGGGCTGGGACAACACCGAGCGCACCCGGCGCGACCCCTACGAGTACGGCGCCACCCTGACGCAACAGGAGATCGGACTCCTGCGCGACGTCGGCAACGACGCCGTGCACCGGGTGCTGGGTGCGCAGGCGGTCGAGATCGGCGGCACGCCGGGCTTCCGCTTCGCGGTCTGGGCCCCCAACGCGCGCCGCGTCTCCGTGGTCGGCGACTTCAACGACTGGGACGGCCGGCGCCACCCGATGCGGCTGTGGCAGGATGGCGGCGTCTGGGAGCTGTTCATCCCCGAGTTGAAGAAGGGCGGCCACTACAAGTTCGAGATCCGGGGCCCCGACGGCGCGCTCCTGCCGCTCAAGGCCGATCCGGTCGCCTTCGCGGCGCAGCAGCCGCCCGAGACCGCCTCGCGCCTCGAGGGCCTGCCGTCGCCGGCCTGGCGCGACCAGGCCTGGATGCAGAGCCGCAACGCCCTCGACCACCGCCACGGCCCGATCTCGATCTACGAGGTCCATCTCGGCTCCTGGGCCAGGGTGCCGGAGGAGGGCAACCGCTACCTCACCTATCGCGAGCTCGCCGCGCGCCTGATTCCCTACGCCAAGGAGATGGGCTTCACCCATATCGAGCTCCTGCCGATCACCGAGCACCCGTTCGACGGGTCCTGGGGCTACCAGCCGGTCTCGCTCTACGCGCCGACCAGCCGCTTCGGCTCGCCGGAAGACTTTTCGGAGTTCGTCAACGCCGCGCACGAGGCCGGCATCGGCATCCTGCTCGACTGGGTGCCGGGCCACTTCCCCCTCGACGCCCACGGCCTCGGCCAGTTCGACGGCACCCACCTCTACGAGCACGCCGACCCGCGCCAGGGCTTCCACCAGGACTGGGGCACCTACATCTACAATTTCGGGCGCACCGAGGTCTCGGCCTTCCTGGCCTCCAACGCCCGCTTCTGGCTCGAGCACTACCACCTCGACGGCCTCAGGGTCGATGCGGTGGCGTCCATGCTCTATCTGGATTACTCGCGCCGGGCCGGCGAGTGGATCCCGAACCAGTACGGCGGCAACGAGAACCTCGACGCGATCAACTTCCTGCGCAAGACCAACGAGGCGACCTACAGCCATGCCCCCGGCACGATGACGGTGGCGGAGGAATCGACCTCCTGGCCGGGCGTCTCGCACCCGACCTATACCGGCGGCCTCGGCTTCGGCTTCAAGTGGAACATGGGGTGGATGCACGACACCCTGCGCTTCATCTCGAAGGAGCCGATCCACCGGCGCTACCACCACCACGACCTGACCTTCGGGCTGCTCTACGCCTTCTCGGAGAACTTCATCCTGCCCCTGTCCCACGACGAGGTGGTGCACGGCAAAGGCTCGCTGCTCGGCAAGATGCCGGGCGACCGCTGGCAGAAATTCGCGAACCTGCGCGCCTATTTCGGCTTCATGTGGGGGCATCCCGGCAAGAAGCTGCTGTTCATGGGCGGCGAGTTCGGCCAGGAGCGGGAGTGGAACCACAACCAGAGCCTCGACTGGCACCTGCTTGAGGATCCGTTCCATGCTGGCCTCAAGGCGCTGGTGCGCGACCTCAACCACCTCTACGTCTCGACGCCCGCCTTGTACGCGCGCGACACGGAGGCCGCCGGCTTCCAGTGGCTGGTGGCGGACGATGCCGAGAACAACGTCATCGCCTGGGCCCGCAAGGGCCGCGAGCCGGGCGAAATCGCGATCGTCGTGTCGAACTTCACCCCCGTGGTGCGTCACGGCTACCGCATCGGCGTACCGATGGGCGGGCACTACCGCGAGGCGTTCAACTCGGATGCCGAGGGCTATGGCGGCAGCAATGTCGGCAATTACGGCGGGGTCGACGCGGTGGCGGACGCCTCGCACGGGCAGGACCACTCCCTGACCCTGTCGCTGCCGCCGCTCGCCACCCTGATCCTGGTGCGGCAGGGGTGACGACGTGAGAAGACAATCAAGATTGTGATGCCGGATCCCCTCTCCCACGCGGGAGAGGGGATCCGGCACCTCTCTTGCCAAACGCCGCGCTCACCAAAAAAATACACACCTCACCGAGATGTTGACGGACGTCGACATCATCGCAGCATCTTCGGCCAGAAGCGCTTAACCGAGAAACTGGAAGTCGCTTCGGCCCCCCGGTCCCGGTCTGCTATGCACGACATGGCGATCGGGAAAGGGACGTTCATCCCATGCTGACGGCGTTGTCCAAGCAGTTGATGCCGCCATGGATGCAGTCCATGGCGCGGCGAGCCAAGTTGGAACGCTCGCTCAAGACCTTCGAGCGGCGGGTGGTGACGCATCGCTTCGGCGGGATCGCCCTCACGGTCAGCCTCTGCGATCCGGTCGCTGAGGAATGGTACGATCACGATTCGGGCAGCCTCGCCGAGATCACGTTCTTCAAGGAGAGCGGGGCGCTGAAGGACGGCGCCGTGGTCTTCGACCTCGGCGCCCACCAGGGCGTCGTCGCCCTGCAACTCGCCACCCATGTCGGGCCGACCGGCCGGGTCGTGGCCCTGGAGGCCAATCCGCACAACGCGCGCGTCGCGAACGAGAACGTCGCCCTCAACGGCGCCCGCAACCTGACGATCCTGCATGCGGCCGCGGCGAGCCAGGACGGCACGCTCGAATTCAACGAGAGCCTGAACGGCCAGGTCGACGGCGGCGCCGGCACCCATGGCAAGATCCGGGTGACCTGCCGCTCGATCGACAGCCTGGTTCAGGATTTCGGCACGCCGGACATCGTCTACGTCGACGTCGAGGGCTTCGAGTGTGCCGTGCTGGAGGGCGCCGGCGCGTCGCGGGACCGGATCCCGAACTGGTTCGTCGAGGTCCATGGCGGGGCCGGACTGGAGAAGTTCGGCGGTTCGGTCGACACGCTGCTCGGCTACTTCCCGGCCGACCGGTTCAAGCGCCATTTCTGCCGCTCGGACGAGGGGCCGTTCCTCCCCCTGAGCGAGACCGGCTCGCTCGAAGGCACGCGCTGGTTCTTCATCGCGACGCGGATCTGACGTGCTCGCGCTCCGGCTTGCGCCGCAGCGCCCCGCTTGCGATGCCTGGGCCTCCCGTCCCGTCCGGTGAGACTCACAGCATGACCGTCACGCCCCTGCCCGACACGATGCCGCCGGTGAGCCGCGAGGCGGCCGGGGTGCTGCCGAGCGGCATCGGCGAACTCGTGGCCTACGGCTTCGACCGGCCGGGCCTGATCCCGCTCTGGGTCGGGGAGGGCGACCGGCCGACGCCGGCCTTCATCGCCGAGGCGGCGCAAAGGGCCCTTCGCGACGGCGCCACCTTCTACACCCGCATGCTCGGCATCCCGGCTCTGCGCGAGGCCCTGGCGGAGTACGTCTCGCGGCTCTACGGCGATCCGGTCGGCCCCGAGCGCTTCTTCGTGACGGTCGGCGGCATGCATGCCTTCCACACGGCGATCCGCCTCAGTGCCGAGCCCGGCGACGAGGTGGTGCTGCCGACCCCGACCTGGTCGAACTTCTTCGGCGCGGTCGCGATGCAGGGCGCGCGGCCCGTCCCGGTCCCGATGCAGTTCGACGCGAACGCCGGCTGGAGCCTCGACATCGCGCGGATCGCCGCCGCGATCACGCCCCGCACCCGGGCGATCGTGCTCAACACCCCGGCGAACCCGACCGGCTGGGTCGCGACCCGGGCCGACCTCGAGGCGGTGCTGGCCATCGCCCGGCGGCACCGGCTCTGGATCATCGCCGACGAGATCTACGGCCGGTTCTGCTTCGATCCGGCGCACGAGGCCTTGGGCCGGGCGCCCTCGATCCGAGACGTGTGGCAGCCCGAGGACCGCGACCGGGTGCTGTTCGTCCAGACCTTCTCCAAGAACTGGGCGATGACCGGCTGGCGGGTCGGCTGGCTCGAAGGACCGGAATCGATCGGCCGGATCGTCGACGGCCTCGTGCTCTACGGCACGTCCGGCGTCGCCACCTTCCTGCAGCACGCCGCCGTCACGGCGATCCGGGACGGCGAGGCACTCGTGGCCGAGCAGGTCGCGCAGGCCCGCGCCGGCCGCGACATCGTCAGCGGCGCGCTCGGCGCCGTACCGGGCGTCGAGCTGCCGGCCCCGCCCGGCGCCTTCTACGCCTTTCCGCGGGTGCCGGCCGAGCCGGACGACCGGCGGCTCGCCAAGCGCCTCGTCGACGAGGCGAATGTCGGCCTCGCCCCCGGTTCGGCCTTCGGCCCCGGCGGCGAGGGTTTCCTGCGGCTGTGCTTCGCCCGCTCCGCCGCCGATCTCACCGAGGCGATGCGCCGGATGGTGCCGGTGCTGACCCCGGGCCGCTAAGCAGGTTTCGCAGAAGTGGCCGCCGATCTTGCGATAAAGACCTGCGGCAAAACAGAAACCTCAGCGGACGAAGCGTTGGCCTGTCAGCGCCAGTCAGCTCAGATCACCGGCAGCCCGCGCTGCTTGGCCTCCTCGGCCGGCTCGACGTGGATCGCCACGACGGCGCCCTCCACCGCCCCCTCGATGGCGGATTCGAGCCGGTCGCAGATGGCGTGGGACTCGGCCACCGTCATCTCGCCCGGCACGACGAGGTGGAAGTCGATGAAGGTGGCCTGGCCCGCGTGGCGGGTGCGCACGTCGTGGGCCTCCAGCGCGCCCGCGCCGTGCTCGGAGATCAGCCGGCGGATCTGCGCCACCATCTCGGCCGGGGCGGCCTGGTCCATCAGGCCGTTGACCGAATCCCGCACCATGCCCCAGCCCGACCACAGGATGTTGAGCGCGACCAGGACGGCGATCACCGGATCGAGCACCAGCCAGCCGGTGAGGGTGGCGAGGCCGAGGCCGAGGAGCACGCCGCCCGAGGTGACCACGTCGGCGAGCACGTGCTTGCCGTCGGCCACCAGGGCCGGCGAGCGCCAGTCCCGGCCGCGCCGCATCAGCATCACGCCCCAGACCAGGTTGATCACGGTGGCGACGCCGTTCACGGCGACGCCGACCAGCGGCGCATCGATGGGCTTCAGGTCCTGGAGGGCGCCGTAGGCGTCGCGCAGGATCATCACGGCGGCCACGATGATCAGCGCCCCCTCGATCACCGCCGAGAAATACTCGGCCTTGTGGTGGCCGTAGGGATGCTCCTGGTCGGCGGGCTGGGCGGCGACCCGCAGGGCGACGAAGGCCGTCATCGCCGCCACCACGTTGATGATGCTCTCGAGCGCGTCGGAATAGAGCGCGAGGCTGCCGGTGATCCACCAGGCGCCGAACTTGAGCCCGAGCACCAGGAGCCCGAGCCCGGCGCTGGCGAGGGCGGCGGCTTGCGCACGTTCCATGACGGTCTTCCGAGAGACGAGGTCGTGCCGCGCGCGAGGAGCCGCAGCCGCGGCGCTGCGCCGCCCCCTTAAGGCGGCGCGCCGCGGAAGGCCACGGCACAGGTCATAGCCCGGGCTAAGAGGTCGGGTGCGGGCTATTCCGTTGGGGAAGATCTCGGTCGGATCAGGTGGTGGCGGGCCGGGCGGTCGTGCCCCTCGCCTGCTCGCGCAGGCGGCTCACCTGGGCCCGCGCCCGGGCTGCCGCCGCCTTGCTGGCGTAGCGGCGCTGCATGAATCCGAAACGGGCCGAGGCTGCGAGCGTCTCGAGCCGCTCGGCCTCGCATTCCCACCAGACGACGAGCTCGGCATCGAGGGTCGGATGGCTGGCCATGACGGGGGACTCCGCGACGATCGTAAGACGCCGCACCAGATGGGGCGCCGGGGCGCGGCGCGCCATGCCCTCTCGATCATGCCCTCTCGATCATGCCCTCTCGATCCTGGCCCCTCGACCATGCCCGCCTGATGCCATGCCCCATTGATCCGGCGGCGGATTCCTGGCTGAAGGGCGCCCATGCGCGTGGACCTGTTCGATTTCGACCTGCCGGAGGACCGCATCGCGCTCCGGCCCGCGGTGCCGCGGGATGCAAGCCGCCTGATGCTGCTCCACCCCGGCTCACCGCCCGAGGACCGCATCGTACGCGAGCTGCCGGGCCTGCTGCGGCCCGGCGACGTGCTGGTGTTCAACGACACCCGGGTGATCCCGGCCCGCCTGCACGGCCTGCGCCACCGCCCCGAGGGCGGCGCGGTGCGGATCGAGTCGATGCTTCACCTCCGGGAAAGCCCGGATCGCTGGCGCGCCTTCGCGCGCCCGGCCAAGCGCCTGCGGGTCGGCGACCGGGTCAGCTTCGGCCAGGCCGGCGAGGGCGGCACGTGCGCGCTCACCCGCCTCGACGCCACGGTCGTGGCGCGCGGGGAGGGGGGCGAGACGACCTTCGCCTTCGATCTCGCGGGGCCCGCCCTCGACGAGGCGGTGGCGGCCTTGGGCGAACTGCCGCTGCCCCCCTACATCGCCGCCAAGCGCCCGACCGACGCGCAGGACGCGGCCGACTACCAGACCGTCTATGCCCGCGAGCCCGGCGCCGTGGCGGCGCCGACCGCCGGCCTGCACTTCACGCCCGAGCTTCTGCGGGCCTGCGCCGCCGCCGGCCTGGCGCAAGTGCGGGTGACGCTCCATGTCGGCGCCGGCACCTTCCTGCCGGTGAAGGCCGACGACACCGACGGGCACCGCATGCACGCCGAGGTCGGCGAGATCGCGCCGGAGGCCGCCGAGGCCCTGAACCGGGCACGGGCCAATGGCGGACGCATCGTCGCCGTCGGCACCACGGCGTTGCGGCTCCTCGAGAGCGCGGCCGATCCCGACGGCACGATCCGGCCCTGGACCGGGGCCACCGACATCTTCATCACCCCGGGCTACCGCTTCCGCACGGTCGACGTGCTGATGACCAACTTCCACCTGCCGCGCTCGACGCTGTTCATGCTGGTATCGGCCTTCGCCGGCCTGGAGCCGATGCGGGCGGCCTACGCGGCGGCGATCGCGCGGGGCTACCGGTTCTACTCCTACGGCGATGCCAGCCTGCTCTTCCGGGCGGAGACGCGATGACCGACCAGTTCAGCTTCACGGTCGCGGCGACCGACGGGTCCGCCCGCACCGGCGAGATCCGGATGCCGCGGGGTGTCATCCGCACCCCGGCCTTCATGCCGGTGGGCACCGCCGGCACAGTCAAGGCGATGTATCCCGAGCAGGTGAAGGCACTCGGCGCCGACGTGGTGCTGGGCAACACCTACCACCTGATGCTGCGCCCCGGCGCGGAGCGGGTGGCACGGCTCGGCGGGCTGCACGCGATGATGCAGTGGCCCTACCCGATCCTGACCGATTCCGGCGGCTTCCAGGTCATGTCGCTGGCGGGCCTGCGCAAGCTCGACGAGACGGGCGTGCGGTTCCAGTCGCATCTCGACGGCTCGACGCATCTCCTCAGCCCCGAGCGCTCGATCGCGATCCAGGGCCTGCTCGGCGCCGACATCCAGATGCAGCTCGACGAGTGCGTGCGCCTGCCCGCCCCCGAATCGGCGATCGAGAGCGCGATGCGTCTGTCGCTCCGCTGGGCCGAGCGCTGCCGCATCGCCTTCGGCGACCAGCCCGGACGGGCGATGTTCGGCATCGTCCAGGGCGGAGACATCCCGGGCCTGCGGGTCGAGAGCGCGAAGGCGCTGGTCGAGCTCGACCTCAAGGGCTACGCCATCGGTGGGCTTGCGGTCGGCGAGCCGCAGGCGACGATGCTGGCGATGATCGAGACCGTCGAGCCGCACCTGCCGACGGAGAAGCCGCGCTACCTGATGGGGGTCGGCACGCCCGACGACATCGTGCAGGCGGTAAGCCGCGGCATCGACATGTTCGACTGCGTGATGCCGACCCGGGCCGGCCGCCACGGCATGGTCTATACCCGCCACGGCCGCCTCAACCTGCGCAACGCGCGCTTCGCCGAGGACAACGCCCCGCTCGACCCGGAATCGACCTGCCCGGCGGCGAATCTTTACACCAAGGCCTACCTGCACCACCTCGTCCGCGCCGGCGAGATCCTGGGCATGATGCTGCTGACGTGGAACAACCTGTCCTACTACCAGGATCTCATGGCGGGCCTGCGCCGCGCCATCGCGGCCGGGCGCTTATCCGACTTCATCGGCGAGACCCGCGAGGGCTGGGAGAAGGCGGAGCGCGACCGGGCGGCGTGACGGATCAACGCTCCGGCCGACGCGGCGCGGCGAGCACCCGGTAGAACCCGTCCGGGTCGTCGCGGCCCTCGTCCACCGCCCGCCTCAGGGCGGCCACCACCCGGCCGGCGATCGGCAGGCGGTAATGCAGGGCATCCCAGTAGTTGGTGTCGTCCCGCGTCACCGCCGAGGGAATGCGGAAATCGACCAGCGTGGCGCCGTGCCGGCGGGCGATCGCCGCCACCCGCGCCTTGCAGGCCGCTTCCCGTGCCGCGGCGGGGCTGCCCGGCCGCGGCTGTGCCGCGACGTTCACCGGCATGAAGGCGACGAGCTTCAGGCCATCGGCGGGCACGAGGCCGAGGAGCGCGTCGAGCCAGGCGAGCGCCGGCGTGGCGGGATCCGCCTCGGGCGCTCCCTCCGGGACGGGCGCGTCGCCGTGGATATGCGCCGCCGCGCGGGCGGCGTCGTAGCGCGAGTCCGGCGGCGTGAAGATCTCGTAGCCGTCCTGGCGGATCCGCACCGGCATCCGCCCGAGACGATGGAGCAGCACCCGGCCAGCGACCTGCACGCTCTGCAGGTTCCACTGATGGAGGAAGGCGATCGTGCCGGGCGTCGCCTCGTAGAGCCAGGGTGGGAAGGCCCGGAAGGTGAGCCGCCTCACGTCGGCGTCGGCCTCGCACCATGGTCCATCAATCCCGAACAGCACGGACTTGGCCGGTGCCCGCGTGAGAAAGAGGCGGGCGAGCTGCATCTGCTCCCAGGGTGTCGCCGCGTTCATCGCCAGATTGGCGAAATGCCCGCCGAAGGCCCGACCGAGGGCGTCCGGGTCGAGGAGGCGGGCGGTCGAGGTGCCGAACACCGCGGAGTCGTAAGCCCCGCCGCGCACCACCTGCGGGTACATGAACCGCTGGTTCAGATCCATGATCGGCCCCGGCGCCCGACCCGGCGCGGCCCGCAATCCGTAAGGGTCCAGCGCGGCCACGAAGGCGAGAACCAGAAGGCCCACGACCGCCGCCGCGCCGAGGAGGAGACCGGCGAAGCGGCGCCAGGGGTCAGGGCCGGAGCCTCGGCCGGACGCGGCAGGTGTTGCAGAATCGGTCGACATCGGGCCGCGCGGCTGTGGGCCGCCCTGGTCTCCCGGTTGACCCGGCCGCGTCAACCCCCTATGTCCGCGACTGCTCCGAACAGGACAGGGCCGGCCTACCAGCGCCGTGCCGTCATCCCCAGGAGCGGGCGCGTAGCTCAGCTGGTAGAGCAACGGACTTTTAATCTGTAGGTCCTGGGTTCGAGTCCCAGCGCGCTCACCAGAACCAACAAGAATGGCAAGGCCTTATCCGATCTGGCCGCTGGCCCGGTCCGACCGGTGGTTCCGCGATCGGCCGGCCCGTCTCCGAATGCCACGCGGACGACCCCGCCCCGGCCCGGTCTTCCGGTCGGTCCGGCGGACGGTATCGGCCTCTACTGTCCCGATCGTCACGCAGCGAAACGCTCGAGCGCTGCACGGCGTTCGTCGGCCGCGTCGGAACTCAGGCCCGCCATCTCGGGTGGGACATGCAGCAGCTCCTCGGGCTCACGTCCAGGTTCGATCATCATCACGATCGGCCCATGCCCAAGTCAGATACACGAATCATCGTCGATCAGCCGCTCGAGTGAAAGCGCTCTTGTTTAACATGATTGAGCTTCTGGTTCGAACTTGTTGCTCACTCGCCATACATCTTTTTAAGACAAGAAAGATTCCAATTTGATCTATCCAGGAAAAAATCATCAATATCTCCATGTTTTTTCATGTTTTCGATGTGTGATACAAAATATCCGCTCTTCTCGAACAAATCCTCATAAGAAATCACATAGCGATTTGACAAAAACTTTAGTATGTTTCCGGCTTCATTGTCAGAGAACGGCTTTATCGTGTCAAGGTGAATTACGTCTTGACCGGAGATGCCAGAAAACATGGTTCCCTTTTCCGAGACGACCCTTTTGCCAGTTAAAGCTGCGGACAGCGCAACTTTCGAACCTATAGTAATAACTGCGTCAACGCACTCTAAGAACGCCTCCGAACTAAACTGCTTGAGCTCGTCCGGAATTGTAAAAATATTTGAAAAATCGGAACTCAATCGCGAATCAAGCTCCGAACACCTGCCCATATCAGGATGGTACGTAGCAACCGCAATCCAATCTGACGGCAATTTATGGAGGGTCCGCATCATGAACGACGTTGTGGAAGCCCCTCCGGCGGCGCCGGAAACAATAATGCTATTGTGCGGCTGGTTTGCTATCAAGGCAACGTTTTTTCCCTGCCTCTTTCTGTCTATCCATTCTTTAAAATATGCAGATGCGTCGCTCTTTTGTGGCATGCGATGATTGTACATCCCAAATAACTCTAATATATTGGATGTATACTTACTATCGTAGTTGATAATGTCAGAAATTCGCCGATTGAGGATCGAGCGCACCTGATGACTATTGTGCTCGAAGTAAAAATTATCTTTCCCGTTCCATCTTGGCAACGGCCCCCGCTCGCAAAATAATACAAGCTTATCATTAGAGAATTTCTCGAGTGTCGAATTTTGCGTGAAGCATACAATTACATCAGGCGCAAACTCTCTCTCGATGTCTTGAAATATCTTGTCGACGGTATAAACAGGCTCTCCGCCAAAGAACAGATTTTTTGCATAGAGATTAAAGTCGAAATTAAATTGCTCAAGTATATCAACTTCATTTACTAATTTTCGATAGGTTGATATTTGTCCACCGTATGATAACCATCGGTTATACTCCCGGAAAAGACTTTCGTTTGTAGCGATTCCAAATTTTATATTATCGAACTGATTAGCATTGATTATGCAGCGAATAATATTCATGATTGGACTAAAAAATAAATGATTATCCTGAAATGAAACTGGCTCTACATAAAACAAAATATTCACCTCATCCTCCATATGTTTACATTTACAGGATGAAATCTATGCTAATTTATTTCCGAGTATTTTTCTAATATTACCTAACGATATTAGTAAATTAATCATTTAGGAGTTGCACATTCATTCGTTATTTTGTCATTACATACCGCACTGCATAATAATTGCTCAAATATATATCTTGATTGATCGATTATTGCCAGGCAATTACATTTAAATACAATAAGTGACGGTTTAAAAAGCAGCGACACTGAAGATATTTGACATGATAATGCATTATGCTTACCTTTTTGATGTCGCGAGAGGGGTGGAGATCTCTGCTAGATCCGAATCCCCTGGGGCAACCAAGGAATCAGAAATCCATTCGTTGCGCAATAGGCCGTTTTGTTGTCACTTGATCTTGTCGCCGTGGGTGACGTACCGGACGGATGGTCGTCGGCGACTGTCTGAGGGATTGGAGCTGCAATGATCAACCCCGACCCTGAGCGAACCCCGGTTGACCGACGAGATGATGGCCCTGCCTGGGTGCAAACGCCTGCTGCCCCTCATCCCGGCCGGTCTCGTCGTCGATCAGGTCGACCTCGCGCCTGACCAGATGATCATCCGCACCGCTCCCCGTTCAGCCGCCACCCGGAGTGCGGGGATCCCTCGACTCGATCCCATGCGCGCCATGTCCGCATCCTGGCGGATCGTCCCTGGCAAGGCCGACGGGTCGTCGGTGCGGTCCGGACGCGACGATGGCACTGCCCCGCAGCCATCCCGCAGCACCATCTCCGGCCTCGTGCTTAGTGGCGCGGCCGGCGTTCGCCTGGCGGCAGGAACTGGCCGCCCGCCAGCGCCGATATGCTCCTGCGCCTCGTGCGAGGTCGCGTGCCCGCTATGAACGGGGACCGACTTTCATGTCCGCTTGGGCACCGGCCGCTGGCTGCATCCCATCGCGCCGGGGTGAGGAGGTGATCATTGTGTCGTTCGACGAAGCGTAAGCGCTCGGTGACGGCCGCCTTGTGCCTGTAGTGCTTTGCTCTGGATACAGTCACTGGCGTCAGATTGATCAGCCCCCACGAGGTGGCCCGAGTGGAATGTTAGTGGACCGTGGGCCTTTCCACCACGGGTAGCTTGGCCGGC
>NZ_SRLB01000038.1 GCF_004745635.1 Methylobacterium nonmethylotrophicum | reverse complement strand
CCAGTCCGAGCACCTCTCGGCCGAGGTCGCCCGCTTCCTCGACACGGTGCGGGCGGCATAGCTGCCGCGTGCGGGCGGCGTGCGGCCGCTTCCCGAGCGGCCCGCCAGCGCCGCCCGGCATCAGCGGGTGTCGAGGGCCCGCTCGTGCCGGTCCGCACCGGCGCCCTGCGCACCGAACGCCTCCTGGAAATCCGGCGAGGCCAGGTGCCACAGGAGGTCGCGCAGGAGGTCGGCGCGGTCGGGCCCGAAGGCAGCCTCGAAGCGGGCCTGCGCGCTGCGCCACAGCGGCGTCGCCTCCTTGATCTTGGCGGCGCCCGCCGAGGTCAGGGTGATGCGGCGGGCGCGACGGTCCTGCGGGTCCGGCACCACGCTGACATAGCCGTCGCGGGTCAGGGGCTTGAGGGTGTGGGCGAGCCCCGAGAGGTCCATTACCATCGCCTCGGCCAGTTCGCCCATCGTCGGCGCCCCGAGGCCGCGGATCATGGCGAGCAGGCCGTACTGGGTCGTGCGCAGGCCGCTCGGCGCCAGGGCGTCGTCGTAGAGCTGCCCGACGCGGCGCGTCGCCCGCCGCAGGGCCGCGTTGCTGCAACGGGTCGGTTGGATCGTCACTCAACGCCTCCGCGCCCCGCCGTCGCGGGGTCTGACGGATATGCGGCCTTCCGCGTCCGGCCGCAATCCGCCCGGCCCCGAGCCCCGGCCGATGGTCGCGGGCGGGCGGAGGGAGACGGACGGCCGGCCTCCGCTATATGGGGCGGCGGGCCCTGATCCCCCGGTCGGGGGCAAGCGGTGCGGGACCCGGGGGCGCGGAGGCGCCCGGACGGATGGGAGAGGAATGACGGACCCCGGATACGGGCAGGCCCCCGACCTCGTCGCGGAGAACGACCGGCTGCGCGCCGCCCTCGCGGCGGCGGAACGCGGGCGGGCGCAGGCCGAGGCGGAGGCGCGCGCGGCCCGGGCCGCCCTGGCCGAGGCCGGACGGCCCGGCGATCCGCTGGCGCGCCCGGGCCTCCTCGTCGACCCGCGGCTGCGCACGGCGCTAAGCATCGAGACCGTCGGGGCGATCGTCTTCGACATGGACGGCCAGGTGCTCGAGGCCAACGACACCTTCCTGGCGATGAGCGGCTACGGCCGCCAGGACCTCGCCCGGGGCCTCCTGTCGGGCGCCACCCTGGTGCCGCCGGAGTGGCAGGCGGTCTCCCGGGCCGTCATTGCCGAAATCCAGGCGCAGGGGCGCTCCGACCCGACCGAGCGCGAGTATCTGCGCCGGGACGGCTCGCGCTTCTGGGGCCTGTGCGCGGCGACCCGCCTCGACGACGGCAACGGCTTCGAGGTCATCATCGACATCACCGGCCGCCGCCAGGCCGAGGAGGCCTTGCGCCGGAGCGAGGCCCGCTACCGCACGCTGTTCGAGGCGATCGATGCCGGCTTCTGCGTCATCGCGCTCCGCTTCTCCGCGGACGGCCGGGCGGAGGATTACTGCTTCCTCGAGGTGAATCCCGCCTTCGCGCGCCATACCGGCCTTGCCGACGCGGCCGGGCGCTGGATGAGCGACCTCGCCCCCGGCCTCGAGCAGCACTGGTACGACCTCTACGGCCGGGTCGCGACGACCGGCGAGTCGATCCGCTTCGTCCAGCCGGCCCGGGCGCTCGGCGAGCGCTGGTTCGAGGTGCACGCCTTCCGCGTCGATCCGCCCGAGGCGCACCACGTCGCGGTCCTGTTCAACGACATCAGCGCCCGGCGCCGGCTCGAGGACGCCCTGCGCGCCCTCAACGAGACGCTGGAGCGCCAGGTCGCGGCCCGCACCGCCGAGCGCGACCGGATCTGGCAGGTGAGCCGGGACATGCTGGGGGTGGCCGACGCGGACGGCGTCTGGCTCAGCGTCAACCCGGCCTGGACCGCGACCTTGGGGTGGCAGCCCGAGGAGGTGGTGGGGCGCACCTCCGCCTGGCTCGAGCATCCGGAGGACCAGGACCGGACCCGGGACGAGATCCGGCGCCTCGGCGCCGGCGAGCCGACCCTGTCGTTCGAGAACCGGTTCCGCACCCGGGACGGCGGCTACCGCACCCTGTCCTGGCGGGCGGTGCCGTTCGAGGGCAACCTCTACTGCGTGGCCCGCGACGTCACCGAGAGCCGCGAGCGGGCGCACCGCCTCGTCCAGGCCGAGGAGGCCCTGCGGCAGTCGCAGAAGATGGAGGCGGTGGGCCAGCTCACGGGCGGCGTCGCGCACGACTTCAACAACCTGCTCACCATCATCCGCTCCTCGGTCGATTTCCTGCGCCGGCCCGACCTGCCGGAGGCCCGCAAGGCGCGCTACCTCGACGCGGTCTCCGACACGGTCGACCGCGCCGCCAAGCTCACCGGCCAGCTCCTGGCCTTCGCGCGCCGCCAGGCCCTGGCGCCGGAGGTGTTCGACGTCGTCGCCCGTCTGCAGGGCGTCGCCGACATGCTCGACACGGTGACGGGCGCACGCATCCGGGTGGTCACGCAGGCTCCCGACCGGCCCTGCTTCGTGCGGGCGGACCTGAGCCAGTTCGAGACCGCGCTGATCAACATGGCGGTCAATGCCCGCGACGCGATGGAGGGGGAGGGCACGCTCACCCTTGCGGTGGCCTGCGGGGCGGAGAAGCCCGAGATCCGCGGCCACGCCGCCGCGCACGGCCCCTTCGCGGCGATCTCGCTCACCGATACCGGCAACGGCATGATTCCGGCGGTGATGGAGAAGATCTTCGAGCCGTTCTTCACCACCAAGGAGGTCGGCAAGGGCACCGGCCTCGGCTTGAGCCAGGTCTTCGGCTTCGCCAAGCAGTCGGGCGGCGACGTCGACGTGACGAGCCGCCCGGGGGCCGGCTCCACCTTCGTCCTCTACCTGCCGGAGGTGGCGGCCCCGGCCGAGCCGGGCCGGCCGCTGCCGGCCGACGAGGGCATGGCGCCGGCCCGCGCCGGCCAGCGGGTGCTGCTGGTCGAGGACAATGTCGGGGTCGGCCGCTTCGCCGCCCAGATCCTCAACGACCTCGGCTACGTCACCACCTGGGTCACCAACGCCGAGGCCGCCCTCGACGTGCTGGCGCAGGATCCCGCCTACGACGCGGTGTTCTCCGACGTGGTGATGCCCGGCATGGGCGGCATCGAGCTCGGAAAGGCCCTGCGCCAGCGCCATCCCGGCCTGCCGGTGCTGCTCACCTCCGGCTACAGCCACGTGCTGGCGCAGGAGGGGTCCCACGGCTTCCCGCTGCTGCACAAGCCCTACTCGGCCGAGCAGCTCTCCCGCATGCTGGCGAGCGCCATCGGCCAGCGCCGCCTCGCCCGGGCGCCGGGCGGCTGACGCGGCCGCGCGCCCCTGCGCGCGACCGCCCATCCTCAGAAGACCCGCTTCTCGCGGATCTGCCCGTCGAAGCCGACATGGAGCATCCGCTCCTTCCCGTCCTGCCCCTTCGCCGCGACGTCGAGGTGGCGGGGGCCGCGGCCGGCGACGCGGACATCCGTGTAGTCGGCGGCCGTCACCGCGCCGGTGAGGGCTTGCACGTCGATGGTCGGCCCCAGGCCCACCTTGTCCTTCGCCCAGTCGAGGCCGCCGGGGCGCGGGCCCATCGGGCGCAGGGGCTCGACGCGGCCGTCGGCCCGGGTCAGGGCGGTGGCGTGCAGGACGCCGTTCTCGAACCGGCCCTGCACCGTCACGCTCTCGCCCTTGGCGACGAGCGTGCCGCCCTCGCCGGCCCGGCCGGTCTCGACCAGCGCCCGGCCGGTGCCGTCCTGGAGGATGAACTTGTTGCCGAAGATCTCGGCGACGTCGCCCTTGGCGGCGATGGCGCCGGAGGGCTGGAGCGCGCTCACGGCCACCGGCGCGACCGGGGTCAGGGGCGTCGGGGCCGGCTGGGCCAGCGAGAGCCCGACGGCGCCGAGCGCCAGCGGCACCGCGACGGCGCCGACGAGGAGGCCGCGGCGGGGCCGCGGGGGCGGAGCGTCGGCCGCCGGGGCCGCGGGTGCGGCGCTCTCGATCGCGGTAACCTTGCCGTCGAGGGTGGTGTGGTCGGTCATGGTGCGTGATCCCTGTCTGTCGAGGCCCTGTCCGGATTGGCGCTTCTCTTACGGCAGGCCCCGGGAACCGGGCCTGAACCTCCCCGTTCAGGTTCGGTTAAACCGCCGGCACTACGGCGAAATCCGCTCCGGACACACGGCCACTGCATCCATGAAGCTCCTGCTCGTCGAGGACGACGCGGCCCTGGCGGCCGAGATCCTGCGGGTCCTGCGCGCCGAGAACTGCGCCGTCGACCACGCCCCCAACGGCGAGGACGGCGCGCATCTCGGCGACACCGAGACCTACGACGCGGCGGTGCTCGACATCGGCCTGCCGAAGCGCGACGGGATCGCGGTTCTGCAGGGCTGGCGCGCCGCCGGCCGCACCCTGCCGGTGCTGGTCCTCACGGCCCGGGACGCCTGGAGCGACAAGGTGGCGGGCTTCAAGGCCGGGGCCGACGACTACCTGGTCAAGCCGTTCCGGGTCGAGGAGCTGGTGATCCGCCTGCGGGCGCTCGTGCGCCGCGCCGCCGCCCACGGGGCCACCACCGTCGCCTGCGGGCCGATCAGCTTCGATCCGGGCCTCGGCGCCTTCACCCGGGACGGGCTGCCCTTGCGGCTCACCGGGCTCGAATGGCGGGTGCTGTCCTGCCTGATCCTGCGCCGCGACGGCGTGGTGCCGCGGGGCGAGCTGATGGAGCGGGTCTACGAGGGCGACGCGGAGGTCGAGTCGAACTCCGTCGAGGTCATCATCACGCGGCTGCGCCGCAAGATCGCCCCGGCCCGGATCGAGACGGTGCGGGGCCACGGCTACCGGCTCACCGCCGGCGAGGCCGCATGATCGGGTTCGGCCAGATCGGCTCCCTGCGCCGGCGCCTGCTCGTCGGGGCGCTGGCGCTGATCGCGACCGCGCTCGTGGTCGCGGGCCTCGGGATCGGACTGATCCTCGCCCGCTTCGTGCGCGGGCAGATCGACCAGCGGCTCGATGCGCAGATCCTCTCCCTGGTCTCGGGGCTGGAGAAGGGCCCGTCCTTGCGCCTCGCCCGCGACCTCGACGCGCCGCCCTTCGACCGGCCCGGCTCGGGCTGGGCCTGGCAGGTC
Organism: Methylobacterium nonmethylotrophicum; assembly: GCF_004745635.1. Classification (GTDB taxonomy): domain Bacteria; phylum Pseudomonadota; class Alphaproteobacteria; order Rhizobiales; family Beijerinckiaceae; genus Methylobacterium; species Methylobacterium nonmethylotrophicum. The sequence continues at coordinate 8,589 of NZ_SRLB01000038.1, read as the reverse complement.
CGGCGCGGCCGGGCGGTGCTCGGCTCCGGATCGCTCGCCGGCGGCACCCTCGACGTGGCGACGGCGCCGGATGCCGACGACGACCGGCCGCGCCCGGCCGACGGCACCGGCCCGCGGGGCGAGGCCTTGATCCTGCGCGTGCTCGCCCTGCCGGACGGCACGGTCGTGGCGGCGAGCGCGCCGCGGGCCGCCGTCTGGGGGCCGTTGCGGGAGGCGGGCCTGGCGCTCGCCGCGAGCCTCGGCGTGCTGGGTCTTCTCCTCGCCGCCGGCGCGGTGGCGCAGGTGCGCCTCGGCCTTCGTCCCCTGGACCGCCTGCGCCAGGAGCTGGAGGCGGTGCGGGCGGGCCGGCGCGAGCGGGTGCCGGAGCCCCAGCCCGCCGAGGTGCGCCCGCTCGCCGCCGCGATCAACGCCCTCCTCGACCAGAACGCCGCCCAGCTCGCCCAGGCCCGCACCCATGTGGCGAACCTCGCCCACGGCCTGAAGACGCCCCTCGCCACCCTGAGCCTCGCCCTGTCGGAGCCCGGCCGCGACCCGGACGGGCGCCTGTCGCACCTCGTCGCCAGCCTCGACCGCGGCGTGCGCCACCACCTGCGCCGGGCCCGCAGCGCCGCCCTCGCGGGCGCGACGCGGGTCCGCACGGAGCTGGCCGGGCCGGTGGCCGACCTCGCGGCGGCGCTCGAACGCCTCCACGCCGGGAAGGGCGTGCGGGTGGCGCACGCGATCCCGCCCGGCCTCGCCGCGGCCTGCGACCCGCAGGATCTCGACGAGATGCTGGGCAACCTGATCGACAATGCCTGCACGTGGTGCACCCGCGCGGTGCGGGTCACGGCGGAGGCCGCCGGCAGCGACGTGGTGGTGGCGATCGAGGATGACGGCCCGGGCCTCGGGCCCGAGGCGCTCGCGGCGGTGGCGCGGCGCGGCCGGCGCCTCGACGAGACCGTGCCGGGCCACGGCTTCGGCCTCGCCATCACGGTGGAGCTGGCCGAGCTCTATGGCGGCGGGCTGGAGCTCGACCGGTCGGCGATGGGGGGATTGCGGGCGCGGCTGAGGGTGCCGGGGTGAGCTGTCCGTTCAGTGCGCTCCACCCGTTCCGGGCCCGGAAAGGGTGTGGCGCTATGGGAAGGGAGGGGACGCCCCGCTCCTCACCCCTGCATCTTCGCCATCACGGCATCCGAGACCGCGAAGTTCACGAACACGTTCTGGACGTCGTCCTGGTCCTCGATGGTCTCGACGAGGCGGATCAGCTTCTCGGCGGTCTCGTCGTCGACGTCGACGGTGTTCTGGGCGCGCCAGATCAGGGCGGTGCGGCGGGGCTCGCCGAACCGGGCCTCCAGGGTCTTGGCGACCTCGCCGAGCGCGCTCTGCTCGCAGGTGATCTCGTGGCCGGTCTCGTCGGATTTCACGTCGTCGGCGCCGGCATCGATCGCGGCCTCCAGCATCGTGTCGGCGTCGGCCACCTTGGCGTCGAAGGCGACGAGGCCGACGCGGTCGAACATGAACGAGACGGCGCCGGTCTCGGCGAGGCTGCCGCCGGACTTGGTGAAGGCCGAGCGCACGTCGCTCGCCGTGCGGTTGCGGTTGTCGGTCTGCGCCTCGACAATCAAGGCGGCGCCGCCCGGGCCGTAGCCCTCGTAGCGGATCTCCTCGTAGTTCTCCGCGTCGCCGCCGGCCGCCTTCTTGATCGCCCGCTCGATGTTGTCCTTCGGCATGTTCTCGGCCCGGGCCGCCAGGATCGCGGCGCGCAGGCGCGGGTTCATCGACGGGTCGGGCGTGCCGAGCTTGGCCGCCACGGTGATCTCGCGGGCGAGCTTGGAAAACACCTTCGAGCGGACCGCGTCGACGCGGCCCTTGCGGTGCATGATGTTCTTGAACTGCGAATGCCCGGCCATGCTGCTCCCCGGCGGATGAGCGCCCCTTAACGCGCGGAGAGCGCCCGGCGGGGCTCTCGACGCCGCACGGGGCGCGTGAAACAGCCGGCTTATAGGCGCCAGCCCCGGGGTAAGACAATCGCGGCGCACGGGGTTTCGCCGGCTGTCGCGGCCGCGAAAACGCGGCGGCATCAGGCCCCTGCGGCGCGAGGGATCAGTGTGCCGCAGGCCCGATGATCGCCCGGCGCATGCGGCCCGAGACGAGGTCGATCAGCGCCACGGTGACGAGGATCATCAGCACCAGGAAGGCGACCTGCTGCATCTCCAGCACCCGGATCAGCTCGGTCAGGTACTGGCCGATGCCGCCGGCTCCGACGATGCCGATGATGGTGGCCGAGCGGGTGTTCGACTCGAAGAAGTACAGCACCTGGCTCGCCAGGACGGGGAGCACCGCCGGCACCAGGCCGAAGCGGACCCGGTGCAGCCGGCTGCCGCCCGACGCCGTCACGCCCTCCTGCGCCTTGCGGTCGGCGGTCTCGATCGCCTCGGAGAAGAGCTTGCCGAGCGCCCCGAAATCCGAGCACGCGATGGCGAGCGCGCCGGCGAAGGGCCCGAGGCCGACGACGTTGATCCAGATCAGGGCCCAGATCAGCACGTCGACGGAGCGGATCACGTCGAAGCCGCGGCGCACGCCGAAGCGCAGGAACGGGTTGGGCACCACGTTGCGGGCGGCGAGGAACGCCACCGGAAAGGCGAAGCAGGCCGCCGTGAGCGTGCCGAGGAAGGCGATCGCCAGGGTCTCGCCGAGCGCGGTCACGAACAGGCCGAGGCGCCCGCCGGCCGACGGCGGCAGCATCATGCCGGCGAACTCGCCGAGACGGGTGAGGCCGTGCAGGATGCGCAGGAGCGAGAAGTCGAGCCGGACCATCGCGAAGACGGCGAGGCCGATCACGACGGCGAGGGTGCCGAGGATGGCGGCGCGGCGGGCCCACGAGGCCCGGAAGACATGGGGGTGACGGGCGCGCAGGCCGTCGAGGTCGGCCAGCGCCGCCTGGCGGAGAGGGGAGGGCGGGCGGCGTCTCACGCGTGGGCCTCCCGGCCGAGGAGGTGGTGGCGCAGGCGCTCGGTGGCGAGGTCGATCGTCACCACGGTGAGGATGATGAGGAGCAGGATCGCGCTCACGTCCGAGTAGTAGAAGTTGCGGATCGCGACCAGGAATTCCTGCCCGATGCCGCCGGCGCCGACGAAGCCCATCACGCCCGCCCCCCGCACGTTGATCTCGAAGCGCAGGAGCGCGTAGGAGGCGAAGTTCGACAGCACCTGCGGCACTACCGCGAAGCGCACGGTCTGGACGAAGCCGGCGCCGGTGCCGGTCAGCCCCTCGACCGGCTTCATGTCGATGTTCTCGACGACCTCCGAGAACAGCTTGCCGAGCGCCCCGGCGGTGTGGATGGCGATGGCCAGCACGCCCACCATCGGTCCGAGCCCGAAGGCGATCACGAAGATGAGCGCGAACACCACCTCCGGCACCGTGCGGCACACTTCCAGGAAGCGCCGGGCGCAGAAGCGCAGAGCTTGAGAGCGCACCAGGTTGGCGGAGGCGAGGAAGCAGAGGAGGAACGCCGCGATGCCGCCGAACAGCGTGCCGAGATAGGCCATCAGCAGCGTCTCGGCCAGCAGCGAGAGCCATTTCGGCAGGCCCCAGTACCAGGCGGCCAGGTCCGCCGGCAGGTTGGCGAGCGTCAGCGGCGGCAGGATCTGGGCGACGTAGGCCGAGAAGTTCTGGATGTTGTCGAGGAAGGTGAGCGGCCGCACCTCGGCCATCGCGCCGGCGACGAGGTAGAGCGCCACGATCGCGGCGACGACCGCCAGCGTGCGGCGGCGCGAGGCCGCGACGGCGCCCGCATAGGCGGCGAGGAGGGCCTTCTCGCGGTCCGGGGGCAGTCTGTCGATCTGGACGGTCACGGGGTTTCGGGTCTCCGGTGCCGGACGAGGCGCCCTCACGCGGGAGACTGTCCGGCGAAAAACGAAGCGCGGGATCCCCTCTCCCGTGTGGGAGAGGGGTAGGGGTGAGGGTGACACGCTTCAGTGTAGAGCGCTGAGCGTCGTGCTGGCAGCGGGACGGTCGAAACCAGGCTCAGAACCGTAGCACCCTCACCCCCGGCCCCTCTCCCACACGGGAGAGGGGGCCCGCGCCTTTTCCTGGTGGCCTCGAAGCCTTCCCTCGAAGGGAAGGAAAAAGCCTCACGACCGCTTGCGCTGCTCGTCGTTGTAGCGGAGCATCTCGATGATCGGCTGGTAGTCCTTCAGCGTCACCGGGTTGAGGCCCAGGTCCTTGCCGTCCGACAGCTTGTCGAAGGTGGCCTTGTCCTTGGCCGGCAGGTCGAGGAAGGCCTGGCGGATCGTCTGCTTCAGGTCGTCGGGCAGGCTGGAGAGCACCGTGAACGGGCCTTCCGGCAGGAACTCGGACTTGAAGACGACGCGGAAATCCGACTGCGCCATCGGCGAGCCGTCGGGCTTCTTCAGCATGCCCTTCGTCACCATGCGGGTCACGGTGGTGTCGGTGTCGGAGTTGTAGAGGTTGGCGGCGGCATCCGCGGTGCCCTGCACCAGCGCCAGCACGGCGTTCTCGTGGCTGCCGGCGAAGAAGGTCTTGCCGAACAGCTTCTCGACGTCGTGGCCGGCCTTCTGCAGGAAGAAGCGCGGCGCCTGGTTGCCGGAGGTCGAGTTCGGGTCGACGAAGGCGAGGCTCTTGCCCTTCAGGTCCTCGATCGTCTTGTAGGGGCTGTCGGCCCGGACGTAGATCACCGAGTAGTAGCCGGAGGCGCCGGTCTCGTGCTTCTGGTTGACCAGCGGCTCGGTCTTCACGCCGGTCATCACCGCGCGGGCGAAGGAGGCCGGGCCGTAGAAGGCGAGCTGGATGTTGCCGGCGCGCTGGCCCTCGATCACCGCCGCGTAGTCGTTGGCGACCCGCAGCTTCACCGGCACGCCGATCTCCTTCGAGAGATAGGCGGTGAGCGGAGTGTAGCGGTCGACGGTGCCGGAGGCGTTCTCGGACGGGATGACGCCGAGGGTCAGCTCCGGGTACTTCGCCTTCCAGTCCTGCGCGAGGGCCGGGCCGGCAGCGAGCGCCAGGGCGGCGGCGGCCACGAGGGTGCGACGGTTCAGCATCGATCGGGTCCTTCCTGGGACGTGGAAATCTAAGCGCTCAGCGCCTCGGCGTGGCGGGCCGGGGCCGGCAGCGGCGACGGGAGGCCTTCGGGCTCGGCCCGGTCCATCACCTCGCCGGCCTCGAGCCCGTAGAGGGTGCGGGCGACGTCCTCGGTGAGGTCGAAGCCGCGGCCGTCGAACACCACCCGGCCGGCCGAGAGGCCGATCAGCCGGTCGCAATAGGCGCGGGCGAGGTCGAGGGAGTGCAGGTTGCACAGCACCGTGATGCCGTAGCGCCTGTTGGCGTCGGCGAGCGCGTCCATCACCAGGCGGGTGTTGCGCGGGTCGAGGGAGGCCACCGGCTCGTCGGCCAGGATGATCTCCGGCTCCTGCACCAGGGCGCGGGCGATGGCGACCCGCTGCTGCTGCCCGCCGGAGAGCTGGTCGGCCCGGTTGGCGGCGAACGCCCCCATGTCGAAGTTCTCGAGCGCCGCCAAGGCCAGTGCCTTGTCCTCCTCGCTCCAGAGCTTGAGGAGCGCGCGGTGGGTCGGGACCTGGTTGAGCCGGCCCATCAGCACGTTCGTCATCACGTCGAGGCGGCCGACGAGGTTGAACTGCTGGAAGATCATGGCGCAGCGGGCGCGCCAGGCGCGCAAGTGCCGCCCGCGCAGGGCCGTCACGTCGGTGCCGTCGAACAGGATGCGCCCGCCGGTCGGGTCGGCGAGGCGGTTGAGCATCCGCAGCAGGGTCGACTTGCCGGCGCCCGAGCGCCCGATCACGCCGACGAACCTGCCGCGCTCGATGGCGAGGCTGACGCCGTCCACGGCACGGCGCGCCCCGTACTGACGCGTGAGATTCTCGACAACCAGCATCCGCTCGCCCGAATTGAGTGTGCGGTGCGAGGTAAACGCCGGTTAAACGACAGCAGGATGACACCCCGTCATCGCTTAGCCGGCGTACTTGTCAAGGAAGGCCTCGATCGGGAGCGCGCGGAAGTCGGGGAGCGCCTGGCGCAACCGCGCGTGGTCCCAGTCCCACCAGGCGAGAGCGAGCAGGCGCGCGGCGCTCGCCTCGCCGAAGCGGCGGCGCACGGGGCGGGCCGGGTTGCCGACGACGATCGTGTAGGGCTCGACGTCCCGGGTCACGATGGCGCCCGCACCCACCACCGCGCCGGTGCCGATGGTGCGCCCGGGCAGCACCACGGCGCCGTGGCCGATCCAGACGTCGTGGCCGATCGCGACCGGGCTCGCCCGGCGGCGGTCGAAGAAGGCCGGCTCGTTCTCCTCCTCCGGCCAGTACGAGGCGGCGCGGTAGGTGAAGTGGCTCTGCGAGGCCCGCTCCATCGGGTGGTTGCCCGGGTTGATCCGCACCATCGCGGCGATCGAGCAGAACTTGCCGATCCGGGTGTAGATCACCTCGCCGTCGTTGCCGATGTAGGAATAGTCGTCGAGCAAAGTCTCGGTGAGCTGCGTGCGGGGCCCGACCTCGGTGTAGCGGCCGAGCCGGCACTCCCGGACCCGGGCGGTCGGGTCGATGGCGGGTTCGAGCCCGAGCGGTCCGGCCATGGTTCAGCCTCCGAAGGGCAAGCGCTGCAGCACCCGGAACGGCGCCGACCCGTCCTGGCGCAGCACCGACAGGGCGTCGAGGGTGAGGGGCTCGCCCGCGCCGTAGGCCGCGGCGAGGCGCTCGCGCCAGGGCGCGCGGGCCTCCTCGGCCAAGGCGTCGGTCAGGGTCATGTGAAAGCGGAAGTCCTCGAAGACGTAGGGGTAGCCCCAGCGCGCCAGCAGCGCGCGGCCGCGGGGGGTCAGGCGCTCCGGCTTGCGCCGCGCCGTCTCGGCCTCGGTCAGGGGCGCGCGGAACGGCTCGAAGGCGGCGACGCACTCGGCCGCGAACAGGCCGAGCTCGGCGGGCGCGGCCTCCGGGATCAGCGCCGTGAAGGCGCCCAGCGTCGCGACCCGCAAGCGCCCGACCGGGACCGGCGGGTGGTCGTCCGCCAGGGCGGCGGCCGCCGTGAGCAGGTCGGTCTCGGTGGTGCCGAGGGCGAGCCGCATCGGCGCCTTCAGGGTGGCGTGGAAGCCGTAGAGCCGGGGCGAGGCGGTGACGCCGGCAAGGTCGGCCAGGCCCTCGGGGCGGGGGATCTCGGCGCCGGTGTGGTTGTCGGTGCCCAGCACGGCGTTGCCGTAGCGGGCGAGACCTGAGCCCGGCGCGGGCGTGAAGTAGAGGGCGTAGCGGGTCGTGCCGGTCACGCGAGTCTCCTTGCTCCGCCCGATTCAGCATGCCCGGGTGACCGTTCGGTGACGGTGACGGGGCCTGATCGATCTCACGGGATCGCCTGGCGCCGCAACCGCACCCTCTGCAAGGACGTCCTCACCGAGGAGCAGGGCGAGCGTCCGCGCCGCCTCAGGAGCGCGAGGCGCGCGGCCCTGTCTCGCCTCATCTCCATGCGTGCCGGCGGTCCGACCCAGCCGGCCGAGCAGGACTTCACCCTTGAGCGTGTTCCGAACTGATCATGGACGCCCGATCCTGCTGAGCATGTCGCAGACGAAGGCGACCATATGCCTACCCACCAAGTGCTAACGTCTAACGGACAGACCTGCCGTGGCTCGCGCAGCAGCCAAGATAGCTGATCCCGCCGCTCCGGATCAGGTGCTCAAGGTTGTGCCCGGCGCGAAGGATGTTCACATCCAGACATTTCCCGCCGGATGGGCTGCGCCTCGGGTCGAGCTGGCTCTTGCCGACGCCGCCTCGGTGTGAATCGGACATGTCCGCTGCGGCACACCCACCCGGACAAGAGGACGCACGCCTTGAGGGAGCAGGAACTCGTCTTTGGGCAGGGCAAGGGTAACCGGGGTGCTTCGCCTCTGAGCGCGTTCTCGGAGGTTCATCCATGCGCGGACAGGAGAAAATATTTGCGATCGACCGGGAGTACAACGCTGGATTGTGATATTTATCAAGCATAATAAATTTTTTACTCTTAATTTTGTGTGAGATATTGAGAAATTAATCAAACAAATATTTAGCAGATACATTTTAGAAGCACTGGGAATATCGTCCGCCCTGTGGCGTTTGTTGCATTTCTGTAATTAGGTAAACAATATGTTGTCTTTATGTCACAGATTGTACCTAACGGTTATCTTGTTTAGTAAAAATCTGATATACTCCGCGAAACAAAAAAGCGGCCAAACTCGGGTGGAAATCGATGGCGACCTTTATTGGATCAAACAACAGCGAAGTACTCAATGGTAGCGCTGGTGATGATGTTTTATTTGGTCTTAACGGAAATGACGTATTGAACGGCCTGGGAGGAAACGATACATTAGTGGGAGGGGCTGGAAACGACACGTTGAACGGTGGTTCTGGTATCGACATTGCAATATTCAATGGAGATTTATCGTTCCAAGTCTCGGGCGGCCGGTGGGTAGTTTCGGGCTCGAACGGCGACGGAATTGATACGCTTGATGGTGTAGAAGTCGCTATCGCAGGGAATGGCGCGCGGACGCTCCTGGTCGGTGCCGGCGGCTACGGCACGATCCAGGCGGCGATCGATGCGGCCCAGAGCGGCGACACGATC
>NZ_SRLB01000037.1 GCF_004745635.1 Methylobacterium nonmethylotrophicum | reverse complement strand
GGAACCACCGACCTCTCGAGCGTCATCGGCCAGAACACCTACTCCACGACCGGCAAGCCGCTGGAGATCCGCGCCTCCGGCAACTCGACGGTCACCGGCACGGCCCTGAACGACACCATCACCGCCGCGACGCTCGGGCAGTACCAGGCGATCGGCAGCAGCGTCACGTTCAACGGCGGTGCGGGCAACGACACGCTCATCGGCGGTGCGGGCAACGACACGCTGAACGGAGGCAACGGCAACGACTCCCTGAACGGCGGGGCGGGGATCGACACCGCGATCTACGGCGACCTCGCGACGATCAGCTTCAGCAACGGCAGCTTCCAGGTTGCGAACGCGGCCGGAACGGACACGCTGACGAATGTCGAAGTCGTGGACGACGCCAGGGCAGGACGCACGCTCCTGGTCGGCGGCAGCGGCTACGGCACGATCCAGGCGGCGATCGACGCGGCCCAGAGCGGCGACACGATCCTGGTCGCGCAAGGAACGTACGCCGAGAACCTCGTCGTCTCGACCGCGAACGTCACCCTGCGCGCCCTCAGCACGTCGGCCGTCATCCAGGGCGGCATCGCGATCAACGCGGGCGCGACCGGCGTCACGCTCGACGGCTTCACCATCTCCGGCACGGTCCCGGGCAACGAGGATTCGAGCGTCTTCGTGCTGGCGAACGGCGCCACGATCACCAACAACGTCATCACCAACCCCGGCACGGCTGGCACCGGGACCGGCATCGTCGTCGGTAACGGCAGCGGCGCCGCCACGATCAGCGACAATACCATCACCGGCTTCAACTACGGCGTCTACGTGAATGCCGGGACGGGCGGTCCCTCGACGGTTGCAGATAATATCTTCACCAATAACACCGAGGGCCTCGTCTTCGAGCAGGGTCCGAGCGTCAATGATGTATCGGATAACATCTTCACAAGGACGCGCACGAACGACATCCGTGTGTCGCTGCGCGAGTCGGGAACCACCGACCTCTCCAGCGTCATCGGCCAGAACACCTACTCCAGGACCGGCAAGCCGCTGGAGATCCGCGCCTCCGGCAACTCGACGGTCACCGGCACGGCCCTGAACGACACCATCACCGCCGCGACGGCCGGGGTGTACCAGTCCATCGGCAGCAGCGTCACGTTCAACGGCGGCGCCGGCAACGACACGCTCATCGGAGGAGCAGGCAGCGACCAGCTTCGGGGTGGTCTCGGCGGTGACGTGCTGAACGGAGGTGCCGGCTTCGATTTCGCCCGTTATGACTTCGCTACCACGGGGGTCACGGCGGTGCTGTACCAGCCGGGCTTCAACACCGGCGAGGCGGCGGGTGACACCTACGCCAGCATCGAGGGTCTGGTCGGCTCGGCTTTCGCCGACAACCTCCAGGGCGACGGCGGCGCCAACCAGCTCTCCGGCCTGGCCGGTGACGATCAGCTCTACGGCCTGGCGGGTGTCGACACGCTCTCGGGCGGCGACGGTGGCGACAGCCTCTGGGGCGGCCCGGACGGCGACGTGCTCGACGGCGGGGCCGGCTTCGACTTCGCCCGCTACGACTTCGCCGCCACGGGGGTCACGGCTGTGCTGTACCAGCCGGGCTTCAACACCGGGGAGGCTGCGGGCGACACTTATACCAGCATCGAGGGCCTCGTCGGCTCCGCTCTCGCCGACAACCTCCAGGGGGATGGCGGCGCCAACCTGATCTACGGCCAGGCCGGTGACGACCAGCTCTACGGCCTGGCGGGCAGCGACACGCTCTTCGGCGGCGACGGTGGCGACAGCCTCTGGGGCGGCCTGGACGGCGACGCGCTCGACGGTGGGGCCGGCTTCGACTTCGCCCGCTACGACTACGCCACCACCGGGGTCACGGCGGTGCTGTCCCTGCCGGGCTTCAACACCGGGGAGGCGGCGGGCGACAGCTACGCCGGCATCGAGGGGCTGGTCGGCTCGGCCTTCGACGACAACCTCCAGGGCGATGCCGGCACCAACCAGCTCTACGGCCTGGCCGGCAACGACTTCCTGTATGGCGGCCAGGGGGCCGACACCCTCGTCGGCGGGGCCGGCTCGGACGTCTTCGCGTTCCAGGCCGGCGACTTCCAGGCCGGGGTGTTCGATCAGGTGAGCGATTTCCACGAGGCGGCCGGGGACACCGATGCCCTGCTCTTCCTGGGGATGTCGCCGTCGAGCCTGGAGGTGACGCAGCGGGGCAGCGACGTCCTGGTCAGCACGACGCAGCTGGGCGGCACCGGCGGCGTGATCGTCCAGAACTTCACCGTGGCTCAGATCCAGGATCAACTCTTCTTCAACTGAGAGACTGGTTGATCGCCGAGAATAGCATCACGTGGGTCTCATCCATCCCATCCACGACCTCATCCTGAAGTGGCCACGCAGTGGGCCTCGAAGGAGGGCTCCAGGGATCACGGGGCTGTCTGGAGCCCTCCTTCGAGGTCAGGCGATCTCCGATCGCCAACACCTCGGGATGAGGGTGATGCTGAGGGCGGATCATTTCGCGGCGCACGTCAAACAGGCTCCGATGCCTGTCACCTGATGTCCGGCGGCCTCGTGAGCCATGCGGTCCGGTACCCTGCCGGACCGCCCACGCGATCAGCGGCAACCGTCTGCCGCATGCTGGGTTCGATACGACGGGCCGCCCGGAGGCGGGGCGTCGGCTGCTCGATGCCCTGACGACGAGACGCCCCGGGGCGCGGCGCGCCTCCCCTGGTCAGTGGCCCCAGGCGGGTCTCGGGAGCGACGGAGTGGGCGACCAGGACGACCCCGGGGCGACGCCGGTCGCGTGGATCCCGAGCTTCGCGTTGCCGGGCGAGACGATCTGGGTGGGACCCGTGCCTGCCGCCCAGCCGGCCCCCCCGACGACGCCCTCGAGCGCGTCGAGAGAGAGTTCGACGCCCGACACCTCGGCGATGATCTCGGCGGAGTTGATCAGTTCGGGGGAGATCGGCATCGGCTTCATCATGCTCTCCTGGTCGATCCGGCTCGGCGGTGGCCGTTCGGCGCCGGGCGATGAAGGAAGCATGGCGCACCGGATGGCCGGCCGCCGTGCGCTACTGCACGCGGTCCGACGGCTCCCGGCGTCCCGAAGGACGGATCGCCGGCCGCCGGACATGCGGTGGTCCGCGCGGCGGCCCACCGCATCGTCATCGCGCTGGCGACGTGTCGAGCAGGGTGGGCCGGACGGCCGACCGCGCCGGGCGAGACCCCGCCCGCCGCTGCGCATCGCGCCATCCTCGGCCGGATCGACGGTGACGCCGATCGATGTCGGGCTGCACGGGCGAGTTGCCGCCTGGTTGAGGCCTCGTCATGGCGGCGGTCGCCCCGTGTGCGATCACGCACATCGCCGCTGTCGTCCGGGTCGTACAAAGAGCGTGCCCATCACGGGCGTTTCCTCCCTTGACTTGGGCCGCTCGTTCGAGCGGCCTTTTTGTTGTCGGCGAGCATGGAGGCGGTCTCTCCGCCGCCGCTCTACGCTCGCGGCGGCCTGGATCCCAGATTCCGTATGGTTTCGTGGCTGTTGTGCGGCGCCCGGCTCCTGGCACCGGCGACGGCCCGTACTCGGCGTATCGCCGCCGACCTCTCCCGTCCATTCGCGCCTTCGTTGACGCTGCACGTCGCCTGTGCAAGGAGCCGTTGCCCAGAATCTCTGGAGGGGCGATGTCGGGGAATGATGCGCTCATGAAAGCCTTGGCTGATGTGAGCGAACGGCGAGCGGCGCTCGAGGCCGAATACGAGCGCATCGGCGCGGAGCTGGCGAAGCTCCGCCTCGCCGAGAACGCGCTCCGGGCGATCATCGAGGATACGCCGATCGAGGATCTCGGCCTCTCCTCGCCGCCCGCGCCCGCCGGGCCCGCCGGCCCGGATCGGGGCGAGCCCCGGACGGGGGGAGGCCGGCGCGGCCCGCGGGGCCCGCGGGCCAACTCGACCAAGGGCCGTCTCAAGGCGCTGATCGACGGCGCCGGCCCGCAGGGCCTGTCGCAGCCGCAGATCCTGCGGGCGCTGCCCGACGCGGCCCCGGCGACGATCAACGCCTACCTGAGCGCCATGGTCACCGCCGGCGAGGCGCTGCTGGTCGGCAACTTCTACACCAAGGCCCGGACCCGGGACGACGAGGCCGACGGGCCGGAGGACGACGGGGACGCCGTCGAGGGCGAGGCCGACGATCCCGCCGACGGGGACGGCCCGGCCAGGACCGCGGACGGCCGGACCGCGTGACGCGAGCAGGCGCGGACATCCGCGCCACACCCGGCCGGATTCGCCCCGCCCTCGGCCGTCACGCGACGGGTTCCGGGCGGGGAGCGGTGGCGGTCCGGCCCTTGCCGGCCTAGGTGATCCGCGACCCCGTCAGCCCCTCACGCACCGGGACCGGATGACGCCCATCATCGCGATCGACAACCTGTCGAAGACCTACGCCTCGGGCCACGCCGCCCTGAAGCGGGTCGACCTCGCGGTCCGGCAGGGCGAGATCTTCGCCCTGCTCGGGCCGAACGGCGCCGGCAAGACCACGCTCATCAGCATCATCTGCGGCATCGTCACGCCGAGCACCGGCACGGTGACGGTGGGCGGCCACGACATCCTGGCCTCGCCCCGGGCCGCCCGGCGGCTGATCGGACTCGTGCCGCAGGAGCTCACCGCCGACGCCTTCGAGACCGTGTGGGCGACGGTGAGCTTCAGCCGCGGCCTGTTCGGCCTGAAGGCCGACCCGGCCCATGTCGAGCAGACCTTGCGCGACCTCTCGCTGTGGGAGAAGCGCGACGCGAAGATCATGACCCTGTCGGGCGGCATGAAGCGGCGCGTCCTGATCGCCAAGGCGCTGGCGCACGAACCGCGCATCCTGTTCCTCGACGAGCCCACCGCCGGCGTCGACGTGGCTTTGCGCCAGGACATGTGGCGCCTGGTGCGCCGCCTGCGCGACCAGGGCGTCACGGTGATCCTCACCACCCACTACATCGAGGAGGCCGAGGAGATGGCCGACCGGGTGGGGGTGATCGCCAAGGGCGAGATCGTGCTGGTCGAGGACAAGGCCGAGCTGATGCGCAAGCTCGGCCGCAAGGAGCTGACGCTGCAGCTCCACGCTCCGCTCGCCGCCCTGCCGCCGGCACTCGCCGGCCATGCGCTCGCCCTGTCGCAGGACGGCAGCGCGCTCACCTACACCTACGACACGAAGGCGGAGCGCACCGGCATCACGGCGCTGCTGACCGACCTCGCCGCCGCCGGCATCCGTTTCCGCGATCTCCAGACCCGGCAGAGCTCGCTCGAGGACATCTTCGTCGATCTCGTGAGGGACCGCACATGAACTGGCCCGCCATCCGCGCCATCTACGGCTTCGAGATGCACCGCGCCTTCCGCACGCTGCTCCAGAGCATCGTCGCGCCGGTGATCTCGACCTCGCTCTACTTCGTGGTGTTCGGCGCCGCGATCGGCGGGCGGATCACCTCGGTCGACGGCGTCCCGTACGGCGCCTTCATCGTGCCCGGGCTGATCATGCTGACGCTCCTGACGCAGAGCATCGCCAACGCCTCGTTCGGCATCTACTTCCCGCGCTTCTCCGGCACGATCTACGAGATCCTCTCGGCGCCGATCTCGGCGGTCGAGATCGTCGCCGGCTATGTCGGGGCGGCGGCCACCAAGTCGATCATGCTCGGGCTGATCATCCTGGCGACCTCGGCGCTGTTCGTGCCGCTGCGGATCGAGCACCCGTTCGTCATGGTGCTGTTCCTGGTCCTCACCGCCGTCACCTTCAGCCTGTTCGGCTTCGTGATCGGCCTGTGGGCGGACGGGTTCGAGAAGCTGCAGCTGGTGCCGCTCCTCATCGTCACGCCGCTGACCTTCCTTGGCGGCAGCTTCTACTCGATCGACATGCTGCCGCCGGTGTGGCGCACGGTGAGCCTCCTCAACCCGGTCGTGTACCTCATCAGCGGCTTCCGCTGGAGCTTCTACGGCCATTCCGACGTCAACCCGGCGGTGAGCCTCGGCATGGCCCTGGTGTTCCTGCTCGCCTGCCTGGCGGCGGTCGCCTGGATCTTCCGGACGGGGTACCGGCTCAAGAGCTGACGACGAGAGCGAGCATGCAGCCGGAATGGCCCGGCTCTTGCGGCGGGCAGGGGCCAACACGGAGCCCGCCGTCCCGCCATGCCCCGCACGCTCGCCCCGTTCGCCACCCTCTCGGCCCTCCTCGCCACCGCCGCGCCGGCCTTCGCCGAATCGGTCCTGCGCATCGGCATGACCGCCGCCGACGTTCCGACCACCACCGGCCTGCCGAATAACGGCTTCGAGGGCATGCGCTTCCTCGGCTACCCGGTCTTCGAGGGGCTGGTGCTGTGGGACCTCTCGCGCACCGACCGCCTCGCGACCCTGCGGCCGGGCCTCGCCGAACGCTGGGAGCAGGCCCCGGACGACAAGAACACCTGGATCTTCCACCTGCGCCCGAACGTGCGCTTCCACGATGGCACCGCCTTCGACGCCGACGCGGTGGTGTGGAACCTCGACCGCTTCTTCAAGCAGGACAGCCCGCAATACGAGCCGCCGGCCGCCGGCATCAGCCGGGCGCGGGCGCCGCTCCTGGCGAGCTACCGCAAGATCGACGAGCGGACGGTCGCGATCACCAGCGCCGCGCCCGCCTCGTACTTCCCCTACATGGTGGTCTACCTGCTGTTCACCTCGCCGGCCTCGTTCGAGAAGGCCGGGCGGGACTGGGCCAAGGTCGCGTCGCTGCCGGCGGCCGGCACCGGGCCGTTCCGCATCACCGGGGTGCGGCCGCGCGAGGCGGTCGATCTCGCCCGCAACGAGGGCTACTGGGACAAGGAGAAGCTGGCGAAGGTCGACCGGGTGCGGCTGATGCCGATTCCGGAAGCCAATGCCCGCATCGCGGCGCTCCGCGCCGGCCAAGTCGACTGGATCGAGGCACCGGCGCCGGACGGCATCCCGTCCTTGCGCCAGGCGGGCTTTACCATCACCACCGGCTCCTACCCGCATGTCTGGCCGTGGTTCTACAACATCGGCGCGGCGAACAGCCCGCTCAAGGACGTGCGGGTGCGCCAGGCGCTGAACTACTGCATCGACCGGGAGGGGCTCGTCACCTTCCTGAACGGCACCGCCGAGCCGGCCGTCGGCTGGCTCAAGGCGAGCGACCCGGATTTCGGCGCGCCGCAGAACCGCTACGGGCTCGATCCGAAGAAGGGCCGGGCGCTCCTCGCCGAGGCCGGCTACACCGAGAAGAACCCGCTCAGCCTGAAGGTGATGATCTCGACCTCGGGCTCGGGCCAGATGCAGCCGCTGCCGATGAACGAGTTCCTGCAGGAGAACCTGAAGCAGACCTGCAACGTCGACGTCAGCTTCAACGTGGTCGAGTGGCAGGTGCTGCTCAACTCCGCGCGGGCGGCGCCGGACGCGGCCGTTCTGCAGGGGGCGCACGCGCTCAACGTGTCCTCGCCGTCCTCGGACGTCGCCGTGATGGCGCGCTACTTCTCCTCCGCCAACGTCTCGCCCAAGGGCTTCAACTTCCCGCAATGGAAGGACGCGCGCTTCGACGCGGCGCTCGCCGACCTCGCCGGGGCGACCGACCCGGAGGCGATCGCCAAGGCGACCCGGGCGGCGCATGAGCGCCTGGTCGACGATCCACCGTGGCTGTACATCGTGCATGATCTCAACCCCAGGGCGATGTCGCCACGGGTGAAGGGCTTCGTCTCGCCCCAGTCGTGGTTCGTCGACATGACCCGGATCAGCGTGCAGTGAGGACCGCCACCGTGACCGATCCCGCCGAGCTTGCCGCCCACGATCTCGCCCGCGCCATCGCGGCCCGCGCGATCTCGCCGGTCGACGCCGTCGAGGCGCATCTCGCCCGCATCGAGCGCCTGGAGCCGAAGCTCCGGGCCTTCGTCGAGGTCTATGCCGACGACGCGCGGCTCGCCGCCGAGGGCGCCGACCGGATGATCCGCGCCGGCCACGCCGTCGGGCCGCTGCACGGCGTGCCGGTGGCGCTCAAGGACCTGATCGACCTCGAGGGCCGGATCACCACCGGCGGCTCGGCGCATTTCCGCGAGCGGCGGGCGACGCAGACCGCCACGATCGCCCGGCGCATGCTGGCGCAGGGCATGATCGTCCTCGGCAAGACCCACACGGTCGAGTTCGCCTATGGCGGCTGGGGCACCAACCAGCACATGGGCACGCCCTGGAATCCCTGGGACCTGGACACGCCGCGGACGCCGGGCGGCTCCAGCAGCGGCTCAGGGGTCGCCGTGGCGGCGCGGCTCGCGCCCTGGGCGATCGGCACCGATACCGGCGGCTCCGTGCGGCTGCCGGCCTCGTTCTGCGGGCTCACCGGGCTGAAGGTCACGATCGGCCGGGTCAGCACCGCCGGCATCGTGCCGCTGAGCACGACCCTCGACACGCCCGGCCCGATGGCGCGCTCGGTCGAGGACGTGGCGCTCCTCTACACGATCCTGTCGGGCCCCGATCCCCGCGACCCGAACACGCGGGGCATCGTGCCGGAGGACCCGATGCCGGTGCTGCATCGCGGCGTGCGCGGGATGCGGCTCGCCCGGATGCCGGCGGCGGAGCGGGCGGGCGTCTCGGCCGAGATGCTGGACGCCTACGACGCCTCCCTCGAGGCGCTGGCGAGGCTCGGCGCCGAGATCGTCGACATCGACCTGCCGTTCCGCTTCGCCGACCTCCTGGCCACCTCCTCGATCGTCATGGCCGAGTGCTACTTCTTCAACGGCGCGGTGTCGGAGGATGCGGCGGCGCGTCTCGACGAGGATGTCCGCCTGCGCACCCTGGCGGGTGCCGGCGTGAGCGCGCAGGACTACCTGCGCACGCGCCGGATGCAGCACGAGATGAAGGCGGCCTTCGCCCGGGCGATGGAGGGGATCGACGCGCTCCTGACGCCCACGACCGAGACCGCCGCGATTCCGCTCGAGACGGTCGACCAGGCGGTGATGCCGTCGCGCTTCACCCGCTTCGGCAACCTGCTCGAACTCTGTGCCCTGGCGCTGCCGAACGGCGTCACGGCCAGCGGCCTGCCGCTCTCGCTCCAGATCGTCTGCCGCGGCTACGACGAGGCGACGGCTCTGCGCATCGGCCAGGCCTACCAGGGCGCGACCGAGTGGCACCTGCGGGCGCCAGAATTGTGAGAGCCTGTTTGACTGCCGAGAACGGTATCGCATGAGCCTGATCTATCCCATCCGAGACCTCATCCTGAGGTGCGACTGAAAGGAGCCTCGAAGGAGGGCTCCAGATACCATAGTGATTGCTGGAGGCCTCCTTCGAGGTCAGTCGATCTTCAATCGACTGACACCTCAGGATGAGGTTGGGGGCGGGATAATTTTACAAGGCACGTCAAACAGGCTCTGAGTGTCTGCCTGAGAGACTGTTTGACTGATCGCGCCCATGTATCCCGCCGACGACCTCATCCTGAGGTGTCGGCGATCGGAGATCGCACGCGATCGAAGACCGATTGACCTCGAAGGAGGGCTCCAGACAGCGCCGTGATCCCTGGAGCCCTCCTTCGAGGCACGCTTCGCGTGCCCCTCAGGACGAGGTCGCGGATGGGATCGGACAGGGCGAAGCCGCTCCCGATCACTCCACCTTCTCGTTGGGGTACACGCCCCAGAGCCGGTCCTGGCGCATGTAGCCGTCGACGTCGCCGCGCTTCTGCGGCAGCGCCACGATGAGGCGGCACCAGGTTCCGTCGCAGGCCTTCACGCTGCCGATCACGCCGGCCTGGAGCTGGGCCACCACGCCGCTTCCCGCGTCGGCCCGGTCGTGGAGCGAGACCGGCGCGCCCTTGTCGGTGCCGCGGGTCTGCACCACGGCGGTGCGCCGGCCCGACAGCAGCGAGTGCAGCACCCAGCCCTCCGTGCCCTCCGAGTCGCGGATGCGGCGCCAGGTCTCGAACTCCGCCACGATCTCGACCGGCAATCCCGCCCGCTGAAAAACCCAGAGGGTGCGGTGGTCCTTGGACGGTCCCTCGCGCAGGTTGACCCGGTCGGTCTTCAGGCTGACGTAGCGCGGCAGCGGCAGCTTCGTCGCCGGGCCGATGCTGACGCCGATCTCGCCGGGAGTGGCATTCGGGGCGGGGGTCGGGGGCGCGGCGGCGGCGGGCGCCGCCAGGCCGGCCAGAACCAGGATCGCGAGAAGGCGCGGGTGGAGCATCGGCGGTCGGTCTCCCATCCGGCGCCGCTCGCGGCCGTGGCGCGGATTGTCTTCCGGGTGGCCTCTGCTAGAGAGGCCGCCGGGCGCGAGGGCCCGGCCGGCTCTCGCGGTTCGTCACGGCTGCTATCGCCGGAACGTGGTTAACGGAGCGTATCGACGCTCCGGGGCCGCACCAAGGCGGGGCTTTTCGCCGGGCCGTTGCGTCGCCTATCGTAGGGCACGGGCGCCCGTGACGCGTGTCGGGGTCGCACGGGCGGGCCGGGACCCCGCCCGGGGCCGAGGGAGGGATCATGTCGTTGAAGCGCAAGCCGCTCGTGGTGGTCACCCGGCGCCTGCCGGACGTCGTGGAGACGCGGATGCGCGAGTTGTTCGACGCACGCCTCAACCACGAGGACGCGCCGCTCTCCGGCGGCGCCCTGGCGCAGGCCCTGCAGGAGGCCGACGTCCTGGTGCCGACGGTCACCGACGAGATCGATGCCTCGCTCCTCGCCCAGGCCGGCCCGAACCTGCGCCTGATCGCCAATTTCGGCAACGGCGTCGACCACATCGACGTCGGGGTGGCGCTCCAGCGCGGCATCACGGTCACCAACACGCCGGGCGTGCTGACCGAGGACACCGCCGACATGACGATGGCGCTGATCCTGTCGGTGGCGCGCCGGGTTACCGAGGGCGCCCGGATCATCCCGGAGGATGCCTGGACCAGCGGCTGGGCGCCGACCTGGATGCTCGGGCGCCGAATCACCGGCAAGCGCCTCGGCATCGTCGGCATGGGCCGCATCGGCCAGGCGCTGGCGCGGCGCGCCAAGGCCTTCGGCCTCTCGATCCACTACCACAACCGCCGCCGGGTCGGCGCCCGCATCGAGAGCGAGCTCGAGGCGACCTACTGGGAATCCCTCGACCAGATGCTGGCGCGGGTCGACATCGTGTCGGTCAACTGCCCGCACACGCCGGCGACCTACCACCTGCTCTCGGCCCGGCGCCTGAAGCTCCTCAAGCCCGAGGCCGTGGTGGTCAACACCGCCCGCGGCGAGGTGATCGACGAGACCGCGCTCGCCCGCCTGATCGAGGTCGGCGACATCGCGGGCGCGGGCCTCGACGTCTTCGAGCAGGAGCCGGCCGTGAGCCCGCGCCTCGTCAAGCTCGCGAAAGCCGGCAAGGTGGTGCTCCTGCCGCATATGGGCTCGGCCACCCACGAGAGCCGCGTCGACATGGGCGAGAAGGTCATCATCAACATCAAGACCTTCCTGGACGGCCACCGGCCCCCGGACCGGATCCTGCCCAGCATGCTCTGAGCGGCCCGTCCGGCCCACCGGACGAGCCCGACGTGACCCTTTCGGCATCATCCCGGGTCCCGCCTCCGCGGCCCCGGGATGAGGAGACGGTACCGTTCGGCCGACGGGAGATCGCTACGGCCCCGGCGGGTCCAGCAGCATCCGGACCCGCGCGACCCGGCCACCGATGATCTCGGCCGCGCCCCTTCCGCTCGCCGGGATCACGCCGTCACGAAGGCCAGGAGATCGGCATTGAGCGTCTCGGCGTTCACCGTCAGCATGCCGTGGCAGAGTCCCGGATAGGTCTTGAGCGTCCCGTTGCGCAGGAGCTTGACCGACATCCGGCCGCTGGCGTCGATCGGGACGATCTGGTCGTCCTCGCCGTGGAGCACCAGGGTCGGTACCGAGATCGCCCGCAGGTCCTCGGTCTGGTCGGTCTCCGAGAAGGCTTTGATGCCGTCGTAATGGGCCTTGGCGCTGCCCATCATGCCCTGGCGCCACCAGTTGCGGATCACGCCCTCGGAGACCTGAGCGCCCGGGCGGTTGAAGCCGTAGAACGGCCCGGCCGGGACATCGAGGAAGAACTGCGCCCGGTTGGCGGCGAGCGCGCTGCGGAAGCCGTCGAAGACCTCGATCGGCAGGCCGCCGGGATTGCTCTCGGTCCTGAGCATCAGGGGCGGCACGGCGCTGACCAGCACCGCCTTGGCGACCCGCCCCTGCGGCTCGCCGTGACGCGCGACGTAGCGGGCGACCTCGCCGCCGCCGGTCGAGTGCCCGATATGGATCACGTTCATCAGCCCGAGCTGGTGCACCACCGCCGCCGCGTCGGCGGCGTAGTGGTCCATGTCGTGCCCGTCCGCCGCTTGCGACGAGCGGCCGTGGCCGCGCCGGTCATGCGCCACGACCCGGTAGCCCTTCTGGACGAAGAAGAGCATCTGCGCGTCCCAGTCGTCGGACGACAGCGGCCAGCCGTGATGGAACATGATGGCCTGCGCGTTCCGCGGGCCCCAGTCCTTGACATAGATCTGAACGCCGTCGCCGGTGGTCACGAAGCTCATCGGGGATCTCCTGCCATGGGGCGCCGGCGCGCGTCGCGCCGGCGGGCAGGATCTAACATATCAGAGTCGCGGGCCGTCGCGGAACCGCTCCGGCGCCGCTTACTCCGTCTCGTCCGCCGCGCTCTCCGGCTCGCGCTTGAGCGGGCCTTGCGTGAAGGACGGTTTGGCGGGCCGGTTCTTGCGCGCATTCGCGGGCGAGGCCGTGTGGGCCGGCATCTCCGCCAGCCGCGCGACGCGCGCCTTGAACTCCTCCGTCGACGGACTCCGGGCCGACCCGGTGATGAACATCTTGGCCATGGCTGATCCTCCTCGTGCCGGAACCCGGACCCATCCGAGGGCGCTTTGCCCGCGGCCGGTGCCGCCGGACAAACCTCGCGATATCGTTGGGAGGATGTGTCAGAGCTGGCGCCTGATGTCTCAGGCTACAAGATCCAAAAAAGCCAGCCACATATCGTCTGTTTGACAATAAATGATTTTCCTGCCGCCGACAAGGCAGGTTGTTCTTGTCATTTGATGGTTGTGGAGGGCCGGCGAGGCGGATCGTCGCGAGACCAGCCGGATGGCCTCATGCAGGAAGCCTCCGCCGAACCGGAGGACGGCTCGGCGAGGGCGGTGCAGTGCCAGGAATCCCGGATGGAGGCGCGATCGGGCGCCGCGTCAGCGGCGGCGCGGGTCGGCCGGGCGGAAGGCGCGCTCCACGGCCGCGGTCGCGCTGGCATAGGCCCGCTCCTCGCTGTCGTGCGGCCGGTCCGACCGCTCGAGCAGCTTGCCGTGCTTGCGGATCGCCCAGCCGAATTTTCCTTTCGGGCTGTTCAGCGGGGCCACCTCGATGGAGAAGGGGTAGAATTCGTTGTCGCTCATCGGCCGGTATATGGCACGGACCCAGGCGGAAAAAAACCTCCGGGCGCGACATCGGACCCCGCCCCGCCTGCCGCCGCTCGACGGGGCGGGCGGTCGCGTGCGATAGCCGTCGCATGGTCCGTGCCGCTTCCGCAGGGGCAGGCGGTCCGCGGGTGGAGGTGCACCGGCACCGCCGCAGGACGAGACCAGGTCCCGTCTCCTCGCCGGGAGTCTCGCGTTTTTCGATCGCGGATCGCCGCCGCTCTCTCCGGCGCGACGCGGATGGAGTGTTTTCTTGATCCCGTGGGTTCACCTCGACACCAGCGCCATTCCCGGCGAGACCGCCTCCTTGCGCCTCATGCGGCGGGGTGACGAGTTCGCGATCGTCGTCGACACGATCGAGCTGATGAACAGCCGCCGCAGCGGATCGGAGCGGGCGCTCGCGACGCTCGCCTGCGCGCGCCTGCGCGACAGCCCGCGGCCGCGGCTGCTGATCGGCGGCCTCGGCATGGGCTTCACCCTGCGGGCGGCGCTCGGCGAGCTCGGGCCCGACGCCGAGGTCGTGGTCGCCGAGCTGGTGCCCGCCGTCGCCGCCTGGGCGCGCGGACCCCTCGCGCATCTCTTCGCCGGCAGCCTCGACGATCCCCGGGTCACCCTGCACGAGACGGATGTCCACCACCTGATCGCGGCGAGCCCGCGTGCCTACGACGCCATCCTGCTCGACGTCGACAACGGCCCGGAGGGGCTGGTGCAGCAGACGAACGACCGCCTCTACGACGTCGCGGGCCTCGGCCGTGCCCACCGGGCGCTGCGGCCCGGCGGCCTGCTCGGCGTGTGGTCGGAGCGGCCCGACCGCAAGTTCAAGGCGCGGCTGCAGCGGGGCGGCTTCGCGGTCGAGGAGCACAAGGTGCGCTCGGCCGGGAGCGGCGGTCGGCACGTGGTGTGGCTTGGGGAGAAGGTGGAGGTGATGGGGGGACGGGGGTGAGGGCGGTCCCGGATGGGCCGGTCTCCGCATCCGGTTCTGCCGGCTCCACCTCATCACCGCCACGCCGGTCGGTCGAGACGAGAGCGGACACCGCGTCGGGTCGAACAGTTCCGCTCCCGCTCTGGCGGCGGCGTGCGGGCCGATCCCGGATCGACGGCCGTCGATCCCGACCTCAGCCTGCTCGCCTTACATCCTTTCGGCGTAGCCAAATACCATCCTGAAATCATGGTCCTCGAACATAAGTGGCAAGAGATGCGCCCGGTCCTGGAACGATCGGCAATTTCCATAATAACATAGATCGCTGTAAATTAAGATTATGATGATTTTAAGATCTCTGGATTGTGTGTGCAGCATGATCGTATTGCTGTGACAATCAAGGAGAGCGACATGACACGAACGATGCGCCACAGGATCGTACTCGCTGCGGTTGTACTATGCACGCTGGGAGCAGGAGCCGTCAGGGCGGGTCAGCCGGCGGATCGGGGGAGCACCCCCGGGCTCGGCTGGGGGGCGGGCGGGTCGCATGGGGCGCCGGGCCCGGTGGCCGGCGCCGGGCTTCCGTTCCTCATCCTCGCCGGAGCGTATGCAGCCGTCCGGCACGCGCGGCGCCGGCGCCTCGAGCGGAGCCAGGCCGAGCAGAGCCGCCAGGGCTGAGAGAGCCGCCTGGGCTGAGAGAGCCGCCTGGGCGTCCGCCATGACCCGCGGTTCGCCCAGGGACGCCCGGTCCCGAGACCGCCGGTCCGCACGTCAGCCAGGCCGGCGCCCGCGGCGGCACGCCGGGACGCTCGGTGTGCGGCGACACCATCCAGGTCTGCGCCGAGCCTCGCCCGGCCGCTCTCCCGGCGCATCGCGGAGCATCGACCGTGAGCCAAGCGACGACCTCTCCCGTGACGGGCCCCGACCGTCCCGCAACGGCGGCCCGCGATCCGGCCGTGCTCACCCGCGGCGGCTTGTTCGCGGCGCTCTTCGGGCTCGGCTTCGCCAACGGCATGGCGCAATCCGCAGCGGGGGCGATTCAGACATCCGGCCTGGCCGAGGCCGTCCTGCACACCTTCGGCGTCAGCGTCCTCGTCTGGGTCGCCGCCTGGCTGTGCCCCCTCTGGATGCTCCAGTCCCGCGCGCAGCCCCCCGCGCGCGGTGACCTGATCGTCGCCGCCGGCGCGATCCCGGCCTTCCTGCTGCCGATGGCCTGGCCGAGCTGGCTCGCGCTCACCGGCGTCGCGCTCTACCTCCTGGGCGCGGTCCGGCCCGTCCCCGGCCGGTCGCCCCCGCTGCGCCGCGCCGCCTGGGTCCTGCTGGCCCTCACCAGCACCCTGTTCTGGGGCCACCTGCTGCTGGTCGTCCTGGGGGAGGTGCTGCTGAAGGCCGACGCGGTCCTGGTCGGCTGGCTCACGGGCTCGCCGCGCTCCGGCAACACGGTGCAGTTCGCCGCCGGGGGTGGCTACATCTGGATCGAGGAGGGCTGCTCGTCGCTGTCGGGGATCTCCCTGGTGATCCTGTGCTGGACCCTGTTCTCGCAGGCGCGGGGCGCGCGGTGGACGCCGGCCGGCCTCAGCTGGTGCGCGCTCGCCTGCCTCGTCGTGACCCTCATCAACGTGTCGCGGATGGGCCTGATGGTCCTCTACCGCGACCGCTACGACCTGCTGCACGGCCCGGTCGGGGCGGGGGTGGCGGGCTGGCTCACGCTCGCGGCCATCGTGGGCCTGTGCGCCTGCGGCGCGCGGGGGAGGGGGCCGGCGCATGCTTAAGCTTCTCTTCGCGGGCCTGCTGGCCCTGAGCCTGAGCCTCAAGGTCGCGCTCGGGTTCAGCCTGGGCTTCCAGGCCGCGGCGCTCGCCGACCCGGCGCTGGGACGCCACGACGAGGCGGTCGCCGGCTTCCTGGAGCGGAGCGGGTTCACGATCGAAGGGTGGCAGGGGACCGGGCAGGTGCGCCTGGTCTCGGCGCGGGCGGGGGCGTGCCGGGTGCTGGTGGGGGCGCTCTCGCCGCTGAGCTGGCACCGCGACCTCCTCCATCGCCTGGCCCCTGAGGGCGGGCGGGCCTTCTTCGTGTACGAGGGCGGCACCTACGAGGATCAGCCGCGATGGCGGGCCTGGCTGCGCCACTACGGGCGGATGTCGGCCCGCCTGATCGGCCTGGCGGTCGCGGACCGTCCCCTCTACGGGGTCGTGACCACGCCGGGCTGCGGCCACGAGGTGGCGTGGCACGGTCTCGATCACCCGGCCCGATGAGGTTCAGCGCGAACACGGACCGGCTTGACCGTGCGAAGGGTGGCGAAGGGTGGCGTGCGGACCATCGCCCTTTGCCCATGCCAGCGCGCAAGACCTGAAAACCGTAGCGTGAAGGCTCCGCCTGCGACGCTGCTCATGACAGCGAGCGGGTCCGAATGCAGCCAACCGAAGCGGCAGGCCGGCATTCTCCTCGAACCATTTTCAGCTTCAGCCGTTTCTCCTCCCGCGTTCAGCGCATTCCGAACGAGGGAGAGGCTCTCATGCGCACATTGGTGTTTGCCGCCGCCACGATGGCCGTGCTGCTCGTTTCGGGTGCTCCCAGCTTTGCCCAAGGAATCCGGATTGGGCCTGGCGGCGTGGAGGTCGATGATGGACGGGGCTATCGCGACGAGCGCGACGAGCGCCGCTACCGCCGCATGTGTCGGGAGCTTCGCGATCGTTGCGAGAACCGGGATGTGTACGGCGAGGAAGGGCAGGGCAACTGCCGCCGCTATCGTCGCATGTGCGGTTAAGCGGTGATTGCCGCTCGATCATAGGTCCCACAAATCCGATCCTCTGTTTGGAGCAACTGGTCCAAGGGCCCTCTTGGTTGCTGGATCGCGGTGAGATTATTCAGGCATTCGATCCTTACGAGTTCGAGTGTCTGAAAAGCCCTCGCTTGTCTCACCTTTTGGTCAGGCAACAGAGTGATCACTTGGGTCCGCGAGCTGACCCTCGTCGGGACGAGCGGATCGGGTTTCGACCCTGGAGCGCTTTCCGACGCAGCGGATGCCGGCTCGTCGAAGACAATGCGGCAAAATCAATATCGAGAGCACGGATCGATTACTGCGCAACCGGTCCGTGCTGAAGGCGCCACTTCACGCCCCAACCCCTACCGCCCCGCTCCCACCTCCAGCACCCCGAACGCCGTCCGCCCGTAGCGCTCCGGCCGGTACATGTCCTCGATCGTCGCCGCCGGGTGGACGTAGCGGCCGGGCGTCACCGCCCGCACCGTGTAGGCGACGCTGAAGAAGGCGGACTGGCTCGGGCTGCGTTCGTAGGCGGCCACGAAGCGGTCGTCGCGGAACTCGGTGTGGGTCGGCGTCACGTCGGACTTCGCCCAGGCGAGGCCCGCGACCGCGTCGGCGTCGAGGAGCTTCGGGTTGTCGATCTCGAGGCCCGCCGGCAGGCGGTCGACGAGGAGGAGGCGCCCGGCGCTGGCCTTGGCCTCGGTCACCTTCAGCACCACCACCAGGCGGTCGTTCTGGCGGATGCCTGCGAGGTTGGCCGGGCTGCCGTCGAGGCGGTAATAGCCGCGCTCCACCGTGTAGCCCTTGGACTCGGCCGGCTCCGGCACCGCCGGGTTGCCCGAGACGCCGAGGGCGAGCTGCACCGGGGCGGTGCCGCGATTCGCCACCGTCACCGGCCGCGCCTCCAGGGTGGCGCCCGGGAATGTGCGGTAGAGCGCGCCTGAGACCGGCGCGCCATCGAGGGTGAGCGCGGGAGCGTCCTTTCCCGCAGCGTCCTTGGCGAGTTCCGAGGCCGCCAGCACCAGCCAGGCCTGCTCCTGGGTGCTGGTCGGACGGGTGCCGCGCTCCTCGCCCACCACCGCGCCGAGGGCGCCGAGGGAGTCGCGCGCCACCCCGGTCTCGGCGCTCAGCGCGATCAGCCCGGCGCCGTCGCGCAGGCGCGAGCCGTAATCGGCCCGGTAGGCGCCGGTGTCGCGCTCGGCCCGCAGGGCCGCCACCGCGGCCTCGAAGGCGGTGCGGGCCCGGGCCCGGTCGCCGAGGAGCGCCAGCGCCGCAGCGATCTGGCCGCGGGCGAGGGGGGTCGAGAAGGAGGCGAGCTTGGTGTCGGCGAGGTAGCGCAGGTCGCCCATCACCGGCCGGCCGTTGCGGGCGAGCACGTAGGCCGCGTAGGCGAGGTCGAGGCCGCCCTCGGTGACCTCGGTGGCGTTGGCGACCGTGTTGCGCAGCCGGTCGAGGGCGAGGGCCATGGGCTGGGGCGGAACCGCGAAGCCGCGCTCCCGCGCCCGGGTCAGGAAGTCGGTGGCGTAGGCGGTGAGCCAGAGATCCTCGGCATTGCCCGCCGACCACAGCCCGAAGGCGCCGCTCGCATCCTGGCGCGACAGCACCCGGTCGATGGCCGCCCGCACCCGCTCGTCGGCCGCGCCGTCGAGGCCGAGCTGCGCGAGCGCCGCCAGGCGGTTGACCGAGAGGAGCGGCAGGGCCCGGCTCACCACCTGCTCGGTGCAGCCATAGGGGTAGCGGTCGAGGGCCTGGAGCAGGGCCGGCACGTCGATGCCACCGAGCGGCGAGGCGGCGAGCGTCACCGCGCCGGTCCCCGGGATCACCTCGGCGAGCAGGTCGCCCGACAGGGTCAGGCTGGCGCCGGGGGCGAGCGTGCGGAGCTCGCGGCGCAGGAGCGCCCCGGTGCCGGGCTGGACGCCCAGGGCGAAGCTCTGGCCGGCGGGCTCGGAGAGCCCCGGCCCGGTCAGCCGCAGGTCGACCCGGGCGAGGCCGGGTCCGGCCGCGGTGAGCGGGATCTCGACGGCGCCGCGCCCGCCCGGCTCGAGGCGCAGGGAACGGCCGAGGGCGCCCGCCGGCACCACGACCGGCCCGGCGAGGTCGACATCGACCGCGTAGTCGCCGGCCGCCCCCTCGACGTTGTCGAGGGCGACGTGGAGGCGCGAGCGGTCGCCGACGGCGAGGAAGCGCGGCAGGGTGCCGGTCGCGACGACCGGATCGCGGATCACCACGTCGGCGGAGGCCGCGCCGACCCGGGCGGCGCTCCAGGCCGTCACCATCACCCGGGCGGTGCCGTTGAAGGCGGGTATCGGGAAGCTCACCTCGGCCCGCCCGTCCGGCCCGACCGTGACGACGCCCGAGTAGCGCGCGAGCGGCTCCTGGGCCGGCGGCGAGCCCTCGAGCTCCGGCCCGCCGGCATCGCCGCCGGAGCGGATCGCCCCCAGCGTGCCCTGCATGCCGTCGATCAGGTAGCCGTAGAGGTCGCGGATCTCGGCCGACAGCGCCTTCTGGCCGAAGAAGAACCCGAACGGATCGGGATTGGCGTAGCGGGTGAGGTTGAGGATGCCGACATCGACCGCCGCCACCGTCACCCGGGCCTCCTCGCCGGCTTTCAGTCCCGCCAGCCGGATCGGCAGGCGCAGCTCGCCCCGGGGCCGGACCTTCGCGGGCGCCTCGACGGTGACGCCGAGGGCGCGGGCGTCGCGGTCGATCCCGAACCAGGCGAGGCCGAGCGCCCGGCCGGGCAGGCGCCTGGCCGCCTGGTCGAGGGGCCGGTAGGCGGTGGCGACGAGGTAGGCGCCCGCTCCCCAGTCCGGCTTGACCGGGATCTCGACGGTCGCGCCCGAGGCCGGCAGGTCGAGGGTGCGGATCTCGTGCACCCGGTCGCTCACCACCGCGACGGTGGCGGTGCCGGCGAAGCGCGGGCGAAGCTGCGCCCGCAACGTCTCGCCGGACGCGTAGGCGTTGCGGTCGAGGGTGAGGTCGAGGAGGTCGGGGGCGTCGGCGCTCTCGGTCCCGCCCCAGCCGACGGTGAAGGACAGGCTCGCCGCCTCGAAGCCGGGGCCCCGCACCTCCAGGCGATAGGTCCCGAGCGCCACCGGCGCCGCCACCCGGGCCGGCGCGGCGGGATCGAGGGCGACCCGGCCGTTCGCGACCTTGGCGGTGGTCTTGACCGGTTCGAAGGTCCAGCGCCCGTCGGTCCGGTACCATTGGTAGCGCCGCTCGACGCGCAGGAGCGTCCAGCTCGCCTCGCCGGAGAGCCGTGTGCCGTCGGGCCGCGCGGCAGCGACCTCGAAGGTCGCGGTGGCGCCCTCGCGCAGCTCGCCGAAGGTCTTCCTGATCCCCAGCACCGGGCCGGCGGGGAGGATCGGCAGGGTCAGGCTGCGCTGCACCGCCCGGCCACCGGGCTCGCCGACCTGGAGCGAGATTTTGGCCTCGAACGGCCGCGGCCCGCTCGCCCCCGGGACCGGGGCCCGCACCGTGGCGCGCCCCTGCGCGTCGGTGGTGACGGGCGTGTCCAGCTCCGCCGTCACCGGCTCGACGCGCTCGTCGTCGAGGCCGGTCGAAAAATCCTCGAAGCCCTTGATGCCGGTGCGGGAGGCCGGCTGCACCGCGACTGTGCCGCCGACGCTCAGGCCCGCCCCCGGCGCGCCGTAGAGAAAGCGCGCGGCGACCGCGACCGAGGCCGGCTCGCCCGGGCGCAAGGCGGGTTCCTCCGGGGTCAGGCTGACCTCGAGGCGCTCCGGCACGTAATCCTCGACGAGGAAGCTCGCCTCGCCGATCGCCGGCGCCTTCGGGTCGGTATAGGCCGAAACCCGCCAGGTGCCTCCTTGTGCGCCGGGCAGGAGCGGCAGCGAGTAAGACCGCCCGCCGAGGCCGCCATCGGGCACCTGCACCCGGCGGTACTCGACGCCGTCCGGGCGCTTCGCCACCAGGGTGAGCGGGAGGTTCGGGATCGCCGCGCCCTTTGCGTCGCGCAGGAGCGCGGTCAGCTGCACCGTCTCGCCGGAGCGGTAGACCCCGCGCTCGGGAAACAGGTAGGCCTCGGCGGCTCCCGGGCTCGGGCGCCCCTTCACGCCGCGGTCGGCGAGGTCGAAGGCGCTCAAGGACAGGTCGAGGAAGCCGTAATCGTCGCCCAGCCGCGCCACCACCAGGCTCGGCGCCGCCCCGCCCTCGCCGCGGGCGAGGCCCGGATCGAAGGCGGCGTAGCCCTGGGCATCGGTACTGCGGGTCCCCAGCACCTCGTTGTTGCGGGCGATCAGCCGGATCTCCGCGCCCTTCACGACCGCCGCCGAGGCGAGAGAGCGGGCCAGCACGTGGACGCCGTCCCGGCCCTTGAAGGCGGTCAGCCCCAGGTCCGAGACCACGAACCACTGCGTCGCCTCGCTCTCGTAGCCGCCCTCCTCGTCGCTGACCGAGGCGGTGCCGCTCGGCCGCGCCGTCATGACGTAGAGCCCGGGCTCGACCTTGCCGACCGCCTGGAGCACCGGGAAGGCGGTCACCGCCTCGCGGTTCACCTCCGCCGGGGCGGTGTCGAGGGTGCCCTTCCAGACCTGCACGCCGCGCTCGCGGGCGATGGTGCGCAGGCCGGAGCCGGAGAGCTGCGACAGGAACTCGTCGCTGCGCAGGGCCGGCAGCAGGCCGCGGTCGCCGATGCGCACGACCTCGACGTCGATCTTCGCGGCGTTGACCGAGACCAGCGGCACCCCGGCCTGGCCGGTGCGGGGCAGCACGTAGTTGCGGCCGGTGACGCGCACCTGCGGGCTGCGGTCGCGGACGTAGATCTCGTAGTCGGCGGCCTTGCGCAAGGCTTCGCCGACGCTCGAGGGCAGGCCCTGGCGCAGGACGATGCCGTAGCGCTCGCCGTGGCGCAGGCCGTCGACGCAGACCTGCTGCCCCTGGGCGGTCACGGCGGCCTCGCTCGAGCCCGACACGGCGACGAAGGGCGCCACGTCCGCCTTCGGGTCGACGGTCTCCGAGAGGGTGAAGCAGGCGCGCGGGGCGGCGGCGTCGGAATCGACCTTGTAGTCGAGCACCCGGAAGCCGTGGGCCTCGCGCAGGGATTCGTAGGTCTTGGCGGTCTCCTGGCTGCTCGCCAGCGCCAGGCTCGCGGCATAGGCCTCGAGCGCGGGGCGCCAGCTCTCCTGCTTGGCCTGGACCGCCCCGAGGAGCGCCAGGGCCTTTCCCTCGTCGGCCGGGCTCGCGGCCCGCTGGTAGGCCAGGTAGGCGGCGGCCCGGGCCTCCGTCTTCAGCTTCTGGCCGGCGTCGTAATCGTCGGTCTCGGCGCCGTTGGCGGCCTCCGCCAGGGCGTACCAGGCGCGCCAATCCGCCGAATCGGCGGCGGCGCCCTTCCGGTAGGCGGCGAGCGCGCCCTCGTCGTCGTCCTTGGCGTGCAGGGCCTCGGCCTCGCGCCGCCACTGGATCGCGGACTTGTCCCGGGCCCCGGCCTCGGCCTTCACCCGCGCCTCGAGGCGCACCGCCTCGCTGGCGAGGTTCTGGCGCACGAAGCTTTTCGGGGTGACCGCCTTCGCGGGAGGACGGGCGGCCGGCTGCGTCAGGGCGCTGCCGCGGGGGGCCGTCTCACGGGGGGCCGTCTGGGGCGCCTGCTGGGCCCAGACCGCGGGACCTGCGAGCAGAGTCAGGACTCCAGCCAGGCGTCCGACCCGGGTGATGATCGACATGACCGGCCTCGCAAGCGATTCCCCGGGCGGCAGCCTAAGCAGCGCCCGGTCCCGTTGCAATCCGACGCCGCTCCGCGACCCGGTCTTTCGCCGGCTGATGTCCCCTGCTCTTGCGGCCGGACCGGCCTCGACTTCGAAGCAGGTCCCGGTGGAGGCCGGTCCTGCCGCCGCGAGGCCGGTCCGGCCTGGAACTCGGCGTCCGTCTCTGCCAAGGTCCGGCGCCTGCTCCGGGAGAGCCCGATGCCGCGTCCCGTTCGCCCCCTCGCCGCCGGCCTGCTGCCGCTCCTCGTCTGGGGCGTCCTCGCCCCGGGCGGGGTCTTGGCCCAAGGAACCGGTCAAGCGCCCGGCCAGCCGCCCGGCGCCTCCCGGCCGGGATCGCCGCCAGCCCCCGATCCGGTTTTCGAGGCGGCCCGGGCCGCCTTCGAGGCCCGCCCCGAGGCGGAGCGCCGGGCGGTGCAGGACGCCCTGGTCTGGGCCGGCAGCTACAACAGCGTCGTCACCGGCACCTTCGGCCGGCGCACCTACGAGGCGATCGGCGCCTGGCAGGGCCGCACCGGCGGCGCGGGGACCGGCATCCTCGACGAGGCCGGCCGCGCCGCCCTGATCGCGGCCGGGGAGGCGGCGCGGCGCGCCGCCCGGTTCACCGTCGCGCCGGACCCCGCCACCGGCCTCGTCATCGGGGTGCCGGAGCGGCTGCTGCCGAAGCGCGCCCGGGTGCCGGGCGGCAGCCGCTGGCAGAGCCCGGACGGGCGCGTCACCCTCGACACGAAGGCCTTCGCCCCCGGCGACACCGACCTCGACGCCCTGTTCGCGCAGAGCACCGCCGCGGCGCCCGACCGGAAGGTGACCTACACCCTCAAGCGCCCCGATTTCATGGTCGTCACCGGCGAGACGCCGGCGGGCAAGTTCTACATCCGCCACGCCGCCGGACCGGCGGGCCTGCGCGGCTTCACCCTGTCCTACGACAAGGCCACGGCCCGGGAGATGGACCGGCTGGTCATCGCCATCGCCAACAGCTTCGTGCCCTTCCCGGGCGAGGCGCCCGTGGCGCCCCCGCGCCCGGTCGCAACGATGCCGGACCCGGGCGCGCCCGCCGGCGGCGCGGTCTCCGGCACCGGCCTCGTCGTCGGCCCCCGCCGCATCGTCACGGTGCTCCCCGGCCCCTGCGCGGGCCCGCAGGCCGCCGGCCAGCCCGCCCGGATCCTGCGCCGGGACGAGGGCAGCGGCCTCACGCTCCTCGAGGGCGCCGCGCCCGCCGCGCCGTCGGCCGTCCTCGCGCCGGCGCCCGGGGCGCCCGGGGAGGATGTGATCGCGCTGGCGGCGGGGGCGGACGGCCCGGTGGTGACGACCGGCGCGCTCGCGACGGGCGGCGTGCTCGCCCCGCTCCAGCCCGGGGCCGCCGGCGCCCCCGTCCTCGACCGCTCCGGCCGCCTCCTCGGCCTCGTCGCCCGGATGCCGACTCAGGCCCGCCTCGTCGCCGGCGTGCTGCCGCCGCTCACCCACCCGCTCGTCGGCCTGGAGGCGCTCAAGGCCCTCCTCGGCCCCGACGCCCCGGCGCCGCCCGGCGCGGAGACCCGGCCGATGAGCGCCGGCGCGGTCGCCGGGCGCCTCGCCGGGGCGGTGGTGCCGGTGCGCTGCGGGCCGTGAGCGGGCTTACCGGTTCACCATCCGGCTCAGCACGTCGGCGAGCGTCAGGGTGAACAGGATCGCGGCCCAGAACAGGCCGCAGGCGGCGACGATCCGCACGAGGCCGCTGGCGTGCTTGAGCTGCATGAAGACCAGGGCGACGAGGGCCGTCTTGACCCCCGCGATGGCGAAGCCCAGAGCCGTGTCGATGCGCCCGAACGGCCAGTAGGCGGCCCAGGCGCTCAAGGCCAGGAGCGCCATCAGGGCGGCCCAGACCGGGAGGTTGCGGCGCCAGAGGGCGCCGGGGGTTTCGGGGTTCGGGGTTTCGGACTTCGCGCTCATCCGGACCGCCCCGGCAGGTAGAGCATCGGATAGAGGAAGACCCAGACCAGATCGACGAGGTGCCAGTAGAGCGCCGTCACCTCGACCTGCGGGTTCTCCTTCAGGAACTCCGGGTCGCGCCGGCCCTTCTCGATCAGCCGCGCCACCAGCCCGATGCCGATGCCGAGGTGGATCGCGTGCACCACGGTGACGAGCCAGTAGAAGCCGAAGAAGAGCTGGGCCGGGGCCTGGCTCAAGGCGAAGCGCGCGCCCGGCACGAGGTGCTTCTCGATGTCCTCGCGGTACTCGAAGCCCTTCACCACCAGGAAGGCGAGGCCGAGGGCGGCGGTGGCGGCGAGGCACCACAGCGTCATGCGGCGAAACAGGCCCTTCTCGGCGGCTTGCGAGGCGACCGCCATGGTGAGGCTGCTGGTGAGAAGGATCGCGGTGTTGAGCGTGCCGTAGACGATGTTGGTCTCGCGCCCCGCCGCCGCGAAGGCCTCCGGGTGGGCGAGGCGCGTCGCCGTGTAGGTCAGGAACAGGGCCCCGAAGAAGAGGGCCTCGCTCGCCAGGAAGACCCAGATCCCGAAGGTGGCGCCGGCGCGCTGGCGGGCGAAGGCGGTGTCGTGGTCGGTCTCGAGGTCGCTCCACGGTTCCCGCAGGCGCGCCTCGACGTCGGCGCCGCTCATGTCAGCGACCTCATGTCAGCGACCCTTGCGAGGGCAGGCGCGGCTGGTCGTGGACCGGGGCGACGCCTTCGGGATGGTAGTTGTAGGGACCGCCCTGGACCCGCGGCGCGCCGAAGAAGTTCTGCCGCGGCGGCGGCGAGGTGGTGCGCCATTCGAGCCCGCTCGCGTCCCACGGGTTGTTCTTCGCCCGCTCGCCGAACAGCAGCGACCAGGTGAGGTAGCCGAGCGGCATCAGGTAGGCCACCGCCAGCACCGCGGCGCCGGCCGAGGACAGCACGTTCCAGATCTGGAATTCCGGCGGGTAGACGTGGTAGCGCCGCGGCATGCCGAGATAGCCGGCGATGAATTGCGGGAAGAAGGTCAGGTTGAAGCCGAAGAACATCAGGATCGCGGCGAACCGCGCCCAGGTCTCGGGGTAGGTCCGTCCGGTGATCTTCGGCCACCAGAAGTGCAGGCCGCCGAAATAGGCCGAGACCGAGGCGCCGACCATGATGTAGTGGAAGTGCGCGACGACGAAGTAGGTGTCCTGGACGTGGACGTCGATCGGGATCGAGGCGAGGAACAGGCCGGTGAGGCCGCCCAGCGTGAACAGCCCGACGAAGCCGAGGGCGTAGAGCATCGGCGACTCGAAACCGACCTGGCCGCGATAGAGCGTGCCGGTCCAGTTGAACACCTTGATGGCCGACGGCACCGCGACGACGAAGGACAGGAACGAGAACACCAGGGCGGCATACGGCGACATGCCCGAGGTGAACATGTGGTGGCCCCAGGTGAAGAAGCCGATCACCGCGATCGCCACCAGGGCGTAGACCATGAAGGTGTAGCCGAAGACCTTGCGCCGCGCGAAGCAGGTGATCAGCTCCGAGACGACGCCCATCGCCGGCAGTACCATGATGTAGACCGCCGGGTGCGAGTAGAACCAGAACAGGTGCTGGAACAGGATCGGGTCGCCGCCGCGGGCGGGATCGAAGATCGGCAGCCCGAAGGTGCGCTCGGCGAAGACCAGGAGCAGCGTAACGGCCAGCACGGGCGTGGCCAGCACGAACATCAGGCTCGTCGTGTACATCGCCCAGACGAAGAGCGGCAGGCGAAACCAGGTCATGCCCGGCGCCCGCAGCAGGTGGATCGTGCCGATGAAGTTCACCCCCGTGGCGATCGACGAGAAGCCGGTGGTGAACACCCCGAGCACGGTGAGCGAGACCCAGGTGTTGGAGAAGACCGTCGAGTACGGGACGTAGAAGGTCCAGCCGGTATCGACTCCGCCGAGGATCAGCGCCGCGACCGCCAGCAGCCCGCCGCCGAGGTTGAGGTACCAGCTGATCAGGTTGAGCTTCGGGAAGGCGACCTCCCGCGCGCCGATCATCAGCGGGACGAGGAAGTTGCCGAGCGTGTTGGGGATCGAGGGGATCAGGAAGAACCACACCATCACCACGCCGTGCAGCGTGAACAGCTTGTTGTAGGTGTCGGCCCGCAGCAGGTCGGCCTCGGGCGTCGCGAGTTCTAGCCGCACCAGCGTGGCCGCCGCCCCGCCGATGAAGAAGAACACCGTGATGGTGACCGCGTAGAGGATCGCGATCCGCTTGTGGTCGGTGGTGAGGAGCCAGGAGCGGACGCTGTGCCCGTCGGCGAGGTAGCTGACCGGGAGGCCGAGATCGAGCTCGTCCGGGTCGGCGAGGCCGGTGGGGCTGGCGGTGGTGCTCATCGGGAGCCTCCGAGGCTGTCTCCCTCCCCCGCAAAGGGCAGGGCTGTCCGGGGAAAGGGAAGACGCGGGTTTTCTCCTCTCCCCGCGGGCGGGGAGAGGGCCTGGGGATCGAAGATCCCACCTCCGTCCAGGAGGCACGGCAAGCGCAGGCGCAGCCGGAGCGAGGGTGAGGGGGAGGTGCCGAATGAGGCTCCTCCGGAAACACCCCCTCACCCCCGCCCTGCGGGCTCCCCGAGCCCCTTCGGAGCTCAGGCCTCTCCCCGCCCGCGGGGAGAGGAGAGAAGCGCGTTTCTTCTTTTCCCGGACAGCCCTGCGCAGAGGGGGGAGGGTTTGGGTGCTCCTGCTCATGGCCGCCCCGGTCCCGCCGGGGCGGGCTCGTCGCGCACCGGCGCGCCCGGCACCATCGCGGGGCTGCGCGCGCGCACCCCGCCGGGCACATTGGAGCGCACCTCCGGCGTGCCGGGCTCCCGCACCACCCCGGGCTCGGAGCCGAGCGCGCGGATATAGGCGGTGAGCGCCTGGATCTCGCCGTCGTCGAGGAGGCCGGCATAGCTCGGCATCACGGGGGCGTATCCCGCCACCACGTCGCGTCCGGGCTGGAGGATCGAATCGCGGATATAGGCGGCGTCGGCGGTGGCGAAGCGGCCGCCGTCGAGGGGGACCGGGCGGTCCCAGATCCCCGCGAGGCTCGGTGCATGCACCCGGGAGCTCGGGGCGTGGCAGCCGGCGCAGCCGCGCTCGGAGAACAGTCGCGCGCCCTGGTGGGCGAGGTCGTCGCCCTCGGGCTGCGCCGAGAGCCAGCGCGCGTAGGCCTCGGGCTCCATCACGATCACCCGGCCGAGCATGCGGGCGTGGTCGGTGCCGCAATACTCGGTGCAGAGCAGGTGGAAGGTGCCGGTCTTCGTCGCCTGGAACCAGGCCTCGGTCTGCTGGTCGGGCAGCACGTCGCGCTTGAGCCGGAAGGCCGGCACGAAGAACGAGTGGATCACGTCCTGCGAGGTCATGATCAGCTTGACCGGCGCGTTCACCGGCACGTGCAGCTCGTTGATCTCGCGCGCCCCGTTCGAGGCCTGCGTCTTCCACATCCACTGCTTGGCGACGACGTGGATCTCGATGGCGTTCGGCGGCACCGAATAGGCGCCGATCTCCGCCGAGGCGGCCCACCAGAAGACGAACACGAACAGGAAGATCGTCGCGGCGGTCCAGCCGATCTCGAACTCGCGCGAGACGATCTCGGGGAGCGGATGGCGGTCCGCCGTCGAGCCGCGCCGGTAGCGGATCGAGAAGACCAGCAGCAGCGTGACGACGAGGCCGAGGATCAGGGCGGACGCGATCGTCAGCCCGAGGAAGATCCGGTCGGTCAGCACCGCCTGGAGGGAGGCCGATTCCGGCATGAGGCGGCCGAGCATCAGCGCGCCTCCCCGGTCGGGACGGGGGCCGCGACGCTGCCGGGTGGCTGCAGCGGGCTCGCGGCGCCGCCGCGGCTGCCGAGCGGCGGCACGCGCTCCGGCTGGAGCGGGGCGGCGTAGGCCTCCGCGCCCCGCCCGGCGAGGCGCCGCATCGCCTCCGCGATCGGCATCCGGGCGATGCCGTGGGCCCGGTCGACCCAGGCGTAGGCGTCGAGGCGCCGGCGCTGGTCGGCCAGCAGCCGGGCGAGGTCGCCTTGCGGGTCGCGCTGCAGGGCCGGGCCGGCGAAGGTGCGGGGCTCCTCGGTGTTGGGGCTGGTGATCACCGTGTCGCGGTAGAGCCGCATGCCCGCGAGGGTCAGGCCGACGAAGACGACGATGAACAGGCCGGTGAGCAGCACCGGCGTGAGGCGGATGTCGGGCGCTTCCGGCGGCCCCTCGGCGTGGCCGGCCGCGTCGTCGCGCACCGGAGCGGCGGTGTCAGGCATCCCTGAGCCTCCCTCCGAACCGGCCGGCGAGGCGCAACGCGAGGAGAGCGACGGCGATCAGGCCGACGAGCCAGAGGCCGGCGGCGGCCGCGGCTCCGCCCGCCGCCTCGCCCCAGGCCGGCAGGACCAGCCACGCGAAGCGCAAGGCGAGCCCGACGAGGACGAGGAGGCCGACGAGGCGCAAGGCCCCGGGGCTGCGACGCACGGCCCCGAGCAGCAGGAGCAGGAACGGCACGATCCCGCCCACGCCGATGCTCGCGCCGATCACGGCCGGGTAGGGGACGGCCTCGCGCCGCAGGTAGTAGGCGGCCTTGGGCGGCAGGTCGCCGTACCAGGCGACCACGTAGGACATCAGGCCGATATAGAGCACGCCGAGCAGCGTCGCGAGGAGGAGGTTGGCGAGGTCGGGCGCGGTCGTCTCGTCGAGCCCGCGCGGGCTCGCGACGGCGGCCAGCGCCAGTGCCGCGAGGACCTGGTGCAGGGCGATGCCGGCCCCGAAGGCCGAGGAGGTGAAGCGGGGCTCCAGCGACAGGATCCAGTCGACCGGCACCAGGCTGATGGTCAGGCCGTAGACGACGAGGCCGAGGCCGGCGACGAGCCGGGTGCAACGCCCGGCCAGCACGAGGACGGCCAGCACCGACCAGCCGAGGAGCGCGACCGCGCCGCGGGCGCCGAACAGGACCGGGTTGAGGTAGAGGGAGGCGACGTCCGGCTTCACCGTGCCGGGATCGGCGGCCCAAGATCCCCCGGCCCAAGATCCCCCGGCCCAAGGTCCCCCGGCCCAAGGGTACAGAGCCGGCAGGGCCATGACGACGCCCAGGAAGCCGAGGGCGACGAGCGGCAGGAGCGCGGCGGTCGGGCGAAGGACCGGCGCCAGCGCCTCGCCCCAGCGCCCGCCGGTGATGCGGTGGATCAGGAGCAGCACGAGGCTGCCGGCGGGCGCGGCCCCGAAGGCGATCCAGGCGAGGAGCCAGCCGCGGGCGAGGGCGTCCGTCACGGCCGTTCTCCCGGGGCATCCGTGCCGGGAAGCCTCTCCGCCAGCCCCGGTACCTCGGCGACGCGGGCTCCCTGGGAGAGCTGGAGCGCGCGGATATAAGCGGCGATCGCCCAGCGGTCCTGCGGCGCGACGCGGTTGGCGTACCGGTACATCACGCCGTAGCCGTTGGTGATCACGTCGACGAGGTAGCGGGCCGGCGCCGCCCGCAGGCGGTCGTCGTGGTATGACGGGGGCCTCGGGAAGCCGCGGGCGACGATCATGCCGTCGCCGTGGCCGGTCAGCCCGTGGCAGGGGGTGCAGATCGCCTCGTAGCGCTCGCGCCCGCGCTGCAGCAGGGCGGCATCGACCGGGGGCGGATCGGCGAGCGCCGCCTCGGCGGCGAGCGCGCCCTGCTCCACTGTGCCCTCCGGAGGAGTCCGGGCCTCGGCCCCGTCGGGCCAGAGGTCGGCGCGGCGATAGACGTCGTAGCGCTTCTGCTGCGCCATCGAGAGGTCGTCGCAGGCGCAGAGCAGCAGGACCGGCAGGAGGAGCGCGAGGAGCCGGCCGGTCACGGATGCGTCTCCGCGACCAAGGCGGCGCCGGCCTCTTCCAGCAGCCGGCGCAAGGCGGCCGGATCGCCCGTCGGGGCGACGAGGAGCAGGAAGCGGTCCTGGCTCGCCCGCTCGAATTGCGGCATCACGAACAAGGGATGGTGCAGCCGCGGCAGCCCGCAGGTGACGAGGAAGGCCACGAAGCCCGCGACGGCGGCGGCCAGCACGCCGACCTCGAACGGCACCAGCACGAAGACCTGCCAGCTGTGCAGCGGCCGGCCGCCGGAGTTCAGCGGGTAGTCGCGGACGGCGCTCCACCATTGCAGGGCGTACATCGCGGCCGCCGCGCCGAAGCCGGCCGACGCCATCGCGGGCCGGATCCAGCGCGGGGCGGGGTCGAAGGCCTCCGCGAGTTCTTCGAGCGGGAAGGGCGTGAAGGCGTCGATGGCGCGGTGGCCTTCGCTCCGGGCGCGGCGCCAGGCGGAGACGAGGGCGTCGGGGGTGTCGAACTCGGCGAGGAGGGGCGTGGTCACGGGCGCGCCTCCCGAGATCCGGGAAGAGCGCGCCGGCTCGTGCGCATCTCACTACGGGACGGACAACCGGTGACAAAAAATAAGCGCGGGATCCCCTCTCCCGTGTGGGAGAGGGGTAGGGGTGAGGGTGACACGGTTCTGAGTAGAACTTGAGCCGTCGTGCTGGCAGCTCGACGTTTCGTGCTTGATCCTGACCTGTCTCCACCCTCACCCCTACCCCTCTCCCACACCTTGCAGCGATACCGGGCAAGCCCGGCATCGCCGGGAGAGGGGATCCCGCGCAAGGTTCTTTTCCAGACAGCCCTGCCGCACAAGGGGGAGGGTTGGGGGCGAGCCTGCCTGCCCATCACGCCGCCCCCTCGTCCCGCGCCAGCTGCCGGACCTCGTGCATCGAGACGATCGGCAGAAGGCGCGCCAGAACCAGGAACAGGAAGGCGAATAGCCCGAGCGGTCCCACCAGGATCGCGAGGTCGTAAAGGCTGGTGTGATAGGTCCGCCAGAGCGTGACGGCGTGGCCGTGCGAGAGGGTGTTCCAGACGATCAGGATCCGCTCGAGCCACATGCCGATGTTGATCAGCACCGAGACGATCGCCAGCGCCCACAGGCTGCGCCGCACCCGGCGCCACCACAGCGCCTGGGGGACTAAGCAGTTGCAGACCAGGAGCAGGCCGTAGAGCGGGGCGTAATCGCCGGTGAAGACGTAGCCGACGACCGTGCGGTCGGCGTGCTCGCCGCCGTACCAGGCGGTGAACCACTCGGTGGCGTAGGCGAACGCCATCACGATCGACGCGAACAGCATCACCTTCGCCATGGCGTCGAAATGCGCGCGCGTGATCATCGCCTGCAGGTTCAGGCCCCAGCGGATCAGGATCGCCAGCACCACCACCATGGCGAAGCCCGAGAACATCGCGCCCACGACGAAGTAGGGCGGAAAAAGACTCTCCTGCCAGCCGGGCATCAGGCTCGCGGCGAAGTCGAGCCCGACGATCGAGTGGACCGAGCAGACCAGCGGCACGGCGAGCGCCGCCATGGTGAGGTGGTAGGTCTCGTGGGCGCGCCAGTGCCGGGCGGAGTTGCGCCAGCCGAGGGCCAGCGCGCCGTAGACCACCCGGCCGGCCCGCGTCCGCGCCCGGTCGCGCATCGTGGCGAGGTCGGGCAGCAGGCCGGTGAACCAGAACAGGGCGGAGAACAGGAGGTAGCTCAGGATCGCCCAGAAGTCCCAGACCAGGGCCGAGCGCCATTGCGGCCAGAGGTCCATGGTGTTCGGGTAGGGCGCGAGCCAGTAGGCGTAGAGCGGCCGGCCGAGATGGATGATCGGAAACAGCCCGGCGATCCCTGCGGCGAACAGGGTCATCGCCTCGGCGAAGCGGTTGATCGAGGCGCGCCAGCGCTGGCGCGTCAGCAGCAGCATCGAGGAGATCAGGGTGCCGGCATTGCCGATGCCGATCCACCAGACGTAGTTGGCGATCGAGAAGCCCCAGACCACGGTGGTGTTCACCCCCGACAGCCCGATCCCGACCGTCAGCACCGCCCCGATCGCCCCCAGCGTCAGGACGACGAGGGGCAGGGTGCAGACGAGCGCGATCGCCCAGGCGCGGCCGAAGCCCTCGCGCTGGATCGGGTCGGCGACCGCCGCCGAGATCGCTCCGTAGCCGAGGCGCTCGGCGTCGATCAGCGGATGGGGCTCTCCGCTCACGTCCGGTCCTCCCGGACGGGGTTGCGCAAGTCCGCCAGGTAGGTGGTGCGGGGCCGGGTGTTCAGCTCCTCCATCAGGGCGTAGTGGCGCCGGTCCTGGCGCTGCGCCGCCACCGGGCTGCCCTTCGCGTTGAGGTCGCCGAAGCGGATCGCCCGCGTCGGGCAGGCGGACTGGCAGGCCGTCGAGACCTCGCCCATCGGGCGCCCGTCGCGCTCGGCGGCCTGGCGCTCGATCGCGATGCGCTGGACGCAGTAGGTGCATTTCTCCATCACGCCGCGGGCCCGCACCGTGACGTTGGGGTTGCGCTGCGCCCGCACCGGGGCGGCGCCGAGGCTGGCGTATTCCTGCCCGTCGGCGTAGCCGAAGAAGTTGAAGCGGCGGACCTTGTAGGGGCAGTTCGCCTCGCAGAAGCGGGTGCCGACGCAGCGGTTGTAGACCTGGAGGTTCAGGCCCTCGCCGTCATGGACCGAGGCCGCCACCGGGCAGACCGGCTCGCACGGCGCGTGCTCGCAATGCATGCACGGCACCGGCTGGAACCCGGCCTCGATCCGCTCCGGTTTTCCGGCGTCGTAGATGTCGACCCGCAGCCAGTGCATCATCCGCCCGCGGGCGATCTCTTCCGGCCCCACCACCGGCACGTTGTTCTCGGACTGGCAGGCGATGACGCAGGCGTTGCAGCCGATGCAGGCGGCGGTGTCGATCACCATGCCCCAGGCGTGGCCGTCGGAATCCCCGGTCCAGGGTTCGAGCAGCGTCGGCTGGTCCGACCCGTTGCCCTTCGGCTCGGCCGAGGCGAGCGCCGCGAGGTCGATGCGCGGAAACAGTTTTTCGGTCTCGCCCTCGATCTGGGTGTAGTTCTGCGTGCGCAGGATCTCCCGCCTCCCGTCGAGGGCGGTGAGGGTGACGTCGCGGATGAGCCGCGCCGCGCCGCCTCGCGTCAGCCGGTAGCCGTCGACCCCGACGGCGTTGCCGATCTGCCCGGCCCGGGCCCGGCCGTGGCCGAGGCTCAGGCCCGCCACCCCGTCGGCGACACCCGACACCACCGCGACGGGGGCGATCAGCGAGGTGCCGTGCACGGTGAGGCTCACGGTCTGCCCGTCCTTGACACCCCGCCGCGCCGCCTCGCCGTGCGAGAGGAGGAGCGCGTTGCCCCAGACCTGCTTCGTCACCGGGTGCGGGCATTCCTGCAGCCAGGCATTGTTGGCGAAGCGCCCGTCCCACAGGGCCGGGTCGGGGGTGAGGAGGAGGGCGAGGTCGCACGGGGCCGGCGCGGGCGGCAGCGCCGGCAGCGCGGGATCGGGCACGGTCACCGGCGCGGCGGCGCTCTGGGGAATCGTGCCGTCGTGCAGGCAGCGGCGCCACCAGCCCTCGAACCCGCTCCCGTCCGGGCGCGGATGGTTCTGCCACGTCTCCCGCACGATGTCGTAGCCGCGTCGCGCCTCCGCGCCGGTGAGCAGGTTCAGGACCTCGTGCACCGAGCGGCCGCCGTAGAGCGGGCGCACCAGGGGCTGGACCAGGCTCGCGGTGCCGTCGGTGGCGCGCAGGTCGGACCAGGCTTCGAGGTCGTGGGCGAGCGGCAGGTGCCAGTGCGTACCCCCGGCGGTCTCGTCGGCATGGGTGCCGGCCTGGACGCTGAACGGCACCCGCCGCAGCAAGTCCGAAAAACCGAGATCGGCCGGCGCGGTCTGGACCGGGTTGGTTCCGAGGATGGCCACGCACGAGACTTCGCCCGCCGCGATGTCTCGCGCGAGGCCCGCGAGGTCGCCCGGCGCATGGCCCGGCAGCGCATCCGGCGGCTCGATCCAGTCGACCGGGGCGGCCAGGCGGGCGTTGAGCCAGTGGGCGAGGGCGTGGAACGGGGGCTCCAGCGCCTCGCCGACGAGCACCACGGCGCGGCCGTGATGCGCCCGGAGGTCGGTCAAGATCTGTTCCGCGAAGCGTCGCGCGGCTTCCGGCAGGCCGGGATCGGGCAGGCCCGCCCCGAAGCCGTTGGCGAGATGGGCGAGGAGAGCGCTCGTCGCCGCCGGCGGCAGGGCGCAGCGTTCGTCGGCCTTGATGCCGGTGAGGGTCGGCAGGCTCTCGGCCACGAACAGCCGGCCGAACCGGGAGGGATCGCGCCGGCGTTCCATCAGCGCACCGGACAGCCGGATCTGGTCCGGCCCCGGCCCGAGGGGATCGGCCTTGAGGCAGACCACGATTTCGGCCCGGTCCAGCCGGGGCAGGGCGCGCAACGGGCGCCCGAAGGCCAGGGCGGCGCCGGCCCGGGCATTCGCCGCGTCGAGGGGCTCGTGGACGTGCCAGGCGGCCTCCGGCATCGCCTCGCGCAAGGCCGCGATCTGGCGCAGCAGCGTCGGCGAGGTGATGCGGCCGGTGAGCAGCCGGAAGCCCGCTCCGGCCCTGGCCCGCGCCTCGGAGAGCGGCCGGGCATAGGCCTTGCCGAACGCCTCCCAGGAACCGATGCCGGCGATCCGCTCGCGCGGCGCCCGGGAGCGGTCGGGGTCGTAGAGGTCGAGGATCGCGGCCTCGAGGAAGACGTCGGTGGCGCCGCGGCTGCCGGGATGGAGCGGGTTGCCCTCGATCTTGATCGGCCGCCCGTCGACCGCGATGGCGTGGACGCCGCGCGCCCAGCCGGAGAGGGGCAGCGCCGTGGCGTAGCGCGCCGGCACCCCGGGCAGCAGCTGCTCGGGCTGGCGGACGTAAGGCAGGATCTCCTCGTCCGGCCGCGAGCAGCCGCCGGCGGCGAGCGCGATGCCGGCGCCCAGCAGCCGCAGGGCCTCGCGGCGGTCGAGAGCGGTCAGCGGTGGCATATCGAGCACTCGCTGAGCCGCGCCGGCGACTTGACGTGAGTGGCGGCGGCGAGCCGCGCGCCCTGCCGCTCCTGGTCCTCCGGCGGTGTCCAGGTCATGTCGAACACCGCCTCGCGCGGCCGCAGGTTCTGCGCCGGGTTCCGGTGGCAATCGAGGCACCAGCCCATGGTGAGGGGCGCGACCTGGCGCACCAGCTTCATGGTCTGGACCGGGCCGTGGCAGGTCGCGCAGCCGACGCCCTTGGCGACGTGGACCGCGTGGTTGAAGTAGACGTAGTCCGGCAGGGCATGGACCCGCCGCCAGACCAGCGGGCGCCCCTCCGCCAGGCTGGTGCGGACCGGCGCCAGCATCGGCGCGTTGGTCCAGATCTGCGAGTGGCAGCTCATGCAGGTCTCCGTCGGCGGGATGCCCGCGAAGGCGGCCGTCTCGACCGAGCTGTGGCAGTAGCGGCAGTCGATCCCGAGCCCGCCGACATGGTGCTCGTGGCTGAACGGCACCGGCTGCTCGCGGGTCACGTCCTGGGCAGTGGCGTAGGGCGAGCGCCAGAGCGTGGACGCAAGCCCGACCGCGAGGACCGGCAGCACGGCGATTGCCGCCAGGGCCAGGCGCGCCAGGGTGTCCGC
Organism: Methylobacterium nonmethylotrophicum; assembly: GCF_004745635.1. GTDB lineage: Bacteria > Pseudomonadota > Alphaproteobacteria > Rhizobiales > Beijerinckiaceae > Methylobacterium > Methylobacterium nonmethylotrophicum. Next base: position 15,243 of record NZ_SRLB01000037.1, on the reverse strand, counting down.
GCCGGGACGAAAGATCTGCGCCATGCGCCTCGCGGTCTCGCAACCTCCCCCGGGCAACCTCGGCCGCCCCGTCGTGTGGAGATACTCAGTACGGGTAAGTTGGTTCCTTCATCCCGGAGCCGATGTCGCAGGCCGTGGCGGCGCGTCCACGCCTGCGGCGGCCATGCCGCGGGAGCGGACCAGCCGCGAGCGATCCCGCTCACAACCGGCGCGACTCCGCGCCCGAACCGTCCTACGGTCCCGCCCGCACCGGAGGATGCGCATCATGATCCAGCTCTACGCCTGGGACACGCCGAACGGCCGCAAGATCAGCGTCGCCCTGGAGGAGATGGGGCTGACCTACCGGGTCGAGCCGGTCGACATCACCAAGGGCCGGCAGTTCGAGCCGGCCTTCCTGGCCATCAGCCCGAACAACCGCATCCCGGCGATCGTCGATGCGGAAGGCCCGGATGGGGCGCCGATCTCGGTGTTCGAATCCGGCGCGATCCTGGTCTACCTCGCGGAGAAGACCGGGCGCTTCCTGCCCGCGACCGGCCGCGGCCGGGTCCAGGTGATGGAGTGGCTGATGTGGCAGATGGGCGGCTTCGGGCCGATGCCGGGCCAGGTCCACCACTTCCTCGGCGTCGACGAGAAGGACCGCGCCTACGGCCTCGCGCGCTACCAGAAGGAGACGCACCGGCTCTACGGCGTGCTCGACCGGCGCCTCGCCGAGGGCGCGTTCGTCGCCGGCGAGCTCTCGATCGCCGATTTCGCCATCTTGGCTTGGGCCTGGCGCCACGCCCGGCACCGGGTCGACCTCGCCGAGTACCCGAACGTGAAGCGGTGGTACGAGACGCTGATGGCGCGGCCGGCGGTGCAGCGCGGCTTTTCGGTCGCGCTGAGCTGAGGAGCCGTACGACATGCCGGACGAGACGGATCTCAGAGCGCAGCTGGTCGCGCGCTTCCTCCGCTACCTCGCGGTGCCGAGCCAGAGCGATGCCCGCGCGACGACCCTGCCGAGCACCCCGGGCCAGCGCGCCCTCGCCGCGCTGCTGGCCGATGAACTGCGCGGCCTCGGTCTCGAGGACATCGTGCTCGACGCGCACGCGATCCTGACGGCGCGAAAGCCCGGCACCCGCGCGGGCGCCCCGCGGATCGGCTTCGTCGCCCATCTCGACACCGTCGATGTCGGCCTCTCGCCCGAGATCCGCCCGCAGGTCCTGCGCTTCGAGGGCCGGGACCTCTGCCTCAACCGGGCGGAGGACGTCTGGCTGCGGGTCGCCGAGCACCCGGAAATCGCGCGTTACGTCGGCGAGGACGTGATCGTCGGGGACGGCACCAGCGTGCTCGGGGCCGACAACAAGGCGGCGATCGCCGTCGTGATGACGCTGCTTGCCACCCTCACTCCCGAGGACCCGCACGGCGACATCCTGGTCGCCTTCGTGCCCGACGAGGAGATCGGGCTGCGCGGCGCCAAGGCCCTCGACCTCGCGCGCTTTCCCTGCGACTTCGCCTACACGATCGATGCCTGCGCGGTCGGCGAGGTGGTGATCGAGACCTTCAACGCGGCGAGCGCCGAGATCGTGTTCACCGGGGTCAGCGCCCATCCGATGTCGGCCAAGGGCGTGATGGTGAACCCGCTCCTGATGGCGCACGACTTCATCGCCCGGTTCGACCGCACGGAGACGCCGGAGAACACGGAAGGGCGCGAGGGCTACATCTGGTTCAACGGCCTCCAGGCCCATTCCGGCGAGGCCCGCCTGCAGGCGATGATCCGCGACTTCGACCGCGCCGCCTTCGCGGCCCGCAAAGAGCGCCTGCACGCGGTCGCCGAGGAGATCGCCGCGCTCTATCCCACCGGCCGGGTCGCATGCCGGATCACCGACACCTACGGCAACATCCACGACAGCCTGGGCGACGACCGCCGCTCCGTCGACCTTCTGTTCGCCGCGCTCGAGGCGGAGGGGATCACGCCGAACCAGATCCCAATGCGCGGCGGCACCGACGGCGCGGCCCTCTCGGCCCGCGGCCTGCCGACGCCGAACTACTTCACGGGCGCCTGCAATTTCCACTCGCGGTTCGAGTTCCTGCCGGTGCCGGCCTTCGCGGCGTCGTGGCGGGTGACGCGGCGGATCTGTGAGCTGGCGGTGGGATCAGGTGGTGCCTGAGAGCGGGCCGGACGAACGCCGAGGCTCACGACTCACGGCATGACCCTGCTCACCCGCCACATCCAGGCCTTTCCCACCTCGGCCCTCGCGCCCTTCGCGGCCGAGCCGCCCTGGGCGCTCACCGCCGCCGCGGCCGACATCGTCCGCCGGCTCCTCGCCCGGCTCGGGGCGGATTACACGGTCGCCGAGGAGGTCGCGGTCCATCGCGGCGCCCGGATCGAGTCCGGCGCGGTGCTGAAAGGCCCGCTCGTCGTCGGGCCGGGCTGCCTCATCGCTCACGGCGCGACCCTGCGGGGCGGCGCCTGGCTCGAGGAGGCCTGCACGATCGGGCCCGGGGCGGAGCTCAAGGCGTCGTTCGTGTTCGCCGGCACGGCGCTGGCGCATTTCAACTTCGTCGGCGAGAGCGTGCTCGGCCGGGGCGTGAATCTCGAGGCGGGCGCGGTGATCGCGAACCACCGCAACGAGTGGCCGGGGGCCACGGTGGCGTTCCGGCACGACGGGGCACTGATCGCGACGGGGCTGGCAAAGTTCGGCGCCCTCGTGGGCGATGGCGTGCGGCTCGGGGCGAACGCCGTCGTGGCGCCGGGGGCGATCCTCGGCCCCGGCACGGTGGTGCCGCGGCTGGGGCTCGTCGAGCAGGGCGTTCCGCCCGACCTCAGGTGAACTCGTAGACCGGCACCGGCTCGCCGATACCGCGCAAGGAGCGCAGCTCGGCCCGGGCCGTGACCTGCCGCGCGGCGAGGTGGCGCGCGGCCTCCTCGTGGCACAGGACCGACTCCGTGGCGAAGATGCCGCCCGCCGTGGCGAGCTGCTGCACCCGCGCGGCGACGTTCACGGTCTGCCCGAAATAATCCTGGCGGTCGTTGAGGCTCACCGCGAGGCAGGGCCCCTCGTGCAGCCCGATCTTGAGCACGAGGTCGTCCGCCCCGCGCTCGCGGTTCAGCCGCTGCATCGCCGCCCGCATGCCGAGCGCCGCGGCGACTCCCTGGTGCGGCGCCGGGAAAGTGGCCATCACGGCGTCGCCGATCGTCTTGACCACCGCCCCGCCCTCGGCGGCGACGATCTCGTGCAGGATGCGGAAATGCGCCCGCACCAGGTCGTAGGCGACGAGGTCGCCGACCCGGGCATAGAGCTCGGTCGAGCCCTTCAGATCGGTGAACAGGAAGGTGAGGCTGAGGATCTTCAGCCGCTGGTCGATGTCGAGCGTGTCGGTGCGGTAGAGATCGCGAAAGGTCTGGTTGCTGAGCAGACGCTTGGCGGTGAGGTAGGGCTGCCGCCCGCCGAGCAGCGCGTCGAGCTCCGGCCCGACGCGGAAGATCGTCGGCAGCACCCGCCCGTCGCTGCGGTTGTCGAGGGCGAGGCGCAAGGCGCCGGGCTGGACGGTGTCGCGGCCGGAGGCGGCCCGGGTGTCGAACACCAGGGCGAGGTCCTGGCGCTCCCGCGTCGGCTCGCCCTCGACCGCGATGCCGTGGGCGGCATGGGTGACCGGATCGAGCACGATCAGCGCCTCGGGCCCGACCTGCAGCGAGAGGATCATCCGGTCGCCGGGCTTGAGCGCGACCGATTCGACCAGCGCCCGCTGGGCCAGGGCGGCGAAGGTCTCTGGCTCCGGGAAGGCGACGCCGGAGCCGAAGAAGACCTGGCGGTGATAGTCCCAGACGTCGAGCCCGTCGGGGTCGTGGGCGCGGATGCGCCGGACGCGGGGGCTGACCGTGAAGGTCACCTCGACCGTGTCGTCGAGGACCGGCTCGCTGTCGAGGGCGCAGAAGGCGCAGTGATACGAGCCCTGCCGCACGCCGCGCAGGCTCCTGGGCGCCTCGAACACGCCGCCGCAGCTCGGGCAGAGCACGTTCCAGGTCATCTCCACGAGGCCGAGCCGCGCCCCGTGCAGCAAAGCGGCGATCACCGGCTCGTCGTCGAGGCCGGCCTCCGCGGCGAGGCGCACGGCGTTGATCCGTGCCAGGTCCTCGTCGCGTCCGTGCCGGAGCAGGTGCTCGACTGCCCGTGCGGCGTCGGGCTCGGCCGTCCGGTGAAGGGCCGCCAGGAGGGCGTCGCTTTCGTCCATGGCGGGAGCTTAGACCTCGGCGCCGGCGGCGGCAACGACGCCTCCGGAGGTCCGCCGGCGCTTCGACCGCGACGGCGCCTCCCCCGTCCGGGGAGCGTGCGGGCGGTCGACGATCCAGGGTCAGGGGGCCGGGCGTCCGGGTGAAGCGCGACCCGTCGGGCCGGCCAGGGATCGGACGAAGTGTGACAAGGCCGTCCGACTCCGTTCTCCCAGGATCCGGACCCGTGCCGAGGCCAAGGGTCGCGTATTCGTCGGTCAGTGCGAGCATGCCCCAACCCCGCGCCTCAGCAGACGTCAATAGTGCAAGCGGAGCTCATGTTGATCGTCACCCAGGTCGGAGCGTGCTTTACGCACCCGGATCCGCTGGAGTGACCTCCTGTTGGCCCATGAGCCCGTATCGATGGCTGCAAATCAGAGCGGTGACGAGAGGCGGATGACTGCCAACCCCCTGATCCAACGGCTGAACCATGCTGGGTTCTTGTCGCAGGTGGAGCAGGACGCTCTTCACGCGCTGGTGTTGAAATCTCGTTGCATACAGGCACGGGAAGATATCGCGCAGAGTCGATCCACTCAGACCATCCCTCTGATTCTGAGTGGTATCGCATGCCGCTATAAATTCCGCCCCGATGGACAGCGTCGCATCGTGCATTTTCTGCTGCCGGGAGACTTGTACGATCTCCATGCGTCAGCACATTTCGCCTCGCATTGGCACCTGGGGGCGCTCACGCGCTGCCAGGTCGTCGACGTGCAGCGTCAGGCACTCCTGGACTTGGCCGCAAGGCACCCGGGTATCGCCCAGGGGTTGTGGTGGGCAACACTCGTTGAGCTGGAGATAGAGCGAGAATGGCTCGTCAACGATAGTCGCCCGGCTGACCGGCGCCTGGGTCACCTCTTCTGCGAATTGCTGGTGCGGCTACAGACGATTGGCTTGGCGCGCGACAACAGCTGCGATCTGCGTCTGACGCAAGTCGATCTGGCGGACGCTATCGCGGTATCGTTCGTTCATATAAATCGCATCATGCAATCATTGCGCAATAATAATCTCATACAGTGCCAGAGGGGATATGTAAAAATAATCGACTATGATCGATTGTGTGAATTCTCGGAATTTGATCCCGCATTCCTGCATCTCTCCAAAAATGCTTAACGCTTGCGATTGATCGGATCAGCCAACGGTATCATCAGTTTGTAAGTCATGCCGCCAGTGGCGAAATTGAATTCTGCCTGTGCGTCGAGATCGCGCGGCATGATCGATTCCAGGTAATTTATGCCGTACCCTTTGTGCTTGGGTAAGCTCACCGACTCTGACGCCCCGCTTTCCACCCATCGGAAGACGACCCGGGGCACTGCCCCGCGCGATTCGATACGCCAGCCGGCCGCCACGCGACCGCTCGCCCCGGACAACGCCCCGAACTTGAGGGCATTCGTTGCGAGTTCATGAATGCCGAGCCCTATGATCTCGGCGGCTCGTGGTCGAAGATAGATTCTCGGCCCTTTGATCCGCACACGATTCTCGCCCGAAGTGTCGAAGGCCATGAGTTCTTGTGCGATCAGCCATCCCAATTCCAGGCTGTGGCCGTCCGGTTGGATGGCGGCGTTCTTCAGACGGGCGAGTGCACCGATCCGCCCGTCGAAGTGCATGATGTAGTCTTCGGCCGTCTCGTGGGTCTCCGCCGTTCGTCGCGCGATGGAGCGCACGGTGGCGAGGGTGTCGCGTACCTCCCTCTGCAGGTCGCGCGGATCCGGTGTGCCTCGGTCTCGACGCCGGATCGCCTCGCCGGACGAAGGAAGTGTTTCAGCCAAGCGTGCCGCCGCTTGGCCGGTGATCTGGCGAACACGGTGCACCCCCTGCTCCTGCGGCTCGTCGATCGCCGTGTCAGCGGTGAGCTCGCGCTGGAGGGCGATCCAGTGCGTCAGCTCCCCGGTTCGATCGCGCAGCGGTGTGATGTGCCAATGGAGGCGAAATGCCGTGCCATCCTTGCGATAGTTGATGCTGGTGCCCTGGAAGGCTTCGCGCATCTCCAGATCGGAACGCAGGCGATCCAGCACCGTACGGTCGGTCAAGGGACCTTGCAGGATGCGCGGCGTCTGTCCGACGACCTCGTCGGCCGAGTAGCCCGTCATTCGGGAGAAGGCGGAATTGACGTACTCGATACGGGGTCCGGGCGGACTCAGTTGCGAGTCGGTGATAATGACCGCTTCTCCAATCCCATCCAATGCAGTCCTGAAAAGCGACACATCTGCCTGGACCGATCGATCCTTCGCGCGAGAATCCAAATTGTGTTTTTCTTCGTATGCCATGGCGTCAGTATCCGCCCGAGTCCCGGTGCTTCACGCGCCTGGTCGGCCGATGGATTCGTGCGATCCTCAAGCAAGGGTCGTCGAACTCCATTTACCAAAAGTCGGCAGCGACAATATTAAAGGATGTGAAGATTCGAGCCGGCACCGGCTTGCCTGCCGTGATCCTCAGGACGCGGCCATGACGGCAGCCCCGGTCTCGCAGAGCCGCTCCGTCAGGCGAGCCCCCATGGACCGTACCCGCAACCGAGCCGCCTGGACTGGCCGGCGGCTCGGCTCGCGCTTCCGACCATGGGCAAACCGTCGAAGGGTCGGGCGGATCGGGCGCGAATCCCATCCCTCTCCGCTTTCGAGGCCGGGACGTTCCGCGGCGTCGAGCGATCGCAGCCCACGCCTCGCGATCGGCGTCATGCCGGCCCGCCGAGCTTTACCAGCCCCTCGCCGTCGAGTCGGAAGAACACCTTGTCGGGCTTCCGGAGCGCCCCGAGCCCCTCGTAGAAGGCGAGGAGCTCGGGCCGGCCGGCATCCGCCGTCCAGTCGACGCGCTTGAGCCCGCGAACGACGGCCTCGGCCGCCACCGCCCGCACCAGGGCCCGGCCGTGGCCGGCGCCGCGATGGGCGGCGCCGACGAACAGCTCCTTCAGGAAGAGGCCGCCGGCGAGGCCCGGCCCGGGATAGATCGCCGAGAACGCCGCGAAGCCGGCGAGCGCCGCCCCGTCCTCCGCCACCAGGATCTCGGTGCCGGCCGGTCGCCCGGCGAGCGCCGCCTCGATCTCCGCCAGAGGCGGGCAGGGCACGGCGTAGTAGGCCTGCATCTCCTCGAAGAGCCGCGCCAGCGCCGGGTGATCGGCCGGCGTGACAGCCCGGATCACAGGGCGCCCCGGCGCAGGTCGGTGAGCACGGCGGCGAGATGGGAGAGGAAGCGGGCCGCCGCGGCGCCGTCCACCGCCCGGTGGTCCCAGGACAGGCTCAAGGGCAGGATCAGCCGCGGCTGGAAGGCGCTGCCGTCCCAGACCGGCTCGATGCGCGAGCGCGCCGCGCCCAGGATCGCCACCTCGGGCGCGTTGATGATCGGCGTGAAGCCGTCGCCCCCGATGCCGCCCAGCGACGAGACCGAGAAGCCGCCGCCCTGCATGGCGGAGGGGGGCAGCGTGCCGGACCGCGCCTGCTCGGCGAGCTCCCCCATCTCCTGGGCGATCTCGACGATGCCCTTGCGGTCGCAGTCGCGCACCACCGGCACCAGCAGGCCCCGCGGCGTGTCGACCGCGAAGCCGACATGGACGTAGTCCTTCAGGATCAGGCCGTCGCCCTCGAGCGCGGCGTTGAAGCGCGGATAGGCCCGGAGCGCCGCGGCCGCCGCCTTGATCAGGATCGCCACCATCGTGACCTTGTGGCTGCCGGGCCGGCCGGCGCCGTTCAGGTCGCGGCGCAGGGCCTCGGTCTCGGTGACGTCGGCATGGTCGAAATTGGTGACGTGCGGGATCGTCAGCCAGTTGCGGGCGAGCGCCTGGCCGGAGATCTGCTGGATGCGCGACAGCGCCTCGCGCCGCACCGGGCCGAACTTGGCGTGGTCGACCTGCGGCCAGGCCGGCAGCCCGGCGCCGATGCCGGAGGCCGGGGCGGGCGGGGGGGCGGCGACCGGCACGGACGCCGCGGCGGGGGCGGGTGCCGCCATCTGGCCGCGCACGAAGGCCAGCACGTCCTCGCGCAGGATGCGCCCCTGCGGGCCCGTGCCGGGAATGCCGGCGAGATCCACGCCGAGCTCGCGGGCATAGGCGCGCACGGAGGGCGAGGCGTGGATGTCGGACGAGGCGGGGGGCGCGGTCGCCGCTGCGGGGCTCGCCGCCGGGGCGGGTGGCGGCGCGGCCGCCGCTCGGGGCGCAGGCGCGGCTCGGGGCGCAGGCGCGGCTTGGGGCGCAGGCGCGGCTTGCGGGACGGCCGCTTGTGCCGGCGGCGGCACGGCGGCCTCGCCGGAGGTGTCGACCATCAGGATCGGCGTGCCCTGCGACACCCGGGTGCCCGGCGCCACCAGGATCTCACCGACGACGCCCGCCACCGGCGAGGGCACCTCCATGGTGGCCTTGTCGGATTCGATGCTGATCAGCAGGTCGTCGACGGCGATCCGGTCGCCGGGCTTGACCAGGATCTCGACGACCGGGACATCCTTGAAGTCGCCGATATCGGGCAGGGCGACCGGCAGGCTGGCACTCACGAGGTCCTCCGAGGCGTTTCTCGTTCTCTCGCCGCGGGTCCGTCCTGTTCGTCAGTCGGCGCCGCGTCCGGGACGCCACGCCTAGACCATTTCGCGACCGGGAGGAAACCGTCGCGCCCGCACCGCGTGCCGGGTCCGTCGGCGGGTCTTCCGCCGGCGGGTCTTGCGTCAGCGGGTCTTGCGCGTCCGCTCCGGCAGGCTGGGGCGCAGGGCCGGCGCGGCGGCCGGGCGCAGGCGCGGCGAGGCCGGCCCGTGAACCGGGCGGTGCTGCTCGGGCGTCGCGCTGCGGGCGGCAGGCTCGCTGCCGAGGATCGAGGCCACGAGATCGCGCGCCGTCGCCGCGTCCATGGCGCGGAAGAGGTGGGTGAGGCCGAAGACCGCCTCGACCGAGCGGGCGATCGAGGGATCGAGGCGCAGGAAGATGAAGACTGCCTCCTCCTCGAGGAGGTCGGCGGCGCGCAAAGCCAGGGCCAGGAGGTCGCGCCGCTCGGGCTCGGTGGCGCGGAAGCTCACGCCGGGCATCCCGAGGGCCTCGCCGAGGGCCGCCTCGAACCGCTCCGGCTCGCCCCGGCCCGCGAAGGCGGTGAGCGCCGCGCCGGCGGCGCGCATCCCGGCCCGGCCCTGCGGCCGCAGCGCCGCGCGGGCCGCGACCCCGTCGCGGATCGCCGCCCGGCGCTCCGGTCCGGCCTGGAGGTAGAGCGGGGCGAGGTCGACCGCCGGCAGGTCGTCGCGGGCGAGGAGCTGGGCTGCGAGGTCGGGCCGCCGGCGCGCCCGCTCCACAAGCCGCTCGAGGGCGGGCCCGGCGAGCGGCGCGGCCGTGTTGCGGGCGAGCGCCAGGTCGACCTCAGGCTCGTCGCGCAGGCTCAGGTCCTCGACCACGGCCCGGCCGAGATCCTGCCGCAGGGCCACGATCGCGTCGAGCTCCGGACCGGTGCCGGCCGCGTCGAGCACCTGCGTCGACAGGACCGGGCTCTGCGCCAGCACCGCGTCGCGGGCGCCCCCGCCATGGGCGGCGAGCAGCGCCAGGACGCTCTGGGGCGTGTCGGGGAGCAGCGCGAGCTTCTGGGCGACGATCTCGGCGGTGGCGGGATCGACGGTCGGGATCAGCCCGCAGGCCAGTGCCTCGAAGGCCCGGATCGTCGCCACGTCCCGCACCGGTGCGGCGCGGAAGAGGTCCGTCTGCACCCGCAGCAGGACCGGTTTCATGTCGAGACGCCGGTCTCGCGCGAGGTCGAGGAGGCCGGACAGGTCCGGCGGAGCGTCGGCGGCGGAGCGGGCCATGGGCGGTCGGGTACGCAGGACTGGAAGGCGACCCGGAGAATGCGAGCCTCCCCGTAAAGCGACGCTTAAGGCTGTGGGAACCGGCGCGCCGCGGCCCTGGGGACAACGGGGACGACGCCTCGGGCCGGTCACCGATGGTTTACGCCGTGGGCCGGCCCGAAGCCCGGACGGCGCTTGCGGAAACAGTCCATTAACCATGTCCGTGGTTTCGTCCGCTTGCCACGCCGCGATGGGCGGCGGTCCCGGAGGGACGTGACGGAGGCGGGAGAGAACGCATGGTCGGCCCACAGCGACGTCCCTCGGCGGACATCATCCCGTTCCGGACGGGACGCCCGCGCCGGGCCGAAGGCCGCGCGGCCGACCCCCACGCGGCGGACGCGGTCCGCGGCACGATTCTGCTGTTCACGGGAGTGCGCTATGAGAGGCTGCCCGACCCTGCCGAGCCCGGATTGCCCGCCCCGGGGCGGCCGCCAGAGCGGTGCTGCCGGGCGTGAGCGGCCGCGCCTGATGCGGCGCGCCGGCTTCCTGCTTGCCCTGCCGCTGGTGGCGGCCTGCGTCCAGCAGGGCGATTTCGGCCGCCCGGCCCCGACCGCCTGGAACAGCCTGATCGATGCGGCCGGGACCTTCGCGGCGCACGAGCGGGGCGAGCCGGCCTCGCTCTTCCCGTTCACGGAGGACGAGCGGGCCCTGCGCGACCGCGCCTGGCGCTTCCTGATGCCGGCCCGCGAGCGCAACGCCTTCGAGGCCGCCCTCAGCAACCTGACCCGCGCCCGGGTGCTGCCGGTGGGCTGGCGCCTCTCCGACCCGACCGCCTATTACGAGGCGATCACCGCCGGGCCGTTCCGCTCGGTGGTGTCGCTCTACCGGCGCCTCTCCGACGACCTCGTGGCCGACGGCCGGCTGATCCCGGCCTTCGCCGAGACCGCCGCCCGGGTGGTGCGGGCCGACCTGACGCGGCTGCAGAGCCTGCCCTTCATCGCCACCCTCGACGACCGCGACGTGCGCAGCGCCGCGATGCGGGTGGCGGAGAACCGCTGCCTCATCGCGTGGGTGCGGCTGGAGACGGCGGCGCGCTCCGCCTCCTACCGCTACGCCCTCGAGCATCTCCTGGTGGCGGCGCCCGAGGACGAGGCGGTGGCGGGCGAGCGGGCGCTCGCCTTCCTGGATGCGCGGCGCGGCCTCCTCGAGCCGCTGCTGCCGCCCGATGCGGAGGCGCGCTGCGGCCTCGTGGCACCGGAGCCCGCGGCGGTGCTGGTGCGCAAGGGCTGACGCGGTCAGCCCCGATCGCCCGCTACTCGTCCGGCCCGTCGATGGTGCAGGAAACCGAGCGTGCGGCCTGGTTGGCCTGCGCCTGCTGGCTCGGCAGGGCGGCGAGGACCCGCACGGTGACGAAGCCCTCGCGGCTCGGCGCGACGATGCGCACGTCGCGGTTGCGCTCGTCCTCGTCGGCGGTGGCCAGCGCCTCGTCGAACTGGCGCCGGGTCATGATGACGAGTTCCACGGTTCCCCGGACCGCCGCCTGGTCGGTGATGGCGTAGTAGGCGCCGTTGCGCCCGTGGAGCGCGATCGTCTCGATGAGCGGGCCGGTCTCGGCGGTGATCCGGACCGGGCCGTCGTCGAGGTCGTAGGCGCAGACGCCCAAAGCCACCGCCGGATCCTGCGGCGGCAGCCAGTCTTCCGGTGCCTGCGCCGGCGCCGTCTTGTCCTGCGGCGGCTCGGGCGGCCCGCCGGTCGCGACGGCGTGGACCAGCACCGAGGTGTCGTTGGCGAGCGTCGCGCGCGAGCGGGTCATAGCGTCGCCGTCGGCCAGGAAGGGGATCGCCAGGACCACCGCGACGTGCACGAGCCCCGCCAGGACGAGCCCGCACAGGGTGGCCAGGATGAAGCGGCCGAGCGGCGTCACGGGCAATCCTCCCGGGTGATCGAGGGCACGCCCTCGCGCTCGAGCACCCCGGTGCTCGCCGCCACGGGCGTGTCGTAGAGGCGCAGGACCAGCCGGATCGAGCCCTCGCCCTCGGGCATCGGCAGCCAGTTGCCGGGCTGCACGGTCGGGCTCAGGGCCACGGCGAAGCGGCCGTCCCGGTCGCGCAGCACCTCGGTGGAGGTGAAGCCGGTGCGCGGCGGCGGGGCGGCGGTGCCGGCCTGAGGCAGGGCTTTCGCCTGGCCCCGCCGCTCGACCGTCAGGGTCCAGGCCCGGGCCGGCGGCGTGGCGCCGGCGATGCGGTAGCGGCAGGACGGATCGAGCCGGTGCCCGGCATCGTCGGTGAGCGCGGTGAGGAGCAGGCCCTCGCCCAGCGCCAGCGGGATCTCGCCGGTGCGGGCGTGGATCGCCCGCACGTAGGGGTCGGCCTCCCGCGAGCCGATCCTCGGCCAGGCCGTCCACGCGTTGAGGGCGACGCCCCCGAACGGGTAGCGCCCCCGCGTCGCCCAGTTGGCGCTGGCGAGCCCCAGGCCCGCCCCGAGGACGAGGGCGTAGAGCACCAGCCCGACGGTGCCGGCCCGGCGCAGGCGCGCAGGCCGCCGCAGGATCCGGGGCCGGAGGAAGGCGGAGCGCCCGGGAGCCGGACGGACGACGTTCTCGGTCAGCATCGTGGCCCGTCTCTACCGCAGGTCGGGCCAGGGCCGAACGGGTTTTTTGGCGGCCGCGACCCAGGTGAGTCCCTTGCTCGCCCGCCGCGGCCCTCAACCCCCGGGATTCGACCCATGCGCCTGTTCCTCGTGCCCCTCCTGACCCTCGCCGGCCTCGGCATCGCCCAGGCCGAGGGGCTGACCTCCGCCGGCACCGCGGCGCAGGACCTGTGCTTCGCCTCCGGATCGAGCGGGCCGAGGGTGCCGTGCGCGCTTCAGGGATCGACCTGGGTGCGCACGCTCCAGGACGGCGGCACCGGCGACGTGTCGGGGATGACGGTCACCCCGCGGGGTGGTTCGGCCGCGACGCGCCTGGCCGACCTGGCGGTGGCGCCCGTGCCGTTCTCGCGCCTGCCGGCCGTTCCGGGCTATTCGCTCCTGTGCAACACCTCCGGCGCATCGGCGGTGCCCGGCCCCTGCAACCGGTTCACCGCGCAGGACCACACGAACACGCCCGATCAGGCCGCCACGTTCAGCTTCCAGCGCGTCTCGACCTATACGGGCGGGTCGAGCGGTTTCGAGAACGCGGCTGTCCGCATCATCAACCGCGTCTCTCCCGGAAACGCCAACTACGAGGACGGCCTGCTCAGCATCATCGACAACTACGCCAACACCGCCGCGCAGAATGCGAGCGGCCGGTTCACGGCGAACCAATGGGGCACGTCCGGGACGTGGTCGCTGGCCAACGAGACGACGGACCACACGAAAACCGCAGACCCCCGGTCACCGCTGCTCGGCATCGAGCAGATCGTCGCCGCCAACGGGACCGACGCCCACTCCGCCCGGGTCGGCCTGGACATCGTCATCGCCCGACCGCATGACGGGCCGGGCCACGCCTATTCCGGGCCCGCCGCGACGATGGGTGTCGGTCTGCGCCTCGTCCGGCAAGTGGCCGACCGTGCCACGGCCAACCGGTTCGGGATCGGCCTGGCATTCGGGTCCAACTTCGTCAGCACCGATTTCGACCGCGGAATCGATTTCCGTTTCGCGACGTTCTCGACCGGCGGGCCGGCCATCAACCTTGCCCAGGGGCAGAGCATCGCGTTCACGGCGAACAACGACAGGAGCTGGAGGTTCAACAACGGCCTGATGACCTACGATGTCGGCGGCAGATCCGTCTACGGGCTGACCGATTCCGGCAACATCGTCAGCGCCGGCGATTCGCTCCGCCTGGCCTCGCAGCGCGTGCCGGCCTCCGCGACGGCGACGTGCAGCACGGGCGAGATGTCCTGGGGTACGGACGGCAGCGGCACGAGCTACGTCTACGTCTGCGTCGCCACGAACCGATGGAAGCGCTCGGCGCTGACGAGCTGGTGACGACGCGCTGCATCCCGACGGTCGACCCGGTCGCGACGGGGCCGGGTCGGCCCTGTCCCCGACGCATCACCGCCCGCCGTCGCCATCGCGCCGGCCCGCCGTCACCGGGGGACCGTGCCGTTTCGCAACACCGGGCTCGTCGGGTCCGAGGCCATCGCGGACAGGCGGAGTCCGGGCGATCCAGCAGCCGATTGCGGCGTGCGATGTGCCAGGAGACCCGGTCGACCGGGCTGCCGAGGCCCTGACGGCCGCCTCGGTGCGGCGGGCGACATCCTCAGGGCCTTCACCCGCCTTCGCGCCGGCACCATCCTGGGCGATGGCGAGGCGAGACCGGCCGGGCTGCGCCCGGGTGGCCCGATTCGGGAGCCGGTCAACCGGATGTGCGGCCGGCCCGGCGCGACCGGTGTGCAGGCGCAGAGCGATAGGGCCGGAGACAGCTTGCTGCATCCAGCTCCAGTGCCCGCCGCCGTCGCGACAGTGCGACCATGATGCAGATGGGTAACAGTGCTTCCTCAAAGGGCAAAGATGTAATGACGTCGTGATAAAAGATTTACATAATTTTATATTGCGAAATCAGCGGTGTGTTCCAGCCCATTCGATCAAGCAACGATAATAAAACAATACAATAATCAAGAATTACATTAATAAGTCATTGAAAATTTCCGCCACTCCCCGATAATCGATTCCCCGATTGCTTCTGGATGCCGAAATCGGCCCTGTCACGGCCGAATCCGGTGGGGATTTTTTATTCACCTCATGGAAATCGCGAGCTTTGAAGAAAGCCGATCATTTCGATCGGATCCGGAGTAACTCAATCGGCCAGGTGCGACATGTCGTGACAGAAGACATCATTCAGCCCCCTGTTTGCTGTCAATATATAAATTTATCAATTTAAATAAGAATTGTACCATCCGAGACAAGTTCGATTTTCGAACGATAAAGCGTTGATCTCGTCTCAGATATCTTGCTAGAAGCACCGCAAACTGTGCCAAGTGCGTGAAAGCACAGGCGGGTTGATGATTGGCGCGCGGGGGCGTTCGGATGGCCACGTACATTTTCAATGATCGGATCGGCCAGCGCTTCGCCTTCAATCCGGCGCAAGATATCTTGTCGTTTTCCGGGTACTCGGCGGCAAATCTGACGTTTGTTCAGCAAGGATCCGATCTCGTCGTTGGAAATAACGGACAAACCGTTACGCTCGCCAACGTTCTTTTCTCAAGCCTGACTGACGGAAACCTGAGCTTCTCCGGCAGCGTCGCCCATCTCGGCACCAGCGGCAACGATCCCGCCCCGAG
>NZ_SRLB01000036.1 GCF_004745635.1 Methylobacterium nonmethylotrophicum | reverse complement strand
CGTTCCCATCACGTCCGTCCTCCGTCGGCTCAAAGCCATACTTCAGGCCGGACCACTCCGCTGGGGGCTGACCAGTTCTGGGTCTGAGTGGGCGTTAAGCGGCCGATCGTCGTAGCCGCCGCAAAGGTCTGCATCGGGTGGGAAGCGGGTCCGTGCACGCAGCATTTGCAGAGATGCGCAAAATAGGTCAGCAATACTGACCTCTTGCTCGTTGTGGACAACGCATGTTCGACCTGCACTCGTATGCCCTGTTCCTCGCCACGGCTGTGGTGCTCGTCCTCTCGCCGGGACCTGACACGGTGCTGATCCTCTCGCGCACGATCGCCTCCGGCACCAGGGCTGGCCTGATGACGCTCGTGGGGACGCAGGTCGGCAACATCATCCACGCCGTTCTCGCGGGCGTGGGTGTCTCCACCGTCATCCTCTTCTTCCCCATCGCGTTCACGGCCTTGAAGATCGTGGGCGTCTTCTACCTCCTGTATCTCGCCTTCATGGCGTGGCGCGCGCCTGCAACGCTCGATCTTGATCCTGCGCTGCGAGATCAGGCTGGACGTGGTGGGCGCTTCTTCGTCCAGGGACTTGCCAATAATCTGGCCAACCCGAAAATGATTGCGTTCTTCCTGGCCCTATTTCCGCAGTTCGTGCGCCCAGAGGCGGGCTCGCTTGCGCTTCAGAGCTTCGTCCTCGGTTCGACGTTGGCGTTGATGGCCGTGGCCTGGATCGGGTTCGTCGTGGTTGTGGTGGGGCGGTTCAGGGCGGTGGTGGCGTCGAGCACCACCTTCCTGAAAATCGCCAACCGCCTGGCGGCCGTGACCTTCGCTGGGCTCGCTTGCCGGTTGGCGCTTGAGGAGAGCCGTTAGCTCCGCACAAAGGCGAGCGTCCGCAGGCGGCGGAAAGCGGTCATCAGGGCTGCGTCTGGTAGCACTTATTCCTCCCGTCCCGTTCAGATACTCGGACGTGCGTGTCTGACCCCACTCGCAGCTTCGAGGCGGACGGCGATGGTCAGGATCGTGCTCTCCGCGAACGGACGCGTGACCAGTTGCACGCCGATGGGCAGCCCCTCGCCGCTCGTGCCGAATCGCAGAGTCATCGCGGGCAGGCCGGTCAGGTTGAACGGCACCGTCGCGCTCAACATGTGCCGCGCGGACACCGTCTTGCCGGCAATGACGAACTCGGCAAGTCCGTGCGGCGGCGCAGGGATTGGCGTCACCGGGCAGAGCAGCGCGTCGTATTTCTCGAAGTAGGCGGTGAAGGCGTCCTTCAGTCGTTCCACCGCCTGATGCGCCCGCACGTAGGCGTCCGACGCGATGTCGGCCCCCCGGAGCACCGCCTCGCCAGTCCTGAAGAGAGGTTCGGACCGGCCCGCCATGACGCGCTGGAACTCCGGCTTGACCTCTGCGCCGAACAACACCCCCGACAGCCCGACCCCGTCGCTCTCCTCCAGCACCGGGATGTGGACACGCTCCACGGCGCAATCGAGGTCCCGCAGAGCGTGCGCGGCCGCCTCCACCGTCGCGGCCACTTCCGACGCGATCGGGCCAAAGCCGGGCTCCGTGAGCCACCCGACTCGGATCGGGCGACCGGGACTGGCGGCGATACCCATGTCGAGTTCGCGCGTATAAGCGGCGTAGCCGTCAATCCCGTCCGGCCCGGCCATGACGTGATAGCCGAGCGCTACATCGCGCACGCTGCGCGCCATCGGGCCGACGTGCCAGAAGCGGCGTGGCACCTGCGGCCAATGCCCGGTGAGGGGGATGCGCCCGTGGGTTGGTTTAAGGGCGGCGATGCCGGTGTGGGCGGAGGGTCCCCGCACCGAGATACCGACATCACTGCCGATGCCGATCGGCGACATTCCCGCGGCGATGGCCGCCGACTCGCCCCCGCTCGAACCGCCGGGCGTGCGCGCGAGGTCCCAGGGATTGTTCGTGCGGCCAGTGAGCAGGTTGTCGGTCTCGGTCCAGTAGCCGAACTCGGGCAAGTTGGTCTTGGCCAGCAGGATGGCCCCGGCCAGCTTGAACCGGGCGACGGCGGTGGCGTCCGCCCGCGGGGTCCGGCCCGCGAAAACGGGCGAGCCGCGCTGGGTCGGCACATCGGCGGTGTCGAGGGAGTCCTTGACGGTGAAGGGCACACCGTGGAGCGGACCGAGTTCGGCCCCCGCAATCACCGCGGCCTCCGCCTCCTCAGCGGCGGCGAGCGCCCGTTCGGCAGTCAGAGTAACGACGGCGTTGATTCTCGGATTGACCGTGGCGATGCGGTCGAGGTGCGCCTGGACGACCTCGACGGGCGAAACCTCCTTCGCCCGTATGAGGGCGGCCAGTTCCGTTGCGTCGGCATCGGTCAGGTTTCGAGCGACCATGGGCATCTCCACAAAAAGCCCGAATGATGGGCAGCCACGCGCCCGCCCAATTTGTCTATCTACCAGTTGATAGATTGCCTTGTCGCCCGCGGCCGTCAATGGCTATCTGCCGCTGGCGGGCTGGGGAGTAGGGATGGCGGATAGACGAGAGGCAATCTTGGCCGCTGCGCGCACGACGGCACAGGCCCACGGCTACGCTGGGCTCAACTTCCGCGACCTCGGGGCTGCGGTCGGGATCACGAGTGCCAGCATCCACTACCATTTTCCCAGCAAGGCCGCCCTTGGTGCAGCCGTGGCCCGGCGATACTGGCAGGACTCGAAGGCCCGGCTAGACGCGTTGTGGGCGGGGAGTGAAGATCCGCTGGCCTGCCTTGCCGAGTATCCCGGCCTGTTCCGCAGGGCGCTCGAGGATGGAAACCGGATGTGCCTGTGCGGCTTCATGGCCGCCGAGCACGATGACCTCCCTGATGAAGTCCGGGCGGAAGTCCGCGCTTTCGCGGATGTTCAGATCGCGTGGTTGGCGCGGGTGTTGCTCGCCGCAGGGGCCGGCCAGAACCCCGCCGCAATCGAGCAGAAAGCGCGCGCCATCTTCGCGGCGGTCGGTGGCGCGCAAGTGATGGCGCGGTCGCGCGCGGACATCAGCGTCTACGACGACATCATCGCGGGCTACCGGGCAAGCGGCCTTCTGCCCGCTTACCCGCGATGAATGACCTAAAGCAGACCTTCTGGGTCGTGAAGGGTGGAAAGCGGACGCAGCGCATATGGTGTTGCGGGCAATTAACAGCCTGAGCATACGGTAAGGTGGCATGTCACGATCAACCCCTCGCAGTAGCGACAACTAGGACCGTCCCATGAAACTACCCCCTATACCTTATACATCTGTCCATTGGGACGCCTTACCTGCAACAGAGTACCGGGGAGAAGCTGGAACGGCGCTATGGCGGACGCTCAACAACGGTGACGTGAGAATGCGCGTAGTCGAACTCTCACCGGGTTATCTGGCCGACCATTGGTGCGATCGTGGCCACATCGTCTACGTGCTTGAGGGAGAGGTGACGAGTGAACTGAAAGATGGTCGCAGCTTCATCATGAAACAGGGCATGGGCTACACGGTGTCGGACTTTGGCGATGCGGCACATCGATCGTGGACGAAGGATGGTGCCCGGCTCTTTATCGTGGACTAGGGTTCGAGGTCCGAGAAGGGCCGACGGCTGCCGTTGGTGCTCGACAGTCAGTCCGGCGGCCACGGCATCCTGAACCCGTGGCTTTCGTGCGGTATCGGTCTCAGGCTACCGGCTGATTGAGCAGCACCCAGAGGCGCACAATCCTGTCATCCACGACCTCGGCCACGTCCGCTCCAGTGACTGCGATGGGTCCGCCGTCCGGACCCGCCTGCCACTGCAGCGAACCCAGTCCGTGATGCCCTGCGGCGGTGCCGACGGGTGTGAACCGGAAGGTCGGTCCGAACTGCTCCAGCAGGTTGCCGGCGATCATGGAGATGGCGGACCGCCCCTCAACGACGTTGGTTGGTTCGAACATGACCGGCTCGGCCACGTAGAGCTCGTCCAGTGCAACGGCCCGCTTGCCAGCATCGCGCTCGTTGAAGATGCGTTCAAGGTTGGCCCGCAGTAAGCGGTCGTAGTCGGGTTCCGGCGCCTGTGGGGCGGC
The DNA here is from genome assembly GCF_004745635.1 of Methylobacterium nonmethylotrophicum. GTDB lineage: Bacteria > Pseudomonadota > Alphaproteobacteria > Rhizobiales > Beijerinckiaceae > Methylobacterium > Methylobacterium nonmethylotrophicum. The sequence goes on along the minus strand of NZ_SRLB01000036.1, from coordinate 62,413 downwards.
ATGCGTGAGCTCGGACATACTAATCTCCTTCGGTGCAGGTGGGTCGCATCGGGAACAGAAAAGGGGTCGGTCCAGCGTCCTTCATCAAGCCAGGTAGCCGCCATCGGCGGTCAAGGCGGCCCCAGCGATGAAGCCAGCCTCTGGGCCGCTCAGAAAGGCCGCAAGCGCCGCGATTTCGGTGTCCCGCCCCATGCGCCCGAGCGCGATCAGCGGGGTGAGCATGGTCTCCATGCCGGCCGACATCTCGCTCGCGACCGGACCTGGCTGGATGGTGTCGACGGTGATGCCTCGGGGACCAAGGTCGCGAGCCAATCCGCGGGTCAGGGAGGCAACGGCCGCCTTGGTCATGCTGTAGACGGTTGTGCCCGGAAAGCCGCTGCGCTCAGCCCCGACGCTGCCGACTGAGATGATCCGTCCGCCCTCCCGCATGTGGCGCGCGGCCTCCTGGGCGGCGACGAACACGGCCCGAATGTTGACCGCGACCTGTCGGTCGAAGTCGGCCAGTTCGATGTCTTCGATCGCGCCGGGAACGAGGATGCCGGCGTTGTTGACGAGGATGTCGAGCCGGCCGAATTGCTCAACGGTGGCCTGCACTGCCTCACGGACGGCGACCGGGTCGCCGCTGTCCGCCTTCAGGGCAGTCACCGAGGCTCCCGAAGACGCAAGGTCCGCTGCAAGGGCCTCGGCGCGATCCGCCGAGGCTGCGTAGGTGAAGGCGACGGCGGCGCCTTCCAGGCTCAGGCGGCGCACGATGGCGGCCCCGATGCCGCGAGACCCACCCGTGACCAGGGCGACTTTACCGGTGAGAGACTGCTTCATGTGGAATTCCTTCAAGGCTCGTATCGCAAGACGGGTCTCGTCGGGCGCAGGCGACCAGACGAGGCGGGCGCCGCCATCGACGTGCAGGGTCTCGCCGTTCATGAAGCCATTGCTCATCAGGAAGACGACCGCCGCTCCCGCCTCGTCGGCTGTGCCGAGGCGCCGCTGTGGCAGCTTCTCGGTCAGCGCGGCGACGTAGGCGTCCCGGTGGGCGCCCAGCGTGCGGGCGAGGAGCGGCGTGTCGGTCGTGCCGGGCGACAGGGTGTTGACCCGCACCGGCGCCATCTCCAGGGCGAGACCGCGGGCGAAGGCCTCCATCGCGGCCGAAGCGGCGGCGAGCACCGCGGTGCCCTGAGCGCTGGGGCGGTCGGCCAGGGCACCCGAGATGAAGGTGACTGATCCGTCCTTCGCCATACGGTCGCCGAGGGCGCGCAGGGTGTGGACGGCGGCCCAGATGCGCTCGTCGAAGGCCCGCTTCAGGTAATCGACCTCGGCCTCCAAAACCTTGCCGGCCACGAAGGTGCCCGCGAGCAGCACGAGGTGGTCGACGTGGGGAATGTCGGTCAGCGCCGCCGCGATGGTCTCCGGCTGGGTCACGTCCGCGGCGCGCCAGCCGGTGAAGCCGTTCTCCGCCGCGACGCGCTCGGCGCCATCGGCGTTGAAGCCGACCACGATGACCTGAGCGCCCGCTGCCTTGGCTTGCTGGGCGGCAGCGAGGCCGATGCCGGAGGTGCCGCCGAAGATGACGATGGTGCGGCCCTGGAGGTTGCTGCTCATGACGAAGATCCTTCCCGGCGGCGCTACGGCGCCCATGGGAAGAAGAATGGCCGGTCTCCCAGCGCTTGATAATCAGGCCTGTCTTCGCTTCAATCATGCCGTCATGGAACAGATCGGTCTCGACCGCCTCACCGGCATCATCGCCTTCGCGCGTTCCGCCTCGCTCGGCAGCTACACGGCCGCCGCGCGCTCCCTCGGCATCTCGCCTTCCGCGGTCAGCAAGAGCGTGCAGCGGCTGGAGGAGCGGCTGGGCCTGAGCCTGTTCACTCGCACCACGCGCTCGCTCACCCTGACGCCGGAAGGTCGCGACCTGCATGAGCGTGCGCTGCGCCTCCTGCGCGAGGCCGAGGAGATCGAGCAGGCTGCGGTGGCGGCACGCTCAGAGCCTGCCGGCACCGTGAAGGTGACGGCGCCGTTCCCCATCGGCGTGCACCTGCTTGCCCCGGCCCTGCCGCGGTTCCGCGAGCGCTACCCGCGCCTGTCCGTCGACCTGCGCCTGGGCGACCGCTTCGCCGACATCATCGAGGAGGGGATCGACGTCGCGATCCGCGTGGGTGAACTCGCCGACTCCCGCTTGGTCTCCCGGCGCCTCGCGCCGCACTGGCTCTGCGCTTTCGCCTCGCCGACCTACCTGGAGCGTCGCGGGACGCCGCTGCATCCGGATGACTTGGTCCACCACGACTGCGTGAACTTCCGCTTCCAGAGCACGGGCCAGGCCCTGCGTTGGCCGTTTCGGATCGGCGAGCGCACGGTCGAACTCGCGCCGAACGCCGGCATTGTCACGGATTTCAGCGACGCCGTGGCGGCGGTCCTGGTGGCCGGCGGCGGCATTGGCATCTCGCCAGTCTACATCGCAGCCCCATACGTCGATCGGGGCGCGTTGGTGCCGGTCCTTCAAAACTTCGCCGTTGAGCGTTCCGTTGTCACGGCGCTATGGCCGGAGAGCCGGCGCGGCAACCCGAACGTGAAAGCCTTTCTGGCTTTCCTCAACGAGGTGTTCCCGACCCCGACACCCTGGGACAGGTTGCTATCCGCAAACCCCAGAGGCGCGAGGACCATTTGATAGGTCACGCCAAGTTGCCGTGATGGTCGCCCGAACGGCGTTCACCTCCTGCCTTGAAGCAGACCTTCCAAGGAGGTCAGGCTGATGGTCCGGAAGGGGTGGGGAGGGGACGTTTGCCAGAAGGCGAAGTTCTGGCAGGATTACGTCTTTTCAGGAGGCGCCATGACAATCATGCATCGCGGGTTCGAGATCGGCCGAACCGTCCAAGATTTCTGCCGGCCAGATCGCATGGCCCTTGTCGTCTACGACATGCAGGTAGGCATCATCTCTCAGCTTAAGCACGGTCCGGATATTGTCGAGCGAGTAGCAGGCGTGCTGGATGCTGCGCGCCAGAACAGCTTTCGCATCATTTTCATGCGACACCTCTCCATGCCGCGTGAACTGATGGGAGCATCTCAGTTCCGCCAAGCCATGGCTTGGCAGCGCATCGAAGATCCCGATTCTGTGCGGCCATGGTTCCTGCGCGGAACACCGGGGGTAGAGATCGTGCCGGAACTGGCGCCACGCGAGAGCGAGGCAGTGTTGGACAAGATCACGTTCTCAGCTTTTGAAGGAACACCGCTGGCGATGATTTTGCGCGACTGTGGTCTGACGGCTTTTGCGATCTGTGGCGTGGCGACCGAAATCGGAATCGATCCCACGGTCCGACATGGAGCTGACCTTGGTCTTGTGCCAATCGTCATCGCAGATGCTTGCGGGGCCGGGCACCAGGAAGCGGGCGCGCGCGCGATGGAGAACATCGCCTTCATGGGCGACGCCCTCGTCACCGATAGCGCCCATATCGTCAATATAATGAGCGGTATCGAACAAGTATGATCAGTGATTTGACGGCATCACGGAATATGACGATATCAAAGATGCCATCCTAAGCTCGAAAATCAATAAGCTTGACCGTGCGAAGGACTGCAAAACATCGATACCAGTCCCTCGCATGATCAAGCTGGCTGGGTTTGAACCCTAGCTAGGAGGCGAGTAGATCCGTCCGAGAGGGCACCGCAGCACCTGAAGCGGCATGTGCATGGAGAACCGCGGGCGGGGCCGAGTGTTGCCCCGGCATGACTGACACGCAGCCCCCCTCCGATCCGACCATTCAGGCCCGCCGGCGCGAGATCGTCGCCGAGCATCTGCTTTTCACCAACCTTCGCTTCCTCGCCGAGCCACACCCGGAGCTGCTCTACGCTCGCGACGCCAGCGTCGACCATCTCGGCGATCCAGGCGGCGGCGCGATGCAGGACGACGAGGCCGTGCGCGAGATCGTTCGCCGCTTCATCGACAGCCTCCGCGCCGAAGCACGCACATGACCGCCCGGACCGGGTTCACCGAGACCTTGGCGCGGTTCGGCCCAGGCACCCCTGTGGTGCTCTGCCACGACGACGCCGACGGCCTGTCGGCTGGTGCCCTCTTCGCCCGCGCCCTCGCGCAGACTTCCCATGGCCCGGCGCAGGTGCGGGTGATCGGGCGCGGCGAGAGCGCCTGGTCCGACGCGATCCGAGCCGAGCTCACCAGCGGGCCTCCGGTCGCGGGCCTGATCGTCACCGATCTCGGCGTGCAGGCCGAACCGGTCCTGACCGGGATCCCGACCGTCATCGTCGACCATCACGTCCCGCGCAGCCTTCCGGCGCCCGAGGTCGCGGCCGTGATCTCAGGCCTCAACGAGGATCCGATCCCGACCTCGAGCCTGCTGGCGCATCGCTGCGCGGCCGTCCTGCTCGACAAGGCGGGTGCCGATGCGCTGATCTGGCTCGCCGCCCTCGGGGCGGTGGGCGACCTCGGCGAACGCGGGGCCCCGGCGCGGTTCCCGGAGGTGATGGCCGGGGCACGGCGCTTCGGCACGCTGAAGTCCTTGCGCGAGGCGGTGAGCCTGATTAACGCCCCACGTCGCGCGAGCCGGGGCGACGCCTCGCCGGCCTTACGCCTGCTGCTGCGGGCGGACGGGCTGGACGCTGTCGTCTCCGATGCCTCACCCGACGGCGAGGCGCTGCGGCAGGCTCGCGCCGAGGTGAAGGAGGCGCTCGACGACTCCCGCAAGGTGCCGCCGCTCTTCGCCGGCCCGGTCGCGCTGATCCGCTGCGACTCGCCCTGCCAGATTCACCCGCTCGTCGCCCAGTCATGGACCCATCGCCTGCGCCGGCAAGCCGTGATCGGCGCCAATGCGGGGTTTCGCGAGGGCTTCGTCCACTTCGCCGCCCGCAGCGCCACGGTGCCGGACCTGATCGCCTTCCTGCAGGATCGTGCCCCGCCGCTCGGCCCCGACGACCAGTTCGCGCAAGGCCACCGGCGCGCCACGGGCGGTCAGGTGACGCGGGAGACCTGGAACCACTTCGCCGCCGAGCTCGGTTTCGGATCAGAGGCGATGGTATAACCTCGTGCAGCGGATTCTGAGCACGGACCCCGGTCGGTAAGGAGCGAAGTCCTAGAAAATCCGGCTCCCGTCGTGAGGGGTGCCTTATGTGCTCATGACGTCCCTGGCCCGACCCTTGGCGGGTGCGATCCTTAGCGCTCGATGAGTTTCGGAGGCACGAACAGTTCGCTCTGCTCGAGCGGGTGAGCGAAGCTTCGGTCGTGGTGCTGTGCTGGGGCAACTGCTGGACCGTTCGACCGTTGCGCCTGCATGGGCCGCCCCGACGGGATGGCGCCGCCGGACCGGATCGATCGCCACCCGCATGCCGTCCTTCGTCGTCCAGAAGCACGCCGCCCGCCGGCTCCACTACGACTTCCGGCTCGAGGTCGGAGGCGTGCTGAAGAGCTGGGCGGTGACCCGGGGTCCGAGCCTGGTCGCCGGCGAGAGGCGGCTCGCCATCGAGGTCGAGGACCACTCCTTGAGCTATGGCAGCTTCGAGGGCGTGATCTCGGCCGGGTCCTACGGTGCGGGTGCGGTGCTCCTGTGGGATCGTGGCACCTGGGAGCCGGACGGCGATCCGGTTGCCGGTCTCGCTGCCGGGTCGCTTCGATTTCGCCTCCAGGGCGCGAAGCTGACCGGCGGCTGGCGCCTCACCCGCATGCTGCCTCGCGGACGACAGGTCTCCTGGCTCCTCATCAAGGCGTCCGACGCAGCGGCCCGCCCGCGCGGCGCCCCCGACATCCTGGAGGAGTGCCCGCTCTCCGTCGTCTCTGGCCGCACGATCGAAGCCCTGGCCGCGGACGCGCCGTGAGTGATGCCACGCGACAGCGACGGAGCATCAGACGCCTAAAAATTTCGTAAATTTTTTCGGAACGGTTTTTGCTGCACCGCCGTTCTTAGCCGTTCTGCACTGCAAAAGGCGGTGAGGGTGAAGAACGAGGCCTGCATAGAAGGTCGGCCTCGTCACGTGGGCACGAGGCAACCAACCTAAGTTATAAAGGCGAAAACGCGCAAAAATGTCGCAAGTTGCGATCTTCTCCATAAGCTATTAAAGCTATTCCCCATCAGGTCGGCGCTCTAGCCAAGCGTCTAGTCCGACAAAATCAGCAACATAACACACTAGATAGTTGTGCGAGTCGGATTGATGCGTGCGATCGACGGTCTTTGTCCTGCTGTATTGGCGGATGAACTCGGCGTGTTTTGTCGGGCAGCGATGCTCGTCGATTTTCAGATGCGAGATGAGCACCATGAAACCTGCTTCACCAACCTCGGCCTCCTCTTCCGCACCGCAGCAAGGTCAGAAGCCGGGCCACACCCGCATGGTGCGCCTCTCGGCCTACTCGGTCGCGACGGTGCTCGCCCTGCTGATGACTACAGCGACGCTACCGCCACTCCTGGCCGACCAGTCCGACCGTGCGGTGATCAACGCTCCGATCAGCCTGCTGACAGCGCCGATCGCCGGCGAGATGACGCGCGTCTCCGCGTCGATCGGCCAGACGCTGCGGCCAGGCGAGACCGTGGCTCAGATCCACAACGCCCGGGTCGACCGGACCACCCTGATCGCCCTCGACAGCAAGGTCGAGGAGCTGCGCGGGTCGCTGCTCGCCGCGCGGCAGAAGAAGGATTCCGACAACGCCTACGTCGCGGCTCTCGACTTGGAGATCCGCCGTCAGATCGAGCAGATGCTGGCCAAGCTCGACGGTGAGGTCGCAGAAGCTCGGGCCCGCCTCGCCGCGGCCGATGCCGAGGGGCAGTCGACGCAGGCGGTCGTGCGACGTCAGCAGGACATGGTGGAACGCAACAATGCGAGCATCGACCTGCTCCGTCCGACCCAGCACAAGCTGGAGGCGGCCCGTTTCGAGAAAGACGCGGAAGCCGCCAAGCTCACCCAGAAGCTGGCCGAACTCGGAGCGTTGAAGAAGAACGTCTTCGTCGGCAACCAGTCGAACAGCCTCGCGGTGCTCACGCAGAAGCGGCGCGATCTCGCCTTTGACGCCCAGCGCCTCGCCATCGAGGAAACGCAGCTCGCCGCGAGCCTGACGTCGCTGCAGGGGCTGCAGGCGTCAGAGCGCATGCGTCTCGACAGCCTCACCGACGCGCGGATGCAGGCAGCGAATGGCGGTGTGGTCCTCAGCCTCGGGGCGGCGCAGGGGCGCCATGTCAGCCCCGGCGATTCCGTTGCGACGCTCGTCGATTGCGAGCAGGCCTTCGCGGTCGGCATCTTCTCCTACCGGCAGGCGCAGGACCTCGCGGTCGGAACGACGGTTCGGATCTCGGCGGCCGGCACGACGATCCCGCAGCGGGGCTGGGTCAGCGAGATCCTGCCGAAGACCAGCGACAGGACCGACCAGCAATACGCGGTGCCGTTCCCGCAGACCGAGCGGCGCGAGATGTATGTCCTCGTAAGCCTCGACCCGACCTCCGCGCCCGCCGTCGAAGCGGCAGAGATCTCGGGCCCGGCCGCTGCCGATGTGCCACAGGCCGCGCGCCGCACAACGCCCTGCTCGGTCGGGCAGTGGGTGACGATCACCCGGGAGAACGGCTGGATTCCCTCGGCCTCGGTGGCCTGGAAGGCGGTGGCGTCCGGCTTCACGGGGCCCGACGCGAAAGCTGCCTGGGGCGTGCTGGCCTCCAGTGCCACACGTGCGGCACAGACGGCCTCCGATCTCGCCGTGCGCGGCGCGACGTCGCCGGAAGCCAGGCAGGTCTGGGGCACCGTCTCGGGTGGTGTCGCTCAGGCGGCCGACGCCGTCTCGCATGGGGTCAGGCGGCTAACCGCCAAGGTCTCCAACCCGCAGCCTAAAGGTGCAGGTTCGGCGCAGGCCGCGCCTGTCCGACAGCACAGCACCGAGAACACTCATTGATCGGTGCGCTGTCGCGCCTGACCATCGCCCTGTCCCTCACCCTGAGCGCGGGTGCTATGGCGATGGAGGGTCGGCCCAGGGGGCCAGACGCGCAGGGCGCGTTCACCCGCTCCCTCTGCGACGCCCTTGGACGGGCCGTGGATGCGGCCGGGGCGGGACCGGTCTTCGTGGCGAGCTACGGGCCGGGTCCGACCGAGGCGGACTTGCCCGATCCGCTGCGCCGCTCGGCCTTCACCTACGACAATGCCCTGGCGGCGATCGCCCTGCAGGCCTGCGGCGACCTCCCGCGTGCCCGCCGCATCGGGGACGCTCTGCTGCACGCCCTTGGACACGATCGGACCTTCGGCGACGGCCGGATCCGCAACGCCTATCGGGCCGGGCCGGTCGGGGAGGGGACGGCTCTCCTCCCTGGCTGGTGGGACGCTCGGCAGAACCTGTGGGCCGAGGACGGCTACCAGGACGGGACCGCGACCGGCAACGTCGCCTGGGCCGCCCTGGCGCTCCTGAACCTCGACGGGAGCGCCCCGAGCGCGGGCTACCGCGCGGGGGCTCGGCGCATGCTGGGCTGGATCACCGCCAACGCGACGGATGCGCGCGCGCCAGAGGGCTTCTCGGGCGGGCGCGACGGGTTCGACCCTGCGCAGACGGTCCTCGCCTGGAAATCCACCGAGCATAACCTCGATGTGCATGCGGTAGCGGCTTGGCTCCATCGTCTCGAGGGTCGGCCGGAGGATGCCCGCACCGCTGCGACCGCACGTCGATTCCTCGATGCCGTCTTCGCCTCCGGTCCCGGCGCGTTCCGCCTCGGCACGACGCCGGAAGGCCGGCTTCAGCCGACCGACCACGTCGCCCTCGACACGCAACTCTGGCCACTAATCGGGGTCGCGGCCGCGCCTGCGACATGGCGGCGGTCGCTCGCCTATGCCGAGGCCCATCTCGCCACAGCGGGAGGGTTCGACTTCAACGAGGACCGCGATGGCCTCTGGGTCGAGGGCACGGCCCAAGCCGCGCTGGCCTACCGGGTCCTCGGCCGGCCCGAGGAGGCGGATCGCCTCCTCAGCACGATCGCCCGGCAGGTCTCCCCCTCCGGTTTGCTCTTCGCCACCGACGTGCCGAGCCTCTCGACCGGCATCCCGATAGGCCCGGCGAGTCAGCAGGCCGACTTCTTCTACTTCCGGCGGCCGCATCTCGGCGCCACGGCCTGGGGCGTTCTCGCCGCCACCGGCTGGAACCCCTTCACCGGGAACAGGGTGGAGTAACCGCACCGATGTTCGAAGCACCCCAGGACGTCTCGGCGGTCCTCACCACCGATCTCGGCATCCTTATTGGCCTCCTCGTCATGGCGGGGCTGCTCGACCGCGCGAGCGCGGCCGCGCGCGCCCTGTTTGGCGCTACCCTCTCGGTCTTTATCCTCTGCTATGCGGCCTGGCGCTGGCACGACACGCTGCCGCGCTTCGAGCTCAGCCCCGAGCGGATCTGGCCCTACATCTTCTTCCTCTTCGAGACGATCGCCATCGCCTACACGCTGATGTCCACGATCATCCTGCTTCGGTTCAAGAACCGGTCGCACGAGGCCGACCGGGAGGAGGCGCGCCTCGGGGCAAGCGGCGAGTGGCCGGCCGTCGACATCTTCATCTGCACCTACAACGAGCCCCAGGACGTGGTCGAGAAGTCGATCGTCCCAGCTCTGGCGGTGGATTACCCCAATGCGACCGTCTGGGTCTGCGACGATACTCGCCGCGACTGGCTGCGGGCCTACTGCGACGAAGTCGGCGCCCGCTACATCACGCGACCCGACAACAAGGGCGCCAAGGCCGGCAACCTCAACAACGCGCTGGCCCTGACGGCACGGCACACGAACGCGCCGATCATCCTCGTCCTCGACGCGGATTTCGCCGTGGCGCCCAACATCCTGCGGCGCACTGTCGGCCTGTTCCACGACGAGCGGGCGGCCGTGGTGCAGACACCCCAGTTCTTCTTCAACGCCGACCCGATCCAGCACAATCTCATGGCGGCAGAGGCCTGGGTCGACGACCAGCGCATCTTCTTCGACGTGTTCCAGCCGGCCAAGGATGCCTGGGGCTGCGCGTTCTGCGTCGGCACGTCGTTCCTCGTCCGCCGCGACCGGGTCACCGAGATGGGCGGCTTCCCGCACGATGCCATCTGCGAGGACATCAACCTCACCTACTCGCTCATGCGCCACGGCTACCAGACCCACTGGCTCAACGAGCGCCTCAGCGCCGGCCTCTCGGCCGAGGGCCTGCCGGAATACATCACGCAACGCACCCGCTGGTGTCTCGGCACGATGCAGGTGGCGCTGCTGAAGGACGGGCCGTTCCGCTCGCCGCACTACACGCTGATGCAGCGCCTGCACTACCTGCATGGGGTCATGAACTGGTTGTGCAAGCCGTTCATCGTGCTGATGCTGGTCGCGCCGTCGATCTACTGGTTCTTCGGCATGCCGGCCTTCTACGCCGATTACCTGTCGTTCCTGCGCTACGGCGTGCCGGCCCTGCTGGCGCTCTGGATCTACAGCGGCTGGGTCTCGGGTCAGCGAACCTTGCCGCTGTTCATGGAGGTGACCCACATCATGACGGCCCTGCCAATCACCTTCACGCTGGCCTCGGCAGCCGTCCGGCCCTTCGGCCGCCCGTTCAAGGTCACCGATAAGGGAGGCGACCGGTCGATCTCGACCGTGCGCTGGCGGATGGCGGCTGGCTTTGGCGGCATCGCACTGATGTCAGCCTCCGCGATCCTCTGGTCGTTCATCTCGCCGAGTGCCGCGACCGAGATCTCGCCCCTCGACTACTTCAACCTCGTATGGGCCGGGATCGCGATGCTGCTCACCTTCGTGGCCTTCCTGGTCTGCTTCGAGCGGCCCCGCGGCGCCGAGGAGTTCCGCATCGAGGAGCCCGTCCGCGTGCGCGCCGCCGGCCTTACCTACGACGCCGTGCTGGCGCGCCTCGGCCTGGAGACCGCCCTCCTGCGGATCGACGCGGGGCGGCCTGGCTCGACCGGGGATCCGGTCGACGTGCGGATCGAGGGGGTGGGCTGGGTCCCCGCCCGTCTCACCGACGTCTCGCTGGACGTGCAGGCGCTCGCGCTCGCGCCGGACCCGCGGCAGCGGCACGCCCTGATCCTGCGCCTGTTCACCCAGGCGGTGGACCCGATCGCGCGCACGGCAAACCTCGCAGTGGCATTGCGCAGCTTAGCGGCGCGATGCTTTCGGGCAGCGTGATGCCCTATTGCGTGCGGTCGTGCCTTAACGAAATGCGGCCAGCCCTTGAGCGCAAACTGCGACATCTCCTTCCACATGGTCCCGGCTCTGTCGGTCACGCGCCATGTGCCGACGCCCCTTTGTTGGGCCGGTCGCACTGATCCGCTGCGACTCGTCCTGCCAGACCCGCGCCCTCGTCGCCCAGTTCTGGACCCATCGCCTGCGCCGGCAAGTCGTGATCGGCGCCAATGCGGGCTGTCGCGCGGGCTTCATCCACTTCGGCGCGCGCAGCGCCAGCGTGCCGGATCTGATCGCCTTCCTGCTGGAGCGCGCCCGCCGCTCCGCCCCGATGACCAGTTCGCGGAAGGCCACCGGCGCGCCACGGGCGGGCAGGTGACGCCGGAGACCTGGAACCGCTTCGTCGCCGGGCTCGATATTGATTTGGGGCGATGGTGTGACGTTGTGCAGCCGATCCTAAGCACGGACCCGGGTCAGTAAGGAGAAAAGTCCTAGAAGATCTGGCCCTCGTCGTGAGAGATGTCTTCTGTGTTCATGATGCCCCTGGCCCAGCCCTTGGCGGGTGTCGTCCTTGGCATGTCCGAAATCTTCGGGAACGCTAGGGTCAGGACTCAATCAGCACCAGAATGCGATGATGGCGGCCAGAGCGAGAGCGGAGGCGAAGTTGCGAGCGAGCTGGTCGTAGCGGGTGGCGATGCGGCGGAAGTCCTTGAGGCGGCAGAACACCGCTTCGACCCGCCAGCGATCGCGATAGCGCCGCTTGTCGAGGCGAACCTTGCGCTTGCGGGCACGGGTGCCAGGGATGACCACGCTGATGCCCTGCTGGCGCAGGTCCTGGCGCAGCCAGTCGGCATCGTAGCCCTTGTCGGCGATCAGCCGGCGCACCGGGCCGGGCGCCTGGGCCAGCACGGCGGGCGCGGTCTTCACGTCGCTGGCGTTGCCGGGGGTGAGATGGATGACGCCTGGGCGGCCGATCACGTCGGTGAGAACATGGATCTTGGTGGTCGGTCCCGCCCGCGAGGGGCCGATCACCTGGTCGCGCGCCCCCCCTTTCCGCCGTGGGCGGCGCGCTGGGCTTTGACGTAGGTGGCGTCGAGGGCGGCGGCTTCCCCGGACCACCCGGCTTTGGCGAGAGCCGCCAGCATGTCAGTCCAGAAGCGGCGGCGCGACCATCTGTTGAAGCGGTTGTAGACGGTGGTCGGAGGACCGTACTCGCTTGGGCAGTCCTTCCAGCGGCAGCCGGACTTGATGACGTGCAGGATGCCCGACAGGATGGTGCTGTCGTCCTTGCGATGAGCGCCGGGCTGATTGGTGGGCATGAACGGTGCGATCGCCTGCCACTGCTCGTCAGACAGCCAGAACAGCTCTGCCATAGCCTCCTCCATCTGGGAGGTGCCTGGAATCACATTTCACTTACCGTTGCAATACCTTGAACGGGTTTTGACCCTAACGAACAAGGCTCTTGATGAGGTCGAAGGCGCGGCAGCGGAAAAAGATAGATATGCTCTTCGCCGTGAATTCTGGGCGAGATTGATCAAAAAGATGAACTCGGTCTCTACACTCTTTACCTCGGTCAGCGCCACGAAACAAAGCTGACTTGGCACATCGTCAGGCGTGCGCGGACTTAGCTTGAATTTCGTGGCTACACAATCCTTCGGCCGCGTCGAGTTCTATATCGACCGCCAAAGCAAGACTATAAATGAAGCGATCTACGATGACATCCTCTTACAACGGGATCTAATAGAAGATAATTTTGGCCAAGCGCTCGAGTGGCAGCGATTAGAAGCGAAGCGCGCTTGCTGCATCAAATACGAGATTGCAGGAGACGTCTTCGATCGCGAGCAATGGCCTCAACTAATCGAATCATTGAGTGATTATATGTCTCGTCTTGAGAGGGCTTTAGAGAAGATATTGAAGCGAATCAACGACAAAATTAAATCTGGCCAATTCACCTCTACAGAGGATAACATTAAGGCAGGCGATGACGAGTCGCTTGTCGAGTGATCGCCTGGGGCACAGATGGCTCACAGGATGTGAGCCAGGCTGAATGAGCCACCGTATGAACTGCATGCGGCTGTTCGAGGCCGGACCGTTCCATGCCGGGTTCGGCATGATCGTAGAGCGGCAAGAGGATCTGGTCGCGTTCTGCACGCAGGCCCCCGCCCGCGACTACCGCTTGCCCATCCGCTACTCGCTGGCAGCCGCGCTCTACGCCGACGATATCGAGGCGCGGAGCATGACCGTCATCGAGGGCGTGGACGTGCCCGAGGCCGTCGTCGAAGCCCTGATGCGGCAAGCCAACCTGCCAGAGGGCACGCCCGTCGTCCGGTTGCGCGAGAGCCGCCGGCTGGCCAGGTAAGGCAGGGTCGGCACCAGCCCCGCAGGCTCCCGGCCGCCAGGGAACTCATGACCCTGCCGCCGTCGGCTCATGGGGTCGACCGCAGGAATCCTGGGGGCATCAGGCAGACGATGCCGGAGACGATCGCGAAGGCGAGGATGAGCCGGCGCAGGACCGGCCCGTCCACGAGGGATCCGGCGAAGCCGCTGGCGATCACCCCGAGGGCGAGGGGAGGCGCCAGCAGGACAGCCGCGCGGACTTGCGGCCCGTCCAGCCGCCCGGCCGCGAGCAGCAGCAAGAGGGACAGCACCTCCCCGACCAGGAAGCACAGGGCCACCGTCGCACGCAGCACCGCGGCCGGCCGGTGCTGGTAGACCAGGGCGAGAGGCGGGCCGCCGATGCCGGTCGCCGTCTCGGTCACGCCCGTCGCCGCCCCGGCGGCGAGGTAGGCACGGCGCCCGGGCGAGAAGTCGGGCGCGAGCAGGCTCGCGAGGGCCGCCGCGATGGTGGCGACACCCACGAAGAGCTGCAGGCCCCGGTCGGGCAGGGTCACGAGCACGACGAGGCCGAGGATGCCGCCCGCGACGCGGCCGAAGGTGATCTGGCGCACGCCCGGCCAGTCGAGTGCGCTGCGCTCCCGGTAGGCGACCCAGGCGTTCAGGGGCAGCATGAGCAGCAGGAGGGCGCCGGGCAGGAGCGCCGGGGCGACGATGCCGAGGAGGGGCGCGATCACGAGCGCGAACCCGACGCCGAGCGTGCCCTGGACGAAGGCTGCCGCGGCGACGGCCGTGCCGACCAGGATCGCGGCTGCGGGCGTCATTCCGGTGTGCCTTCACCCGGTCGATCCGCTCCGAGGCTGCGCCGGCGGTGCTCCTGCGCGCGGGGATGCACGCGCACGATCGGCGCCGCCGCGACGGCAGCCCGCACGCGCGCGGCAACCTCGCGCATCAGGGCACGCGCATCCCAGTCCACCGGCCAGCCGCGCCAGACCCGCAGCCGCCCGTCGACGAACACGGCGGCGATCTGGTCCCGCCCGGCGAAGCGCACCAGCTCCCAGGTCAGGTCCCAGGATGGCAGCATCTCCGGGACGGCGAGGTCGAGCAGGAGAAAGTCCGCCGCGAGGCCGGGGGCGATCCGGCCGGTGACGGCGCCGAGGCCGACCGCCTCCGCCCCGGCGCCGGTGGCGTGGTCGACCCACAGCCAGCCCGCCCCGACCGAGAAGTCGCCGGCCGGCAGCCCGAAGGCGACGCGCTGGACGGCCTCGGCCGCGTCGAGGAGCCGGAAGGCGTCGGCGCGGGTCGCGTCCGTGCCGATGCCGAACCGGATCCCCATCGCGGAGAACAGCTCGGCGGGGGCGGCCGCGTTGCCCTTCCACTGGGTCGCCACCGGGTTGTAGGCGACCGCCGCGCCCGTATCCCGCAGGATGGCGAGCTCGCGGGGCGTCACCAGGGTCGCGTGGGCCAGGAGCGCCTGGGGCCCGAGGGCGCCTGCCTCCCGCAGGTGCTCGATCGGCCGCTGGCCCCGCGCCACCAGGGAGCGCTCCACGGCGACGAGGTGCTCGTTGACGTGGGTCTGGAACACCGCGCCTGCCTCGCCCGCCAGCGACGAGACCCGGTGCAGCATGGCGTCGCTCGCGACCTCGGGGATCGAGATCGCCAGCGACGGATGGATGAGCGGGTCGCCCTGCCAGCGGGCGAGATGGGCCTCGGCCCGGCGCAGGATCGGCTCGGCCGGCAGGGCGCCGTCGGGCCCGTCGTTGCAGATCTGGGCGAGCACGCAGCGCAGGCCCGCAATCCGGGCGGCCTCGGCGACGGCGTCGGTGTGGGCCTCGGCGCGGGTTCCGGCATCGACCACGGTGGTGAACCCGCCGCGCAGGGATTCGAGGGCGGCGAGGCGGGAGGCCAGGGCGACGAGTTCCCCGTCGAGGCTCGATTCGAGCGGCACCCAGATGCGCCGGAAGATCTCGGAGGGCTCGCCGAAGGCCAGCGCCTTGCCGAAGGCCTGGGTGAGGTGGTGATGGGCGTCGATGAAGCCCGGCATCAGCAGCGTGTCGGGGAGCGCGAGAGGCGTGAGATGGGGATAAGCGGCCCGCACCTCCGCCGCCGGCCCGACCGCCGCGAAGCGCCCCTCCGCCACGACGACGGCGTGGTTTGCTTGAGGGCCGTCCGGCAGCAGGACCTGCTCGGGCAGCAGGAGCAGCGTGTCTCCCCTCAGGGCGACGGTCAGGTCCTCAGGCGGCACGGTGCGGGACCTCCCCGGACGCCGCCGGCGCCGGCCGCCCGAAATGGTGGAACACGATGTTGAACAGCACCGCCATGAGCGTCCCCATGGCGAGCCCGTTGCCGAGGATGATCTGCAGCGTGGGAGGGAACTGGCCGTAGATACCCGGCACCAGGATCGGCAGCAGCCCGAAGGAGAGCGCGACCGCGAGGGTGAACATGTTGCGGTTGTCGCGCAGCTCGACCCGACGGAGCATGTCGATGCCCATGCCGCCGATGATCGCGAAGACGATGATCGCGGTGCCGCCGACGACCGGGGCCGGGACCGCGTTCGCCAGGCGCGCGAGCGGTGCCAGGAAGGCCAGCGCCACCAGGATCACCCCGGCCGCGGCGGTGACGAAGCGCGAGCGCACCCGGGTTGCCTGCACGATGCCGATGTTCTCGCCCGACGTGATGATGAGGGAGGTGCCGAAGCAGCCGCCGAGGAGCGAGGCGGCCGCGTCCCCGAGGATGGTGCGCGGCACGAGGCGCATCGCGTCGCCCTCGCGCCCGACGATCTCCGCGATGGCGACGGTCTGGCTCGTCGCCTCGGCCATCGACACGACGCTGAAGAGGAGGAGCGGCAAAGCGGCGAGCGGGTCGAAGACCGGCCAGCCGAACGGGAAGACCGAGGGCAGGCTGAGGGCCGGGCCCGAGAACACGGCGTCGAAGCGCATCACGCCGGTCACCCAGGCGAGCGCCGCACCGGCCAGCAGCCCGAACAGGACCGCGAGCTGGCTCAGGGTGCCGGGCAGGACGCGCACGAAGAGCGCGGTGAACACCACCGTGGCGCCGGCGAGCCCGAGGTTCAGCGGGTCGCCGAAACCCGGGGTGCCCGGCCGTCCGGTGATGATGCCGCCGTAGATGCTGATGAGGTTGACGGCTACGAGCACCAGCATGGTGCCGATGACGAGGCGTGGGAAGAAGCGCAGGCAGCGGGCGAAGAGCGGCACCGCGACGAGGTAGAAGGCGCCGGTGAGCAGCACCGCGCCGGTTGCGGCCGGCAGGCCGGCCTGCTTGGCGATCGTGACGAACAGCACGATCGGCGCGCCGCCCGGCACCATGATGAAGGGCAGGCGGGCGCCGATTCCCGCGGGGCCGAAGGATTGCAGCAGCGTGCCGATGCCGCAGACCAGGAAGGTCGCGGCGATCAGGTTCACCGTGACGTCGCTCGGCAGGTCGAGCGCGCGGCTGACCAGGAAGGCGGCCGTGATCGGCGAGGCCGCCATGACGAGCACGTGCTGAAGGCCGAACACCGCGAGGTCGCGCGGGGGCAGAACCTCGTCCACCGTATGGGGCGGCGGCTTCATCTGATCGCTCCCGACATCGCTCGGCCTGCCGCTTCGTCTTGCACGATCTGCGCCATCACCGGCCGGGCGGGGCGATTCGAGCAGGCGCCTGCGCCCCAGACGACGGCCGTCCTGATGGGCCGGTTGCCCGTCCACGGACATCCATCGCCGATGCGCCTGCGCCGATTGCGCGAGGGCGAGGAAGGCAGGGGCCAGTCAGCACACCAGCGGCACGCGGCGTCGGCCGCGCCGCGCGCCGTCCGCACCGCCGGTCCCTCTCAGCTTCGCCCCCGCTCCCCTTGCGCACCCGATATGATTCGACCGTGTGACCTTGGCCGCAGGAGCCTCCGCCCAAATCCCCTTGCGCGGACTGGCGATCCCATACCCCGTTGCGCTCCGCCCTGAGCCGCGCTACAGAGGCTCCGCGGTCAGCACCCGTAGCTCAGCTGGATAGAGCGTTGCCCTCCGAAGGCAAAGGTCACACGTTCGAATCGTGTCGGGTGCGCCATTCTCTTCAATGACTTAGCTCCGCTCCGGCTTCCCTGTGTCCAAGGGTTGTCCAATAAGCAGCGGTGAGCCTGAGTGGATCTCAGCAGCCTCCGGGAGCCTTGCCGTCCGTGTCCGGAGCGGTGTGGCGGTGGTCCAGGTCCACATCATCGAGCAGCACCAGGATCTGATCCACCACATCGAGGGCGAGCCCGGCCAGACGCTCGAACTGCTCGCGCGGGATGCGCTCGGCCGGGACGGGCCGGCCGGCGGGGAAGCGGATGATGTTGCTCATGGGCGAGCTTCCTTGCCGGCGAGGTCCCAGACCAGCGAGCAGATCAGGAGGTCGCCGTTGTCGAGCTTGCCGTGGCGGTCGTTACACGGCCACTCGTTCTTCAGGACGCGAGCCTTGCCGACCAAGCCCTCGCGTGTCGTGGCCGGTGTGACGATGGCGATCTCGATCAGCTTCTCGGTCTGAGCCATGCAGGCGTTGAAGGCATCCTCGGGCAGCGAGGACAGCGGGCCGTTCAGCATGTCGAAGATGCGTACCGCTCCATCGCATGCCTGGATCAACACGGCGTCTGGACTGGGATCGGCGGCGGTCACAGCTCGGGCGAGCCCAAGTTGAACCGCGCCCTCGCGCAGGGCATCTAGTGCGGCCTGGGCCTGCGTCTCGGGATCCGGGCTGACCTTGCGCATGACCTCGGGCAGGTAGGCGGTGAGCGCCCACAAGCCGGCTGCCGTCGTCGGGCGGGTGGTCAGGAGGGCGAGGAAGGCCTCCTGTTCGAGCCGGCCGAACTGTTCGGCTGCGGCTCTGGCGGAGGCGAACTCCCGGGACCCTATGTCAGCTTCGTTCCAGAGGGCGGCGACTGGCTCCCAGGCGCTGTAGGCGGCCCGGTGAGCCTCGATGAGCCCGAAGACCGGATCCAAAAGCCCCGTCGCATTACAGGTAGGCCGCGACAGCGGAGCAACAAAATCACCCATGATCGGCGAAGCATCGCCGAAAGTCTCATGCCGTCCCATGTCACGATCCAATCGCAAATGCTCGGCACGAGCAGCGTTAATGCCGCTCTCCGGGCTGGTTAATTTGCCGTTGACATCGTGATGTACTTTGCCGTTGCCCCACAAGGGCTCTGAGTCGCCGTCCACAGGCGACGTTCTTGCCCTGCGCTCGGCCGCCGCGACGAGGCGGTTGGCCTCCTCCCGGAGCGCGGCGGCCCGGCTGCGCAGATCCTCGACGGACCCGGTGCCGGGCTTGCTGGTGGTGCGCTTGCGAGGCGTCGCCATCACAGGCCTCCCTCGGCCAGGAGCGCATCGAACGCCTTGGCCTCGTCTGGCCCCAGGGCCGCGAAGTAGCGGCGCAGGCCGGCGCGCAGGGCCTCGAGCGCATCGGTTTCCTGGGCCAGGTCCTCAGCGACCGGGGCGAGCGTGGTGGTGTCCTCATTCATGGCTTCCTCCGGCTCAGAACGGGCGCAGGACGCCGTAGAGGGTGATCCCTCCGGCGATGATCGCGACGGCCGCCAGGAGCTCGCCGGTGGCGTTCAGGAGGCGCAGGGCGCGGACGTGGGGCGTGTCTGGCCGGACCGGCTGGACGGCCTCCCAGGCATCGGTGGTGTCGAGCTCGTCGGTAGAGAGTGTAGGCGCGTCGTAGGCGTAGAGCGGGCCGGACGAAGGCGAGCGGGAGCGTTCACCGGCGCGGGCCGGTGCTGTAGAATGTCGGGTAGCCATGATCGTCCCCTGGAGACGGTTGTGGTCAGGCCCGGCCGGAGGCTCCTACCCCTCCTGCTGGGCCGTTGCATTTGTGTGCAACTGAGTGCAGTATGATGACAGTCGATTGGATGTCAACTGCACACATTCGCACTCATGGCAAAAACCTCCGCAATCTCCGTCCGCGTCGCGGACGCGGTAAAAGCAGCTGCTGAGAAGGCGGCGGCGGAGGATAGCCGTTCCTTGGCCTCCTTCGTCGAGAAGCTCCTCACCGACCACCTCAAGGCGAAGGGCTACCTGAAATGAAGCGCATTCTGATGGCTGCAGCGTTCGTCTGCGCTGCCGGGGGCACGGTGCACGCGCAGCAGACGTTGCGCGTGATCGACACGGCGCCGAACGACGTCCTGAACGTGCGCGAGTATCCCACCACTGACGCCCGGATTGTCGGGGTCATTCCACCCGATGGGCGCGGGATCATCGCGAGCGGCGAGCGTAATGGCAACTGGGTGTTCGTCCGCTACCGGAAGGTCGAGGGTTGGGTGTCAAGGCGCTTCGTCTATCCGGAGGCTCCGCCGATCCGCCGTGGCAGGAGCTTGGACACAGACGATGCGGAGTAGGGGTTCGCGCGCGTGCAAGCTGCTGACGCCTGAAAAAATGATACTTCAATTGTAAAAAAATCCATTGGGAGATGTTTCAATGAGTGACGAGTCCAATCCAATAAATGAGATAATAAAAGCCGGGCGTGATGTAATTGTTGAACCAGCCAAAGCGCAACAAGAAACTGCTAAAGCGGCGTCAAAAGGAATGGACCTTGTCAGAGATGCAGGTAAATTTTTTGGAGTAGCAGCTCAAGAGTTCGCCCTAATGCTTGGCGATCAAATGCGTTATTATAGGTTCATGAATTTCAATAGGATATTACATAAAATCCAGCAGCTACATGACAAGGCTGGAATTCATCCGGAAGCTACTAAGCAACTGCCATTTGGTATTGCCATTCAAGTCCTTGAGCATGCGTCATTCGAAGAAGAAGATGACGTGCAAGATTTGTGGGCCTCTCTTATAGCCAACGCAATGAATCCCGAAACAAATGTTACAATGAAGAAAGTTTACATTGATATACTCAGGCAACTTTCTCCGGCAGAGGTGGCATTTTTGAGTTTGATTTATCGCAGCGAGAGCGGAGTAAGCAGACTTAGGCATGATACTGTCAAAAATTTTAACGCGGAAATGAATGCATTAGCGGAAACTAAATGGCGTAAAATAAATAAGAATGACCAGAGAATTGCGCTTCAAAATCTTATCCGGCATAGGTGCATAGTTTTTAGACCTCGGCCCATTGACATTAGTCGCATGATTGTGCCTATCGAAGATAGATCCGTAAGAGGATATTCCGGGTATGGCGTCGATCCTGAGAAGTTCGAATCTTTTGTCAAAAAGACATTCGAGCTAATAGAGTACGCTGCGGGCATTAAGGAATTCAATGAAACTAGGCCCCTTGCTTTACAAATGAGATATGGACCTTTCAGCTCAGGGCCCAACTTGGAAATACCAGAGATGAATCATATGCTCACATCTCTTGGAAAATCTCTAATGAAGTCATGTGAAGGTGGATATTCTAAACCGGCTCCGCCCCCTCCGGCACCGTCGCCATCGCCCTAATCAGGTCCACTTTGGCTCCAACATCGCGCCCGGCAAGGTGAGTGTCGTGCTGCGCGCGGTTGCGACACACGGGTCGTCTTGAAACAACGCGCAACCGGGCTCGCCGGTAGACACCCAGAGGTGGAGAGGTGCTAGGTTCAGGGTACGCCGCCGCCTGAGCGGCGAGGGAGCCCAGCATGTCAGACGAAATGACCCCTGAGGTACCAGAGAGCGAAGTCAAAGAGGACCACAGCCCACCGACCAACATCGAATTACCAGAAACAGATTATGTTCTCTCGTTGATGTGCCAACTTGCTAACTTGGGTTTACAACAAGGCGTTACTATTTTTGTTGGCGGTGCGATCATTTCAGGAATGATTGTATCGGGGAGGATATACTATGAGGATTTAGCAAATAAACTGAGCAACGCCACAATCGGCGGATCTGGTAGACCTGCTTATTTAGATGAGGTCATTGATCGATATATGGATGCTGCTAAGGATTACGACGTTCCAGCCAATCCTCCCGAAGGTTGGATAATGCCAGAGCCGTCGTACATCTTCCTGCAGAACGCTAAATTTAGTGTAAACGGAAGTTTTACTACTCAGAAAGGTATATTCTGGCGCGGGCGCCTGTCAAAAGTTGATGGGTTCATAGCAGGCCTAACAAGCTGATTGTATCGAAACAGGTCGCGACCGAAATTGCGACCTGGTCTGCACCCCCGCGACTGAGGGCCCGGCCTCGTGGATAGTGGCACGCGAGGGCATTAGGCATGCCCGACGCCGAATGGAAGGTTCGCCATCGCCCTGACCAAGTAGGCGAATACCTTGAGCCCTTCACCCTCCGGGGTGCCGGTGGCCGGTGATTCGCTCGCCGTCATCTCGGCAATCTGCTCCGCCACCAGATCCGCGGCCCCGATCAACACCGCATCGAGGTGATGCACGTACCGGCTGGTGTTCGTGCCGCCGGCGTGTCCGAGCATCGCCCCGATGGTGTTGTCGCTGTAGCCGAGATCCCAGGCCGTTGAGGCGAACGAAGGCCGGAGGGTGTGCGCCACAGCCAGCCTTGGTGTGGTCTCATCGCGCATGTCGCCTACCTCTGAGGGCTGACGGGCACCCCAGCTGAGATGCCTGCTCTCAAGAGGACGCTCCGCACAATGCCGATCAAGGCGCTCAACGACCGCAAGAAGCTCTCGTCGGACTTCAACGAGGCCAACGATGCCTTCATCGACGCGGTGCTCAGCGCGCTCCAGGCCGGCGAGATCCCGCTCGACCTGGCCCGGGCCTATCTCGCCCATCCGGTGGCGATGATGCATGCCAGCGGCGCGCAGGCCGTGGCCGACTATTTCGAGCGGATCCTGTCGCAGAAGCCCAAGATCGATTGGACGCCGGGCGGTTGAACAACTGATTCGCGATCCATTGGGCTTCGTCGCCGGGCGGTATGTGGCGTGCCCGGACGCCATTCGGCGGCTAGTAGATAGCGCTGCTCAGAGAATAGAAAGCGGTATTACTGTTGGCCTTTGCCTCTCAAATGGTGAAATGTTCCGTCGACATAATCGGCATTTGCCGCCTTCACAAACTCACTTCCATTTAACCATTGCGTGTAGCCTTTATGGGAATAAGTGTTTTTAACTCCAATGATTTCTTCCGCATAAGAATAAAACCGATTAAAATTATCCGATGTTAGATAATGCAAGCTGGCAAGAAGATCAGCTATGGTTTTATCTCCGCCTATGTATGTTGAACCATCTTCTTTAATTCTGGAGAATTTCCCGCTTTCACAGACGTAGCCAAGTGATGGCGCGTGTCCGTGTTCGTCGAGACTGATCGCCTCAGTGATTGTGCATTCATTGTACATGTATAACTTCGATAGACGCGGCGTAGCTACCAATTCATCCACAGAAAGTTCACGAGCATAAAAATCTGCAAGCTGTGTACGTACTTTCGTTCCATTGGTTTGCGCTTTGCCTTTTCTAGTCACGCCTACATTCCAACATAGTAATTGCAATGAGGGATTTCTAGATAAGGTTTGATGATGCTCCATGTAGAATAATTGTGTTTCTCGCCATCTGCGCCCAAATTCCAAAAACGACTGTAATGTGTGAAGAATTTCCCTTGGGTTTGCGGTACCTTTTACTTCAATGACTGCGCACACACTTTCGGGTCTAACAATCACAAAATCCCCATCCCTAAATATTACAGGGTACGAGTGTGCGTCATATATCAGGATATCGCATTGTCTAGAGAGGGAGTGAGCCCCCATATTCATGGAATCGAATTCATCCATATGTGCTCGCGCGCCGTCCTCTTTGTGCGCAAACAATACAAATCCAGTACCGATTGAATATTTCTGAGGAACATATTCCTTTATTATCTGGGAAAGCAGCCTTTCCTTATATGCACCCACACTGGGATAGTGTCTATCTTGAATCAATTTGGTTAAAAGATCGATTTTTGTGGCGAAGCCATCCCCGAGCAGCGACGCGAAACTCGTAATATCGGAGCGTTTCATTTTTCCTCCCGACAATTCTACCTCCACAAATAGCAGCAACTGTCGAGATCAGAACATGACATTTTAGCTCAGATTTTGGCATGGATGATACGGTTTGTACGGCGCGAATGTCAGCCATTTTTCTGTCGCAGAGCTGTGTGGCTGCCGAGCATGCGGCCGCCCGCATGCGAGCGCCGAAGTGGCCTTCAGTTGCGGTCTAGCCTCTGTCCGATCTCAACCGTCCGCCGCAGCCCGCCCGTCATGCCTGTCCGTAGTTCGCCGCTGCCGCAAGCGAGCGCCTCTTCAGCGCATCTTCCATGTCCCGAGTGATGCCGTTCGCGTCGGTGGCAGCGGTCTGCACCGTGACACTGCCGACGTGGGTGGTGTTCGTGGTGCTCCTGCTCGACCGGTTGTCGTTCGAGATCCGGGCCATCTGCGCCGCCTGGGCATCCCGGGCTTGGCTCGCATAGGCCATGGCGTTCGGCGAGCCGCGCCACCACTGCGCCGAGCGCCCTGGGATTGCGCCCGCCTCCGGGATCGGCCTCGGTGCGATCGGCGACCGCGGCGCCAGTAGGGTTTTCGGGTCGATGAGCCCGCCCTTGGCGTTGCGGGCCTCAAAATGCAGGTGCGGCCCGGTTGCGCGGGGATCGCGCGCCCGGATCTGCGCGATGATCTGCCCGGCCGCGACCTGGTCGCCCTCCTTCACGCTCGGCACGACGTGCCGGTACGTGGTCGAGGAGCCGTCCGCGTGCCTCACGGTTATGTCGCCGCTGCGCTCGAGGCTGATAGTGCCTGGTGCCATGGCCTGCACGTTCGTGCCGCCTGGTGCCGCGAGGTCGATGCCCTTGTGCATCCGCACGTCGCCATGGATCGGGTGCGTCCTGAATCCGAAGTCCGACGTGAAGCGCCCGCCGCCGCCGAGGGGGTGGATGCCGCCTGTGACTTCCTTTGATCCCGCGAGGGTGCCAGCCGGCGCGGCAGCGCCAACGCCCGCCCGCCCGCCAATCCCAGCCCAGTTCGAGATGCCATTGTTGCGAGCCCCGTGCCAGTTGCCCCAGCCGTGCTTGGCGGCATGCCTCAGCGCGAAATCGACCTGCTCCTTCCACGTGCTCTTGTCGCTGGCGTGCTTGCCGGTCGCTGCGGTGAAGTCGTCGCCCATGCCCGCGTTGGTCAGGCCGGGGATGTTCGAGCGGTAGTGCAGCTGGTAGGGGCCGAAGCTCGTGCCCTGATCCCCACCGCGATCGCGCAGCCCATCAAGGCGATAGCCGCGCAGGCCTTCCGTGTTCGCCACGGCAACCGCGGTGTCCGGATCGATCCCGAGCGCCGCGGCGCGCTCGCGAATGTAGGAGACCACCTCCGGCGAGGCGCCACCGGAGTTGAGCAGACTCGGCCGACCGCGCACGCCGGGCTCGCCCCCGCCGCCCGCGCCCGCTTCCGAGCCGCCGCCGAGCCATCTGGGCATCGTCCGGCGCCACCACCGTCCGATCGCACCGGAATTCCCCTTGGCGATGTCCCCCATCGGGTTCGTGTCGAGCGCCCCGCCGGTCGCCGGGTCGACATTGCCTTTCGCGACTTGGCCGGGCAGCTGCGCAATGGTGCTGCCCGCCGCGACGCCGGCGCCGAGGCCGAGGATGCCGCCCAAGAGGCCGCCACCGAATCCGCCGCCGCCAAGGAGCGCTACGCGCAGCAGCCCGATGTTCGCCAGCACCTTCAGGAACTTGTCCCCGAGCCACAGCGCGAACAGGATCTTCACCGCGTTCGCCCAACCGCCGACCGCCTGCGCCGCGGCATTGGCATATGTCACGAATGTCTTGATACCGTCGGCGATCTCGCCCCACGGGATCGACTTCAGCAACTCGGCGAACTGCTTGATCGTCTCGACGATGTTGGTCTGGATCCACTCCTTGTTGCGGGCGATCCATTCTTCCATGCGGCGCAGAAGATCCACGATCGTCGGCGTCAGAGCGGTCGCGATCGACCGGCCGACCTGGGTGACCCGATCCGAGACTTCCTCGTAGGTCTGCCACAGCCGCTGCGCTGCGTCGGCGTCCGCCTTGTTCACGACGCCAAGCTCCCGCGAGCGCGCGAGGGCCCGATTGTAGGCTTCTCGTCCCTTGACCAGTAGAGCCGCCGTATCCTTGTCGACGCCAGCCTGTTCGAGAACGTACGTTGCTTGAGATACGCCGTTTTTATCAGCGAGAGCCTTGGCGTTCTCCGCCATGTCGGCGAAGGTTTCCGATAGCTCCTTGTTGAGGTTGATCTGTTTCCCGCCTGCCGCCTGCAGGCGCGCGAGCCACGGCAGGATTGACGAGTTGCCCGTCAGGCGGATTTCGTTGATGGACTGCGCCAGCCGATCGAACGACCCGGCCCCGGCCCCGGCCGCGCCGCCGGCCCGGCGCACCGCGTTGTCCAGCGCGGCGATGGCCCCGGGTGTGGTCCCGATCCGCGTGGCGAGCCGGCCCATCGCGGCGTCGGCCTGGCTGATGTCGCTCGTGAAATCTTTGAACGCCCTGCCGCCCGTGAAGATGGCGAACAGCGCAGCGAACCCCCTGGCCAGCCGAATGACGCTGTCAGCCGCCTTGTCGACCGCCTTCTCGATGCTCTGGCCATCCTTGACCGCGGCTTCTCGGGTCTTGCGGAACGAGTCGGTTGCCTCGCGCTGACCCTTGGCGAATTTGGACGCGTCGAGTCCAATTTCCATTACGAAGCGGTCGAGAAAAAGTGCCATCTTGATGCATCCATATCTATTCAGTTCTTTGCTAAATTTGCTTGTCAGAATTGTAAGATTGAGCCGTCCGTTTCTTCACCCGCTTGACGAATGCCTGAGCGTTCCCGTTGGCGCTTCCGAAGGCGTAGATCGTCAGCAGAGCCATGAACGTGTCCGGGTCGCCAGCTGCTATGCTCGGATCCATCTCAAGGTAACGCTTGCCCTCGCGCGCGAAGTCGACCGCGAGCGCGAAAGCCGAATCCTTGAGTGCTAGCGATAGGTCGAGCTGATTGAGCTGTGTCATGGCCATAGGGTCCCAATGAGCTGTGTCTTCCCTCCGGCGGCGGAGAGCACCGGAGGGAAGACGGCGAGGTCGCGGGCCCGACTGTTGGCCCCACCTCTGTCCCCGTTACTTTGAACGCCACTGTTGGACTTGGCGCCGTGCGGGAAGCGCACCCGCACTTCCGCAAGGCCGACCGGGACTAGCCCGTGTGCTGCCGACCCGCGGTAACTGAGGGGGGCGAGGGGAGCGCCGGGAACGCGGCGTCCGGATCGGTGGACAGGCGCTGCAGCACCGCCTTCCAGGCCGGGCCGTCGCCGCTCGTGTGAACGTCGACCCCCCATGCCTGGGGGATATAGCGACCACGCACGTCGTTCAGCTGCTTCCGGGCCGCAGCGGCGGCCGGCGACAGCAAGCTGAACAAGGTGCGGTTCTCCCGCACCGCGCTGTCGTTGAGAACCTGTGCAAGGCGCAAGAGCGCCGCGGCGTGGTCGAGCGCGGGAATGATTGCCGCGAGGACGCGCGGAAGCTCGGCAAGCGCGACCTCGCATATGGCCTTCGGCACAAGCTCGTCCCGCGCCCACGCCTCGTCCTGCTCGATGTCCGGCAAGGAGGCGCGCAGAGCCGCGAGGGCGGCTTCGGCGGCTGCGAGCTCGTCGGCCGCCTCCGCCTCCTTCGTCCGGGCCTGCCGGATCCGGCCGTCCTCCGGCGAGCGCCGGCCGGCGGTGGCGGCCTTGGTGATGGCGGCGGTGCGCGCGGTCTGTGCCTCCGCCACCTCGGCCTTGGCCGCCTCAAGCGCGTCTTCCGCTTCGGCGACGATGTCGGCGGCGGCGTCGATCGCCTTGCGGGTCTTCTCGGCCTTGCGCCGCACGTCAGCGGCGTGGGCGATCATCTGCGCCAAGTGCTCCCGCTCGGGTGAGCGGGAGGTCATGTCGGCGCGGCGAGGGGAATGGGGCGCTGCCATGGTGCTCAGTACCCGTCGCCACTGCGGATGCGGGCAGTGCCGTAGCGCTCGTCGAAAGCGGCGTTGGCCGCCGAGTCCATTGCCGGCTTCGGCTTCGGCAGCTGGCGCCCGTTGTCGCCGGAGCGGATGCGGGCAGTGCCGAAGCGGTCGTTGAAGTCCTGCACCGAACCCGCACGGCGCGGCAGCGCCCGATCCTGCGCAAGGTGGGCGGGCCGCCGGTGCTCGGCGACGGCCTCGCGCACCGCCCGCCGGATGCTGCGGCGACTCGACTGCGGCAGCCCGTCCGTCGCCATCTGCGCGCTCGGGTTGGCCTCCTCGACCTCGTCGACCAGATCGTCAACCAGGTCCTGCAAGGTGGCAAAGTCGTCCGGCGACAGGCGCTCCCGCAGGAAGCCGAGGATGTCGTTCACCTTCGCGTCGTCGATCGGGGCGCGATCCTTCGCGATCTTCACCGTGCCGGGCGCGCCGACCGTGTAGGCATCCTTGCACCCGGTCAGACGGGCGCAGAACTTCATGGGTTTGTCAGGCATGACGGTGTGACCTCTGAGGTAAGGTTGGTGGGAGGGATCAAGGCGTCGCGCAGCACGTCAGAACCTCCACGGCACGCCGAAGGTCGGCATCGAGCGTGACCGTTGGGGCCTGGCGCGGGCGGCCGCGAGAGCTTCGGGCGTGATGATCAGCGGGCGCTGGGCCGTGCTTATCAGCACGATCGCGCCGGCCGCGGCGTTGGCGACGTCGTCGTGCGCGCCCTTGATCTGCGGATGATCGATGATGTCTCGGCCAGTGCCGCGCGTCGTGCGGCGCTCCAGCGCGATCAGCTGCGCCTCGAGCTTCGGCAGGTTGATCAGCCGGCAGGTCTGCGTGTTCAGTATAGGCAGGAATGCAGCATAGATCTCGGTTTTCGACTTCTCTGAGATGTAGTATTCTACGCCCTTCTCACGGAAACGTTCGCGCGGCCATTCTCCCGCATACTTGTCGCCGGTGACCTGATGAACGCCGTAGGCCTTCAGCGTCTCGCAGAAGCGCTCGACCACGAGGGAGGGCGAGACCCCGGCCAGCTCCTCGCGCAGCACGTCGAGCACCGCCACGGTGTCTTCTTGGTGCGCGATGCCGAGCACCGAGGAGTCCGCCCCGCCGCCGCCCAGGTCGACGAAGGCGAAGTACCGGATGCCCGTCGAGGCCGGCCGCTCGCGGATGTCCAGATCCATGCAGGCCTGCACCGCCTCGCGGGTGATGAAGGCCTCCACGTCGCGCCGGAACTGCGCCAAGTACTCGGCCGAGGCCCAGGCCGGATCGCGCTCCATCGCCTCGTCGATGACCGACTGGCGGACGCTGGGGTTCATCACCCGCGTCGCGGCCTGCCAGACCAGCGCAGGGGCGGTGTCGCGCCCGTAGTGCCGGCGGTGGGCCTCGTAGAGCGCACCCTTGCGGGCGTAGGGGCTCGAGGCGCACAGCAGCATCGCGCCCGGCACCGTGGCCATCGCCGGTCGCAGCGCGTCCAGAATGGCGTAGTCCGGCTCGGCCGCGTCGTCGGTCGGCCAGAAGGCAAGCTCGTCGCACAGGGCCGCGGCGAGGGTCCGGCCGCGCACCGAGCGATAGGACGAGGTCCCGACCTCGATGGTGACGCGGTTGTTGAGGTCGAACTCCTCCGCCGCCTCACGCTCCACCATGCGAGCCAGCATTGGCACGTCGAGCAGCAGGGCGCGGATGTAGCGGAAGATCGTGCGGGCCTGCTTGCGGTCGGTGGCGATCACCAGAATGGTCGCGCGCTCGCCCGGGGCGAGGTGCTGGCGGTAGTCGCGGAAGCAGGCCAGGAACACCGCGATCAGGGCGAGCACGAAGCTCTTGCCGGCGCGGCGGCCGCAGATCAGCCAAGCCTCGCTGTAGGGCGCCTCAGGAGCCGTCTGGCGGTCCGTACAGGCCCGGAAGACCTCCGCCTCGGTGTCGGACAGCGGTAGGCCGAACAGGGCGCCCAGGAACGCCCTCCACGCGGCCCAGGTGCCTTCGTCCCGGAACCAGGGGGCGAACAGGTTGGGGTCGCGCATGGCCTGGAGCAGGTTCATGCCGCCGTGCCCTCGATGTAGTCGCGCAGGTCGGGGGTGACATTGCGGGGCCGGCGCTTCAGGCCGACCGCCTCGAGGAGGCGGCGCAGGTTGCCGGCGGTGCGCTGGTAGAGGTCGAGGGCGTCCGCGCTCGCCTCGCCCGCGGTGGCGAAGGCTACCTCCATCCGCTCGAGTTCGACGGTCAGGGTGGCGACGCGGCGGACGATCGAGCGCTCTGCCTCGGAGACCGCGCCCTCGCCGCCGAGGTCGGCCAGGTGCAGGGCGATCAGGTCCCGCATCCGACGTGCCCAGAGCGAGCGGCCATCCACGTCCGGGAGCAGGGACGTGCCGTTGGTCACGCGGGATCTATGCGGGCGCTTCCGAAGGCCAAGAGAGGGGCTATCCAACGTCGTTCCGCCGGGCTTATGGGACAGGCGTTGGTCAATATAGCGCCGTAGCAGTGCTAAGTCATTGATGTGAAACGGTTCACCTAAATCCACTGCTGTTTTATTTTTGCCCTGAGGGGGCAGAAACACCGCGCGGCGTTCGGCTTTGGGAATTTCCGGGGTGGGTGCGGGTCGGCGTTGAGCAGATCTCAACCCCACAAAACCTGACTGTCTGCCCCACCTCTCGGGAGTGAGGCGTTGCCTAGTGTTGCGGTGGGGCGCTCAACCCGCCGATCCCGTCCTGCTCCACCTCCAGAAGTGGAGCGGAGCAACGTGGAGCAGCAGGCTCTGTCGATCGCGGGGAGGATTGGGGAGCTTCCCAGGTATCTCGGTACGGGCGTGCGCGCGTGCGCGTGCGTCGCGCAATACCGGAGACCCTCCCCGATCCTCCCCCGATCACTCAGCCGCCTCGTGAAACGGGCGTCGCACAAGCAGGCGAATGCCCTCATAGACCATCTGGCCGTGGCTCTTTCGCTTGCCGATTCCCCGCTTCTCCATCCGCCCGGCGAACGCCCGCTGCGACCCGGGATCATCACCGATCCGCTGCGCGAAGGCGCGCCACGAGGTGAACAGCTCGGTGCTGGTCGCCGTCTTGTACTCGTTGCCCGGCTCCACATCGCAGGCCTCAGCGAGCCACTGCCCAAACGCATCCTGACTCGCGAAGTACTCCTCCGTGGCGTCCCGGTCGCGGGTCGAGCGGATCAACCCGTTCTGCTGCCAGTCGAGACAGCCTTCGACCGCCCACCGCAGGATCGCCGGCCACTCCGCCTTCAGCTTCTCAGGCAGCAGCGGGTCGGGTCGGGCCGGCTTGTGTTCGAAGGGCAGCATGATGAACCGGCGGCGCATCGCGTCGTCGACGTTGCGCAGGTTGGGCCGGTTGTTGCCCATGATCAGCAGCTTGAACTGCGGCTGGTAGGTGAAGAAGTCTCGACGCATGAACCGGGCAGTGATCGGGTCGCCGCCTGTCATCTGCTTGATCCGTGCCTCGGCCCAGGCCCGGTCCTCCTCCGTCTCCGACGCCGTCACCAGGCGGGCGCCGCGTAGCATGGCGAGGTCGGTCGGGTGCCGCTCGCCGGTTGTGGCGACGAAGGTCTCCATCGAAGCCACCACGGCATAGTTGCCGAGGATGCCGCCGAGCGTGTTGATCAGGACGCCCTTGCCGTTGCCGCCCCCGCCCCAGGCGAAGGGCAATACGTGCTCGCGGGTGTCGCCGGTGAGCGCGTAGCCGGCGAGTTGCCGGATCAGCCGCATCAACTGGTGGTCGCTCTTGGTCGCCTGATCGAGGAAGGCGAGCCACAGCGGGCAATCGGGTGTCTCGGCCGGTGCGACGGCGGTGAGCTTGGTGATGCCGTCGGCCGGGTCGGGCTCGCGCAGTTCGCCGGTGCGCAGGTCCACGGTTCCGCCGGGCGTGCCGAGCAGGAACAGGTCGCGGTCCCACGTGTCATGGGTGACCGCGAAGGCCGGATCCGCGCGGGCGAACCGTTCGACGCCGCCCGCGAAGGTGGTCCGGCCGAGGGTCGCCATGATCTTCGGCTCGTCGAGGTACGGCTTGGCCAAGTCCCGGGCGAGCTCCCGCGCCCACTGGAAGGCGATCGGCACGCGGGCCTGCCGCCACGCTGCGCCGTCCCACTCGAACCACGCGCCGGTGTCGTGGCAGTAGCGCAGCCGCCCGGCATGCAGCGCGGCGAAGTGCACTGCAGCCGAATCCTCGGTCACCACCGGCCCGGCCGGGACTGTGCGTTTCCTCGACGGGACACCGGAATGCTGCGATCCGCCGGATCGCGGCGCCTGCAGTCGATCGGCGGCGCGATCGAAGGCGCGAGCCACCTCCGGCTCGAGCCGGCCGGCGTACTTCTCGGCGATGCCACCCGGATGCCGCTCGAGCAGCGCCACGATCGCGGTGACGGTCCAGCCGAGGTCCTTCAGCCAGCCGACGGCATGGAAGAACGCCTCCGACCGCTGCCCCTCCGGCGCGCCCGACCGGATGAGCCTGTCGAGGTCGGGCGGCAAGTCGGTGCGCCGCTGCTCGCGGTCCTGTCCGCGCCCCGCAGCCGCCTTCGCGGTCTTGGCCGCTTGCTTCGCCTCGTCGAGCCACGCGACGGTGGCGTCGATCTCGGCATCGATCTCTGCCAGCACCTCCGGCGAGCCCGGCAGGTGTTCTCCGGTTACCACGATGTACCGCTCGCACCCGCGATAGGTCTCAAGACGGCCGCCGGTGCCTGGCACCACCTGATTCCGGTGCACCTTCGGTCCGCTGGCCAAGCCGAGGACGCGCAGGCCAGTGCCGGATGTCGTCACCTCGGCGTAGGACGCGGCGTCCTGCACCTTGGCGAGCGCCCATTCCGCCACCTCGCCGGTAGCCGGGTTGCGGCAGTCGTCGAGGTCGAACGCCCCATACAGCGAGCCGGCGAGCATGAAGCCGAGGCCGTGAAAGCGGCCGGTCTCGTAAGCCGCGAGCGCTGCCTCGAACGAGCGCCACGTCTTCGGGGCGTTGCTGCGGGCCATGTGGCCAGAGCCGTCAGCCACGTAGGGGACCTTGGTCAGCTTGCCCGATTTCCAGTGCGGCTCCCACCGCCACATCACCCACCGCACCTCGGCCTGCAGGGGCGCCAGGGCGGGCGGGAGAGGTCGGAATCGGGTACCCGGTGCCGGGAGAGGGGGGAGGTCAGTCATGGCGCTGCTCCCGCCGCTTCCTCGGCGTCGCGCAGCTCCGCAATCTCGATCGCGATCAAGAACCCGCGGTGGATCTCCTCGGCGCTGGCCTCGGGCCAGCGATCCAGGACGAGTTCGACCATCCGCGGGAAGTCGCGCTCGGCGGCGGTGCCGGCGATGCCCTCGCCTTCGAACAGCATCTTGCCAATGCGGGCGGAGAGGTCAGACATCGGCGCCTCCCGCAATCCGGGGCCGGTGGAGCGCCGCGAAGCTCGCGAGCACTCTCCGGCGATCGACCGGCGTCAGGCGGCCGAGCTCGTCGACCGACTGCCGCAAGGCGTCCTCGTCGACCTCCGCCCTCGCGAGCGTGTCGGCGAGTCGCTGGCCGCGCGGGCCGGCGATGAGGTGCACCAGGCCCCGCATGCACCTGAGCCTCGCCTGGCGCTCGGCGGTGCTCAGGCCATCGGCCCACGGGCCGAAGCGGTCGGACGAAGGGAGCGCGCTCACGCGCGCCTCCCCATGCTGGCGTAGGCCAGTTCGGCCGTGGCGCGGGCGCGCTCGGGCGAGAAATCGAAGCGGCGGAGCAGGCGCCGCATCTGGAAATCTATCGGGGCTTGCGGTATCTCTGGGGTGTCAGCTGCCGAGCAGACATTCCCCAGGACCCTCGCCGTGCCCGCGGCGGGGGTTCTGACTATGTGGGCCATGTTCGTTACGCGGCCTCCTCAGCCAACGCCGCCTGTGCGGCCGGTCGTAGAGCGCTCGGGAGCGGATTTTCCTTGATGCTGCGGCGCCAAGCCGCCTCATCCTCGGGCGAGATAAGCTTTCTCCCGCCAATAGTGGTGATCTCCGGCGCGCGGCCGAGCGCAACGAGATAGTAGAACGTGCTCTTGCCGATGCGATTGCGCGAGCAGAACTCGGGAATAGTTCGCATTTCGGTGTCGACGGACCGCGACGTCAAAGACTGATCGACTGCTGCCGCTACAACAACATCGAGCTGCTGTCGGACGTTTTTGCGGGGCACTGGATCAACTCCGTATCTCCACGGGGACCGTGGTGGAGTGATTAGAGCCCATGCGGTTCGGTCTGGGACGGGGCCAAAAACCGTGAGGTTTTCACCCTAACAAGGAGCCACCTTTCGATCGTGACGCTTGTGGATACGACGCTTGCGCTTCATAGCGTCAGCAAATCCGACAGGAGTGATAAACGTACCAAACGCCCAGTTGACTGCTTGTGCCCCGACATAAGCAGTCACACTTAATCCATCAGTCAAGCCGGTGCGACCATAACCTTCCTGTTTTGCAACCGCTCTGATATCATTCGCAATTGTTTTTCCTACCTCGCGCCAAAATGATTCAGGTCTTCCTTGCGCAGTTTTGCCAAGTGGTAGCGTTTTTTTTGCTACAAGACCCATTTCCTCCAGAGGTGCACAAATTTCATCCAAGTCTATTTTATCAGTGAACATGTAATTCCCGAAATAATCCCTAATATTCTCAGCTTCGTATAGCAAATTTCTCGCCGCATTAAGAAATGCGTCGATCTTATCATTGTTGTATTTCTCGACGTCTATATCGCGCAAGCTCTCAATTAAACCACGCTCTGGATTGTTCCGCTGGCGGAAAATCATCTCGTCATCGCTCGCCGCGGCACGATCTCGCTCAAACTGCTCGATACGAAATCGGCGGATTCGCTCCTCATTATCCGCTCGATTGAAAGTAACTCTCAATTTATCAGATAAAAAAATGCAATTCTGCTCCGATATTTTTTCTGATCCAGATTTTTGACATAACGACTCCTGGAACCAGCGCTGTATCTCCAAATAAAGAAGCCCCCAATCCTGTCCGCTTTTCCTTTCTGCAATGAGCGGCTGACTCATCCGACGCTCCGAAGCTGTGTAGGCGCTGGGGTGGTCAGGGACACCGCAGCGAGAGCGGCCAGGGCGTCGAGCGCGTCGATGATGAAGGCAGAGTAGTGCGCCTCGATCATCGCCGACGAAGTGTCGTGCAGAGCGGCCACAAGCCGGACCGGCAGGTTCGCGCGGAGCCCGCGGACGATCGAGCTGTGGCGGAGAGCGTAGGGGACGAGGTCGGCCGGAAGCTCGGCCTTCTCGAGGATGGCAGACCACGGTTGGGTCATCTCAGACGCCGAATGCCAGGTCACCCGCTCAGTCTTCCGCCACTCTCCGATCCGGACCATCTGCCACCGTGGACGAAGCAAGAGGCGGTCAGTGCCGCGACGTCCAACAATAATAGGCCGCAAGGCTGCGATGACATCGGGGGCGACGCGCACGGCGACGTGGGAGGTCTGCTTCTGCCCCCTCCCTTTCCGGCTGACCGGCACCATCAGGCGCTGCTGCTCCACCTGGACGTCGGCGACGTTCATGCGCTGCACTTGGGAGAACCGGGCGCCGGTGGCAGCCAAGACCAGGACCAGGCGCTCGAGGTCGCCATCCCACTCCCCAGCCGCATCCACCTCGCGAGCAGCCGCAACGATCCGCCTGATGTCGGCGTCACTCAGGATCTGAGCCTCCCGCGCGACTGGGGCCAGACGCGTCGAGGCGGCGAGGCCGTTCCGGATCGTCTCCGCGATGGTGGCGGGCAGCTGCGCTGCATGGCTGCGAGTCGCCGCGTTCAGCGCTGCCTTGAAGTCGTTCACGGCGCGCCGGACGGTTCCCTCGGCGAGCTTGCGGCTCAAGCCGGCGCGCCAGTCCTGCAGATGGCGGGCGGTGAGCGCAGGCAGAGGCTTGTTCGCCAGGTCGGCGTTGGACAGGACGTGCTTGGTCAGGCGTGAGCGGCTGTCACGGATCAGCCCGACGCCTCCCTTCAGCTTCGTCTCGCTCGCCTCTCGGACCTCGATGTAGGCGGTGACAGCATCCCGGACGGTGACGGTCGGACCGAACGACGCGACACGCCGCTGTTCCTCGACCTCCTTCACCCGCAGCCGCGCGCGATCCTGCGCCTGGTAAAAGGTCAGGATCACAGTCCCGTCGGCGGCTTGCCGATCGTCAGCGCTGCCTAGCGCCTCGACGGCGTACTTCTCCTCGCCGAGGTAGCGACGCGCGATCCACGTGCCGCCCGTCTTGCCTTTCCGATAACCGAGGTGCAGCCCGCGATCGATGGCCCGGAAGTAGGGCTTGGGTCGCGGCTTCAGCTTCGCGCGCGCCGTCGGTGAGTCGAGGACGGCGTCCCGCACACGCTTCGCCATAGGATTTCTCCTGTCCAATGGTTGTCCAATATGCCGGATCATAACCACGTGGACATAGGAGGACGAGAGCAAACTAAGTTATTGATGTTAAAAGACGCCAGTGGACACGGGTGGACCCAAGTAAAGCCCTCCGAAGGCAAAGGTCACACGTTCGAATCGTGTCGGGTGCGCCATTCTTCTCAATGACTTAGCTGGTTCAGTGGCGCCCCTTGGGGCGAGCCGGTGTCACGACGGTGTCACCAGAAGCGAACCGGAACACGCTCCGAGACGGTGCCGCCTGCTTGGTTGGGCAGGCATCCATCGTCGAGCATCTTTCAGCCTCGGGCACCGGCGTGACAGGGCGACGGCGTTCCGCTACGGGCCACTCCCCTCACGAAGCACGGATCTTCCCAGCCATGCCCATCAAGGCGCTCAACGACCGCAAGAAGCTCTCGTCGGACTTCAACGAGGCCAACGACGCCTTCATCGACGCGGTGCTGGGCGCATTCCAGGCCGGCGAGATCCCGCTCGACCTGGCCCGGGCCTACCTCGCCCATCCGGTGGCGATGATGCATGCCAGCGGCGCGCAGGCGGTGGCCGAGTATTTCGAGCGCATCCTGTCGCAGAAGCCGAAGATCGATTGGACGCCGGGCGGCTGAGAGCCTGTTTGACGTACACGGCAAATTTATCCCACCCTCAACCTCATCCTGAGGTGATGGCGATCAGAGATCGCACGCGATCGAAGATCGCTGGGCCTCGAAGGAGCGCTCCAGAAGTCTCCGCGGTCCCTGGAGGCCTTCTTCGAGACTCCTTTCAGTCGCACCTTGGGATGAGGCAGTGGATGGGGGTGGATTAGCCCCACGAGACGCTGCTCTCTTGAATCAAACAGGCTCTCAGACGGGGTATGAGGCGTAGAAATCAGCTCCTGAAAGTGTGGTCACGCCGTCGAGGCGAACAAGGTCGATTGCAGCTTCCGCACCTCGTCCGTCAGGGTCGTAGGAGAGCAGGCCTGTTCCCGTGTTGAACAGAAGTGCCGCTTGCCCCACGTTCCGTATGATCCCATACGAATTGTACATGCCGGACTGGTTCATCAATGCCGCCGGGTCGTCGCCGATAAACAGGTTCTGGCCTTCGATCAATCGCGTGTTCCCAGAGCCCTGGTTGCCGGGCAGTTCCAGATCCATGGCCATGTCGAACCCGAGACGCAAATGATCCTGTCCGCGCACGAAATCGGTGATCGTATCGATCCCGGTCGAGGGGCTGATCGAGAAGGTGTCCTCTCCGGTGCCGCCCGTCATCGTGTCGTTTCCCAGGCCGCCGTTAAGCACATCGTTTCCGGATCCACCATAGAGCGTGTCGTTTCCGTCCTCACCGAGGAGGACATCGTTTCCGGATCCGCCATAGAGCTCATCCCAACCGGAGCCTGACTTGATTGTGTCATTGCCTGACCCACCATAGATTTCGTCATTACCACCACCTGTAGTAATGCTGTCGTCGCCTCCCTGCCCGTTGATCAGGCGGGCAGTGTTCGTCCATGTGTTTATATATGTATTGGAATAATCACCCAGATTGTTGAATCCATCGCGCGCGCCGTCCTCGAGCTGGAGCATGTCGGCCGAGAGATTCGGTTTCAGGTTCGGGATCGGCTTCTGCTGGGGTTGAACGAGGATAGCCATGATGTCCTCCTGAGCGCCTGGCCGGCCTGGCCAGCGTAGGCGTGACTCTCGCTCCCCTCTCATCGTTCTTCTGTGATGCAGGTCACACAAGCGGCTCAGATCAGCGCGAGCGGGTCACGATCGCGCGGGCCCCAACCTCCGCCCGATCTCGTCCGGCCAGCGACCCTCAGGTGATGAGGTGGTCCCGCCGCCGCAGGGCCGGAAACAGCCTTCCCCACAGGCCCGCCACCGCCAACGTCGCGACGCCGCCCACGATCACCGCCGGGACCGCGCCGATGAAGGCCGCCAGCGTACCGGATTCGAACTCGCCGAGTTCGTTCGACGCGCCGATGAACACTGTGTTGACCGCCGCGACCCGCCCGCGCATCGCGTCCGGCGTCTCGCCCTGGACCAGGCTCTGGCGCACGTAGACGCTCACCATGTCGGCGGCCCCCGTGACGAACAGGCAGGCCATCGACAGCGGCAGCGAGGTCGAGAGCCCGAAGCCCACCGTGGCGAGGCCGAACACCCCGACCGCCGTCAGCAGCCGCGGCCCGACCCGACGGGTGAGAGGGCGGTGGGCGAGCAGGATCGCGGTCGCGACCGAACCCAAAGCCGGCATGCTGCGCAGGAGGCCGAGGCCGAGGGGGCCGACGAGGAGCACCTCCTGGGCGAAGATCGGCAGGAGCGCGGTGGCGCCGCCGAGGAGCACCGCCACGAGGTCGAGGGTGATGGCCCCGAGCACCACCGGCTGCGAGCGGATGTAGGTGAGGCCGGCGAGCAGCGTGCCCCAGGTCAGGGCCGGCCGGGCGTCGGCGGCGGCGGGCCGCGGCCGGATGCCGATGACGCTCACCGCGGCCAGCGCGAAGCAGGCGGCGGCGAGGCCGAACACCACCGCGGGCCCGAGCGCATAGAGCAGGCCGCCCAGCGCCGGGCCGGTGACCGACGCACTCTGCCAGAGCGAGGAGTTGAGCGCGATGGCACTGCCGAACAACTCGCGCGGCACCAGCGTCGGCAGGAGCGCCTGGCTCGCCGGGTTGGCGAAGGCGCGGGCGGTGCCGACCAGCACCATCAGGGCGTAGACCGGCCAGACCGGCGCGGTTCCGTGCGCGGCGAGCGCCATCAGGCCGAGCCCGGCCAGCGCCAGGAGCCCGTAGGAGAGGGCCGCGACCCGGCGCCGGTCGTAAGCGTCGGCGACGTGGCCGGTCACGAGGGCACCGAGCATCGCCGGCGCGAAGCTCGCGAGGCCGACCAAGCCCAGCGCCAGCGCGCTGCGGGTGAGGTCGTAGACGAACCACCCCACCGCCACCGCCTGCATCTGGTAGGCGAGGCCGGTGAGGAAGCGGGCGCCGCCGAAGAGCCGGAAGTCGCGGTTGCGAAAGAGCGTCCAGCCGGACGGGGCGGGGGAGAGCATGGCGGTTCCGTGCCCCGCGGTCGCCACGGGGCGCTCGAGATCGGTGCGCACCCGCCGCAGGGCGGGCGCGGGACGTCAGGCGAGGAGCTTGCGGGCCACGACGGCGCCGCCGAAGGCCAGGGCCGAGAGGGCGACCGAGATGGCGATGAAGAGGGTGCGCCGTGGCTGCTGGGCCGATTCCGCCCGCACCGGCTCGACGATCATGCTGAAGAACTCGATCTGCCGGTCGGCGATCATCCGGGAGCGCTCCCGCGCCGCGATCGTCGCCGCATAGTACTTCTCGGCGGTCTTGCGCTCGGCGTCGAGCTCCTCGAACCTGGTGAGCGTGGCCGAGAGCACCCGGCGCTGGTCCGGGTCCTGGTTGGCAGCCTCGCGCTCGATGCGGGCGATGGTCTCGTCGAGCTGGGCGATCTGCGCCTTGAGATCCTGGATGCTGCGGCTGTCGTCCCGCAGGTCGCGCTGGAGCAGGCTGAGCTTGACCGCCAGGCCGATCCGCTGGGAGCGGATCTCGGCGATCATCTTCAGGTTGGTGTCGTTGGCCTTCTGGGCATCGAGGACGCCGTCCCGGTTGCGCAGGTCGCGCACCGCGAGGTGCAGCTTCGTCAGGCGCTCCTCGGCGCGCTTCATCTCGCGCTCGCTCTCCGCCAGGGCGTCGTTGCGAGCCTTGGCCGTGAGCTGGTTCACCAGGCGCTCGCTCTCGGCCAGCACGGCCCGGTTCAGCGCCAGCGCCTCGTCCGGATCGAAGGCGTTGACCGCGACCTGGATCAGGCCGGAGCTCTCGACCGAGACATGGACCCGGTCGCCCCAGTAGCGGACCAGCTTCTCGATCGGCTTCTCGGGGTCGAAGCGGGAATAGCGGTCGATGGTGTCCCGGGAGAACATCTGCCGCAGCGGCAGCGTGCGCTCGAGGGTTTCGATCATCGGCCGGCTCTTGATGTACTCACCGATGATCATCGAATCCTGGGCGATCATCTGTGCCGGGACGCTCGACGAGGTGCCGATCTGGTCCGGGGCCGCCTTCTCGGCGCCGCCGATCGCCGGCCGCAGGGCGAACTTCGCTTCGGTCACGTAGCGGTCGGAGAGGTAAAGGCCGAAGAACACGGCACTCGCCACCGACGGAATCGCGAACAGGAACAGGAACAGCAGGGGTGTGACGATGTCCCGGCGCTTCTGCGCCCGGATCGTCCGGATGCCCGACTTGTTCGGGTTCGAGAAGCGCGACACCCGGGCCGCCTGCCGCAGGGCCTCGCCGATCATCCGGGAGCGGTCGGCGGGGCTGAGCGCCTGGCCTTCCGGGTTGCGGGCGTCGATGGTCATGACAGGGGATTCCGGCTGCGGACGGGGCCGGGGCGCGGGGCGCGCCGGACGGCAGGGGAGGGGGCAGGCGAGGCGGAAAGGGAGAGAAGCGCGGCGCTCACTGGTTGAGCCGCTGATAGACCTCGATCGCGTCGTTGACGTCGGGATAGATCACCGCGCGGCCATTCGCCAGCACGATCCCCTGCTGGGCGTAATCCCGGATCGTGTCCATCGAGTGCGAGCACATGATGATGTCGGCATTCTGCCGCCGCTTGCTCCACACCTCCTCGCAGCGCTTGGCGAAGCGCGCGTCGCCGACGCCGGTGATCTCGTCGACGATGTAGCAGTCGAACGGGATCGCCATGCTCATGCCGAAGGCGAGCCGCGCGCCCATGCCCGAGGAGTAGTTGCGGATCGGCACGTTCATGTAGTCGCCGAGTTCGGCGAAATCCTCGACGAAGGCCAGCACCCGGCGCGGGTCCTCGCCGTGGATGCGGGCGACGAAGATCACGTTCTCGCGCCCGGTCATCATCGGGTGGAAGCCGCCGCTGAAGCCGAGCGGCCAGGAGATCCGGGTGGTGCGGATCACGCGGCCCCGGGTCGGCACCTCGCAGCCGGCCATCAGCCGCAGCGTGGTCGACTTGCCGGCGCCGTTGATGCCGAGGATGCCGTAGCTCACCCCGGGCTTCAGGGTCAGGGACGACCGGTCGAGGATCGTGCGGCGGTACCCGTCCGTCTTGTAGATCTTGGTGACGTTGTCGAAGCGGATCATCGGCGGTGAGGCGCGCTCGAAAGGGCGGCGGCGGCCCGGGGCGCGCACCGGGCGGGCGGGAGGCCTGTCCGATCATGCGCCGAGCCGACATCCGCACGGTTAACGAGGCCGGCCGCACCGGGCCGACAGGCTCGGCGATAGGCGGAAAAAGCGGCGAATCTGAGAAGCCTGCCGGCGCGGGCCCATCCCGGCCTGCGCCACGGTCGGGCAGCGGTGTCACGTGATCACAAGCGGGGAACGCGGCGCAAGGTCGTCCTGAATCCGGCGGCCTTCCGGTGAAGACCGGCCACTCCCGCCTCGTTTCCGGAACGACGCCCGTGCGACCGCGGTCCTGATCAGGCCGCGCGAGGGGATCGCGGCGGTCCTGGTCGTCGGCACCATCGCCGGCTGCCTCGCCCTGGGGCTGCGGCGGTCGGAGCCGGGTTCCCGCAGACGGAGCAGGAACTGGGCCGAGGGCGTGATCGCTCCTGGCCGAAGGCGCTCCGGGTCGACAACAGCGCGGAGGGCCTTGCGCCGCACGGGGCCTTGCGCCGCACGACGACAGGCCCGTCGCCGGCGCCACCGCAGCAAGGCGGCGCATCGCCGACCGCATCATCCCGCCGGCCACGGCGTGAGGGAGGGCTGCCGACGCGCTGCGTCGTCACGCGGCAGGGGCGGACCGGGTGCGCAACGTTCTCGGCGTCGACCTCGGCTTCGAGGACCACCACCGCTCCCGGTCCCCGCAATGAGGCCCTGACGCATCGTCAGGTCTGGGTGCGGCCGGGCGATGGGGCGGCGGGGCACCGGCGAGCCCGGTCGCGGGCTGCGGGCGGCTCCCGTCAGCGAGCCCCGCTCGAGGACCACATCGAGCCCGGCGGTGGTAACGGCGACGCCCTATCGGGGCGTGCCGGAGCCGGGCGGGTCCCTGGGCCAGGCTCTGCGCGTCGGCGCCCGAGGCGGATCAGATCGCCGGCGGCGCGCCCGGACACCATTTTTTAACCATCTTGCGCGACCATGCTCCGCGCATGAAAAAGCCGGGGCGATCCCCGGCTTCCACGTCATCGGCCTGCAAGGCGGCAGCCGATCGTGCGGCCGATCGACTCAGCCGAGGTTGAGACGGTCGACCTTGGTGCCGGACCCGCGCAGCGATTCGGGGATCGCCGAGAAGTCGGAATAGCCCGCCTCGCGCGCCATGGCGTCGAGGGCCTGCTGCTCGTTCTCGGCGCCGCCGGTCCAGAGGATCGCGCCGGTCGCGGCCTGCCGGATTTGGAAGATGGCCATTAAACGTATCCTCCCGCTCGAACACTGATATCCGGACTTATAACGCTCGCCGGTCGACGGAGGTTGCACCGAAACGAACGTTGCGGGAAGTCCCCACTTCGGTGTAGAGAATGAACGTTCATTCTCAAGGTGCCCTCGCTTGCCGACCGCTCGCAGCCCTGCCCGCCTCGATTCGACCGAGGAGCGCCGCACCCGCATCCTCGATGCGGCGGAGAGCTGCTTCGTCCGCCACGGCTTCCACCGCGCCACGATGCACGACGTGGCGGCCGAGGCCGGCATGAGCCCGGGCAACCTATACCGCTACTTCCCGTCGAAGGACGCGATCGTGGCGGGCCTCGCCGAGCGCGACCGGGCCGACGTGGCGCAGGGGTTTTCCGGCATCGAGGCCGCCCCCGCCCTGATGGAGGCCTTCGCGGGCCTCGCCCGGCGCCACCTCGCCGAGACGCCGGTCAAGAAGGCGGTGCTCTGCCTCGAGATGTGGGCCGAGGCGACCCGCAACCCCGCCATGGCGGCGATCTGCCGGGACTTCGAGCACGAGATCGCAGGGCGGCTCACCGGCATCTACCGCCAGGCGCAGGCGCAGGCGCAGGCGCAGGCGCAGGCGCGCCGCGACGCGCCGACGCCCGGCGCCGACCCCGCGGCGCTGGCCCGCCTCGTCATGGTGATGGCCGACGGCATCATGGTCCGTCGCGCCCTCTCGCCCGATTTCGCCCCCGGCCCCGTCGTCGACGCCATGCTGGCCCTGATCGGCGCGGCACTCGAAGGCCGCTTCGATCCGACCGGTACCGCACCGTCCAACCCGGAACCCGCCCGATGACCCGCCTCCGTCGCCTCGCCGGCGTTCCGGCCGCGCTCGCCACCACCCTCGCGGTCGCCCTCCCGGCCATCCCCGTCGATGCCGCCGAGTCCCTGCCCTCAGCCGGACCCGTCGTCGCGGCGGCACCCGCGCCCGCCGTCACCGTCGTGGTGGCGGCCGAGCGCGAGATCGTCGAGCGGGCGGTCGTCACCGGCACCCTGGTGCCGCGGGACGAGATCCTGGTCTCGCCGGAGATCGAGGGCTGCCGCATCACCGAACTCCTGGTCGAGGAGGGCGACCGGGTCGCCAAGGGGGCGGTGCTGGCGCGGCTCTCGCGCGAGATGATCGACACCCAGCTCGCCCAGAACGCCGCCGCCATCGC
Organism: Methylobacterium nonmethylotrophicum; assembly: GCF_004745635.1. Lineage (GTDB taxonomy): Bacteria > Pseudomonadota > Alphaproteobacteria > Rhizobiales > Beijerinckiaceae > Methylobacterium > Methylobacterium nonmethylotrophicum. Next base: position 19,262 of record NZ_SRLB01000036.1, on the reverse strand, counting down.
CCGGGCGGACGGCGCGGTGGCGCAGGCGCGCAGCACCATCGTGCAGGCCGAGGCCGCGCAGGTCGAGGCGGCGCTCTCGCTCGAGCGCGCCCAGTCGCTGATGAAGACCGGCAACGCCACGGCGGCGGTGCTGGAGCAGCGCGAATCGGCGGCGAAGGGGGCCGAGGGCAAGCTCTCGGCCGCCCGCAACGGGCTCGCCATCGCGCAGGCCGACCTCGCCCAGGCCCGCGCCCAGCGCGCTGAGCTCGACCTCAAGCTCGCCCGCACCGAGATCCGCGCGCCGGAGGGCGGCATCGTCAGCCGCCGCACCGCCCGGGTCGGCGCCACGGCGAGCGCCTCCGCCGAGCCGCTCTTCCGCCTGATCGCCCGCGGCGAGATCGAGCTCGAGGGCGAGGTGCCGGAGACCGGTCTCGCCCGGCTGCGCGCCGGCGCTCCCGCGAGCCTCGACCTCGACACGCCGGACGGGCCGGTCGCGGTGTCGGGGAAGGTCCGGGTCGTCTATCCGGAGATCGACCGGGCGACGCGCCTCGGCAGGGTCCGGATCGCCCTCGAGGCCGATCCGCGCCTGCGCATCGGCGCCTTCGCCCGCGGCGCCGTCGAGGCGGCGCGGCGCACCGGCGTCGCGGTGCCGCTCGCCTCGGTGGTCTACGGGCCGTCCGGCCCGACCGTCCTGGTGGTGGCGGGCGACCGGGTCGAGGCCCGCACCATCCGCACCGGCCTCTCGGCCGGCGGCTTCATCGAGGCGCGCGACGGGGTCAAGGCCGGGGACGCCGTGGTGGCCCGGGCCGGCAGCTTCCTGCGCGACGGCGACCGGGTGCGCCCGATCTACCCCGCCCTGCCCGCCACTGCCGAGGCCGGACGTCCCTGACGCCCGGCTCTTTGATTCCGAGGCCCGGCGTCCCCGACGCCCGGCTCCCCTGACCGTCTCCTGACCGGGTACGCTCGATGCGCCTGAACGTCTCCGCCTGGGCGATCCGCAAGCCGATCCCCTCGATCGTGCTCTTCCTGGTGCTCGGGCTGCTCGGCCTCGTGAGCTTCCGCAGCCTGCCGATCACCCGCTTCCCCAACATCGACGTGCCGATCGTCTCGGTGACGGTGACGCAGGCCGGCGCCGCGCCGAGCGAGCTGCAGACCCAGGTCACCAAGTGGGTCGAGGACGCGGTGGCGGGGGTGAAGGGCGTCAAGCACATCACCTCGGCGATCACCGAGGGCACCTCGGCCACGACGATCGAGTTCCGCCTTGAGGTCAACACCGATCGCGCCGTCAACGACGTCAAGGACGCGATCGCCAAGATCCGGATGAACCTGCCCCGGACGATCGACGAGCCGATCATCACCCGGGTCGAGATCGCCGGCCTGCCGATCATGGTCTACGGCGCCTCGGCGCCCGCCATGACGCCCGAGGACCTGTCCTGGTTCGTCGACGACGTGGTGGCGCGCCAGATCCAGGGCCTGCGCGGCGTCGGCGGCGTCGAGCGCCTCGGCGGCGTCGCCCGCGAGGTGCGGGTGACCCTCAAGCCCGACCGCCTGCTCGCGCTCGGCATCACGGCCGCGGACGTGAACCGGCAGCTGCGGCTGACCTCCGCCGACATGGCGGGCGGGCGGGCCGAGGTCGGCGGCCAGGAGCAGTCGATCCGGACGCTTGCCGCCTCCTCGACCCTCGAGACGCTCGCCGCCACCTCGATCGTGCTGCCGGGCGGGCGCAAGGTGCGCCTCGACGACCTCGCCACCTTGAGCGACGGGGCCGAGGAGCCGCGCACCTTCGCGCGCCTCAACGGCGAGCCGGTCGTCGCCTTCGCGATCTCGCGGGCGAGCGGCGCCAGCGACGCCTCGGTCGGCGAGGTGGTGGCCAGGAAGATCGAGGAGTTCTCCAAGGCCTATCCGGGCGTTCGCTTCGACCGGATCGACAGTTCGGTCACCAACACCATCGGCAACTACGAATCCGCCATGCACAGCCTGATGGAGGGCGCAGGGCTCGCGGTGCTGGTGGTGTTCCTGTTCCTGCGCGACTGGCGCGCGACGCTGATCGCCGCGGTGGCGCTGCCGCTCTCGGTCTTCCCGACCTTCTGGGCGATGAGCGCGATGGGCTTCTCGCTCAACGCGGTGAGCCTGCTCGCCATCACCCTCGTCACCGGCATCCTGGTCGACGACGCGATCGTCGAGATCGAGAACATCGTCCGCCACATGCGGCTCGGCAAGTCGCCCTACCGCGCCGCGATCGAGGGCGCCGACGAGATCGGGCTCGCCGTCATCGCGATCACCGCGACCCTCGTGGCGATCTTCGCCCCCGTCTCGTTCATGGGCGGCATCGCCGGGCAGTACTTCAAGCAGTTCGGCCTCACCATCGCGGCCGCGGTGTTCATGTCGCTGCTGGTGGCCCGCCTCATCACCCCGATGATGGCGGCCTACTTCCTGCGCGACCACGGCCACCACGAGGAGCGCGAGGGTCCGGTGATGCGGACCTACAACCGGGTCGTGCTGTGGTCGGTGCGGCACAAGTTCGTGACCCTGGTGGTCGGGCTCGTGCTGTTCGCCGCCTCGATCCTCTCCACAAGCCTGCTGCCGGCCGGCTTCCTGCCCAAGGAGGACGCCGCCCGCACCCTGATGGTGGTCGAGCTGCCCCCCGGCGCCCGCCTTGACGACACGATCGCGGTCACCGACCGGATCACGCAGCGCATCCGCTCGCTGCCGGAGGTCCGGTCGGTCTTCGTCGATGGCGGCCGCCAGCTGCCGGGCAAGAAGGAGGTGCGGCTCGCCACCCTCACCATCAACCTGACGCCGAAGAACGCCCGGGTGCGCAAGCAGGCCGACGTGGAAGCGGCGATCATGGACCTGATGCGCGACGAGGCCGACGTGCGCTACTGGTCCCTGCGCGAAGGCGGCCAGCGCGACTTCACGCTGATCGTCGCCGGAGGCGACACCACGGTCGTCACCGAGGTGGCCGAGCGGATGCAGCGCGAGGTCGCGACCCTGCCGCACCTCGTCAACGTGATGTCGACCGCGCCCCTCGACCGGACCGAGGTGCGCATCCGCCCCAAACCCGGCGTCGCCGCCGATCTCGGCGTCTCGACCGACACCATCGCCGAGACGGTGCGGGTCGGCACGATCGGCGACATCGGCCAGAACCTCGCCAAGTTCAACGCCACCGACCGGCAGATCCCGATCCGGGTGCAGTTGCCGATGGCCTTGCGCGGCGACCTCTCGGCGCTGGAGAGCCTGAAGGTGCCGGCCAAGAACGGCGCCTCGGTGCCGCTCTCGGCGGTGGCCGACATCAGCCTCGGACGCGGGCCGACCGCGATCGACCGCTACGACCGCGCCGTGCGCGTGGCGCTGGAAGCCAACATGCAGGGCTCGGACGCCCTGGCCGAGCAGATCAAGCTCGCCATGGAGGTGCCGTCGGCGAAGACCCTGCCGCCCGGGGTCAGCTTGCGCCAGACCGGCGACGCCGAGGTGATGGGCGAGGTGTTCGAGGGCTTCGCGATGGCGATGGGCGCCGGCCTGATGATGGTGCTGGGCGTCCTGATCCTGCTCTTCGCCTCGTTCTTCCAGCCCCTCACCATCCTGTTCTCGCTCCCCTTGTCGATCGGCGGCGCGATCCTCGGCCTCCTGATCTGCAACCGGCCGATCTCGATGCCGGTGGTGATCGGCATCCTGATGCTGATGGGCGTCGTGACCAAGAACGCCATCATGCTGGTCGATTTCGCCGTCGAGGAGATGGGCCGCGGCGTCGACCGTGTCACCGCCATCACCCAGGCCGGCGCCAAGCGCGCCCGGCCGATCGTGATGACGACGATCGCCATGGCGGCCGGCATGGTGCCGAGCGCCATGGCCTTCGGCATCGGCGGCGAGTTCCGCGCCCCGATGGCGATCGCGGTGATCTCCGGCCTGATCGTCTCGACCCTGCTCTCGCTCCTGTTCGTGCCCGCGATCTTCATCCTGATGGACGATCTCTCGCGCCTGACGGGCCGGCTGTTCGGCCGCTTCGTCGGGGCGGTGGACGAGCCGCCGGGGCATGAGGGGGCACAGCGGCCGGTGGCGGCGGAGTAGCAGGACACCTCGATTGCCGGGGCAGAGTGTCCTGGCAATCGAGGCTGCCAGCATTTCAGCAAATATTGTGCTGAAGTAAGCGTATGGTTGCAAGTGAGTGCAGCTATTCCCTGGATCGAAAGCGTATCCGATCAATTCAATGCACCAAGATTATCTACTTGAGATAGATTTAAAAATTTTCAGTTCGGAAGTAATTTTTTTAAATTCAGGGATTTAAAAATTCAGATACAAATAGACACTTCCCCTCTGCAAATCCGACGCAATCATATCTTTGGTCACGGGTGCAAAAATGTAATCCAAGACCAGAGCTTGCACACACCTTGCTTTTGAGAAGTGATACCTGCATCATCGTCGACGGCGATTGTCTGGACGCAAGGTTCATGACTTCGCGTTCGAGGCCATGTATTCAAAAAATTGGGAGGGAAAGATGGCAGATGAGTCCGTGCCCGATCCTCGATCCAAAGGGATTCTTATCGAACATAAGGACATCATTATACTGATATGCGGCGTGATGATCGTCACCGTCATATTCGGTGGACTCATTCTCGCGCTCAAAGACGCGCCGCATTCCGTCCTGCTGCCGATGATTTCGATTCTTGGAATTGTATCGCTTCTTTTGTGTCTATCAGGAATATCTTACGTTTTCGTGAAAGTCAAACTCGACAACAAGGACCAAGCGCTTGGCTTGCCGCCCGGGTCAATACAGTCAGTTATCGCATTGTCGCTCGTCGTGCTTTTTGCGATACTTTCCGTTTTCGTACTCACGGCGATGGGAGAGACGAAGACGCGAAGCTTGTCGGGATTGAGCGTACCAGACAGGGATAGTCAGATCGCGCGCCTCGGTGCAAATTTTGCCGGGTGGCAGGCGGATGCGAACGGAACTTACACCATCTTTGTGCAAGATCCCGCCTCCGCCGGAAGGGACGATGTCGGAAAGCAGCTGATCGTCCTGATCGGGACGCTCATGACATCGGCGGTCAGCTTTTACTTCGGAACACGCGCCACCGTTGCGGGTGCCGCCGTGGCGGCGGGCAGCGACGACGCAGCGAGGCCGTCACCAGGCGCGAGAACGGCAGATGCACCGAACCCCAGCTCTGGTGCGGGCACGCAGGACGCGGCCCCCGAAACCGAGAATCGTGCCGACGCCGCGGACGGTGCCCGGAAAGATCAGCAGAACGATACGAAGCCCGGAGGCACGCCGTAACCCGCAAGGTCATGATCCTCGCTTGCGAGAGGATACAAGGCACGTCGTCCCGATCCAGTCCGAACAAAAGACCCGCTGGTCCCTCGCGGGACCGGCGGGCGGAGGTCAAGGGTCCGTCCTTGGTTGGAGGGTGTCGGCTATTCCCGCTCGCCGGTGAGGTTCAGCAGCAGCTGGAACAGGTTGATGAAGTTCAGGTAGAGCGACAGGGCCCCGAACACCGCGAGCTTGGAATTGGCTTCCTCGCCCCAGTTGTCGGCGTATTGCTCCTTGATCGACTGGGTATCGTAGGCGGTGAGCCCGGTGAAGATTACCACGCCGATGAGCGAGATCGCGAATTGCAGCGCGCTCGAGGCGAGGAAGATGTTGACAAGGCTGGCGATGACGAGGCCGATCAGGCCCATCACCAGGAACGAGCCCATGCGCGAGAGGTCGCGCTTGGTGGTGTAGCCGTAGAGGCTCGTCGCCCCGAACATCGCCGCGGTGATGAAGAAAGTGCGGGCGATGCTGGTGCCGGTGAAGACCAGGAAGATCGAGGCCAGGGACAGGCCCATCACCCCGCAGAAGGTCCAGAACAGGGTGTGGGCTGTGGCGGCCGAGATCCGGTCGGCGCGGAACGACAGCACCAGGATGAAGGCGAGGGGGGCCAGCATCACGACGTATTTGAGCGGCGTGCCGAAGAGCGGCTTGTAGAGGGCCGGGGTCGAGGCGACGCCGAGCGCCACGAGGCCGGTCAGCGCCAGGCCGAGGCCCATCGTGTTGTAGACCCGCAGCATGTGCCGCCGCAGGCCCTCGTCGAAGACCGCACCGGCGGGCGCCGCGTGGGTCTGCCAGGCGAAGGGAGTGTTCATCGGGGAGATCGCTCCGGGATGGCGGTGGGGAGGGTCAGTGCTGCAGCGCCGCCAGGGTGGCGGCGGCGCGGCCGAGGTCGGGCTCATTCCCTGAGCCGCTGAGCGCGTAGGCGCCGCGTCCGGCCGTCCAGTAGACCGTCACGGCCTCCGGCGAGCGGACGATGGCGGGGGCGTGCGCCTCCGCATCCTGGGTGCGGGTGGCGAAGAGCGCCACCTTGCCGAGGCTGCCGGCATCGATCGCGACCTCGACGCCCGCGCCGCTGCGCGAGGGGAAGATCTGCATGTCGTCGACGCGCCAGTCGGCCGGCAGGTCGGGCAGGGCGATGCCGGTCGCGGCCTCGACCTCGCGGCGGTCATAGGCCGGGCTCGGGCGCTGCGAGGCGACCCGGGCCCGCATCAGGGCGGCCTGGCGGGCCTGGAGCGCGTCCTCGACGAAAGCGGGCGAATGCGTCGAGGCGATCGTGTTCTGCACCCCGAAATCCCCGGTCTCGTTGTGCAGGAGCCAGCCGGTCCCGACCAGCATCGCGATCACGGCGGCGCGCTGCAGGCGCGCCCCGATCCTGCGCCAGGTCAGGGCCCGGTCGAGCCGGCGGGCCGCCGCGGCGAGGCGCTCGGGCGCGGGGCCGGGCCGCGTGCCCGGCACCGGCCCGAAGGCGGCGCTGAGGGCGTCGCGGGTGCGCAGGTCGGCCATCACCCGGGCCGCCACCTCCGGGCGCGCCGCCAGGTGCTCCTCCACCTCGATCCGCCGGCCGAGGTCGAGCTGGCCGTCGATATAGGCGTTCAGGTCCGCCTCGGTGATCGGGTCCATCGCCGCCTCCGCAAAAGTCTCGCCGCGCATCACGACGCCCTCGCGGGCTTGGTCCCGCGCTCCCCGGTTCCGCCCTCGACGACCCGCAGGCGCGGCCCTGGCCGGGCCGGCGGCTCGTCGGGGGCGGGGAGGCGCGGGGCGCCGCCGCTCTCGATGGTGCGGAGCGCCGCCCGGGCGCGCCCGAGGCGCGACATCAGCGTGCCGATCGGGATGCCGAGCACGTCGGCGGCCTCCTGGTAGGCCAGCCCCTCGATGGTCACGAGGTGCAGGGCCTCGCGCTGCTCCGCCGGCAGGCGCTGGAAGGCCTCGCGCACCTGGGCCAGGCGTACATGCCCCTCCTGGGCCGGCGGCGTCGCCTCGTCGGCGAGCTGCCCGAGGGCGTCGGCATAGCGCGCCTCGACCTTGCGGCGGCGCTGGTCGTCGATGAAGGCGTTGTGCAGCACCGTCATCAGCCAGGTGCGCAGGTTGGTGCCGGGCCGCAGGGTGCCCTGGCGCTCGAGGGCGCGCACGAGGGTGTCGTGCACGAGGTCGTCGGCCTGCGCGGTGTCGCGCGTCAGGGACCGGGCGTAGCGCCGGAGCGGCACCAGGAGGTCGAGGACGTCGGGGCGCTTGCGAAGCATCATGATGGGTGAACGTCCGGCGCCCTCGGTCTAATCCCGCGCCGGCCCGCGCTCACGCAGGGAGAGGTCACATCCGCGTGAGCGGCGCCGGGCTTTCCGAACCGGTAGCCCGCCGGGCCGGAGGCGCGCTCACGCCGGCGCCCCCGGCTGCCGCTTCGGATGCGCCTTCGCGAAGGCCTCCTGGGCCAGGCAATCCTCGGCGATGCGCCGCACGGTCGGGTAGGGGGCCGTGTCGACCCCGAAGATCGCGGTGCCGACCCAGAGGCTGACGAGGCAGAGGTCGGCGTGGCTGATCGCGTCGCCCTGGCAGTAGCGGCCGGTGCCGGGCTCCTGCGTCAGCCGGGTCTCGAGGGTGGTCACCCCGACCGCGAACCAGTGCCGCAGCCAGCCGAGCATCGCCTCCTGGGGCAATCCGAGATCGTCGGTGAGGTAGCGGCGCACCCGCGGCACGTAGAGCGGGTGGGAATCGCTGGCCACGACTTGGGCGAGGGAGCGGGCCCGGGCACGGGCCTTGGGGTCGCGCGGCAGCAGCGCCGGCTCGGGATGGGTCTCCTCGAGATAGTCGAGGATCGCCAGAGACTGCGTCAGGGGCGGGCCGTCGCCGTCGAAGAAGGCCGGGACCGCGCCCTGCGGGTTGATGGCGCGGAACTCCGGCCTGTGCTGGTCGCCCGCGTCGAGGTCGATGAAGGTCTCCTCGTAGGGAAGTCCCTTCAGGTTGAGGGCGATCCGCACCCGGAAGGCCGCGGCCGAGCGCCAGTTGCCGATCATCCGCATGACGTCTCTCCTCCCGGTCCCGCCGGGGACGATGGCGGGGGCGCGAACGGCGGGGGGCCCGGTCGGGCCCCTCGACGGATCAGTGCGACAGGATCCGCGACAGGAAGGTCTGGGCGCGCTCGCTGCGGGGCGAGCCGAAGAAGTCCTCCTTCTGCGCGTCCTCGACGATCTCGCCCTTGTCCATGAAGATGACCCGGTGGGCGACCTTGCGGGCGAAGCCCATCTCGTGGGTCACCACCATCATGGTCATGCCCTCGCGGGCGAGCTCGACCATGACGTCGAGCACCTCGCCGACCATCTCGGGGTCGAGGGCCGAGGTCGGCTCGTCGAACAGCATCACGATCGGGTTCATGGCGAGCGCCCGGGCGATGGCGACGCGCTGCTGCTGGCCGCCCGAGAGCTGGCCCGGATACTTGTGGGCGTGGGCCTTGAGGCCGACCCGCTCGAGCAGCGCCAGGCCCTTGGCCTCCGCCTCGTCCCTACCCCGGCCCAGCACCTTGCGCTGGGCGAGGCTCAGGTTGTCGGTGATCGACAGGTGCGGGAACAGCTCGAAGTGCTGGAACACCATGCCGACCCGCGAGCGGAGCTTCGGCAGGTTGGTTTTCTTGTTGGCGATCTGCGTCCCGTCGACGGTGATCTGGCCCTTCTGGAACGGCTCGAGGGCGTTGACGCACTTGATGAGCGTCGACTTGCCGGAGCCCGAGGGACCGCAGACCACCACCACCTCGCCCTTGCGGATGGCGGTGGTGCAGTTCGTCAGCACCTGGAAGTCGCCGTACCACTTCGAGACGCCGTCGATGGTGATCATCGGCCCGCCGGTCGCCGCCGCGGGCGGCGGCTCGGAGAGCAGGGTGCCGACGGGCCCGGAGGCCGGGGCCGCCGCAGCCGCGGCCTGCGGCTCCGGCGCGGGGCTGACGGGCGGCATCGCGGAGGAGGTCATGGCGTTCGGTCCTATCGGATGATCGCGACCCGGCGCTGCAGGCGGCGCACCAGGAGCGAGGCGATGAAGCAGACGGCGAAGTAGACGACCGCCGCGAACAGGTACATCTCGACGAGGCGGCCGTCGCGCTGCGCCACCTTCGAGGCGGCGCCGAGGAAGTCGGTGATCGACAGCACGTAGACGAGCGAGGTGTCCTGGAACAGCACGATGGTCTGGGTCAGCAGCACCGGCAGCATGTTGCGGAAGGCCTGGGGCAGGATGACGTTGCCCATCGCCTGCCAGTAGGTGAGGCCGAGCGCCGAGGCGGCCGCCGCCTGCCCCTTCGGGATCGACTGGATGCCGGCCCGCATGATCTCGGAGAAGTAGGCCGCCTCGAACAGCGTGAAGGTGATGAGCGAGGACGAGAAGGCGCCGACCTGGATCGGCCGCTCGGACCCGATGAGCCACTGCCCGATATACGGCACCAGGAAGTAGAACCAGAAGATCACCAGCACCAGCGGCAGCGAGCGCATGAAGTTGACGTAGGCCTTGGCGACCTGCGGCAGCACCGGGAGCCCTGAGAGCCGCATCATGGCGATCAGCGTGCCGAGCACCACGCCGCCGAGGGCCGCCAGCGCGGTCAGCGTCAGCGTGAAGGTCATCCCGTCGAAGAACAGGTAGCGCCAGGAGTTCAGGATGACGCTGAAGTCGAAGTTCGAGAACATCGCAGGGACCTTGCCCGAGAAATCAGAGGATCAGCGGCCCGGCACCGCGACGCGGCGCTCGATCAGCCCGGCGGCGGTCACCACGAGCAGGTTGATGATGATGTAGATGATCGTCGCCGCGGTGAAGGCCTCGAAGACCTGGAACGAGAATTCCTGCATCGCGCGGGCCCGGGCGGTCAGCTCGAGGAGCCCGATGGTCAGCGCCACCGACGTGTTCTTCAGGTTGTTGAGGAACTCGGAGGTCAGCGGCGGCAGGATGATGCGGTAGGCGTTGGGCAGGAGCACGTAGCGGTAGGTCTGCGCGGTGGTGAGCCCGAGCGCCGTGCCGGCCATGCGCTGGCCCCGCGGCAGGGCCTGGATGCCGGCCCGCACCTGCTCGGCGACGCGCGAGGCGGTGAAGAAGCCCAGGCACACCACGGCGGTGTAGAACGGCGCGTTCGGCAGCTGCTTCAGCCAGGTGCCCCAGGATTCCGGCAGCAGCTCGGGCAGCACGAAGAACCACAGGAACATCTGCACGAGGAGCGGGATGTTGCGGAAGAGCTCGACATAGGCGTTGCCGACCGCCTGCGCCGGCCGGCTCGGCAGGGTGCGCAGCACGCCGATGACCGAGCCGACCGCGAAGGCGATGACCCAGGCGCAGAGCGCCGTGACGATGGTCCAGATCAGGCCCGACAGCAGCATGTCGGCGTAGGTGCCGGTCCCCTCGGGCGAGGCGTCGAAGAAGATGCCCCAGTTCCAGTTGTAGTTCATGCCCTGACTTCCGGGTCCGCCCTGCCGCGATGGTATACGGTTTTCCGGCCCGGGCGAGGTGGGGCGCGGCCGAGGCACAGGGAAAAGTGCCGAAGGGAAAGTGCCGAGAAGGCGGCGCCGCCCTGCGGGAGGGCGGCGCCGGGTGTCAGCTCAGTAGGCGGCCGGATCCGGGCTGTCGCTCGGCTTGGCGAAGGCCTGCTGCAGCGCCTCGCTCATCGGCAGGTTCAGGTTGATGTCCCGCGGCGGGATCGCCTTCATGAACCACTTGTCGTAGGCCGTCTTGGCCTCCGGGCTCTTGTAGAAGGCGGCGGTGGCGGCATCGACGACCTTCTTGAACGGGGCATCGTCCTTGCGCAGCATGATGCCGTAGGGCTCGGGCTTCGACAGGGCGTCGGTCGAGATCGCGTAGGCGGTCGGCTCCTTGGAACCGGCGGCGAGCGAGGCCAGCAGCACGTCGTCCATCACGAAGGCGGCGGCCCGGCCGGTCTCGACCATCAGGAACGCCTCGGCGTGGTCCTTGGCCGGCAGGATCGTGATGCCGAGCTTCTTCTCGGTGTTGTACTCGTTGATCTGCTTGATGTTGGTGGTGCCGGAGGTCGACACCACGGTCTTGCCCTTCAGGTCCTCGAACTTGGTCAGGCCGCTCGACTTCTTGGCGACGAAGCGGTTGGCGGTGAGGAAGTGGGTGTTGGTGAAGGCGACCTGCTTCTGGCGCTCGACGTTGTTGGTGGTCGAGCCGCATTCGAGGTCGACGGTGCCGTTGGCGATCAGCGGGATGCGCGTCGCCGAGGTCACCGGATTCAGCTTCACCTCGAGCTTGTCGAGCTTCAGCTCGGTCTTCACCGCATCGACGATCTTGTAGCAGATGTCCATGGCGAAGCCGACCGGCTTCTGGTTGTTGTCGAGGTAGGAGAACGGCACCGACGCGTCGCGGGTGCCCAGCGTGATCTGCCCGGTCTCCTTGATCTTCTTCAGCGTCCCGGTCAGGTCCTGAGCCGAGGCAGCGCCGGCGGAGGCCGCCAGGCCGGCGAGCAGGACGGGAAGCAGGCTTCTCAAACGCATTCGTGCTCTCCTTTTGGGCAAGACCGTGTCCGCCACCGCGATCATCACGTCAAGGGTCGGGCTGGGGATCGCGGCAGCGGCCGGGCGGGCCGTTGTGCCGAGGGCGGCGGCGCGGGACCGACGGTCGTGCCTCGGGGAGTCTTCAGCAAGGCGCGGGCCAATTTGAGAGCAAGGCGCGGGCCAATTTGAGGACGGCGCGGACGAGCAAGGCGCGGGCCAGCCGGGCCCGCGCCGCGGCCGGGGTGCCCCCGCGGCCGGCCAGTTGCGCACCGGACCCGCCCGCGCGAAGGTGCCGCGCCGGCCGGCCCTCCGCGGCTCGACTCTTGCCCGGCGCCCGTGACGACCCCGCGACGACGGACCGACGAGACCGATGCAGATCGCCACGCCCTACCTGATGTTCCTCGGCGACGTGCCGGACCGGCTCGCCGCCAAGACCGCCTACGGCATCGTCGACTGGCGGCCCGAATGGTGCGTCGGCCAGCTGCGCCTGCCTGCCTGCGCGGCCGATCTCGGCATCCCGGACCTCACGATCCAGGAGGGCGTCGCCAAGGGCGCGCGGACGCTGATCGTCGGCGTGGTCAACGCCGGCGGCGTGCTGCCGCCGCACTGGATCGCCACCATCGTCGAGGCGATCGAGGCCGGGCTCGACGTGGCGAGCGGCCTCCACACCCGCCTCGGCTCGGTGCCGGAGATCGCCGAGGCCGCCTCGCGCCACGGGCGGCAGCTCCATGACGTGCGCCATTCCGACCAGCTTTTCGACACCGGCAAGGGCACGCGGCGGCCGGGCAGGCGGCTGCTGACCGTCGGCACCGACTGCTCGGTGGGCAAGAAGTACACGGTGCTGGCCCTCGAGAAGGGCATGCGGGATCGCGGCCTCGACGCCGATTTCCGCGCCACCGGCCAGACCGGGGTGTTCATCTCCGGCCGCGGCGTCGCCATCGACGCGGTGGTGGCAGACTTCATCTCCGGCGCCGTCGAGTGGATCGCCCCGGCCGCCGACCCGCGGCACTGGGACCTGATCGAGGGCCAGGGCTCGCTGTTCCATCCGAGCTTCGCCGGCGTCAGCCTCGGCCTGCTGCACGGGGCGCAACCCGACGCCTTCGTGGTCTGCCACGAGCCGACCCGCACGACGATGCGCGGGGTCAAGCACCCGCTGCCGAGCATCCGGGAGGTGATCGACCTGACGGTGCAGCTCGGCCGCCTGACCAATCCGGACATCCGCCCGACCGGCATCGCGGTCAACACCCAGGCGCTCGCGGAGGCGGAGGCGCGGGCGCTGCTCGCGCGCCTCGCCGACGAGCACGGCCTGCCGGCGACCGATCCGGTGCGGTTCGGGGTCGACGGGCTCGTCGACCGCCTCGTGGCGGAGTTCCCAGCGTGATCCGGCTCGCGACCGCCGTCGAGCGCTGGCCGATCGCCGGCACCTTCACCATCTCGCGCGGCAGCCGCACCGAGGCTGTGGTGGTGACGGCCGAGGTCAGCGACGGCACCGTCACGGGCCGGGGCGAGTGCGTGCCGTATGCCCGCTACGGCGAGACCGTGGAGGGCGTGCGCGACCTGATCGCCGCGCAAGGCGACGCGCTCGCATCCGGCCTCACCCGCCAGGACCTCGCCGCGCGCCTGCCGGCGGGTGCGGCCCGCAACGCCCTCGACTGCGCCCTGTGGGATCTCGAGGCCAAGCGCGCCGGCACGCCGGCCCACGTCCTCGCCGGGATCCCGGCGCCGGCCCCGGTGACGACCTGCTACACGCTGAGCCTCGGCAGCCCGGAGGCGATGGAGGCGGCGGCCCGCGCGGCGGCTTCGCGCCCGCTCCTGAAGGTGAAGCTCGGCGGCGCCGGCGACCCGGAGCGGATCGCGGCGGTGCGCCGGGGCGCCCCGGCTTCGGCGCTCGTGGTCGACGCCAACGAGGCGTGGTCGCCCGAGACGATCGCTGCCAATCTCGCCGCCTGCGTCGAGGCCGGGGTGCGGCTGATCGAGCAGCCGCTGCCGGCCGGCGACGACGCGGCCCTCGCCGGGATCCGGCGCCCGATCCCGATCTGCGCCGACGAGAGCCTGCACGACCGCGCCGGGCTCGACGCGCTCAAGGACCGCTACGACGCGATCAACATCAAGCTCGACAAGGCCGGGGGGCTGACCGAGGCGCTGCTTCTCGCCCAGGCCGCCAAGGCGCGGGGATTGTCGATCATGGTCGGCTGCATGCTCGGCACCTCGCTCGCCATGGCGCCGGCGATGCTCCTGTCGGGCTTCGCCGACTTCGTCGACCTCGACGGGCCGCTGCTGCTCGCCCGCGACCGCGCGCCGGGCTTGGCGTTCGAGGGAAGCCTCGTGCACCCGCCGCAGCCGGCCCTGTGGGGGTGAGACCTTGGTTTGAGATCCTGGGGGGTGACGACCTTTGGGCAGGTCCGGCGCGCTTGCGCCGCGGGCCGAAACGGGGCTCACTGACGCGCAAGGGACCGGCGACGGGTCCCGCATCCGGGAGACACCAGACGCCATGATCCTGATCAGCGTGATGTATCCGGGCGGCGCCGATGCGCAAGCCTTCAACCTCGACTACTACCTCAAGCACCACATGCCGCTGGTCCGCGAGCGCTGGTCCTCGATGGGCCTGGAGAAGGCCGAGGTGGTCACGGCGAGCGGCACGCCCGACGGCAGCCCGGCCCCGTTCCAGGTCATCGCCCTCCTGACCTTCCGCTCCCTCGACGACTTCAAGAAGGCGGGGGCGGCGCACGGCCAGGAGATCTTCGGGGACATCCCGAACTTCTTCAGCGGGCAGCCGGTGGTGCAGATCAACGCGCCGCAGAGCTTCTGACGCCGACACGGTTCCCGGCGCGATGATCGACATCGTCAAGATCCTGCGCGAGCAGCATCCGGCGCTCGGGCCCTACGTGCTGGCGCTCCGCGAGCGCTCCGGCCTCGTGGCGCCGGAGGATCCGGACGTCCTCGCTGCGGAGGTGCGGGACTGGGCCGCGGCGGAAGCGCCGAGCGCCGCCTTCAGCCGGCGCGCGGTGACCTACGCGCCGTTCCCGGGCTGGCCGGAGGAGACCCGCACCCTCGGCGTCGTGACCTTCGCCAGCGCCCAGGACCTCGCCCGCTTCGCCACCCGCTGGACCTGAGCCGGCCGGAGGTCACTGCCCCCGCACGGCCATGTCGCGCGGGGGACCGGCGGGGCCGGGGGCCATCCGGGCGCTCACGGTCAGTCCGAGGTCGATGCACAGGACCAGCAGGATGCCGGCGAGCAGCGCGATGATGGCGGCCTGACCGCGGGGGGTGAGTCCGATGACCGTCGGCGATGGACGGTCCGGCGCGGGAGGCGGCACCTCCGCGGGATCCGGCAGCGGCGCGTCGTCCGCGACGGCCGGTGCCGCCTCGGTGGCGATGAAGCGCGGCCGGTAACCCCCGACCGGCACGCTCACGCGGATATCCAGACCGTCGGCATGCTGCGCGTAGACCTCGTCGAGGGCGCGCCGCAGGCGCCCGGCCTCGACGCGCACGCTCGGGTCGAGGCTCGGGTCGAAATCGGGGCCCCGGCCGAGGGCCTGGGTGGCGATGGTGTAGGCCTTGATCGTCGCGCCGCGGCCGGCCAGTTCCTCCTCCACCACGAAGCGGAGGAAGCGCGTCAGCTTGGGCGAGCGTACGAAGGGCGGCGCGCGCAGCAGGCTCTCCAAGGTCTCGACCACGCGGTCGGCCGGAACCTCCTCCTCGGTCACGGACATCAACCTGCCTTCCCCGCGCGGCCGGAGCAACGTCCCGGTCCGTCGCCAGATCCCCGCCGCGGACCGAACCGGACCCGGTGGAACTCCCGGTGAGTATAGGAGTGGAATCGCAGGATGTTAGCCCTTTTCGCGACGGGAGCGAACCGGTCTGGGGATAGACTCCGTCCCCTCGCGCTCCGGTGCTGGTCCGAATGGCTCGCCGTCACCCGAGCCGGGGCGGGAACGGCACGGTGAAGAGCAGGGTGCGGTGCTCGTCGCGCACCTCCACGCGCCAGGCGTGCCAGTCGATCCGGGTCGCTTCCGGTCCGCTCATCGCATCCGCGATCAGGGTCCGGGCCTGGCGATGCGCCTCGCCGAGGTCGCGGCAATCGAGTCCGGCCTCGTCCGGCACGCTCTGGGTCGAGCCCATGATGTCGAAGAAGTAGCGCGGCACTGCGGATCGGACTCGAAGTTCTCGGAGGAGGGGGAAAAAGGAGCGCCACCGTCTCGCCCGTCACCGATCCGAGGCCGCGCAGCAATTCCGGTGATCGCCCGTCTGGTTCACGATCTGGAAATGGAGTGGGAACGCCAAGGTTCCGTTTCGTATTCCCGGATCGGGCATAGGCCGTGCGATCTAGGATCCTCGGCGGATCGCGTTATCCTTGGCTCGTCATGCCGCTCGGTCATCCACGTGTCAGCGGCTCTCCCGCTCCGGTGCGCCGCGCCAGGCTGGCTGCCGGTCATGCGCCGTCAGGGTGTCGCGGGAGGGCGGACGGCCCGCCTCGGCCATGGCCGCGCGCCACCCCGCACTGACGGCGCGCCCGGCCTCGGCGGCGCCCGCTTCGATCACCCGGGCGCGCAGGTCGTCGGCCCGGGCGTCGAGGGCCTGCCCCACCGACCGGTCCGCCGCCATCGGCACCGGTGCCGTCAGGGCCGGGTCAGGGCCCGGGGCATCGCCGAGCCGCAGCGGCGACAGATAGTAGATCGCGCCGATCACCAGCCCGGCCCGCAGCCAGAAGGCCATCCCGTTCTCCCGATCCCTGCCATGCCCGTTGCGGCGGCACTCTGGGGCTGCAATCGTGAAGCGATCCCGTCCGGGCGGCGTCGATCTGCCGACATGCCTAACGGCCGGATTCCGCGCTCGCCGCCGCGGCCGATCCCTGTTCGCAACGCGCGCAAGGGGCTTTCAATTTTTCTGAGCATCCGGCTCAAGCGATTTGATCTGTTCGACAATGGCGGCCTCGGCCACACTTCCGCCGACGCCAAGCCACCCTTCCAGGGCATCCCCTCCGGCTCCAGAACAACGATCGGGACCCATGCCGACCGACATCGAGATCGCCCGCGCGGCCACCCTGCAGCCGATCACCGCGATTGCGGAGCGGATCGGCATCCCCGACGAGGCCCTGCACCCCTACGGCCGCCACATCGCCAAGATCGACCATGCCCATATCCGCGGCCTCGAGGCGCAGGCCGAGGGCAAGCTGATCCTGGTGACGGCGATCAGCCCGACCCCGGCGGGGGAGGGGAAGACCACCACCACGGTGGGCCTCGGCGACGCCCTCAACCGCATCGGCCGCAAGACGGTGATCTGCCTGCGCGAGCCCTCGCTCGGCCCGTGCTTCGGCATGAAGGGCGGCGCGGCGGGCGGCGGCCGATCGCAGGTGGTGCCGATGGAGGCGATCAACCTCCACTTCACCGGCGATTTCCACGCCATCACCTCGGCCCACAGCCTCGCCGCGGCGCTGATCGACAACCACGTCTACTGGGGCAACCCGCTCGGCATCGACCTGCGGCGGGTGGCGTTCCGGCGCGTCCTCGACATGAACGACCGGGCCCTGCGCAGCATCACCCAGAGCCTCGGCGGCGTCGCCAACGGCTATCCGCGGGAGGACGGCTTCGACATCACGGTCGCCTCCGAGGTGATGGCGGTGTTCTGCCTCGCCCGCGACCTGGCCGACCTCGAGGCGCGCCTCGGGCGGATCGTGGTGGCCGAGAATCGCGACCGCAAGCCGGTGACGCTCGCCGACCTCAAGGCCACCGGCGCCATGACGGTGCTGCTCAAGGACGCGCTGCAGCCCAACCTCGTCCAGACCCTCGAGGGCAGCCCGGCGCTGATCCATGGCGGGCCCTTCGCCAACATCGCGCATGGCTGCAACTCGGTGATCGCCACCCGGGCGGGCCTCCGGCTCGGCGACTACGCGGTGACGGAGGCCGGGTTCGGGGCCGATCTCGGGGCGGAGAAATTCTTCGACATCAAGTGCCGGCAGGCGGGCTTGAGCCCCTCCGCCGTGGTGATCGTCGCGACGGTGCGCGCCCTCAAGATGCATGGCGGCGTCGCCAAGGCGGATCTCGGCCGCGAGGACGTCGCGGCGCTCGAGCGGGGATTCTCCAACCTCGCCCGCCACGTCGAGAACGTGCGCCGCTTCGGCGCCCCGGTCGTCGTCGCGGTCAACCACTTCCACGCCGATACGGAGGCCGAGCACGCGGCGCTCAAGGCGCTGTGCCGCGACCGCCTCGACGTCGAGGCGATCACCTGCCGGCACTGGGCCGAGGGCGGCGCCGGGGCCGAGGCCCTCGCCCGCGCCGTCGTGTCCCTGGCCGAGGCCGGCCCGCCCGGCCCGCCGCGCTTCGCCTACCCGGACGCGATGCCGCTCGCGGACAAGATCCGCACCATCGCGCAGACGCTCTACGGCGCGGCCGGCATCCAGGTCGAATCGAAGGCGGCGGCCAAGCTCGCGGCGTTCGAGCAGGCCGGCCACGGGAGCCTGCCGGTCTGCATGGCCAAGACCCAATATTCGTTCTCCACGGACCCGACCCTGATGGGCGCGCCGAGCGGCCACGTGGTGGCGGTGCGCGACGTGCGCCTCTCGGCCGGGGCCGGCTTCGTGGTGGCGATCTGCGGGGAGATCATGACCATGCCGGGCCTGCCGAAGGTGCCGGCGGCGGAAGGCATCCACCTCGACGCCGAGGGACGGATCGAGGGCCTGTTCTGACGCGATGGCGGGCGCCCGGCCGTTCGGTCCGGGCGCCCGCCTGATCGCGAGAGGGGTGGGGGCTCAGCGCACCGAGCCGCCGGGGCCGCCGGCCCCGCCGACGCCGCCCACCCCGGCCCCGCCCGCGCCCCCGGCGCCGGCCCCCGGCCCGCCGGTCCCGGCGCGGCCGCCCTTGCCGCCGACGCCGCCGGCGATGCTCGGCCCGTCGGGCGCCCGACCGCCCGGTCCGGCCGGCCCTGCCGATTCGCGGCGCGTGCTGCCCGAGTCGAGGGTCGCGACGTAGGACATGCACGCCTCCGGATCGGCCGGCCGAGGCATCACGGCCGGGCTTCGCAGCAGCCTCGCGCAGGCGCGGGCGATCGCGCGGGTCGGCGCCGCCTCCTCCTCCTCGTCATCGTCACTGGACGGGTTCGGCCGGATCGAGGCCGCGAACAGGTCGACGCATTGGGCTGGACGGAAGTCCGCGTCGGGGCGTCCCCCATCGAGCAGCGCGATACAGTAGCCGCGCAGCCCTTCGGGCTCCGCCGGGGCGCCGCGGCTGCCGCCCCAGCCGCCGATCCGGCCGGGCGCACCGGCCCGGCCGCCGGGCGCGCCCGGGAGGCCGGCGCCGTCGCCGGATCCTGCCGGCGTCACCGTGGGGCCGGAGAGTTCCCCCGCGGACCAGGGGCCGGCGACGGTGCCGGCGATGGCGACGGTGCCGACGAGCGCGGCACCAGCCGCGGCAAGCAGCATGGAGACGGTCTTCATGGGATCTGCCTCACGTCCGGTGTCTCGGTCGCCGGTCCTGCGCCGCCCGGACCGCGAGGATCCGGGCGGCAAG